>JACJNX010000076.1 GCA_014695255.1 Cyanobacteria bacterium FACHB-63
GTGCTGCGGGTTTTGAGCAGCGTCAGATATGGATTTATCTTGCCGTTATCGCTGGATTGGGAATTGGTTTAGGCGAGGTGTTCGACCTTGTATTCCTTCCGAGCATGCGGTACCGAGAAAGTTCAGATCATTAGAGCACAGCTACCGCGGCAAACAGAAAACCAACCCTCAAGACGGCAGCCGGTTAAAGCACGATCGCACTCATTCTGGGAACTCTGAACCCGCGGTCGTTATGGGCGCGATCGGGACTTGGGCCACTCTGGCGCTCAGGCCTGGGCTAGCAGCCTGGGAATTTCTGGCAGGGCGGCGTGATCCAGGAAAATGATCTTAGGTTGGGGGGGGTGTGATCGCGCTGAATACTTTAGAGAATTGACTCGTGTTCTAGACATTTGGATCAGCGTGATTGAATGGCTCTTCTGACGGAGATCTTTGGCAAGCCAGCCACAGGTCCCAGCATTTGTCCTGTGCTGCATTTAGCTCAATGGTTCTGATCGTGGTGCAATTTTTTTCGATTTAGAGCACGCTAAGAATAGGTCGTATTGGGGGAGAACACGATGAATCCGCTGACTCCAACTGGAATTTCTGAAAGGATACAGCAAATTGAAGGAACCCTTTCAAGTGTAGGAGAAAAAATGAAAGAAACGGCTACTCTTCACAAAGCCGGAAGCTTAGGCGATGCTCTTACCGCGAGTGTCCAAAATTCTGTGCGATCTTGGATCGATGTACATCCCATTTTTGCGTGGATTCTGTTGCATCCGCTTTGGAGCATGGGCATTGCGATTCTTGTCCTTTGGATTGCATTTAGTTTGTTAACGGTGCTCGTGGATGCAACTGTTCAGTTGATTTCACCGATTCTAAAATTACCGTTGACTGGATTCAAACGGCTGCTTTTGCCGCGTCGATTCGTTAAGGCTGATTCTTCTCAACGATTGATGGAAGTGCTCGATCGATTAGAAGCCTTACGACAAGAACAAGACGGCTTACTGAAGCAAGTTAGAACAATGTTAGCGTCGGAGCTCAATGTTAAAGAGAAATCTGTGTCCGCCGATCAAACCTTGTCATCAAAACGCTAATAGAATTTTTGTAAATTTAGACAAGCGGTCTGCAACAGCAATAGTTTAACGTGAGTCTTCAACGAAGGCGCCCTTCCCACAGGTGCGCTTTCATTGGAGATTCAGGTTAAAAAAGTAGAAATATAGACAGAACAAGGGTTATGAGCGGGTTAGCTACCTCAAAAACTGCCTAATAGTTGGCTAACATTTGGCTAAAACTGGCTAATCCTTGCCTGTAGATCGATTTCCCCATGCCGAGCAAGGCATGGCTGATTCTGGCGTTAATGTTTGGGCTAGTGGCTTGGAAATTTCTGGCAGAGCGGCGGGATTAACGATCGGTTGAAGGTGCGATTGCGCTTCACCCTTTGCCGCTGGTTACTTCTGGCAACGGCTTTATGTGCCTATCGCTATGGCATGGTTGGCACCATCACGGAGGTGGCATCCACTGCCCCTGGCTAACCAGACGGACATCAGTGCCCGTGATATTGGTGTGGTAGACCCACAGAGGTTGCTTGTATCGACGTGCCGGAGATTGCCTGATCGACCCTGATTTGCACCGCCCAGCCTGGACGAATATCCATGCTACAACTGAGGGCGCCTTCACGAGTATTCAAAGAGCGATCAAAGAAGCGAGCCTCTGCCCAGAACAGGTGCAAACTGGAGGTGGAAATTCCAGCATCCTCTGCGACTTGGGTAAGAATTCGCCGTTGTACGGCTTCTGATAAACTTTGCAACCCGTCCGGTTGCGGTGTCCAGAAACCGACTTCAGCCCCCTGCGGGATATAGTAAACCAGGCGGAGTGGCTCAGAGAGAGCCCTTCCTGCAACAACCACTCGCCACCCAGATACATCAATGTCAGGACAGATGCCACGCATCGGGCGGGAGGGGCCAGAATCACCGCTACATTCGTTCCAGGTAGCAGGTTCAATCGATTCAACCCGGACACCGATATTGGTTGGTGAATCTGAAGCCATTTCAAGCATCAGTTCAGGGGTGTTGAACCGTTCTTGGGCATCCTGTATAACCGCATTGGTCAGTGTATTAGAGGGGCTGACCCTGTCAATGTGCGATCGCATCTCTTCTGACACATTTTGAATGGGAGATGCAACAGTGCGAATGTTATCGATGCGGTTTTGAGAGTCTTGCTGAAAGGTGCGTCTCACGGTATTTGCGACGGAACGAGGTAATCCTATCTGCTCAAACACAATGATTGGCTGTGATGACGCGAGCGCTGGGCGTCCGACAACGGAAAACGAGGACAAGGGCGGGAAGTGGCTACTGCTAGCGATCTCAACCGATAACCCAATTGCCCCACATATGAATCGTTGAACCTGCATCACCACACATCCTTCGATAACCGATCTGCCAGAGAATACGACTTGAACCTATTGCTACCGTAAATAGAAACGGTTGCTAAATGGTTGTGGTTGCAGTTTTAGCAACCACACAGCACCCAAAAACGTTTACGCTCTCTGCCTCACACTCTTTGAGCACTATTTCAAGGTAAATTATTGTCTATGCACAAGTGTGGCACCCATGCCACACACATTTTGCTCTGCGTAGGAGCGATCGCAGCAGCATATTATGCTAACCGACGCTCTTGTTGATACACATCAATGCAGGCAACTTGTGGTTGTGTGTACCATTAATTCCAATCTTCGTTGACTTTATACCAGTTGTGATTGATAGGCGTAAACCAAATTTCATAGGGAATATCCTCTGGCACGGCGCCATAGTTCGGTTGATATTCATAGCGAAGGCGGCCGCACAGGAAGCAGTTAATATCGAATCGAGCAGAGCGAATACGACCCGCTGCGTTGAAGTCCGCGTCAAAAAACGCAATACGAACACCTGATTGATGCAGCACCTGGGTAATAGAGTTGAAAACTGCTGTCGCGGGGGCGTAAAGGATGGTGCCGGACCTGCAAAGAGATTACAGGTTGCCGGATGCGTTGTGTCGGAGAATTGACCACCAGCGTAGGCTATGTTCTTGCACCAATCCTGATTCCGATAATCGGTAACACGGTATTGCTCAATCATTGCGAATGCTGTTTCCAAATTCTGCACCTGTTGACTCCTTGACGAGAAAACAGATTTGCCAAATAGCCAGCGCGTGCCACTGTGAATGATGCCAATGATGATAAAGGTAACAATGATGAGAATGGCTACTCTACGAACGCGCTGAGTCATATGGCTATTATGGAGACCGCTACTTGATTGAAACAATACACAAGTATGGAGAAAACGAGCCGCTAACGGCTCAAACCGGTACTGCTGACCTGATTCGATCCCACTTTCATCACAAGCAACATGACCTGAGTGCAAAACGATACCGAGAACAGATGCGCCATCGCTTAGAGGATTGGTGGGAAATCACTGGTGTGAAAGAGGCTACGCAAACTGGAGCGAGACTGGCGATTGAGGGATAACCTTGCTTAATTTTAACTACTCCCGGTTAAGTTGGCAGTATCGTAAATGGTCATGGTTGCCTCTCGAAAATGAATGAATAGTCGTGCCAGTCGCAGACGGGGTGGTATCCAATTTGTTTGTAAATATGGTTGGATGTTGGATTGGCTAAATCTGTAAACAGAAAGCAGCGATCGCATCCCTGATCTAATAATTTCTGACTCAACGCGGCGACACAAGCGGTTGCATATCCTTTACGGCGATACTCCAGTGGTGTATAAACAGGACCAAGACGAGCCGCCGTCGGTAAAGATTGACTACCACTTGCCCAGGAAACAGGAGTACCGTCGTCCCAAAGATGCACACTTTGGCGTTTCAATCCAGTCTCGACCATCCTTTCAGGCGTTTCACTCACCACTTCACCGATCTCAGCAATAAAGGCTTTAAACCAGCTCAGTAGTAACGGGCAATCGTCCTCAGTGGCGAGCCTGAGATGCCCCTTTGCCGTTGCTACTGGTTGAACCTGGGTTAGTTGATGGATTCGCATTTCCATCACCCTTCGGTAGGGTTGTCCGGTGATAGCCTGCCATGATTGCAAAAACGTTGCCACCTCTGTCACTAACCCACCGACACCCGGAATGGGCTTGCCCTGCTCCTGGACATCCTGGGCAATTAACTGGAGCGCATCTAAGTCCATTGCTTTGGACAGTACCAGCTTGTAGGGAGGAGTGCGAATTGCGACAGCCAAAATTCCATTATCGGCTTCCACGATCGCCAGGTAAGCCGGTTCAGGATATCGCTCTGGGTAATGCCGTAGCGTATATAGGATACCGAGTAGCAGATTGTGCTCTGCCTCGTACTGAAGTAAATAATCCTGAGCGCGATCGCAGAACGCTTGAAGGCTATCAAATCGACGTAATTGCATGGTTCATCTCCTTATCACTCAGGACTCAGGATCTTTAAGTACTGGGATGGAACCTGATCGACCAGCCAAACACCGTTGTCTGAACAGTAGAAAGTAAACCCGGCTTGCTGCATTGCAGTTGCAGCGATTGCCAGGATAACAGGACGACCATGCCGCATTCCGACTTTTCGAGCCGTTTCTACATCTTTAGACAAATGCACATGATGTCGTGACATCATGTGCAGCCCTGATTGTAGAATGGCTGGCACCGATTGTTCACCTGTTCCGTGATACAACACATCCGGTGGGATTTGCGGTTGTAGTTCTAAATCAACGTCAACACTATGTCCTTGATTGGCGCGAATCCGAGTTCTGGTTTCATCGAATGAGAATCGCTGTTTATCGCTGGTGGCAACGACTTCCTCCAATTCGGCTCGAGTGATAGGAAACTGATGGGCAGCACAGGCAGATAACAGATCATCAACGTTCACCCAACCCCCGATCGCCAGAGTCAGTCCAATCCGCTCTGGTGCATGGCGCAGATGTTTACTCAGGTATTTACTAATTCTGACTAATCTGGACTGCTCCACGTCCCATCCCCTCACTTATTTTTTTTACCCTCAGACAGCTTTGTTGCATGAATAGCAAAAGCGACCGTCTATGGCGAAGGAGAATGGAAAACTCGGCAACATGGAGTCAGCAAACGCCGCACTTGGCGTAAATTGCATCTCGGAGTCGATGAAGCCACAGGCGAAATCCTGGCAGCAGTGGCGACCTCGAATGCGGTTCACGATAGAGCGAAATCTTGGATGACCTGCTGAACCAGATTGACGAAGACATCGAGCAAG
>JACJNX010000077.1 GCA_014695255.1 Cyanobacteria bacterium FACHB-63
GAAAGAAGACTTGGCAACGCTGCAAAAGCTGCAAGAGCAGTTTGCGGCAGAGTTAGCGACGCTGCGAGGACGGGTGGATGCGTTAGAAGCGCGCACCACGACTTTAGAGAAGCAGCAATTCTCGACCACGACGAAACTGCAAGGGGAAGCAATCTTCTCGATCTCTGGTGCTCAGGGCGATCAAGTCGCAGTCAACAGCTTCACAGGCACTGGCGCTCCCACAGCGGCAACGCCTGAAGTTGCTGACAATACTACCTTCAGCAATCGGGTTCGTCTGAGCCTGTTAACCAGCTTTACCGGAAAAGACACTTTATTAACCCGCCTGCAAGCTCGCAACATCCCGAACTTCGGCGGCGCAACCGTAACTGGCACGAACATGGCACGCCTGTCTTACGAAGGTGGCGGCCCTTCCGGCAACCAAGTTGGCATCGACAAACTGTTCTACCGCTTCCCGATCGGCAACGGTGGACAAATCACGCTCGATGCATTCGGCGGTGAATTCTACAACAATATGCCGAACTTCAACCCCTTGCTGGCAAGCGACGGTCAAGGGTCAATCTCCCGCTTTGGTCGATTCAACCCGGTCTACCGTGCTGCTGCTGGGGGTACAGGGGTGACGCTCAACTATCCGTTGGGCAACGCGCTCACCGTCTCTCTCGGCTACCTTGCTAGCAACGCCAACAACCCAGGCGATCGATTTGGGTTGTTCGATGGCTCGAATGCTGCGATCGCTCAGCTAGGCTTCAAACCTGCTAGCAACATCGACCTGGGCTTAACCTATGTCCGCTCCTACACCAACTTTGCGGCTGGAGATGCTGGCTCGATCAACGTCTCTCAGGGCTTAGTGGGTGCAACCGGGAGCGCCTTGGCAAATGCTCCATTTGGTAACGTGGCAACCAGCGCCAACAACTTTGGGGTTCAAGGTGCATTCCGCATCACGCCAAACTTCACGCTGGCTGCTTGGGGTGGATACACTCAAGCCTTCAGAGAAAGTCCTCTTCCCTCTGCGACAGGTCGTCGTGCTGAGGCTTGGAACTGGGCAGTTTCTCTGGCATTCCCAGACTTGGGCGGTAAGGGCAACTTAGCAGGCATTATTTTTGGAGTCCCGCCGAGAGCCGCTTCGCTGAATGTCGCGGGTCGCCGTGACTTCGATGTGTCCTACCACTTGGAAGGACTGTATCGCCTCCGCCTCAACCAAAATCTCTCAATCACACCAGGCATCATCGTGATCCTCAATCCCGAACACAATGAAGCGAACCGTGCCGTTTATGTCGGTACGATTCGGACGACCTTCACGTTCTAATCGGATTCCAGCTTGATTGCTCACGCGGCGTATGATCGCCTGCAAAGCCTCGCAACTTGCGGGGCTTTTTTATTACATTTGGAAAACCTGCAAAACCCTAGTGTTAAACCGGAGTATACTAAAAGGAGCTTGTTAACCTGATCCCAGAGTGTACCCGTGGAGATTTCCTGTAAGAGTGAGTATGCGCTACTTGCGCTAATTGAGCTATCTGTCGCTTATGATAGTGGCGATCCTCTGCAAATTCGACAGATTTCCGCTCAGCAAAATATTCCCGATCGCTATCTCGAACAACTGCTGGCGACCCTGCGACGCGGTGGAATTGTGCGATCGCAGCGGGGCGCAAAAGGCGGATACCTACTCGCGCGGGAACCGTGGAAAATTACGCTCTTTGAAGTGTTAGCTTGTCTTGAAGGCTTTGATAGCCAACCGATCGACCAGGAAACCGCACTCAAATCCGGCAAAACTCTAGAAGGATCGATCGTGTGCGAGATTTGGCAAGAGGCGAACGATGCAGCAAACGCAGTGTTTCAGAAATACACGCTGAAGGATTTGCGTGAGCGCCGCGATTCCCGCCGCCAGCTCGATTTCATGTATTACATTTGATCTGCTGCTGTGGATCGGATGATTGTTCCGCTACTGTTCTCTTCTGTTATCCGAACTTTTCACCCCCCTTGTCTTATGCGTATTGCTCAGAATGTCACTGCTTTAATTGGACACACGCCCCTAGTTCAACTCAATCGTATTCCTCAAGCCGAGGGATGCGTCGCTCGAATTGTGGTCAAACTCGAAGGCATGAATCCCTCTGCTTCGGTTAAGGATCGAATTGGCATCAGCATGATTCAAGCGGCTGAGCGTGAGGGCTTGATTTCACCTGGAAAAACGGTTTTAGTTGAGCCGACTTCTGGAAACACTGGAATTGCTCTAGCGATGGCAGCAGCAGCAAAAGGGTATCGATTAATTCTGACCATGCCGGAAACCATGAGTTCGGAACGTCGATCGATGCTGAGAGCTTACGGAGCCGAATTAGAACTGACTCCGGGAATTGAAGGAATGGCAGGCTGTATTCAGCGAGCGCAGCATATTGTGGATACGACTCCGCATGCGTATATGCTGCAACAGTTTCGCAATCCCGCCAATCCCCAAATTCACCGAGAAACGACGGCTGCGGAAATTTGGGAAGATACCGAAGGCGAGGTCGATTTCATCGTGGCGGGAATCGGGACGGGCGGAACGATTACGGGCGTTGCAGAAGTGATTAAACAGCGCAAACCAAGCTTCAAGGCGATCGCCGTTGAACCTATGAACAGTCCGGTTTTATCGGGTGGACGACCGGGGCCGCACAAAATTCAAGGGATTGGAGCCGGATTCGTGCCGCCTGTACTGAATGTCGAGCTGATCGACGAAGTGATCTCGGTGTCGGATGACGACGCGATCGCCTATAGCCGACGGATGGCGCGGGAGGAAGGCTTGCTGTCTGGAATTTCCAGCGGTGCGGCATTGAAAGCAGCGATCGAACTGGGCAAGCGTCCTGAGAATGCAGGCAAGCTGATCGTGATGATTCAACCGAGCTTTGGGGAGCGATACCTCAGTACGGCACTGTTTCAAGATCCAGAGTTAACGATGCCTGCGATGCTGAATGGTTAAGGTTTTGGGACTAGAGAAACTGTACAAAGATAGAAATTGATTGACAAAAAAGCGTTTCTCTAGTCCCTAGCCCCTCACCCCATACGCCTTTTAGAATGAGCGTATGGCAACTCATACCCTCACCCACTACCAAATTCTTGACCTTGATCCGACGGCGACCCAGACCGAGATCAAGCAAGCCTATCGACGGTTGGCGAAAGAGTTTCACCCCGATAGTAATCGCGCTACCGCAAGTCACGAGAAGATTTCTCGAATTAACGCAGCCTATGAAGTGCTGGGCGATCCGCAGAGTCGGCGATCGTATGATCAGCAGCTTCGCTATTTGGATGCGGGACTGTCTGAAGCGGAGCTACGATCGCGTCGCCAGCGCTCGGAAGAGGCACAAGCCCAGTACCGTAGGCAGCGAGAAGCCGAACAAAATGCAGATCACCAGCTTAAACTCTGGCTAAAACTTCATACTTCCATCAATCGCCTTTTGAATCAAATTATTCGTCCGCTAAAATCGCAGCTCAATGAACTCGCTGCCGATCCCTTTGATGACGAATTGATGGAAAATTTTCAGACCTATGTAGAAGAATGTCAGGAGTTGTTAGCAAAGGCGCAACAAACGTTTCGATCGATCCCTAACCCTCCCAGCGCCGCAAGTGCAGCCGCAAATCTCTATTACTGCCTGAATCAATTAAGCGATGGCATCGACGAGCTAGGGTACTTCACGTATAACTACGATGACCATCATCTTCGCAATGGTCGGGAACTGTTTCGCATTGCAGAAGGACTGCGCCGAGAAGCTCAGGCTGCGGTTCGAGAAATTCCGCGTTAGTCAGCGAGAAAGCTGTGAATTGATTAAAATTCCCCTGTCACACTGCTGGGAAGAAATTAAGCGATGGCAGTTTCCTCAGCTTTAAGTTGACATCGCTACATTTTGCTTAGAAATAGGACTGTAAAACTCCCCGTCGCCGCACATCTAACGTGGCACAGTGGAACGAACCACCGAAGGCTGGATATTCATGAAATGGACAGGGAATTGGCTCAAATCCGTATTCTTTCAGCGTCTTCATCATTGAGGTTTGATTCTTTTCGACAATGACCCGTTTCTCATCCAACATCAGCATATTTAAGCTGATCCAATTACTGGTGAGTGAGACATAACTTGATAATTGTCCCGGATTCGGCTCAGGGGGTGGAGCAATGATAATGTCCCACGATCTAAACATTGGAGGCAGCATTTCAGGCTCAATGTAGTTAGGATTAATCAACAACTTACCTGGAGCCAGAGGCATAAAGGTACTATCAATGTGCATCGGTGTTCGGCACTTTGTTTGAATGATGTGAATGCGGTATTGATCGCCTAAATGTCGTTGCATCCAGGTAATCCCTGCGAGATTAGTGACATTGCTAAGTTGGACAAAGATATCTTGACCACAGCGAATGAAATCGGCGGCATCGAACACAGGTTCAGATTCGTTGATCACATACCGCATTGATTCACCCGGTTCGGGAACCGTGTAGTTGTAATCGTAGAGATTATCGAGCAACATCGGTTTAGGCGCAGCAGTCCAGCGTGCCCCTTGTGCAAAATATTCTTGGAACAACGATCGATACGCATAGCTTTCAAAGAAGCGAGATCGCCATGCCATTGGCGTTTCTATAATTTCGTTGCCGATGACGATAAAGCCATCTCTAGGGCAGGCAACACAGTGACCCCGTGAAGACCAATAGGGCGTTTTGTAGGTCGCAGAAAAATTGAGAACGTCAGGGCGACGGACGGTAACGCCTTCTGCTTGCAGAATATGAATAAACTCATCGAGCTGCTTCTGTGCCCGTTTAATTAAAAACTTTGGATAAGGCATCCCGCCAAAAAATTTGAGCAATCTAGCGGACTTTTTTGGAATATTAAAGGTAACAGCGGGATGACTAGGGGGAATCGTTGCACCTTCTAATCGTCCCACAATGACTTCTTCTAGTGGGTCCCATGAATTGTAGGAATTAACGGGACAAGTCGATGGTTGTTGTGAATTATTCTTGATGCTTTGCGAGGCAGTAGTTTCGGTCATGCTTTTTTCGTTAAAGATTTAGGAACGCACAGGTCTTTCTACTTTCAGAAACCTACCTAAACAACAAGAATTTTCCTACTTGCAAGACACATTGTGCAAGTAGTTCCTCAGCCGATCGTTCAGAAAACTGCTCGTTCCTATGTCGCATTAGACAACCGGGGGAGCATTCAAGGACATCCGCCAGCACTCATCTATGGCACTTCCCACTTTGATGGACATTTCTATACCTCTCAGGCAATTCCGCGTTACGCTGAGTAATTTTGTTCAGTAAGAAATGATGCAGGGTAATCTACTTTGTTGTGGCACATTTGTTGTGGCACAGCACTACAGACAAGCTGTGCCACAACAGCCGGTTTTTACTCGTCGCGCCCATGCACTTGAGCAGGCGGACTGGTTGCCTCGATCGCGGTAAACGATTCCAAAATTTTGTAGCTATGGCTTGCACCTTTAGGCACGACCCAAGAGTTTCCTGGCTCTAAAAGCACCATTTGCCCCTCAAGATGCAACTCAGCTTTACCCTGAATCACATATCCAACCGTTTCATATTCTCGTTGAGTTGCAGGCTTGGCATCCGCAGGTGGCTCATTCTCCCACAAGCGCATGGAAAGGCTTTTGCCAGAGGCGAGGTATTTCTGTCCCATTTCGCCTGTTGGTGAGAACTGAGCATCGACTTTTTTAACGCTAGTGTCTGTCATAAGGATTCCTCAATGATGCGATCAGCCTAAAGTGCATCAAGAAGACATACCTCTTGCTTTGGGTCGATCGTGCCCTAGATACGGTGGGCATCGCTGATCAATAAAGCTGCCATCAATGCCACTTTATTGAGTAATGCTAAGACTCCCAATCTGTTGAGTTGGCGGTGTCATGATGGAAATAGCGTGACTCCGAAACCGGAGGGAAGTTGCAGATGATGAGTCGGGTTCTCGATCGCCATCATACTCAGGTGGTTGGTCAAGGTGAACAAACCTTGGTGTTTGCTCATGGATTTGGTACGGATCAAACCGCTTGGCGTAATCAGGTTGCGGCGTTTGAACCGTTCTATCGCATCGTTTTGTTTGATCATATCGGTGCGGGTCGATCGGATATGAGTGCCTACAGCCCTCGTCGCTATCGATCTTTGTACAGCTACGCGGAAGATGTGCTGGAACTTTGTGCAGAACTACGGTTAAACGATGTGATTTTTGTGGGGCATTCGGTCAGCGGCATGGTGGGAATGCTGGCGGCAGTGCTTGATCCAGCGCGATTTCGTCAGTTGGTGCTCATTAGTGCCTCACCTCGATATTTGAATGATCCAGCAGACAATTACATTGGGGGATTTGAGCAATTCGATCTCGATGCGCTCTATGCGGCGATGTCTGCCAATTACTATGCTTGGGCGAGTGGCTTTGCACCCTTGGCAATGCGGAACCCAGAGCGCCCAGAGTTAGCGATCGAGTTTGCCGAATCGCTCTCCGCCATTCGTCCCGATGTCGCGCAATCCGTATCGCGGGTGATTTTTCAGTCGGATCACCGCGCTGAACTTCCCAAGCTCAATGTGCCAACAGTCATTCTTCAGGCAAATAATGACATTGCGGTGCCGCCCCAAGTTGGCAAATACATGGCAGAGAAAATTCCTCAAGCTGAACTCATTCCCATTGATGCAGAGGGGCATCTTCCACATCTCAGTGCGCCTGCTTTGGTGACAAGAACACTGGCAGAATGTTTTACCACTTAACTCGATCTGATCGTTCTCCTGAACGACTTCCGACGTTTGCACCTTTGATTTTGGCACTGACGGCGGCTGGATTCGGATTAGAACTGCTGGGGCAAGCGCCGCTTGTTTTGCTTGCTGCTCCGATATGGTTCGCGCTTTGTGTGTTGTTGCCGCGATCGCGGTGGATGAGTTTGCTCGGATTCGGTGCTTTATTGAACCCTGAAGTTTTACCCCAGCAAGCCGTGGCGTTAGGATTGGTGGGGGTGTTGGGGATGGGGGTGCGATCGTACCTTTTGCGGCAAGAATGGCAACGGGCATCTGAGGCAATGTTGGCATCGCTGATTCAAGATGAAGCGGCGATGACTCCAGAACAAGCGATGACGGGCGCACTGTCTCGGCTGAAGGAGTTTGCCGGAGCGACAGGCGCGATCGCGCTGCGTCAGTTGGATGAAGTCACAGCGGAAGCGCTGGTAGCATTACCGGAGACAGCGCTGCCCGCTCAGTTGACAACGCCGACCTTGTTTGCAGAAGCGATCGCCCAAAATCAATGTCTTTACTACCCAGATTATGCTTTGGTTCCTCAAGCTTCTCCGGCTTTGTTAGCGCAGGGAGTGCGATCGATCGCGGTGCTACCGTTGCAGCAGCTTGAAAACGTCAAAGGTGCGATTCTGCTGCTGTGGGATCGGCGCGTTGAACCTTCTACGTCCTTGAAGCAGTTTCTTGAATCTCTGCGGGGTGGATTGAGTAATCTGCTGAGATTTCAGGATCTAACGCTGCGGTTCGATAAGCTGCAAGCTCGATTTGAGGCGATGCTGGAAACGATTCCTCAAGGAATTGTCTTTATGGATGAAAGCGGCGAACAGGGATGGATCAACCAAACCGCAGCCAGCTATCTGAAGTTAAATCATGGTGCGGTGGAGCCGAGTGAGATCGCTCAAGCGATGATTGCACTGCGTCTAAATGCCGAGAATCAAGCTGAAATTACGGCGCAAGCGGCTGGATTGTTCGCCCATCCTGATGCCGAAGTTCGTGACTGGCACTGGCTGTTTAGTCAACCGGACGCGATCGTGCTGAGCCTTTCTAGTACGCCGACTCAGGTACATGATGTGCCCGGTCGCTTGTGGGTGTTCGACAACATTACAGAGCGCAAGCAGGCAGAACAGGCAATGCAGACAGCACGAGAACTGGCGGAATCGGCAACCCGCGCGAAAAGCGAATTTTTAGCCAACATGAGCCACGAAATCCGCACGCCGCTCAACGGCATTCTGGGATATGCACAAATTTTAGAAAAAGACCGCACATTAAATGAGCTTCAGAAAAAGGGACTCGTCACGATTCGACAATGCGGAGAACATCTGCTGACCCTAATAAACGACTTACTCGACTTGTCTAAAATCGAAGCTCAGAAAATGGAGCTTGCACCGACAGAGCTGCATTTTCCTGCGTTTTTGGAAGCGATCGCGGATATCTGTCGAGTCCGCGCTGAGCAGAAGAAAATTACTCTGACCTATCAAACCTTATCACCGCTCCCTGAATTTGTGTATGCAGATGAAAAACGCTTGCGCCAAATTTTGCTCAACATTTTAGGCAATGCGGTCAAGTTTACTGAAGGTGGCGGTGTGCTGTTTACGGTTGGCGTGGTTGAGAGTTCAGTCAAGGATGCAAAAGTTCGCTTTGAGATTCAAGATACCGGAATTGGAATTGCTCCAGAACAGCTAGAAGCGATTTTTTCGCCGTTTAAGCAGGTTGGAGACCACGATCGCAAAACCGAAGGCACCGGATTAGGACTTTCGATCAGTCGCCAACTGGTGCAAATCATGGGTTCAGAAGTGCAGGTTAGAAGCACACCCGGAAAAGGCAGCACGTTCTGGTTTGAATTAGACTTGCCGAAAGTAGAACTTCGATCGCTTGAATCGAATCGGTATCTGTCGAATCAACGCGCTATTGTGGGGTATGCGGGCAGGACTCGCACTGTGTTAGTTGTAGACGATCAGTGGGCAAATCGATCAATTCTAGTGCATCTGTTAGAACCGCTCGGATTTAACCTAATCGAAGCCGAAAACGGTCAAGAAGGACTCGAAAAAGCGCACCAGATTAAACCGGATGTGATTTTGCTCGATCTCGTTATGCCCGTCATGGATGGATTTGAGGCAGTGCGACAAATCCGTCAATCTTCGGAGATTCGCGATACGATCGTGGTTGCCACATCCGCCAGTGTTTTTGGCTATAACCAGCAAGCAAGCCAAGCTTCAGGTTGTAATGGTTTTGTTTCTAAGCCCGTTCGAGAAGCAGAACTACTGACTCAACTTCAAACTCATCTCAATCTAGAGTGGCAGTACGAAGCGGAATCAGAGCCTCTTGTAGACGTGGCGATCGCGCAAGACCCAGCAAAAACGTTGATTGCTCCGCCTCAGACCGAACTCGACGCGCTCCTCAATCTCGCCAGAATGGGTGATCTCAAAGGAATCCTTGAGCAAGCCACTCATTTAGAACAGCAAAATCCTGAATGGGTTTCGTTTGCAGCACAGCTGCGGCACCTCGCGCAAGGATTTAAAGAACGTCAAATTCTGGAATTGATTAAACGCTATCAGAAGGATAGCCATGAACTCTAAAATGACTGAGCAAGGAACAATATTGGTCGTCGATGATACCCCTACGAATTTAGAGGTGTTGTTTGATTTGTTGGGAGACTCCGGCTTTCGGGTGTTAGTCGCTGAGAACGGGGAAAGCGCGATCGACAAAGCCAGCTACGCCCATCCAGATTTGATTCTGCTGGATATTCTCATGCCCGGAATGGATGGGTTTGAAACCTGTCGCCGTCTGAAAGCAAATGCAGACACCAGCACGATTCCAATTATTTTCCTTACAGCGTTAACGGATTCCGTAGACAAAGTTAGAGGGTTTGATTTAGGGGCGGTTGACTTTATCACCAAGCCTTTGCAGTGCGAAGAAGTGTTAGCCCGTGTCAAAACCCAACTGCGATTGCAAAATCTCACGAAACAACTCCAACACCAGATTGCCCAAGAACGCTTAATCGGAGAAATTGCTCAAGGCATTCGTCGATCGCTCAAGCTCGATGAAATTCTGCAAACGACCGTCGATCAGGTGCGGCAGTTTTTGCACAGCGATCGTGTTGTGATTCTTCGTTTTGAGTCAGATTGGGGTGGACGAATTGTAACGGAATCGGTTGACCCTGCCTGGAAATCTATCCTCTTAGCTGATTTTCACGATTCTTGCTTTAGCGAACATTACGTCAGTTATTATCAACATGGTCAAACCAGCGCGAAGCCCGATATCTATCAAGCAGGCTTAAGTGCTTGTCACATTGAACTTTTAGAACAGGCTCAAGTTCGAGCCAACTTAATAGTTCCAATTCTGCAAAATAATTATCTGTGGGGACTGTTAATCGCGCATCACTGTTCCAGTCCGCGAGAGTGGCAAGCGATCGAGACAACGCTACTTCAGCAACTAGCCACACAGTTAGGAATTGCAATTCAACAATCAGAACTTTATGAACGCACCCAGAATGAGCTAATCGAGCGGCGACGGGCTGAGCAAATCATCCGAGAGCAAGTGGCACTGTTGAATGTTGCCTCTGATGCGATCTATGCCCGCGACTTACAGAATCACATTCTATTTTGGAATCAATCCGCAGAACAACTCTACGGTTGGTCACAAGCAGAACTACAAGCGGCACCTGAATTGTTGAGTAACATCCAGCCCCAAGAGTTTGCAACTGTATTTGAGCAAGGATCGTGGCAAGGAGAAGTTCAGAAAGCTACGAAGTCCGGCAAAGCAGTCACGGTCATGAGTCGGATGACGCTTGTGCGTGACGAATCAGGCACACCCAAATCGATTCTGACGGTGGATACTGATATTACCGAGAAAAAGCTGCTTGAGGCTCAATTTCTGCGCGCCCAGCGCTTAGAAAGTATTGGAACGCTCGCCAGTGGTGTCGCGCATGATCTCAATAACATTCTCACGCCAATTTTAGCCTCAGCCCAACTGTTACCGCTGAAGTTTCCCGATCTCGACGATCGCACTCGCAAACTGCTCTCCACGGTCGAAGCAAACGCGAAACGCGGGGCTGACTTAATCAAACAAGTGCTGTCATTTGCACGAGGCGCAGAAGGAAGACGCACCCCCGTTCAGGTGGCGCATTTACTGGGAGAGATTGAGCAAATCGCTAACCGTACTTTTCCCAAGTCGATCGCCGTTCAGGTTGATCTGCCTCCCTCAATGCTCAATCTCGTTTATGCAGATGCCACCCAACTGCATCAGGTGTTGATGAATCTTTGCGTCAATGCTCGTGATGCAATGCCTGAGGGTGGGGTACTCACCATTGCTGCTAGCAATGTTTTCATTGATGAATCTCATGCCCGCACCCAGCTTGATGCCAAAGTGGGAAACTATGTGATGATTGAAGTCTCGGATACGGGCACAGGAATTCCGCCGGAAGTAATCGATCGCATCTTTGACCCATTTTTCACAACCAAGGAGGTCGGCAAAGGGACGGGCTTAGGGCTTTCAACCGTGCTGGGAATTATCAAAAGTCACGCAGGATTTATTGAGATAGAGAGCCAGATGGGTCAAGGAACCTGCTTTAAAGTTTACTTACCTACTACGGGAGATAAGGCTGTCTCCTCAATTGCTTCTTTAGATTTGCTTCCTGGGTCGGGTGAAGTCGTTTTAGTCGTGGATGATGAATCGTCGATTCAAGATGTTGCTAAAGCGATTTTAGAAGAGCAGAACTATCATGTGTTAACTGCAAGTAATGGCTTTGAAGCAATCTCGCTCTACGCGAAGCACAAGCAAGAAATTGCCGTGATCTTGATGGATTTAATGATGCCTGCAATGGATGGAGCAACAGCCATTCGCACCTTGAGGAAAATGAATCCTAATGTCAGGGTGATTGCTACGAGCGGCTTGATGTTAAGTAATACCATAGCGGATGTTGCCAGTGTCGGTGTCGATTCATTTCTATCAAAGCCTTATACGGCAGAGGAATTGCTGAAGGCACTCCACAAGGCGCTTGATGGCGTGTATCAGAAATAGGATTGCAGAACCTGGGTTTGAGTCTAATCCTCTAGCATTCCTACCACATACTCCCCTTCGTTAACAATCTGGCTGATTGCGGCATCAAATACGACTCCTGGCTGCTGTGCCTGCACTGCTTGAACTGTCGGCATTGCCCCGTCTTTGCTGAACCTTAATAGCTCATAGAGAATCGTGCCTGCCTCCACTACAGCTCCTACCGGAACCCTCGACTGGATCACTCCCCCCGCAGGCGCGTAATATCGCCTTTGCTTGTTGCGGGGGACAAGACGCATTGGTGGGGGAGTGATGCGAGGAAAGTCGGATAGGTCTAAAACGCCTTTAGTAATCAGATAGTTCTGGATACCGCGAATGCCTCGATCGACTGCTTCTGAATCAATTTGCATCCCTGATCCTAGCTCCAAGGTGTAAGCTTCCACCTCAAACCGCATTGGTCGCTCCAACTCAGTAAAGCACTGTTCAAGCGCTAGCCAAGGTTTGATGAATGCTTCGTCAAACGCATCTCCGTCATAGTCATCGAGTAAAATGCCTGCTTCTAGTAGAAAAAGAGGTGCGCTGTCCTGACGATCGCGGAAATAATACACATAGGTTAGACCCAGATCGCTCGATGTATGCAAATCCAGAACATAGTCCGCATCTAAGGAAAGCGATTGCAGCACGTAGCGATATTTCTCGTGAAACGGAACGCTAGCCGCAGCGTCGATTTCGCTTCTAAGCTGAAGAAACTGCTGTTGAATATGGTGCCGGAAGTTCTGCTGAATGATTCTTGGCTCGAGTTCAAGCTGTGATTTAGCAAACGCTTGAATATTTGCACCCTTTTTCTCATAATCCCAAAAGATGCGATTCCAATTGTGACCACTGTAAGACTCAAACCGACCACTGGCGTAATGGTGCGATCGAACATTCACCCCCGCTGGATTGCAAACTGGTACGACCCACAGTTCTCCAACTAGCTGTGAGGGTGCCAGCGTGCCCAACCATTCCATGAGCCGATGCAGTACCACGTTGCCCGCGATTTCTCCGCCGTGCAGATTGGATTGGAGATAGACCTTCTTTCCTAGACGATCGCCGACAAATTTGTAGAACTGTAGCGATAGATAGTCACCCGATGCAAGGTGCTGTAGCGGAATCGTTTCGATCGTGGGAATCATAATTAGTCTGATGATTGGTGATGGCTAGAAAGTTAGAGCACCTTCAGAAGCTTGGTCAATAGATAAATTCGAGGTGTAATTCGATCTAAGTCGATATATTCATCTGCACTATGGGCACCACCCCCCACAGGACCAAGCGCATCTAAAGTTGTTGTGCCCACTGAAGCCGCATAGTTACCATCAGTACCCCCTCCACTGCCTTCTACACCCAAGCGAAGTCCTAGTTCTTGATAGATTGCTTGTGCTTTTTTTACCAACGCATCAGTTTTAGAATTGGGTGGAAAGGGTGGACGACCCCGTTCTGAAAAAATCTTAATCTTGGTACAAGGCAGTAGTTTGTTTTGTGATAGGCGAGTAAAGTCGCGTTCTAGGCGATCGTACTCTTGAGCCTCTAGCACTCGAACATCTGCCTGAACTTTGGCAAACTCGGGAATAATATTAGGTCGCTCTCCCGCTTGAAACATTGTAAAGTTGACGGTCGTTTGTTTTTTGGTATTACCTGTTGAACTGAGTTGCAGTGCTTGATGAGATGCTTCAAGCAGAGCGTTGCAGCCTTTTTCCGGTTCAGCACCCGCATGTGCGGCTCGACCGCTAATCTCAAATCCGTAGTAGCCAATGCCCTTGCGCCATGAAGTCACTTTATCGTCCGGAGAGCCGAATTCTAAGACCAAGGCAACATCATGTGTTCTAGCCGTTGCTTTGATTAATTCACGCGACCCAAACGAACCTTTTTCCTCATCTGGATTAATCAAAAATGTAATTGTGTCAAAGTCTGTAAAGTTCATCTCTTTGAGAATCTTCAGTGCTTCAAAGCCTAAAAGAATCCCACCTTTGTCATCCATGACTCCTGCGCCATAGGCTTTCTCATTCAAGACTTTAAACGGACGCTTCGCTGCAGTTCCTGTTGCAAAGACTGTATCGCTATGAGCTAGAAGCAAAATCTTACGACTGCCCGTTCCTCGCAGGGTTGCAATAATATTACGTCCAACCTGAGGGGGAGTCACACTGATAGTTTGCACCTCTGCACCGATCGACTTAAGGTGGTCAATTATCAAATTTTCGACTTTGGTAATTCCATCTTCATATCCTGTTCCAGAATCAATGTTGACCAATGTTTGTAGCTTTTCTAGAAAATCAGATTGTGCTTGTTGAGCTTTGGTGTAAAGTATCGAGTCGGGGGAGGCGACAGCAGAATCGAAGTAGCTCAGGGAAAGAAACACGATCAAGATAGAACTCAGCAAGCCGAAAAGTATCCGGAAAAGCTTCAGGGTCATGTTGGTCTACTTCTCTAAAGCAACGGTTCTTCGGATGATAGCGCTAGTTTTGCAGTCGTTTGAATGTTTTAGCCTTTCTTCAAGATAAGCATTGATCAGTCAAGTTTCTTGGGTAAGAAGCAGCCTGTATTTCACAAGCATTTCACAAGCAATTGGCAATGCCCTGAAAGCGTAGCTTTAGGATGCTTGTGGTTCTAAAACAGCCGCGATCGTTTGCATCAGTCTTTCTGGCTCGATCGGCTTCGATAAATGCTCGTTGTATCCGACTGATAATGCTTGTTCGCGATGGCTCTCAGTTGCGTAAGCCGTCAGCGCGATCGCCGGAAGATCTTCTGCAAAGGCGCGGATTTGTCGCAGCAAGGTGAATCCATCCATTCCCTGCATTCCGATATCGCTGATGAGCAGATCAAACGACGATCGCTCAAATTCATCGAGGGCAGCCTGGGGTGAGGGAACTGCGGTCACGATCGCGCCTTCTTGCTGAACGATAAAGGCAAGAAATTGCAGTGTCGAAATATCATCCTCAACCATCAACACCCGAAGCCCCTTCAAGTTTGGCTTTGACGATGCAGACATGGCGGTTTTCGCAGAGTGTGAATCGATCACAAGCGGCAATTGAACGGTAAAGATTGCACCCCGTCCGATGCCCGCACTTTCCGCCTGGATAATGCCGCCATGCGCTTCGACCAACTGCCGACAGAGCGATAGTCCTAAACCCAATCCGCCAAACTGACGGGTAATTGAACTATCCTCCTGGCGAAAACGCTCGAATACAAACGGCAAAAACTCTGGATCAATTCCTTGTCCGGTATCACTGATTTGGATTTGAGCGGTACGATCGACCCGCGATAATGTCACTTTAATCTGACCCTCGATCGGCGTGAATTTAATCGCATTCGACAACAGATTCCAAATCACTTGTTGCAGCCGTCCGGCATCACCCATCACCGGCGCGATCGTTGCATTTAAATCTGTTTTGATTTGAATCGATTTTGCCTCAGCAGCAAGCCGAACGGTTTCGAGTGCGGCGACGATCGATTCGGTCAAGGAAACCGAGGTAAAGTTCAGCGTCAGCTTACCGCGCACAATCCGGGCGAGATCGAGCAAATCATCGACCAGTTGCGCTTGGCGTTTGGCGTTTTCTTCGATCGTTTTGAGCGCTTGTTGAGTATTAGCTTCTGAAAGCTGCTGGGTTCTCAGGACTTTTGACCAGCCAAGAATCGGGGTCAGCGGCGTTCTCAATTCGTGTGAAAGCGTTGCCAAAAACTCGTCTTTCGTCCGGTTGGCAACTTCTGCGGCATCGCGGGCAATTTGTTCTTGAGCTAAAAGCTGTTCGCGTTCTTTTTCGTAGCGCTTACGATCGGTGATATCGCGCTGAATGGCGACGAAGTGCGTGATTTCTTGCTGACTATTGCGAATTGGTGTAATGTTCCATTCGACGTAGAATTCGCTGCCGTCTTTGTGATAGTTGATCGCCTCACCGTGAAAGGGGTTGCCTTGAGAAATTGCACGCCGCAGGGCATCGAGCACTGTCCGGTCTGTGTGTGCTCCTTGCAGCAAACGCGGGTTTTTGCCTAACACTTCTTCTGCAGCGTAGCCTGTCATTTCCGTAAAGGCGGGATTCACGTAGACCATCTCAGGGCCGGGGGGATCGAGATGGGCAGTCGTAATGACGATCGAATCCCGCGATTGTTGTACCGCAGACAACAAAAGCTGAATTGCCTCCTCAGCGACTTGCAAATCTCTTAATGCACTGGTTAAGCGCTCTAGAGATTCTGTTAGCCTACTTTTCTGCTTAGGGGGCAATTGTTCAGCGTCTTGTTGCAGTTCAGCGACTTGCTTTTGCACATCCTGAATCTGCTCAATAAACTCATCTCCGTTCACGCGATCCTTTAACTTAATCACTTCAAGATCATTATGATTTGTGCCGCACCTAACGGCATTCCTACTTGGAGGGATTTAGCAATTCCTTAAGAGTTGAGGGTGGCTGCAAGGCTAACTGCTTCTACAAATGTTAAAAGACTCGGAACATTCTTCAGGTTGTTTGAAAGCTTGAGTAAACTGACAAAATTGATGGACATGGCGGGTTCTGGAAAGGTTTTACGGGGCGATCGGTGCCCAACACTTCGACTCACAATCGGCTCAGAAAACGATTCACTAACATCGACATGATCACACAATTAGGAATTTCCCGATTCGAGCAGTCTGTTTTGAACATGGCATTGGTTCACCTTTGCGATCGTGAAGGCTATGTTGGACAACTTTCTCGCAGCAACACTGCTGTAGAGTCAGAAGATTCAGAAGCAATGCAGCAAATCACACTCTATGTTCCTCATCCTGAGCAGGAATACGACGGGCTTTCGTTAGAAGCGGGACTAACTCAGGGCTACAACATTGAGATTGATCCTGTCCGCGATCGCAGCCGGATTCCCTATGTGATTCCGAGAGGAGCGCAGTTTGTTCGAGTCCTACGCCAAAAGGGTCGCGATGCAGGATTTAGCCTCGCGGCGATCGGCTTGTTTGTTCGTCCCTTGGCGATTCTGAAGCTGGATCTGATTGTGGATGCTGAGCAGGCAGAGTATCAGGCGATCGCGGTGCGACATCCGGTGATTCGCGACTACCCGAGCGATTGGGAACAGAAACTAAACGGATTTCTCCAACAAAGAATTGCGATCGAAGCGCTGCCGAACTGTGTGAATTATGTCGATCGCACGATCAATTCAGACTACAGTCCGCCCAACTGGACGCAGATGAATCAATCCTGATTCTGTACAGATTGCATCTAACGGTCGATCCCAGGGATCGATCGGCAATTCATCCATCACGGCACTATCAAACAAAACGCCGATCGTCGCTTTGCCTTGCCATTCGGGTTGGCTGAGCATTCGATCGTAAAATCCGCCGCCATAACCGAGTCGATAACCGCGCCGATCGCACATTACACAAGGAACTAAGATTAAATCGACTTGCTCAGCCTCAAGCGTTGGACTGTCTGGATCAGGTTCTTGGATACCGAAGTTGCCCGATCGTAGGCTGCCGGGTGTCCAAACGTGCCACAGTAATGTTTTTTCCACACAGCGGGGCAATCCCCACACTTTCGGAATTGTCAGCAGTTCTTGTAAATCTGGCTCTTGACGAAAGCTGCAATACGATAAAACAGTTTTTGCAGAACGCAAGCTGTCAGAAGCCTTGAGGTGTTCACAAATCTGTTTGCTTTTCGCTTCCCACTCCTGAAGACAGAGCGATCGACGCTTCTGAAGACAGATTTTACGCAACTCTAATTTATTCATTTTTACTGTTCATTGCTAATTCGGCTTTGTCGTAATTTCAGTAGATATGATTGCAGATATACGTCGATCGCGGAACTTCTCTTTATGAACGTGCTTGATCCTACCGTTCAGTTTCAGCATCTCCAAATGCAACTGCGTGAGCGTTGGCGCAATGTTGTTGAGTTTGACACCAGTGAAGCCGATATTATTGTGATTCCGTCGCTCAGTATTGATCAGCGAGAATTATCTAAGATCGAAGGCTTTTTACACTATGAAGAACGGCTATTATTTTCGCTGATTCGGTTGCGAAACCCCCGGACTCGATTAGTGTATGTGACTTCTCAACCGATTCACCCTAGCGTAATCGATTATTATCTTCAACTATTACCGGGAATTCCATTTTCCCATGCTCGCGATCGCTTGCTGCTGCTTTCAGCTTATGATTCATCGCTCAAACCCCTCAGCCAAAAAATTCTCGATCGACCGCGGCTGCTCGATCGCATTCGGCAAGCAGTCAATCCCGATCGCGCTTACATGATCTGCTATAACTCAACAGATGTTGAACGCGACTTATCGATTCAATTAGACATTCCCCTGTATGCACTTGATCCCGTATTACTAAACTGGGGCACAAAAAGCGGCAGTCGGCAGATTTTTGCAGAAAGTGGAGTGCCGCACCCGGATGGTAGTGACTTGGTTTGGACTGCAAAAGATCTCGCTGTAGCGACAGCCGAATTATGGGAGCGCAATCCCGAATTGCAACGCGTTGTGATCAAGTTAAACGAAGGGTTTTCTGGTGAAGGAAACGCACTCTTTGACTTGCGACCTTTGGGAGAATACAAGCCTGGGATCATCTCGCACGAACAGCGCGTTAGCAAGATTTACGATCGCTTTGCTCATCTCAAATTTGAAGCAAAAACCGAAACTTGGGAGAATTACGGGGGGCGCATTTCGGAGTTGGGCGCGATCGCAGAAGCCTTTGTCGAAGGTGAGCATAAACTTTCGCCGAGCGTTCAGGGTCGCGTCACTCCCGATGGCGAAGTTGAAATCCTCTCAACTCACGACCAAATTCTGGGCGGACCGAGTGGGCAAATCTATCTGGGTTGTCGCTTCCCAGCCGATGAAGCTTACCGGATGCGGATTCAGGATATGAGCCTACAAGTGGGTCGAACCTTAGCGGCAAAAGGCGCACTAGAGCGATTTGGAGTCGATTTTGTTGCAGTTAAGCGCGAGGATCAGTGGGAATTTCATGCCATTGAAATCAATCTGCGAAAAGGCGGAACCACGCATCCGTTTATGACGCTGAAATTCCTCACCAACGGTCGCTATGACTTATCCAGCGGCTTGTTTTATAGCCAGCACGGACGACCTAAATACTATATGGCAACCGATAATTTACAGAAACCCCAATACTGTGGGCTGTTGCCGAATGATTTGATGGATATTATCGCGCACTATGGTTTGCACTTCGATACGAGTACAGAAACAGGAACAGTCTTTCACTTGATGGGATGCTTATCTGAGTTTGGCAAATTGGGATTAACCAGCATTGGCAACTCCCCGCAGCAAGCCGAAGATTTATATCGCCGCGTCGTAAAAGCGATCGACGATGAAACAAAACCTTCGATCGATTTGCAGAGCATCTCAGCAATGCGCTGGAATAGCGGCTATTAACAGCATCAAATCGAATGTGCCGGATCTTTTGAAAGACAGGTTTTATCAGACAGGTTTTATCATTGGGAAAAGTACGATCGACCCCTCAATTATGAAAGACCGCATCAAAGATCTAGCCGTTTCGCTCGCTCCACGCCTGATCGAAATTCGTCGCCACATCCACAGCCACCCTGAACTGAGTGGACAAGAACATCAAACGGCTGCCTATGTGGCGGGGGTGCTTTCGTCCTGTGGGCTGCACGTTAAAGAAGCGATCGGTAAAGTCGGAGTTGTGGGAGAACTCAAGGGAGGCGACGATTCAAGATTACTGGCAATTCGCACAGACATGGACGCGCTGCCGATTCAAGAGCGTACCGGGCTAGAATTTGCCTCACGTCAGACTGGAATTATGCACGCTTGCGGTCATGACGTGCATACCACCGTCGGACTTGGAACCGCGATGGTGCTCTCTCAGCTTGGGGTGCCGATCCCCGGTAAAATCCGGTTTTTGTTCCAGCCTGCGGAAGAAATCGCTCAGGGCGCTCAGTGGATGGTCGAAGATGGGGTGATGAATGATGTCGATTCGATTCTGTCTCTGCATGTATTTCCCAGCATTCCGGCGGGTAAGATTGGCATTCGATACGGGGCTTTGACCGCCGCAGCAGATGACTTAGAACTTATGATTATGGGTGAATCCGGACATGGCGCACGCCCGCATGAAGCGATCGACGCGATTTGGATTGCGTCCCAAGTCGTTACCAGCTTGCAGCAAGCGATTAGTCGGACTCAGAATCCGTTACGCCCAGTAGTATTGACGATCGGAAAAATCAGCGGTGGACGCGCTCCAAATGTGATTGCCGATCAAGTCACCATGTCGGGAACGGTACGATCGCTGCATCCTGAAACTAGCGAAGCGCTACCAACCTGGATTGAAAACATTGTTTCGCATGTTTGT
This sequence comes from Cyanobacteria bacterium FACHB-63, assembly GCA_014695255.1. GTDB lineage: Bacteria > Cyanobacteriota > Cyanobacteriia > Leptolyngbyales > Leptolyngbyaceae > Leptolyngbya. The sequence goes on from JACJNX010000077.1 coordinate 20,052, forward strand.
CAGATGTACGGCGCGAAGTATGAAATGAGCTATCGGCGCGGTACACCCTCGGTACAGAATGATGCGAAACTGACAAGGTTGCTCGAATCGTCGGCGCGGGAAGTTTGGGGAAACGAAAGCGTTCAAATCATCCCCGAACCTTCTTTAGGTGCAGAGGATTTTTCTTGCTATTTGCAACATGCTCCGGGCAGTATGTTTCGCTTAGGTGTGGGATATCCCGATCGCAAAAACTACCCGCTGCATCATCCGCAGTTTGAAGTGGACGAAACCGCGATCGTTACCGGAGTCGTCACAATGGCGTGTGCTGCGTATCGCTACTGGCAATCGTGAGTCTATCGATCTTTGGGGAACTTCCTGCCGATTCAGTTAATTTTGCGAAATTTAGAGATTTTGCAGAAGATTTGCGTTGCGCTAAATCAGGGGTAATCTCAGCACAAATTCTGTTCCTTTTTGCGTTTCGGTCTTGACCTGAATGGTTCCATGATGATTATCTACGATAATTTTTTGCACGATCGCTAAGCCTAATCCGGTGCCTTTGCCGACTGCTTTTGTGGTGAATCGCTGGTGAAATATTTTCTCTTTAATCGTCTCTGGAATTCCAACACCGTTATCCGCAATCGACACTTTTACCTGATCTTGCTCGATTTCAGTACGAATAATAATCTGATTCGGATTAGCTTGGATCTGACTATAGCTGCGTTCTCGATTCGATTCTTCGAGCGCATCGATCGCATTTGCTAGCAGATTCATAAACACCTGATTCAGTTGTCCAGGGAAGCACTGAATCATCGGTAGCTGACCGTACTCTGTAGTGACCTGAATCTCTGGACGCTGCGAATTTGCTCTGAGCCGATGTCTCAGAATCAGAATCGTACTATTCATCCCTTCGTGCAGGTTAAACGGCTGCATTTGATCCGTATCGGCGCGAGAAAACGTCCGAAGACTTTTACTAATGGCAGTAATACGGTTACCGCTGTCTTGTAGGGTTCTAATCAGCTTCGGTAAATCTTCGCGCAGATAGTCTAGATCTTCTAGTGCTGCTTCGATTTCTGCTCCAGGCTCAGGAAATTTTTTGCAGTAGAGATCAATGACCTCAAACAATTCTGTGACTGAATTGTGAATTGCATTTACATTGCCAACAATACACGCGATCGGATTATTAATTTCGTGTGCTACTCCGGCAACTAGATTCCCCAGTGCTGACATTTTTTCATTTTGAATCAGTTGTAGCTGCGAGGCTTCGAGCGCTTCGGCTTTTTGAGCGACTTGCTCGGCTAAGTTCTGAGTCAGGCAATGCAACTGTAAATGGGTTCTAACTCGTGCTAAGACTTCTCTTTCGTGAAACGGTTTAGTGATGAAGTCTACGGCTCCAAGATCAAAAGATTTAACTTTGCTATCTGTATCAGCAAGCGCAGTCATGAAAATGACCGGAATGTCGCGAGTCCGAGAATTTGCCTTGATCCGACGACAGGTTTCAAAGCCATCCATTCCTGGCATCATCACATCAAGCAAGATTAAGTCAGGTAAGCGACGTTCTAGCTGCTGAAGGGCACGATCGCCGCTCGTTGCGATCGCAATATCAAATCCCGCATCGCTTAGTGCCTCTGAGACCACCTCTAAATTTGTCGGCGTATCATCAACAATCAAAATTAAACCTGTGAGGTCAGACATAAGATGATTAGGGGAGATATTGCTGTATGAATGCTTCAAGTTGTTCGCTCTGGAACTGTCTTGCAAGCTGGATCACCTGTTGTACGAAGGGTTGATAACGATCGTCTTGCTGCTGTAATTGCTCTGCGATGCTAGTGAGTTTTTTCAATCGTCCTTCTTGCGCGAGTTCTAGCCAGACCTTTAAATCAGCCGTAGATGGGGCAAGTAGTTCGGTGAGTGAGGTGAGCGATTTTGGCTCAGAGGCTTCGGATATCCAGGTGAGGTTGAGATGCTTTTTGAGTAAGCTTAATAATTCTTGAACTTGCACAGGTTTTGCGAGAAAGTCATCGCCGCCTGCTTCAAGGCTGCTTTGCTGCTCTGAGGGGGCAACGGAAGCAGAAGAAACAATTACCGTCAGCGATTTTAGTCGATCGTTCTGCCGAATCTGCTGCAACAGCGTAAAGCCATCCATCACAGGCATGGCTAAATCAGTGATGATCAAATCAGGAACGGCTTGAGAAAGTTGCGCTAAGCCTGCTTGTCCATGTTCCGCTTCTCTCACCACAAATCCCAAAGGTTCTAGTAAATTCAGCAGAACTGCACGATTTTCCCAGCGATCGTCGATTACTAGAAGGTGTCGTCTTGCGCCCTCATAGCCGATAATGTTGCCTGCTGTGGCGGTTTGCTGTTGGCTCCAGTCTGACGCGATCGGAGCTTTCACCTCGAAATAAAAATCGCTCCCCACACCTAGCTGACTTTTGACGCGAATTTGCCCTCCCATCAGTTGCACAATCTGCTGACTGATCGCGAGTCCAAGACCCGTTCCTTCGGTTTTGCGTTGTTGTTCCCCGACTTGCTCAAAGGCTTGAAAGAGCCGATTGATATGCTCTGGGGCAATTCCCACTCCGGTATCTGCCACAACGAATCGGAGTTGAACGGTTTGATCAAGCGTCGTTGCAGCCTGATAGACGCTGAGAGTAACGCGACCTTGATCGGTGAACTTGATCGCATTTCCCACCAGATTGAGCAAAACTTGACGCAAGCGCTTTTCATCGATCGCAATTCCTACAGGCAGGTCAGGATCTGGCTCAAAATGAAACTCAATCGCTTTTTGCTCGGCTCGAACGCGACAAATCTCAACAATGCCCTGCAAGAAAGCGGGAAAGTGAATGGCTTGGGGTGTTAGCTCTAATTTGCGGGCTTCGATCTTAGACAAATCGAGGATGTCGTTGATCAACATCAAAAGATGAGAGCCGCACTGGTGAATTACGTTAATTCCGTGGCGTTCTTTTTCGGGCAGCGCTCTCGATCGTTCCAAAATTTGCGCGTAACCGAGAATTCCGTTTAACGGCGTTCGCAGTTCGTGACTCATATTGGCGAGAAATTCGCTCTTCGCTTGGTTTGCCTCGTCTGCCAGTTCTTTTGCTTGCTGAAGCTCGATCGTGCGTTCTGCCACGCGATCTTCGAGTTGGGTAAACGACGTTTTCAGTTGTGCCGCCATTTGGTTGAACGATCGTCCCAAGGCTTGAAGTTCGCTAATGCTTTTGATTTTGACGGTGCGATCGAGGTTTCCAGCCGCAATCGCTTCACTTGCGGCTTGCAGTTCTGAGATCGGGCGCGTGATCCAACGCGCTGTAAAAATACCAAGAATGGTCGTAATCCCCAGAGCGCCCAAACACAATAGAACGGTGGTGCGAGTGTTGGCATCAATCTGCACCATGAAATGAGATTCCGGCAGAGTGACTACGACAATCCAGTCCAAACCCCACTCATCTCGCCACGGAGTCATCTGCACAAACTGCCGCTCTCCTTGAAAGTTGAACTCTAGCTGCTGACTGGTCTGTAAGCTGCGAAGGCGATCGCCTAGAGCTTGTGTAGCCGAGCGGATGAGTGGATCTGGGCTTTCTGCGCCGCGCAATCGTCGGGGCTTGCTGTCTGTGACTGAGAAAACGGGGGCTTGCCCGGAACTGGCGACTAGCAAACCATTGCGCTCTAAGATGAAAATTTGGCTAGTCTGACTGACGCGAATTCCGTGGAGAAAATCGCTAATTTGGGAGAGACGTTGTTCTACACCAAAGCTGCCAACAAACTTTCCTTGCTTGTCGTAAATCGGGCGACTTGTGGCGATCGATAACGGGTAGTTATTGGTTTCCCATTGATAGATTTCGCTCCAGCCCGGTTTCCCTGTAGCTGCGCTCTTGGCGTACCATCCTTCTTTTTGAAATTGATAATCCTTGACTGTCTCAAATCGTGCGATCGGATTGCTTTGAGCGTCCGTTGAATAGTTATATAAGCCACGATTTCCGTACTTCTTTGGCAAGACAACGCTGATGTCTGGATTCCCGTTCTTGGGAATTGTGGCTTCACGATAGTAGCCGGATGCAATAAAATCACCCGAAGGAGTACCGTACAGCATGTAGCCAACGCTGTAGGTTCTGACTTGTTTGGCAAAGAAGCGGGCGAGACGATCGGGATCTTGTAGATCCAGGAGTCCTAGATCGATTTGTTCACCATTAACTTGGGTGAGATGGCGTGTAGTCGAGGCATAACTATCAAGGTGCTGATTGGTCTGAGCGCTCACCTTGTCTAACAGTTGCAGGGCTAATTCATAAACTGCTTTTTGTCCATTCGCTAACGATAAATGTCCAGTCAGCCCAACTGCTGCAAAAATCTGTAGAACAAATGGCAGAACTAGCACTGTCCGTAAAGGAATGCGGTGGTGGTTTGCTCGGAGGGACATGACAAAAAGGGGTTAGCAATGATGAAGATCACTCCTATCATTCCCCCTAGAAAGATTGGGTCAACAACAAAGCTCGATCGCTCGAAATCCACGGAATTGTGATTCGTTGAAGAAGCTACGACCAATTCTTTGTGCGATCGACCGCTTTCTGCCATTGCTTGAACACGGTCTGAACCGAGGATGATCTAGGTTCAAACACACGATCGATCACTCGCTCAGCAACGAGTTGATCATAACTTTGCCAAAATCCTGCTGCGAGTCCTGCCGCAAATGCAACTCCTAGAACCGTTGTATCGCGGATTGCAGGACGCTCGATCGCGATTCCCAATAAGTCCGCTTGAAGCTGCATCAGAAAGTTATTCTCACAAGCCCCGCCATCTACCGCTAACTTTTGCAGAGGCATCGGGCTATGGGTTGTAATTTCGTCTACGACTTCTTTGACCTGAAACGCGATCGCTTCGAGTACCGCCCGAACTAGATGTTCTCGTCGCACTCCACCTGTAATTCCCAGAAATGCCCCCCGCGCACTCATATCCCAGTGCGGTGTCCCCAGTCCACTTAAGGCAGGCACAAAGTACACTCCATCGCTATCTGAAGTCTGCTGGGCGATCGCTTCTGTTTCCTGTGCGGTCGAAATCAATCCCAAGCCATCTCGAAGCCACTGAATGCAAGCGCCACTGGTAAACATACTGCCTTCGAGCGCATAGCCAACTTGATTGTTTTGCGTCCACGCGATCGTCGAAATCAATTGCTGATCCGATCTCACAATTTCAAACCCCGTATGAGCGACTAGAAAGCTTCCGGTTCCGTAGGTGCATTTCATCAAACCGGGTTGATCGCACCCTTGCCCAAACAATGCCGCTTGTTGATCTCCCAAGATCGCTGTAATTGGAATCTCAACGCCAAGTAACTCTGTGCTGCCAAATGTTCCTAAGCTGGGTTGAATCGAAGGGAGAATCTGCGCGGGAATGCCAAACAACTCCAGCAATCGAGCGTCCCATTCGAGTGTTTTTAAGTTCATTAATAAAGTACGACTGGCATTACTATGATCGGTCGCGTGAACTTTACCGCCTGTGAGCTTCCACAAAATCCAAGTATCGATCGTTCCCGCCAGAACCGTGCTTAAATCAATGCCCTGTACCTGATCGAGTAACCATCTCAGCTTCGTTGCAGAAAAGTAAGCATCAATCACTAAGCCGGTACGATCGTAAATTTCCGCCGCGAACCCTCGATTGCGCAGTTCATTACAAAATTCAGCCGTCCGCCGATCTTGCCAAACGATCGCCCGATGTAGGGGTTTTCCAGTGTTCTTGTCCCACAGTAAACAAGTTTCGCGCTGAACCGTTAGCCCGATCGCGGTAATCTCAGACGGTTCGATTTGTGCCGTTTGAATTGCCGATTGAATGACTGACTGAGCTGCATTCCAAATCTCTTCGGCATCGTGTTCTAGCCATCCAGGGTGCGGATAGTATTGCGTCAGTTCTAGATAAGCCTGTCCAGCAATGTTGCCAGAATGGTCAAATAAAAAGGCGCGATTACCCGTCGTGCCTAGATCAAGCGCCAGAATGTATCGTGCAGTTGTCATACATCGCGGTGAGGTCGTCTCACTTCAGACAATAGCGCCCCTGAAGCGGGTCGATCGTGACATTTTGTAGATATTGACAGCGATCGACCCCCTAACCCTAAATAATGCCGCGAATCTCCTCAACCACGCCATCGCGCAGCAGCACTTCAACATTCATCTTTTCAATCAAATTATCACCCGGCTCAATCCGAAACACGCTGCCGATTTGTCCTTGCTGCACTTCTTGATCCAGTTCCAACATTTGGATTTGCTGAAGCTGCTGTAGACTTTGATTTTTTTGCTCTAGCAACTCACTTTTACGCTGATTAAACTGCATCCGAATGCTTTCGCTCTGCTGCAACGCATCCGGGCTACCCGGCTGAAGCGTCTGCCGTTGAACTTCAGTCAGTACCTGCTGCATCTGCAAATCAAGCTGCTGTAACTGGCTATCAATCTGATTCAATTGCGCCTGTAGAGTTTGCTGCGCTTCGTCTTTCCAGCGAGGAGTAACCACCGCTTTTATATTGACATTACGCTGCAACAACAGATGAGACTTAGAGATTTCCATACGGTGACTCAGAAATTGATCAAAAATTGAACGATGGGAACCGGGAGCTAGGATGACTATATTAAACGCTTTAGCTCCCGACGATCGCACCCTAGGGCGAAAACATCTCGTTAATCATACCGTGGTAGCGCTCCATCACAACGTTACGTCGAATTTTCAGCGTTTGTGTCAAGAAGCCGTTTTCCATCGTAAACGGCTCGCTCAACAAGCGGAAAACGCCAATACGATCGTCCGGACGATATCCCGGACGCGCTTTCACCAATCGCACTAATTCTTGTCGGAACAATTCTTGAACGGCTGGATCATTCAAATCAATGCTGCCCCCTTTCCACTGTTCCAAGGCTTCAAGGTTCGGCACAATCAATGCACCCAACATCTTCTGATCTTGCCCAACTAACATAATCTGATCCACATAGGCACTCCGGAGGCAGGCATCTTCGATCGGTTGCGGTTCGATGTTCTCACCGTTGGTTAAAACGATCGTATCTTTCGCTCGTCCAGTGATGATTAAATCATTGTGCTGCGTCACCATGCCCAAATCTCCGGTATCAAACCAGCCTTGGGGGTCGATCGCTTTAGCGGTGGCTTCCGGGTTCTTGTAGTAGCCCTGCATAATTTGTGCGCCCCGCAGCAAAATTAAGCCCCGCTGCCCAATGGGTAAATCTTTGCGGGTTTCGGGATCAACAATCCGAGTTTCGGTTCCGGGAAGCGGTTCGCCGTCGGCTCCACGCACATTCCGCCACGGACGGCGCGCATGGGTAATTGGAGCCGTTTCTGTCAGTCCGTAACCTCCCAGAATGGTGATGCCAACAATCTCAAAAAAGTCTTCTAAGTGCTCCGCGATCGAGCCGCCGCCGCTTACAACGAACTTCAAACAGCCGCCTGTGCCTTGCCGAACTTTTTGATAAACAAGGCGATCGCCCAACTTATGAAACGGATAGCGAACTGCTGCTTGCATTTTTGCGTTCAATCGTTCAGTGCTGGATGGATTGAGATTGTCTAAGTCCAAATTCTCAACGATGCGTTTAGCCACAATGTACTTTTGGCTCTGTCCTAACAAGAACTTCACAAGCTTCTGTTTCTTCGCAGGCTGATCGCGGAACTGCTTCTGAATGCCTTCGTAAATCGATTCCCACAAACGTGGAACCCCAACCATATAGTGCGGTTGGTATTCTTTGAGATCTTTCTTCACAAAGCGGATGTTGGTATAAATCTGAGTACAACCGTTTGAGAACACAAAGTATTCAAAGGTTCGCTCATAACAATGCCAAATTGGAAGAATGCTTAACACACGCTCTCCGGGCTGCAACAGTGCCACATCATACGCACCATTCACTTCATACAGTAAATTGCCGTGACTAAGCATCACGCCTTTTGGCATTCCTGATGTGCCCGAAGTGTACATCAAGGTCGCTAAAGTGTTTCGGTCTTGCTGCACAGGCTGAATCGGATGAGTTTTACCCAGCTCAATCACTTCTGAGAAATTCAGGACTTTGTAAGTGTCTGAGCTTGCCGTTTCATCGCTCAGCAGAATCACAAACTGAATCGGAACTTCTGCCAGAATCGATCGCAGCTTCTTCAACAAGTCCGCATCTTGCAGCACCACTCCTACTGAGCCGCTATGCTCCAAAATGTAGCGTAACTCTAGAGGATCAGCCTGTGAGCCTCGCACCACATCCACCGCACCCGATCGCATAATGCCTTGATCGGCGATCAGCCAGCGCGGACAGTTATCCGAAAACAGCGCAATCCGGGCCGGAACCTCATCACCTGCATCGGTGTGGATATCTAGTGCTTGAATCCCCGCTGCAAAGAGCTGCATCTGTTCATACAGTTGAGCGTATGTCAGCTTAACTTCTGACTGACTATGCGGATCGTGGACTGCCAAAACATCAGCAAATCGCTTAGCAACGATCGACCAAAGTTCGGGGAGCGACTGCACATTACGATAAGGGGCTTGTTCAAACGGCACAGAGGGGTAAGCGCGGCTCATGGCAAAACTCCTGTGGAATGAGTGTCTAATACTAACGATATTGCTTAAATCAAGGATTAAATCATTGAGGGCAGACAGAATTCATTGTGGCTGATGAGCGCTCTTCTTGCTGAAAAATTCTGTTGAGCGCGATCGAACAGATCGCTAAATCCTCGCGTCTTTACGAGCGGACTGAGATGTAGTCGATCCAGAACGGATCAGTGCTAGGCTGTGAATCGAAGCGTTTAGAGATTACACCATGCCAAGAGCAGTTTGGAACGGCGTTGTTTTAGCCGAGAGCGATCGCACTGAAACAGTCGAGGGGAACCAATACTTTCCACCCGACTCGATTCATTCTGAATATTTTCAAGACAGCAGCACCCACACCACTTGTGGTTGGAAGGGCGTTGCCAGCTATTACAGCATCGTCGTCAACGGACAAACAAACAAAGATGCCGCGTGGTACTATCCCACGCCCAAAGATGCCGCGAAGAACATCGCAGGCTACATTGCCTTCTGGAAAGGAGTCAAAGTCGAAGCCTAGCTACCAAATTTTCGCCATCTGAAGGACAAAGCCCGGTAATTCTGGTTCAGCACTGACCGAATCCGGGCTTTCCATGATCTGAGGCAATGTATTGGACCGATAGAGATGAACAGTGCGAAGTTTGCGATCGATCAAGAATCCCAATCTCGCACCATTGTCGATGTACTCCTGCATCTTGAGTTGGAGGTCGCTCAAACTATCACTAGTTGAGCGCAACTCAATCACAAAATCCGGGCAAATTGGGGCAAACGAAGCTTTTTGCTGATCGCTCAGACTGTTCCAACGATCAATCCGAATCCACGAAGCATCCGGAGAGCGTGTTGCACCGTTGGGCAGAGTAAAGCCTGTATTAGAATCAAAACCGATTCCAGTTCCGTCTTGCTCTGCCCAGACTCCTAACTGCACCACAAGGTTAAAGTTGCGGTTTCCAGTATCAGAAAAAGTCGGGGGCATAATGATCACTTCTCCGGTTGCAGTCCGTTCAATCCGTAGCTCAGAATTCGCTTGGCAGAACTCGTAGAACTGTTCAGTCGTCATCTGAGCTAGGGCTGGAAAGTGAACGGCTAAAGGAGTGTGTTCTGAGTGAACCAGCAGTGTCGTCATTGTGAGCCTTGTACAGCAAAGGATGGGTAGATTAGCCTGCGATTTTGAAACGGCTGGGGTTCTCTCCTACTTTCTCGTAGGTTCCTTTTCTCATGCCATGCGCCATCATCAATGCGATCCGCTTCCGCGCTTCGGGCATGTTCACGCTGGGCAATGAACCGTAGAGAACTTCGATCATCTCGTCAGTGGTGTAGGTGTCGCTGGGGGAACCGCTCATCACTTTGTAAACGGCTTCTGCTGGAGTCATTCCTTTGAAGTCGCGCTTCATTGTGGCATCAAACGGAACAGGCGGTTTAACATTGCGCTTCTGCTTGGGTGCATCTTCGCTCTTTTTGCCGCGTGTTTTCTTCTCAGGAACATCATTAGTCTCAACCTTGGTTTCTTCGGTTGCTTTTGCTTTGCCGCGTCCTTTGCGCTTCGGTTTTACTTCTGCGACTTCTGCGATCGCGGGCACTTCAATCTCAATCTTCTTACCATTGGTCGAAGGTGCAATTTCTCCACCTAGCAACCCATTGAGGTACTCCAAAGTTTTATCAATCTCAGAAGTTGCTGCTGCAACGGCTTGTTTGATGATCGCGTCGCGGTCGCTGGTGAGACGATCGCGTTCTTGTTCTAAGTTCTGTCTGACTGATTGATCTAAAATTGCGTAGGGCATTGTTGTGAACCTCACTGTAAATGCTTCTGATTGTAGTGCTTCTTTGATCAATCAGAACAATAAATTTGCAATTTTCTGTGTTTATTTTGCAATTTTTTGGTGCGAGCGGCGATTGTTGATCAACTATCAGATCATGTAATGCTTACTATCTCAGTCTTTCAGCCATTTTGGATAGTTGATCTCAATGTTGAAAAAATTGCCTGTAAGTCCAGCGGCAAGGGTTTCAGAGAAATCGGGTACTGCGGTTTGATTGTCCGAAATTTTACGAGTACCCGGATGAGTGGCCTACTTAGATTCCCAATCGAAGTTGATCAGGTTTAGATGTTCCGGATGGGCTAACAGTTCCTTTGCCAGCAGATATCCTGCGATCGTCCAGGTTTGATACTTTCTTGCTTCTTTGCCGATCAATCGAGCATCAGGACCGTCATAGTATTCGGGAAAGTGGTCTTCTAGTAAGCGACGTTCTGCAACGGCGATCGCATGATGTGCGAGTTCTGCGCGATTCATCTTTTTTGCGGCTGCGGTTAGCATCCAGAGCAATACGGGCCAGCTTCCGCCATTGTGATAAGACCAAGGACGATTCTTCGGATCGGCTCCGGTGACAATCCGCCATTCCACATCTTCGAGTGCAGGGTAACAAAGCTTCATCGGCATCTGTCCGACCAAATCACTCCAGCGCAGTTCGATCAAATTGAGAATTTTGTGGGATTGTCGTTCGGTGGCGAGTGCAGAGACGATCGACATTAAGTTCCCCAGCGCAAAGAAGCGGACATCAAGCTGAGAAGGTCCTAAGTTGCCTGCCATGTATCCGCCTGCTTCGGGGAGCCATTTGGCGAGGCGATAGAACGGAATTGAATCTGAATAGATATTGAACTGGTTCAGCGCCTCTTCGCCGTATTCTTCGACGCGATAGCGGTAAATTACGTTTAAGCGCTCTGGATCGAGCCAATAATGCTCTCTCAGTTGCCGTCTGAGGGGAATGAGGCGGCTGTGAATGCCCTGAATCATTTTCTGATTGTCTTCGTTTTCGACGAGCAGTTCCAGACTAGAGCGCAGGGCAGCATAAAACAGCGATTGAATGTCGAGTGGATGCCCATACATTCCCATGCGACGATCGATCATACTGGCTCCATCTGGCACAAGCACCATCGGATACATATCAAACCGAGTCACCAAACAGAGTTCGAGAATAAAGCGAATGCCTTCTTGAACATCGGGTCGATGAGCAAATTCGGTTTCTCCAGTGGCAATCACATAAGCACGCAGCAGAATGATCCACCACAGCCCCGAATCGGCGGGAGCCACGCGACCGATCGCATGATCACCAAAGTCGGCTTTAAGATATTCCCCTCCTTCGTAGGGAATGACTTTGAAGCTTGCAGGCATTAAGCCGCGACTGGGTTTAGAAGAGTCGAATTGCGTGGTTTTGGGTTGAAGCCTTAAAGTTTCTTCGAGGAAGTGTTGAACAATCTCAGTCCTGCCGCGCATCAGAAACAGGAGTGCGGAGGAGATAAAGTCTCTGACAAAACATTGGTCATAGTTCAGAGCGATGACATCCGTATCGCAGGCTGCGATCGTGCCTATCTCTCGACCTTGATAATACAGAACGGATTTTTCTAACAGTTCCCAGGCTTTCTCTTCAATGCTCAACGCTCTGACCTCGAAATCAACAAAGGTCTATCCTAGAGCAATTCTTCTAGCATGGTATGGGAGTTTACGATCGATTCATCTGTATGAACCGATGTTATTGGCTCAAGGTTTTGATTTTCTCGATCGCTAAGTCAACGTCTGGTAAGGTCTGCCCTCGTCTCTTAGCGGTTTCAATCCACAGACCTGTAACAGTTTGTAGCTCCTCTAACACTTCTGTGAGCGTTTCGCCTTGCGCTAAACACCCTTTGAGGGCTGGAACCTCAGCAACATAGCCACCTTCACAGGGATAAATGACGATTGGATAGTTCATTGTGTTTCTTCCTCGCTATCTTGATCTTCTGCTAGTTCGATAAGACGAATGACGCGCTTGACGTAAACCGTTTTCACTTTTCCACTATGAACCGGAACCACAAAGGTCGTTTCACCTTTCACAAAAATATGGTGACTGCCTGTAATTCTATCGAGCGCGAATCCTTCTTACTCAAGCAGATTTCGGATGTCTGAGAATGTTGCACTATTTGGATTGTTGCTCAACCGTTCTCGTAGCTTTTTGCGCTTAGACATTAAGTTTTTATTGCTCGACTCGGCAACGTCCCTCTACCGTACAATCTAGTCGTTTCTGCCGCTCAGCAACGATCGCCCTTAAATTCGGTCTTCCCGTCAGCACCAGTCGCCAATCTGCCCAAATCTCATACAGCTTGTCAGCCATCCAACCGAAGATTGGGATTCTGGTAATCGCATAGACCCATCCCATACCGAGAACTTCGTAAATGCGGCGAAACACCTCGACGTTTTTGATCGTGCTGCCATCGGGCAATACGGCATGAATCCGACCCATTGCCGCTTCATAGTGAATCCCGCCGTTCTCGTCTGGCGAATAGTTCTCATCGGCAATATCTACAAACGCGACTAAACCCCGATCGTTGTCCCGCTTTTTCAAAAAATTCACTTCCCGCATACAGAGCGGGCATTCACTATCGTAGAGCAGCTTGATTTTCCAGGTTGGGGTAGCAGACATTGCAGATTCAATCTAGTTTTCTTTAATTTAACAGTTTGTAACGCTTGCGGTGGATTGTGGGTGATTTACTTTGGTTTTAAGCTGTTTGAGGTTTATTGGGGCGCGAACTTGCGATGCAAGTACCGGAGGTAAAGACATGACTGAATCTCGTTTTCCAAAAACGGCGGTGCTGGCATTGCTGGCGATCGCGGTTTTGTGGGGCTATAGTTGGACGCAAATGAAGCTGGGAGTGCAATATTCTTCTGCGTTTACGTTTGCAGCATTGCGGAATGTGGGCGGAGGTTTAGCACTTTTGATTGCGCTGATCGTAACCAAGCAACCGATTATCCCCAAAGCGGTGCCGATGACGTTTTTGTTAGGGTTGCTGCAAACCGCAGGGTTTAGTGGCTTTGCAGCTTGGGCATTAGTCAGTGGGGGAGCCGGGAAAACTTCGATTCTGGTTTACACAATGCCATTTTGGACATTGTTGTTGGCGTGGTACTTCCTGGGAGAGCGAATTCGAGGATTCCAATGGATTGCGATCGCAGTTGCCTTCTCTGGATTGTTGCTGATTCTCGATCCGTTTCGGCTACAAGGCTCATTGATCAGTGGATTGTTTGCGGTGTTAGCGGGATTGAGCTGGGCGGGCGGCTCGATCGTGGCAAAGAAAATCAATGTCAAAACAGTCGGTTTATTGTCAATGACGACTTGGCAAACGCTGTTTGGAACTGTGCCGTTGATTGCGATCGCGCTCTTTTCGGCGGCTTCGCCAATTCAGTGGAACTCGACCTTTATTAGTGCTTTGGCTTATAGTGTGCTACCCGGAAACGCGATTCCAATGCTGTTATGGATGTATGTGCTGAGACAGCTTCCTGCCGGATTATCGGGGTTAGGAATGCTGATGACTCCGGTGTTAGGGGTGACGTTTGCAGCATTGCAGCTTGGAGAAATTCCGCAATTTCATGAATTGATTGGCATGGGCTGTGTGGTGAGTGCATTGATTCTGACTTCGATCGTGAACCGCAAGTAGCTATCGCCAGTTCGATCGATTCCAGTCGTACACACCCTGAATCTCGTATTCCTGCCCGTTATCAAAGCGGATTGTGCAACGTGTTTGTTGTGAATTGTCTGATTCACTCAGTCCGATGACTGTGCAGGTGTACCATTCTTGATCATCGGCTTGCACCCATTCCCAAAGTGCATTTGAGACTTCGATGCGATCGCCAATGTTCAATCGAGTTTCTTGATCGCGGTAGGCTGCTAAATCTTCAGCCGTCACAGAATTGAGCCACGATAAACCATATTGATCTCGAATAAACTGCACTGTTCCAGAATCACGGTTTTGTAGCCAATCGTTTAAAAGCGATGTTTTCCAATCGGACTGTTGGGCAAACTGTAGAACGGCTTGTCGTTGCTCCTCGGTGAGTTGTGTGAGTGGATTCGATCGCATTTCTTGCTGTAGGGCCGATTGCAAGATTTCTTTTTGATCTGCATCAAGTGGATGTCCGAGGCGTTCACACTGCTCGAACGCTTTTTGCAATAAACTATCGAAGTCGAATTCGCTCATAGTTCAATCTGTAAGGCGAGTTGATACAGTTGACGACGCGGTAAAGCGGTTTGCTGAGACAACTGGCGACTGGCTTGCGATCGAGAAATCCCTTGCTTTAATAATGACAACAACTCCGCTTTTAAGACTTCTTCTGTGAGAGGAACTTCGGTGGGCTCTGCTCCAGAAACAATCAGCGTAAATTCGCCCTTTGGCTCATGTTGGGTGTAATGGTCGATCGCTGCTTTCACTGTCCCGCGCCAGAACTCTTCGTGTAGCTTAGTGAGTTCACGCGCTAGAACAATCGAGCGATCGTTCCCTAAAACCGTTGCAATGTCAGCGAGTGTTTTTTGCACTCGATGAGGCGCTTCATAGAAAATTAGGGTGCGATCGTCAGTGATTAACCGTTCGAGATGCTCACGCCGCTCTGTTTCTTTGGCGGGAAGAAAGCCCTCAAACACAAAACGATCGCACTTTAACCCTGAAGCACTCAAAGCCGTCATCGCTGCTGTTGCGCCGGGAATTGGAACAACTGAAATTCCCACTTCTGCACAGGCTTTCACCAGTTCATATCCTGGATCAGAGATTCCGGGCATTCCCGCATCTGTCACAAGTGCGATCGATGTTCCTTGCTGAAGCCGATCGACCAGTTCGGTAGTTCTAGAATGGCGATTGTGATCGTGATAGCTAATTTGCGGGGTTTTAATTTGAAAGTGCTGCAAAAGTTTTCCGGTGTGGCGCGTGTCTTCTGCGGCGATTAGGTCTACCGTTTGCAGAATTCGCACTGCCCGAAACGTCATGTCTTCTAAATTGCCCAGTGGTGTGCCCACAATATATAGAGTTGCTGTCATGAAGTGAATTATGGCAAAACATGGACTATTTGTGGGCTTAGTGACGCTGGATTTAATTTATCTCGCAGATGCACCACCGCTCGCAAATCAAAAAATTGTGGCGCAAGACACGACGATCGCGGCTGGAGGTCCTGCGACCAATGCTGCGATCGCTTTTCAACAGTTGGGTAATTCAGCCACATTAATCGCTGCGATCGGCTCACATCCAATCTGTCATTTGATTCGATCTGACTTGCAAGCTTGCGGTGTTCAGACTGTTGATCTTGCTCCAACTAAAACCGAATCGCCGCCTGTCTCTTCGATTGTGGTAACAAAATCCACCGGAGATCGGGCAGTGGTTTCGATCAATGCAGTGCGATCTCAGATTGATCCAGACTGCATTTCACCGGACATTCTCGACGATATTGATGTTGTATTGATTGATGGACATCAAATGGCGATCGGGGCAAAGCTTGCAGAGGAAGCACAAGCGAGAAACATTCCGGTTGTGATTGATGCGGGAAGTTGGAAGCCTGGATTTGAAACCGTTTTACCTTGGGTGGATTATGCAATTTGTTCTGCCAACTTTCATCCCCCGACTGATCAGAGTGTGTTTGAGTATTTGCGATCTTTTGGAATTTCCCACATTGCAATCACACACGGCAACAATGCAATTGAACTACCAGAAACTCAAATCAATGTTCCTCAAGTTCCCGTAGTTGACACACTCGGCGCAGGAGACATCTTTCACGGTGCGTTTTGCCACTATATATTAATGTGTGATTTTCACACTGCACTGTCTAAAGCCGCTCAAATTGCTGCTTATTCCTGTCAATTCTTCGGCACCCGCGAATGGAGAAAATACCAGACCTATAATAATGAAGCCGATTGAACGGATGGAAGCGATGAATTTTGAAGAAATTTGTACTATTGCGCGGAGAGTCGGTTGGGGAGCCGCAAACATTCTGATAGAACAATCGCGCAGCTTTGAAGTCGAAAAATCTGGCGATAGCCCTGTCACTTCGGCGGACATTGCAGCCAATACCTACATCCTAGAGAAACTACAATCGGTTTTTGATCCGCACACCTTCGCCTACCTCAGCGAAGAAACTTATCAGTCTCAGCCTGCGGAAGTGCGCTTAAATCGTTCTTGGGTTTGGATTATTGATCCACTTGATGGCACCAAGGATTTTATCAATCGCACCGGGGAATATGCAATGCACATTGCCCTCGCTTATCAAGGTCGTCCCGTTGTTGCGATCGTTGCTTGTCCTGCATTCGGCAAGCTCTATTCTGCCACCTTAAAGGGCGGAACGTGGGTGGAAACAGAGAACGGCGATCGCACTCGCGTACAAGTTTCAAATAAATCAGACTTTACTGATTTAACCGTCGTTGCCAGCCGCAGTCATCGAGATTTGCGGTTCAATCAATTGATGGAACAATTCCCCGTCAAACAACAGCGTCAAATTGGCAGCGTCGGCTGTAAAATTGCGGCGATCGTTGAACAGCAGGCGGATCTTTATCTTTCTTTGTCGGGTAAATCTGCCGCGAAGGATTGGGATTTCGCGGCCCCCGAACTCATTCTCACCGAGGCAGGCGGACAATTTACCTATTTTGATCAATCTCCAGTGCAGTACAATCGCGTCGATGTGAGCCAGTGGGGCGGAATTCTCGCGAGTAACGGAAAAATACACGCTCAGCTCTGTGACACCGCGATCGCAATCCTTGGAGAGATTGATAAGTGATAACTATATATGAAGTTTCATCAATTTTCCTGATTTGAGGTTGAATGCAGAGGTGTGAGTGAAAGTGAAGTTCGATCGGGTTGTATAGTATTAATGTACTAACTACCCAAAACTAATCCGACTCCTAGAGCAAAGAAGGAACTCTCACCCTTCAATTTGCCTCTACGAAAAGAGCTTGTTTTCGCTTGCATTTCCTCAACCCTACAACGTATCCCCGATGAAACTAAATCGTACCGGACGGCTCACTCGTAGCCTGGTTTTGTTTGTGCTGAGTCTTGGTGTGGTCGTGACTTTAGGTTGGTTCCGTCCTGCGATCGCCGTTCAAACTGGCGAACTGTTCGCAAGCAACCCCTCGACTCAGATTAACGTCCGCACCAGTCCGTCTACTACTGCTCCACTAGCAGGTATTGCTTTTCCGGGCGATCAGATTCAAATTCTCAGCACAACCCAAAGCCGGGACGGGTTTACCTGGTATCAGATGCAGTCTAATCGTTCTGGAATCGCTGGCTGGGTACGGGGCGATTTAGTCAGATCCTTTGGTGCAGTAGCCCGACGAACGGTAGCCCCACCGATCGCAGTCGCTCAACCCGTTGTAGCTCCTCAACCTCAAATCTTCGCGCCCGAGAAAACGGCAGCCGTAGAAAAAAATCCGTTCATTCCCGTTCCGCAAGTCTCCAGTTGCGCTCCCGTCTATCCAGTCCAGCCTCCGGTTGTGAATCAAGGCTTTGGACGAGTCAGTGATCCCTTCAATTCTAGACAGACCCATTTTCATACAGGCATAGACTTCGATGGCAAGATTGGGACTCCGATTAACAGTCCAGTCTGCGGAACGGTGTCTTACGTCGGACGGGAACAAGACGGAAATAGTTACGAATGGGGTTATGGTTGGCACGTCAAAATTCGCGACAGCGAAGGGAGAATTCATCTTTTCGCTCACATCAGTAAAGCCTATGTCAAGGTAGGGCAGACTGTTACGTCGGGTCAGTTAATCGCAGCGATCGGCAACAATGGAAATTCCACCGGACCGCACCTGCATTATGAAATTCGCCAAGGTGCAGATACTTACCAAAGCGCGATTAACCCTATGCCATTTCTCGCGCTGGTACGACAGGCAGACGGTTCACAAGCTGGAGTAATCCTGCCGACTGAATACCGATAACCGCTGCGGTTCTAGCTCTATCCGAGCAATTCAAAGAAAAAGGTTCAGGAGATGAGTCTGCCTGAACCTTTCTTTTTTAGGTGATCGAATTTGAATTATCGAAGCCAGCTTGAAGACACCCAACCACCGCTCGAAAGTTGAGAATAGCCACCACTGACCCGACCCGATAACCGTACAACCGAACCATTTGGAACGCTGCCAATTACACCGCCCGAAGGACTCGATCGAATCAACAAGCTGCCGCCATTCGTCGAAACAGTTGCTGAGGAAACACCAGGACCACCCGTGTTCGGGCTAGTGGTGTAAGCCGAAGAGAACCAGCCGCCATCGGGTAACTGATACCAACCGCCAGACTGCCGAATCACACGCACGGTTTCACCGGGATACAGAGGTCTGCCGTTCAAGCTGTATCCCACGCCAGGACCGTTCCGCACATTCACCGTAGTGGTTGCTCTCACCGTTTGGTTAATTGGAGTTCCACCTGGACTTGTACCAGGACCTCCTATACTGCTGGTGGTATAAGCCGAAGAGAACCAGCCGCCATCGGGTAACTGATACCAACCGCCAGACTGCCGAATCACACGCACGGTTTCACCGGGATACAGAGGTCTGCCGTTCAAGCTGTATCCCACGCCAGGACCGTTCCGCACATTCACCGTAGTGGTTGCTCTTACGGTTCGATTAATTGCAGTCCCACCTGGACTTGGACCAGGACCACCTATGTTGGAACTGGTGGCGTAAGCAGAAGAGAACCATCCCCCATCGGGTAGCTGATACCAACCATTTGATGAAGCAACCACGCGTACGGTTTCGCCTGGATACAGCGGTCTGCCGTTTAAACCGTATTGCGCTCCAGGACCGTTACGAACGTTGAGTGCAGAAATGCTATTGCTCACTCTGACATATTGTGCCGCTTGAGCTGATGGGACATGAGTAACCAGCACCGAAGTTGCTAACATAAACCCAGCAAAGCCGACCCAGGCAGAACTAGGAATAGTTAAACACCACTTCTTGAGCGATCGTCCTACATGTACTAACTTTGAAGTTTTTTGAATCGTTATCGTTTCAGTATGAACAGATTCTTTCATGGTTCTCCTGATGATCTGAAAGGTAGTTCTATTGCCGACTCAAAGCCAGTTTTGGGCAGTCTAAAGTGCAGAGTTGCTTAGATTTGAATTAAGATGCAAACCTGGGCATCAAACTTGAGTCGTGCGGCTCTACGCTACCAAAATTTTAGTAGCAAACTCTGGACATAGAATTGAGTTCGTTACGTTTTTATACAATTAGAAATAATTCTGCGTCAAACGCAGAATAAATTTGCACTTGCTCCGAATCGACGCAGTGACAAGTTTATTCTGATTAGCGTAGAGCGCCGCCTAATCGATGCGAGTCGCAGACACAGCATAGAATGGATCGCCGCCTGACAGTCCAAACATTTGAAATATTGCCGGGGTTTGTGATTGCTTTGTAATTACTTCAGGCTGCGAAAATCCGGGAACTGCTTTGAAATACTGTTTCACTAAGTTAACCCGATCGCTCTCACTTGCATCACGCCATGCTGCGATCGCTTTTTGGTAAAACATCCGATTCGAGAAGCTAATAATTGCGATTCCACCTGGTTTTAGAATGCGATGAATCTCGGTGAAGATCGCTTCGGGATACTGTATGTATTGCACCGAAACTGTGTTCAATACGGCATCAAATGACTGATCCGGCAAAGGTAGCTTCGGATCTAAGTTCAAGTTCTGCACAAAGTAGTGATTAAGCCGTGGATTGCGGGCGAGTTCCTCTGCATTCAGTCCATGTCCTTCGACATGCTCAAACTGCACATCATCCGAAAGATGCGACACCCAGCTACTCATCATGTCAAAGATGCGAGTGTTTGGCTTTAAGCGATCGCGATACAGATCCGTCAACTGCTGAATAAACCCTTCATCGACGTGCGTCACGAAGCGGGGAGACTCATAAAACAAAGTATCGTTAGAAGGATCTAATTTTTCGCGCTGATTCGGATTAAGCAACATGATTGCAGCACTATGACATTAATGAAGTTATGTTAACAAATAATTTTGCTTCATTCTCTGCCTTAGGAACTACAGCAGTTCGCCCTAAGCAAGAACATGAATGAACAAACGACTAATTTTGTAGAAATAGCCAGCATCATGCATGTGCGATTGACGACTAAGCTTAATCAGTCAGTGCTTAACAGTCAGTTAGAAGGCTTTCCCACGGTGTTGTTGAATGCGTTCTGCCCAGACCCGACTCTGATCCAGGGTCAACACAATTTTTTTATAAAACTCGTTCTCTAGCTCCAAAACTAAATACTGACCAGAACGAGTCGTATACCAGAATTCCTTACCACGATCGGTGTAATAAGTTCCGGCTTTAATAATGCCCGGAAAAAATGTACCCGGAAGCCTCACATCTGTCCAACTACTCGGTGGCTCCTCAGTCGTTACTTTTGTAATATGGCTCAATGGAATGTACAAATCGGCATTGTAGTAAAACGCCCAGAACCGCTCTGCCCAATCTAAGTCAATCTTTAACTGATCATTGGAGATAGATAATTGCATAGTTCTAACCTAAGTTACGAAACTGATTCATAAAAGCTTGGTCGATCGCATCTTTCATTCGCCACAACAATCGCGATCGCGCTCCGAACTGTCCATACGATGCAATTGCCGAGCGATCTCCAGTTCCAATCAAGCTCAGATAGTTCTTTTGCGGATGATAGGCTTTCAGAGGTTGATTGTTCAAAGCCGCAGATAAATTCTGAAACAATGGCTTTCCTTGCCTCACCGCAAACACCCCTGCTTTTGGACGCTCATACTGAATCATCGTAGCAATATCACCCGCCGCAAACACATTCGGATGAGACACCGACTGCAAAGCATCATTCACTAAAATAAAGCCTTGATCATCTACCTTGAGTCCAGATTGTCGAATCCAATCGGGCGCAGAAGCAGATGTCACCCAAACAATCGCATCTGTATCAAATCCCTCAACTGCTCCAATCACTGCGCCTAAATGCAACTGAATGCCTCGCTGAATCAGCAATTGTTTTAACTGACGACGCACCCATGCGCTATGTTTCGGCATAATGTCACGATCGCGCTGAAACAAATGAATAGTTGTGTTGGGTAAACGATGCTGCATATTTAACGCAAGCTCAACGCCGCCCGTCCCAGCACCGACGATCGCTAACTGTTTCGGATGCTTCTGGGCAAACTCATCCCACCACTTGAGAAACTTTGAAATCGGTTTCGCCCCAATTCCTTGCGCTCCCGAAGGAATGTTTGGGGTACTGCCAATATCGATCGACACCCAATCAAACTCAATTCGATGGTGCTCACAAATGACTTGATTGCGCTCTAAGCGAATGGCTCGATCGACAATCAATCGTGCATTAGCGAACTCACAGAGCGCTCTTAGATTAATATGACAGTCTTGATATGAATAAAACCCTGCCACATGACCCGGCAGCATTCCCGAATACGGTGTATCTTCTGCTTCAGAAATTAAGGTAATTTGCACCCCGGAGATCGGATTCAGCCCAAATTGACGCAATGCGATCGCGTGACTGTGACCTCCTCCAACTAAAACCAATTGCTTTTGCACGGTTAAAAAATAAAATCAAATGAGCGTTTGAGATAGGCTCTCTGGAAAGGTTGTCCCATTTTCCAAAGATGTCCATCCACAACAAAATGCGCCATCGCTGCTCCTAGCACTAATCCAAGTAGCATCTGTGTTCCAGTACAAAGATAGATCAGCGTACCGACAACGGCACTGATCGAAAGCAGCTTAATCAAAGGCTTGATCGTATCTCCCTTGGCCACAAAAGCCATAAAAACGAAGTATTGCATCCCATGCGCGAACGCATAGCTTGAAACCCCTGAAATGACATCCGGAAACAAAAAGGTCGGTAAATAGAAGAAAGTTGCAATGAATAAAAAGCCTAGCCGAATCGGACTTGCGAAAAGGTTGCGATGCTTAAACAGCGTGTAGATAAAGAATGCTACTAATCCAATCAGCATCAGACTGCCTAATTGATACAGCAGATCAAATTGGTTCTGAAGCAGTGTTTGTTGCCCAGCCATTTGCAGCTTGAAAAGCCCCAAAATTCCAGAAATCACACCCAAGTTTAGAAGCTGTCGTTCTTCGGCGGTGACTTTACCCGATTGGGTCAGATTTGCCACAAAGCTCAACGCGCCAAAGTTTTGGCGTTGATAGTGCCAAGTCTGCCAAACGAAGTAAGGAATGAGAAGATTCTGGAGAATTGAACTTGGAGCCAATGCAAAGGTCAACCCTGTTCCAGCTAAAATTGCCAGCGGTAGCCAGAAGTAAATGGCGGCATGCTTCTGGAAAAAGTCTTTCAAGGAGGCTTCAGTATAAAAGAACGGGGTCAAACCGACATGACAATATCCCGCCACAATCTGGAAAGCATCAAGGGCATAGAGTGTTGCAGAACTCTTCAAACTCACGAGCAGCGGCACACTCACGATCGGAATCAGAGAAGCTGCATACAGTGAAACGAGAAAGACCGTAGAACGTTTCATGTAGATCGGACTAAATATAGGACAGTGCTCCACTTCATTTAAGCAAAACAATTTTGGAGGCGCTATGGCTAGGTCGAATTGTTCAACCGTGAAATCACGGATTTTAGATGCGATCGATAATAAAAATTCCGTCAAATCCCGCAGCTAGAACCGCGCAGAAAAGCGTGCGTTCAGCAAAACCGTGTCTATTCTGAAACCATGTCGCTACCTGGAAAGTCTGTATGAGAAACCGTCACTGGATCACTGCTGGAATCGGACTCTTGTTGTTGTCAAGCTGCCAGCCGAATCGTCCCAAACCAGCAACCATACAACCTTCTCCGCAAGCATTTGCCGAACCGATCGTGCCGTCACAACCCAAAGCTTTACCCACACTCAAAGTCCCCGGCATGATCCCAACTTCAGAAACCAAGACTACGTTGATGCCAGTGGCAGTTTCTAGCACTCGCGATCCGTTCGCTGCCACTACCATTCCAACGACCCTCAAAGCCACACTTCAACCTGCCACACTTCAACCTGCCGCTCCCCAATCCGCAACCTCCCCAAATCGCAATCAACCTGTTGCCCCGATCCCGCAACCGTCGATCGCCTATCGTCCGATCCCGCCACCTGCACCCCTGAGCGCTCAACCGCTCCCCGCTTTGCCGATTGGGGGAACTCCAAACACCGCGCCACCTGCACCCCCGGTATCGCGAACAAACCTAGCAGACGCGATCGCACTCACAGGTGTAATTCAAACCGGGAGCCAGTTAAGCGCGATCGTGCAA
Source organism: Cyanobacteria bacterium FACHB-63 (assembly GCA_014695255.1). Lineage (GTDB taxonomy): Bacteria > Cyanobacteriota > Cyanobacteriia > Leptolyngbyales > Leptolyngbyaceae > Leptolyngbya. Next base: position 43,595 of record JACJNX010000077.1, read on the forward strand.
GACACAGACGGCAATTCACGCTATGTCCAAGTCGGTGAAAGTCTGGCAAATGGGCAAGTCACGGTTAAACGAATCAATCTCAACTCAGCCGGGAATCCATCGATCGTGCTGGTGCAAAACGGCGTGGAACTCACAAAACTGGTCGGTCAAGCTGAAAGCTGACCCAACCAAAACCCTAGTAATGCGGGCATCTTGCCCGACACCGAACAACCCCTAAACCTCTAGATGAGGTCTCCGATCCTCGCCTTGTTCGCAGAGTTGCTACATTGAAAGCATCTAGAGTTAGCGCCTAACTCTACACCGACAATGCCACATTCATAGAGATCAGATATGAAGCTTTCCAGAAAGACGCTCGAACAAAAACTCGATCACGTTTACGATGTCATCATTGTCGGTGGAGGTGCGGGTGGACTCTCCGCAGCCATCTATCTCCAACGCTATCGGCTCTCTTGCCTCGTCATCGAAAAAGGTCGCGGTCGATCGTTCTGGATGCAAGAGCTTCAAAACTATCTCGGCCTACCCCCCGGAACACCCGGACGCACGCTGCTACAACAGGGTCAAAATCACCTCCTCTCGCTCGGTGGCGACTACCTGATGGGCTATGTCGAGGAAGTTCAAGACGAGGGGGAAACCTTCGCTGTGCGAGTCAAAGTCGGCAAGCAAGACAGCAGCCATCCCGTGTTTCGCTCTAAATATGTAATCGCTGCGAGCGGCATTATCGACCATCTGCCCAAACTCGACGATATGCAGAACGTCTTCGACTACGCCGGCTACAATCTGCACGTCTGTATGATCTGCGACGGTTGGGAAATCGCAGACACGAAATGCGGCTTATTTGCAGGCACAGAAGGCGCAATCAATACTGCATTCGTTCTCAACTGGTTCACACCCTACATCACCGTGTTCACCCAGGGCTTGTTCGAGGTCAGCAATGAGATGCGCGAGAAACTAAAATCGCACGGCTACCCCTTGATCGAAACGCCCCTGAAGCGATTCGTCGGATACAATCACGAAATGACCGGAGTGGAATTGGTCAATGGCAGCACGATCGAGCTTCAGACCGGGCTCGTGGCAATGGGTTCGCATTATTACAACGCTTACTTACAAAGCTTGGATCTCAAGTGGAAAGGCGGCAATTTGGTTACAGACGAGATGTGCCGCACCTCGCATCCGAGAATTTTTGCGATCGGAGACCTAAAAGAGGGGTTAAATCAAGTATCAATTGCGGTTGCAGATGGTACATTGGCGGCAACTGCAATCTGGCGAGACATTCGCCGCTCGTCTCCTCCGCGATTATGGGAGGAAAACCTCAACTTGATTACCCCAAAGGGAGTACCTGTCTCGTGATTCAAATCGATGCTTCTCAAGCCCAACAGATCCATGCGGAAAATCTTCGTCTCCAAGAAGAACTGCAAATGCGCGATCAGCTCGTGCAGCAGTTGTCTCAAGAACTGTTTCGCTTAGTCAAAGGTAACGCGACCGCACCCGCTCCAGAAGATGACGACAAGAGCGATCGTCATCTTGCAGAAGTCCAATCGCTGCGGGATGAGCTTCAAACCGTAGAGCAGCAAGTGACGTTTTACCAAGAGCAGATTACAGAGCGCGATCGCGAGATTTACGAATTGCGGCAGACCACTCAGGAATTAACGGAGCGCTCCAAGATGCTGGAGCAAGTTGTACAAGAGCTACCCAAAGTCTACCGCCAGAAGTTTGCCGAACGAATGCAGCCTGTGCGGGAAAAAGTGGCGATGATTCAGCGCGAAAATCGTCAGCTTCACGCGGAATTACAGAGCGTCAACTACCGTCTTGCAGTGAAAAATCGCCGCAATGGACATCTAGATTTACCTTCTTTTCCACGGGAAGAGGGTGAAATTTCGCTGCCCAGTTTTGGGAATGCTTAGAATAGATTTCTAACGCAATTCATTCGTAAACTCGCACAGACTCAAGGCTGCGCGGGTTTTTGTTTTTTCAGCAATCATGGCTCAAGCAGCTTGCAGCACTACTTGAGGTTGGACGATCGCTCTCAAAATCGCCTCATCATTCTCATAGATCGCAAACACGCGATCGAGCTGCGTGATCTCAAAAATCAACCGAGTTTGGGGACGTAATCCACAAAACACTAATGTTGCGTCCGATTGTGCTGCGGTTTTCCACCCGGCTACCAAGGTCACTAATCCCGCACTGTCGATAAAGTCAATACTCGATAGGTCAACGACCCATAATTTGTAGGGGTGACACACTAGCGTTGCCCATTGTTGCTGTAACGCTTCACCGCCTGCTGCATCTAGCTGACCTTGGGGTCGTAGTACAATTACTTCATGCTGCTCAATTAACGCCATCCCACTCTCCTCACACACTTCGTCTGATCGCATCTCAAATCACCTATCTCAGACTTTGACATCTAAAGCTCAGATAAAGTACCGTTGATTCGACGATGATCACAATCAGGGTTACTTATTGACTCAGTAATCGTACTGACTCTAAGCAATTCAACTATAGAAACTCTATTTCCGGATACCATCATCGATCGCTCGACTTTCACTGAAACTTTATGTTGAAGGACACCGACCCTTCAGTTTAGTAAAGATTATTTGATCTGTATGAAAAATTACGGATATTCCTTCGCTTCAGGCCAAGTGTTCTAAGAATTTATGCGGTTTCTCGTTGACACTTTGAGCGAAACCACGTCAAGATCAGAGTAGGGATTAAGCTTTGTAAAGGTTATTAGAATGTCACTAGAGCTGATTTCGCCGGAAGCGATCGAGCAACTTGCTCAACAGTATGGATATTGGGCGATTTTTTTTGGAATTTTATTAGAAAATTTGGGGCTGCCCATTCCCGGCGAAACGGTGACGCTGGCGGGCGGTTTCTTAGCAGGTAGCGACCAGTTGAATTACTGGTGGGTGGTTGGCGATGCCGCGCTGGGTGCAACGATCGGTGGCAATCTCGGTTACTGGATTGGTCGGTATGGCGGTTGGGAACTGTTGCTAAATCTCGGCAAGCTGTTTCGGATTAAAGAAGCGCAAATCGAAGAACTGCGGCGGCAGTTTGGCGAGAATGCAGGTAAGGCAGTGTTTTTCGGTCGGTTTATTGCCCTGCTGCGAATCTTTGCCAGTCCGTTGGCAGGAATCGCCGGGATGCCGTATTGGAGATTTACGCTGTTTAACACGGTGGGCGCGTTAACTTGGGCAACGGTGATGGTGTCGCTGTCGTACTTTGCAGGTCAGATTGTGCCGTTGGAGAAGTTGTTTGCGTTGGCTTCTCAATTTGGGGTGGTTGCGTTTCTACTGGTGGCAGCTTGGATTGCCGTGCCGTTCTGGTTGGAGTCGCGTAAGTCGAAGCAGTTAGTTGCCGAGAGCGCGAAGGGCAATGCGATCGTCGTTGATGAAGCAATGAGTCAACCGCACAAAGAGACAAATCTGAACAAAGAATAATTAGAACGGTCTTAAGTTCCGTTGTATAGTGATTTTGCTCGGTAATCTTGATGAGGCGATCACTATGCGGCAGCGTCGTGAAAACAAATATCTTCGTCCGCCCGTTGGTTACGCTCCTCCGACTGATCCGAATCAACAGGCGATTCGTCCGCCGATCGGTGGGGCCATGCCTTCAAATCATCTGATGGTGCCACCGCCGATCGCAAACCTGCCCGCGCCTGGATATTTGAGCTATGAAATCAAACCGCAGATCGGCGGTGTTTCGGTTCCGTCGTCCTACGCCCCGCCGATTGGATCTGAACCTGCAACGATCGTTGCGAGTACACCGATCCAACCTCCGATCGGGTCTGAACCTGCAACCGTAATTCCGAGTTATCAGATTCAGCCACCTACGGGAGCGCACGCAGCAACGGCGATTCCAAGCTACGAGATTAAGCCTCCGATCGGCGGTGCGCCAATGCCGTACAAGCGTTAATTTCTGCATCCCCGTCATTGTGATGGGGAATTTTTTCATCAGGGAGCGCTCAACTCTAAGGGTGGGCAAATACTTTTTGCAGCGAAGCTTTCAACTAAATTAGGCGAGACATCCCCACTCGATGCGTTCGGAAATTCCCATCAGATTTTTCTGAGTGGGAGAAGCAAGTTTGTTAGCCTAGAGATACATAAAATCGGGCATTCTGCATTGAGTAGGATGTCCATAAACCTAGACGCTAATTTTTACGAGGGGATGAGCGAGTGGCTGCAACCAACTTCAAAGATTACTACCAAATTTTAGGGGTGAGCAAAACCGCAAGCGCTGATGACATTAAGAAAGCGTTTCGTAAACTCGCACGCCAATATCACCCCGACGTGAATCCGGGCGATAAAACCGCCGAAGCCAAATTCAAAGAAGTCAACGAGGCGAACGAGGTTCTCTCTGATCCCGACAAACGTAAGAAATATGACCAGTTCGGACAATACTGGCGACAAGCGGATCAAGCGGGTGCCCCTCGATCGTCCTCTAGTTCTCGATCGCCCTTTAATAATACGGCTGGATTTGATGATGTTGAGTTTGGACGCTACGACAACTTTGAGGAATTCATCAACGATTTGTTGGGTCGATCGCCTTACGGTGGACGCGATCCATTTCGCAATGCCAGTTATCGCGCTCCGGGTGGATTCACGACTGATGAGCGTGCCACAGCCGGGGAAAATCTCGACATTGAAGCCTCGATCAAACTGACCTTTTCAGAAGCGTTTAACGGGACAGAAAAGCGGCTAAGCGTGAATAATGAGGAGATCAATGTTCGCATTCCCGCAGGTGCCAAGGTTGGAAGTCGCGTGAGAGTGCGCGGTAAAGGGCGCTCTAGTCGATTCTATACAAGCCAGCGCGGGGATTTGTATCTGACGGTTGAGTTGTTGCCGCATTCGTTCTTCCAGTTTGATGGGGATGGCAATTTAGTCTGTGAAGTGCCGATCGCCCCAGATGAGGCAGTTTTAGGGACACAAATTGACGTGCCTACGCCGGATGGAACAGTGAAAGTGAATGTGCCAGCAGGAGTGCGATCGGGACAATCATTACGCTTACGCGGGAAAGGCTGGAAGAATCAAAGAGGCGAACGTAGCGATCAGATGGTGAAAATCACGATCGCGCCGCCGAAAGAAGTGAGCGAGATCGAGCGTGAGGCATACGAGAAGATTCGCGACAATCGCAGCTATGATCCCCGCAGTGCGATCAAGTCCGTGACGCTTTAAAGCGAATCGATCGCGCTTAACAGTGTTGCGATGCTGGCGTTGTGATCGAGGAACGAGAAGAGGTGCTTGTATCTCAGAATGCCTTGTCGATCGATCAGAAATTGAGCGGGCAGGGGTGCGCCAAGGGCTTGACCTGTGCGATAGTCGCGAAAGGTTTTACAACTTGAATCGCTCAGTAACGGAAATTTCAGACCCAAATCTTCAACGACTTTTTTGCTTTGCTGTTCGTCGGTGCTGGTAATCATCAAGAGTTCAACCTGTCGATCGGCAAACTCTTGATACTGCTCGTTCAAAGCCTTGATATGTGGATAGCAGAACGGGCAATACTGCTTTTCGGTAAAAATTCGCGTGAACGCTAGAACCACAGGACGATCGTTGCGGTAATCGGAGAGTTTAACGCGGCGATCGTTTTTAATATCGAGCAGATTAAATTCTGGTGTGGCTTGTCCCAGCGTTAGGGCGTTCGTTGCTGGAATCGGCATGAGATTTTGGAAAAATCGCTGATTAATTAAGCCGCTAAAGTCTGTAGAAGTCAACATAATGTGAATTTGGGCAAAACGCACTTCTTATTATGAAGCGATCGCGCCTAGAGTCTCAGCGCAAAACTGTCTCGAATATGGAAATCGGCTTCGGTACCGCAGTGCTCGATCGCCCAATACGTAATGTTGTGATTCAGTTGCTCGATCACAGCCGTTACGCTGATTTCAAGCGGTTGAGTCAGTTTGATCACCTCCAGATCAAGCTCGATTGTGAGTGTTGTGTGGTGCGATCGAGTTTCAACTTCAAAGGGAAGCGCTGAGAATGCGGTTTCTTCTTGCATCCCGGCACGGTAATCATCAAAGCGGTACACATTCCAATCACCGCTGGGAGAAAGATTGAATTCCCAATAGGCGCGATCGTTTTGCGCTCCAATAAAGAACTCGAAACAAGTCGTTTCCCATAGGTTATGTTTGCGATTGGGAAGCGTTTTATCAGGAATGAGAACCTGAGATTGATTATCGATTAGATCGTATTGAAGAATTAAGCGGTGATCACTAAGAGCAATGTTACCTGAAAGACTTAGAATCGCTGAATCAAATGCTGTACCAAATGGATAAAGAGTGAAATTTTGAGCGCTCATCGTAAGTCGGAGATAATACTGCGGATCAAGGATTCTTGAGATTCAATACTTTGAGTAAGCTGAAATTGCACCAACGCCCGAATCAGATTGTGTTCTGGATAAGTTGTTTTGAAGTAAACATTTCCAGCCAGGTAATCGGTAAAAAATCTCAAACCTAACTCAAACGCAATCAAGCGAATCGCATCAAACAAGTAGAAGTAATCGGCATCCGTTAAAAATGCGTTTGCTACCGTAAGATAGCCGCGTAAAATTCCTTGGCATAATTCTGGCTCAAATCGAACCGATTGCCACTGCTGGGTTTCTTCTCCGAACGCATTGCATCCCGATCGTAAACAGTCCCCAATATCGTAATGAATTAATCCAGGTTTCACCGTATCGAGATCAATCACACTGATAGCCTTTTCGGTCGCTGCATCCATCAAAATATTATTAATTTTCGGATCACCGTGCATTAACCGGAGTGCTAACTTTCCTGAGCGTTTTGCATTCTCTAAAACATATGCCCAAGGTTGTCGATCGTGAATAAATCCTAAGCAGTAATTCACTTCCGACGATCGCGATATTGTCGTTTCCGCAAGGATTTGATCGAACTGCTGCAAATAAAGCGGTGTGATGTGAAAACCCTCAAGCGTATCGGTTAGCTTTTCGGGGGATAAATCACTAATTAAGCTGTGAAACATTCCCAAAGCGTAGCCAATTTCTTCAGCATGAGCGAGATTTTGAATCGTGTCATACGATCGAGAATTTTCAATAAAACTAATCGCTCTCCAAAATGCTCCACTTTCATCAATAAAGTGATTTTGATGATCGTGAGTAAAAATCACGCGGGGCGTTTCCCATCGTCGGTCAAGCTGTAATTTTGATAATCGATTCTCAACATGCTGTGTACAAAGATAGATATTCTGCATTACAAATTCAGGTTGTCGAAAAACCTGAGTATTAATGCGCTGTAATACAAATTTTGATCGACTTAGTGTGACTAAAAATGTGTCATTAATATTGCCACTACCGAATGACTGCATATCTTTAATCGTATCTTTTGTGAACTGAAATGCGATTTTCTCTAAGTTATTCTTTGATTCCGCTTGCTGCTGATTCATTGTGCGATCGAATCTGGTGCAAGCCATTATGCAATATTTTGTCAGTCCAGCGCGAATATGACGATTTGGTAAATTTCTACCTGAACAAAAATCAGCGATATCACTGATTTGTAATTCCTGATGCGTGTTCTATCAGCTTGCTTGGGAAACCTACGCATTGAGCAAACTAGAACCCCTGTCCGCTTGGAGAACTTTATGGAATTCGCAGGATTACCCAGCTGGAATCGTTCCCTCTCACCCGAAATCGGTACAACTTCCCCGATCGCGGTTCCGCGGAATTACTTAAATCAATTCTCACAGCTTCACAATCGAGCTTCATCTTTGGTTGTGATCGATCCAACTGTACCGAATTATCAGCAGTTGGTCGCTGGAATTCAGCCTGATACTAATGTGCTAATTCTCGATCCCGCACAAGACGCGATCGCGCAAATTACACAGGCACTTCTGGGACAGACCGGAATTTCTAGTTTGCATCTCGTCTCACACGGAGGATCAGGCGCGATTCAACTGGGTGAAACTTGGCTCGATCGGACTGCCCTCGATCGCTACCAGTCCAACTTTCAGCAATGGGCGGAGTCGCTCACCGAAGACGCAGATATTCTCATTTATGGCTGCGATGTCGCTGAAGGAGACGCAGGACGCAGCTTTATCAATCAATTCAGCCAACTCACAGGAGCAGACATTTCGGCTTCAGACGATCGCACCGGAAACGCAGCCCTTAACGGGGATTGGACGCTCGAAGTGAATACGGGCGACATCGGATCGCAGCTTGCCTTCAACGCCGAAACCCGCTCCAACTATGCAGCCATTCTGCCTGTAGATTTAATTTCTGTCGGCAATCCGACCCTTGCAAAAGGCAGTGTCGGACTTGAAAGCATCGGGCGGAACTCGGTCAGCGGTGATGGGCGATATGTCGTCTTCACCAGTCGCGCCACGCTCTCAGCCAATGACGCAAACGGGGCTACAGATGTCTTTTTATACGATCGCCAAGCCGACACCGTTACGATCGTCAGCCGCAACGCAACGAATACTGGCAGTGCTGCCGGAGCCTCATTAAATCCAGTCATTAGCTACGACGGTAGCACTGTGGCGTTTGTTAGTAATGCCAATGATCTGGTTGACTCAATGACGAGCAACACGACTCAGGCAAACAACATCTTTGTCTGGGAGCGATCAACCGGCAATATTACCCTCGTGAGTCGCGGTGCTGATGGAGCAAGCGGACTGTTCGACTCCTCTGCTCCCAGCATCAGCGACGATGGTAGCCGAATTGCCTTTCAGACCCAAGCTCAACTGCTCGGCTCAGATTCAAGCTCCGTTCCAGATGTGTATGTCTGGGATCGATCGACTAGCGCTCTGACGCACATCAGCAGTAATCGCACGGGTTTGTTCAGCTCAACTGAGGGTGCTGAGTCTCCAGTGATCAGCGGCGATGGAAACTATGTCGCATTTACCAGCCTTTATTCAAACCTGAGCTTTGGGGATGCAAACACCTCTCAAGATGTCTTTTTGTGGCAACAGTCCGATAACACCCTTTACAACTTGACGATGAATCCTCAGATTGCGGGCAACGCTGACTCCCGTAATCCGGTGATTAGTCGTGACGGCAAGCGCGTTGCGTTTACCAGCGATGCCAGCAATTTTGCACCAGACACCAACAGCGTTTCAGATGTCTTTGTGTGGACGCGCTCTGGATTTAATGAATTCGGTGCGCCACAAGGTAGCCTCCAACTGGTGAGCATTAACAGTGCCGGGAATGATTCTGGCGACAGCGCTCAGGGCTTTGGTAACAATCCGGGTTCGCAAAATCCCGTTATCAGCCGCAATGGAGACGCGATCGCTTTTACCAGTTCTTCTACCAATCTGGTTGCTGCAGATACCAATGACAAGATTGATGTGTTTGTGCGAAATCTAGTCAGCAATCAAACGGTCTTGGTCAGTCGTGGCGCAAACGGCATTGGAAACGGGGATTCAGGCAATCAGAGTCTGAGCGAAGATGGGACTCGCATTGCCTTTACCAGTGATGCTACAAATCTAGTTGCTGGCGATACCAATGCCCAGCAAGATGTGTTTGTGCGCGATATTTCAACTGGAAAACCGGATTCTGAGAAAACTTTTTTGATTAGCCGCACTCCCGCAGGGACTGTCGGTGATAATGCGTCGGGTACGGCTTCGAGTGAAGGTTTCTCGTCGATGTCGGTTCCGGTAATAAGTGGCGACGGCAATATCGTTGCTTTTGTCAGTCTTGCCAAAAATCTCAATGCGGAAGATACCAATGCTTTGCCTGATGGCTTTGTGATTCCAGTGACCAGTGGAAATGCAACTCTGATCAGTCGGCGCAGTGATAATCCTGATCTCGCCTCTCGCACCGGCAGCGGCAGTTCGACGATCGCGCCCCAGTCGCTCAGTGCAGATGGGCGCTACATTGTCTTCACTAGCACCGCTCCAGAGATTGTCGATGGAGACACGAATGGTGTTTCAGATGTGTTCCTGCGCGATCGCCAAACTGGAACAACGACCTTGATTAGCAAAGGAGCAACGATCGCCAACGGAGCTTCTGGCAATGCCCTGATCAGCGCAGACGGGCGATATGTGGTGTTCACCAGTGCAGCAAACAACTTGGTCGGTGGCGATAACAATAATGCGATTGATATTTTCTGGGTCGATCGGCAAACATCTCAACTCCGTTTGGTCAGTCGTGCAGTCGGTGGAGCAAATAGCGCAAATGCAGAATCGGTGAATCCGGTCTTGAGTGCAAATGGATTGTTTGTCGCTTTTACCAGCACCGCATCGAACTTGGTGAACAGCGATACGAACAATCAGCAGGATGTGTTCTTGTGGAATAGCCAGGATAATTCGATCGCGATCGTCAGTCGCGGTAGTGCCGAGAGCGATGGGGCTTCCGAGCAGCCCGTAATTAGCGCGGATGGTCGATATGTAGCGTTTGTCAGTGCAGCAACGAATCTAGTAAGCGGTGATACAACTGCTCAGCGCAATGTATTCGTGTGGGATCGGCAAACGAACGCGGTGACATTAGTGAGTCGGGCAACAGGTGTAAATGGTGCGGTTTCGGATGGAGATTCGTCCCAAGTTAGCATCAGTCAGGATGGACGCACGATCGCGTTTACCAGTACCGCGAGGAATCTCACAGGGACACCCGATGCCGATGGGGACGAAGATGTATTTGTTCGCAATTTAGACACCAACGTAACGGCTCACGTCAGCGTGACTCGATCGGGAGGATATAGCGTCAGTCCTGAATTCTCGCCGCTCAAAGCCTCCAACCCAATGATTAGCGGTGATGGTAAGTTTGTGGTGTTTGCCAGTGACTTTGAAGATCTCGTTGACAACGATGTGAATGGCGTTAGCGATATTTTCCGCCGCAATCTGACAACAGGCGTAACAGAACTGGTCAGCGTCAACAAAGAGGGGACGAGCAGCGGCAATAATGCTTCGGGTGCAGATGGCGGAACGGGCAGCGGTTCTGGTCGAGGCTCGCTTGATCCGATGATCAGCGCGGATGGTCGGCTTGTGATTTTCAATAGTTTCTCTAGTGACCTTGCAGACGGAGATGCGAACAATGCGTTAGATGCGTTTGTGCGAGATATGAATGCTGGGTTTACAACCCTGGTGAGCCGGATTCCATCTGAAACCAATAGCGGACGCGGTGCTTCATTTAATCCTGTTCTCAGCGGCAACGGGAACTACATCGCGTTTAACAGCCTTGCGACCGATTTAACGCCCCGTGATCTGAATAGCAGCGCTGATGTTTTTGGATTGAATCTAGAAACGACGGTTAGTTTAACGCTAGACAAACCAACGATCGCAGAAAATACTCCCGCGAACACTGTGCAGTACAAGATTCGCCGCAACCGCACGAATGGCGATTTGACCGTAAAGCTAGCGATCGATCCCTCTAGCACGGCGGCGGATGGAGATTATGCGCTCACGGCTGACCCAAGCCTGAACCTAACGCGAAATGGATCAGAGATCACAATCAAACTCGCGAGCGGAGTTGCTGAGGGAATCATCACCTCAAGCGCGATCGATGACATTGAGATTGAGCTTGAAGAAACACTAGATCTCAATCTGATTGCAGCACCGGAGTATGCGATCGCAGATAGTCTTGGAATCGCTTCACTGAAGATTACAGATAACGATGTTCCGATCTTGGTTTCGGTCTCAAATATCACAACCGATAGTACAGAAGGAAATACAGACGAGAAAGAATTTACATTCCAAGTGAAACTCTTGGCTCCGGCAACCACGGCTCCGGTAACAGTGCGCTATGCAACTCAAACGGGCACTGCGGATGCAACCGACTTTACCGCTGTATCTGACACCCTTACGTTTAATGTCGGTGACCCAGATACAAAGACGGTAACAGTGCGGGTCAAAGGCGATACGCAGTTTGAACCGGATGAAACGTTTAGCCTCGTGTTAAGCGATCCGAGTGCGAATGCAAGACTGGCGACGAATTCCTCGGCAACCGCCACGATCGCCAACGACGATACTGCTCCGACGATTACGATCGCAGGTGCAGATTCAATTACAGAAGGGGATACCGGAACGCAGGCTTACACCTTTACCGTATCGTTGAGCGAGGCAAGCAGTACCGAAGTCAAAGTTAATTATGCGCTTCGCGATCTCACAACAGTGAGCGGGACTGATTACGTTGCAGTTCCGGCTGGCACGTTGACTTTTGCGCCGGGTGTGAGAACTCAAACGATCACGGTTTTGATTAATGGCGATCGCCTGTACGAAGACAATGAACAGTTCCAGCTCGAGCTTTCTAATCCCGTCGGGGCAATTCTTCCAGACGAGCAGAAGCTAAAAACTGGAGCAATTACCGATAACGATACTGCGCCTAGCATCACGATCGAAACCGCTTCACAACAGGCAGAAGGCACTTCTCCCTACAATTTTGTCGTTAAGCTCTCAGAAGCATCGGGTCGCCCTGTCACCGTGAAATATGACACGATCGATGGCACTGCAACCGCAGGAGAAGACTTTACGGCTGCATCTAACACGCTGACTTTTGCCGTAGGTGAAACGGAAAAAACAATTGAAATCCCCGTCACCAACGATACCAAGCGTGAACAAAACGAAACCCTCTCGGTTAAATTAACCGATGCGACAGGCGCAACTATCACAACCGATACGGCAACCGCAACGATCGGAGACGATGACCCAATTCCCACCGTTGCGATTACTAACATGTCGCAAGCAGAAGGCAACAGCGGCGATACTCCGCTGCAATTTACGGTCACGCTCTCGAATGCAAGTGATCAAGAAATTGTATTGAATTACGAAACAAAAGATGGAACAGCACTTGCTTCAGATAGCGATTATCAATCGAGTTCTGGAACAATTAAGTTTGCACCTGGAACCACAAGTCAAACAATTACGGTGAATGCAAAAGGAGATACGAAACGCGAAAGAGACGAAACTTTCTCGCTAGAGTTAACCACCGCAACACCGAATTTAGTCACGATTCCCACCACAGCGATCGGGGTCGGTACGATTCAAAACGACGACACCACGCTCCCGACGATCAGCGTTTCACCCGCCACCGTCTCAGAAGGAGGCGTTCTATCGTTCACGGTCTCGCTTTCGGATACTAGTAGCGATGAAATTCGCGTCAACTTTGCAACCAGCGATGGAACCGCAACTCTAAGCGATTCGGATTACACAAGACGAACCAGCGAAACGCTGATTTTTGCACCGAACGAACAAACAAAAACTATCACCGTACAAACAACCAGTGACAATAAGCTAGAAGACGATGAAACGATCGCGCTGACATTAGCGAATCCAGTCAACGCAACGCTTGCAGAAGCAGGAAGCGCGATCGGAACGATCAGAAACGATGACCAGCGCCCGACGATCGGGATTGCCAGCACTCCACTAAGCGAAGATAATCCCCAGGCTGCCGCTTATCCGTTCACCATTCGATTGTCCAATCCCACCACGCAGACCGTAACGGTGAAATATCGCACGATCGACGATACTGCAACCGTTGCCGATAACGATTACGTTACAGTTCAAGGAACCGTTACTTTTAACCCTGGCGAAGTCGAAAAGACGATCACCGTCAAAGCAAATTCCGATCGCAAGTTTGAACCCACAGAACGCTTTATTGTGCGGCTCGAAGATCCCATCAACGCCGATCTTGCCACTTCTGCAACCGATGGACTCGGCGTTCTAACCAACGACGATGCAGCCCCCCAACTCTCGATCGTGTCTCGCACCGGAACGCAAGCCGAAGGCAACAGCGGCAAGACTGCATTTGAATTTGTCGTATCGCTCAACAATCCCAGCAGCGAAGAGATTCGCGTCAACTATGCGACGATCGACGGCACGGCTTCAAGTTCAGACTACGAAGCGGCAAATGGGACGCTGATTTTCGCACCCGGAGAAGAACAAAAAACGATCACGGTGAATGTACTGGGAGACACCGTGCTGGAGCCAGAAGAAAGCTTCTTCGTGCGCTTAAGCAATCCCACCAACACCACCATTTCCGGCAGCAACGAAGCGCGAGGCACGATTCTCAACGACGATCAAGCCATTCGTCCAACCATTCAGATTGAGGATGTGATTGCCAGCGAAGGCAGCGCAGATACGACCTATACCTTCAAAGTCAAACTCTCACAGGCAACCACCAATCAAGTCAGCGTCCAATACCGCACTCAGGATGACACCGCCACGATCGCCGATAACGATTACATTGGCATCACCACGCCAGGGACTCTCACTTTTGCGCCTGGTGAAGTGGAGAAACAATTCTCAGTTGTCGTTCGCGGCGACACGAAATTTGAGCCGAATGAAACCTTCTTTGCCGAGCTACTCAATCCCACGAATGCAGACTTGTCCTCGGTCAATCGAGCGCGAGGCGTAATTAACAACGATGATGCTCGACCGACGATCGGTATCGGTAACGTTGTGGTTTCAGAAGGCAATGTCGAGGGCGGTTTCACAAACGCAACGTTTACCGTTTCGCTATCAAACTCCAGCAGTGAAGCGATCAGCGTCAACTACACAACCGTTGATGGAACCGCACAAGCAGCCGACAACGATTATGAAACCGCAGCAGGAAAACTGACGTTTGCGCCCGGAGTCACCAGCCAGCAAATTACGGTTCGAGTCCGAGGCGATCGTAAATTTGAACCTGATGAATCCTTCTCAATCCAACTTTCATCGCCGACGAACGCTGACTTGTTCACTGCTGCTAATCAAGGGATCGGAACCATTCTCGGCGATGACTTCCGACCAACGATGTCGATCGATGATGCCACCCCAGTTTTAGAAGGCAACGTAGGCGCAACTCCAGTTCGTTTCACCGTTCGCCTGTCTAATCCCAGCAGCGAAGTTGTCACCACAAAATACGCCACTAAGAACGGAACTGCAAATAGTACCGACTACGCTGGCGTTACCACCCCGACCACACTCACGTTTGCACCGGGACAAACAGAACAGACCATCACGGTGCAAGCGATCGGCGATGCAGTTTATGAACTCGATGAAGCCTTCACGGTTGAACTCAGCGATTCATCAAACGCCCAAATCACAGACGGTAGCGCCACTGCAACCATTCAGAACGATGATCCACTGCCGAAACTGTCGATCGCAGCCGTAGAAACCAGCAAACCCGAAGGGAACAGCGGCATTACGCCGTTTACGTTTGAAGTGAGTCTAAGCGAAGCAAGCCCCACTCCGATCACCGTAAATTACACCACGGTAGATGGAAGCGCGACCCTTGCAAACAACGATTACGTAAGAGCTTCAGACACACTCACGTTTGCACCCGGCGAAACGAAAAAAACCGTTATCGTCAATATCTTAGGAGATGCGCTATTTGAAGGAAATGAAACGTTTCAGGTTTCACTCAGTAATCCAACAAATGCCATCCTTCAAACCAATGTCGCCACCGCCACGATCGCAGAAGACGACACCCCACCGACCCTGAATAACAATAGCCCTTACGACATCTTCTGGCGGAATCAATTCACAGGGCAGAATCTACTGTGGCAGCCTGCGGGATCGCTGCTCGATCGAGAAGTCCCCTTGATGACCATTCCTGATCCCCGCTGGAGAGTGGTGGGAACGGCTGACTTTAACGGGGATGGCGCGGGCGATTTGCTCTGGCGAAACAGCACCACCGGAGAAAACGCAATCTGGTGTATGAATGCTGATCTCACGGTTCAAGGAAGCTTTCTGCCCTCTGTGATGGGAGCCTGGCAAATTGTAGGCATTGGCGACTTTAACCGAGATCGCAAAGCCGACATCCTCTGGCGCAATCCGCAAACGGGTGAAAACGGCATCTGGTTTATGCGCGATACCACGCTCAGCACGACCGCTTTCACCTTCAGAGTCAACGACCCAAGTTGGAGCGTCTCACAGGTGGCTGATCTCAATAACGATGGCAGCGCGGATATTGTCTGGACAAACTCCAGCAGCGGTGAAGTTGGACTCTGGCTGATGGACGGAGCGACGATTAAGGAAGCTCGCTTAGAAAAGGTTTCAGATTTAGCGTGGCGAATTGCCGCCACAGGCGATATCAACCGCGATGGCTTTGTTGATTTGCTCTGGCGCAACGAGCGCACCGGCGAAAATGGCGTTTGGCTGATGCGGAACGGTCAGTTTGAGCGCAGCATCTTCCTCCCGCCGGTCGCCGCAACCAATTGGCACATCGAAAGCCTGTTCGATTTCAACGGCGATCAAAGCCTCGATATTCTTTGGCGCAATCGCACCACGCAAGAAACGGTCGTCTGGTTCCTCAACGAAGATCGAGTGGGAACCACAGCAAATCTTCCGAACCTGCCCGATCGTAACTGGTCAATTCAAGCTGTCAACCGCTTCAGCAATCAAAGCAAGGGTGAGATTCTGCTGCGGAACTCCCAAACCGGAGAAAATCGAGTCTGGCGGATTAATCTCGACTGGTTCGATCGTTCCACCGTCTTAGATCCACAATTTGATCGCGATTGGGAAGTTCAGGGGACAGCAGACTTCGATCGTAACCGCAGCGCAGATATTCTCTGGCGCAATTTACGGACTCGCGAACTCTCGGTCTGGCTGACTCAGAACGGTCAAGTCCGCGACAAAATTACAATTGCCGACGGATTCGAGATTCCGATCGACTGGGTGATTCAAGGCATCGGTGACTTCAGCGGTGATGGTAGTCCTGACTTTATCTGGCGCAATCGTCGCACCGGAGAGACGGCAATGTGGCTGATCAATGGCACTCAAGTTACCTCTAAATTCTTCTTACCCAGCGCTGATCCCGCTTGGCAAATTCAGGGTGTGGTGGATATGAATGCTGACCTCAATCTAGATTTAATCTGGCGCAATTCGACTACTGGGGAAGCTGGGCTGTGGCTGTTCGATCGCACGAGTATTACTCGTCGCATTCTGCTTCCCACAGTCGATCCCGCCTGGCAGATTAAAGGTTTCGCTGACTTTAACCGCGATGGTCAAACGGATTTAGTCTGGCGGAACAATAGCACCGGAGAAACCGCGCTCTGGTTTATGAATGGAGCACAGTTCAAGGGTCAGTTTCTGCTAACGGTAGCAACGAACTGGGATATCGTCGGGGTCGGTGACTTTAACCGGGATAACCAGTTCGATCTGCTGTGGCGCGATCGTGCGACAGGCGCGAATGCGGTGTGGTATTTGGTCAATGGTTCGACTGCCTTTGCGACGTTCATTCCGTCTCTGTCGGATATCGGTTGGCAAGTGGAAGGCGTTGACGACTTCTAATCTGTGCTTCTTATGGTAAGATTTTCGCGTCTAATTGCGAGAATCAGATCATGCGGGCAGATACGGAATTCGGTGGTACGACGGGATTAATGGATGTAGAAGCGGTACAAAAGACGCTCAATCGATCGCGAGCGTCGGTGTACCGCTATGCCAACACTGATCTAGAATTGCTGAATCCGCCGTTTGATCCAAAGCGCCTCAATCCAGAATTGCGCCAATCCCCCAACGATCCGCTGATGTTTCACTCGAATGAAGTCGCGCGGTTTGCCAAAGAGGTGCTGAAAATTAAGCAGGTGACGATCGAGATTCAAGATCCCCAACCAAACCGGACTCAGGAAGTGCTAGAGGCGATTTTAGTGGAGCTACAAAGTATTCATGCGTTATTGAAAGCGCGATCGTAGCGGTTAATTTTTTCTAGTTTTGTCGAGGGTTTCTTCTTTGACCAAAACGGCGTGGCTCGAAGGCTCGATCGGTCTTCCCCGGTATTTAGAATAAACCTGCGTGAATTCTGCACCTAGCAGCAGAATTTGCGCGGAGTAAAACACCCAAAGCAACACAACGACCAACGATCCCGCCGCACCGTAGGTTGAACCAATGCTACTGTTACCGAGATAAAGACCAATCAAGAATTTACCAATGTTAAACAGCAAAGCGGTGACAGCAGATCCAACCCAAAGATTCTTCCACGGAACCTTTACATCTGGTAAAAACTTATAGATTGCTGCAAACAATAGCGTGGTTAACGCAAATGTGATCACAAAATTAAGCACTTGTCCAACGTGAAGCGCCTCAGGAAGAAGACCACCAAAATAAGCGCTTACGCCTGAGAATAATGCTGACAATATTAACGAAACCAGCAGTAGAAATCCAATCACTAATACCATCGCGAAAGACAGAAATCGAGCTTGAACAAAGCTCTTTACGGCTCGTCCCGGTTTCGGTTTGACTTCCCAAATTGTGTTTAATGCAGTTTGCAACTGTCCGAATACACCCGACGCGCCGAAAATCAGAACTCCGATCCCGATCAGTGTTGCAATGCCTCCACCCGATCCGGGTCTACTCGCGTTCTGAATCATCGATTGAATAAATTCTGCACCTTGCCTGCCAACTAGCCCCTGAATTTGCCGCACGATCTCACCTTGCGCGGCTTCTTCACCATAAACCGCACCAACGATCGCGATCGCAATAATCAACAACGGCGCTAACGAAAACATGGTGTAATACGCCAATGCTGCTGCAAGTAATGGCACATTATCTTCATTCCATTCGGTGATGGTATCGCGCACCAAACGCACAATCGTTTTAAATCTCATCGCCGTAGAGTATAAGTTTTTAGAATAGCCTCAACAGCAAGACCCTACTGCGAAATCCGATCGTACGTCATCGCTCACAAGTGAGAAGGAGCTTCTGTCTTTTGAGGGAGGGACGATCGCGAAATTTGTCCAGCTTGTGCACCCTGCAAATCTAACTTCAGAGCGGTACCCGCACAATCATTTCCCTGTTAATTTAAGCACATGAAATATAGCTCTGAGAAATCAGATTTGAAACATCGAAGTGATTGTTTCTAGAAATCTTGGGGTGAAGCTACTATTTTCAATCGATTAATCACTAAGGAGATTACTATGAACATTCTAGCGTGGGTTGTTTTAGGATTATTGGCAGGCGCGATCGCAAAAGCAATTTATCCCGGACATCAAGGCGGCGGATTTCTCGGGACTATGATCTTGGGAATTGTCGGTGCATTCATCGGTGGCACATTGGCGACGCTGCTTGAAACGGGAACGCTGGCAATTGGCGCAACCTCATTAAGCATTCCAGGTATCTTTGTTGCTGTATTGGGCGCAATTTTGGCAATCTTCATCTACAACAAACTGTCTCGTCGGGCTTACTAGAGCGATTCGCGTTTTGGTTCAGATTGTGGTCATGTCAGTCGAACGGTGATTTGAAACAGTTCAAATCACCGTTTTTTATCAACGGCAGTTCATTGGACTAACCGCGAGACTGTCGCAACTAACTCAGATGGATTAATGGGTTTCGATAAGTGTCTCTGAAACCCAGCATTTAACACTTGGCGTTCATTGGCTTCCCCCGCATAGGCAGTCAGCGCGATCGCGCGCACTTGAGAAGCCGGAGCAGGTAGCTGAGTGCGGATCGATTCGATCAGCATATAGCCATCGATGTCTGGCATTCCGATATCGCTGACAAGCACATCAGGCTGAATCTGTAGAATCGATCGCAGCACTTCGCTTGCCGAGCATAATGTCACAGTTTCGGCACCGGCTTGCTCCAGCACAAAGGCAATAAAATCACGCGAATCAGGCTCATCGTCTACGACCACGATCTTCAACCCGCTCAGTGACGCTTCATCATCTGTTAACCGTCCATTCTCAGGGGTACTGTCTAACTGCATGGATTGCTTCAGGAGCGGCAACCGCACTATAAAGGTGGCTCCTTGATCTTCACCTGCACTTTCAACCCTGACTGTCCCGCCGTGTGATTCGACCAGTTGCCGCACGATCGCAAGCCCTAACCCTAATCCCCCGAATTTGCGCGTGGTCGCTCCGTCTTCTTGACGAAAGTATTCAAACACATACGGTAGAAACTCTGGATGAATGCCTTTTCCGCTGTCTCGTACCTGCATCTGAGCATGTGTTCCAAACTGCTGTAACTCGATCTCGACTTGTCCCCCTTCCGGCGTGAACTTAATCGCGTTGGTCAGCAAGTTCCAGACCACTTGCTGAAGACGAGCCGAATCCCCCAGCACTTGCCCCATCTCCAAATCCAGATGCGTTTGAATCTGAATTGATTTGGCTTCTGCCGCTAGCCGCACAGTTTCCAGCGCAGCACGAATAATCACCGCCAGATCGATCGGCACCGGATTGAGCTTGAGTTTACCTTGAAGAATCCGGGAAACATCGAGCAGATCTTCAATCAGTTGAACTTGTAGCTGGGCGTTGCGCTCGATCGTTTCTAGCGCATGAGCCGTTCTTTCAGCATCTAAGCGACCCTTGCGAAGCAGACTTGACCAGCCGAGAATTGGATTGAGCGGAGAGCGTAACTCATGCGATAACACCGCCAAAAACTCGTCTTTGATGCGGTTGGCGGTTTCAGCTTGCTGCCGCGCCGCTTGCTCACTGACTAGAAGCTGTTCACGTTCTGCTTCTGCTTGCTTTTGTGTGGTGATGTCGCGTGACACCACTAACAGTTGCGACACCTGTCCTGCTGGATTTCGCACCGCAGAAACGATCACATCCCACCATCTCGGTTGACCTTTTCTGGTTGGGCAATAGCCGTTAAACTGCCCCACCTTGCCTGCTTGAGCTAACTCGATCGCGCTGTCTGCCTTTTGTTGATCTTCGCCTTGCCAGAAGGTGCGCCAATCTGTCCCCAGAACCGACTCAGGCTGATCAATTTCGAGAAGCTGCAAGCCGCCTTTATTCAAGTACAAAACTCGTCTATCTAAACTTAAAACTTTGATGCAGTCATGCGTGCTCTCTAAAATTCGCTGCTTTAGCTCTTCACTCTCTCGCAGGTCTGCTTCGGCTTGTTGGCGTTCTGCTTCGCGGTGCTTCGCGGCGGTAATATCGGACAGGATGAGAACCGCACCCGTGAACTTTTCCTGCGAATCGAAGATCGGATCAACGGTTTTGGCAAGCCAGCGTCCTTCTGCCTGAAGTTCTGTGACTTGACGCTGGTGCGTTTCTCTCGCCAGACGAAAGCAGGCACCGTCACCGATTCCTAGTTCTACTTGCAGAAGTTCATGATGAAGACAGCCTACGATCTCTTCGGCAGGCTTACAAAAGAGTTGGCTCATGGCTCGATTACAACGCAGAGATCTGCCTTCCGAGTCTAATAAACACACGCCATCATTGATTGCATCGAACGTCGTTTGCCATTCTTGCGCCAGAGTGAAGGCTGATTCTTCAGCGCGACGAACTCGCAGCAGCGATCGCACCGTTGCTAGCAGTTCGATCGATTCAACGGGTTGAACGAGGTAGCCATCGGCACCGCTATCAAGTCCTTCGGCTTTATCTTGGCTTTTGACAAAACTGGCTGAGAGATGCAGCACTGGAATAAAGGCAGTTTCAGGATTTGACTTAATCTGGCGACAGACTTCAAAGCCGTTGAGGTCGGGCAATTTCACGTCCAGAATCACAAGCGCGGGCTGATGCTCTGCGATCGCTTGGAGTCCTGCGGCTCCGGTTTCTGCCTCAACGACGGTGTACCCCTCTTCTTGCAGAACTCGCGTCACGATGTAACGAGTCGTTTCGTTGTCGTCGATATGTAAAATCGTGACTCGTGACTCACCCATGAAATCTCCCTTAAGTATCTAGAACTAGTCTGGCGTTGATCAGTGCCTCTCGAAGTTGGGAGGATTCTGCCTGGGCAGTCGTTTCTTTGGAAACAATCGCGATCCCCTGCTTGCTTAAATTGCTCTGCGCTTCCGCATTCAATTGGACGGATGAATGGATGATAACAGGAATCAATTGAGCAGTGGGACTTTGCTGGAGTCGATCGAGGACATCAAATCCGCTCATATCAGGCAGTTCCAGATCAAGCAGAATTGCGGCTGGCGATTCGAGCGTTGCCAACGCAAGTCCTTCTTGTCCACTTGCAGCTTCTAAAACTTGCAGTGGTGTATCGGACAATAATTGCTTTATCACATAACGCTGAAAGGAATCATCGTCAATCAGGAGCAGTTTTTGAGGTCTACCCGCATTAATTAACCGATTCAGTTTATTCAGCATCGGCAATTTGTCTACGGGCTTAATCAAAAATCCATCGGCTCCGAGCGCAAGTGCCTGTTTCTCGTTATTAATCACAGTTGCGACTACGACGGGAATTGTGCAGGTAGCACTATCGCCTTTAATTTCTTTGAGAAACGTCCAGCCGTTTTGCCCTTCGAGCAGGATATCCAGCACGATCGCGGCAGGTTGAATCTGCTGTAACACGACTCTCGCTTGCTCCAGAGAACGGGCTGAAATTAGCTGATAGCGCGAATCTTGCAGGTGTTTTTCATAAATAAACAGCGTTTCGGTATGGTCTTCGATCGCGAGAATCGGCAGTCGAGCGGGTTGGAGCGGCGCGATCGTTTGCTGAGGAGAGGTGAGTTCGGTGATGTGCGGATACACGATCGGGATCGAGGCTGAAAAAGTTGAGCCTTTTCCCAGTTCGCTGATGACTGTAACACTACCGCCCAATAGCTCTGTTAACTTCCGAGTAAGCGGCAATCCGAGTCCCGTTCCTTTAGTTTGCTTTTGCAGCTCAGACTCGATTTGCACGAAATCTTCAAAAACTCGCTCTTGGTCTTCAGGGGCAATCCCGATTCCGGTATCTGATACAGAAAAGGTAATCGTCTGACCCGTTTGCGCTGCCGTCACTCGCACTTCACCTCGATCGGTGAACTTGAGCGAATTCGAGACAAAATTTCTCAAAATTTGCGCGACTTTCCCTTCATCGCTATAGAGCGGCGGTAATCCGATCTGTTCTTCAAAAATCAGCACCACAGAGCTATTTTGCACCAGCAAGGGGCGCAACATTCCCCGCATCGTGCCGAACAAGTCGCTGACCTCAAATGCACTGGGATGGACTTCGACTTTTCCAGCTTCTACCTTTGCTAGATCCAGTAGATCGTTGACTAAGACAGATAATCCGTCTGCCGCTTTTTGCATAAAGGTCACCTGTTTTGCTTGCTCTGAGGTTAAGTCTCCGTCTAAGTGGTTGAGCAGTATCCGAGACAACGAGAGGATTGAATTTAACGGTGTCCGAAACTCATGACTCATATTCGAGAGAAAGCGGGTTTTGAGTTCGTTTGCCTGTTGTAGAGAGTCTGCCTTTTCATCGAGTTCGGCATACAGAGCCAGCACGCCGCGATTGGTGTCCTCTAGCTCCCGGTTGAGTTGAATCAGTTCTTCTTCACGCTGGCGCAGTTCTGCCATCGCTTGCAGCAGTTCCTGATTCTGGCGCTGAATCTCCTCGTAAGGATTTTGGGGCGATCGCTCGATCATCTCGTCCCGAATCTGCTGCAATTGCGCTTCAGTCAGCAGCGTCGATCGCTTCGGCAGCGTTTTGCTCATGACGATCGTAGTTCCGGTGGGTTGCGATTCGATCTCAAAGTGATCCATCAATCGGCGCGTACCCAGGATGCCCAGCCCCATTCCTGTTTGAGAGGTGTAGCGTCCTGTTAACACTTCTGCAAGATGCGGAATGCCCTGACCCTGATCCCAAACTCGAATCAGAAAGGACTGAGGATTTCCATCAAGATAGAATTCAACCGTTCCGCCCCCAGCATATTGAAACGCATTGCGGCTAATTTCTGAAACGGCTGTTGCCAGTCGCGCTTGATCTTGCGGTTCAAATCCTAAGCGATCGGCAAGTTCACGGGTTCGCTGGCGTGCCTGTACGATATCTTGCTCGTAGTGGATTCTAAGCGTGAATAAAATAACCCTCATTGCGCTTCCCTTGCCACCAGTACGGTTACATCATCGCGATCGCGATTAAAGTCTCGATATAACACTCCTGCAATTAAGGCGGGATGTTTTTGGCGCAATCCAGGATAACGATCGAGCCTCCACTGCGTTCCCAATCCGTCAGAGTGCATAATCAATAGCCCATTCGGATACCAGGGATGCGTAAACTCCTGAATTTTGCGGACTTCATGCCCAACCGTGCCATTGTGAGACACCAGATTGTAATGCTCGGTAAACGAAGAGATGCTGGTTGCAATGTTACCGATGCCAGCGTAGCGAACTGATTGCTGATCAAAATTAATTTCAGCGATCGCCACTACCGCTCCGCGTGTACTTCGCAAGGCTTGATGTGCGGCTTCGATCATCTCGTAGGGCGATCGCTGATAGTTCTCCTCTAGCATTCTGACGGCGGCTGAAGAGGCATTAGCTGCTGCATATCCATGCCCTAACCCGTCTGCCACTAGCAATACGGCGCGATGCGGTTCGATTTGGCTTGCCCAAGCATCTCCAGAAACTTCCTCGCCGCGCTTCGGTAAGCAGACCGCCCCGATTTCTAACAAGATTTTGGGTGGATGGGCAAGCGGTTCTGACCAAAGGTGCATCAGGATTGCGGTTCCAGAGCCAGGAATCGAGTAGATTTCAAACAAATCAGAAAGACGACGAACTGCGCCTAATCCGTTGCCTGCGGTTCCAGCCGTCGAAAAGCCATCTTGTAGGCACTGATCCACATCGATCATTCCGCGTCCTTGATCGAGGGCTAAAATCTCAATGCCGATCGTCGGTTCTTGGATCGCCCGCAGCACAATTACTCCTCCCTGGGCGTGCTGTAGCAGATTACTCGCAACCTCAGTCACGACAATGCCGACCCTGCCCCGCTCAGTCTCCTTAAACCCGAAACGAGTTGCCAAGTGCAGAGCCACCCGTCGCGCTTCTCCCATTTGACTAGACTCAGTGATTGCAATGGCGATCGATTCTCTCATGCCCTATTCTGACCCATCCCGAATCAAATCATCGCTATTTCCATCGAACGATCGTAACTCGCGTTCCCTGTCCGATCTCAGACTCAATCACAAACTCATTCGCCAATCGTTTAGCGCCACCCAATCCCATTCCTAAACCGTTCCCGGTGGTGAATCCATCTTTGAGCGCCATTTCAATATCCGGAATGCCTGGTCCTTGATCTTCAAAGGTGAGCCGGAGTCCTCTGCGTCCTTCGGTTTCCAGCGTTTCTAGCTTCATCAGTCCGCCGCGACCATAATCCAGCGTATTGCGGGCAAGTTCACTGGCGGCGGTGACAATTTTAGTTTGATCAACCAAGCCGAATCCGATCGCGATCGCAGACTGGCGCACGGCTCGTCGCACTAAAATCACGTCTGTAGAAGATTCAATCAGTACCGTTTCAGCCTTTTTCATCGTCGTGTACACTCCGTCCACGCTCGACGATTGGAGGATTGGCAAGGTTATTCGGTGACGATCGCAGCAGTGCCATGCCTTTTTCTATGTTTAAGGCAGTCCGAATTCCAGTGAGCGATAAGCCCAACTCTACTAGAGTAATTGCCACGGCGGGCTGCATTCCGACCACGACGGTTTCGGCATCCAACACCCGCGACATTTTCGCAATGTTGCTTAAAACCCTGCCAATAAAAGAATCCACAATCTCCAAGGCAGAGATATCAATCAGAACCCCGTGCGCCGAAGTTTCAGAGATACGGGTCGTTAAGTCATCCTGTAGCGTTAGGGCTAAACGATCGTGCATATCGACCTGGATTGTAACCAGGAGAAAGTTGCCCATTTGCAGAATAGGAATGCGTTCCATGCGGTTCCTCCTATTTCGTTGGGGTGCGAACGACGGTCGCTCCCACTCGCGTCAGTGCCACTCGAAACGCATCAGCCAATGTGGCTTTGGTGATCACATTAGTTAAATCGATGCCGAGATACACGATCGTTTGAGCAATTTGAGGACGAATGCCACTGATAATACAGTCTGCTCCCATTAATCGAGCCGCAGTCACCGTTTTGAGCAAGTGTTGAGCAGTGAGGGTATCGACGGTCGGAACCCCAGTAATATCGATAATCGCAACTTCTGATTCAGTTTCAACGATCGCTTGGAGCAGGGACTCCATCACCGTCTGAGTCCGAGCGCTATCGAGCGTCCCAATAACTGGCAGAGCGAGAATCCCGTTCCAAAGTTTTACAACGGGCGTAGAAAGCTCAAGCAACTCTTCCTGCTGGCGCTGAATCACTTTTTCCCGCGACTTTTGATACGCTTCCATCGCCAGTAATCCGAGTTGATCCAGCAAAGTGGTAGCCTGCCAAATTTCCTCACCTAATGCAACCGAATCTTTGAGATGATGCCGCATCCGCTCAAACAGGGGTTGCTTGAACGAAAACACAAACATTGCCGTTTCAGTTGGCGTGAAGCCTTTTTGCAAGCGCGATCGTGCCACGCTTTCCACCATTTCCCGCACGTCGCGCCACTCTGGAGCTTGAAGATTCGTCAGATTATTGTGCTGAGCAGCGTTCCGAAGCACATGGAGAAATTCGCGGCATTCCTCTTGCATTTCTGCTTCTTTGATTAGCCCCCCTCGACTGTTCGCGATCGCCAGTTCTCGACTCCACTCTGCTAGCAAGTCTGTTTCATAGGCTTCAAGAATTTCCGGGATCGTACTGCGACTCGTCATGTCCATTGGAGCATCTTCTCATTAGTCCAAGCTCTAGTGTAGGACTGCTTCAGTCCATCAGGATTGAGTGATAACTTTTTCATAACGTTTTGGTGTGATCCAGCTTGTGCAAAGTTGCAGATGATTGGGTGCGATCGAGACCGCTTAAATAATACAAGCCCTCGACCGCAGCCTAACTATCAGGCTGATCAACACTTAGAAAGATGACCCTCGCAGCAACCTTCCCTTCCCCGGTGGATGCCGTGTTGTCAATTACACCCTAAATTGAGCAATAAGATTACTTTGCTTGTTAAGGAAGATGCGTTGTGTAGACTTTTATGACAAACCTTGCCCCTCTGCATCAAACCGCGCATCTCGATCTGACCAAACTGTTTCAGCGAGCCGCGATCGCCAGTAGCGCGATCGTGTTCTGCATTGGTTCGAGTGTCCTTATGGGATGGCAACTGCACTTACCTTTACTGATGGGCAGCTTTGCCAATGACCTTGCCCCCATGAGCATCCAGAGCGCGATCGTGTTTATGATCGCAGCCCTGTCGCTGGGTTTCTTAAAATGGCGACCTCGGCATCCAGTCACACAGCGGATTTCGCAAATATTGGCGATCGTCGTGATTGCTTTCGGGCTTTTAAGCTTCGTCACAAGTATTCCAGACTGGCAGCTTGCTCAAAGCTGGATGTCGCCTTTGGTGGACTTCCAACTTGTTAGCACCATTCGTCCAACGGCAATGAGCACCGGGCTGAACTTTGTCTTGATTGGCAGTGCGCTGTTGTCTTCGAGTCGCACCGATCGCACCTGGCAGCGCGTCGCTCAAGTGCTTACGTTGGCGGTCGCACTCATCGCAGTCAATGCACTCGTCAACAATGTGCATCCGATCGGCTTGCCCCCGTTGTACCCCGCCCCAAAAATGGCATTGACAACCGCACTCACGTTTCTGATCCTGGGTGCAGGAATTCAGGCATTGCACCTCGATGAAGCCGTGATGCAGGTGATCCAAATCAGCGAGGGATCGAGCGAAGGCATGGTGTGTCAACTGCTGCAAGCCGCGATCGCGCTTGCAATTCTCGAAGCGCTTGTCACACTCTGGGGACAACCCCAAACCCCAGAAGATACAATTTTCAATTTGTCGTTTCTGACGCTAAAAACGGCTGTCATCTTTACCTTGCTAATCGGCTGGAGTATTTCGCTTTTAACTCGCATTCGACAAGATTATCGGCAAGCGGAGGCGGTCGTCGAAGACCGGGAAGTCTGGCTAGAAATGGCACAGGAGGCGGCTCATTTAGGGTGCTGGGATTGGAATATGCACCAGGATCTGCTGCAATGGTGCGATCAGCAAAGAAAACTCTTTGGCATTGCTGCGGAAGTGTTTAGTGGAACGCGTGAGACCTTTTTATTGCGGGTTCACCCAGATGATCGATCGCGGGTGCTGCACCATCTAAATCAAACGATCGAGGCGCAACAGAACTATTACGATGAGTTTCGGATTGTTTGGGCGGATCAGAGTGTGCATTGGATCGCCTCGAAAGGACGGTGTTTCTATAACGAAACCGGACAAGCCATTCGCATGAGTGGCGTCAGCTTTGAGATTACAGAATATCGCCAGATGCAGGAGGAGCGCGATCAATTACTCCAGCTTGAACAAGCTGCCCGCACTAAAGCAGAAGCCGCCAACCGCACCAAAGACGAATTTTTAACCATTTTGTCGCACGAGATCCGGACTCCACTTAATTCTGTGTTGGGCTGGATTCGCTTGTTTCGATCTCGATCGCTTAATCCTGAGATGATGGCACGCGGCATGGATGCGCTCGAACGTAACGCAGAAGCACAAGCGCAAATCTTGGAGGATATGCTAGACATGGCGCGGGTCGTGCAAGGCAGGCTCCACTTGCAGATGTCGCCAACCGATGTCAGCACTGTAATTTCAGCCGTAATTGATACCATTCGTCCGGCGGCTCAAGCGAAACACATTCACATTTACACTCAGCTTGATTCGACGGTCGATCGGCTCGTCTGCGATCCCAATCGACTGCGCCAGATTCTGTGGAATTTAATGTGCAATGCGGTGAAGTTTACACCGCCTGAAGGCGAGATAGAAGTGACCTTGATGCGGGTGGATCAGTTCATTCACATTCAGATTAGCGACACTGGAAGAGGAATTGATCCAAGCTTTTTGCCGTATGTCTTCGATCGCTTTCGTCAAGAGGACAGTACGCTGACTCGTAGTTACGGCGGATTGGGATTAGGGTTAGCATTAGTGCGCTATCTGGCTGAGCTACACGGAGGGACGGTTGAAGCAGCAAGCCCAGGAGTTAATCAGGGTGCGACCTTTACGCTGAAGTTGCCCTGTGGTTAGAGCAACATCGAAGCCGCAGCTAATTTGATTAATACCGAGGCTTTCTCTTAAACTGTCGATGCTTTGCTAATGCCTTGCGCTTCCGTTTTTCGATCGGCGTTTCAAAAAAGCGATGTTTTCTCATATCTGGAAAAATGCCCGCTTTAGAAACTTCGCGCTTGAATCGACGCAGGGTTGACTCAATTCCTTCATTCTCACCCGGAATAACTTGGGTCATCTAATGTCCTCGCGAATATTGATATTGAATAAATGCCGATAAAAAAGGCTACTCACGATTAAGTAGCCTCTTACCAGTCTTAACTTTGAGCACTCAGAGCGCTACTCACGCACAGCACAAGCACACTCTTTAAACTGGTTCAGCTCCAGGGTTTAGTAACGCCGAGAGAAACCGCCGCCTCTACCGCCTGAATCACCTCTTTCTTCACGAGGTTTAGCTTTATTGACCTTGAGATCACGACCCATCCACTCAGCTCCGTCAAGAGCTTCGATCGCAGCCGTTTCTTCTTCGTCGCTTGACATTTCGACAAAGCCAAATCCGCGCAAGCGCCCCGTTTCTCGATCGGTCGGGAGTTGAATTCGCTTGACCGTTCCGAACTCAGCAAAAATTTGTTCAAGATTGTCTTGAACCACTTCGTAGGACAGATTACCCACGTAAATCGACATAAAACATTGCTCCAAAATGGATGTAGAGAGATTTAGATTCGGAGCAACACTTAACGTAATGGAAAGGAATTACACAGCCGAAGAAAGTCTCTTGAACCTATAACATAACACAATCTTGAGCCGCGAGTGCAATAACTTGGGCGTATCTCGAAAAGTTTGATTAAGTGTAACAAAAGAGAAATCAATACAGTTCGTACTTCATTAACTGACAGGGCAGCGCTCCGTTATATACGGGGAATCTTTGCGCCGATCTTAGTCCGATCGATTGGGAAAGTTCTTTGTTTCCACTCAATACAAACGCTGTCCACCCTTTGAATTGCTGCTTCAGCACATCGCCTAACCGCTTGTAAAAGCCGCTCAAGTCACTCTCTCGTCCCAGTCTTTCTCCATACGGCGGATTGCAGAATAAAACTCCACTGTCGGCAGGAGCAGCAACTTCCGATAAGTCGAGTGTCGCAAAATAGACGTGATTTGAGACTCCACAGTGAGTTGCGTTGACGATCGCTTGCTCGATCACTGCTGGATCGCGATCGCTCCCCCAAATCGGTGCAGGAAGATCCTCTCGCTGACTCGCTTCTGCGGCTTGAATCAAGTCCTCTAATAAGGTCAAATCTGCATCCAGCCAGGTTTCAAACCCAAACCGATCGCGAAATAATCCTGGTGCAACATTCAATGCCTTTAAACTGGCTTCTAAGGGTAATGTACCTGACCCACAGAGGGGATCATAAAAAACCTGCTCCGGTTGCCACCCAGAGAGTTGAATTAGCGCTGCTGCTAAGGATTCTTTAAGTGGTGCGGAGCCGACGGCTGGACGATAGCCTCGACGGTGTAAGCTCTCACCCGAACTATCAAGGCTTACAGCGCAAGTATTTTGATCAAGATGCACATTAATCTGAAGATCTGGGGCTTGAAGTTCAACATTAGAGCGATCGCCAAACCTGTCTTGCTGCTGATCCACGATCGCGTTTTTAACTTGCAGGGCTGTGAAATGCGTATGATTAAGCTGCTTAGTTTTACCTGTAGCATTCACAGCTAAGGTCATATCCGGAGTGAGATACAGCGACCAATCGATCGATTGCACACCCTGATAAAGATCTTCTGCATCCTGGCAGGGGAACTCATGCAGCTTCATCAAGATGCGAAACGGCAGTCGCGCCCAAAGATTGACGCGATACAGAAGTGCAAGATCCCCTGTGAATGCGACTCCACAAAATCCTGGTGTGATCGAGATTGCACCTAACTGATCTAATTCTTGTGCTGCAAGCGTTTCTAGTCCTCGCGCCACAGTCGCGAAATACTGATTCATGAGTTAATGCGATCTAGAACCTGATTCAAGCTTAGCTGTAATTCGGGGAAGACTTTTGATGCGATCGCTTGCTCTCCCCGAAATTGTCTCACTTCATACTCTCCATCTTCATTCAATTGGTACACCGAAAACGTTGGCTGTTTGGGTGAACCAATATACCGTTTTCCTCCTAATCCCAAGTAATCACAGACCCAACACTCTCTGGGAATAAAGTAAGGTTGTTGCAGTCGTTCAATCTCCATGCCTAATCTGAGCGAGATATATCCGCCCACTTCTGAATGCTTACCGATCGGTTTGGGCATTTGAATAATTTCTTCATTGTGGAGTTCATAGCGATATTCAGAGTGTTCGGGATACCAAGCAATGAACTCATCAAACGTGATTTGTTTGGGAAGAGATTGAATCATCTAGATCACCTTACTGTGACTGTAATTGCGCGTCTAGTGCTTTGGCAATTCGATCGCGTGCCTCTTCTAAGTGTGCTTTGGTGTAGACTTCCTTCTCGTTCACTCGCCCGACCGCCCGATCAATCGATCGTTGAAGTTGTTTCAGTTCATACCGCGCTACCGTCCGGGCATCTTCGGGGACTTGCGCTTGTCGCAGCAGCATCGAAATCATTGCCTCCATGTGTTGCCGTTGGAGGGCGCGACGCAAGCCGGATAGCTTGAGATTATCTTGGGGCTTAATCACATCGCCCCAAATGCTTGATTGGAGGCTATCAAACAAGTCAGGAATCGTTAATCCCTGTCCAGCTTGGGTTTTAAGCTCAGAATCTCTCAGACGAGCTAAGCGATCGTAATCCAACAGTGAATAGAGGGTGACACTTTGCAGAAATAGAATGTTGTCATGAATCGGATAATCCAGGTTTGGGGTCGGATCTGCGCCCCAATGTGCCCAGCGCGACGGAGCTAACTTGTTGAGAAAGTCCGGTGAAAAGCGGAACGGGTCTTCGCTAAACACATACTTTTCGATCAAGGCTAAAGCTTGGCGCTGCTGCTCGATCGGCACTGGCTCAAACGGCAATCTTCCCTTGGCATCACCCGCCTTAAATCGATTGAAATACTGTCCTCCAATGTACTCGCTCAAGAAAGTCGAATACTGGAAGTAGTATTCAAACACCGCATTAAAAGCAACCCTGACTTCATTAAAGCCATCGCCCTGGAATGGATAGCGTTGATCAACCCGATTCCACATCTCGCGAGCATTGTTTAATT
The DNA here is from genome assembly GCA_014695255.1 of Cyanobacteria bacterium FACHB-63. GTDB lineage: Bacteria > Cyanobacteriota > Cyanobacteriia > Leptolyngbyales > Leptolyngbyaceae > Leptolyngbya. Next base: position 75,421 of record JACJNX010000077.1, read on the forward strand.
GCCACTGAGCATAAGTCAGCAGATCGCCGCTCATGTCGAACACATTGATTTTGGGATCGAGATAAGTCAGGTCTTCATCTGTTGCGTAAGTCAGTTCGGGAGCAGGAGCGCGCTGAGCAATTTTATCTAACTCACGCTTTTCAGCGAGGGGAATAATTGCATTAATCGGCTTGTACCCGTATTCGATCGCCCATTCGTCATAGGGACCAATGATATGAGTGAAATAGTCACCTTGCTTAGTTCCTTGGGGTGCAAGGTTGACTGGAGCATATTCCATCACTGATCCAACCAAGCCCTTAGACCGAGTAATCACAGTGTTGTTAAGTTCTTCAGGTTTAAGCATTGAACTCGCGCGGAAGTTGTGCCGCAAACCTAGCGTATGTCCAACTTCGTGAGCAATTAAACTCCGCATAAATTCTTGAGCAAACGCTTTCATTTCCGGACTGCTCGGCAAAGTATTTTGCATCAGTGCCAGCGAAAGATTTCCAACTGCGTATTGTTTCGCCGTATCTACACCAAAGCAAAGGTCTTGATAGTTGCCCAACTGAGAACCAAATCGTAATCGCGCTATGTTCTTCTTTTCGTTAGCCTTGGCTTGTTTGCGAAGCGAGTGGGCTGCCATGCCATAGTTGCAAAGGTCGGCATTACCCGTAAGCTGTGCGGCAAAGGGAGCCGATCGCATCTGGTTTTGTTCAACAAGTGTGCGATAGTCCTCTTTCACGGCTCTGGTAAAGTCAGCAGAAACAATGATGTCTGCATCGAGAATTTCGCCTGTGAGCGGATTAACGCGAGAAGGCCCCATTGCAAAGATGGCATCGTTGGTATTGAACCAGCGAATGGTGTTATATCGGACATCTGCCGGGTCCCAATCCGCTTTATCTGGCATTTGTTGGACTTCGATCGCATCTTTGAAGCCAATTTTTTCAAATGCGCGATTCCACATCAAAACCCCATCTCGAACGGCATCGCGATACTCTAATGGGACACTGTTTTCAATCCAGAAGATGATCGGCTTTTTCGGTTTAGATAGCGGTGCATTGGGGTCTTGTTTTTGTAAGTTCCAGCGATTGATGTAGCGAACAAACGGTCGTCTAGAGTTGTCGTTGGTATAGTCTTTGTAAGCGGTGATGAAATAGCCAATGCGATCGTCTGCTAGTCTTGGGCGATAATCGCTGTTCTCAGGCAGTTGAGACAAGCTATAGCGCACCTTTAGAGTAAATGCCCGACTATCTGGCAGGGTTTCGATGTAAGTAGGAAGGCTTTCAGCATTGCCGCTACCCATAAAGCTAAACACCGTCTCAACTTCGATGTTTTGTGGAAAAGCTTTTACTCGATCGAAGTATGAATTATTCATATCTGGGCTGTAATCGCCGCCCAGTGAACTTCCAAGAACGGGTAACAGTCCAGGTAAGTCTGATAATAATAAAGGATTGAGTTCGACAAGCAGGCTCTTGCGTTCTGAATGAATACTCCGGATCGGCAGAGTTTCTAGAATGGAATCGCTGAACGATCGCTGAATCGATCGCTGAATTGGCGATCCCTGTTCTGAGCGGAAATAGATGTTGGGTACCACAAACTGAATCGTGTTACTGTGCCGTCGGAGTGTGAAGAGAAAGTCTCCGATCGGTAGGCCACTATAGATCCCTCGTTCCCCAACGCCCGACTCTAGCGTCATTGCCGCAAAGAAATTGCGATCTAGCTGCTCCGGCATAATTTCTGCAAACAGCTTGCCGCTCTTTTCGTTGCGATACAGCGTAAACAGTCCTTTGAGCGGTGTAGCATCTTTGATCACTTCATCAAACGGGCGAAGCTGCGATCGATCCCCTTCAGTTCTAGGTTTTTGATCTGATCGGGGGGGCGTTTCAGCGACTCCGGGCAACACCCAATTGATGCTAACAGGCAGCATCACTAGCATAAACCCCAACAGGAAAGCCAGGAATCGCGGTACTCGTTTCATTCTATTGTTCTACTCAGTGAGATTGCGGGTAATTGGTGTTAAGAAGGCAGTCGATCGATACTAGCTTGCAGACAGGAGAGTGAATAAAATCTAAGACATTCTTAATTTGATTATCGAGTGTACACCCATTGTCTGAAGTTGGCGTGACATTTTGATTTTAAGTGCGATCATAAATCAGCAAAATCGCCCAAATTGCCATTGCTCTGAGATAGTGACTGGCGCGAAATGTTCCTGCTGCTGTGATCGCTTCAGGGGTTCTAAATTGCAGTCCATGATTATAAATTTGCTGCACCACTGATTCAGTGAGTGTCCAAGCTTGTGTTTTCATTTCCATTTGCATTAAAAACGCTGCCAATCCGAAGTTGATGCCTGTCCACACTTCGAGTGGATGGGTTGCGTTTGGATTTTCGGGCGATCCATCCGGGCGGACTCCGTTTGCTGCGCCAATTTTAACGCCCATCTTTTCACTGAACTTGACAAAGCAAGCATCGTAAACGGTGTGCAGTGCGGATTGAGCGCAGTCGATCGGTACAATATCCGGTAAGTTCAGCAACTTTGCGTAGAACTGTCCGCAGAGTTGATCCGCCATCACTACATCTGAGCCGCTACCACTATCTAAGCGATAGTAAGTCCCATTCCAGAGCGTGTCTTGATAGACTGTGCGGGATTGAACAAGCCAAGATTGATAAAGCTCAACAGGTCGATCGAGAATGTTTCCAATGGCGATCGCGCTTTCTAATGCTGCAATCCATAATCCGCCACAGTAAGCACTGACTCCCTGTAATCGCCAGTCATCAAAGGTTTGATCCGGTGCGCCTGAGTTTTCGGGAATGCTATCATCGTCGAGATCAAACTGTTTGAGATATTGTAAGGTTTCAACGATCGCATCCCAACATTCCTCAAGAAACTCTACGTCGGTTGCACCTGTTAACAGATAGTCCCGATAAACTTGCAACACAAAATCTGAGCCAAGGTCTTTCCACAAATTGCAGTCTTGATAAGCGGTATAGTTTGTTTTCTCCCAAACGTGCTCATTCGGTGCGCCCAAATCATGTGGCGTTGCGCCTTTGACTTTGCGGAGTGCCATCGGACTTTCAGCGCCGATCGTATAGTAATAGCCAATGACGCGAGTACGATCGTCTTGTTTTGGAATCGCGCGAGCAAACGATCGCATTACTGCTTTTTCTAGCTCTGCCCACAGCATCAACAATCCAAACGAACCATACAATCGCACATCTAAGCTTTCATACCAGCGATAATCAATGCACTCTAGCACCGCGAATTGTCCAACTGGATCGCGCTCATCTGCTGCGCTCCACAATGTTCCACCTTGAGTCAGATCATAGAGTTCATTGAACAATGCCATCTTGAACCAATCTGGTAGATCAGTTCGATCAAGAATCGGTTGTTGCCAAGCTTGAATCTTTTCCTGCCACGATCGATGATGTTTCAATGCTGTTCGAGCAATTGACCAAGCATTCTGACCACTGCGACCAAAGAAATCTGTATAGCGTCGAAAATACTCCACACCCTCAGCAAACTCTGTGATCGGAAAGTCCCAACTCAGCACAAAGGGAATTTGTAGCGTCTGACCGGGTTTGAGCGTAAACCGAACTGCGATCGCGCTTCCAATCCGTTCACCTGCTGAGGGAGTTTCATCGTCTCGATCGCTCAACGATCCATCTCGCGCAAAGCTTTCCCACAGTTCAGAACCGTCTTCAGGATTCCAGCGTGTGTGATAAAACACTTCCCACAGATAGGGATTAATCGACGTTGCAATCGCCCATTGTCCGTCGCCTTCTTTTGGTTGATCCACAGTGCGAGACATGACGATCGCGAGCTGATGTTCATTTCCAGTCAGTTGATTAAAGTTACCAGCACTCTCACGCAATCGGGGCTGATATTCATACACCGGACTTCCATCATCTCTCAGCCGAATCTCCGGCGATTTGAGCGCATTCGTAAACCAGCCGACCATATTCTCCCAAGTCAGCATAATGCTCAACGTCATCGGCTGATCGGTCGGGTTGTGTGCTGTCCATTGAAATACTGCAACCGGATAGCTTGTTTCTTGATAGTTATGAGCAACGATCGGTGAAAATTGCTCACAAGTTAGCTGTGCTTGAAACACATTCTCATACTTGAACCAACTGCGCGGATACAATGCTGCATAAGTTCCCGATTGTTCGGGATACGATCGCCAACTCTCCATTGTTTGATCGGTAGTTAGTGCGTAAGCTTGTGATTGTTCACCGATTTGCTCAAACACACTAAACTGACAAGCAGGCATCGATTCAAACAGATGTTCACCGCCATCAATATGCCACAGATTGAAATCGCCTCTCGACGATCGACCAATACATCCCGCTCCAAATCCCCCTAACGGCGCACCATGCCAAGCTCCATCATCTAAATTACTTGGATAGCGCACTGTGTAGGGCTTTTCCCACCCTTGCCCGATCGAGCGCTGCCAAGCACAAGCGGGAATTTGAACGGAATTCGATTGAGTCATCATTAAGTTTGGCGAACGCGAAGCGCGGTGCAAGCATCGGCAATGCCCAATATACTACGATCAGACAACGTCGCCCGCCGAATCCTATGACCGAAATTCCTACCTTAGCCAATTTAGCCTTTATTCCCTATGTTGATGAGCATGGTCAACTGCCCGAACAATTTCAAGGCAAAGTCGGCATTTATGCCATTTTTGATCAATCTCAAACGCTAAAGTTTATTGGCTTTTCGCGGGATGTTTTTCTCAGCTTAAGACAACATTTAGTTCGATGCCTTTCTGAGTGTTACTGGATCAAAGTGCAAACCTTCGATCGACCCAACCGCACACTCCTCGAAACAATTCGCACTGCCTGGATCGAAGAAAACAGCTTATCGATCGACAACGAAGCCAAATGGACAGAGCCAATCCAGGTCAAATCCTTAATGACGGATGAAGAGCGATCGACCTACGAAAGCGCTCTCGATGAATTCACACAGGGAAAAGCACTAAAGAACGTTGCTCGGCGCATCGAAACTGAGATTATGGCTCAACTGAAAGCGCGAAATGTTCAAACAGAAATCCGATTTAACCCAAAGCTCAAGGAAGAAGGGTTACTCGATCTGAAATAGCAACCGCAAAAATTTTGGATAGAAGAATCTCCTAATACCATTTGAAAAACAATGCGGCAGATTATGCGTTGACCCGACGACATTGTAAAGACGCGATTGTAGAGACGCGACGAAGGTGCAGCGAGTCTCCTAATCGCGTCTCTACCCGGATTTTGCGGTGGGACGACGATCGTTCAATCCATGGGTTTAGTTGATCGAATTGGTATATTTCAAAAAATCTCACAATGCGCAAATTTTCTCTACTTCCGCTCCGGATGGGCAGAAATCTCTGGCGGTGGATTCCCCAGCATATTAATCGCTGCAATCAGTTGATACAGCTTGCCTAAATCCCGCTGATTAAAATTCATCATCAAACGCGGCAAAGCGTAAGTCTCATCTTTCGCCTCTTGCGGAAGCGGCTTCGTTTTCTCGATCCGACCTGTGACCAGAATCTCTTTGAAACGATCGTTCAACTCCTCCACCGCCGCATCGCTCAACTCCGTCTTTAACCGCAGCACTAACTGACTGCCAACATAGCGGCTAGAGTGATACACCTGATAGAAATTAGAAATCGCCGCACAAGCAACATCAATATCATCGGTAATCGTGAACAGGCTCGGATCATCCGCGCTAATCAAGCCGCGCTTCAACAACTGCCGATTAATATACTCCGCCCAGTCATCCCAATATTTGCCTCCCGGCTTATCCACCAGCACCAGTGGCACCGGAGCCGATTTCCCAGTTTGAGTCAGCGTCAAACATTCAAACGCCTCATCTTGAGTCCCAAACCCACCCGGAAACAGCGCTAACGCATCGCTTTCCTTCAGGAAAAACACTTTGCGCGTGAAAAAATACTTAAACGGAATCAGCTTTGGATCGCCTTGAATAAATTGATTTGCACCTTGCTCAAACGGCAACTGAATATTTAAACCAAACGATTTTTCAGCCCCTGCGCCCTCATTACCCGCTTCCATAATGCCGCCGCCCGCACCCGTAATTACCATGTAGCCCTGCTGCGTCACACATTGGGCAAACTCTTTTGCAAGCTGATACTCCTCGGTATTCGGCTTAATTCGAGCAGAACCAAAAATCGCAATCTTCCGCACATGACGATACGGATAGAACACAGTAAACGCTCGCTCCATATCTTGCAGCGACGCATTCAAAATCTTCCAGTCCAGTCGATCGATCTCATCGCCCGACATCCGTATAATCAAGTTCAGCGCTTGGGCGATTAGCGCCCCATGCTGCATATTCGGGAGATGATCGAGTAGCTCGTTAAGCGTCGATCGCAACGGCTCGACATTTAACATCGACGGGGACGGTTGGGACGGGTCAACAGGCATGAGCGATTCCTCACAAGGGCATTCTATTTTAGCGGGATTGGGCAGAATGCGATGCCCTCAGCAATACTGAAAAACGCTCCAGAATCTTACTCCGGAGCGTTCTCAGCACTGTGACAAATGAGTTTAGCAAATGAGACGAATCCAGGGACGTAACCTTAAAGAAGATGCTTGTCGAGTGTGCTGGCAAGCGTCGTTTTCGGGACAGCACCGACGACCATATCCACACGCTGACCGCCCTTGAAAATCATCAGCGTGGGAATGCTGCGAATTCCAAATCTGCTAGCAACTTGAGGATTTTCATCCGTGTTGACTTTAACCACTTTGACTTTGCCCTCGTATTGCTCTGCAATCTCCTCGACTACAGGTGCAACCATTCGACAGGGACCACACCAGGGTGCCCAGAAGTCCACCAGGACTGGGACCTCACTCTGAATCACTTCCTGGTCAAAAGAAGAATCGGTAACTTGTGCGGTTGCTGACATTCCTGAAAATCCTTGCCTTTGTTTCATTTGACGAAATTCTAACATAGCAAAAATGACGGGACGTATTCTCAGCCCATACATAATTAGATACAAACTGAAGAATTAGTTAGATTGGGAAACATCAAGCGTGAGGCTTGGAAACCATGTCACGATTTCTTCCCAACTGACCCTTTAAAAGCAAGGAACCGCCTAAACCGAAGTCCAGGCGGAGTGTGGTGTGAGGAGTGAACGGAAACATGCGTCTCCGCTTCCTCTATTCTAGACGACGGATTTGGATTTACCCGTCAATATTGCAAGTCGTGGCAAAACTCTTAAGTTTTTAATAAAAACATTATTTTGCGGTCACGACTTCGTGTACCAAGGGTATCGCGGCTTGTGAATTGAAACGCGACGATCGCACCGTTTGCGCTTACTTACCCATTCCAAGCTGCTGGGCTTTCTGGTACACTTTGCCTTCGGTTAATAGGGATGGAGCAATCACGACATCGACCTGCTGCATCTCCTTAATATTCTTCGCGCCTAGCGTTCCCATACTGGTTTGCAGCGCTCCAAGCAGGTTGTGCGTTCCATCATCTAATTGAGCGGGACCGCGCAAGATTTGTTCCAGGGTTCCGGTCGTACCCACCCGAATCCGGGTTCCTCTAGGTAGGACGGGGCTAGGCGTTGCCATTCCCCAGTGGAATCCGCGTCCGGGTGCTTCTTTGGCACGAGCAAATGGTGATCCAATCATCACCGCATCAGCGCCACAAGCAATACATTTACAGATGTCGCCACCTGTAATCAGTCCACCATCGGCAATCACAGGAACATATCGCCCCGTTTCGCGCTCGAAATCGTCGCGAGCGGCAGCACAATCCGCAACGGCAGTCGCCTGCGGCACTCCGACACCCAAGACTCCACGAGAGGTACAAGCCGCACCAGGTCCAATTCCAACCAGAATCGCGGCGGCTCCCGCCTTCATCAGATTCATCGTGACTTCGTAAGTGACGCAGTTTCCGAGAATCACGGGAATTGGCATTTCTTTGCAGAACTTTGCTAGATCCAAGGGCGCGATCGATTCTGGCGACAAGTGCGCGGTCGAAACGACGGTCGCTTGAATGAAAAACAAATCTGCTCCCGCTTTTGCGGCAATTTGTCCGAATCTGTCTGCACCCGCAGGAGTTGCACTTACCGCAGCGATTCCACCTTGGGATTTAATCTCTTGAATTCGCTTTTCGATTAGTTCGGGCTTAATCGGTTGTGCATAAAGTTCTTGCATCAACGGCACAAATTCCGTTGTTCCCACTGAAGCGATGCGATCGAGAATCGGATTGGGGTCGTCGTAGCGAGTTTGAATGCCTTCCAAGTTGAGAACGCCAAGTGCGCCTAACTGTGAAAGCTTGACCGCCATCTCGACATCGACAACTCCATCCATTGCCGACGCGATGATCGGAATTTCGCGATCAATGCCGCCGATCGTCCAGCGCGTCTCTGCCAGTTTTGGATCGAGTGTCCGCGCTCCAGGAGAAAGCGCAATTTCATCGAATCCATAGGCTCTTCGAGCCGTTTTGCCCCTGCCGATTTGAATATCCACGCCAATGTTCCCCAAGCACTAATTGGATAAGAGTATCAAATTTCAATCCTAGTTGTGTGGAAAAAGCAAGGTGTTTCCGAACAGATGATCAAGTATCTCGTATGCTATTGTCTGTTGACTTTGAGCAAGGTAATGCAGACGACCGCGCAGGCAACTCGATGTTTTGAACTTTGTTGCGACTTGACGCTTCTTCCGACTCGCGGAAATTTCCCGTAAGCGATCGCACCTTATAATTTGTGAACAGGTCTATCCGGTGTCATGGCAGAAGCATCTCAAGAAAATTGGCGCGATCGCGTCGAACGTTTAGAGGCAAACCTCGATCAATTTATTGATTTCGTGGCTCAGAGCCAGCGTGTTCAAGCTGTCCAACTTCAAGTTCATCAAGAACAGCTTGCTGCTCGACAAGGGCAAATTAACGAGACTAGAGAACTGTCGCGACGACTTGCAGAAACTCAAATTGGAATGTTTGCCCGTTTCGATCAGGTGCAATCTGAGATTCGTGGACTTCGACTTGAAACTCAGCGAATGCTAGATGCGTATTTGAATCAAGAGCCACCGGATGAAGATACTGGTAATTAGATTTAATTTGAAAACTTGACCCATTCTTCCTATGTTTGAAACCGCACAGTTAATTGAAAAGACTCAATGGTTGGGCATTGCGACGATCGCGTTTGCCGTGCTGACGATCGTTGCCTTCCTGTTCAAATGGGGCATTCGCTTCCGACTTGTTGGCGTGACCGGATTCACCGCCGTTCTAACCGGAGGGGTGTTTGCCCTTAGTTTAGGACTGTACAACCGTCCCAATATTCCTGGAAATGTTCATTACTCGCGGGTATTTGATGCAGGAGCGGCTCAGGTTGTCATCGCTGTGCCTCCAACCATTACCGAATCTCAACTCGAAGCGACTCTCAAACAAGCGGCGATCGATATTTTCTCCTTTGGTCGGCTTGGACAAGGATCAAATCAAATGACGATTCGGGCGCGAACCATTTTGCATCCTGAAAAGGGGATATCCCAACCTTTATACTTGGGTGAAATTCAGCGATCGCTTGCAATGCGCGAAGATGAAAACGCTACGATTAAGCTGTATCGCGAGAACTTGGCGCAGTTACCGCAGCCAGCCGCATAAAGTTTGTTTCTCCTTCCAAACATGTCTACTCAATCAAATTCCGTGGTTTCGTTGATGATTGCTCCTGCCCAAGTAGTACGCGGGTCAGGCGCAATCGAGCAAGTCGGAGATCACATCGCTCGCTTGGGAACTCGTCCGCTCTTAGTCGGTGGAGAACGATCGCTTGATGTGGTTAAATCCCGGCTGAAATCAGTGTTTAAGTCGCACTCGCTTCAGGCTGAAAAAGCATCTTACGGCAAGGACTGTAGCGAAATTACGTTGACAAATTTGAAAAAGGCAGTCGCCGACCATCAAGCCGATTTGATCATTGGAGTCGGAGGCGGTAAAGCGCTCGATACGGCAAAGCTCTTAGCCTATCAGTGCCAGTTGCCGATCGTCACGATTCCGACTTCCGCCGCGACTTGTGCTGCTTGGACAGCACTATCAAACATCTATTCTGAGCAGCACGCTTTTCTGTACGATGTCGGGTTGCCGCGCTGCCCGGATCTGCTGGTGTTAGATTACGAGTTGATTGCAACCGCACCGCAACGAACATTGATTGCTGGAATTGGAGATGCGATCGCGAAATGGTACGAAGCCTCAGTCAGTAGCGGTCACTCTGACAAAACCTTGCTAATTGCAGCCGTTCAACAAGCGCGAGTGTTGCGCGATATCCTGTTCCAGAAATCCGAAGCCGCATTGCAGAATCCTTTGGGATCAGAGTGGCAAGAAGTTGTGGATGCTTCGGTATTAATGGCAGGAGTGATTGGTGGAATTGGGGGAGCGCAGTGTCGAACTGTTGCGGCTCATGCGGTTCACAACGGACTGACGCACCTGCTCGAAAGTCATCACGCTTTACACGGCGAAAAAGTTGCGTTTGGGATTTTGGTGCAGCTACGGCTTGAAGAAATGGTTCAAGGTAATCAGCTTGCAGCGACTTCCCGCCAGCAATTGTTGAAGTTCTACGATCAGATTGGGTTGCCGAAGACTTTATCGGATTTGGGATTGGGGAACGTAACGATCGCGCAACTTCAACACGCCGCAGAAGTGGCTTGTAACGAGACTTCAGACATTCACCGCTTGCCGTTCCCAGTTGTTCCGAGTCAACTCATGGCAGCGATGGTTTCGACCACGGCTCCGAGTTCAACGACCCGAACTGAGATTGGTGATTATTCAGGATCGCGTGACATTGGGGAAATTGCTCGGCAGGACTGATGCAACTTTGAAGTGAGGTTGATTGAACTGTTATGAATTCAAGTTCAATCAACCTTCTTTCGTCGATCGACTGGTGTATTTAAGATGATAAGTTGGCGATCGTAAGCGGGAATTTGGCGGTCGTTTGGTAGGCGTACAGAACAAGCTTACTTGTGAAGAGAGGGGCAGTTTCTGAATTCATTTGCGGGAATTAGGCAGACAAAATTCTGCATAACTATCCAATTTGGAGAATTAGGCGGAAAAAGTCAGTCTAAATAATTGTTAGTTAGCAAACAGTATGTGAACAGATTGATACGTGAGGAATATGCCTTTATCAGATAAAGCCCTTCGGTTGCGAGATTTCTTTGTTGACAATCTACTTCATCTTCATTATCACGAGTCTTTTGGGGCGGATCTTGTTTTCCCTTCATTTGAATTAGGTTCATTTGATTATTTAGATTATGCTCAACAAGAATTAATTCATAGCTCTGAAATGAGTAAAATTAATTGCGTTAGCCACCTCAAGCGTGCGATGGAGTGCGAGATAGATATATTTCTAAGTGTGCTTAACTTGAAGAACCAAGTTAAACCCATCGACTCTATCCAACTAATCTTTGTTGGATAGAGTCGATGGGTATATTCAACTCACGTTCTCTGAGTAAACTAAATCGAATTAGAAATAAAGTAGAGCATGAATACTCAGCTCCGAATATTGATGATCTAGAGATTTATTTTGAGCTTGTGAATGGTTTTATTCACACTATTGAGAGTTGTATTTTCATGCTATCTATCTATGGTGATGAAATGAAATGGCTGCCACATGATATATCAATGTGTAATATTGTTTTGAAGGTGGACTACTCATTTTTGAACCCATCAATTAATTATGATTTTATGTTTGATTATGATGGCGAAGGAATATTTTTTGGTGATTTTGATGAAGACCATAAGTTAACCTTCTCCCCCACAGAAAAAGATGATTTCCTATTTGCGATGCGAACATTCTTCCTGCTATGTAGGGCTACCGCTCTTATTAATCATGAATATGTGATCAAGGAGTTGAACAAAGTAGTATAGGCGTAGTTCTAGTTGAGAGAGCTAGCTAACAATCCCAATGCACACCGACCGTCGGGAGATTATGGTTAGAATTCAAGGTTATCTGCGGCGGGTGATTGGGAACCTTCGATGTTCACACGTTGGAATTTTTGAACGTCCCGCAGAAGTCTTAACCCTCTAAGAATTGCTCACACTGTAGCTGCAAAGCAGATAGGGCGATCGCTCATCCCCTCTGCGATCGCACTGAGCAAGTCATTCCCACGGATTCGGAACAAGCAGAGACTGAACGCTAACGAGCCGAACGACTCCGATCGATGGGAGTCGATCCAGACCAAATCTAGTCAAGATGGAATCAGCCTCGTAAACCAGAAAGATTTCATCTCAGGATTAAGTCCACCTGTTGCCTATTCGTCAGCCTATACCTGAAGCGTTAAATCTGCGGTAGAATAGCCAACTCAGTCACTATTCGTCGATCGCTTCACACTCATGAATTTGCCCTGGATTTCTCCTGCCAATCGCTTAACAAAGCTGCCTCAGTATGTGTTCGCGCGTCTGGATGAGCTAAAAGCCAACGCCAGAGCGCAAGGGGTTGATCTGATCGATTTAGGCATGGGAAATCCAGATGGGGCGACTCCAAACCCGATCGTGGAGGCAGCGATCGGTGCGATTCAAGATTCTAAACATCACGGATATCCCCCTTTTGAGGGAACAGCCAGCTTTCGTAAAGCGATTACCGACTGGTATCGAAGACGCTACGGAGTTGATCTTGATCCCGATGGTGAAGCCTTGCCGCTATTGGGATCAAAAGAAGGGCTAACGCATTTAGCCCTGGCATATCTCGATCCTGGCGATGTGGTTTTGGTTCCGAGTCCTTCCTATCCCCCGCATTTTCGAGGACCCTTAATTGCGGGTGCAACGTTGTACCCATTGATGTTGAAAGCTGAGCAAAATTGGCTCATTGATCTCAGCGCCATTCCCGAAGAAGTGGCGCAGAAAGCGAAGATTTTGTATTTCAATTATCCGAGCAATCCCACAACTGCAACCGCTCCACGCGAATTTTTTGAAGAAATTGTTGCCTTTGCGCGTCGATATGAAATTTTGCTGGTACACGATCAAGCCTATGCGGAATTAGCGTTTGACGGGTATCAGCCCACAAGCTTATTAGAAATTCCAGGTGCGAAAGAGATCGGAGTTGAGTTTCATACGCTGTCAAAAACGTACAACATGGCAGGCTGGCGCGTGGGATTTGTTGTAGGAAATCGCCATGTGATTCAAGGATTGCGGACGCTGAAAACGAACCTTGATTACGGCATTTTTTCCGCCATTCAGACCGCAGCAGAAACCGCTTTGAATCTGCCCGATCGCTACCTCGTCGAAGTGCAAGAGCGCTATCGAACTCGCCGCGATTTCTTAATTAACGGACTCGCTGAATTAGGCTGGTCGATTCCGAAACCTAACGCGACGATGTATCTTTGGATTCCTTGCCCGCCGGGAATGGGTTCAACCGATTTTGCGCTGACAGTTCTGCAAAAAACGGGTGTTGTTGTCACTCCTGGAAATGCGTTTGGCGCAGGTGGAGAGGGATATGTGCGAATTAGCTTAATCGCAGAGTGCGATCGCTTAGGGGAAGCGCTCAACCGATTAAAGCAAGCCAATATCCGTTTCGCTTAAAACAACTCAAATTTCCTCAGCAAGATCCCGATCGCAAGCTATTATATTGCGGCAGATTAATGCTGAGGAACTGACAATGAGCCATCATCTACTGACGATTGAGCCATTTGATATGAATGGGTTTCGCTTTCCAGGGTATATGGTGAGCAGCACTGCTCCGATCAATGTTGAAGATAAAGATGAATCGACAAGCGATCGAGATCCTAGTGAGGCTTTAAAAGAGATTGCAGATTACCTACAGCAGCATGATGATGCCGAAATTTTGATTGCAATTCACGGCTATAACTCCAGTAAATCTGGTGCAAGATGGTGGTACGAAGAAATCCGCAGATACGTTGATCAAAATTTTGCAGACCATGTTTCACCGGGCTTTATGGTCATCGGTTATCGATGGTCTTCAGAAAACGTATTTCCGAGTGGATCAGGTCAGAAATCTTCGAGCATTCTTAAGTTTTTGCAGGGGGCATCTAAGGCATTCAAAGCCTTGCCAAAACCTTTAGCGATCGCAGGAATTTTTGGATCAGCAATTTGGGTTATTGGCGGAATTTTTTACCTGTTAATTGCATTATTCAAATTGGTTGATAACGTTACTCTCTTGATTGCTTCATCTTTTGCGCTAACGATCGCACTATTTATTGTTGTCATCATTTTGACGATTTTTGTTCTGAGAGTTTCGGGATATTTTCGAGATACTTATCGTGCCGCAAATTTTGGAGTTTCAGACTTAGTTGAATTTGTTCGACAATTAGATAATCAGTTAGTAGAACAATCGCCAAATCGACAAAAACGAGTCCGTCTTAGCTTCATTGGGCACAGCATGGGTGCTTTTGTTGTAACGAATACGGTGCGAATTTTGTCAGATGTATTCGATCGAGATTCAATTGGGAATCTAGAAACAGGAAATCAGAGAAAACTTCCGTCTCCAGATATTGGCAATGTCTTTCGATTGAGCCGATTAGTATTAGTCGCTCCCGATATTTCTGCTGAGACGGTCATCTCAGGACGAGGTAATCCGTTAAAGTCTTCGCTGCGTCGGTTTGATGAAGCATATCTATTCAGCAACGAAGGCGACATGGTGTTAAAAATTGCTTCAACTGCGGCGAATTACTTTAGTTTTCCAACAAGTACACGAGATGGAGGATATCGTTTAGGAAACGTAATTGTGAGAAGTCCAGGAAAGTTTGGACTGGAGAAAAGTGGCATCGTGAATTTAGACGATCGTGGGCAATTAATTCCGCTCTGTGGAATTGAATTTCTAGAGCGTCTGTATCTACGCGAAGGCATGCCACTCTCGAAGCGGCAAGCAGAAATTGACTTGGAGAGTGATCGCTTTATCGCAGAGTTATTTACTTATTTCGACTGCACAAACTACCAAGAAAACGGTAGAGGAATTGTCAGTCAAGCACTCGGTAAATCTTTCCTAAATTTCAAAGATTATATTGCTTTGATCTTCTCTGGCGCAGATGGACACGGTGGATTTCTATTTAACAAAGATGCTAACTATAGTCGTCGCTTGATTTACGGATTGAGCAGTATTGGGCTGGAAAAGTTTCTTACAACAAATGATTCAAGTCAGAGCGATCGTCAAATTCTACTTAAACTTTTTTCCCAACAGTGTGGCGAAAAAGGCATTCAAGTTTTGCTGGCAAATGAGCGGTACGCTCGTCTTGGTTTAGCTAGTACGAAGCTTAGCGATCGAAAAGCATTCTAGTTCAGTCGCTATCTTCGGAGAACTCCTGCTTCGAGGTAGGCTTTAATTTTTAAGAGCAATGCGATCGAACACGCTCACATTAACGATCGTTTTGACGATCGGAATCCTTTCAGTTTCAACGGCTGCCATTCTGATTCGACTTGCGACAACAGTTTCAGGTGTTTCAGGCGTTGGATTTAGTCTCGTTTTGGCAGCATCCCGATTGTCGATCGCAGCGCTGGTTCTGGTTCCAACTTGGCGGTCTTTTCAGGCGGCTTCCCCAAATGCGACCAAATTTGCGATCGGTGCAGGCGTTTCGCTGGCGATACATTTTGCAGCTTGGATTTCGTCGCTGTCGTATACCTCGATCACAGCTTCGACAACGCTTGTAACAACTAACCCGCTTTGGGTGGCGCTGATCAGTTGGATTTGGCTACGAGAAAAGCCAACTCGCGCAACGTTTTGGGGAATTGGAATCGCGATGATTGGGGGTGTCTTAATCGGGTTTGATCAGGCAAGTCGAGATGGCGTGAATCCGCTACTGGGAAATGGGTTAGCGATCGTCGGGGCATGGGCAGCAAGTTTTTATTTACTCTTAGGACGAGAAGCACAACGGCAAGGATTAAACGTGAAAAGCTATGTCACGATCGCGTATAGCGTTGCAGCGATCGTTTTGTTTCCCTTACCGTTTCTATTTGGCTCATCTTACATTGGCTATCCCATTCTCACTTATGTTTACATTGCGTTGATGGCAGTGTTTCCACAACTGATTGGACATACGAGTTTCAATTGGGCAATGCGGCATCTACCGCCAACGATCGTCACCCTGATCATTTTGCTAGAGCCAGTTGGATCGACAATTTTTGCGATCGCACTATTCCAAGAAATTCCTGGAATGCAAGTAATTGCAGGCGCTTTGGTCTTATTAACTGGAGTGGCGATCGCAATTTTAGGAAATTCTGCAAAAGTATCCTGATTTACACGAATCCCTATGTGTAGGGGAATGGTAGATGCACCCTGATAATTATCCCTGGCTTCGGTCGGGGGTTTTTTGTTGCAGGGCTTCGATCGCGGCTTCGAGTGCGATCGCTACATGCGTCCAATGCGTTCCACCCTGGCAAAAGACAACATAAGGTTCACGCAGAGGCCCATCAGCCGAAAATTCGGAAGTGCTGCCATCGACAAAAGTCCCACCTGCCATTACTAACTCACTTTCATATCCCGGCATCCCCGACGGAACCGGATCAAGATAAGAGCCGATCGGTGAATTCTGCTGAATCGCTCGGCAAAACGCAATAATCTTTTCCGGTGAACCCAACTTGATCGCTTGAATCACATCGCGCCTTGGAGCCATCGGAGCCGGATTTACCGGATATCCCAATTTGTCAAACACATAAGCGGTCAGGTGATTGCCTTTCATTGCCGCACCCACCATCTGAGGCGCGAGAAATAAACCCTGAAATAACAAGCGATTTTGATCAAAGGTCGCACCGCCGGAACTGCCAATTCCCGGAGCGGTCAACCGACAAGCTGCCATCTCTACCAAATCAGCTCGACCTGCAACATATCCGCCCGTCGTGACGATCGTCCCTCCCATATTTTTAATCAAAGACCCCGCAATCAAGTCTGCTCCAACCGCCGTCGGTTCTCGATCTTCCACAAACTCTCCATAGCAGTTATCCACAAAGCAAACCGTATCCGGATTCTGTTCCTTGACGATCGCAATAATCTTCTCAATTTCGACGATCGACAAACTCGGTCGCCACGAATAGCCACACGATCGCTGAATCGAAACTAATTTTGTGTTCGGTCGAATCGCCGTCCGGAGCGCGTGCCAGTCGATTAACCCGTCCGGTGTGAGTTCCAATTGCCGATACGAAACGTTAAGATCTTTAAGAGAGCCTTGCTGATGTCCCCGCAAGCCGATCACTTCTTCTAACGTGTCGTAGGGCGCACCTGCAACGCAGAGCATCTCATCATTCGGACGTAGCACTCCGTAGAGTGCCGAGGCGATTGCATGAGTTCCCGAAACGAACTGCACCCGCACGATCGCAGCCTCAGCCTGAACGATCTCGGCAAAGACACGATCGAGCACTTCTCGCCCTAGATCATCGTGACCGTAGCCGGAAACACTGGCAAAATGATGAACTCCCACTCGATGATGGCGATAAGCAGCCAGCACCCTTTGTAAATTTTTCTTGACCTGAGAGTCAATACCAGAAAAAATTGCAGATAGCGCCTGTTCTGCTTCTTTTATCAAGATCGAGCCGTCCATCGTCTGCCTCGTTCATTAATATTTACAGTAGAGATTGCGCTAACCCGAATAACTCAGTCGGTTAGAGCGGGTTCTATTGTCGCGCAAATTGAGTATCGTATTCCGTTTAGAGATTCTTTCATGACTATTGCAACTTCCGAAAAACTGAAAATAGACTATCCCACGCTAGGCTTCATGGTGGCGATTCACATCGGCGCACTGTTCGCCTTTTTGCCCGGAAACTTTAGCTGGAGCGCAGTCGGATTAGCAATCTTTCTTCACTGGCTGACCGGGGGCTTAGGAATTACCCTCGGCTGGCACCGTCTCATGAGCCACCGCAGCTTCCAAGTCCCAAAATGGCTAGAATACACGCTAGTTTTCTTTGGTTCCTTAGCAATGCAGGGTGGGCCAATCTGGTGGATCGGGCTACATCGCCATCATCATCTTTATTCTGATCAGCCCAACGATCACCACGATTCGACCAAGGGATTCTGGTGGAGCCATATGGAATGGATGCTGCGTGATGTTCCGGCTGAAAATGAAATTCCTAAATTCACGAAAGATATTGCCGACGACAAGTTTTATCAGTTCTTAGAAGATTACTTTGCACTGCTGCAAATTGCGTTAGGCGTGTTGCTGTATGCGATCGGCGGCTGGTCGTTTGTGGTTTGGGGCATCTTTGTCCGCTTGGTGCTGGTTTATCACTGCACTTGGCTTGTCAACAGCGCCACTCATAAATTCGGCTACCGCACCTATAATTCCGGCGACAACTCCACAAATTGCTGGTGGGTAGCACTTCTGGTTTACGGTGAAGGCTGGCACAACAATCACCATGCGTTTCAGTATTCCGCCCGTCACGGTCTGAAATGGTGGGAAATCGATATGACTTGGATGACCATCCGGCTACTGCAAGTTCTCGGTCTTGCAAGCAAGGTGAAAATCGCAGAAGACCAAGCTTAGAGTTAGAGTTCAATAAAAAATCCCGGACGATCGCACTGTTTATCGTCCGGGATTTTTTATTCAAGAAGGGCGACTTCGCGCCTTCCGGAAGCTTGGGAATTCGACCCGAAAAGGGTAGCATGATGGGATTGTGGGTAGGAGCTTAGCGCATGAAATTACGGATCGGTGCAAGTCTTCAGAATGGAAAGTACCAACTCAATCAAATTCTAGGGCACGAAAGCTTAGGCGCAACCTATGTTGCAACGCAAACGCTCCTTCAGCAATCGGTCGTGATTAAAACGATCGACCCCAGCCTGCAAGTGATGCAAAGCTTTCCCCAACTTAAGACTCGATTCATCGAAGAAACTCGACTACTTGCTCGTTCCCAACACCCTAGTATCGTGCGAGTCCTCGACTTTTTCCAAGAAGACGGTCTACCGTTTCTGGTGATGGAATATATTCCGGGGCAAACTCTGCACGATCGCATTTCTACGTTTAATGCGCCACATCTGACCGAAGCCGAAGCGATTCACTACATGCGGCAAGTCGCCTCAGCGCTTAGCGTTGCTCATCGTAACGAATTGATTCACCGGAATATTCGACCTGAAACGATCGTGCGTCGTCAAGGCACCAATTTAGGCGTTCTCGTCGGCTTCGGATTTGCTCACGACATTGCACCCCCGATCGAGAAAAGTCCATTTCTTCCTCCCGATGCCAACTGGAGTCAAGACAATCGATTCGCGATCGATCTTTACTCGCTGGCTGCAACCCTTTACTTTATCCTAACCGGGCAAACCCCGAACGCTTCACCGTCGCTTGAACACCACTCTTGGAGTCCTGCAACCAAGCAAGCCATCTTTCGAGGACTGACCCGTGATCCTCAGTGGCAACTTCAGACGGTGGATGACTGGCTGCGCCTTCTTCCAAACACAATGCTTCCATTAATGGCAACGAACCACACCAGCAATGGTGCGAACAGTGCAGCTAACAATATTGTTCAGAGTATTCCGACAACTGGCAATCCTACTCAAAACGGTCGGGCACGCTCGATCGAACCGGAAGTCACGCTGATTCCGCTCCCGGTGCAAAACGGACGATCGACGGCTCCTCCTGCTAAAACTCCTACCGCGCCACCCGCTCCAACCTTGGTGACGGCACTTCCCACGACTGCCGTACAAACGGCTCCGGCATCAGCAGTCCTCGCACCTCCGACCCCTCGCCTGCCGAAATCTTTAGTATTAACAATGGTGACGGCGGGCGTGATCGGGGTAGGGTTCGGATTAGCGCTGCGAATTAGCGCGACCAAAGCACCTGGAACAACTTTGCTACAGCCCGTACAGCCTTTCCCCGAAAAAGAATGGAAAGGCACACTCAATCCAAATGACAAGGATGCCGCCGACATTCCCCTCGAATCTAGCAGCGCCAACTCTAGCAAAACACCCTTAAAATCCGTTACCCCAGAAGTCGATCGCTCTCTCTATACCCCTCCAAAAATAGAAACGCCGTCACTTGAACCGATTCGCCCCCGCCGTCGTCCCTCCAGTGAAGCGATCGTGCCGACCAATCCTGTGAAGCCAAAGCCCTCGGTTGAACCGATCGAGCCTGAGATCGAGCCAGCCGAGCCTTTACCCGAAACGAGTACAACCCCTGAACCTGTAGCTCCACCTGCAACCGATCCGACTCCTGTTGTGCCTGCACCTTTGAAACCCAGTTCTCGCGAAGTCGCACCGGCTCCACCCACAACACCCTAACGACCGATGGCAGAGATTCTCCTTACGCCTGAGTTGCCCTCTCGACGGCTCACGCTATAATTCAGGCAGCGCTAGGAAAAATTTTATGAGTACCCCCTTAGTTCATGCTTTCTTTGTAGGTCGGGCGATCGCTGAAGTTGCTTACGAGCGACTCGAAGCAGGGCTGACCGATGCCTTAAGCGAGTTAGGAAAATTCGATGCCGAACAGCGAGAAAACCTGCGGCAGCTTGTCGATGAGGTGATGGCACGCGCAGAGCGTGAAGCGACGATCGCCACTCAAGCTCAAACCACGACCGCGATCGTTCCCTTAGACTTACAAACCGGCGACCTGCAAGCGACGATCGACGATCTGCGGGCAGAAATTGCGGAATTGCGGTCTGAGCTTCAGCGCTACCGGACGCGATCGACTCAGTAAGATTCGCGTTTGTGATAATAAAGTTGAGTTTAAAATCCAGTGTTAGTTGAGAAATCGCGTGTCTGTTTCTTCCAATGACTCCAGCCCTTCGGCATTCTCGACGGAGCCAATCGAGTCTGAGCGCTCCGAAACCGTGACCGACCCTGACTTGCCCAATGTTGATCAGGTAACTTCCTTGCCTCTTCCTGAACCAGCCCCGCATCAACCTGAGTTTGATGGAGCAGCCAGAAGCGTCACGCGGCGGCGCAAAGCTCCAGAAATTTCGCATTCCAATAAAGCGTATCGTTGGAACCGGGAGAAATACTCACGGCAGCGCAGATTTATCGACATTTGGTCGTTCGTGCTGAAGTTGATGGGCGCACGCTGGCTGTACACGAAGCGCTGGAGCTACAAAGGCGGAATCAGCGACGCGAACAAAGCGGCTCGACGCAAATCCCTTGCAATCTGGATTCGAGAAACGCTGCTGGATTTAGGTCCAACTTTCATCAAAATTGGTCAGCTATTCTCAACGCGGGCAGATTTGTTTGCCAGTGAGTTTGTCGAGGAACTGTCTAAACTGCAAGATCGCGTACCTGCGTTCAGTTACGAACAGGTTGTTGCGATTATCGAGCAGGATTTGGGCAAATCGATCGAAGAACTCTATCGCAGTTTCGATCCGATTCCGCTTGCGGCAGCTAGCCTCGGTCAAGTGCATCGCGCTCAACTCCATTCTGGCGAAGAAGTCGTTGTAAAAGTGCAGCGTCCCGCATTAAAGCAGTTATTTGAAATCGACTTGCAAATCCTCAAGGGCATCACTCGCTACTTTCAGAATCATCCAGAGTGGGGCAAAGGACGCGATTGGATTGGCATTTACGAAGAATGCTGCAAAATTCTGTGGGAAGAAATCGACTACCTCAACGAAGGACGTAACGCCGATACATTTCGCCGAAATTTCCGGGGTCACGAGTGGGTTCATGTGCCGCGAGTTTACTGGCGCTATGCTTCTCCGCGTGTTCTGACCCTGGAATATATGCCAGGAATTAAAATCAGCCATTACGACGCGCTGGAGGCAGCAGGACTCGATCGTAAACTCCTCGCCCAACTGGGAGCCAGAGCCTACCTGCACCAACTTCTCGACGATGGCTTCTTTCATGCCGATCCGCATCCTGGAAATATTGCGGTGAGTCCCGATGGTGCGCTAATTTTTTACGATTTTGGCATGATGGGACAAATCAAGCCGATTACCCGCGATCGCCTGCTTGATACCTTTTTTGGAGTTGCCCAAAAAGATGGCGATCGTGTGGTGAAGTCGCTGATCGAACTGGGTGCGCTGGCTCCGACTGATGATATTGGTCCCGTGCGGCGATCAGTTCAGTTCATGCTGGATCACTTCATGGATAAACCGTTTGAAGAACAATCGGTCAATGCCATCAGCGACGATTTGTATGAGATCGCCTATGATCAACCCTTCCGGTTTCCTGCAACGTTTACCTTCGTCATGCGGGCATTCTCAACCTTAGAAGGAGTCGGCAAAGGACTCGACCCAGAATTTAACTTTATGGAGGTTGCAAAACCATTTGCAATGCAGCTTATGAGCAATGGAAATTCCCCAGACGGTGGGCTGTTAAACGAATTAAGTCGTCAAGCGGTACAAGTCAGCAGCACCGCATTCGGGCTACCGCGTCGAATTGAAGATACTCTCGACAAGCTAGAGCGCGGCGATTTGCGCGTCAGAGTCCGATCGACCGAAACCGACCGCATTTTGCGGCGAATCGGCGGCGTGAATATGGGGACAAACTACACACTATTAACCTGTGCGTTTACAATCTCCTCAACAATTTTATTGGTGAGTCAACTTTATTGGATTGCCGGAATTGTCGCGATCGCTGCGGTAGTTAGCGGAATCGCTCTGATTCGATTGATGATGAAACTCGATCGATTTGATCGAATGCCTTAGAGGAATGGTGTGTTTGTGGGGCGAGGTGTGAATACTTAGATTCAGAGTAAATTTAACTTAGCTTCGACGCTTTTTACCCGATACGCTGAACACCATGAAACGCTTCTTTACCGCAGGGATGACTGATACCGGACTGATCCGATCCGTCAACCAAGACGCTTATTCTGTCGATCCAGATGAGCGATTTTTCATTGTCGCTGATGGTATGGGCGGACACGCAGGCGGGCAAGAAGCCAGTCGCATCGCGATCGAAACCATGCAAGCGGTTCTGACGCAGCAGTGGGAAACAGATCTCGATTCGGAAACGTTGTTGCAGCAAGCAGTCTTAGAGGCGAATCAAGCCATTCTCAAGGATCAGCGTCTCCACCCGGAACGATCAGATATGGGAACTACGGCAGTTGCGGTGATTTTCCGAGATGAGCAGCCGCTTTATACCCATATTGGAGATTCGCGACTCTATCGACTGCGAGGAGCCAAACTCGAACAAATCACCGAAGACCATACGTGGGTCGCAAGAGCAATGCGCCTCGGTGAAATTACGCCGGATCAAGCGCGAGTCCATCCCATGCGCCATGTTCTAGCTCAATGTTTGGGACGACCTGAATTAGAAACCGTAGAAGTACGATCGCTCTCTGTGCAGTCGGGCGATCGTTTGCTGCTTTGTAGCGACGGACTCACGGAAGAACTCTCCGATCAACTCATCGCCAATCATCTGAAATCGATTCGAGCCTGCGAAAAGGCAGCTACTGCGTTGATTAATGCAGCAAAAGATCGAGGTGGACGAGACAACATCACGGTAGTGATTGTTGCAATTCCATAATTTGAGCTTGCCCTATCACCATCACTCCAAAGTTAGATTCTGCCAATCTGTGTACGAGACCGTACAGACAGAAATTGACGCTGCCCGATACCGTAGCCTTTAGCGAATGCATGCAGCGAGAGTATTTACTCTGCCTGGACTATGGCTCTTTCTCCTCAGCGGGTTCAACTGATTGGCTCAAAATCTTACATGGATACCTTTCCCCTAAAAGCCCTGCGGATCTTAGTCGTAGATGATGATCAAGATTCGCGAGAAATGATGATCGCGGCGCTTGAAGCAGAAGGAGCAGAAGTCATGGCGGCTGAATCTGTCCAGACAGCCTTGATTACCTTATCGACCTGGCAACCCAATCTTCTCATTAGCGACATTCGGATGCCTGATGCGGACGGATATAGCTTTCTCAAGGCATTACGATCTCAATCAATTACCATCCCTGCGATCGCGGTCACTGCATTCGCTCGCGAAGACGATCGCCAAGAAGCCCTCGCCGCCGGATATCAATCACACCTATCGAAGCCCATTGATCTCGAACTGCTTTACAGCACGATCGCTAAGCTGATTCGGTAGTCTGATGCTGGGTGTCGCATTTGCGACCAAAAGGAATAGGCTAAATCTCGGCTAGTTCCTCAACTCTGCCTATCTATAGAGAGGCTAGAGAGATAGATACGATACGATAACGGTCATATTCACTGAAGCAAATTTTTTATAGACAACAGGCGTGAGACGCTAGCATTTTAGCTTCCTCTTTTGAGCTACCGTCTAATCGTCTCTTGTTGATCAATTTACCCATGACTAGAGATTTCACCGATTCTGTAGCTCCAGATGTCCAACGGGCAACCAGTCTACGGTGGCTCCTGCAAGCCATGTCTCCGCCCTGCAACCAACTCCTAACCGCACTTCCTTCAGGCGATTACGAGCGTCTGACCCTACTTCTAGAACCCGTTACCCTGTCCTTGGGACAAGTTCTTTATGAACCGAACCAATCCATTGAGTACGCCTACTTTCCCACCACCGCTGTTATTTCCCACTTGAATGTGATGGAGGGTGGGCGAGAAGTCGAAACTGTGACGATCGGGAACGAAGGAATGATTGGTGTTCCGATTATCCTGGGGACTGATCACATTCCGATGCGAGCGATCGTTCAAATTCCTGGGACGGCGCTTCGTGTTTCTGCAAAAGCCATTCAAGCTGAACTCAGTGTGAGTCGATCGCTGCAATTTCTCCTGCTGCGCTACATTCAGACGCTGATGAATCAAATTGCCCAAAATCTCGCCTGCACTCAACTGCATTCGAGCCAAGAGCGCTGCTGTTATTTGTTGCTATTAACGCATGATCGCATGGGACAGCCAATCTTGCCGCTTACCCATGACCTACTTTCCCGAATGGTGGGAGTGCGGCGCGATCGCATCGGCGAAATTATTGACACGCTAGAACGGGCTGGATTAATTCAGCATCAGCGCGGTCGTTTGACCCTTTTGGATCGATCAGGCTTAGAATCTGCGGCGTGTGAATGCTACCGGATTTTACGATCGCAGTTCGACCAACCGTTTGAGGAGTTGCACTAAACCGCCCTGATCCTATGTACGGTAAGGGACAGACAACGGTGACACAAGACTTATACCTTAGAAACCGCATTCGGATTGCGGTCTGAGTGGTTCTGTGTCGCGGGTCTGTTGGCTTTCATGCCTCAAAATCGTTCTCGTCCTACTCAAAATAAACTCCTGCGCGCTCTGTCTCAAGCAGAGTACGAGCAACTGTCGCCGCACTTAGAGTTTGTCACACTGCCATTCAAGCACGTCTTGTATGAGCCGCATCAGCCTGTCGATTATGTGTATTTCCTCAATCACGGTGTGATTTCAATGGTGACGATTACCGAAGAGGGAGAGACGGTCGAAGCAGCGACGATCGGCAACGAGGGCATGGTAGGCATTCATGTTTTGCTGGGGGTGGGTCAACTTTCGCTGCAAGCGATCGCGCAGGTAGCAGGCGATGGAATGCGGATGCGAGTGGATGCGTTTCGTCGAGTCGTCACACCAGACACTCGATTGTATGAGCTACTGTTGCGCTACATTCAGGCGTTAATCAGCCAACTGTCTCAGACGGTCGCCTGTAATCGTTTACATTCGGTTGAGGAGCGCTGTTGTCGCTGGCTGCTGATGTGTCACGATCGGGTTCCAACCGATGAGTTTTTTCTCACTCAAGAATTGCTGTCTCAGATGCTGGGAGTGCGTCGTGCCAGTGTCAGCGTCGTTGCAGCGATTTTGCAAAAAGCTGGATTAATCACCTACAGTCGCGGCAGAATTCGGATTCTCGATCGTCCGGGACTCGAATCTGCCTCTTGCGAGTGTTATCACTTAGTCAAGATTGAATTTGATCGATTGCTAGGCGACGAGCTAAGAGCTGCGGAAGATTAAACGGTAAAAACCGAAATAATTCGGCAGAACTTCAAAGACTCGATAAAGATTTCTCCGTGAAATAGTCGAGGTATCCGTAAGATTGCTAGGATGCCCCCACGGAGATTAGAACTATCATGTCAGAGCACAGCGCTTGAGAGAGTGCAGTCCCTCCGGGCAGCATTTGTTTGAAAGTAGAGAAAGAAGTTTTCGCTTGCGTTAATCTCTATCTCGCGTTCAGACCTCCTTCCCAAAGCTGAGTGATATAATTCCCGCACCTGTATTCAGGATGACCGTTTCACACCTTTAGATAGAAAGGAGATTGCCCTTGTCCCGTCGTTATTTTTTTACGTCTGAGTCTGTCACTGAAGGACATCCAGACAAGATTTGCGACCAGATTTCTGACACGATTTTAGATGCACTTCTAAGCCAAGATCCGAGCAGTCGGGTTGCGGCTGAAGTAGTTGTCAACACTGGGTTGGTTCTCATTACAGGTGAGATCACCACCCAAGCCAATGTCAACTACATCGATCTTGCCCGCAAGAAAATCGCAGAAATCGGTTATACCGGAGCCGAAAACGGATTCAGCGCCAATAGCTGCGCTGTGATGATCGCGCTTGATGAACAATCCCCGGACATCGCTCAAGGCGTTGACACCGCACAAGAAAGCCGCGAACATCTCAGCTCTGAAGCGCTCGATGCGATCGGGGCTGGCGACCAAGGCATTATGTTTGGGTTTGCCTGCAACGAAACGCCGGAATTCATGCCGCTTCCAATTTGTTTAGCACACCGGATTTCTCGTAAGCTTGCCGCCGTTCGCAAAACGGGTCAACTGCCCTATCTGCGTCCCGACGGTAAGACTCAAGTGACCATTCTTTATGAAGACAATCGACCCGTTGGTATCGATACGATCTTAGTTTCGACGCAACACACCGCAACGATCGGGGAGATTACCGATGAGTCTGCGATCCAAGAGAAGATTAAAGCAGATCTCTGGGCACTCGTGGTAGAGCCTTGCTTTGCTGATATCGACGTGAAGCCTGACGACAGCACTCGATTCTTGGTGAATCCCACAGGCAAATTTGTCATTGGTGGACCTCAAGGCGATTCTGGCTTGACCGGGCGGAAAATTATCGTCGATACCTACGGTGGCTATTCGCGTCATGGCGGCGGTGCATTCTCTGGAAAAGATCCCACCAAAGTCGATCGCAGTGCGGCGTATGCAGCACGGTATGCCGCGAAAAACATCGTTGCCGCAGGTTTAGCTGACAAGTGCGAAGTTCAGTTAAGCTATGCGATCGGTGTGGCGCGTCCTGTCAGCATTATGATCGAAACCTTCGGCACTGGAAAGGTAAGCGATGAAGTCTTGCTGTCATTAGTGCAGGAGAATTTTGATCTGCGTCCAGCAGGCATTATTCAAGCGTTCGGCTTGCGGACGCTTCCCGGAGAGCGTGGTGGTCGTTTCTACCAAGATGTTGCCGCATACGGTCATTTTGGTCGTCCTGATCTCGAACTGCCTTGGGAGCAAACGGATAAGGCTGCACTGTTAAAGGAAGCTGCTTTATCGACGACCGCAATTAGCTAAAAGGCTCGATTCGATCTGCCCCCAAGAGACTGCTCTCTCTGGGGGCTATTTTTTGTTCTAAGCTGAAATTCTGATGGAAACTGCACAATTTAACAGAATTTACGATCGTCCCCTTGTTTCTTTGGTAGGAGTCTTCCCTTAAAATTAAGGCGGAATTGCACTGTGAAAAAGCGTAAATATTAGCCCTATGAGAATTCTTGCCCTCGTTCCTGGTGGAATAGGCGATCAAATCCTATTTTTTCCAACCTTAGACGATCTAAGAGCGACCTATCCCAATGCTCAAATCGATGTTGTTGTTGAGCCAAGAGCGAAGGCAGCCTACCGCATTTCTAAATCAGTTGACGACACCATTCTGTTCGACTTTAAAGGCAGGAACAGCCTGTCAGACTGGAGTAATTTGCTGGGAGTGCTGCGCGATCGCGAATACGATATCGCAATTTCTCTCGGTCAGCGTCGGGGAATCGGCTTTCTGCTGTGGCTGAGTGGCATTGAAACTCGTGTTGGATATGACAGCAGCGCTAAAACCTTTTTTACAAGAACCGTTCCACTTAATCAAAAACAGTATGCGGCGGCGATGTATCACGACTTGCTGAAGGGCATAGGCATCGATCGTCCCCTCTCTGACATTGCTGTTAGCGTTCCCGTCAAAGATTTGGAGTGGGCGGATGCTGAACGCAAACGGCTTGGGCTGCAAGATGGCGGATACGTTTTGATTCATCCCGGAGCAAGCCAACTTTCTCAGCGTAAGGGAATCGACAAGATTTATCCGGCTGAAAACTGGAAAACAATTATCCAGGACTTTCAGCAGAAGCAGCCAGAGTTGCCGATCGTTCTAATCAAAGGCGAGGAAGATGAAGCGATCGTCGCTCAGTTAGCTACACTATGCCCTGGAATTAAGGTGACTGCGCCCGAAAATGTCGGGCAACTGGTTGCACTGGTGGCAGGGGCAAGCTTGATGCTTTGTACCGATAGCGCACCGATGCACACTGCGATCGCGGCTCAAACGTTTACCTTGGCATTGTTTGGCGCAACTGACCCAGAGAAACTTTTACCCAAGAGCGATCGAGTGACAGCGATCAAATCTCCAACGGGCAGAATGGCAGATATTTCACCGCAAATGGTACTCGATCGCGTTTGGGGCGGTTAGTATTCGCCACCCGCCGAAATGCCGCTACCGTAGATCTCTGCGTTTCTAATGTTGATGCCATTAAGAACTGCGCCGAGGGTTTGCGCGTTGATCAGGCTAGCACCAGATAGATTTGCATCGGTGAGGTTGGCATAATCGAGGGTGGCATTGCTCAGATAAGCAGTCGTGAGATTTGTGTTTTTCAAATTCGCGCCTGTTAAATCTGCACCCTCAAGGTTCGCGCCTGTAAGATTTGCGCCTTCAAGATTGGCGTTTCGCAAATCAGCACCCAACACATGGATTTCTTTCAAGTCTGCGCCCGCAAGATTACATCCGGAACATTCACCAGTCGTAATCAGTCGTTGAACATGTTGAGGGTCGGCTGCTTTTCCTGGTGTTGCAATCGAGACGACAGCGAGACAGGCGAGTGTAATTCCAACTTTTGCAAACATAAAAGTATTCTCCAAGAATTGAGTGGAGCGAGTCTATCAACAAGGTAGAATAGCGGTCTTATTTATTACTTCAAGCGTAGGCAAACCGATTCCAGAAAACCTCATTCTCTGGATGTCATTCGATCGGATGAATTCTGAAAAAAGCACGAGCACTCTGGTTGAGGCAAGAAGAATTCTAAGTTTTGTTGAAGCTTTTAAGAATTCATGCTTACCTTTATTTTGGCAAACTTTTTCTGCGATGGTAAAATCCCTCAGCTTGTTCTAACAATTGAAAGTGCAGTGAAAACAACACTATGACACTCATAAATTTGATAAAATGTAACATTAGTATTAATGGTGTTACGCTCAGCAGTTAGGAGACCTCATGACCGGATTCATCCGAGGATTATTTTCAAAATCCAAATCGAACGAGACAGAAGCACCCGTAGAACGTCCAAAGAAAGAGAAAGCCGAGCGTCCGAAAAAAGAAAGTGCTGCTTTCTTTCTAGAGGCTACCGAAGCTCAGACGTTTGGCAATTCGGAGTATATGAAGGCATCTAAAAAGATTCGACGGACTTTCCCTAAGACCGTAGACAGTCCAGACGAGAAGGAATACATCCAAGAGCTTTCTGCAATGGGCCGCGTGACTCCGGGTAAAGCCAAAGTAGAAATTGTTGATCCGAAGCAAGAAGCTAAATTGACTCCGACTGCTCCGATCGAGGATGCGGCGGCTCAACGTCGAAAAGCTGCGTCGGATATGGATATGTTCCGCAAGATGGCGAAGGATATTCGTAAATAGTTCGTCTGCTTGTGGTGCTATCGTCTTCAGTTTCCTTGCGAAGCTGAAGACTTTTTATTGTTTGGCGATCGTTGATCCAATCAAGATAGATCCATTTTCCTGGTAGATTGAGCGATGTATAGTGCTTAGAGGCAGGGAAAATGCAGCCAAAAATCATTGTTTTAGATGATGATCCAACCGGGTCGCAAACTGTACATAGCTGTCTGCTTCTAATGCAGTGGGATGTTGAAACCTTGCGCGTGGGATTGCGCGATCGAGCACCGATTTTCTTTGTGCTGACGAATACACGATCGCTGACTCCCGAAGCTGCAAAAAGCGTAACTCAGGAAGTTTGTCGCAATTTGAAGCAGGCGATCGCCTTAGAATCAATTCAAGATTTCTTAGTAGTGAGTCGATCAGATTCGACCTTGAGAGGGCATTACCCGATCGAAACGGATGCGATCGCGGAAGAACTCGGTTCGTTTGATGCTCATTTCCTCGTTCCCGCATTTTTTGAAGGGGGACGAACAACTCGCGATAGTGTGCATTACCTGAAAGTTAGCGGAGTCGATATGCCAGTTCACGAGACTGAATTTGCGAAAGATTCTGTGTTTGGATACAAGTACAGCTATTTACCGGACTATGTGGAAGAAAAAACGCAAGGTCGGATTCATGCCGATCAAGTTGAGCGATTTTTGCTAACGGATATACGATCGGGGATTCAACCGAGATTAAAAGCTTTACACAATAATCAATGCTGTGTGGTTGACTCAGAAACACAAGCAGATATGGATCGATTTGCATCAGATGTATTAGCCGTTGCATCTGAGGGGAAACGCTTTCTATTTCGCAGTGCAGCAAGTTTATTGACATCGTTAGCAAATTTGGGAGCGCAACCGATCGCACAAGCAGAAATGGCGCGCTATGTCCGGGAGGGCAAACCCGGAGCCGTAATCGTTGGATCTCATGTGAAGAAAACGACTGAGCAGCTACAAAAATTACTCGAAGCACCGGGAACTGTTGGTGTTGAAATTGATGTTGCACAATTGGTTGGATCGGATGAGGCGCACGATCGTTTACTAAGTGACGCAGTTGAGAAAATCAACGAAATTCACAACGCTGGAAAAACACCTGTTATATTTACCAGTCGCAAAGAATTGACTTTTAACGATGCTCAAACCCGCTTAAATTTTGGAGAATCCGTTTCAACCCTGCTCATGGACATTTTGCAGCATCTTCCAGCAGACATTGGTTTTTTAATTAGCAAAGGCGGCATCACCTCAAACGATACCCTGAGTAAAGGATTAGCACTCCAAACGGCGCGACTTTTGGGTCAAGTTTTGGCAGGCGTTTCGATGGTTAGAACCGCAGAAGATCATCCGCAATTCCCGAATCTTCCCGTTGTTTTGTTTCCCGGAAATGTCGGAGATGAAACCGCATTAGCAACCGTTTATCAACGCTTAAATCAACACATCTAACCACATGGAACGCATCGGATTTATCGGACTTGGCATTATGGGAAAGCCTATGGTGCAAAACCTACTGAAAGCTGGATATGCAGTGACGGTGTTTAATCGATCGCCCTCTCCAATTTCAGATCTCGCAACCCAAGGGGCAACACCCGCAACCTCGCCCAAACAAGTCGCCGAACAGTCCGACATTGTGATCACTTGTCTCCCGGATTCTCCAGATGTTGAATCCGTTGTACTGGGACAGGACGGAGTTTTGAGTGGAGCGCGATCGGGACTGTTATTTATCGATATGTCTACGATCGCGCCTGCAACCTCCAAGAAAATCTACACAGAGCTGCAAGCCCACGGCATTCAAGCACTGGATGCACCAGTTTCGGGCGGCGATATTGGCGCACAGCAGGGAACCTTGTCGATTATGGTCGGGGGAGAAAAAGCGGCGTTCGATCGTGCCCTCCCAATCTTGCAAGCAATGGGAAAAAACATTGTCCACATCGGCGCAGCAGGCGCAGGGCAAGTCACGAAAGCGTGTAATCAAATCGTGGTTGCAATGACGGTTCAAGCGGTTGCAGAAGCACTCATCTTGGCAAAAAAGTCAGGCGTTGATCCGGCAAAAGTGCGCGATGCCTTGCTCGGTGGATTTGCTCAAAGTCGCGTGTTAGAAGTTCACGGTCAACGGATTTTAGACGGCAGTTTTCAGCCTGGATTCAAGCTCGATCTGCATCGAAAAGATATGAATATTGTTTTGCAGACCGGGCGAGAAGTGGGAGTGCCTTTACTCGGAAGCAGTCAAGTGACTGTTTTAATGGATGCCCTGATTGCTCAAGGCAAGGGAAATCTTGATAACGCTGCGATCGCGCTGCTTTACGATCTGCTTTCAAATGCCTGAGATCTGCTCAGTTGGCTCCACTCGCGCCGTTGACCAACCCGCTTCAGCCTGTCCTAAAACATAGGTCGCGATCGCTTCGATCTCTTCTTCGCTCAAGCGTCCTCCAAATGCAGGCATCGCATTTTTACCGTTAATCACTTGATGCCGAATTGCCTCTAGAGACTTCATTTCATACTTCTCTAGTGCTTCTTTTTTCAGAGTTTTGTGCGAAATGATCACATTGTTACCGCCAATATGACAAGCAGAACAATTTGCATTAAACAGATGTTCACCATCTGAGGGTTCTGCCAATGCTGGAGAAATTGTCATAAAAATTGCGACCGCACACATCAAAAGCGCGATCGCATTCCGAAACCAAGACATTTGCCAGTTTGAATTCATTCTCCTTAGTCCTGCGCCAATGTGGGTAAAAGCACTGATTTCATTGTAAGCCGAGATCAAAGTGCAACCGTAGAACCAAGGAGAATAGCGGAAATTAACCTTGGACGATGACTTTACCGACCATGCCTGCGCCCCGGTGAGGCAAGCAGTAGTAGGTGTACTCTCCAGCCGGAGCATCCGCCGGAATCGTAATTTCAAAGCTCTTCTTCGCGCCTTCTAGAGCTTTGTGCGATAAGGAAGCAGCCAACTCTGCATTCCCACCAGGAACTTTTGCAGCATCAAAGATCACGTTGTGCGGAGGTAATTGACCGACATCAAAGTGAATGGTGTCGCCAGGCTTGGCGGTCACGACTGCGGGTTCAAACACCAAACCCTTAGCGCCTCCCATCTTCACGGTGAGGGTGTCTGCCGAAGCGGGCGCAGCGGCAATGAATAAGCTACCCATCATAAGAAGAACGGCACAGAAAGCCAGGGTCAGTCCCCGGATAGCAGAAGCGATCGATTTCATAGTTCACTCTCAAATCGAAATGGTTTGCTAGAGGTTTCTCTAGATTGTTTTCATATTTTACAGCCTGTCGTACTCACATTGACTATGTTCTAATGGAAAATCGTTTCCAGAAATCCGTTCTAAAAATTCGCGATCCCCCAACCTTTTGCTTTTTCAGCGGCTCTTAAGATAAAGCCTGCAAGATTTTCGACCTCAGCCTGAGAGAGCCAAGACTCTGAAACTTCGCGACAAAGGAGGCTGTCTTCGCTGCCATCGTAGGTCATCGGGTGCCGCATGAATTTTACTAATTGCTCAACCGTATCGCGGGGCGGTGTCGCGTGTTTCAGCGCTTCTAACGATAAAGAGACAGTAGGATTTGGTAACGTTGCGCCACCCACATGACAGGAAGCACAGTGAAGCGCAAATAGGTTTTTTCCTTTGATTAAGTCCTCCGCGGAAAACGATCGCGTTTCTCCTCGATCGTTCATCACCACTGGAACTGGATCAGTCACTTGTAAATAATTTCTAACGTACGGGTCAACTTTGGCATACGCAGGAAGGCTGATCGCTCCCCAACTGATCAAAGCAAAACAGAAAATCAGAAGGCAGCGTTGCCAGAGTGTTCGGAAAGCTTGTATCAGCATCAGAGGATCAGCCTAAATTTGGGTTAGTAGTAGATTTTGCCGCCGCCCCATTTGTCGCCAACGACTTTGGGTTGCAGCAAGATGTGACCTGCGATCGCAGTGAGATCTTGATCAGACAGGTTCCGCATTGTGGGGAAGGTATCTTTGCTCTTGAGGCTGGGATGCACTTCCGCGATCGATGTGGTTCCGTCGTAGCTGGTCGGCTCTTTCATGTAATCGACCAGCGCGTCAATGTTATTACGAGGCGGGGTCGCGAGTGAAAGCGCTTCCGGGTCAAGCCCAACGTTGGGGTCGGTTTTGGTAACACCGCCCACATGACATTGAGCGCAAGCGTATTGAAACAGGCGCTTGCCTTCTTTTACTTGCTTGGGGGTGAGGGTAACAGTCCCCCCGTTTGCATCTTTGACCACCGTGCGGGTTGCGGCATCAAGTTCAGCAGCATTGGCAGACGGTGCAAAGACCTGAAAAGCAAAAAAGACAGTGGCAACAGCAAGCCAAAGAAATCTTTTAAGCATGGTTCTCCTTAAATGTGGCTCAGTAATCGGACTTCACAACACAACAATCGATAATGGCAGCCCGAAGGCAATCGGCAAATCGCTCGAATCGGCTTTGCTGATGATGAGAATAGACCGCTTTAATACCAATATCATGCCGTTGTGACAATGCTTTCACCAATCTTGAGATTCCACCTAGTCAGGAGTCGTGGTAAAGGTTTTTATTCCTGGAATCTGGACGCCGTGAGCGGTCGGAATGACGGGCTGATGCAGGCGAATCAGTTGCGCCAGGGTCTTTTTCAGTAGAGTACGGGGAACGATCGCATCGACAAATCCATGATTCAGCAAATATTCCGCCGTCTGAAAGTCATCGGGGAGTTTTTGGCGTAAGTTCTGTTCGATTACTCGTCGCCCAGCGAACGCAATCATGGCTTTCGGTTCTGCCAGGATGATATCTCCCAGCATGGCAAAGCTTGCCGTTACACCGCCAGTCGTTGGATGAGTTAGGACTGGGATGTAAAGCAGGCAGCTTTCGCGGTGACGCTGTAGCGCGCCAGAGATCTTTGCCATTTGCATCAGGCTCAGCATTCCTTCCTGCATTCTCGCGCCACCAGAGGCGCAGACAATCACAACCGGAAGGCGCTGCTGAGTTGCGCGTTCAATCAAGCGGGTGATTTTCTCACCCACGACCGACCCCATACTTCCCCCAATGAAGCGGAAATCCATTACGCCGAGCGCAACTTGGCAACCATCGAGCTGACCCATTCCGGTTTGGACTGCTTCGGTTAGCTTGGTTTTCTCTTGGGTATCGCGCAGGTAGTCACTGTAAGATTTGCGAGCGCGGAATTTTAGCGGGTCGGTCGGAAGAATGTCCTCATCGATCGGTACCCAGGTGTCTGCGTCGATCAATTGTCGAATCCGTTCTGGGCTAAACACACGCATATGATGGCTGCATTCTAGGCAGACCATCTGATTTGCTCTGAGGTCTTTGGTGTAAGTCAATACACCGCACATTTCGCACTTTTTCCAAAGTCCATCAGCAATCTCTCGCTCTTGAGCTTGAGGAACTTTCGGATCAGATTTTCGCCGATTTGCAAACCAATCAAATAGTGACATTAGTGAATCTACCTACTACCACGAATAAAAGTTAACGGCTTATATAAAAGCGAGTAACATGTCGCTAGCTCAATCAAATCGTATTAAAAAATGTGTTCTTTTCTATACTCTACACGTACTAAATTTGCTTTCGTTAACAGTATGAAAGCTTGTACGTAAGCCTTCTCTGATGAGAAATCATTTTTGTCTCTGTATTTTCTCGTACCTCGTTTAACTGCCCGATTGAGAAACTATTTTCTCGACGCATTCCTAATTTATTCAATTCCCAAGACCTGGGTAACTCTTATCTCAAATTGTTGTCGCTGGCATCCGTTAATCCTACCAAAATCTGGGAATTCTAAGCGCGAGTGCCGTGGCAAGTCCGAAATTTACCTGTTGATATGAACACGTCTACTGCTGAGTTGTTTGGGTCGTCTCATTATCGTGCCATTGCGGATGATGCTTTGAAAGACGAAGATAATGCTGCTTGGGTGATGGAGTTAGATCCGGACGTTCGACAAGCTTGGATTGAGCGGATTCGTTGGATTCGTTTAGCAGATCGTTTAGCGGAGAGTGACCTGATTGATGGTGATTCTGGGCAGTTTCAAGCGTTTTGTAATTCGTGGCAGTGGCTGAGTGCAACTGGAGCAGTGCAGCCGACGGCAGTTCACCGATCGCTGTTTGAGTCGATGCGAGACTGTTGGTTTGATCAAGCTGATTCAAGTAGCCAGTTTTCCCGGCAGGCTTGGGAGCAGTATTTAACTGCGCTGAATCGATATAACCAGAAGAATTTAGTCTTTGATACGATCGCTGCGTTTGAGACGATGCTGCGCGAGCTAGCTGCATCATTTTTTCAGGTTTTACCGTTTTTGTCCGAGCAGACTTGCCAGGTGGTTGGTGCGTTTGGGGTCGTCGATCAGTTCTACAACACACTGCGAGATCTACGTGAGGATGCAGAGCAAGGAATTTGCTATTTGCCCAACGAATTGCTCGATCGCTTCGCTGTGACGCGAGCTGAGATTCTAGACCTTAGAGCTTATGACAATCCCGGATTTCGATCGATGATGCAGTTTTGGATTTATGACTATTTGCCAACTCTACATCGTCGCGCTTATCCATTTATTTTGTCGTCTGATTTGCATCCGTCTTGGCAAATTTTGCGTGATTGGTCGCTGAATCGGTACCGTCGAATTGAGCGAGTGATGCGCCATTGCGACTATGATTACGTGCGATTTCCTCAAGTCTATTGGCGCGAGGTGCAGCGCGATTTAGTGTTGCTGATGCCTGCAAGATGGGGAAATGCAACTACGCCGAGGCAGTCTAGCAAAGCGGTATCGTTCCACGATCGACATTGTAAGCTGCGGAAGTTTGTCGCAGCCGATCTTTCACAGTGCGGGTAATTTCAATTCTGCTGAACAGCCACTCTCGCTGTGAGTTTAATTAGCAGCGAGAGTGGCTGTTTCTAATAGGCGCTTGCGGTTTTGCGGTGCTGAACTGCGGTTACGCCTGTGGGTTCAAGCACCTTACCATTCTCAATCGTCGCATAAAGCAGCCAGTGGTCGCCGCAATCCATCCGGTTCTCGATTTTGCATTCGAGGTAGGCAAGAGCATCTAAAAGGATAGGGCAACCATTAGAGGCGTTCTCGGTGCTAAGTTCAGCAAAACGATTCTCACCGGGAGCGGTTGCTTTTAAGAAGGTGCGTCGAACGTTCCGCCCTTCCTTCAAGATGTTGAGCACAAAGGGAGTTTCAGAATGGTCTAGAACGCCTTCTGCTCGATCTTTCGGTAAGGCAACCGTAATTCCAGGCGGGTTAAAGGTCGCTTGCGACACCCACGAGGTTAGAATGCCAAACGGTGTTTCTCCCTGATTGGCAGTGACAACACAGAGCGAACCGACAACACGCCCGATCGCTTGCTCGGTACGATCGGTTTGAGCTTCGACGGCTCCTTGACGCGGCGCTCTGATTTTTTTCATCTTTTTCAGTGCTTGAGCGAATTCGGCTCCGGCGGCTTCACAGTGTTGCAGCACTTCTTCTGAAGGCGTGAATTTGACGCGAATGGTGTCGAAGCCAAAGGCAAATCCGGCATCTTGCAGTCTGCCTTCGAGCAAGTCGATCGCTTCACCACTCCAACCATAAGAACCAAACACACCCGCGATTTTAGTTTTAGAAGCGGTGGAAAGCACTAATCCTAGAGCGGTCTGCATTTGGGTTGGAGCGTGTCCGCCCAGCGTTGGAGATCCGATCACGAATCCGTCGCATTGCTCGATCGCGGCTGTGATTTCAGTAGGATCAACGAGTTCACAGTTAATCAATTCAACTTTGATTTCAGCGTCGGTAAGTCCTTTGGCGATGGCGTGGGCGACGGTTGCGGTGTTGCCGTAAGCAGAGGTATAGAGCAGCGCCACAGAGAGTTCCTGATTCTCTTGCTGTTCGCACCATTCGAGGTATTCGAGCTTGAGGCGGCTGAGGCTATAGCGGACGATCGGCCCATGTCCAACCGCGTACCATTTCGGACGAAACCGAGCCATCTTGTCGATCGCGTCTTCGACTTGTTTGGATTGCGCTGCGTGGAGGCAATCGAAGTAGTAATGGCGATCGTCGTCGAGTTGCTTCCAGTTCTCGTCAAAAATCGCGTCATCGCAAACGTGAGCACCGAAAAATTTATCAGTATAGAGAATACGGGTTGCCGGGTCGTAAGTGCAGAGTCCATCTACCCAGCGCGGGGTGGGGGTAAAGGCAAACTGAAGTTCGTGTCCTTTTCCCAGGTCGAGGACTTCTTCACCTCGAACAGGGTTGATGTTTAGGGGCTGATTGGGGAATGCAGCCTTGAGGCTATTGGCGGCAGGGCGAGAGCAGACGATCGTAAGTTGTGGCGCAATTTCGAGCAGGCGTTTGATCGTTTCAATCCGATTAGAGTTAACGTGACCCAGAATCAGGTAGTCGAGCTTTTGGAAATACTGGTGGTCGTGGAGTTCCTTGAGAAAGATATCGGTAAAGGAGCCGCCCGGCGGGTCAAACAGCGCACTTTTTTCGGCTTGAATGAGGTAGCTGTTTGCGGTTGTTCCTTTTTGGCGGGCGTATTCGGTTTCAAATTTCAGCCGATCCCAGGTGCGCGATCGTAAGATCCAAGTATCTTGAGCAATTTCGGCAACTTGTACGTCTCTAGGTCGAGTTTGAAGCATAAGGCGAGCAGGATGAAGGGTGGGGCATAAAAGACAGGTTTATCCTTCTGCGAACTCCCACCCTGACTAGACAAGCCGGGGTGAGAAGATTCGGTATTAATAGTGATTGCCAACTTTGCGATGGTGTACAGCCGTTAGCGCATCTGCTTTTGCGACTCGTCCTGTAGTAACGGTGCTGTAAACAATCCAGTGATCAGGGCATTCCATCCGGCTCACGACTTCGCACTCTAGATAAGCCAATGATTCTGCCAGAATCGGTGAGCCATTCGTCGCAGGATAGGTGGTGACATCGGCAAATCGATCGGCTCCCGGCGCAAATCGCTTGAGGAAGTGCTTCATTAATGCCTGATATTTTCCTTCTTCAAGCGCATTCAGCACGAAGTGATCGCCAATGTGCAGGAACGATTCGATCGCCCGATCTTTGGCAACCGCGATCGAGACTCCGAGCGGTTCAGAACTTGCCTGCGCTACCCAGGATGCCAGCATTGCACTAGAGATGCCGCCTTTTTTAGCAGTGATGATGTATAGACCACCGCTGATGCGACCGAGGGCTTTATCCAACTCGGTGTCGAGTGCCTTCATCTGCTTGACTGTGCGATCGCGAGTGAGCCACTGTCCTAAGTCTGTGCCGGACTCTTCACAAAGCTGGTAAAGTGCCTCATTTGGTTCGGTTGTGATTTTGATCGGCTCGAATTTCTCAACTAGCCCAATTTCGCGGATGCGATTACGAATTGGGTAGACCGCTTCATCGTCATCACCTCCGACTTCAAATAATCCAAAGTTCTGCTTAGAATTTGCGGCAGCAAGAATGGTACCGATCGCGGCGGCAGCGTTTTCAGCAACTTCTCCAGATTGCGGAGGCATTCCCAGAACGATCGCGCTTGCGAGTTCGACCAGTTCACGAACTTCTTGCGGTTCAGCGACGCGCAGATCCATGATTTCAACGGCGACTCCAGTCTTGGTGATTCCGGTTGTGATCGCTTGTGCGAGTTGATCGCCGTACCCATGTCCTGCCACGTAGAATAAGCCAACAGTTGTGGTCGCTTTTGCTTGAGTTTGGCTCCAATCTTGGTAGCGTCCGACTAATTCTTCGATGTTGTAGCGCAGAAGAGGTCCGTGACCTGTGGCGATCGTGGTAATTTCGGGAAGTTCTTTGATGCGTTTGATCGCTCCAAGTACCGATCGGGCGTTCGGAGCCATAAGGCAGTCGTAGTATAGACGAAACTCGGCTTCGAGAATGTCAAGATCTTCATCGTAGGTGTGATCGTCACAGAAGTGCATTCCGAACGCATCACAGGTAAATAGCGTTTGCGTTTTGTGGTCGTAGGTAAAAATTGTGTCGGGCCAATGTAAGTTCGGGGCGGAGACAAATTCAAGTTCGTGTCCATTACCGAGATCTAGACGATCGCCGCTTTTGACAACTTTACTCTTGAACGGCTGATGCACCAAGTTTTCGAGAAATTGGATCGCAACTTTTGCACCCACGACGATGATATCCGGGTTGAGTTCTAGAACATCGCGGACTAAGCCACTATGATCTGGCTCGGTATGGCTGATGATTAGATAATCAATGTCCTGTGGGTCAATCAACTCATTTAGAGCATCAATATAGAGTTCACGGAATTTCGCGTGCGAGGTATCAACTAGCGCAACTTTCTCGCCTTTAATTAAAAAAGAATTGTAAGTTGTTCCGTTCTCAAGAGAAAATTCGATATCGAAGCGATCGCGATCCCAATCGAGCGATCGAATCGTGGTAGTTTCGGGTGCAATATCGCTGATTTCGGTAGTGAGACGAACTCGTGATCGAGTTGAGCGAGGAGCAGAAGCGACCATAAACGATCTCCCAGAGGTAAGGTAAACGATAACGCAGTTCTCTTATAGCTTGATTGTCGCGCCTTGTATCTCAATCTGTAAAGTTTCAATAAGTAAGCATACCTATAAATGAAACTGATTACAAGCCGTTGGATTGCGCTAAATATCGGAAACTCCCGTCTTCATTGGGCTTTGTTTGAAGGCGACCAAATTCAACAAAGATATAATATGTCACATATTGCCGAGAATTCAGTGATTTCGCTGAATGATCGCGATTCCAACTCTACAGCAAAATCGATTAGCTTAGTTTATCAATCAACTCCTTGGATAAGTATTGACACAGAGCTATGGGTCGCGTCAGTTGTCCCGGAGCAGGTTGATTACTGGCGAAAAGTTCCCAATTTTCACTGCATCTCTCTCAGCGAAATTCCTCTTCATCAGCTTTATTCTACGCTTGGTGTCGATCGTGCTTTAGCCTTGTGGGGTGCTCTCCAGATCTATGGTAGTCCAGCCTTAGTCATCGACTGCGGAACGGCAATGACTTTTACAGGTGCGAACGAAAAGCATGAGTTGATTGGCGGCGCGATCGTGCCTGGAGTACGGTTACAGTTTCAAGCCCTGGGACAACAGACCGCAGCGCTTCCGACGATCGAGCAAATTGAAACCCTGCCTGAGCGCTGGGCAAGAAATACCCAAACTGCGATCGAAAGTGGAATTTTGAACACACTTTTGGCAGGAATTCGCAGTTTCATCGAAGACTGGAATCAGCAGTTTGAGAAGAGTACGATCATCCTAACCGGAGGCGATGCGGAATTAATTTATCAACTGTTTGAGCAGACCGAGCCGCAAATGTTTGAGCAGCTTCGACTCGATTTGGATTTAGTGTTTTGGGGAATGAGATCGGTTCGTAACTCCTTGAAACTTTAAGCGATCGTAGTTCTGCCCGCGAAATAATCTTGTAGCTGCTGATTGTGATCATGCGAGAGCTTGCCGGGGGGTAGATGTGAGCAATGGAACGCCTGCACATCTGCTACTTCATCGATATCCTTTGGATTGAAGATTCCGGTTGCTTCCACTTCAACAACGACGCAAATTGAGTGCATCCGTGGATCGCGATCGGGAGCCGAGTAAATT
This sequence comes from Cyanobacteria bacterium FACHB-63, assembly GCA_014695255.1. Lineage (GTDB taxonomy): Bacteria > Cyanobacteriota > Cyanobacteriia > Leptolyngbyales > Leptolyngbyaceae > Leptolyngbya. The sequence goes on from JACJNX010000077.1 coordinate 116,614, forward strand.
CCGACTAATCGCCGAATTTTGGTCAGTTCCAAACCTGTTTCCTCGACAAGTTCGCGTCGAATCGCCGTCGGCAAATCTTCGCCCCAATCGACAAGGCCTCCGGGAAGGCTCCATAGTCCGTTATCTCGTCGCCGAATTAGCACAATGCGATCGTCCGGCAAAATTGTAATAATGCTTGTCCCAGTAATTGGGTGACGGAAGATCACACCCAGAATGGTTTGGAAATATCGCCAGAACCAACGCATAAATTCATGATATGAGGTGAAGGGGTTGAAATGCCTAGAAGCGGTAGAAGCAGTCAAGCCGGGATTTCTGGTAGAGCCGAGACACTGGAAAGTAAGCAAGTCACGCGAGATCAGCGAGAACTTGCGCCGCATGAAGCTCAGGTTTTACTTTGCGGTAGATTTGCTCGATCGTACCATCTGGGCTGATGACAAAGGTGTTTCGGATTACTCCCAGGAACTCTTTGCCCATAAACTTCTTCAATCCATAACTCTCATAAGTTTCTGCCACTTTGCCGCTTTCATCACACAGCAGTGGAAACGGCAAGTTGTACTTCTTCGCAAACTTCTCATGAGATTTAGCATCATCAGCGCTAATTCCCAATAAAACGATGTCTTGCGCCTGATATTGCTCGTAAGCATCCCGAAATCCGCAAGCTTCTTTAGTGCATCCGGGCGTATTATCGCGAGGATAGAAGTACAAAACGACTCGCCTTCCTTTGAAATCCGCAAGCTTGACTAAATTTCCCTGGGTATCGGGTAAACAGAAGTCAGGAGCACGATCGCCTACATTTAATCCCATACTTAGCCCTGCTGAAATCGTTGTTTTGCAGATGCGATCGCCCGATTAATCTGCTCGAACCCAGTTCCACCAAAGCTATTTCGAGCCGCAACGACTTGGGCAGGCGCGATCGCGTCGTAAATGTCTGACTCAAACGCGGGATGAAGTTCTTTCCATTCTGCAAGGGTTAGGTCTTTAAGCAGCTTGTTGGCTGCGAGGCACGATCGCACCACTTTCCCAACTAAGTTATACGCTTCTCTAAAGGGAACTCCTTTTGCCGCAAGGTAATCCGCCACATCAGTTGCATTCGAGAAGTCTTCTGTCACTGCTTCGTTTAATCGCGCTGTGCGGAACTCCAAGCCTTCTTGAAATAGAATTGTCATCGCTTCTAGACAAGCCTTGACGGTGTTCACAGAATCGAACAAGGCTTCTTTGTCTTCTTGCAAATCCTTGTTGTAAGCGAGTGGCAGTCCTTTCATCAGCACTAACATTCCCTGCAAATGTCCGAAGACTCGCCCTGTTTTACCACGTACAAGTTCTGGCACATCAGGATTCTTTTTTTGCGGCATGATGCTCGATCCGGTAGCACAGCTATCTTTCAGTGTGACAAAGCTGAATTCTTGAGATGCCCAAAAAATCACTTCTTCCGACAGGCGGCTAAGATGCACCATGATCAAACTTGCAGCGCAAAGGAATTCGATCGCGAAGTCTCGATCGCTCACGCCATCTAAGCTGTTTTCGTACAGTCCCCCGAACTCTAATAATTCGGCGGTGTAATGTCGGTCGATCGGAAAGGTTGTTCCCGCTAGCGCCCCTGATCCCAGTGGTGAAACGTTGACTCGCTGATAAATTTCGCCTAGCCGCGTCCAGTCGCGCTGCGTCATCTCGAAATACGCCAGCAAATGATGTGCCAAACTAATTGGCTGCGCCCGTTGTAGATGGGTATAGCCGGGAATCAGTGTCTTAACGTGCTGCTCAGCGAGTCCGAGTAAAACGCCTTGAAAGTCTCGAATCTGATGACGAATCTCTTGAATTTGGGCGCGGAGATAAAGGCGGGTATCGGTTCCAACCTGGTCGTTGCGCGATCGAGCGGTATGTAATTTCTTGCCGACATCGCCCAAAATCTCGGTTAAACGCCGTTCTACGGCAAAATGCACATCTTCCGCGTCAATGCCGGGTTGAAACTGTCCTTGGCGATATTCTTGCCGGATTTGCTCTAGTCCGTTGACTAACTGATCGCCCTCTTCCGCAGAAATAATGCCAGTTTTTGCCAGCATTTTTGCGTGTGCTTGCGATCCCGTTAAATCATATTCAATTAGCTCGATATCAAATCCAATGCTGGCGTTAAACTGCGCGATCGCGGGATGCAATGCCGTTTCAAAACGCTGGCTCCAAGTTTGAGAAGGTTTAGATTCAGAAGACTGCTGACTCAAGGGAACTCTTTGTCGATCAACTGCAAGTTCTAAGCCTACCGCAAACGGTTGAAAAGAAGGGATGAAGCTCAGATTAATTTTTCATCCCAGTTAAAGAGCCTCGCTGGAATTAGCCGAACGAAGTAAAGGTTCTGACGAAATATCCTAGTCCGGCTCCTAACACAAATGCCCAAACCTGACCCGTTCTGACAAAGTGATTCCAGCTTTTGCCGACATTCCCGGTAATATCGGTTTGCTTGAATTCCTGAGCCAGCATGTTGACATCGATCGATTGCACAAAATCGCTCAGATGCAGGGTGTGATCGAACCAGGTGGATAGATCTAAAACAAGATGAATCATGTGATTGTGCCGTGGTTGGTTTGCTCTCAGCACAGTCTTATCACAGGAATCCGGTTCGAGAGTCCGAGAAAATGCTAGTTCAGAAGCGGCATGACTGAGGTCGCGATGATCGCTGCCTGCGTACGATCGCGGAGATTCAAACGTCCTAGAATGCTGGCAACGTGGTTTTTCACGGTTCCTTCAGAGATTTCGAGCGATTGGGCAATTTCCCGATTGCTTGATCCTTCTGCGATCAGTCTTAACACTTGACGCTCACGAGCCGTCAGCTTGGCAAATCCAGGCGGTAAGCTAGGAGCAGAAGCACGACGCTGGGACGGCATAAACGGCAGCACGTTCGTTATCGCTGGCTCGGCAGGACTGGTTTCTTCGATCGAGGGTGCGAGCGCTTTCTGCAAGATTCCGGGACTGAGTTGAGTAAAACCTTTGTGCGCGGTACGAACGGCATTAGCTAACTCGTCCGGCGACATATCCTTGAGCAGGTAGCCCCGCGCTCCGACTCGTAGGGCAGTCCGGACTGAGGCTTCGTCATCACTAGCAGTTAGAACCAAGACGCGAGTTTTCGGGCAGCGCTCACTAATGGCTTGAGTTGCAGTAATGCCATCCATTTTTGGCATTTTCAAGTCCATCAGCACGACATCCGGCTGGAGGACTTCTGTTTGCTCCACCGCATCATAACCGTTGTCTACATCTGCTACAACTTGCAGATCAGGCTCCTGCTCTAGAAGCGCTTTCAATCCTTCTCGAATGAGGTTCTGGTCATCGGCTAACAATACGCGAATCATACAGTGCTTTCCTCTTGTCAGAGACGAAGTTTAGGGATGGGGGCGATCGAAAAACTCCTGAACGCAATGAACTCGAAATAAAGTAACCGTTGAGGAAATCGCTTTTGATGGTTTGTAAAACATTATCAAAACATTTTTTCGTTTTTATAGAAATAAATCAAGCCTTTGTGACAGAAATTTACCAAATTGGAGGAGAAGTCAGTATGCTGAAAGACTAGAAAAAATGGCACTGAAGTTGTGATGCGGAAGACTAAGCAACCCGTCAAGCCGATCTCTTGGTTTCGGCTCGGAATCCTTGGAATATTTCTTGTATCGCTGGGTTTACGCTTTTGGGGACTCGGACGATTTAATACACTCGTTTTTGACGAAGTTTATTATGCAAAGTTTGCGAATAACTACTTAACTGGGACGAGATTCTTCGATGGTCATCCGCCGTTAAGCAAATACTTAATCGCGATCGGAATCTGGATTGGGAATCGTCTTCCGCTCGGTCAGGATACTGTAAATAATTTAGCAGGTTCAACTTTAAGTACCTGGAGTTATCGCTGGCTGAATGCGTTAACGGGTTCCTTTATTCCGCTAGTCATTTCTGCGATCGCATACCAACTTAGTCAACGTCGTAGCTACGCTCTGATTGCCGGAATCCTTGCAGCGATGGACGGTCTATTCCTGGTTGAGTCACGCTACGCCCTGAATAATGTCTACCTTGTACTATTCGGGTTGTTGGGGCAATTGCTCTTGCTATTAAGTTTACGATCGTCAAAAAGATTGAATTGGCTTTTAGTTGGATCTGGAGTATTTTTTGCTGCCTCTGCTTCAATCAAATGGAACGGATTATGGTTCTTGATGAGTGCTTACTTTCTATGGGGATTAGGTTGGCTATTTCGCTGGATTAATTGGATAGGTTTGCGATCGCAACAATCCACAGAGATTTCTAATCATCCATTACCAACTTCGCCGTTGTATCGAATTACACAGATTAATTTGTTCTCTTTTTTACTCTGTTTTGCAGGTATTCCAGCGCTGTTTTATTGGTTAATTTGGCTACCCCATCTTCATCTAAATCCTGAATTTGATTTTGTCGAAGTTCAAAGGCAAATTTTGTCTTACCATCAACGAGTGGGTAGCGGCATGGATATTCATCCTTACTGCTCAACTTGGTACAGTTGGATACTAATGCTTCGTCCAGTTGCGTATTTTTATCAAGTTGCAAGTTCACCGACTGATCCAATTCCAAACGGAAGTTCTGCACTAATTCTTCAGCCTGGACGAGTCGTTTACGATGTTCACGCGATCGGCAATCCAGCGCTATGGTGGTTTTCTTCGGTAGCGATCGTATTTCTCATTTGGATACTTGTCGAACACTGGCATATCTTGCCAAGTCTAGTTACAGTCCAAGCGCCCAAGCTAGGATATTTGCCGCCTCAAGAGCTATGGATTGTGCTGTTTCTAATGACTGGGTATGTAGCGAATTTACTGCCCTGGATGCCTGTATCGCGCTGTGTGTTTCTGTATCACTATATGGGATCGTCCGTTTATGCCACGATGGGACTGGCTTGGCTGGTCGATCGCTGGCTTCGTAAGCGCGAATCTCGTGCGCTCGGAATTGGCGTAATCCTGCTTTGTGCGATCGCGTTTGTGTTTTGGATGCCGATTTATCTAGGATTGCCATTGTCGCAATCCGAATATGAGGTGCGAATGTGGCTTCGCTCTTGGATTTGATGACTCTAAAATAAACGCAACGGGTTCCATTAAATGAAACCCGTTGAACTCATCCCGATTTTGCTGAGGCTCTATTTGATTTTGCTGTCTTCAATTTCGATCTGAGTTGGGGGCAATTTTGCTGCATCTCCTGTCTTACTAGAAGACTTCGATCGCGCCTCTCCCGCTTCTTTCACCATATCGGTTGCTTGTTTCAGCAAGTCCTTCAGCATCTTTCGCACTTGCCGTTCTCGTTGTGCCAGAGCAACTCCCGCTTCACCAATTTGTCGATCGAGGTCTGCCATTTTTTGATCCGCTTGGGTCTTTGCGGATTCGGCTTGCGGTCGGGCTTGGTCGTACCACTCTTTCGCTTCGTTCAGGTGAGCTTGAGCGCGATCGTGGTAATCCTCGGTGCGAGCAGCTAAATTCGCCCGCAGAATCGCTAACTGCGCTTGAACTTGGGCATAGCGTCTTTTCAGCAAAGATGCCTCCTCACTATTGCGAATCGCCTCGATTGCGGTCTCGATCTGTTCCCGAACTTCAACAGACATATCTCGTGCAGCTTCCTTCAGTCCTTCCATGCCCGCATCGACTTGTTGCTCTAGTTCGTCTTCTTGTTCAGTCAGTTGAGCCTGTAGTCGCTTCACTTCTGCTTCCGTTTCAGCGATGCGCTGTTGACGAGCGCGACTAATTCCTTCGACGACTCCTTCAACCGAAGCGGTAATGTCTTCTTTGATGTGCGTTCCGCCTTCTTGCAAACTTGCTGCTGCACTAGAAAACGCATCCCTGACGATCGATCGAATATCTCCGGTTCCTGCTTTCACTTCGGAAGTGATCTGGTCGATCGCACTTCGCATAATTTCTCGGATACGATCTGTGCGGAGCTGCCCCACTTCTTTTGCTTGTTTCAGGTCAGATGAGATTTTCTCTTTGACAGAATTAGACATATGAATCCTCTAATTAAAACCTTATTATTTCTTCTTCTAGTTTGGCGTAGGATTTCTTTAACATCCTCTTTCTTAAGGTTAATAAGAAAAGCTCCTGGTGAAATACCAGGAGCTAAGCTTTGAATTAGATGACCTTAAGCTTCAACAAAACGCTAAGCAAGCTGTGTTCAGATTGCAATTCAAGAAACTAGAATCGCAGACCTACACCACCAACAATGCTCAGTGAACCATTGCCGCTTCCTTGATAAGCGTTGATGCCATATTTCGCATCGCTATAAACAACAACGCCTTTTGCGACTTCTGATTCAACACCTGCTGAAATAACCGCAGAATCTTTGTTGCCGATTTGAGAAGTTTGACCGTCTTTTTGCACAAAACCGTATCCAGCGCCTAGATAAACGTTCGTGTTTCTAGAAACAGGAAGATCATAGGTTAATGAAGGAATGATCGCACTGTTGTCACCGTTAAACATAACGGAACCTCGAACAGAAACAGGTGCATTTGGAATTGCAAACCGACCTTGAATGTTGCCACCAAATACTGCTTCGTCATTACTGACTCCGCCGCTGGTTACGCTGCCGCCAACCCCAGCTCCAACGTAGCTTCCATCGAAGCGGACAGACTGGGCAGAAGCAGAACCTGCGAAGAACAAAGGAGACAAAGCAAGGGCAGAAAGAGCAGAAAGAGTTGCTACCGATTTGAGAGAGAGTTTCATAACTTTTCCTAGCGTGACGAAGAACTTTAGTTGAGGTTTATTGCCTTCAATTCTTACTTTCAATGTCGTAAGAAGTGCTTGATGTGTTCCCAGAATTTCAAAAGCTTTTGACTTAGTTAGGAGTTCTATATCTTTAGAAGTAGCTCCAGTTTGATCAGACAAAAACTTAAATTGTTTCTGGAGAAGCCAGCAATAAACTGCATTGATTTCTCATATCTCTGGTATATCTTGCAGAATTTCAAATCATCTTAAACGATGGTCTGTTCTATAAGTGTCACATCATAAATAGTGGGATTTTTCTCTCTTTTAAGGCAACAAAAAAGAGACATTCTTTGCAGATTTGCTAAAGAAAATGTCTCTAAAAAATTGATTTTTAGGCGTGAAGATTAGCGTTAAAGTTCGGTTTTCCGTCTCATTAGATCAAGAAGTACCTAACCCAAAAGGCTGAGAATAACTACACACGATTAACTGAACTTTTCGGAAGCAATATCTTTTAGGTTTCCGAAGGAAGCCGTTTGTGAAGAGTGCGGCTATAGTCATCCTAATTAGTCTAATCAGTTGTGAAATGGGGAGTGGAGTGTCGTTTCTTTTTCAGCCCCTACTCCTCGTTCATAACTTAATTAGGGTTGCTATACATTTTGTTGCTATACATCTTATAGATGCAGCAGCAGAATCAAAAGTTCCAAGCCGATCGCTCCGCAAAACAAAGAAATCCTTTACTGAAATCGCAGCGCGAATTCTACCAATCCACCTGTGCCCGTTCGTGCAGAACGCGCCCATATACAGCTTCAGTTTGCTGTGCCAGCTTGCTCCAATCAAACCGCCGGACTAAATCTTCATAAGCGTTCTGCACCAACGATCGCGCAAACTCTGGACGCTTCAAGATTTCCAGAATCCCCCAAGCGATCGACTCTGGGTTACTCACCCAAGTCACAATTCCAGTCCTGCCATGCCGCACCACTTCAGGAAATCCCCCAGCATCGGAAACCACAACGGGGACTCGCGCTGCAAAGCTTTCGAGCGCCACAATTCCGAAGGGTTCATACAAACTGGGAAAAACCGCACAATCTGCGATCGTCTGAAAGCGATCGAGGTCTTGATCCGGCATAAATCCAGCGAAGAAGCAATATTTCCAAATTCCGAGTTCTTCCGCCTGCTGCTTGAGGTGTTCTGTGCGTCCGCCCCCGATGAAAACGAATTTCACGCGCTGATTCATCTCACGCAGGATCTTCGGAGCCGCCTGAATCAAGCCGGAAACCCCTTTCTCATGCGTCATTCTGCCGACGTAATAGACAATTTTCTCCTGATCGACTGCAAACCGTCGTCGAAACTCCCAATAGTCGAAATTCGGGTCAAGCTGTTTCTTCTCGCGCCGGATGCCATTGTAAACGACATCAATTTTGTCCCACGGTGCCGCGAGTGTCTGCTCAAGCTCCCGTCGCATGAAATTTGTGCAGACAATAATTCGCCACGCTTCGTGAGTTAACAAGCGCTCCTTTCCGTGAACGTAATGCTGCGTTGGGTTAAAGATCCCCCCATGCCGTCCGTACTCCGTCGCATGAATGGTTGCCACAAGCGGCACTTTAAAATGATGTTTTAACGCGATCGCCGCATCGCCCACTAACCAATCATGGGCGTGAATGGCATCAAAGCCGCCTTCTTCTAGGATTAATTTACCGCCGTGCTGTCCCATGCTGTCGTTCATAGCAGAGACCCATTGGAAAAAATCCTCATGCTTTGCTACAGCGACTCGATGAACTTGAACTCCCTCCACAATCTCAAAATGAGGTGCCTGTCCAAACTCCACGGTAATCAATACAATTTGATGCCCCAGTTTCACCAACTCCGGGTAAAGTTCTCCGACATGGCGAGCAATGCCGCCCACGATGCGGGGTGGAAATTCCCAAGTCAGCACCAAAATCTTCATCGCTCTTAACGCCCTTTCACCAGCGGTAGGTTTGTATTTGCTTTGAGTTCTTTCCTTCACCAACGCCCAAGTGTTAGATATGGAACCTCTTTAGAGATGGAATCCTGATTCTATCAGTCCGTTTTTCAGACATTGATAAAACTTTATGCTAAAAAATAGACTCAGTGTGAGATTGTAGACACGATCGTTCCTGAATGAACTGTCGTATTAAAAAACACTAAAGATTCAGCCACAATCCTTTATTTTTGTGCTGCTGCAATAAGCTTTGATCAGAGTGTTCCTGAGTACGCAAACTAGGGCAAAATGATGCAGAGGAAATCGATAAACAATCCGCTGCGATGGAGTTGAAAGAGGCGATATGAGCATTGAAAAAATCGTTGATCAAGCCCTTCAGGATGGCTATTTGACCCCCGCGATGGAAGCCGAAGTTGGGCGTATCTGCGACACCGCCTCGGAACTGTCGATCGAAGAATACATGGCGCTGGATAAATTGATGGGAGCGCTACTCACCGGAGAAGTGGTTGCTGTTCCCCGCAAGCAGTTTATTAACGTCATGGAAGAACTGGTCTTAACGGAGGCGATCGCACGGGTTGCAGAAATTGAAGCGACTAGCGATCGCACCTTAGATTTAGGGGATATTGCCGCTTATGCGCTGAACCGCTTACCGCCGCTTTACGCCACCACTGAAGAAGGTGCGAACTATCAACGGCAACACGCTAAAGAAGATTTACAAGGAATGATTTCGCAGCGAGTCGGAGAAGCGATTGCGAAAAATCTTGATAAGCCTGACTTCTTCCCAGAACGTCAGATTCTGGGTAAAAGCTCGAAAGATGAAATCCTTACTCAAGTCGGGAGTCTTTTGCAGGCATATGCTCCCAGTTTCGAGCCAGAACCGCATCGGTAGAACTTTGAACAACTCTAAAGGGGCAAGGTGCCCCTTTTTTTGTGCCCTTTTTAACGAGATTGCAGTCCGAGATAATGAACTATTGGGAAGCCTGCGGCTAAATCCTGCCAGAATCGATCGCGTAATTCCTCTGGATACACAATGACTTGATCTAGCTCAATTTGCTTAAACCAGCGAAGCTCTGTAATCCAATCAGAATCAGGCGAAGTCGGGGGGAGGTGTTCGAGCGTGAGCGTACCGGAGAAGCGATCGACCACGCAGAAGAATTCGCAACTACGAACATCTGATTCACTGTCGTAAAACTCTCGCACATAAGCAATGCGCGACAAACTAGCGGTCAGTCCAGTTTCTTCAAAGATTTCACGAGCGGCACAGGCAAAAATTGAATCGTCTTCCCGCTCAATGCCGCCACCGGGAGGAATCCAAATCGTGCGTCCAGTTTCGGGGCATTTGTGAGCCACTAATAGAATCTCATCTCCCTGCACAACTAAACCAGCCGCCCGAATTCGGTGTTTCATACAAATATCTAAGGCTTAACGACGATCGGAGTTCCAATCTGTACCTGTTTGTAGAGTGCAACAACATCAGCATTTCTCATTCTGAGACAGCCATGCGAAACGGCTTGTCCTAGCAAGGAATAATCTGTCGTTCCATGAAAACCAATCAGCAGTTTGCCCTGCGACGTGAATCCGATCCAGCGCTTACCAAGCGGATTATCTTTGTGTCCGGGCGCAATCTTCTCACCTGTGATTGGATGTTGCCACGCAGGATGCTCGTACATTTGCTGCACTTTAAAGGTGCCTGTCGGAGTTTCCCAGCCCTCTTGCCCGATCGCAATCGAATAAGTTGCGGCTAATTTCTTCTGTTGATACAAGCGGACTTTGCGATCGCTCAGATCTACAACTAATTCTCTTTCGATTACGGGAGATGGCTCTGGGGTCGGAGTCCTGAGCGCTTGAAAATTTGGCAGTTCAAGTTGAGGCATTGAGATTGCCGGAAGCCGCTGCAACTGCAGAAGCGCGATCGTGCAGCCCGTAAGAACGCAAATCGTCATTAAGGCTCTAGCAAGAGACGAATTTTGAACCTTTGTCGCCATTACTTCTTATTCAAACTGCTGCAATTTTCTTATTTTGCCCGGAACCTCGACTGCAACCCTTGAATCTCTAGACGCAAGTAGATTCATATCACAGGTATACCACTGTCAAAACGCAACGTAGTTATTACGGTCGTAATTTCACTCATCCGGATAGTTGATGAATTTGAGAAACTATAACCACGGTTAGATGAAGCGGCACTTGACAATGGTTCAATTTCCGATTCGGAATCTACAATGCTGGGAGTGTGGTGTTTCGGTTTAGAGGAGGACGGAGTGATGAAAGAAAAGTTTTTTTTGGCGATCGTAATTACTTTTTCACTAAGCTGCCTGCAAAACTGGTCAATTCCGACTGCGACTCAAATAAAAGACTCCATGCAGGAGCAAACCTATCACCTCGCTCGCGTTTGGAGTGACCTGCTTTAAGCGTATTTCTATTGCAGGAACTCTCCAGTAAGAACGGGCACGAGATATCCTAGATAAGACCATTCGATCGCGCCTTTAAACTCGAAGGAACTTTTTCAACCCGTGTGCTGTCATCTATAGCGGAACGTCAAACATACCGTTATCCGCCCATGAGTCAGTCCCTTCCTGTATCCTGGTCATCGATCGAGCCAAAGGTTCTTCAGAGTCCAGTGCAAGCAGAAAAACTCTCTAATTACGATTTAGTGTTGCAGTGTCAGACCGGACATCGCCCAGAGAAAGCCGTGTTTTCGGAACTCATGCGGCGGTATCAGTCTCATGTCGATAAAGTTTTGTATCATCTCGCTCCGGATTGGCAAGACCGCGCCGACCTCGCACAAGAAGTCTGGATTCGCGTCTATCGCAACATTACCCGACTGAATGAACCTGTGAAGTTTCGGGGCTGGCTCAGCCGGATCGCCACGAATCTGTTTTACGATGAGCTTCGCAAACGCAAGCGCAATGCTTCTCCACTCTCACTCGATGCGCCGCTATCGCTCGATGACGGTGAAATGGATTGGGAAATTGCCTCAGCAACGCCAGGGCCGGATGAAGATTTGACGACGCGGGAATTTTACGATCAGTTGAATGAAGCGATCGCTGACCTGCCCGAAGTGTTTCGCACGACGATCGTCCTGCGCGAAATCGAAGGAATGGCGTATGAAGAGATCGCTGAACTGACCGGAGTTTCGCTTGGAACCGTGAAATCGCGGATTGCAAGAGCGCGTCATCGCCTCCAGTCCCAGCTCCAGCAGTATCTTGACGGACATTAAGCCCACTAAGCAACGTTACAGCCTTCAGATTGGCTTTGATATTATGCTTCTAGACGTAACCCAAAATGAGAATTGTGCTTTGAGGAGTGGTTGATTACACTAAGTTTCATATCTTGCAGGCATTCTCAATTCAATGTCTTACCTCATTGATAGTGACCCTCGATGAACTCCAATTTTGATTCGCTTAATAACGCTATGCAACCTTTGCCTGATTCACAGTTAAACGCCCGCGACCGCTTTGAGTTACTCAGTGCCTATTTAGATGGGGAAGTGACTGCGAGCGAACGCAAACAGGTTGAAGAATGGTTATCTACCGATGCCTCTGTCCAACAGCTACACGCTCGATTACTGAAGCTTCGTCAGGCTTTCCGCTCGATGCCTGCTCCAGCGCCGTCTCAACCTGTTGAAACAACGGTGAATCAGGTGCTGGCAAAAGTCGATCGTCGTCCAAAGCTCCGCTTGGTGTGGGGGGGTGCCGCAATCGCGGCTGCCTTTATGGGTGCAGTTTCGCTGTTTAGCGTGCGCCAGGCTCAATTTGCCGAAGTGAATCCGCCCCAGCAGCCGACCGTACAAGCACAGCAGCAGCCTGCTTCAGAAGTAACAGACGGAATGATGGTGGCGCTCGATCGTCCAGTGGTATCGATCAAAACTGCTGATCCTTCAAAACAACGCAACTAGAAAGATTTGATAAATTTCTTTGCTCGTAGTGCGATCACTACGAGCTATTTTTTTGAGTGCCAAATGCCATCGGGAACTGGAATTCCGTTTAGACGATCGATTTGTTCTAGAGTCATGACATACGCCCAAGCTAAACCGATTAAATTGCCGACGAGACCAAAAACTTCGATTTCCTTGCGTTCGTAATTATTATCTAAGCCGAATAAGGCGATCGTTTCAGGGTCGTGCTGTTCGTAATCGTCAAGGACTTCTAGAATGGCGCGACCGTTAAAACTGAGAAGATAGCCGTAAGTCGCAGCGTTTCCAGGAACGATCGCGGGATAACCAAGAGGTAAATGATAAAGCGCCGCGTGAACGATCGCCGGGACTGCGGAAATAACGGAATCTCTACAAAGAAAGTAGCTCGTTTCATCAGGTTTTAACGTGCCATAGACGAATACGTTGATAGACTGCATGGCAACACCAAAGCAATTTTGTTAATTTTATTTGCTCCTATGACTGAATTACCGATTAAGTGCTTAACGCAGCCGTTGATGGACTCGATCGCCGAGCAAGCCCGCTCTAGTCCGCGCCAGCGCAAGAATCATAACTTTCATGAACATCACGATCGAGTGCAGCGATTTCTGAACGTGCTGCAACCTGGAACTTATGTGCGTCCCCATCGCCATGTCCGTCCAGCCGATGCCGATGGATTTGAGTTCTTTTTGGTGCTACAAGGCGCGATCGGGATTTTGATTTTAAACGAATCAGGCAGCGTAATTCACACCGAAAAAATTAGTGCAACGGGCACAACGCGAGGGGTGGAACTTGGAGAGGGAATGTTTCACACACTGATTGCATTAGAGCCAGACACCGTAATGTTTGAATTAAAGGAAGGTCCTTATGTGCCAATGGACGATAAGGACTTTTTGCCGCAATTTCCGTTAGAGAATACGCCTGACGCAAAACAATGGATACAAACTTGGCAGGGCTATTTTGCCTAATTGCCCTACCAGAACATTGTGAGTGTCAAAAACACTGTCCTGCAATTCCAACGGTCTGAACTTCTGTATCTATGAACTTTGTATGATAGATACTGAGTAACAGATAATTTTTGCGGTAGGTGTGCAGTGAAGTTCCTGAAGCAGTCACAGCGTTTGGTAAGGGCATAATCACCGGACAAAACACTCCAGCCACTGAGTTCTGCTCACAAATCTTGTCCTTGAGTTTTTCGGCAGCATAATGACTACAAGCCTCTTGGTCGGGATTTGTAAGTCCTAATACTGTTAACACTGCTAATCCAGCAGCAATATAAACTCCCCAGGGACGATTGGGAGGCGAAGATTGCGGAACAAAAGTCTGAGCCATGATAACAATTCTCCTGAACTAAGGTTTAGTGGTGTGAAGAGTTGCGTCGAGACTTTGAACGGCTGCGAGCAGTCGATCGCGGTATCCGGGGAGGCTGGAGTCTAATTGGAGGTGAATGATGCCAAGCTATTACAAGCCAAAGCGCGATCGCGATTCCTAGACTGAAGCCCAATAGTAAAGCGGTCATGATTCCTGCACTGCGATCGTATTGTTGCGCCACCAATCCAGCCGCTTCCATAGTTCGCGATCGATGTCTTCGCTAAGATAAGCGGCAATCTCTGTTTCGAGTGGATCAAGCGGTGTAATTGCTTCTTGATGCACAGAGCGCAAGTGATTGAGGCGATCGTAGATTTTTACAGGACAGGCTTGATAGAGACAGTTAAAGTGACTGATCAGATCGACTAAGCACTGATAGCCAATCCTGCTACAAAGCAGCTTACGGCTATCTTCTAGAGGGATAGTATGTTGCGCTGCCTTAATAACATAGCGATTGCTTGAATGGAGTTGAATGCGTCCTAAGATCCAGGCATAAATCACAGCAATTTCAGCTTGCTCGATCGTGGGGTCTTGTCCGGGAAAAGGCAGATACCGCGCTCCAACGATCGGATGAAACTTCTCGAAATAAGTTACCTCAGCAATTTGGTGATAGTTCTGAACGGCGATCGGATAGTGCGCCCAATAGCTATAAGGTAATACGGCTCGATACTGAAGAAAGATAATCTTATCCGGGTCGCCTGTGTCGATCTCCTGATACCCCCGTTCTCGGCTACTGTACCAATTGAGTAGCTGCGGTACATTTCTTTGATGAGCTTTATCAATTCCGAGTAAGCGAATCACAAAGGTTCCATGCTCCTGGTCACAGCTTCCTTTTAGTTCAATAAACTCGAATGATTGTCGATCGAGTTGTTTTAGCACTCTGCCTAACTCTGTCTCTTGGGGAAATCGGTGATAAAGCTCTGTTACAACGTGCAATCCAGAAAGCTGCGGCTGCAAGGTGACTCCCGCTTCCAGGAGCAATTGAGCTTTGAACTCGATCGGATCAATAAGAAAAGATAGTAATTGAGACTGATCGAGAAGTGGATTGATCAATCGCTCGATCGCACAAGCTTCTCCCGCTTTTGGCAAAATGCGCTGATATCCTCGACTTAAGTCTGATTCTGTCTCATGAAGACAGAAACCATTCGGGCATTCAAACTCAGGACGATAATGAATGAGGCGCTGTTGATCAAAGGTGAGTTGTGTTCGCAAATCTGCAATCGATCGCTCTGCTTGTTCGATTTGATTGAGCAACTGACTGACAATCTGTTGCAGTTGCACCAGAGTTTCAATGCTAGCAAGATGAGCCGCCCTGGAAATCATAGCTGAATAGTATCGATTGAAAGCATTGCTTCGCGCTGAGTTCCAAGGTTGTAGCTGTGATGCAATCTCCTGCTCGATTTGGGCGCTACGGAATCGATAGAACGGGGCTTGTCGTTTCCGTTCAATTTCCTCTAAACACTCTGGTACCTGTGCTGCAAACGAATCTAGGCACTCTTGGCATTGATTCACCTCATCATCAAATCGCACAATGTCTTCGACTGCCCCAGTCTGAATGCGATCGAGCCATTTCAACAATTGCTCTAGAAACTGTCGAGTTGCACAAAGCCCTTTATTTAGCTCTTGAATCCAAGCAGTTATTTTTTGCTCAAGCTGAACTTTACAGCTTTGCAGCACCGCCGATCGTCGCTCCTCGAAGACCTGATTTAGATCATCATAGGGCTGTAATGCTTGTCGAAAAGCAAGCTGAGTCGCTGTAGTGCCCTGAGTTAACTGTGCAGTATCGGGAAGTGATTGTAGCGATTGTTCAAGCAGTCCGATCGTTCGCTGTATTGTTAATGGGCAACCCGACGGAGCAATTTCGTCTAACAGTCGATCGAGCAAGTCCCGTTGTCCCTGCCCTACTAAAAGCCGTTGCTGCACTAGAAACGATAGAACGCTTTCTTCGATCTCAGGAATTGCTAGAGGATGGAGAAATCGATCAATAAACGCCACCGACAACCGCAGCTTACTGTAAGCTTCCAAGCGATCGCGACCTAGATCAATCGTGGCAAGCCCAATGCTCGATGCAAATTTTGGCTCTCCAGCGAGTGTTAGTTCTCGCGATCGAGTTTCAAAATCAACCGATTGAGCCGCGAGTCTTGCACCGATCGAGGTTGTTTCCAGCGTTAGAATCAGTTCCGAAACCATGCTGATTAGGCTTTCAACCTTTAAGCCTTGGGCATTCGACGCATGATTGGTATCTGAAATCAGAATCGTTTTAACAGGCTTTGAACGAACTGTTTCTAGCCCTACTTTACCTGCAACTCGTTGACGATGCACATGGTACTCAGTTGCAATTGCAGCGCGATCCTTGAAGACGGCAACGGTATTAGCTCGACTATTTTCGATGTCTTTTGCAACAGTGGAACCTCCCGGAATCATCAAAATGCAGGTTAGGTCAATTTCAAGGTTCATGCTTGCAGCAATCTCTAGCACCAGTTGTTCCAGCAGATGCAGACTACCACTCGCAAAGCCGCCGAAAGTTGAAGCGACTAGAATGACTCGCATCGGCTCATCGCCTCGATCGACTGATTGTTCGAGTCGAGCCGCTTGGAATCCTCGTTGCAACCGCTCCTTAATCGCTTCTTGATTCACTTTCACGGCAGCATACCCGTTTGGACGATTGCCACCCGCAGCGTTTGCGGCTCCTCTCAAAGCGCGAGTGCTATGAGGATTGAGATTCTCGTAGTGTTCTAACTCAGTATGACCAGAGCGGCGACCGAGTTCAATAGTTTTTAGCAGGTCTTCATTTGGCAGTTTGCAGTGCAGAAGCTGATCGGGCTGCAAACTGCGAACAGTGTTATGCAGCGGGACGTGACAAGGATAAGTATGAGTTGCGTCGATGTCGATCGCTAAGAGTCGAATCTTCTTCAAAAAGGCGCCACGCTGTTTCAATAGAACTGAATTCTGCTGCTGTAGACGATCGAGTTCACGCTGAATTCTTCGATAGATGTCGATGCATACGCTTCCCGGTGTGGTTCCAACGGTAAGCACAAGGGTAGATCTCATTGATGCTCTCCAAAAATTCAGAAGGTAACGGAGAAACTGTACAAATTGATCACAAATCTTGTTACAGTTTGTCCAATTTCTCCGAGCGATGATGTATCAAGCAATTACTGTGCAAAATAAGCCGATGAAGTTTTCCGTGTAGGCAGCTTGCACAATGGCTGAATCCGCCAGCAGATGTGTTGATATTGAATGCGCGAGGGTGTGTATTTATCTAACGGCAAACCCTGGGGTGGCACAGAAATCCTGTTGCAGGTTAAAGCTTTCTGCGAGTATGGCATTAGATACAGATTGCCTTGTGAGTTTGTAATCTCAAAAATTCGACCTTCGACATTGGGCAGCGATTTCACTACATAGGTGCATTTGAAGTCACCAAAAGAAGCCGGAAACGTAAAAATCTTCTCATCCGCAATCCGTGTTCCGTCTTTTCCCCCTGCATTACATTCCTCTGTCACCAGCAGGCATTTAACTGTGTCAGTCATTGGGGTTGGCGATACAAGCGATCGGGGAAAAGAAGTCCGTTTTGGGGGTTTGCGGAAAAGGAGCCAGAGTCCGATCGTGCCAGCTACACAGGCACTGCCAACTAAACTCACTATTGCCCAAGGAAAATTCGACCCGTTACTGGGTGTCGGAACTGACGGAGTCACAATTGGAATGAGTCCGAGTCTCTTTAAGCCATAACAAAGATCCTGTTGAAGCATTAGGTCTTTTGGACGATCGCCGCGATCGAGATTAACAATGCCCTGAGCCTTAGCAATTTGGAAATTACGATCAGTCCACTTGCCTGAACGCTTAGGAGCGGGACGTTCAGGAACCCCCTGAGTTTGACTTAGAATTGCAAATCCTTCGTCTCTTCTCAGGAGACGATTAGGATAAAACCGTCCATTCTTTTGATCGACGCTCATCCAACCAAGCGCGATCGCTTTTTGAATCTGCCCATAATTCGGATGCGCCTTGGAAACATCGGCAACCTTGACGGGCTGAAACTGATTCCAATCAATAGTAGACCCCATAATTTGAGCCATCATTGAGCGAGTCACCTTACGGTTAGAAGTTTGATTCGAGCAAATGGTTGACTCATTTGGCTCGAAACGAAGAATCGAAAGGTCTTGAGCTTGAACGGAAGGAACGGAAATACTGAACAATAACGCCGCTACGAATACAAGAGACGTAAGCCTCTGCATTCTAGTGAGTGAGGAGGTATTCATGTGACAAAATAGAGGTAGGTTTTTCGGCACCCTGAGTTGATTCATTCAACGACTTGGGGTGTTCTTCTTGTTTTAAGACTACGCTAGAAGCAATATATTATCCTGTCAATATGTTCAAGACAGATAGACAGAATACAGAATCCCTGAACATTTTGAACAGATAATTAGGCTATCGATGTACAACCCGATCGACAGGAGGGTTCAAGATGGCAACTCGATACTCAGGTGATGCTTATCAAAATGATCAAACGCAAGACCAAACACAGTCTGCAACCCGTCGAAGCTCAGCCGATCAAGAGCGAGATAAAGCAGTCTACGAATACTTACTCAATAGTTTAACTGACTTAGGATTAAAGCGATCGGACACTCAATTTAATGACAAGCCAGTTAAGCCGAATGAAAGCTTGATTGCAGCGCAATGGGGACAAAAAGACAATCGCATCTTTGTGCGTCGAGTGCTTAGAACTGTCCTTCCAGAACGCTATGAAGGTGAGACGACTGACTATAAGCTTCCCGCGTTAACCCTGGGTAAGCTAGTTGAAATCTTAGAAAGCATTCAAGAATATTGGGCTAAACAAGACCCGGAGCACTTCAGTAGACAAGTTCCCAAAATTCTAACTCGTGCTGAAAAGCGAAAAGCCTTATCTAAGTTTTCACAACTCTCGATCGAGGAACGATCGCGGCTCAAGCTTCCCATTCGCCCTAGCGATGTTCTCATGAAACAACTGGTCGAGAGCATGACTGATCCGGTACAAGGACTGAGCGACGACGAAGCTATTCGGTTCTATCAGATGACGCAGGATTTCTATCAATCTGTGCGTAGCGATGTTCGGAGTTTAATAGCTCCGGATAAGAATGCCGATAAAGACCAAGAAAGCCCAGTTCGGCGATTGGTCAAAAAACGGGTTCAAACATTGGTCAAAGAGCATTTTCGCCAGCGTCCGAATTCAGAGAAGCAGGTGGAAGTGATTGATAAGTTAGTTCGTAAAATTGAAAGAGAGATCAGCCGAGTCTCATTTCAATGCGGCTTTCGCCAGGTAGAATCGCTGCTGAATAAAGAACAGCATCCCAATAAAGAGCAATCTAAGATTGCAGATAGGTGTCTGCCTCAATCCTTTGTCGAACATTTGATTCGCTCTCTGTTTGAAAACGAAATTCTGACCGATGAGTTTCCTATCTATATCAAGCACTACACGGTCGAGAAAATCCGACCGCTGCCGCTCTATTTCAAAACCAAAGATAAGCTGAGTGGTCTTCTCAACCCGGAGCTATTAGACAGCCTAGAAAATGAGGATGAAGTGAATGGTCTAGAAAGGCAATTCGCCTACAAAGTCGTTGTTCACTTTTATGTAAAACTGCCAAACCACTACAAACCCCCCTTTCCAAATCCGAACTCTAGTGCTGATAATCAAATTTCTGAGCAAAGATTTGATTTCTTTGAAGAAGTGAGAGGTGTAGGGAGCTTAATCTCACTCATTACTTCAGCGATCAACTCGGTTCTATTATCGGGAATACCCGTTTTGCAGGAGAAGAAATATTTTCCGATCGCTCAAGAGCGCTTACGAATCAACGAAGTGATCGGACAGAATGGCTACAATCCCGTTTGGTCACAGAATCACGTCAGACTCTGCAAAGAGCCAGATATTAAAGCTGCCATCGACACCCAGAAACCTTATGAACAAGTGGTGCAGGATCTTGAGCTTTCTCATGGTGAATTTTGTGGATTTGATTTGATTGAAGTCACGGCTAACGCAGCCCTTTATGCTCGATTAAGAGCCATTAAAGAGGCTGGGATTGATGCAGAGCGATACATTACTGAGTTATGCAATCGCGTTCTAGAATCACAAGCCCTCAAACAAGCAACATCTTACCTGGAACTCTACCCCTTTTCGCTGAGAGCAATGGAAGCTCACCTCGATCGCACTGTTTTTTACGCAAATCGATATCGCAGTCGCAATCGACAGTTTGAATTCAAAGAGCAAGAGCCAAAGAAGCCTTGGAGCCTGATCGCATATGATGCCCATCTTGCGATCGCTCGTGCCTATTTGATGGAAGGACTGTACCGAGTGGGCAAACGCTATCTCGATGTTCTCAAGCCTCATATAGACAATGGTTTTCTGTCGGATGCACAGCTTGCAAAATATCAATTATGTCGCTATCGGTACTACAATCTGGCTGATCTAGACGATCGAGACTATTTCCCGGATTCGGGTCGCTTTGAGGCAGTGCGTCGCGCTTACAATGCACTGGATCAAGCAGAAAGGCATATTCATGACCGACTGAGAAAATATCATGTCCTCGATGAGTTCTCACAAAGTAACTTCCACCCTTCCTGTTATCTACTATCAAAAATTAATGCTCATCGCGCCAAACTGTACATTTTTGCGTCTGTATCCGTACCGAGTGACGGTCGCCAGTGGGATAACCTCACTCTACCAATTCGACTGCTAGAGAAGGCACGAATCTATGCGGCTCAGGATGGTGCAACATCAGAATACAGCTATTGGTCTGCTTACCAGAGTTGGTGCTATCTTATGCTGGCATATCTACGCGATAGTAATCACCCTAGTTCCTCTTCTAAGCTTGCCTTGATCACCTTTCAAGAATGCATAGATTGGGCGCGGCGATTGATTGATCATGCGCTGATTTGTTACTCCTCGCTCGGTCAGCAATGCTATCAGACGATCAAAGACAATGGTGGGAGAGTGACAGAAGATAAGCGAGACACCAAGACTGGACTGAAATACTATGAGAAGTATGGCAACGTTGAGATACAGATGTTGCCTTTTATCGAAGAAAGTAAAGCTCAGGATGAAGAAAATGAGCCAAACAAGGATTCACGCATTCTTCGGCTTGATTTATCGTTGCTTAAAATAGAGCGCGAAGTCTGGCTGGGTAATAGAGATATGATTCATCTACTGGGCACTCATTCGGCACTGTTGTTGTTTCCAATGGGAATGCTGGAACTCTGCGAGGAGCGAGAGCAGCCTGCACAGCTTAAGGAAAAGGTGCAAAAGGCGGAAAAGCTATTTACTTATGCTTGGGCAACCGCCAGCGATGGAGTTTTGCCTGAGCTTGAGGGCGATCGCTTGTTTCTCGATCGTAAGCTAGAACTTGATGATCCAAGGCTGGATCGAGAAGCGCTAATCCAAGGTTTATATCCACACCGATTAACGCAGTTTGCTGATTTGGGTAAGGTGTTTGCTGCGGTTTGTAAAGTTCTACTGCTACCGGAGAATCCTGAAGAGGCCGAAACCCAATGGAGGCAAATTTGGTATCTTCTAGATGCTTTGCATTGTGGAGAGCATAGTGGCTCTGAGACGATTCTAGAGCAGCGGCGCTACAATGGGCACCTTTCGACGCATTTCAAAAACATCCGCAACTATTTTCATCTGTTACAGAACACTCCGCTTGAGGGCAGTATGATTGAAAGACGGGATCGCATCATCAAGCAAGTATTTCAATACATTCTAGGGCGCAATGAATAAGCTATCGATAGTGCAATGGATCAACTGATTGGAAAAGTTCTACACGATCGCTATCAGATTCAATCGCTGCTAGGTCGTCAGGCTGGGCGCAGAACATTTTTAGCGACTGATTTACAAACCGCGACATCGGTGGTGATCAAGCTATTATTGTTTGCGCCCGATTTTACCTGGGATGATTTGAAGCTATTTGAGCGGGAGGCAGCCGTTTTACAAGCGATCGATCATCCCGCCATTCCTCGATATCTCGATGGCTTTGAGACTGAGACGGGGTTTGCGATTGTTCAAACTTACATCGAAGCTCGATCGCTGCAAAATTGGGTACAGTCCGGGCGCACGTTTAGCGAAGCAGAACTAAAAGCGATCGCGAAAGAACTATTAAACATTCTAGACTATCTGCACAGTCGCCAACCTCCGGTCGTGCATCGCGATTTGAAGCCGAGTAACATCCTATTGAGCGATCGCACCGGAAATAGTCCCGGACAGGTTTATCTGATTGATTTTGGTTCTGTGCAAACGGCAATTCAGGCTGGAACACGCACGATCGTTGGAACTTACGGTTATATGCCGCCAGAGCAGTTCGGTGGGCAGACTGTTCCGGCTTCGGATCTTTATGCTTTGGGTGCAACGCTGATCTATCTTGCAACTGGGCAGCATCCGGATCAGTTACCGCAGCGTGAATTAAGGATTTTGTTTGACGATCGCGTGAATCTCAGTCCTGCCTTCGTTGACTGGCTGAGATGGTTAACGGAACCCAGTTTAGATTTAAGAGCGCGATCGGCACAGCAAGCCCTACAAGCATTAGAAACATCGCGACAAAGCTTAGCGATCGCGAAACCGAGTGGAAGCAAAGTTCAAGTCAGGCAGTCTCGACGACAGCTAGAGATTTTAATTCCAGCGCGTGGATTCCATGCAGGATTAATTCCGCTCATCGGATTTGCAATTGCATGGAATTCGTTTCTAGTGGTGTGGTACAGCGGCGCAATCGCGATTTGGGCTTCTGGAGGATGGGTTATGGCAGCATTTGCGATCGGTCATCTCGGCGTGGGTCTATGGATGATTTGGCGCATCTTGTTTGATTGCTTTGGCAAAGTTAGATTGCAAATTACTGATTCAAAGATTTCTCGCAGAATGGAGCTACTAGGAATACATACCTTTTCGACGATCGGCGATCGGCAGGACATCAAACAAATTGAGCTTACCAGTGTTTCGCACAAGTCCGATAGTGAAGGTGGAACAATTAGGATTCCGCCTCAAATTAACATTTGGGCAGGTACAAAGAAGTTCTCATTGGGAGGTGGAGACAATATTACCGAATATTTAACTCCACCGGAATTAGACTGGCTTGTGCAGGTGTTAAGCAAGTGGCTGAATCTCCCAATTACGAAGAACTAATTTCGCTGTCTTTGAGTTGGGTTGCCAGTTGTCGCACTGTTTCTAACGGATCAATCCCTTCCGGTAACTTATCCGTGCAAATCTGAACAATCCGAGGAAATCCGAGCGCATCGCCGCTTTTGTGTCGTTTTGCGGCTTGAACTCGATCGAATTCTTGCAATGTATGTTCTTTTAACCAAGCCGTACCCCAAAACCAAGCTTGCTCAAATCGGCTCTAGTGCTGGATCAAGACTAAAAATTAGGGTTAACGTCTCCGAAACGACTGCTAAACAAGCCTTTTCAAAGGTCAACCCTAAAATTAAGCTGTAACGGTGCACTAGCCGACTGCGACGGGTTCATCTATCCGGGGAGGATTGAGCGGATCATGTCCGATCTGCTGAGCAATGCGCTCTCTTGCTAAACTACGATATTCAGCAAAATGCTCTCCGGCTGCACACAATCCAATATAGAGATTCAGCGATCGCGGTCTGCGGCGGATCATTTCCCAGAGTTGCCGCCAGAACTGGACGCGAATGTCTTTTCGACAAATGCCCTGAAGCCAAATCACCTGCATGATCAATCGGAGTCCCTTTCCGAGTGGGAAATGCAAGCTTTGACGCAGCCGTGGATTCGGAGCAATGTCTAGACAGTGCTGAAAACAGCGCTTCAGGTAGTTCGTGGGTTCATACAATGTCCAAAGTGTACTGATGTAGTCGTGAGCAATCTCATCGAGCGATCGAGTGGGATGAAAATTCATCAAGGTATTTTGATCCCCGACTTCTAGGGCATCTTGGTGACTCCGCCGCAATCGATTCTCTCGCTTGAGTCGCTCCCATAAATCGGTATTGGGAAGCGCCTGAAGAATCCCTACCATCGGTTGCGGAATTTGGGTTTCTTCCACAAATGCTCGAATGCGATCGCCCGCTCCCGGTCGCTCTCCATCAAATCCCAGAATAAATCCAGCATAAATTAACAATCCCGCCTGTGTAATCGTGTGACAAGCTTCAATCAAAGGACTACGGGTGTTTTGATATTTACGAGTGGTTTGCAAACTATCTTGATCGGGTGTTTCAATCCCCAGAAACACTCCATAAAAGCCGGCTTGCACCATCAAATCTAACAGTTCTGGATCATCAGCCAGATTGACGGATGCCTCGGTGACAAAGGTAAAGGGATAATGATGTGACTCCATCCAGGGAATCAGGTCGCGCAAGAATCGTTTAACGTTGCGCTGATTGCCAATAAAGTTGTCATCCACAATGAATAATGAGCCGCGCCAGCCGAGATCATAAAGAGCTTGAAGTTCTGCGATCGCTTGCTGCGGCTCTTTTGTCCGGGGCTTACGTCCATAAAGTGTAACGATGTCACAGAATTCGCAGTTAAACGGACAGCCCCGCGAGAACTGAATCGCCATCATCAAATAAGCATCTAAATTGAGTAAATCAAATCGCGGAATCGGACTCGTAGTGACATCAGGCTTCTCTACACTGCGAAACACTCCTTGTTCTGCTCCGGTTGCAAGAGCATCAATCCACTGTGGAACTGTCAGTTCTCCTTCATCTAACACAAGATAGTGAGCACCTGAAGCTAAAGCTTCTTCTGGCAGCGAGGTTGGATAAGGCCCCCCCACCGCAACTTTCTTACCGCATTGCACTGCTTTTTGAATCAAGGTATGAAAATCGGCTTTTTGTGCCAGCATTGCAGACAGAACGACTAAATCACACCAGTTCCAATCGTCTTCGGTTTCGAGTTGCACATTGCGATCGCGAAACCGCACCTCCCACTCGGCTGGCAGCAATGCCGCCACCGTGAGAATTCCGAGCGGTGGAATAAAAGCTTTGAGTCCTGCCATCTGCATAAAGCGATCGTACGACCAAAACGTTTTAGGAAACTTGGGATAAAGCAAAAGCACTTTCATAGACCATTCTCAGTAGAGATAAAGGGCAATCGTGCAGCACATCGTCAAGCGTGGCGATCAAAGGGGATACGCTGCCCTTTGCAGCAAAAGCTAGTAACTCATTCTGGGGTCAGTTCCTGGACAATGTTAAAAAAGGTTGTAAATTTTAAGATTCACCTCGGATTGCTCAGGGGGATGGAAGCACATTCAGCATTTCTAATCGCTCTAACACTTGCGCGATCGCTTCGGTTCTACTTTGTACGTCTAGCTTACGATGGATATTTTCTAGATGTTTCCGCACCGCACTCGAATGAATTTCAAGATCATGGGCGATCGCTTGATTGTCTTTGCCGTGCATCACACACAGTAACACTTGCGCTTCTCGTGCACTCAGCCCCAAAAGGTGCAGGGGCGGTGGCGATACAGTTTGTTCTTCGAGCAACAGCAGATAGCGTGCTCCAGGTTGATCGATGATCAAGCGAATCATCAGTCTTTTATTTTCTTGCTCAATGTGCAACGGATGAATGGGATGGAGCACGGATGATTTCTGAATTTGATGCCGCACCCAGGCAGATAGAAGATCCGGGAGCGAGTGGCTCGTATGCGTAAAGTATTCGGGTGTTCTCGCCAATAGCGCCGGGGAATTTGCTCCATTTCAGGAGTAAACCCTGGAAAATCAGGCAGAAACGTATACGAAATGGCGCGAGTGTGTAAATTCGTCAAAGCAAACAAGGGAACGTCACTCTCGACTAGCTGATTCACGATCGTGAGGGTTCTACTGCCAAAGGAATTCAGGTCGTGAAGGGCATGAAGCTCCTGAATCGCCAGCAGCAACTTCTAAGTATCGTGAACCGTTAAGTTGACAGCCATGTGTCGATCAAGTTGGGGGCGTTACTCTTAATGATTCATAGATGCATTCAATTTTCCACTGAATGTAGCGATTCCTTTGTAAATTCCTGGTCAAATGTCGAATTGACCCCGATGATTTCTACGAAGTATAGAAAAGGATAGGCAATCGGGAGCGTGATTCGGGAGATTGCTGCATTCAACGGTTGGAGCAGAACAATGAGAATACGACATAAACTTGGAATTCACCTTTTACTCACATCGGGCTAAACTGGAACCCGCAAGGACATCCCCCGGCTCTAATCTACGGTAGCCTCACTTTGATGTGTATTTCTATCTCATTCAGCAATTCAGAAACCGACCTTCGACCCACCCATCTTTCAGGAACGGTTTCGCACAGTCGAACGAGTCTTCTCATCCATTTCCTTTCAGCTCTGTGTCGCTGGAACCCTGAATTGTTATGCTTTGAAATCGAAAATCTTGGCAAAAGCGGTAGGAAACCGCTTCCAATCGATCGTTCTGTTGCTTTGAATGCTCAATTTGACCTTGTAATTCAATATTTCAAATCAACGTCGAAGCAAAACTCGCAACCAGTTGCTCTAGAATCAAGCGCTCGGAATGGTGAGAACAGCACGAATATGCTTCCCACAGTGTATCCACTGCCGCTTTGCAACCGCCCACTGCCTTTGAATGTGTTGTGCGGCACTGCTACCTTTTTAGTCTTTACACCGCTAACCGACGATTGCCATACCATTGACTCAACTCCTGCTCAATCTCTTCAAGGATTGCGATCGCATCCGTAATTGTCTTTGCATCGACCGTCAGTAAAGCAAACACTGATTCAGCCTGTTGTTGATAATTCCGTGGACACAGCGCAAAGCTATTAGCAACTGCCACCGCGCCCTTCTCATTCAATAAGTACTCTTCATTGAGTGCAAATAGTACCTGATTCATACAAGCCACGCTGCGGAAACAACACCCTGCTGCATATACAACATCGCCCCGGACAACTGCCTTTTTCGCAACGAAGAGTGAAAAACTTATCTCCCAGGCGAACTTATTAATCGTTGCTTGTTTAAGCTGAATCGGGTAGGGTTTTGTTTTAGCCTTTAAATTGTCTAAAACACTATGCGGATCATGAAGTGACAGACAAATGGCAACTTCACCCATATAAATAGAGGATACAAAACCGTGAGGATGTCCGGGTTGGTAATCAATCGTGATTTCTCCAGCATAGCAATCATCAATAACACGGCTAACCTGAGCTAGATCACGGTAGAGAAAATCTACAGGTACACCTTCTATCTGTAACCAACCACCTCCATTGATCCATTTTCCCCATTCACCAATTGGGGTAATTAAATTTGTGCGATGGTTGTCGTCGAGTTCAGAGGCAAGATGATTGAGTGCTATCAGATCGAGTGGGTTTTCAGGCGAGTAATAGATTCCCAAATCTACATCCGACTTTTGCGTATAGTTGCCTCTTGCCCTTGAACCACCTAGAGCGATCGCTGCAACTCCCTGAACTGACTGTAGACGATCGACAACGCAGTGTATGAACTGAGGCAATGGCTGATTCATATTGGCTCCTTTTTCACCAGTAGTTCAAAACAATCTCACATTCGATGTTAATAACAATGGTTCGGATAACTTTTGAACGATTCCACAAGGCGTTAGAACTATTTGCCCATTAGTTGAGTTGATTGTAGTGGTAATGCTTGATTGTAGTCGCTAGTGGAAAACTTGATCACGTGCCCGTGAATAGAGCAAATGTTTGATGACGCGACTCAGGATGAAAGGCTGAAACAGCACGTTCAAAGGCTTGAGCAGATGCATCACTTCCATCACCGCAATTTGCACCTCTGCTTGCTCGACTACCAGTTTTTGCAACTGATCTGAGTACCAAGTCATGAAATGACTCACGGCTTTGCTTTGCTTGCCCTCCGTACTGCGGTAGCGATCGTCTTGAGAGATGGATAACGCCCAAGCATCTTGATGTGCTTTCGCAAGCTGTTTTTGCAGACGGCGGGTCTGCCCGCTCATTCCTATTCTGAAAGGATGCTGCTGAAAGAACTGATTGAGTATGTTTGCTTCGATCGCGGCAACCGTCATGCCCTGCCCGTAGGTGGGATTGAAGGCACAGGCAGCATGACCCACCACAATAAACTGTTCGGGCTGATGCGGCAGCCGATCATAGCGGCGCAGCCGATTCTCGTTACTGTGATAGGTGTAAATGGGCGTGAGCGGTGTTGCGTCCTGGATGGCATCGAACAACGCAGACGATCGGAGGCTGCGGGCAAAGGCTAAAAAGCCTGCTTCATTAGTTGGGGGATAATCACGATTGCCGCCCGTTAAGCTCACAATCCAGCGATTTCCCTCTATCGGAAAAATAGCTCCGCCTCGCTGATCCTGAGGTGGGTCAGGTTGGATAAAGAGCAGTTTCCAATCCACATCGACATTCGATGCAGGCTGATAAATTCGGGCAGTATAGCCGACAAAGGCGTTCACTTCGGTTTCTTGAGGTGGCTCATATCCCAGAGTTTGTAATCATTGCGGCGCGTGGGACGCTTTGCCACTGGCATCCACTATCAAATCAGCATGAATTTCTCTAGTCATTTCGCCGTTGGGATGGGCTGCACTCCGATCAAATTCCACATTGGGGAGCGATCTCAGACGGCGACGAACGTTCCAATCAAGTAAATCTCGACTACAGGCAAGAAGGGTCAAGTCCGATCGACTGCGGGCAACCCAACCTACGGAATTAAGAAAGGCAATTTCCTGGGAGCTATCGACTGCGATCGCTCCTTGAGCCAGCAGTTCTGCTTGCAGTCCCGGAAAAAACTGCTCTAGAATTTGCTGTCCGCGCAGCATGAGGGTGTGGGGAAAGCGGGACTGGGGCAGTCCTTGACGGGGGGCAGGCTGGTTGGGATAAAAGTCTCGTTCCAGAATGGTGACGCGATCGAAATGATTCGCCAAAGCTCGACCTGCTAGAAGTCCTGCTAAACTGCCACCGATGACCAAGGCACGGGTTTTGTCCTGCATGAGAGTAACCTCCAAAATTCAAGTAGAGACATGAACCGAGTGAGATTTGATCAGGCTGAAGCGCTGTGTGCCAGTCTTTGAACTACAAAGAGTAATAGCTTAAACGCTCTCTCCCACTATCGCTTGCTCGATCGACTTTAAGGGACTGAATAAATCTGTTCCAACACGATTGTTGGGCTGTACTTCTACTACGACTTTTCAAGCCTAAAGAACACTATAGGACTCCCATTCACAATTTTTTCTTCCATCTTCCTCATTCCCAGTCTTTCCGCTACTTTGTGCGACTCAATGTTTGATTGATCGCAGCTTGCTACAAGATACTCAAAACCAAGTTCATCAAAACAATACTCTAGTATTCTGGTTGCAGCTTCAGTAGAGTAGCCTTTTTTGAGCGCTTTAGGTAGCAAAGCATAGATCAACTGGGGCTGTTCTTCGTCAAAGAAATACCACAAACCAACAAATCCAATGACTTCACTTTCACTATTTATCCTGATAAACCAAAGACCGAATCTTTCTTCTTCAAAATGCTTTATGCTCTGTTTGAGCATTTCTTCAAGCTGTTGTAGAGAAAAGACTTGATCGTCACACAGGTACTTCCTGACGTAGGAATCAGTAAAAATCATATGGAGTATGCTAAGCTCACTCTCCAAAACCGGTTTCAGAACCAAATTCTGCGTTTCAAATATCATGTGTAACCAGTATCTGATCCAACCCATTACAGGAATAGGGACATCATAATGAGAAGTCCACGTGATGTTGGTGCCGCCGTTGGAACTTATAAACTCTAGACATGAACCATAGTGTTGAATCGGCACAGATGCCTCTCTAATCAACTACCCAAATGATGCCGGTCTCGACCATTCCGTGATCTCCTCAAGATACCGTATCTTCTTACCTACAAGGACTTCTCGAAAACATCCAAGCCCGTTTCGTTCAGGGTTTCCAGAAATGATCACCTGCGCCTGCCTTCCGGGAAATCGACTGAGAAACGTCTCGTGATCGCTAATAGAATCAAATACGGTATTCAAATCTTTCGCGGTGTGTTGCGTGACTCGAACTTTTGCCATCCCTGAAACCTCTCTAAAGTGCGAAATAAATGTAAAGCAATCCGATTTGTGTGAGGAAATAACCGCTGGAACCAATAATTCTGACTTTCAAAGATACTTTGATTGAAAACTGGGTATCTCTCCAGAGATTGCAAATCTCAAAGCACCACAGTAGCAGCCACCAGTCAGAATCATTGTCATTCTCCTATGTCTCTATGTCAGTGCATAACGGCTCTCACCACCTGCCACAGGCAAGGCTTGCGTATGTTTGCCCCTGCAAACTGTTAGGAAGTTTGCCGAAGCCGTTTCTTCATATGGTAAATAACTGTGCCAATGGGTCTATCTTCTAGTACACCATAAACTTCATAACCAAGCTTTTCGTAAAAGCCTTTCGCTTCGACTGTCTTCAGAAATGAGACAACTGCGCCATTTTCGATACCGAAAGCCTCTGCTTGATTTATCAAACTTGAACCGAGTCCCTTGCCTCTTTCAGAATCTTCTACCCACAGCGTATCTATCTCCAACCCGTTCCAGTAACAATTAGCAAGAACTCCTCCAACAAGGTGCCCTGAACGGTTAACAGCCCTCACCATGAATATTTTGTCTTCAGACTGCGGCGGTAAGTTAGGGATCTTTTGTCGCATAAAGACCTCAAACTGACTTGTAAGTTCGCTCACCTTTTCTTGCGAAGGAGATTCTGATAGTTCAAATTTCACCATTGAAATAGCCATAGTGGAATCCATCACCTGCTGTTAGTAGCTTCTACATCATCGCTGACTTCCCCTTTGCATCTGTCGAACACCGCATTAGCTGATTTTCACATTGATGCCTCGCTATTTCTAACTTTATTTCTCCTAGTCGATCGCCCCTATCTACACTGCCACCATCACTTGCTCGATCGGCTCACCAGCTTAGAGTAAGCGGTAGTTCAGGTCGAAAACCCGTCTGTCTTCCTTGCTGTTCTTGATCAAAACCAAGCTCTACAGAATACTCTGCTTCTGTACGAACTTTGACCTGATTTGTGTTAATCACTGCTTGAAACTCTGGCGAAAGTCTGTTTGCAGCAGGACTGACTAACTCTACACGAGTAATTTCGCGTAACCCTACAGCATGGTCGAGAGGTTGTGATTTCTCAGCATCAGACAAAGTTTCAGACAAGTAAGGTGGATGATACGCCCAATTGGGAAAGCAACAGTATCCTCTGAATCTGTGGAGCGCAGACACAAACCAAACGGATAAGCACCATTGTTGCGATCGCGCCACCGTTCCCAAAGGCGAGTTATCTGATATGTGAGAGAGCATCTTAGGCAATCTCCCATTACCGCACACGCTCTCCCTTCAAGAAGGAATCAATGTCTTTCAACATTGCCCATGCCCCGTGGGTGGTATTGGCAATCACAGTAACCTGCATCTCGTTGACGCGATTTACACTCGACACGAACGACACCCCCGCGTCGCAGCCGATAATGTATTCCTCACGGTTGCGACCCTCTTGCTCACGAATCCAGAGTCCGTGACCGTAATACGTATGCTCACCTTCAGTCTCAGCTTTCACGTAAGGCTGAGCATAGATCTCGACCAGATCTTTCGACAAAATCTGATAGCCCCAGAATGCCTTCCACAACGTTGTGATATCGTCCACTGTTGTAAATGCGCCTCCATCGGAAGCCCCGACAATGGGAAGATTGAAGATATTCGTTCGCCAGCCCTCCGCTTCTTCCACGTAGCCCAGCGCTGACTTCTCAGGCAGTTTGTTCATCGCAAAAAATCCCGAATGATTCATGCCGATCGCTTTGAAGATCGCCTGTTCAACAAAATCCTGATACCTCATGCCAGTCAATTCTTCAATCACCACTCCCAGAAGGATATAACCGCCATTTGAATAGGAGAAGCGTTCCCCAGGTGCAAATTTCATCGCTTCATCTGGAAATGTAGCGAGGTAGTCTTTGGGTCCTCTCAAGTCATACCACGGGGTGCTGAGAGTAAAGTTATCAAAGTCCGCTATTTTGTCTTCATCATAGTAGTCTGGAATACCAGATGTGTGAGTGAGCAAGTGCTGTATGGTAATTTCCTGAGAATAGCGCGGGAAATTGAGAGCGATACAGTCCTTCAGCGGAGTAGAAAACGAGAGTTTCTGAGCCTCGATGAGTTTACCAATGGCTAAGGCGGTAAAGAATTTGGTTCCCGAAGCGATACCGAAGCGCGTCTCTAGCGAGTTCTCGATCTGGTTGCTTCGATCGGCATAACCTGCCGCTCTTGCATAAAGCACATGATCCTGTTGGCGAATGGAGATGACCCCTGAAAAAGCCTGTTCCTCGATGGAGGTATCCAATGTTTGCTCAAGTTCGGCTTGATTGATAGTCATCTCAGTTACTTCTCAGTGGTGTCATTTTGCCCATTTTTTAAAGATCGATATTCTAGGAAACAGTTTGATTGCAGGTGGTTTAACGATCGTATTCAGCGGACGCAGAAACTTTTCAGACTTAAGGAACAATTTCTACATCCATGATTCAGACTTCCTTTACTTTCTTGCTACAGCAGATTGTGAAAACTGTTCTATTGTCAATCCGATTTCCTGTCCGTAAGAGAGTTCGAGCATATGACCATCTGGATCGCGCAGGAACGCCCAATAGCCAAGGGGATGTCCAGAATCTTGAGGCTCTTGCAGTAAAATACCTGCCTGACGTGCCTGCTCACAGAGTATATCCATGACTTTGCGACTTTTACAACCGACTCCAAGATGAGCCAGCGGGGACAAGACCGTCTGCACCGAGGCAGCCTGAATCAGAACAATCACAAAGGGGCGTGTATGATTGGCTTTGCCAAGCTCCGAAGGATCGCATAGCCACACCACTGCCACTCCAGTTGCTGTATCAATGCGACGGTGAACCACTTGCATACCCGCGTATTCAGCATAAAACTTGGTACTGCGATCGACATCCGCTACAGGCAGTGCAGCGTCAGTCCAATATCAAGGTTGGAATTCATAATCTTAATGCTCCATTATCAGAGAGTCCTTTTGTTTGCTATATTTCACTCACATCCTGTTATGCAACTGACCCAGGAACCCATCTTAGAAAACACCGATTTCCCTGCTGTTCTGTAATCTCTGCACCTAAATGACCGTAAAAACTAAGTCCACGAGTATTTCGAGCATCCGCATTCCAAGCAAGATGGGTGCAGTCATTCTCTTGAGCACTTTGAGCAAGATGCTCCATCAAGGCTGCTCCTGTACCTTGGCTTCGCCGATCTACATCGACATATAAATCATCCAGCCAAATACTAGGTTGACCGACAAAGGATGAATATCTGAATCCATACAGTGCGAAACCGATCTCAATTCCTGACGCTTCTACAAACAAAACATAAGCAAAAGGACTTTCACCAAAGAGCGTGTTGCGTATTTTGTTTTCAGTGGATTGCAATACGCCGGAGAATGCGCCAACGTCACGGTCAAATTCTGCCTTCTTTCGAATGAAAGAGAAAATGAGCGAGACATCATTAGGAGTAGCGGATCTAACGTTCATTGCTTAATCTACTCTGACTTCAAAGGATTCAAGCCTTGATCTCAAAATCAGCCCCGCGATTGCAGGGAATCAAAACGCTCAAAAATTTAGGATTGGACCTTTGGGCACAATGCGACTCGGATTAATCTCAGGCATACTCCTGTAGTAGCCTTGCTTAATGTGGTCGAGATTGCACGTCACTTTGAACTCAGGACATTGATGAAGTGCCTTGAGATAGTTCCAGAGATTCGGATAGTCCACAATGCGGCGTAAGTTGCATTTGAAGTGACTATAGTAAACCGAGTCAAACCGATACAAAGTTGTAAAGAAGCCAATATCTGCCTCTGTGAGTTGATTTCCGCAGAGATAACGCTGTTGACCTAGAACCGCTTCCCAATGATCTAACTGCTCGAAAATCTCGGTCACTGCGGCTTCGTAAATGGCTTGAGACGTGGTAAAACCAGCCTGATAAACACGCCGACTGATCGAAGTTGTGATCGCATCGATCGTGTCGTCAATTTGAGCTTGTAATTCGTGTGGGTAAAAATCAACGTTCTGCGTTGCTAGTCCTGCAAACTCAACATCCAACATGCGGACAATTTCATATGACTCATTATTAACGATCGTTTGCCGTTGCCGATCCCACAATACCGGAACCGTGACTCGCCCGGTATAGTTCGGATCTGCCTTTAAATAAATCTCAGACAAATATTGTGCATGATTCACAAAATCGGCGGCTGTATCCGAGAACGTCCAGCCGCGATCGCTCATCACAGGATCAACAATCGAGACAGAGATCACCTGCTGTAATCCTTTGAGTTCCCGCATAATCAGCGTACGATGCGCCCACGGACATCCCAAGGCAACATAAAGGTGATAGCGTCCAGTTTCTGCTTTAAATCCACTCGCGCCATCCATCGTTACACGGCTCCGAAAGGTCGTCGGCTTTGGATTATATTGACCATTGGGATTGCGTTCTTGCCATTCATCCGTCCATTTCCCTTCAATCAGCATTCCTGGCATGATTCTCTCCTTTTGCTCACTTTCTAACGTCGGATCGTAAAGAACAACATTCTCTAAAGCGCTTGCGCTACGGCAAGTAACGATTGGGGTTCCATAAACGCTAAGTATTGCTCGACCAATTCTGGCGGTAAGAGTTCGATCAGCAATTGGTTTTCCAGCCAGAGTTCAATGATGTCGAAGTAATTGTCCCCCCGACGACAAAGCGCCATGCGCCACTGTTCTCGATCAGCGATCGCACGAATCTGAGCCATGCTGATGGGAACAGAAATCGCCGTGTGATTTGCGCTGTAGGGGGCTGCTTCTGAATACTGCTGAAGATCCCCCGGTTCATTCGTTGCCTCACCCGGAAATAGAGCCGTGCCGTAGGGATGAAGCTCGACCATTGTTCCGTGAGTGTCGAGTGCTAATGCAAGATAGCTACCAGGATGATAGGGGAAGGGAATCGATTGCCCTTGTAGGATTTCTGCTAGCACTTGGCTAACGTGTAAGGGATTGTGAACTGCGATCGAAATGTGATGAATCATGATGAATGTACCGAGTGATTAACGTTAAGGATTCAGAGCAGTTGAAGCAACCGCTCATAGTGTTCGAGATAAAATTTCTGGGGTTTTGCGATCGATCGGACTGACTCGCGACTTGCAACCGTTTCCCGCCATTGGTTGAGACGATCGAGGTGGGTTGGAAACTTAAATCCACGAAACTGCTCCAAGACTGCCACCTGTTCAAACCAGGGGTAGTAGGTTAAATCAACAAGACTAACTTCTGCACCTAGCCAATAAGAGCCTTCTGCTGATAAAGGTTGCAATTCTGTTTCGAGCCATTGCAACGATTTCGTGAGTCCTTTGACAAGCTCTTCTTGTTGTTGAGGGTCTGACGTGAGCAGTAATTTGTGAGTCGTTGCAAACAATTGATCATCAGCAAAATGAATCCAAAGTCGCGCTTGAGCGCGTCGCATCGGCTCTTTGGGCAAGAGCGGAGGCGTTGGAAAGGTTTCCTCTAGATATTCGTTGATGATGGCAGATTCCCAAACTCGATGTGTTCCGTGCTTGAGCACAGGCACTTTACCATGAGGAGAAATCTCGCCAAAGTTGGCAGGCTTGTTACGCAAGTCAATTTCGGTCAGGGTAAACGGGATTTGCTTTTCCATCAAGGTTAAGCGCGATCGGTGAGCATAAGGACATAGCATCGCACTATAGAGTTCAATTTGAGTCATAGAAAACAACCTCGCTCAAAATCAAGGCTTTTGTACTGTTGGATTGTAGGGAACAGACTGCTCCTGTTCATCTGAATCGTTACGAGCCGCCAGAACATAGACAGGTTCTGTTGCACTGAGATTTCGAGGCTGATGAGGCACTCCTGGAGGCGTAAAAATGAAATCTCCAGCTTCGCAGACTTGGCAGTGCTCAAGGTGTGGTCCATAGCGGAGTTCAACTCGCCCCTTGAGCAGATAGATTGCCGTCTCATGTGGATGACTGTGCGGTTTAGCTACTGCCCCCGGCGGCATAATCGCCAGAGACATGGCAAGTTCTTTTGCGCCCGTTGTCTTGGAAGAGATCCCCACAAAATTAGAACCGCGCGTTACTGTTTCAGCATTAGGGCGAATGATGATCAACTCCGTTGAGGGTTGCGATACTATGGTTTCCATCATGGATAAATTCCTTCTTAGTGGTTTGAAGTGGGTTGGTGAACGGTGATTTTGGATTAGATTGATGCTGCGATTAGCGCTTCGCGCAACTCCGTAGGAACCGCACGTTCATGGTCGATTCTCCAGCAAATCTAAATCCTGTAGTTTCATGTTTTGATTCAGCCGCTTGAAGTGTTATCGATTTTGCTAAGTGGGGTTAAGCCCTTTCACGATGGATTCACCCCACTTATGCATCAGCCTGCTACACCTTCCGAACAAAGAAGTACAACCGATAGCGTCCCTCGCTGTCACTGCCTAGATCCCAGGTAAAGTCAAATGCCGGATCACCGCCTTCCTCCTTCTTTGCCATTCGGATCAAGTAGTCCTGAGTCAGCAATTCAGCGCGTCTCCCTACGTCATCATCCTCCGCTCCTACCAGTTCGCTGAGCTTATTTGACAACAGTTTCACCACTTCAGGCGGAACTGAAACACCTCCCGTTTGACTCGCAAGCGCAGCATTTCCCATATCCAGAATCGACTTGAACGCGCCCGAAAAAGCGTGCGGATCGCCTTCATCGTTTTCGCGAATCACAACTGCGAGAATCACATCTCGCGCAGTCCCAGAGTAGAGGCGTTTAGCAAAGCGCGTCACTTCCCCTTTATCCACATCTCCAATTACTCCAGTCTCATGAGGCGTTTGAGGCTGCCCAGAAGTAGAAACACCCAAGAACAGATAAGGCTCATCGCTGCCGGATTTCTCACTAGACTCATCTAGACATTTGAACCCTGAAAACCACAGTTCGATGTTCACAGGAGTGAGAGTCGTTTTTGTTCCGCCTTCGGGTGTCCAGCGAATTTCTCCCCCTTCAAAACGACTGTATCGACCTCTGCCATTTGTGCCCTCTGTAACTAGCTCATCCGTCACGGGATACCCTAATCTGCCACGCTCCCAGCCTTGTTCTGCCCAAGCGCCTCGAATGTAGCCTTTGACAATGTGTGCACCCGTGTTCGGTGTCCAATAAATCGATGCGTTATTTTCAAAGTGGTTAAAGCGCCCAATGCGATCGGGCGTTTCAGTTTCATCGGTAACCGGAAATCCTAGCTCTCCAACATCCCACTTCTGTTCTCCCCACTTGGCGTAGATCGAACCATAAACAGCAAATGCTTCTGCCGATTCTGATTTCCAAATGATTGTGCCATTTTGAAAATTGTTGAATCGACCTTTGCCGCTGCCTGCATTTAACTCGTCTGTTGTGGGATAGCCCAGGGGACTCGTTTCCCAACCCAATGCTGCCCACTTAGTTCGGATCAGTCCATGAATTAGCTGTACGCCTGTTTTTGGGCTCCAGTAGATCGATGCGTTTTGATAGTGGCGATAGTGTCCGATTCCGTCTGGGCAAACTTGTTCCGCGATCGTCGGTTGTCCAATCCAAGGATTCGCGCCGATCAATTGATTGTACTTGGTGTCAATAGCAGAAGCCATAACTAACCTCCTGATAGGTCATTTGAAGTGTTATCGATTTAGCAATGTCGAACAGTTATGTTCGGTTTACTAAGTGGATTACAAACTTCCACGATGGGTTCATTCCACTTATGCATCTGTTTATGTATCTGTTTATGCATCTGTCTGTTACTTAAACCTTCCGAATAAGGAAATACAACCGATTTAGAACGGGCGGAGTTGATCGAGCCAAACACGCGCTTCAGCTTCAGAAGATAAGTAGACGGTGCGATTGCAGACGGGATCATAGGCTAACCACCATTCCCTGCCCTGGCGATCGCAGTGCTGCCGAATGATGGGTTCTTTGTTACGATTGTCCAGTAGCTTGAGCCAAATTCGGATCAGCCAGAATTGTCGCTGTGTCCCTCGCAGATCTTTCTGTCTAGCTCGTGCTGTTTGAATCAAAGCCATCATTCCACCTCCTTGTTATGCACTTGATGTCAATCAAGGTAGCAAGAGAGAGCTAGCGTTGTCGTTACAGAAAAATTGAGGAATTTTGGCGATCGAAAATTGAGGTTTCAAAGCTAAATAGCACCTCAATTTTGCGCTTTACACATAATTACAACAATCACGATCGTTAAGATTTAAGGCAGGGTGCTGACGGATTTAAAAATTGAGGTAGGATCCAGGCAAACCCGACTTACGGTGGCAAATAAAATGGAAGCTGAGCAGGTGTTAACCCTTGCCAACTCAGTCGCATTTGCTCACAGTGGTAGGCGGCTGAGCGAAGTCGAAGCAGCAATTCTCATGGGGGCTGTGCAACGACACACCTATGAGAAAATTGCGGCTAATTGTGGTTATGCAGAAAGTTATCTCAAGTATGATGTCGGTCCAAAGTTGTGGAAACGACTGGGGCAAGCTCTAGGCGAAATTGTAAGTAAAACAAATTTTCAAGCTGCTCTAGAACACTATGAGCAACAGTCTTCAATGGTTCAAATTCAGATCCAGTCTGTAGAAGAACCATTATCTCCACAAATTGACTGGGGAGAAGGTGTAGATGTATCGAGTTTCTACGGCAGAACTCTAGAACTAGCAACCTTAGCAGAATGGATCGTTACAGATCGGTGCCGTTTGATTGTGGTCTTAGGCATGGGTGGCATTGGCAAAACGGCACTGTCCGTAAAGGCAACGCATCAAATTTTGACCGCTAGCTGCGAATTTGAATTTGTGATTTGGCGATCGCTGCGAAACGCGCCGCCTTTGGAAACGCTGCTTGCCGAACTCGTTCCATTTCTCTCAAATCAGCAAGACACCCAAGTCGCTCTCAGCCGATTCATCGCTCACTTGAGATCGTCCCGCTGCCTGATTATTCTGGACAATTTAGAAACGATTTTGCAGCCAGGCACCTACGTAGGGCAATTTCGAGCAGGCTATGAACACTATGAAGAATTCTTGCGCTGTGTGAGTGAGTCTGATCATCAAAGTTGCGTACTGCTGACGAGTCGGGAGAAACCTGCAATCGTCGCTGTCTTTGAAGGGACTGATTTTAAGGTGCGATCGCTGCCGCTAACAGGATCAGAACCTGCTGCCCAGGGGATTTTACAAGCAAAAGGCTTGGTGGGAACGAAGCAACAGAAACAATTGCTGTGCAATCGCTATGGCAACAGCCCACTGGCGCTAAAAATTGTCGCGACTTCCATTCAAGATTTGTTTGAGGGCAACATTGCAACGTTTTTAGAAGAAGATACGCTCGTTTTCAATGGCGTTCGTCGCTTACTCGATCAACAGTTTGCGCGACTCTCAGAACTCGAAACAACGATTATGTATTGGTTAGCCATCAATCGCGACTGGACGAGTGTGAGCGAACTACACGCTGATATCCTGCCTCAAATCCCTAGGATGCGAATCCTGGAAGCAGTTGAAACCTTAGTTTGGCGATCGCTCATTGAGAAGCAATCGGGCAGCTACACGCAACAGCCTGTCGTGATGGAATACGTGACAGAACGCTTCGTTGAGCAAATTGCGATCGGACTAGCAACACAACAACTATCCTGCTTCAATCACTACGCCCTGATCAAAACAACCGTAAAAGACTATGTTCGAGAAAGCCAGTTTCGATTGATTGTAGAAGGAGTCGTGAATCAACTTCAACATAGATTGGTTTCTACATCTCTGGAGCAACATCTTCAAGCAATTCTCCAGCAGTTGCACCATGAAGCGCCTCTCAAGTTAGGCTATGCAAGCGGCAACTTGATCAATCTCTGCGCTCATTTGCAACTCGATCTAGCAGGGTATGATTTTTCAGGACTCACAATTCGGCACGCCTATCTGCAAGCGATTTGTCTGCGCCGAGTCAACTTTGCCCACGCCACCTTTGTCCAATCTATTTTTACTCAAGCGTTTGGCAATCTCTTATGTGTCGCAGTTAGCCCAGACGGTCAGTACATCGCGGCTGGAGATGCTAGCAATCAGATTCGACTCTGGCGAGTCAGTGACGGTCAGTTACTGCTGAATTGTCAGGGACATCCTGACTGGGTACGGTCTATCGTTTTCGACGCAGCGGGTAAAATGCTCATCAGCGGCAGTGACGATCAAACGATTCGTTGCTGGGATATCCAATCAGGTGAGTGTCTCAAGGTTCTCTCTGGTCCCGCAAGCCGCTTTGCCTCTTTAGCACTGAGTGCAGACGATCGAACCCTGGTCAGCAGCGGGGAAGGCGGTATCGTGCGGCTCTGGAATCTTGAGAGGCGCGAGTGTGTAAAAACGTTTGAGGGGCATACTCAACAAATTTGGTCAGTTGCATTGAGTCCGGATGGACACACGATCGCAAGTGGCAGCGAAGATCAAACGATCCGGTTGTGGGACATCAGAACTGGGCAATGCTTGCAAGTCCTTGAGGGACATACGAATTGGATACAATCTGTTGCGTTTAGTCCAGATGGGCAACTGCTTGCTAGTGGGAGTCACGATTGCACCACAAAGCTCTGGGATATCACAACGGGCAACTGTCTCAAAACCTTAGTCGGACATACGAATTGGGTGTGGTCTGTAGCATTTAGCCCGGATAGTCAGACCTTGGCGACTGCGAGTGAAGACCAGACAATTCGAGTCTGGCAGGCGAGTACCGGACAATGCTTGAAAACGCTGGCAGGACATACGAGTCGGATTTGGTCGATTGCCTTTAGTCCACAAGATCACATTCTCGTCAGTGGCAGTGATGACCAATCTTTGCGACTTTGGGATATTCATTTAGGACAGTGCCTTAAAACATTGCAAGGGCACACTTACAAGATTTTTTCGGTCGTCTATAGTCCTGATGGAAAACTACTAGCAAGTAGTGGTGATGAGCAAATCATCCGACTTTGGCAGGTCGAGACAGGCGATTGCTGCTGTATCTTGGAGAATCATGGTAGTCGGCTGGAGTCGCTTGCCTTCAGCCCAGATGGTCGTACCCTGTTAAGCGGTGGAGAAGATAAACTGATCCGACTCTGGGACATTCAGACCCGCCACTGCCTCAAAGTCTTTCAAGGACACTCTAAGCAGGTTTGGACAGTTGATGTCCATCCCAGCGATCGCTGCTTCGCAAGCAGTGGCGAGGATGGCACCATTTGGCTCTGGAACATCGATACAGGACAATGCTTGAAAGTCTTAGAGGGTCATACAAATTGGATCTTAACCATCCGCTTTAGTCCAGATGGACGCTATTTAGCAAGTGCAAGCCATGATCAAACCGTAAAGCTTTGGGATGCGAGAACGGGGCAACTTCTGAAGACGCTAAAAGGGCACACCAATGCGGTCTTGGGGGTCGCTTTCAGCGCGGATAGCCGCAAACTGGTGAGCAGTTCCTTTGATCAACAGGTTAAGCTTTGGGATGTTAGAACTGGAGTATGCCTGAAAACCCTAGTAGGGCACTCAGATTCGATCATTCCAGTCACTTTTAATCCTCAGATGCCAATCGTTGCTAGCGGCTCTGTCGATCATCAAATTAGGCTTTGGGACATCGATACAGGTCAATGTCTCAGAATTCTAGAGGGTCATAGTGGATTTATCTATTCATTAAGTTTCTGTCCAGAGGGTCGAACACTTGCCAGTGGCAGTTGGGACGAGACGATCAAGCTATGGGATGTGAAGACTGGAGAATGCCTCAGAACTATGAAACCGGATCGTCCTTACGAAGGCATGAACATTACAGGAGTCACAGGCTTAACTAGAGCGCAGCAGGGTTCTCTCAAGCAGTTGGGTGCGATCGAAACCACAAATTAAGAACTGCATTCAGCAGAAAGAGTTGATTGCGGTGAGTTTCACCTCATTTAATCGCGTCGAATTTGAAACTCCTGAACTCTTGAACTTTTCAGAACTGTGCGATCGTTGTTGATCGCTTGAACTTGCCACTGGAGCAACTGTTGCGTTTTCTCATTCAACCAAGAAGGAGCCGTGTAGCTTGTTTGAGTTGGTTTCAGTAAAGCCGACAAGACGACATTGGAATTCTGTTTAATTTCGAGTTTGTATGCAATTGCATTCTCCACCGCTTGCCACTCAAATCGAATCGGTTGTTTGGCAGAGAGTTGAGCATTGTGATTGGGCTGTAGAAGCTGTAAGCCCGATGGTTCGGAAGTCACAAAATAGCGCAAAACAGGTAACGGAAAGCCAGCTACACCGCCAGAATTGACCGTACCAATTCCCGTTTCAGAATTGCCTTCACGATCGTCCGTTGCTTCAATTCGTAGCAGGATCAGGTTCAATCCTTCGACATTTTTCGGAATCTTTGCCGGATCAGGACCGGGCAGAAAAACTCGACCTGTGGGTGGCACAAAGATGTCAAAGCGTTGAAGCGTTGTGTACCTACGTTGCAAGGCGCGCTCTTCGATCGGC
Organism: Cyanobacteria bacterium FACHB-63; assembly: GCA_014695255.1. Taxonomy (GTDB): domain Bacteria; phylum Cyanobacteriota; class Cyanobacteriia; order Leptolyngbyales; family Leptolyngbyaceae; genus Leptolyngbya. Next base: position 158,947 of record JACJNX010000077.1, read on the forward strand.
AAAGACGCTTCGGTGAGCAAATCTCGCTCTGTCGGCAGAGGTTCTCCAGGCCGGACAATCTCCCAGCGTCCTTTCAGCCGTCCAGTCCCGTTATAAGCAATATTTGCACCAAAGCGAGGAATCGTTTCTCCGGTTGCAATCGCGGGCACATCCTGCCCGGATTCAAACTGTAATCGCACCTCTGTTAGTGCCAACGGAACTCTCGCCCCTCCGCCTGCTAATCGACAAGTGACAGCAACAAATTCATCAGGTGCACCCGTTGTACTCACAAAGCGACGGACATAGAAAAACTCAGAGGAATTACCACGTAGGGCATCTTGGTAAGCCCGACGAGCCACCGAAGGCGGAATCGTCATAATATCAGTAAAGTTATTTCGCCCACTGCGGCGGGAGCGATTGCTCCGGGCAGGAAGTTGCCCAAAGATAGTTCCTGAAACACAAGATTGATCCGGATTAATCGCGCCACACCACAACCCTTCTGCGGGAACTTGATTGTTCAAACCAGCAAAAGTTAGAAATACTGTAGTTGCTCCAAAGGTTCTGACATTGACACCTCTAGGACTGACCGTGACAGCTTGGGCAGCAGACGCGATCGCAAGCTCTCCGACAAGACTCAGCGCGAAAATCCTGAACAATCGTTTCATCGGGCACTCCTCCTTGATTTAGAAACTAAAGCTTAAGCCTGCATTGACGGTTTGAATTGTCGCGTTCGTATCGAGATCAAAGAGGCGATCGCGATTCAAGTTGGATTGTCTACCGTAACGGATAAAAGCACTGGCAGGCATCGTGCGCCCTAAAACATTGATATTAAACTGCCAAGTGAGAATAGCTTCTAATGTCGTATTGCGACCGAATTTCTGATTGAAAGAGTCAAACTCATCGCTGCGATTGTAATTTAATCCTAATGTTAGCTTGGGAAACATCTCCCAGGTAATGCCGATCGTGGGACTACTGGTAAAGCGCGTAATATCTTCCTCGAAGCTTTTCGCACTGGTAAAGACATAACCAAGATTAAGACTAAATCGAGGATTTGGCTGCCAACCGACTGCAATTTGATGACTGATCGTTTTGAAATCTGCATTTTCTCGACTCAGTTGGCGGTTGTCTTGAAAGGTGTTAGAGAGTTGGTAGCTTAGATTGAATTGCGACATTGACCAGGATACGCCAAACTGTCGAGTGGTTGTGAGTTGATCGGGAATTTCAGTCGGATCAAAGGCAGATAACTCTGGTGTTGGGATGTTGGCTCCAAATTGATGTGTTTTTTGAAAGCTATAGGTCAGGGTTGGTAACAAGTTGTTCTGAACATTTAAGACTGTCTGAAGTGGAACATTGATATTGAGTGATGTGTTGCGGGTGCGGGTTTTAAGAATGGTTGCTAGGTTGGCGAGATTATCTTCGCTTTGGACAGATTGATACTGGATTGTTGCACCTGCGATCGCGGCATTGATCCCGAATTGAGTTTGCAGTCGATCTGCTGTCACACTTGTACCGACTGTTCCAAATTGTGGATCAACTCGTTCACGCCGAAAATTGAAGGATAAATCTAAGGTGCGCGTGGCATCGAGTTGAACGCCTTTGAGCAGGTCATAGCTTGCTTCAACATACCAAGCATTGCGCGTCACTGGTTCCACTTTCACCACGTCAAGTGCATCAATCAGTTGAGCATCGTTCGATGGATTCGTAAAGGTACTCCGCACAAATCCGGCATCGGCTTTGAGCCGTCCAGAGGCATCATTCGCGAGCAGTCGAAAGCCAATGCCGCGACTTTCTTCTGCGTCCACAACTTCACCTGCATTGAAATTGCTGACAGGTTGGCGTAATCCTCGCATCACTGTCGTTTCTAGCCGAACGCCGCCTGCTTGATTTTGTAAAAGTTGCACGCCGAGGGTTGCGGCTGTCACTGTATTGTTTGAATTGGCAATGCCAAGAATGTTATCGAAACCGACAATGCTTGTGGTGCTGAGATGAGCGATCGACAAGTCTAAGCGATCGTTGATTCTCAGCTTACTGCTCAATCCGCGAGTACATAAACTATTCAATAGAAATGGATGATTACCATAACAAATATGCCCAAGTGAGAACTGTGCCGAACCGACCGTCATATCAATTAAGTAATCGCTCAAATCAATTCGTGGAGCCGCTTCTCCTAGTACTCCAAATCGGAGCGCTTCTTGCTGAAAGGTACTGCCTGCGAGGTTAATGTTTGTTTGAAGATTGAGATTACCGCGCTGATATTGAGCAGCAATGCCGCCCGTAAAAGCAATATCTGCAAACGTCGGACGTTCAGATCGCTCCGCACTGCCTGTGCGAGCATCTAACATTTGGGACTTAAAGTTGACACTGAGCTTAGGTGTAATCGTCAGATCACGAGCCTGGGTTGAAGGTTGACTAGCAGGTGTTTCCGTAGGTCTTGGTGCTGGAGTTTCAGGCTGTGGGGTCGTCGAGGGTGGTTGCGCTGGGATTGGAGAGGGTGTAGGTTGTGCAGATTCTACTTTAATCGTAAAGGTTGCAAACTCAGTCCAAACATTGCCAGGTTTGATCAGATAGACCGTGACCGTATGATTGCCTGGTACGAGCGGAATCAGCGTGGGTTGATAAACAAATTCAACTCCGGTTTGTTGGACTTGTGAAGTGATATCGGTTTGATCGAGAAAGACGGCAAGCGTTCCTTCGTTCGGGCTAGGAAGTCGATCGAGCTTGAGTCGGATAGCTTCTCCCAAACGAACGTTGCCCAGCGGTTTCGCCTTCGTAATCGTGGAAGTTTCCTTTTTCTCTGATTGTTGAACAGTTGTTGCGGGGACTGTTAATGATCTAAGCGGAGATGCTTGTGGGGGCTGAGGCTTCGCATGTGCGGCATCAGGAAAAATGCTCAAACAACTCCAGACCAACAGCCCAATGCTTCCACGCATGAGCCATTGCATACGATTCTCCAGATCGTTAGTTAAGATTGATGCGAGTTGGATCAAATTCAGTTAAATCTGTGAAAGCGCAATTGCTTTACTATTCCGTTCAAAGTTTAATGATTGCAGTGGGTCAAAGGTTGATGGGGGAGCGCTCACAATGTCTGTAGGTGAAGCTTGTGCAAGATCATCGAGATTGCCACAGCGGGATGCTTTCCACTTTAAGCCTTCGCTGTGGCGATCGCATTTGCATTGCACCTATTCGATCACGGGTTGTCCGTTCGCTGGCACTGCTGTAACAGTTAAGTTGTAGTTCACTGATCTAGAGACTCCAGCACCACCAGAATCCATGATCCGAATGAAGCCATGTTTCGACTTCATGTTTTTGAAATTGACTTCTTCGGTGAATTTGCCCTCTCTAATCGAGATTTTTTTGGTGTCTCCGCCTCCTAACTGTCCGTCCTGATTGCTGTCTTGCAAAACTTCTAGATCAATATCGCCATCGACCGTGAGAACAGCCTTAACATCTTGCCCTGGCGAAATTTCAAACCGAAATACGTCTTCATCGGTATTGGACGTGATTTGTCCAGAAACTTTGACTGCTACTGACGAAACTCGACCGATACTCTGCGGGGTGCGGGAACTGTTGAACTCGCGCTCTTGAACGGCTTGAGCAGGTGCAGCGAGAGACAGCGCACCAAAGGTAGAAGCAGCGGTTAAGCCGATTGCAAACAATTGAAACTTCATTGAACAAACTCCTTACAAGTTAAGTGAATTAAAGCGAGCTAGTTTTGACTCGCGATGTGTTTCTCGTTCCCAAAGCGTTTTTGAGAATCGGGGTCTCTGCCACCTTTAGTAAAAGGGGCAGAGCGTTCAGGCAAATTCCAAGCGATTACTTTCCAAGACATTCGATTTGCAGTAATCGATTCGCACCTAATCGTGCTCGAATTAAGGTAGAGCGATTGTCACAGCGCGATCGTTCTGGTGTCCAACCATTCTTTGCTGACGACCCAATTTTTTTGACCGCTCCCAAGCAGTTTTTGACAATCTCACTGCCTTTTTTACTATCCCTAGTTTTGTCATCTCCAAAAATGATGCCAATGCCATCAACAACACAGATTCCAGCTTTAACGAAGTCAATATCCGGTCGCCACGTACCAGGATCAAAAACATTGCCCGTCGTGGAATGACACCACCAACGAATGAAGCCACTTCCGGTCAGACCACCGCCTCCGGTCTGGACTCTAAAAGGTTTAGACCAAGGCGTTTGTCCGCTTGCATCTCTGGTCAGCAACACGGTTCCAGAAGTGATGGGTTGATCATTGTAAGCAGGAACGATCGCAACTTCTGAGCTACAACGATCAGTCATGACTTCTCCGGCGGAAGCAGGCAAGGTTGTTGACAGCATCGAGAAAGTGGTGGCTGCTAAACCAAGCGCAAACAATTGACGTTTCATGTTTTGTAATCTCCTTGAATTCAGTAATACAGTTGTGGGAAAACTAAGGCATCAACAAGTAGCCCAAACTTAATTGAGTAGTTGAGTGCAGCAATTGCTAGATGAATTGCACGAAAGCCCGTTACTTCTAGCGATGAGTAATGCTGAGTCTGATTGTGGCTTTCTTGTCGCCATCACCCAAACCTTCGAGATCGAACAGTGTGCCGCGATTGCCCACTTTAACGCCGCGCTCATTGATGATGTTGCCAGTTGCTGGCTCGTAGCGTAGATTCAGAACTTTCAGACCCGATAACGGGTTAATATCGATCGCTTCTTGCGTACTGTCATCGCGATCGTACAGTTCTACTCGCACCGGAACGAGAGCTTTGTCACTCTTACCATCGGTCTGAAGATTAAAGGAAGCTGCAACCCGATTGTCAGGTGCAGAGATTTGCCCAATTCGCTGGTTCTCTACAAAGACTCTAGTCAGCATATCGGGCTGAGCTTCGAGCGAACTGCCAGCATCAAAGGCAATTCCATTTGTAGTAGATGCACTATCAACTCGAACTGTAATCGTTTTAGATTGAGCGGTTTGAGCCGAGGCTGAAGATAACAGCGAAAATGCACTTAGAGCAGAAAGAGTAGCGAAACTAATTGCAAACAGTTGACGTTTCATGATTCGTAATCTCCAATGTGTAGTTTTTAGATGATTTTGAGAAGAATCAAACGATTTACTTCTTGATTACTTTCACGTTGCTATTTTTTGTTTTATGCAATCTCTTCAGTGTTGTATTTTGCATGAAAGTAGCGCAGCCGAAAGTAATCCACTTCCCGTTAGAAAATGGCTGAAATTGTAAAGCGACAGTTCTGCCATCGTGGCAAGCAATTCGGTGCAATGCTCGATCGAGATTATCAGGGTCAAAGCACCATAATTGAGAATGCTAAGCAGCTCTCCAGTGAAGGCTTCTGCCTGAACGAGATCAAAGTTTAAGTGGTCATCAGTCGCTCCTAAGCAGTTCGTTTCTTGTGTCTGAACTTAAGGTAGCGATCGCAGCGTTCCAGACCCGTTCCCAAATCGTTTTAAATTTTGGACGGTTGCTCAAACGTAGAAACAGCACATTTTGTAGCTTTTTTCCCGATTCATCTCCAGTACAATCGGGACAGGTTGTTTCACTGGCTCAAACAAGATGAACGCTCCAACATTGCGGATTAATCTACTTGGTGGCTTTCGTCTAATTTATGGCAATCGCGCAATTACCAGCGTCACTGCTAAGTCGCTGCAACTGCTGCTGGCATACTTGGTGCTGCACAGCGATCGCGCTCATAGCCGCAAACAACTCGCTGCAACCTTATTCCCAAGCCTAAGCGAATCGCAAGCCCGTGCCTATTTGCGGCGATCGCTCCATCGTCTGCACCAAGCGTTTCCTGAAATCGATCGCTTTCTTGCCGCTGATGCCCGTACTCTACGCTGGAAAACAGAATCATCTTATACACTAGATGTTTCAGAACAAGAAGATTCGCCGCTCGATTTATTGCCTGAGTTTGACGATGCCTGGATTCAGGAGAAGCGCAATCAACTCAGGCATTCTAAACCGCAAAAAGTAGAAAACCAAAGCTTAAAATTCAAAGTTCAAAACTTGCTCGATTGGGGTGAGGCACCTGATGTCAGCTTATTCTATGGACGGGTTGAAGAAGTCAATATACTTCAGGAATGGGTTGAGCAAGATCATTGTCGTTTAGTGGCTCTACTTGGAATGGGCGGAATTGGCAAGACTGCTTTAGCCGTAAAAGCTTCACAGGAACTCATGCAGCATTTTAACTTGGTGATTTGGCGATCGCTGAGAAATGCTCCACCCTTGGATACGCTGCTTACCGACCTCGTTCCTTTTCTATCTCGCCAGCAAGACACTGACGCGCGGCTCTCCCGCTTGATTCACTGGCTTAGAGCAGAGCGCTGTCTGATCATTTTGGACAATGTGGAAACGATTTTACAAGGGGGAGAACGAGCCGGACAGTACCGAGCAGGCTATGAGGACTATGGAGAACTATTTCGATGTCTTGCTGAATCGTCACACCAGAGTTCTGTCATTGTTACGAGCCGAGAAAAGCCTGCGGAAGTGGGAATGTTTGAGGGCATGGAATTTAAAGTACGATCGCTGCTTTTATCGGGTTCTGCGGAAGCTGCGATCGCAATCTTAAACTCCAAAGGTCTGCTTGGCACGCTAGAACAAAAGCAACAACTCTGTCAGCTTTACAGCAACAATCCCTTAGCGCTCAAGCTGATTGCTAGTTCGATTCAAGAGCTGTTTGATGGCGAGATTAGCTTATTTTTGGAGCAAAATACAGCGATCTTTCAAACCGTTCGGCATCTACTGGATCAGCAGTTTCAGCGATTGACCGAGTTAGAGCAAACTCTGATGTATTGGTTAGCAATCAATCGAGAATGGACAACGATTGGAGAATTAGAAGCCGACTTAGTGCCTTCGGTGTCTCGAATGAAACTATTAGAGACATTAGAATCGCTGCGGTGGCGGTCTCTAATCGAAAAACAATCGGGCAAATACACTCAGCAGCCTGTCGTGATGGAGTATGTTAGCGGTCGCTTTGTCGAGCAGATTGCTTCTGAACTCAAAACCCACAATCTGGCTTTATTCAATCGTTATGCGCTCATCAAAACGACTGTAAAAGACCATATTCGCCAAAGTCAATTTAGATTGATTGCAGAGGTAATAGCCGATAAATTGAAAGCTGAATGGAACTATCCTGAAACGATCGCACAGCAGATTCAAACGAGTTTGCAATGTCTACGAGAGAAAAATATTGAAGCAGGTTACGGTGGCGGAAATCTAATTAATCTTTGCTATTCATTAGGAATCGATCTAACAAATTATAATTTTGCTAATTTAAGTATTCGTCATGCTTGCCTTCAGCAGATTAATTTACACCATGCTAATCTAAGCAATACTCGTTTTACTCAATGTCTATTCAATCAAAACTTTAGTACGATCCTTGCTGTTGCCTTCAGTCCAAACGATTCGGTTCTGGCAACAGGTGATATTCAGGGGCAACTTTGCTTTTGGAATGTACAGGTTGGACAATCTTTAATGATGCTACAGGGACATCTCAGCCGAATTTATGCTGTTGCTTGGCATCCTCATGAGCAGTTGATAGCGAGTGGAGGTGATGATCAGCGAATTAAAATTTGGGATAGTCAAACTGGGATGTGCCTGAATACGCTAGAAGGACATCGTAGTGCAGTTTGGTCACTTGCTTGGAGTCCGGATGGAAAAATTTTGGCGAGTAGCAGCAATGATCACACCATTAAACTCTGGAACCAATCGGACTGTATTCAAACGCTAGAAGGGCATCAAAACCTTGTAGCATCGGTTGCTTGGAGTCCAAGTGGAAAAATTTTGGCAACAGGCAGCGATGACCAAACCGTAAAACTTTGGGACGTTGAACGCGGGCACTGTTTGCACACTCTGGAAGTCACCGGAAATCTAGTTCGAGCGATCGCGTGGAGTCCTAACAATCCGTTTCTTGCGACTAGCGCGAGTCAGGATTTGCTGATTCGGATTTGGGATACTGAAACTGGACGATGTGTGCAAACTCTGGCAGGACATTCTCGACAAATGTACTCGCTTGCTTGGAATCCCGACGGAACTGAAGTTGCAAGTGCCAGCGATGACGGAACGGTGAAACTTTGGAATCCGATCAGTGGGCACTGTCTCAAGACTTTAACTGGGCATGAGAATGGTATTTGGGCGATCGCTTGGAGTCATGATGGTACGCTCTTAGCAAGTGCGAGCCAAGATGAAACCATTCGGCTGTGGGAAGCAGAAACCGGTCAGTGCTTTAGAACATTGCAAGGGTATAGTAGCGTGGTTCGATGCGTGAACTGGAGTCCAGATGGTAAACAGCTTGTAAGCAGTAGTGCAGATAAACTTGTGCGAGTTTGGGATGTTGATACAGGAAAGTGCTTAAAAACGCTCAGAGGACATCAGGGATGGGTTTTTTCGGCAGTTTGGAGTCCCGACGGTAGGACGATCGCGAGTAGTAGTAGCGATCGTACGGTCAAACTCTGGGATGCTTCAACGGGGTGCTGTCTCAGGACATTGATGGGACATCAATGCTGGATTTGGTCGGTCGCGTACAGTCCAGACGGCGCAATGCTTGCAACCGGGAGCAGCACAAATGATTTAACCGCACGAATATGGAATGCCCGAACGGGTGAGTGTTTGCATGTTTTTTCAGGGCATGTAAGCTGGGTTTGGTGTGTCGTTTGGAGTGCAGATAGTAAACGGATTGCGAGTGGTGGCAATGACCAAACAGTGAAAATTTGGGATGTTAGCACAGGTAAGTGTCTTCAAACACTGCATGATGCTAGTTTGATTGCAATGTCAATTGCTTGGAACCCCCAGTCTGAGATTATTGCTACCGGTAGTATCGATCGCGCGATCAAGCTATGGGATTTAGAAACCGGGGCGTGTGTTCAGTCTCTGGTGGGTCATCAAAGTTTAGTTTCTGCAATTGCATGGCATCCAAAAGGTCATTTACTGGTCAGCGGCAGTACTGATTGTGCAATCAAGCTATGGGATTTAGAAACTGGAAAGTGTATTCAAACCTTGCAAGGGCATCAAGGGCTAATCTGGTCGGTATGCTTCAATCCTGATGGCAATACAATTGTGAGTGGAAGCGAAGATCAAACTATCCGAATTTGGAACGTTCACACAGGAGAATGCTTGCACGTACTCAGAGGCGATCGTCCTTACGAAGGAATGAATATCAGCGGGGCAATCGGATTAACAGAAGCACAGAAAGTAACCTTGCGGGCGTTAGGTGCAATCGAGCAATAGAGAATACACGCTTCGTCAAACTTTAAGACGACGCGGAATGCCAGTCATTTGAGTCAGAAGTTCTGAAGCAGAATTTAATAAGTGAGAATTGATGATGGTGTTGTAGTTGGGATGATCTGTGGTTCCTTCGGAGTTGCGCTTTGCGCTAATCGCACTCACAACTGCTGCCAAGTCCGCATTTCCCTTTCTCGCTCCTAAACCATTCACCGCACATTCAATCTGACGTACACCGACATCAAGGGCTGCAATTGAATTAGTTACTGCAAGCCCACAATCGTCGTGACAGTGAACTGCGATCGCAGCCTGTTCAATATTGGGAACGCGATGGATGACGCTGCGAATCAATTCAGAAAACTGTTCTGGTGTTGCTGTACCCAATGTATCAGGAATACTGATAGTCGTCGCGCCGTGATGAATGGCAGTTTCAATCGATCGACATAAAAAATCACGATCGCTTTTCAACGCATTAAAGGCGCTCCACTCGACGTCATCGCGATAGTGACGTGCTAGTTGTATGCTTTCAGCAATCTGCGTGAGTGTTTCATGTTCTGATTGATGTACAGGTGTATAAATATGAATTCTGCCGCGTGTTGCAGGCTTAATCGCCAGCGCGACATCAATAATTTCTTCTGGAATAGAGTTTGCAAGTCCACAGACGGTTGCTTGCTTGATGCGCTTAGAAACCATAAATAGGGCATCGAAGTCTTTTCGATACGCCCCTGGGTAGCCAACTTCCAGAACATCGACTCGCATTGCTTCGAGCAGTTCTGCTAATTCTAATTTTTGGGCGATCGTCAAATTAACGCCCGGTGTAAGGTCACCGTCTCTTAAGGTAGTGTCGAAAATTATCACCCTTGAAGATTCATCTTGCACGTCTATCATCCCTCTCTACCTATCCTTGTTTCTGTTATGCCGACAAGCATAGCTATGCAAGCGTTCCTGAAGCGTTTGGAAATCGTTTACTAATCTGTTGCTGCATCATCCGCCGCCGAGGCTCGGAGATTTGGGCGTAGATGAGTTGTTGCACTTCCGCTTGAGTAAAGGCATATCCTACTTCACCTGTAATTAAATCCGCTGGCTGAATAACTGCTTGTTGCTCTAACTCTTCCATCGTGATCAGTAGAGTCGTGAGCGAACAATTCGTCAATTCGGTTAACAGAGTTGGGTCAAAACGAGTGCCGAGCATTGCTGCCCAGTTCAATAGTTCTCTCGTCGAAACATTCATTTCTTGGATGCGTTTAGCGCAAAGCGCAACCCCGTAGGAACCGAGAATTCTGTTGGCTGAATCGTTTTGATCGATCGAGGATAATGCTTGAATCGATCGAGCATCAGTCGCGCCGAGTTTGAGTAATGTTGCGCGCTGTGCTTCTGTTAATCCTTTTACACCAAAAATGTTAGTTCCTTCATAAGGACGTGTTGCCTGTAGAACTGCCAAGCTTCCACCCGTTTGAGCATTCCACAGTCGAATCGTTTCATCTTGGCTGCCACTCATGATCATAGAACCATCGGAACTAAAGGCAACTGACCAAGCGAGATTTGTGTGTCCTTCTAGAGTATTTAGGCACCGCCCTGTTTTCACATCCCAAAGTTTGACGGTACGATCGCTACTCGCACTCGCTAACCTTGCCCCATCTGGGCTAAAACTCACTGACCAAACTCGACTATCATGACCTTCAAGCGTTCTCAAGCAGCAACCTGTCTGAGCGTCCCATAGTTTGATTGTGTGATCTCCGCTGCCGCTGGCGAGTATCTTTCCGGTTGGATCAAAAGCAATTGACCAAACCCAGTTTTGATGCCCTTCTAAAGTTTGTAAACAATCCCCGGTCTCTAAATTCCAAAGCTTAATCGTATTATCATAGCTGCCGCTTGCAAGCTGCTGATCCGAAAAAGCCACAGAGCAAACCCAATTTGTATGTCCAGACAGTGTTTTCAAGCAAACTCCCGTGCGAGTGTTCCACAGTTTGATCGTTTGATCTTCACTTCCACTTGCGAGGAGTTGCCCCTCTCGACTAAATGCGACTGACCAGATGCGGCTCGTATGCCCTTTTAAGGTCTGTAAACAATTTCCAGTTTTCACATCCCAAAGTTTTACGATTTGATCTTCTCCTCCACTTGCTAGCATTGTTCCTTGAACATTAAACGTAACTGCACAGACCGCATTTGTGTGACCAGATAATGTTCTGACGGTGCAACGCTTTTTAACGTCCCAGAGCTTAATCGTGTGATCATCATGACCACTTGCTAGCAAATCCCCGATCGATGCCACTGACCCAACCCGATTCACGTAGCCTTGCAAAGTTCTACGGCATTGCCCAGTTGTTACTTGCCAGAGTTTGACGGTGTGATCGCCGCTACCACTTGCTAATAGTTGACCATCAGAACTGAATGCAACCGAACGCACCCAATTTTGGTGCCCTTGTAGCGTTTGCTGACACGCCCCAGTTTCAACCTGCCAAAGCCGAATGGTTCGGTCTTCGCTGCCGCTCGCAAGCAACTGCCCATCGGGACTAAACGCAATCGATCGCACCCAATTCTGATGTCCTTGTAGCGTTTTACAGCATTCTCCAGTTTGGACTCGCCAAAGCTTGATGGTGCGATCGCTACTACTACTCGCCAACCATTGCCCATCGGAACTAAAGGCAACCGACCAAACTTTCTCAGTGTGCCCATGCAAAGTTTGGCGACAAGTACCCGTTTTTACGTCCCAAAGCTTTATGGTTTCATCATCGCTCCCGCTTGCCAGCAATGTTCCACTCCTATTAAAAGCAATCGATCGTACCCAAGCCGTATGATCTTGCAGGGTTTGATAACATTCCCCAGTATTCAAATTCCAAAGTTTAATCGTGCGATCTTCACTCGCGCTTGCGAGAATTGGTTGATCGGGGTGAAAAGCAACTGACCAAACTTGACACCGATGCCCTTGAAGGGTCTGGAGACATTGCCCAGTTTGAATGTCCCAGAGTTTGATCGTGCGATCGCTACTTCCACTCGCCAGCGTTTTACTATCCGGGCTGAACGCTACCGACCAAATCCAGTCTGTATGCCCGATACAAGTCTGTAACGGTTTCCCTTCTGCCACATTCCAAATCTTCACTTCTCCAGTCGCATCTCCGGTCGCTAACAATGAACCATTGGTGCTAAAGGTAACTGCTAGAGGCAAACTGAGTGTCTCAGTTAACGTAGCCTGAGAGAGATCAGTTTCGCTCAGATCACAGTGATGTAGATTCACATCTCGTAAATCGACTTGCCAAAGCGCCAATCGTGAAAAATCAGTATTAGTGATGCTTCGAGTGAGATGACGGAGGAGATTAAAAAGATTGCCGCCTGCGTAACTAGGCTGTAGTGGAAGTTGCGTTTGTAATGTCGTGAATGCCGTTCTGATGTGCTGTTCTACATTGCTCTGGTTGCCAGAACGATTCAATAATTCCTGTAAAATCGGCTGCAAAACTTCCCGGCTTTGAATCTCCTGAATATAATCACTACACCGAGCTTTAATTAAAGCATGGCGATGAATTAAGCTAGTCAGATCTGTGAGGCTTCCATTCACAATCTCATTGCAAATCTGTTCTAGGAAATGTTGAGAGATATATTCCATCACTACAGGTTGCTGAGTATAGCTGCCTGTTTGTTTTTCAATGAGCGATCGCCATCGCAGCGACTCTAAAGCTTCTAGTAATTCCGCGCGTGAAATCTTGGGGACAATATCTTCCATCAACTCATTAACCGTTGTCCATTCACGATTAATTGCTAACCAGTACATGACTGTTTTCTCGATCGCTGTGCATCGCTGGCACTGTTGCTCTAATAGTCGATGAATGTTGTTTAGAATTGTCGTATCTTGTGCGAGAAATGCTGCAATATCGCCATCGAACAAATCCTGAATTGAAGTTGCAACAATTTTCAGCGCTAAGGGATTGTAGCCGTAGAATTGCCCTAACTGCTGTTGTTCTTGCTCTGTTCCAAATAATCCTTTCGATTGGATCAAGGCGATCGCTGCTTCTGATGAACCGCGTAACAATAGCGATCGAACAGGTAAATCCATACCTTCAAGCATCGCGATTTCTGTTGGCTTTTCTCGGCTCGTTAGCAATACGCAACTTTGATGCGCGGTTTCTCCAATGGCTCGTAAAAGTTCACCGTATGCCTCATATCCAGCGCGGTACTGTCCTGATTGTTGTTCGCCTTGCAAGATCGTTTCTAGATTATCCAAAACGAGCAAACACCGAGCTTCACGAAGCCAATACAGCAATCGCTTCAAAGAGGGTTCTGTGTCTTGTTGATTCGATAGAAATGAAACAAATTCAGCGAGCAGCGCTTCGAGGGGTGGAGAATTTCTCAGCGATCGCCACATCACAAAGTCAAAAGAAGAACTTAACTGTTGCGCTAGCTTAACAGACAGCGAGGTTTTCCCAATTCCGCCCATCCCTAAGAGGGTAACGGCTCGACAGCGATCGTGTTTAATCCATTGTTGCAGGTTCTCTAATTCTTCCGTCCGACCATAGAATAAGCTAACATCAGTCGCCTCGCCCCAATCCGTTTCAGTCGTGGAGACTGTAATTTCTTCTTTAGGGTGATGTTGAGGCGTTAGAGATTCGTCGGTTTCGTTGAGCAGAGATTCATAAAGATTGCGGGTCGCAGGGCTGGGATCGATTCCAAGTTCGTCGCATAGAATTGCCATGCAGCGATGATAGGTTTGCAAGGCATTCGCACGATCGCCAATCAACGCATACGATCGCATCAAGTCAAAATAGCCTGCTTCATTCAGGGGATCAATTCGTAGCAGTTGATGAGCATAGCGAATTGCATTGCTGTAGTCCTGTTGATTTAATAATTGCTGGATCAATCGCGCATAAACCTGAATACAAGCTTGTTGCAATCGTTCCTGTTCAGCTTCGATCCATTCGTCATAGCAGTTTGGAAGTAGCTTTCCTTGATAGAGATCTGCTGCTCGTTTGAGGGCTGTGATATCCGCATTTTCTGCGATCGCGGCTTCAAATTCCATCACATCCAGCACGAACGGCGCGTCGAGTCGCCACTGTAGGGTTTTATTGTCGATCGCAATGAATTGATCCACGATGGGCAGAACCTGCCGTAACTCGTGAATCACTCGTCGCAGATTTGTGCGGGCTTGTGCATCTGGAGAGTCCGCCCAGAATAAAAATGCTAAATGCTGCCGGGGCTGTGCCTTGTGTCGATTTAATGCGAGGTAGGCAAGTAGAGATTGAAGCCGATCTGAAATCGCCCCGGTTAAGGATTTGTCTCCGTAGGATAAATCAAATCCACCAAAAAGCTGAATGCGTAGCACAATCTCCTCCCGAACTTTCGCCAAAACACCAAGGGTAGACAGATCCCTAGCTTCATCTAAAGGTTTCTTCTTTAAATAGAATTCTGGAATTGCGTTTTTCCTAGCTTTGATCATATTTCTTTAATTTTGAACACTAAGTATTCAGGAACTCGCTAGTGCTGCGTTTAGGTTTCACGTCAAGGATCAGTTGGGTTATGCAGATTAATGATTGTCATACACGTCTGTTTCGTTAAAGCGGTGATGTCGGATCGGGAACGATTTAGGAACGATCGCTTTACTACTGTGAAATCAAAGCCAAAAAGAGTTTTACTTGCGAGGAATCCAATCATGAAATGTCAGGCTTACTCCCTCAATCTTCTAACTGCATTCCGCCGCCGACTCGAAGCAGTTGAAATTCGGAATTCAGAAATGGCAAAGCTAGTGTGCAAGCTCATCCCGTCACATTGCCCATTTGAGAGAACAATTACCCTCTTTGGCAGGGCTGTTCACATTCCTCCGCTCTGCAAACTGAATCCTCTGTATGATCAGCTTGTTGAACTCCGATTCAAAGCGCTCACCTATTTAGCTGATCGATCTGAATCAACGGTACATTACATCTAATGAGGACATTGTTATGTCTGATTTTTATGATCAACTTGCGCCGTTCTACCACCTCCGAGCTATCAGATACCCACGCGATCGCCGAGTGGTAGAATCGGTTGTCTTCATGGCTTGCCACAGGTCTGAGACCGATACCCAAACCGAGGGATATTTGTAACTTGATACATCTGCAATTAATATTCGATCGCTCGGTTCATGATACGCCGCGATCGGAGAAATATGCCCTCCGCCTTCTTGTCCTAACGCGGCTCGATCGTAGTTTACGATGACGTAATCATTAGCATTGCTGAGATTCGCTCTTACCTGCACTCGAAATTGCTCTAAAGATGTGTCCGAGGCAAATTGTGTTTTCACTCGCACAGAATGATTTTGTAGCAGCATTGCTAGCTGTTCGAGTGACATTCCGAGAAATGCGATCATATACGGTGAACGAATCCGTTGTGCTGCCGGAGTAAAAAAGCTGTCCTGAGTGAGCGGAGGAGATGAAGTTTTGAGCGCATTCACAACCATTACAGCACTGGCAACACCACAATACGCCCGAAGCTTCTGAGTTTGAAACCGCTCAAACAGTGACGCATAATCCTGCTTGGCACGACTTTGAGCGAGAAGCTGTTGACCCTTTGCGGAATCTAGGGCAATCAGCTTGCTTGGGACTAAGCGCCGATCGATAGCAGACGGAGTGAGCAGGTAAACACTGATACCCGTTGCACCCATTCCCAAAATCGATGCAGTAATGATTCCTAACTGGATTGCTAGATTACGTTTCGACTTCATGAAAAGACTCGATCGTTGTTTTATCTTTTCAAGCGTGCTGGATTCCGGGTGCGCTTTCAAGCTCGTTGCAGCATCGATACTTATTTTCACCAAGGAATAGTCTGGCTTGTATGCTTAGATTAACGCTCTCGCACAACTGCAAGCAATCGCCACTGCTGCAAATACAACACTGCAATCAGTGCAATTCCAATCAAAACAAGTCCGCTATAATTGACACCCGACCAGCCCCAATCATTCAATAATCGCCCTGAGAGAAACGTAGAAAGCGCAACAAAACTAAGCATGAGAAAATCGTGGGCTGCCTGAACTTTTGCTCGTTCTGCTGGTAAATACGCTTTTGTGAGCAGCGTGGTGGAACCAATGAACATAAAATTCCAACCGATCCCCAGCAGCAGTAGTGCTCCGAAGAAGTGAGGTGCATTTGTTCCTGCTAGATTAATCGCAATGCACAGACCATTGAGGAGAATACCAACCAGAATGATCGTTAGTACACCAAAGCGAGCAATCAAATACCCCGTAAACAGCGATGGAGTAAACATCCCCAGCACGTGCCATTGAATAACTGATGCAGCGGTGTGGAAAGGATGATGAACGGCAGTCATCGCCAATGGGGTTGCTGTCATCAACAGCGCCATCACCCCATAACCCATCATGCTGCCTAACACCGCAACAATGAACACGGGTTGTTGCATGATTGTTCCTAACCCACGTCCTTGATCTGAGTGTGTTTGCTGTGTCAATGGGGGCAGATCAACTAGGTTTAGCAGAAGCAAGGTGATGATTTGCAGCAGAGCGATCGCGACCAATCCCCCAGCAAACGTAGTCGGTAGCCAATCTTTTGCCCAGATTGCAAGCTGCGGCCCAACCAACGCCGCTAAGATGCCCCCTGAAATCACAAAAGAAATCGCACGAGAGCGAAATGCTTCGCTTGCCGAATCTGCGGCTGCAAAACGGTAATAGCCCACAAACCCGTTGAACACCCCATAAAGCAAGGTGGCAACATTGAACAGAAGGAAACTGTTTGCCAGAACAGCATAAATGCCTAAGCTTGCACCACTCAATCCTACGAATACTCCAATCATGAAGCCGAGCTTACGTCCCCACCGCTTGAGAATCAGGGCTGCGGGAATCGTAGTTAGCATCGTTGCAAGTTGTAAAATGGCGAGAGGGAGCGTGGCGAGTGATTTATCGGGGGTTAAGGTTGCACCAATGAGTGCCGCAATGGTAAACAGAACAATACTACCTGTCATCGCAAGTGCCTGACAGAGCGCGAGCAGAAGGACAACCTTTTTTTCTTGGTTCATGGAGAAATTACCCTAAGAGCATTAAAACTGCAACACCTGAGTCGGCGAACTTTTCTAACTCTAACTTCAGTGAACCTAAGATAGCGAAAGTAGCGTCCTAGAAGCGTTCCAAAAATGTTCCAGCCTATCAATCAGATGTCGCCATGCTCCCCCGCTTCTTGCGATGTATCGCGGGCCATTGAACACTTCACGTAGACTGTGTTCGCGTTGCGGAGCATCTTCGGTCATTAAGGTTAAGTATGGAGCGACAAATGCCCATTCTTCATCGCTCACAGCACTTGGATGAAGCTTTCTACTCATCCTCCCAGTCTAAAAAAGTGCATAGCACCCTCTAGACGTTCTAGGAAGATATTGTCACAAAGGTAGAATAATCGTACTGATTCTACTCTGTTCACGATCGCTGACCCATGTACTCTCGTCATCGATTCCCGTCTGATGTGGGATTACTGCGTTTAATCTTGAACATTACGACGGAGAGAGCAGCCACCGAGAGTTAATGGTGACGATCGCAGTAAATTTTACTTGGCAATCGATCGCGGAGTTTTCTACACAATTTATGACTGAATGCAGCGATCGGAATGGAAGGAACTGTACTTGGTTGAGCCGTAGTAGCCGGCTTATTCTAATCATTAAGCACAGAGAAAACGAACTGAGTTCTGTTCTAGAGTATGTGACTTTCTCAAGTGCTTTGCTACGAATTGAATGATTGACACGACTGCACCTTTTCGTTCCTTCAATCCTCTCTCAATCCCCTCAAACACTATGACAGCTCCCTCTTCAAGCCATCGGAAAATCTACAACGATATTACGCAAATCCAAGTCCAGCTAGATGCAACACTGCAAAGCATGTTAGAGCAGGCAGGCAGCAGAATTCACATCGATCGACAAACAGAACTCAAACAAAACATTGAAAGCACAAATCAGCGATTAGAAAAACTCAAAGCGCAATACATTTGCCCAGTCTAAAACAGCAGAACCACTCACAGAAATTACAAGGAGCAATGAGACCCCATGAGCAGCGAAACACAAACGCTTGAACGACAACTCCAGACCGAGAAAAATGCTTTTCAAGGTGAAGAGCATGAACTTCCCAAACGCCCTCCTAAAGCAATGGCTTCTCCTGAATACACCAGTAACAATATGCCCAATGTCTGGGTGTACAACGGCGAAGCTTACGACCTCACAGATTTCATGAAGAAGCATCCTGGCGGCGAATTCTTCATTGGGCGCATGAAGAATCGAGACATTACCACTGTTGTTAATATCTTTCACCGCAACCCTGCAAAGGTGAAGAAGATGCTTCAGAAATACGCTTTGGAACGAAAAGCAACGCCCGAAGACTTGCACCCAAAATACAATGCACCGCCTTTTCTCTTCCGTGATACCTTTGATGGTCGCAGAGACACTCCTCAGTTTGATTTCGAGACCAAAGAGCAACTCCTCGATCGCATTAGAACTCGATTGAATACGAAAGAAATGCAAGCAAAGGTCGATCGCATGGATTTCCTCTTTGATGCAGTGACCATTACTCTAGTTCTTCTCTACATCTTGGTACAAGCGCTTCGACTCACAGTGGCACAATTCATGCCGATTTATCTCTTTGCGCCATTGATGGTGATGCTCAGAATCTCTCTTTCAGGTGCAGGACATTACTACAATCACCGCCCACAAGTTCGATTCAATAAGTTCTTCGCTCATGTGTTTGACATTAACTATGTTCCGATGTCCTTTGTTGTGATTGATGGTCATTCTTTGATGCATCATCCCTACACCCAAAGCGAAGTTGATGTCAAAACCAATGTATTCACGGCAATGATGGAACTACCTCGTTATTACCGAGTTCCACTTCATACCGTCCACAAGCTTGCTCATGTATTAACAGGGATGTTGGTTCGGACAGTCGAGATTTCATACTATGCCGTTCGATTTGGGGTACACAACTTCTATGGCACTTGGCAACGCGGACTACCGCACTACATCGGCATGATCTTTATGCGAGTGTTGCTACTCGGTGAGCTAGTTCTCTTTGCCCTTCGTGGAGATTTCGTTGCTTGGTTCGTACAGTTTGTTCTCACAACTTGGATTAGTACGTTCATGATTGTGGCAAGTCACGATTTTGAAGTCGAAGATTCAGCCAACACGGAACAGATTGAGCAACAAGATTGGGCAGTATTCCAAATCAACAATTCCTACGACTTGACGATGATTGGCAACAAATATATTGATTGCTTCTTATCAGCAGGTTTGAGTCCTCACCGAGTTCATCACGTCTTACCCTATCAACGCAGTGGGTTCGCCAACATTCTGAGTGAAAACATTGTTCGAGAAGAAGCCGCAAAGTTTGGCGTTCCTTGGTTAGCTCCTAAAAATTTCTTCCTCGATCGCTTACCGCTTCTGGTTAATCACTACTTGCTAGAGCGATCGCGCATGGCAGATGAGAAAAGCTTTGGGCTGTTGACAGAGCATTTCCACCCCCAAGCGTTAAAGACTTCGTTCGACTACATTCTCAAAGGTTTCGCTGGCATTGGTTCTATCTAATTTCACACACCCTATTGGAGCAATACATCATGACGACCATGATTCCTCTCAAACAATCCCTCTCGCAGTCTGCGGTCATTAAAGCTCAACCTTACTTCAGCAATTCTAAATCGATTCTTGCAACGATCGAGAGCATTGCAACTGGAACACCTGAACACTGTATTTCTCAAGTTGATGCTGCTCGGACTGTTGCCCAAATGCCGAATCTGGTAAAAAACCAAAGCCGCATCGAAACGCTGTACCAAAACACGCGCATCAACACCCGTCACCTGGCTCTCAATTTGTTATCCGAGGATGCGCTGACCATTACTCAAAGCAGTGCGATTCAAGATCGAATGCAGATGTATCAATCGTATGCGATTCCTCTAGCTGAGAGAGTTGTCAAGCAAGCCCTAGAATCTGCTACCGCAAAATCAACTTTCGGTTGTCCAGAACTGCTCAAAGATTCGATTCGTCAGATTGTCTTTGTGTCTAGTACAGGGTTTGTTGCTCCAGGCGTTGATACGGAAGTGATTAAGCGGCTTGGGCTGAGACGGGATATTTCCCGCGTTACGGTGAATTTTATGGGCTGTGCGGCAGCAATGAATGGCTTAAGAGTAGCGAGCGATCATGTGCGATCGCATCCTACCCATCGATCTCTAGTGATTTGCTTGGAGCTGAGTTCAGTCAATGCGGTTTTTGAAGATGACATCAATGATGTGATTATTCATAGTATTTTCGGGGATGGTTGTGCGGCAGTGGTTGTGGGAGCTTGCGAAGAAGGGCAAGCTTTAGCCCAAGGAAGAATTGTTATTCGAGATTATCTGAGTCAGTTGATTGCTGATACAGAAGATGGAATTACTCTCGGCGTGCAGGACAATGGCATCACTTGTAAGCTATCCCGCCAACTGCCGGACTACATTGAAGCGGGAGTTAATCCAGTGATTGAGAGCTTTCTGAAGCAAAATGGATTGACCAAAGAGCAGATTGATTTGTGGGCAATTCATCCGGGTGGGACTCGAATTGTGGAGCGATCGCAGCGTTCTCTCGGTCTAAGTGATGATCAGGTTGCCTATAGCTGGGAGATTCTGAGTGAATACGGAAATATGCTGAGTGCTTCAATCTTATTTGTACTAGAGAGAATGCTATCGAAACAGGAATCTTCAGGTGAAAGATTACTGACTGGACTGGCTTTTTCATTTTCGCCTGGAGTTGGAATTGAAGGCATCTTGTTTCAAAAACTTTAGGGCGTACTTAAAGGCTTCTCACTACATCTCTATATTCAGGGCGGACATGAAGAAGCCGAAGGGTGTTAAACACGCTCTAGTATTGCAATCTATTCAAGACCAAATCATTCTATGAGGACACAAGCATGAGATTCATTCGATTCCTGTTAGAAATTTCGTGGCGGAGTATCGTGATTGCTGCGAGTGTGGGGTTTGTTAGTGGCTGCGGTAATTCATTGTTGATTGCACTTGTTAATCGTTCAATTCATGAATCTTCTGTGCCAAATGCGCTTCTCTATTTTGCTGGATTAGCAATCTTTACTTTACTCACAAGCGTTACCTCACAATTCATGCTGATTCATTTGGCACAGGGAGCCATCTATGAACTGCGATTAAAGCTCAGCCGCAATATTCTCTCTGCTCCATTGCAACATTTAGAACAATTGGGTGAGAGTCGATTGTTGATGACTTTAACCGATGATATTCGAGTTCTATCTCATGCCGTATCTGTTATTCCTAATCTGTTTATTGATCTCGCGACAGTCGTAGGTTGTTTGGTTTATTTAGCCTGGCTATCAAGTACAATCTTTGCTTTAACGGTTGGAATTAGCGCGATCGCAATCTGGGGAGTTCAGACCAAAGTAAATCAAGCCCGATCGCTGTTCACCGTTGCACGAGACGAAGAAGATCATCTGCTTCAACATTTTCAAACGATTACTCACGGAACCAAAGAACTCAAACTTCATCGAGCGAGACGAGAAGATTTCATCTCAAAGAACGTACAAAGTAGTGCTTCTAAACTGCGGCAGAAAAATAGCAAAGCGATGAAAAGCTTTGCGGTTGCTAATGGATTAGGACAATCCTCTCAATTCTTCACAATGGGTTTTGTTCTGTTTGTTCTCCCGCTGTTCCTGCATGTTCCCCTGCCGATGCTTTCAACCTACGTTCTAACCAGTACATTCATTTCGATGCCGATGCAGAGTTTGTTAAATCGCCTTCCTGATGTCATGCGCGGCAATGTGGCTCTGCGAAAAATCGAGCGACTGCGGCTCTCACTCACCAGTCAGCTAGAACATGAATCGATGCCCACTTTCAAAGTCAACTCTCACTGCCAAATTGAACTCGATCAAGTCACTTACCTTTATCAACCAGAGCATGAAGAAGCAGAACCTCAGTTGCATCATCCAAGAGGGGAGCGACCAATCAGCAATCGACCAGTCACGCCTCCCCCAATGATTGAAGAAAGAGGGTTTTTCTTGGGAGCTATTACACTATCCTTCAAACCTGGAGAAGTAACTTATATTGTCGGTGGTAATGGAAGCGGTAAATCAACCTTAGCAAAATTGATTGCAGGTTTATACACACCCAACGACGGCGCGATCTATCTAAATGGAGTTCGGATTACAGATCACAATCGCGAATGGTATCGGCAACATTTCTCGGCTATTTTCTCTGATTTTCATCTGTTCGATAGCTGTCTAGGATTTAACCGTCCTAACCTTGACGAAGAAATTGAAATGTACTTGCAACAGTTACGCCTCGATCATAAGGTACAAGTCAAAAATGGTATTCTCTCGACAACTCGCCTTTCTCAAGGACAGCGCAAACGGTTAGCACTTCTGACCGCTTATCTTGAAGACCGACCGATTTACCTGTTTGATGAATGGGCATCGGATCAAGAACCGCTCTTTCGAGAACTGTTCTACAAAGAAATTTTGGTCAAACTAAAGCAGCAAGGTAAGACTGTGATTGTTATCACTCACGACGATCGCTATTTCCATCTCGCAGACCACATTGTTAAGCTCGACTACGGCAAGATTGAGTTAGATGAAAAGCCGCTCTCTATCGGTCACAAAGCTTAATCTGAAGCCAGCAAAGTTTCAGATTAAATAAGGAATGATGCAGCATTTGGAGAATTCCCACCTGTGCTTTCCGTAACTCGATTTCTCTTGCAAAGCAAATCTTGTCAGCTCGCAAGTCATTTGATTGGTTTGAGTTGTTTCTGGATGAGTTCTCTCAATGTCGCTGTTGCTCAATCGATTGTTCCGGATCCAACCCTGCCGCCCAACGAGCGATCGCAAGTCTTGCCTATCTTTCCCTCTGAAGATCTGATCACAGGCGGTGCAACTCGCGGCAGCAATTTATTCCACAGTTTCCGACAGTTCAGCATTGAAGCAGGGAAGGGTGTTTACTTCCTTGATCCTGGAAAGATTCAGAATATCTTTAGCCGAGTCACAGGTAATACTCGTTCTGAGATTTTTGGGACATTGGGCGCGATTCAAATCGTTAACGGTAATTTTGCACCTACTAACGCAAATCTGTTTTTGATCAATCCCAACGGAATTATTTTTGGTGCAGGAGCGCGGCTGAACTTAGCTGGCTCCTTTGCTGCAACTACGGCATCAGGAATTCAATTCGGCGACCAAGGTAGCTTTAGTGCCATTAATCCGATTGCTCCAGGTCTTTTAACGGTCAATCCTTCTGCCTTTTTATTTAACCAGATTGCAGCACAGCCGATCGTTGTACGATCGCTCAATCCAGATTTCACAAAACCCGAAGATCTAGCCATCCTGGGAGTTAATCCAAATAGAAGCTTGCTGCTAGTTGGCGGAGATGTACGTTTAGAAGCAGGATTGCTCAGTGCGAACGGTGGTCGCCTTGAATTAGGAGGATTGGCAGGCTCAGGAGCGATCGAACTCTCTACAGATAATGCTCGTTTGAGTCTGAATTTCTCGCCTGATAGTTCACGATCCAATGTTGCGTTTACTCAAGCTGCGGGTGCAGATGTAACGGGGCAAGATGGAACAATCTCAATTCAAGCTGGTAGTCTCGATGTTCTTGATGGGAGTGTTCTTTCTGCGGGTATCAATAGCGGAACTGATCCCGCAGCGCAAGCAGGAGATATTCGCATCAATACAACTGGAACAACCACGATCGCGGGTTCTGGGGCTGTCCGCTTTGCGACTGGAACACTCCTGACCCGGAATTCCAATGTCTTGAACACAGTAGGGGCTGGAAGCACCGGAAATAGTGGCAATGTTTTTATTCAAGCGAGATCAGTTAAGATTCAAGATTCTGCTCTAGCTGGAACGAGTGTGACTGGAATTGGAAATGCAGGAGATTTGTTGATTCAGGCGAACGATCTGGTTCTTGTTGACAATGCGTTTCTTAACACAGGTGTGTTAGGTGATGGACAGGGAAAGAGTGGCAATTTGAACATTGTGGGACAAACTTTGACCTTGAACAATCGCGCTCTGATCTCAGCGAGTTCATTGGGGCAAGGGGAAGCCGGAAATGTTCTGCTACAAGCGACGGGCGCAATTTCGGCAAAAGACTCGACTGTCGCTGCCACGTTTTCTGGAGAAAGAGGAAAAGGAGGTAATGTTAGTATAGAGGCTGGCTCTTTGCTATTGGATAATGCTCGATTTAACACAGGCACCTTTGGACGCGGAGACGCAGGAAGTATTGCAATTCGCACACGCGATGCAACGTCTCTGACGAATGGTAGCCAAATCAGTTCTAGTGTCATCGCTTTCCCACAGTTTGGATTTGTTGGAATTGGAAATAGTGGAGCAATTCAAATCGATGCGGCTGCACTTTCTCTGAGTGGGGATTCTACCATCTCAACGCTGACCTTTGGTGTTGGGAATGCAGGCAGCATTAAGATTCGAGCCAGTGATGCAGTTCGGATTGACAACAGTAGTATTTTTAGCGATGTGGGTTTAGGTGCGATCGGTCGGGGTGGCGATACTCAAATCCAAGCACAGTCTGTCTCGTTGTTGAATCGCTCGCGATTAACAACTGGAACACTAGGGCGGGGAGATGCAGGTCATCTCTTGGTGCAAGCCAAGGATTCTATTCAAATCAGTGGCGAAAGTCTGGTTTTGAGTGCTGTGCAAGGGAGTGGAATCGGCAAAGCAGGCGATGTATTGCTTCAAGCCCGATCGCTGTCACTTTCCGATAGTGCTAGATTAGTCACTGGAACTTTTGGACGAGGTGATGCAGGCAATCTCTCTGTGCAAGCAGAAGACTCGATTCAGTTGAGTGGTGATAGTTTAATCTCTAGCTCCGTGCAGGCAGGTGGAATCGGCAAAGGCGGGGATGTCACAATTCAAACGCGATCGCTCTCTCTAACAGAAGGCTCACAAATTCAATCGGCAATTTTTCGCTCACTTGGTGGTCTACCTCCTGGGCAAGGACAAGGTGGAACAGTGCGAGTCAATGCTTCGGATTCTATTCAGCTATCAGGGACCAATGTAGAAGGTTCTCCGAGTGCGTTGACTACTACTGCTGAAGTCGGTACTCAGGGACGAGCAGGCGAGCTGTATGTCACAACCCCAGATTTGCAAATTCGCGATCGTGCCAGTATTGGTGCTGAAACCCGCAATGCTGATCCAGGTGGAAAAATTGTCATGCAAGTCGGCAACTTGACGATCGCGAATGGTGGACGAGTGCAAACCAGCGCGACGAATTCGGGTAATGCAGGCACAATCGATGTCCAGGCAGATTCGGTGCAACTTCAGAACGGAATCATTTCAGCCGATTCGGTTCAATCTGGCGGTGGAAGCATTGCCTTAAATGCACGGGGTGTTCGACTCCGAGATCGATCTCTCATCAACACAAATGTTGCTCAAGGTGCGAGTGGTGGCGGTGACATTAGCATTAACGCCAATACTTTCTTAGCATTAGAGGATAGTGATATTTTGGCGAATGCGAACCAAGGTCGCGGCGGCAATATTACTATTCGTTCAACGGCTTTTATTGCTGATTTTTTCTCAAGCAATCGACCAAATTCAGCCCGTTACACCGGAGATTTGACCCAGTTTCGAGGAAACGATCGGGTTGATATTTCTGCATCTTCTGCGTTGGGAATTAGTGGGACAGTCACACTCCCAGATTTTAGTTTTCTGCAAGACAATCTGACACAGCTACCACAAGCGTTAATCGATCCAACTACCTTGCTAGCTGATAGTTGTATTGTTCGGAATCGTCAGGCGGGTAACTTTATCATCACAGGTTCAGGCGGATTGGCAGCACGTCCAGGAGATACGGCGATCGCATCGTTCTCAACAGGTGAAGTTCGCGCCCTTCAGTCAGAACCACACAAACAGAGCCGTGAACGCATTGTTGAACCTCAAAGAATTTATCGTCTATCCAATGGTCAACTAATCTTGAGTCGAGATTGCCCGTAGGTTTATCAATGAGATCTTTGGAGTGAGTGTTTAAAGCAATCTGAACGAAACCACTTCGCTTGTCACTAAATTCGTCTGTCAAGTTCCAGCAACAATGCCCTGACATTTACCCATCCCAATTTTGATATAGCCTTCCTCCTCACAATAACCCTGAAGCGTAATTTCATCTCCTTCTACTAAAAACGATCGCACTTCTCCACTCGGTAACACGATCGGCTGTGTTCCTCGTTGCGTCAGTTCTAGCAAGCAGCCTTGAGTCCCTGCCTCATTGCCTGAAATCGTTCCGCTAGCAAATAAATCCCCAGGGCGAAGATTGCAGCCATTACTAGCATGATGAGTTAGCATTTGTGCCACTGTCCAATACATCTGTTGGAATTTGCTCTGGCTTAGGCGCAAAGGTGCTATTTTCTCTTGACGCATTCGTGCAGAAGCCAACATTACTTCTAGCCTGATGTGAATACCTCCTGTACTTTGATTTGTAGAGGACATGAGATAGGGCAAAATGGGTGGATCATCGATCGACCTTACAAATGCAGAACCTCGAAATGGGGCAAGGGCTTCCATCGTCACGATCCAAGGAGAGATCGTAGTGGCAAAGCTTTTTGATAGAAAAGGGCCAAGGGGCTGATATTCCCAAGCTTGAATGTCGCGTGCCGACCAATCATTCACGAGGCATAAACCGAATAGGTGATCTTCTGCTTGATCGATCGAGATTGTGTCTCCTAATTCATTCCCCCTTCCCACAAAGCAACCAACTTCAAGCTCATAGTCCAACATTTGAGAAGGGGCAAACGTAGGAGTTGAGCTGTTTGCTTGTTTCTGCTGACCATAGGGACGTTTGATAGAAGTGCCAGTCGGAACAATTGATGATGCCCGCCCGTGATAAGCGATCGGGACATGTTTATAATTTGGCAATAGAGGATTGTCGGGACGAAATAGCCTACCAACATTGGTTGCGTGGAAAATAGAGGCGTAGAAATCTGTATAGTCACCGATCGTTGCAGGTAAAAGCAATTGTGCGTCTGACATCGAAACAAGGATTCTGCTATCGGGGGATTGTCCGGCACGAAGTAATTGGCTGAGATGATGGCGCAAGCGTAACGAAGCTGTTTTTCCCAGCGCCATCAATGAGTTTAAAGTCGAAGCACAGCAGGCAGCTTTCAAAGCGTCTGGTAGTTCCTCAAGTAGCCCAAGCTTCTGACAAGCTATTAGATCGAGAATTTGATCGCCGATCGCAACACCAATATGAGGGGTGTCAGAACGACCTCGCTCTTGAAATACTCCAAAAGGGAGATTCTGAATTGGAAAATCAGTGTCAGCTTGATTTGCGGAGTTAACCCAACTTCGCAAATTTGGATCGTGAGTGAAATCAATCGCGCAGGTCATAAAAGTTTCAAATCGTAAAGATCATGGATGGGTTCTTCAAAGGAACAAGAACCGAACGATCGAAAGAATTGCTGTCGGGAATGCTCGATCGTCGATATTGAAAGGGAGCGCTCATGCCAACCTATTTCGATATCGCTCAGTTGAAATGAATCGATCGACGACTCCTCAAGAATTGCCACAACTTCATTCAGTGGGATGGCTTGTTGATAGGCAAAGGCTGAAGCGATCGCAACATTCAAAAAACCGTGCATTGTTGTAGAAGTTTCGTTCAAGGCATCAGTTAAGCAATGACCTCGTAAGGCATGATGTAATCCAGCCGTTGCCTTGAAGGGAATTCGAGCTTTCGCTAAGGACACAATGCGTTGTCCCAGTTGCGTACTATCAGGAAACGCATTGCTAGTGATACCGCCTGTTCGCAACTTTGCGCCTGCTCCGATTTGGGGCAGAATATCCAGGTATGGTTCTAAGTCAACATTAAACGGAATTTCAAAAAAAGTGTCTACTTCAGCGGGTATTTCTAGCCTGATTGACTGAATCTCGACAGGCAGGAGTGGGGCGACTTCTAAGGCGCTAATCCGAATAGAAGGCTTATGGTCTCTTTTAGTTGCTTGATATATTTGCTCTAATTCCGATCGCCAGTTTCTAGACAAAATCACGCTTAATGACCAGGGCTGAGATGAAGCGGCATCTTCAGAGGGCAGAAGCTTGATGAATTCTGGAAGGCGAGTAGCAGGCAAAACGAAGCGATCGAGCATCCAGCAATGTGGAGAAGCGTGAGCGCGATCGTAAATATTTATTGCTTCAGGTAGGCTTAGCTGTGCTGGAGGAAAGATTCCCGCATAGTCTACAATCCGTGCAAGAAGTTGTTTGAGCGATGTTAACACTCGGCTGCACCTCCTTTAATGAACAATCTGTGCAGGAGATTTGATTTATGTCTTAAGCACCCTCTTAAATCTATCCTTATGATTAGTAACTCCGAAAAGTTAAATCTATAATTTAATTATGGCTTCTCAGATTGGTTTAGTAACACTAATCTTGAGAAGCCTTAGGAATCCACAACCTAAACACCGCTTCAAACCCGCTTGGTAGCTGCAATTAGATTCACAAGTTTTTCAACTTCTTCTTTAGAGTTGCTAGCTACTTTAGGCGTTACTATCTTTCCTCTGTTCAGGAGGAGCCTAATGGCTGAGTTATTTCCCATTTTATGTTTTGATCACCTTGAGTTCCATGTTGGCAACGCAAGGCAAGCAGCAAGTTTTTATGAAACTTTCTTCAAATTCACAAACACAGCGTATCGAGGCTTAGAAACAGGGAGTCGCAAAGTTGCTTCGTATGTCATGCAGCAAGGCGCAATTCGATTAGTTCTGAGTACAGCGCTTAATTCTGATCATCCGATTGCTCAGAGTGTACTGAAGCATGGCGATCATGTCGCTGTGATTGCAGTGCAAGTGCCTAATGTAGCAGAGGCTTATCAACAAGTGACTGCGCGAGGGGCGATCGCTGCGATGCCGCCGACTGTTGCAGAAGATGAAACGGGAATTCTACAATATGCAGCGATTCATATCTATGGAGATGTGATTCTCAAGTTTGTCGATCGACAGAACTATCAAGGCATCTTTGCGCCCCAGTTTCAACCCCGATACTCAGTTCTACCGAATCATAAGGCAGGACTTCAAACCATTGATCATATTGTCGGCAATGTTGAACAAGGTGCAATGGAACATTGGGTGAAGTTTTTTGCTGACACCATGGGCTTTCAGTTATTAGTTCACTTTGATGATGCGGCAATTTCGACTGAGTATTCAGCATTGATGTCTAAAGTGGTGCAAGATGGCTCTGGCAAGATTAAACTCCCCATTAATGAACCTGCCTTAAGAAAAGGAAAATCGCAGATTCAGGAGTATCTGGAGTTTCATCAAGGGGCTGGAGTTCAACATATTGCCTACTCAACTCACAACATTGTGGAAACGGTCACACAACTCAAACAGGCAGGCGTTGAGTTTTTGCATGTACCAAGCTCCTACTACGAAGATTTAGAAACACGAGTTGGCAAGATTGATGAATCGATCGCTCGTCTAGCAGAACTCGGAATTTTAGTCGATCGCGATCAGGAGGGTTATCTATTACAAATTTTTACGCAGCCCGTTGAAGATCGTCCTACTTTGTTCTTTGAAATCATTGAGCGTCATGGTGCTCAAAGCTTTGGTGAAGGCAATTTCAAAGCGTTATTTGAGGCGATCGAACGTGAACAAGCCCTTCGAGGAAATCTCTAGGCAGAAGTTAGAACTCACGGTATCAAGCAATGACGTACTATTACCAGCTCGGTACAATTCCCCACAAGCGACATACCCAATTTCGTGAGCCAAATGGTTCGCTCTATCACGAAGAATTGATGGGCATTCACGGCTTTACGGGGATTCAATCGCTGCTCTATCATTTGCACCCGCCAACGCAAGTTTATAAGGTGTTTCTAGAGCAGACGATCGCGTTGGAGTTTGAAGAGTTTGGGGCACTCCGTCATCGTCATTTGCGGACTCAGAAAGCATTGAGTGAAGGAGATGCGATCGCATCCCGCATTCCTTTAATGGCAAATGGAGATGTCTGTATCTCAGTTGCACAACCGACAGAGCCAATGGAGTATTGGTATCGGTTTGCTCACGGCGATGAAGTTATCTTTATCCATGAGGGTAGCGGAGTGCTAGAGAGCCAGTACGGTCAGTTACATTATCATCCGGGGGATTATTTGGTGATTCCGACCGGAGTTATGTGGCGGATTTTGCCGGATAGCAATACGACTCAACGAATGTTAGTGATCGAAGCTCAAGGGCATATTGAGCCGCCTGCTCGCTATCTGAATCGATATGGTCAATTTCTGGAACATGCACCTTACAGTGAGCGAGATTTGCGCCTACCCGAAACCTTAACTCCACACGATGAGATGGGTGAGTTTGAAGTGCGGGTAAAAGCTCGCGATCGCATTACGACCTATCTTTATCATCATCATCCACTCGATGTTGTAGGTTGGGATGGCTATCTCTATCCTTACGCCTTCAACATTGCTGACTTTGAACCTGTGACCGGACGCATTCATCAACCGCCGTCTGTACATCAAACGTTTGAAGCACCGGGGTTTGTCATTTGTTCGTTTGTGCCTCGGTTGTTTGACTACCATCCGCTCGCCATTCCTGCACCCTACAACCATTCCAATGTTGATTCTGATGAAGTTCTCTACTACGTCGAGGGCAATTTTATGTCGCGTAAGGGAATTGAGCGATCGTCGATTACGGTACATCCAAACGGCATTCCGCATGGTCCACATCCAGGCATGTATGAAGGCTCGATCGGCAAAGAGCGCACGGATGAACTTGCTGTCATGATCGACACGTTTCGTCCCCTAAAACTGACTCGACAAGCAGTTGAGCTAGAGGACATGCAATATCTCTACAGTTGGGTTGCTTGAGGGCAATCCTATGTTCGTTTTACAAGGAGGAAACTCTCTCTATGACTCCGGTTCTTACAACTTCTCCTACACGCTTATCTATCTCCGATCGCATTCAGGAGCGCCTGCATCAGGGGAAACTCACTCAGCAACAAGTTGATGACTTCCAGGACTTTCTTCATCAAGTTGAGCGTGACTTTTTGCGGCATCCGATCATCACTGATAACGCTTATACTCGTTGGTTTCAAGCAGGCAACGCGACAGATGAGCAATTACGACATTTTATTCGCCAGTTTTCTGTTTTCTCGAATCAATTTCTGATCGCAGCATTGTTGAAAGTTATTAACTCTCCAACGCTTCAGCAATCACGAGCAAGCCGCGAGGTTTTATTGAATGAGCTAGGTGTTATTTATCGTAAGTTGCAAGGAACAGACAACGCACAAACGCTCAAAACAGAGGAGGAAAAAGATCGAGAAGGTGATCCTGAAGTGGTCAGCACAGAAGGCACAGTTGATGGCGGAATCTGTCGCTTTCGGGCGGCACACTTTGAGTGGTTAGCGGCTGTTGCAGAAGGAATTGGCTTGCACTATGAGGAAATTGGTCAACGGAAGCATGGTAGCTCGACCACGCTACACTTTTGTGATGAATTGCAACGTCTTTATGGAAGTGATGATCCGAATGTAGCGGAGGGTGCTAGCTTTGCGGTTGAAAATTGGGCGGCAGCAGGGTTCTGGCAAGAGCTAGAAGATGGGTTGACGCGCATTAAACAAACTCGGCATCCGCATCTGCGTTTAGCTTTCTTCACTTGGCATAATCGCGTGGAAGCTCAACATGCAGAACATACTTTAGAAGAACTCGAAGCCGTGTACTTCAAGCCAGAGTTCGATCAAGCTAAATTCATTCAGGGAGGGCAACAAATCCTAGATGCGATCGCAGTTTTTTGGAATGGGTTAGAGCACGATCGCAATGATTGAGGAAGCAACAATGCACCAACTCTCTCCTGCTTGGGTTCCATCAATCGAACAGATTCAGGCAACGAACATTGCAGCACTGATGCGGGACTTGAACATTCGCACTTATCCAGAGTTGCATTCTTGGTCAATTCGCGATCGAGCCGCTTTCTGGGAGACGATGATCCAACGGCTTGGAATTTGCTTTCGGGAGCCGTATAAGCAGATTGTTGACCTATCACAGGGTGCAGAGTTTCCACAATGGCTTGTGAATGCTCGATTGAATATTGTCGAGAGTTGCTTTCAAGCTAGTGAAGACAAAACCGCGATCGTTTTTCAAGCAGAAGGCGGTTCGCTCCAAACTTGGACTTACAAGCAATTAGAGTCCTTCACAAATCGGGTTGCAAATAGCTTAGATGAATTAGGATTTCAGCCTGGTGATGCAATTGCGATCGCGATGCCGATGACGGCTGAATCCGTCGCAATTTATTTAGGAATTATCAAAGCGGGTTGTGTCATCGTATCGATCGCGGATAGTTTTGCAGCGATTGAAATTGCAACTCGGTTACGGATTGCGAATACTAAAGCAATTTTTACTCAAGACTTTATTTATCGGGGTGGAAAGCAGCTACCGCTATATCACAAAGTTATTGAAGCTAAGGCTCCAAGAGCGATCGTACTTTCTCAACAGCCAGCTTCAACAGTTGAATTGCGATCGCATGACTTAACTTGGAGTAATTTTCTCAGTACGAATGAAATCTTTGATGCAGTTCCAACATCTCCCACCGCACATATCAATATCCTGTTTTCTTCTGGCACAACCGGAGATCCTAAAGCAATTCCCTGGACACAAACCACACCGATCAAATGTGCAGTGGATGGGCATTTGCATCAAGATATTCATCCAGGTGATGTCGTTGCTTGGTCAACCAATTTAGGATGGATGATGGGGCCTTGGCTGATCTTTGCAAGCTTGATGAACCGCGCTACGATCGCGCTTTATGAGGGCGCACCGACGACGCGAGAATATGGTCAATTTATCCAGACCGCTCAGGTTACTATCCTGGGTATTGTGCCGAGTTTAGTTCGAGTTTGGAAAACGACCAATTGTATGCAGGGATTGAACTGGAGCGCAATTAAAGCGTTTAGTTCGACAGGCGAATGCTCTAATTCTCAAGATATGCAGTATTTAATGTCTCTCGCAGACAATAAGCCAATCATTGAATACTGCGGTGGTACTGAAATTGGCGGAGCTTACATCACGGGCACTCTTGTTCAGCCTTGTATTCCAGCAACTTTCACAACACCTGCACTAGGCTTAGATTTTACAATTTTGGATGCTGATGGTTGTCCTGCAAATGAAGGGGAAGCTTTTATCATTTCTCCTGCGATCGGACTTTCTACAGAATTGTTAAATAAAGACCATCATCAGATTTATTTTGCTGACGGACTTGATCAATTGTCTTTGCGTCGTCATGGTGATTATCTGAAGCGATTGCCGAATGGCTACTATCAGATGGGCGGTCGTGTAGACGACACAATGAATTTGGGTGGAATTAAAATCAGTTCTGCAGAGATTGAACAAGTGCTAAATACGGTTGCAGGCATTCGTGAAACAGCAGCGATTAGCATTCCGTACAGTGCCCAAGGCATCGTCTCTTCTGAAAGTGGACCGAGCCGACTCATTGTTTATGCAGTGGTTGAACCTAACATTCAGAAAACAGAGGCAGATCTCAAAGCATTGTTACAAACCGCGATCGCTCAACGTCTCAATCCGTTGTTCAAAATTTGGGACTTGGTGATTGTAGAGGCTTTGCCTCGCACTTCATCCAACAAAGTCATGCGGCGAGTTCTGCGCGATCAGTTCAACACAATTTACTTAGCGAGGTGCAACGCATGGAACTTGCAGAACGAATGAGTCGATTAGGAACAGAATCCGCCTTTGATGTTTTTGCCAAAGCACAACAGCTAGAAGCTCAAGGACGATCGATTATTCATCTAGAAATTGGGCAACCGGACTTTCCGACTCCATTCCCAATTTGTGAAGCAGCATTTCGGGCGATGAAAGACGGCTATACAGGCTATACTCCGGCAGCAGGTTTGCTAGCATTGCGAGAAGCGATCGCTGAACATATTTCGACAACCAGAAATATCGAAATTCACCCAGACGAAGTTGTCGTTACGCCTGGAGCGAAGCCGATTATCTTCTTTACGCTCATGGCGTTAGTGAATGAAGGGGATGAAGTCATTTACCCAGATCCAGGTTTTCCAATCTATCAATCAGTGATTAATTTTGTGGGTGCTAAAGGAGTTCCTTTGCCGCTCCGTGAAGAAGTTGGGTTTCGCTTTCATTTAGATGATTTGGTCAATGCAATCTCCGATCGAACTCGCTTACTCATTCTCAATTCTCCTCAAAATCCCACAGGGGGATTGCTGCAAGTTGAAGATTTAGCCGCGATCGCAGAACTTGCCGATCGACATAATTTCTATGTTCTCTCCGATGAAATCTATTCTCGAATTCTCTATGAAGGCAAGCATATTAGCCTGATTCAATTTCCGGGTATGAAATCGCGCACTATCCTGCTGGATGGTCATTCTAAAACCTATGCGATGACGGGATGGCGGCTCGGCTATGGGGTTGTCCCTAAACACCTTGTTGAAGGAATCGTTCGTCTCATGATCAATTGCAACTCTTGTACTTGTGCCTTTACTCAGATTGCGGGCATCGAAGCGCTTCAAGGCTCCCAAGAATTTGTCGATCAAATGGTCGCTCAGTTTCAGCGCCGACGAGATGCGATCGTCGAGGGTTTAAACGCGATCGAAGGAATTCATTGCCTAAAGCCTGCGGGTGCATTCTATGTATTTCCGAATGTGAAAGATTTACCTTTGTCGTGTAACGCATTAGCGGATTACTTTCTCAATGAAGCAGGTGTTTCACTCCTTGCGGGAACAGCATTTGGCAAATCTGGCGATGGCTATCTCAGAATTTCTTATGCCAATTCATTAGAGAATCTTCAAATTGCGATCGACCGACTGCGATCGGCAGTTATGAAATTGTAAATCTCTGCGTTCACGGCTTTTAGCGTTAAGGGCGTGCTTTAAGAGCTTCTCACTCCGTTGGTATGCCGCCCCGGACTAGAAGTCGGGGCTAACAGAACAAAGTCCACTGAAGGGGACTTTCAGTCCGGGACGGGTTTGAACGAAGCGAAGAGTGTTAAAACCCGTCCTAGTGCTGTATCTGCCTATGCGACTCTACTTGGCTGAGCAACATCGTGCAGCGTATGCAGCAGGCGCTGAATTTCCTCAATCGTGTTGTAATGAGTGCAGCCGATTCGCACCAACCCTCCACGTTCCTCAATTCCGAGCCGTTGAGTAAGATTTAGAGCATAGAAGTTCCCGTTCCAGGTGAAAATGCCGCGATCGCCCAATATTTTTGCAATTTCAGCAGGAGAATAGCCAGCAATGCGAATTCCGAACGTCGGTGTACGCCAGGCTAATTGCGATCGCTCCGTGATGCCGTAGAGAGTCACCCCAGGAATTTCTAGCAAATGAGGAATCAAATATTCAGACAGCGATCGCTCATAGTTTTGAATTGCTAGCATTGCCGCGACAAGTGCACTCCGCCGATTTGTAACGATCGATGAAACGTGCCTTCCTAACTCAGCTAAATGCTCGATCGTTGCCACAACTCCCGCAAGTCCCTCAAAGTTTTGTGTTCCTGTTTCCCACCGAAATGGAACTTCTTCAGGAGCAGGGCGAGGCTTGTAAGGCTGTAGACGAGTTAAATGCTCTCGTTTGCCGTAGAGAATGCCCACATGCGGCCCAAAAAACTTGTAGGCAGAGCAAACGAGGAAATCACACTCTAGCGATCGTACATCAATCAACCGATGGGGTGCATAGTGAACTGCATCGACAAACACCCACGCTCCCACAGCATGAGCAAGTTGAACCGCTCTTTTAACATCATTGATCGTGCCAACTGCATTCGAGGCATAACTAATTGCGACTAGCTTTGTGCGTTCCGTAATCTGATGCTCTAAATCAAGCATATCCAGAGTGCAGTTATGCTCATGAATATCAACGGTGCGAACCATGACACCCCGTTCTCGAAGCGCTAACCAAGGCGCGACATTGGCATCATGATCCAGGCTTGTAACAACAATCTCATCACCGGGCTGCAATTCTCGCTCGATTGATCGACTCATCGCAAACGTGAGCGTCGTCATGTTTGCTCCAAACACAACCTCATCACGATCGCAGCCCAGAAAATCCGCGACTGCTGATCGGGCTTGTTCTACTAACGCATCCGTTCGGGCGCTTGTTGCAAAGGCTCCGTGCAAATTAGAATTTGACGTGGTTAAGTAGTTCGCGATCGCTTCAATCACTCCATGCGGAACTTGAGTCCCACCGGGTCCATCCAAAAATGCAACTGGATACCCATTCATTTCTTGACGCAGGGCGGGGAATTGGGCACGAATCCAATCGAGATCAAAAACAGTCATAGGATGCTCCAAACTCAATTCTCATCTGGCGGAAATAGTCCGGGACAGGTTAAAACAAACACATCCCTGGTGCCTTGCTCACCCGCAATCACATTGACAGGCGAGGTGTAGTGAAAGTATTGAGCATCTCTAAATACGAGAAATTCTCCCGGATTTAAGACTTTGCTAAATACTGGAGGTTTGCCGTCTTTTGATTTATAAAGATGAGTCTCACCACCCCCAATCTTGTTGCGATCGACCGAGAAAATTCCAACAATATCGACACCATCTCGATGGATTCCCTCTGGAGCCGGATTACCAGATTGGTGAGGAGATGCAGTCGTGCGAATCTGATGCACTCCAATCTCTTGGGAAGTAGAACACAATCGGCAGAACTGGAAAAACTCCCAAATCAATCGTTGAAAATCTTCTAGTTGAATCAACTCATCATCTAGCTCAGGATATTCTCGAATCACATCTCCTAACAATGGATTGTATTGCCTGCTCTGGAACAACCGACGGTGAGGTAACTTGATTAATCGATCTCCTACAATCTTGAAGTGGGAGAGCCGCCTAAATCGATAGTTACCTTCTAAGTAGGGATCGTTCGGGAGATGAGCAAACGACGGTTGGAACTTATCAACCTCGATCGCGGTTAACATCTCTAAAACATAACTTGCCAGACAATTTGCTTCTGGCTTAATGAATTCTTCTCGTTTAGATAGCTTTAACATTTGATTTCCTCATTCGAGTCAACACTAACAGATCAATAAATCGGCTAGCTGTGAGTAAATCGCTGAATCAGAAAAAACAGGAGAGTCATTAAACTCTGGTTACTTCTCGCCTAAAACCTCTCGCCTAAAACCATCGTGTCGAACGTATGATGCTTCGTGGCAATCACCCGTAATAGTTAAGTTGACAGATTTAACCATGCAGCGTTATTCACGAAACATCATACAAACACGATGTTGAGAGGTAGGTTTTGATTACATCTGTCTACTTACTATTGTAATAATGTTTTGATAAGATTGCCGCTCTCTAACGTGCCCCATCGTTTCTTATCCAGAACTCACGTTACATTACTTCTGAGCAAGGATTGTTGAGAAGTGCGGCATCTGTACCCGATTTCCCTGATACTCCTCGATCGTGAAAGCATCGACTTGAATTGCATCCAATCGCGCAACCTCCGCCGATCGAATTAAACCTGCTTCTGCTTCCGTAATCACTCCGGTCTTTAGCGCAGCCTCAACTAATGTTTCTGTTTTTCCTTGGGGTAACTGTCCTGCTCGGCTCGCTCCCTTCATCTTGTTGAGGACTGCTTCAGCTTGTTCACAGAGCTTAAATGCCTGCTCTAATCGTCCCAATGCTTCATCTGGATGCGTGGGAATGTAGATATGAGCCGTTAAGTGGTTACGTTTTTCCCCATTCGTCTGTAATGCCTTCGCAACTTGACTTCCCAATGTATCAGTTGGCAGTGTGCCAAGCGGATTGACTCTCACGAGGCTGAGGAGAATAGAGCGCGCAATGCTGGGAATCGGCAGATTCACTAGAATTCCCTCTAAGGCTTGCTGCATTTGGGCAAAGCTATAATCCATTGCCCATTGCACAAAAATTAGATCGTCTGGGTTATATCCTTCTGCTGCAAATCGTCGCAGTGTGGCAACACTTAAGTACATCCAAGACAGCCAATCTGCAAGTCTTCCTGTTATTTTCTCATGTCGTTTCAGCGATCCTCCAAACCCAATCAATAACAGATCGGTGAGGAATGCGAACATTGCGGAAGACCAAGCAAGCTTTTGATAGTACCGCTTCGTGAACTTGTTGCCTGGAACGATCGCGAGATAACCACGCGATAGGCTAAGTAATAGTGTCCTGAACTTATTTCGAGTAATCGAGCCAATGTGCTTCCATAAGACTTGATCGAATGCGATCGCATCTCCGGCCTCAATCGCCATCACTTCTGCATAGAGATAAGGATGGCAGCGAATCACACCTTGCCCAAAGATCATCAGTGTGCGGGTGAGAATGTTTGATCCTTCGACCGTAATTGGAATCGGCATGGCGATGTAGAAGTTTGCCAGCAGATTTCTCGATCCGCGACAAATGCCTGAGCCGCCTAGAATGTCCATGCCATCATTCACGAGTTTGCGGGTCGTTTCGGTGAATTGGTACTTTGCGATCGCAGAAACGACCGCAGGTCTTTCACCCGCATCAACTGCACCAACGGTATAGATTCGAGCCGCATCGAGCAGATAAGTGAGTCCGCCGATTCTCGCAAGCGGTTCTTCGATGCCTTCAAATCGACCGATCGAGCTACCAAATTGCTGTCTGACTTTGGCATAAGCCCCGGTGACGCGAGCGACTAACTTAGCGACACCTGTACAACTTGCCGGAAAACTAATGCCTCGCCCAGCCGCTAACGTTTGCATCAGCATCTTCCAGCCTTGCCCTGCTTGCTCTACTCCTCCAATGATTTGATCAATGGAAACCACAACATCTTGCCCTTCCACGGGAGAATTGTAGAAGGGGACTCCCATCGGATCATGCCGTTTCCCTAGAATCATGCCCTCAGTATTTGAGGGAATCAGAATGCAGGTAATGCCAACCTCTTCCCCTTTGCCTAGTAGATTGTCTGGGTCGGATAGCTTAAAGGCAAGTCCGATTAAAGTTGCGATCGCACCCAACGTGATGTACCGTTTGCGGAAGTTCAACCGCACCATGAGCTGACCATCCTCGCCCCGAAATACAATCCCTTTGGCTGTGATACTTGCAGCATCTGATCCAGCCGTTGGCTCTGTTAACGCAAAGCAAGGAATCTCCTCGCCGCTTGCGAGTCGAGGTAAGTAATATTCTTTCTGTTCTGGAGTTCCATAGTTCAGCAATAGCTTAGCGGGACCAAGAGAGTTTGTAACTCCAACGGTTGCCGTATGAATAAACGATCGAGAAGCAAGCTTTGCCATAGCAGTGCTGTAGGCAAAATTCGAGAAGCCCAAGCCACCAT
The DNA here is from genome assembly GCA_014695255.1 of Cyanobacteria bacterium FACHB-63. Classification (GTDB taxonomy): domain Bacteria; phylum Cyanobacteriota; class Cyanobacteriia; order Leptolyngbyales; family Leptolyngbyaceae; genus Leptolyngbya. The sequence goes on from JACJNX010000077.1 coordinate 198,313, forward strand.
ATTCGACTGGAATCATCATGCCGAAGAATCGTTCTTGCTTGAGATATTGCCACACCTCCACGGGCAAATCTTTGTGCCGATGAATCTCCCAATCGGTTGCCATACGGCAAACCTGTTCGACCTGCTCATCTAAAAATGCCTGAAGTTCGGCTGTGACTTCTGGATATGCTGCCTGATTCATGCGCTCGAAATCTGGCGCACCCGAGAAGAATTCGCCCTCAATCCAGACGGTTCCCGCATTGATTGCGGCTCGTTCAGTGTCCGAAATTTTGGGGACACGAATCACTTTCATGATTGGCTTTGTTAGCACTGGTCGCCGGATCTGAGGGATGGTTAAAGTTAGCCCGATCGCAGCGTATATGCTCCAGAGCCAGATAGGTGGTTGGAACGTAAAGAGTGCGATCGCACCATAGATTAACCACATCCAGAGCGGCACGCCGATAAAACCTAACGCCAGCAGTAAGAGAAGCAAAATTGACAATTGTAAGAGAAGCAACATCGCTTATTCTCCTAAGAACTCACTAGACACAGAACTCAGAGTCTGCTCTTAACGCATCAAATTCTCAAACACCGCAGCCGCTCCCATTCCTCCACCCACACACATCGTCGCCAATCCATATTGAACGCCGCGACGTTTCATCTCATGCAGCAGCGTTGCTGTCACCCTCGCCCCCGTACATCCCAAAGGATGTCCCAATGCGATCGCACCTCCATTCACATTCACAATATCCTCATTCAGTCCAAGCTTGCGAATCACAGCTAATGATTGTGCGGCGAATGCTTCATTCAACTCAATCAGTCCAATGTCTTCTAAACGAAGTCCCACTTGCTGTAGAACTTTAGGAACTGCGACTACAGGACCAATGCCCATAATTTCAGGAGGAACGCCTGCCACTGCAAATCCCAGCATTCGTCCTAAAGGCTGGAGCTTAAATTCTTTCAGCTTTGCCTCACTGACTAAAATCGTTGCTGCTGCACCGTCCGACATTTGGGAGGAATTCCCCGCTGTGACTGATCCGCCGACTCGAAACACCGCAGATAGCTTGGAGAGCGCTTCTAAATTGGTGTCCGGTCTAGGTCCTTCATCGGTTTGTACAATACCTTCCATAGCTTGAGGCTTACCCTCGGCGTAGATTGTTTCGCGAACAGGAACAGGAATCAACTCCTCGTCAAATCGACCTGATCGCATCGCCTGAATTGCCCGTTGATGCGATCGCAGCGCAAAGGCATCTTGATCGGCGCGGGAGATGTCATACTGTTGCGTCACGGTTTCTGCTGTCGCTCCCATCGTGCAATAAAGTTGCGGCATTTCCGCCACCAGCGTGGGATTCGGCAACATATCATGTCCGCCCATCGGAATCAAACTCATCGATTCTGCACCCCCCGCAACGATCACATCTGCCTGACCAGTGATGATCGCTTGATGAGCCATTGCGATCGCTTGCAATCCGGAAGCACAGAAGCGATTCACCGTTGCACCTGCTACAGAGTCAGGCAATCCCGATCGCTCAGCAATCACCCGCCCTAAATTCATTCCTTGCTCTGCTTCTGGAAAAGCACAGCCGAAAATCACATCTTCAATCTGATTGATATCTAGATCAGGAACTCTTTCAAGTGCAGCTTTCAGCACGATCGCACCTAAATCATCCGAGCGCATATTCCGCAGCTTTCCACGGGGTGCTTTACCGATCGCAGTTCTGACACTACTCACAATGTAAGCTTCTTGCATAATCTTTTCCTCAATTCCGTAGCGGCTTTTTGGTTTTGAGCAAGTGCATCATTCGTGCCTGCGTTTTTTCTTGTCTTAACAACGGCACAAACGATTCTCGTTCGAGTTGCAATAAATAATCCTCAGACACCAACGCGGGAGCAGTCAGTTCTCCACCTGTCAACACAAACGCCAGTCGGGATGCCAAATATCGATCGTACTGACTCGCAAATCCACCTTGCTCGTACACATAAGCAATCTGTTCCAATGTGGCTCGCCCTGCCTGTCCCAACACAAAGATCGAATTGTTCTGAGGCGGGGCTACATAACCAATGCGATCGAGATGCAATACCTCTGCTTTTGCGACTTCTAATCGGTGTTCCCCACTGATCAAAATTCGCGCGTCATGAGGCAAAAATCCTAACGCTTGCGCCTCGGCTGCACTGCTCGAAACTTTAGCCGTCGCGATCGTTTCAAACGCAGTTCTCAAGAAAGGTAGAACATGGCTTGGGGTTTCGGTTGCAGCACGTTCTGCGGCTCGACTCGCCATTCGCATCAGTCCACCTGCGCCCGGAATCAGCCCTACTCCAACTTCCACGAGTCCAATGTAGGTTTCAGTCGCGGCGACGATGTTTGGACAAGCCATGACTAACTCACAGCCACCGCCCAACACGCGCCCCTGAATTGCTGCCACGATCGGTTTGGGTGAGTAGTGAATTTGCTGAAGTAACCCTTGAAAATCAGAGATGAGCGTTGCGATCGCGTTCCAATCTCCGGACTGTGCGATCATTCCCATTTCTGCAAGGTTCGCACCGCCTGAGAAATGATCGCTGTTGTTCCCAATGACTAATCCTTTGTAATCGCTTGTCTCTAGAATCGATAGTGCGGCTGCAAATCCTTCTAGAACTTTGTTGCTTAAGGTGTTTCCTTTTGATCGAAATTCATACAGCAATACACCATCGCCCATTTCCAACAAAGCAGCTTCAGCATTTTGCCAAACTGCTTTCTTCTCCTCAACAGTGATGCTTGGATAGAAAGATTGTTTGACCCAAGCAGGTACAGCCATTTCTGCGGCTTGCATATCTGATAGCACCGTTTCAAACCCTAGTTCATCCCAGAGTTCAAAGGGTCCCCTTTGCCAGCCAAATCCCCAACGCATTGCGCGATCGATATCCTGTGGCTCATCGGCAATTTCGGGAACTCGATGGGCGCTATAGTTCAGCATTTCTAACGTCGTTTGCCGAAAGAAATCGCCTGCTCGTCCAGGACTTGTATAAAGGGTGCGGATGCGATCGTGCAAAGGTAAAGCTGCGATCTTATCGAGTTCACCTAAGCTCAAAGGCTGCGCCGCTTCATAAGCAAATATTTTCGGATTGATTGATAGAATCTGTCCCTGTTGCTTTTTATAAAATCCCTGTCCGCTCTTTGCACCTAACATTCCGGCTGCAATCATTTGTCGCAGCACATCCGGAACTCGAAACATCTCACGATGCTCATCGCTCGGTGCAGCTTGATAGAGATGGTCGGCAACTGCCACCAATGTATCTAATCCCACTAAATCGGCTGTCCGAAACGTTGCAGATTTCGGTCTTCCAATCAGCGTTCCGGTCAAGGTATCAATCTCCTCGATCGAATAGCCTTGTTCAGCCCAGGCTTTGACTCCCAGCAAAGTCACAAATATCCCAATCCGATTTGCAATGAAATTCGGCGTATCTTTAGCAATGACGATGCCCTTTCCTAAGTACGACTCGCCAAACCATTTCATTCGATCGAGAACGGCTGCATCTGTGTCTTGAGTGGGAATGAGTTCCAGCAGTTTGAGATAGCGAGGCGGATTAAAAAAGTGGGTTCCTAAAAATCGCCTGCGGAACGACTCCGATCGTCCTTTTGCAATCCAACGAATCGGGATACCACTGGTGTTAGTAGAAACAATCGTCTCCGGCTGAATGATCGATTCTAAGCGCTCCATCAACTGTTGCTTAATCTGTAAATCCTCAACCACCGCTTCAATAATCCAATCAACTTGGCGAAGTCGATCGAAATGTTCATCAAAGTTCCCCAGCGTGATCCGCCTTGCAACTTTTTCTGTAAATAAAATCGGCGGCGATAGCTTCAATGCCTTTTTCCATGCACCTTCGACTAAATCATTCTTTGATCCAGTCTGAGATGCAATGTCTAAAAGGTGAACAGTCAGCCCCACATTTGCTAAGTGTGCTGCGATCTGGCTTCCCATCACACCTGCGCCTAATACTGCTACGGTTTGGAATGGTTTAAACATAAATTTTAGAGTCCTCTCTGCTATGAGGTCGTAAACCGAGGATGAAGAGATTGAGCAAAGGTTGGACAAGCTTCAACTGGAAGAATTGGACACTCCAATTCTTGAAGATCGAAGTCTGAAGCGTCTTGTAGCGGAGTCTTACCTTCACTGTACAACAGATGAATTTCTTTCGTGAGATTAGTTCCGATGCCTCTGGCACACGCTTGCGTGCTCGCACTCTCATCAATCAATCGAAACCGCTTCACCGCCGCCCAGTAAGGCTGATGACAGTTCGCTTCATCGACGATCGCCTGATATAACGACTGTACACAAGGATGTTTCAGTAACATTCCTTTATCGCCTGCTAGCTTCAAATCCCGCAACACTTCAAAATTTGGAACAATTAATGCTCCACACACCTTTTGCCCTGCTCCCACAACGATCGCATCTTTCACCAACGGCGACGCTTTTAATCGCGCCTGAATCGGACGCGGTGCGATATACTTCCCACTCGCGAGCTTAAACAGCGCTTTCTTCTGTCCCGTCACCTGCAAAAATCCATCTGCCGTCAACGCACCCAAATCCCCAGTATGTAGCCAACCTTGCTCATCGATCGCAGCCTTGGTTGCCTCGGAATCGTTGTGGTAGCCGCGCATCACATAATCCCCCCGCACTAGAATTTCCTGATCTGGCGCGATCGCAACTTCCACACCTTCGATCAATTTCCCCACAGTTCCGGCTCGATTAGCGCGATCGCGATTACAACTCACGATGGCACTCGCCTGCGTCAACCCATACCCTTGATAGATATCAATGCCTGCTGCTGCAAACACGGTTACCAATTCCGGCTTTAAAGCAGCCCCACCACACAGAACATACTTCAGTCGATCACCAAACAGCGATCGCCACTGCGACAATCCAAACCGAGTCACAAATTTCTGCAATAGCGCATCCGTTCTGGAGTGCCCTAATTTATGCCGTTTTGCGAACCACAGCGTTAAGGCAAGTGCAATTCGTTCTCGCCTAGAAGTTAATCGCTCTGCCTGATCCATTGTTTTGCTATAAAGCTTCTCCAACAGAAGCGGCACAGTTGCCAAAATGGTTGGCTTCACTTCTTTTAGATGCTTAAACACCCGATTCGCGCTCGAAAAATAGATGGTATGTCCGTAGTAGAAATGCCCATAGAGCAAACATCGAGCAAACACATGCGTTAAGGGTAGAAACGAAAGAACAATGTCCTCTGCTCCCCAATGCAGCCGTGATAAACTTGCAAATGCAGCTAAAGCATTCCCCGAAAGATTTTCATGCGTTAGCATTACTCCGAGCCATTGCCCATCTTCTCCGGGTACATAAACTAGCGTTGCCAAATCTTGAGGAGACAGTGACTGATAGAGTTTCTGCACTCGACTTGCATCAGCAACCTGGCTAACTTGATTAACCGAGTAAATGCGTTGTGGACTGCTCGACAGATTGCTCGATCGCCACTCTTCCGGAACTTCTGCCAAAAGAATATACTTCAACTCCGCTACTTGATCCAGATAAGGTAGAACTTGCTCTAGCAAATCCAGATTCGCAACGATCAATGCCTTCGATCCACTCTGTTGTAACACCAAAACAATCGTTTCCAGCGTTTGAGTCAGATCAATCGGCACATCGACTAATCCTGCCATCAAACAACTCATATCGGCGATCGCAAAATTGATACCGCTTGGCATCAACAATGCCACTCGATCGCCACGCACTAACCCCAGATTTAACAATCCTAATGCTAAAATTTCCGCTTTTGTACGAAAGGCTTGACTTGAGAGCGATCGCCAGCCTGCTTCTGTCCATTGATTCAAGGCAGCCGCATTTGGGCGCAGCGCGCAAGCTTCTCCCAGCAATGAGGGCAACGTCTGTCTTAACAGAGAAACCCTATGATCACGTTGAGTGAGTTCTTTAACTCCAAACATCGATCGCAAGAAGAATTCAATTCTTCTCCTCCATAGGTGAATTAAGCTTAAATAATCAATGGCTGACAAGTTTCTGCACCGACCAAGTGCCGTTTCAACCAGTCTTCTAGATCCGAAAACACCAGTTCAAAATCGGCATCCATATACAGATCGTGATAGTTCCCTGGATATTCCCGATGCTCTTTGTCTGGGAAGATGACTTGCTGGAAGAATAAACGGCTGCCTTCGGGTAGGGTCACATGATCGCTACTTCCGTGCATAATCAGCAGCGGAATGTTCAATTCCGCTGCATGACGATAAATCCAGCGAACCGTCGAAAAGTATTCCGTTGCCAGTCGTGCGCTAGCATAGTCATGTCGCAGAGGATCTTGTAGATAAGCTGCGACAATTGGATTGCTTGCTCCCAGGTGACGAATCCCCAGACGTAAGCTAAATCGTGGCATAATCCGCGACATGATTCGCCCGATCGCCAGCTTCACCAGCGAGATTTTCACTTTTCCCAATGCAGGTGCTGTTACAATCAAGCCCTGAATTTCATCTGGCGATCGTAGAACATAGTCAAGCACGATCGTGCCACCCAAACTATGCCCCCATAGAATCATCGGGCAACTGGTTCGCTGCGATCGTACAAAGCATAAAAAGAGGCGTAAGTCTTCTCGAAACTCCGCCCATGTATTGATGTGTCCTCGTTGTCCTGCTGAATGTCCATGCCCTCGCAAATCGAAGGCATAGACTTCATAGCCTTGCGGTACTAAATACTCCACCGCATTCTGAAACACATTACTGTGTCCACCCAAGCCATGAACTAAGGTAACGACTGCCTGACTCGGTTCGTCAGGATGCCAACTTTGATAATGAAGCTCCGTCCCCTGCCATCCGGCAAGAGTTCCTTCTCGATGTTTCATAGATTTAATAATCCTTATCTAACCCGTCGCTTTTGTAGATGAAGAGAAAAGCGATTCCTTTAGAGATGCAGCTATTACTTGGCATTGCTGCCATGTAGCTACATCTCCATAAAAACTAAGTAAATTTAGATGAATTAAACTGAATGTTACGATTCAACTTCAACGGCTACTATATCGAGTGCAGTTGGCGTTCTGCACGTTTTCATCCCTCCAACATTGCTTATATAGCAATCCTAAATCATCCGTGAAATTAGAAAGAGTGGGGAGTGGGAGGATTCTTTCTACTCCCCACTCTCCGAATTTTACAAATAGAATAGGATTGCTGTAGGATGCTTAACTTCACTTTAGTAAGTTTGGAAGTGACCATCAAGTTTCTGAGTTAATTTTTAACAATAATCGCCGTTGTTACAGGAAAGCTGTCCAAGAGAAAAGTACGATGCGATTAAGCATAATGATCATCATGCAGCAAAGGACGCTTCTTACAATCGTGTGGAAAATTCTACTGATACTTATCTTTCAGATGCTCCCACATCATCGCAACGATCGATAAATGTTGAACTTTCTAAGGAAGAGCAACGCAAACTAATGGGGGCTGACATGACAGATGGAGATTTTTAGAAATAAATGGTTAATTGCCGCCAAGACACATAAAAAATTGCCTGACTCTTAAAAGCCCCCAGAGTCAGGCAGTCTACCTGTAAGGACGCTTTTAGCCGAATCTACTAAACAAGCTTAGTTGCCCCCTAGTTGCTTAGCTTCTCCGATCGCGTTCCTCAGATTTAAATCCATTGTCGAGCATCCGAAGAGTAAATCCCCTCACAGAAAGTACCGAATTTTTAGATCAAATTAAGGGCAGACTGCGAAGATGAACCCGTGTTTTCTCCCTGCACAGTCAGGCAAAATCGATCTAGGCAACCTGAGAAGAGTTACGATCAATCGCTCTAATCGATATTGATTGAGGTTGGAGCTGAGCCACTTGGAGACGTATAGCTACTGACAGAAGCTTTGCGGAAATCAGCGTAGAGCTTGTCGCGCCAGTTGAAGAATGGATCGAAAATGCTAACATCGGCAATGCCCGCAACACCCTTACCCTTAAGCGATTCTGGAATGTCTAGATAGCCCCCGATCGGGAATTTGGCATACATTGATAACCCGGCAACTGCAAAATCCGCCAAAGTTGGACTGTCTCCGACTAGATAAGGTTGCTCCATCAAGATCAGGGAAAGGGCGGTGAAGCTGCGTTTTAGCGCGTCTGTTGCTTCCTTCACGGCATCAGGCCCCATGCCGACTCCCGATCCGAGTACACCGAGAAATTCACCCGGAATTGCGCCGACTAGGTTCTTCAATAAATCTGGTGTGGAAGCGGGTAGAACAGCGGTGCGGAAGCTTTGATTTTGGGAAAGTGAACCGATCAAGCCTTTGCGCGCATTGATTCCCAGCGATTCGTCTGCCCATTGTTCTATCAGTAAAACTTGTCCTTTTTGCTTTGGATCGGTTGGGATAAGTGGCTTTTCGGGATATTTTCGATCGAGATATTCCGCGATCGCTGTGGAATCCGGGATGATCTCGCTGCCGTCTTTGAGCACCGGGACTTTGCGTTGTCCTGACATTTGAAAAAGTTCAAGCTGCCCGATTCCCGGTGTGACTTCTATTTTGCGATAAGGCAATCCTTTATAGTCGAGAATCAATCGCACCTTTTCTACGTAGTGCGACATTTCAAATTGATATAGCTCTAGCATAATGATTTCCTCAGAAAATTCTGCGACCACTCCCTAACATAAAGCTAAACTCCCAGAAGATCATCTAATTCGTGTAGGGATATCCGTCTTTAGGCGATTTGAGCTTGGCGCATTCGGCTTAAAAAAGCGGTTAAACGATCGCTTTGCGGATTGGTCAGGACTTCTCGCGCTGATCCTTCTTCCATCACGCGACCCTGATCGAGGAACATCACGCGACTTGCCACTTCGCGCGCAAACTGAATTTCGTGTGTAACTACAACCATCGTCATGCCGCGTTCTGCCAGTCGGTGCATCACGGATAGAACTTCGCCGACTAATTCGGGGTCGAGGGCGCTGGTGGGTTCATCAAACAGCATCGCTTGAGGTTCCATACAAAGGCTACGAGCGATCGCGACTCGCTGCCGTTGTCCGCCGGAAAGCTGTTCGGGATAGACATCAATTTTGTCGCTGAGTCCAACTTCTTGGAGATAGTATCGCGCTCGATCAATGCTATCTCGACGCGATAGTTTCAAGACTTGCTGTGGCGCTAAGGTGAGATTTTCTAAAACACTGAGGTGTGGAAAGAGATTGAATTGCTGAAATACCATGCCGATGCGCGATCGAACTTGTTTTAGTTCATGGCTTGAGAGGTTCGATCGCGAGATTTCTAACTCATCGATCACGATGCGTCCCCGATCAATGACTTCTAGGCGATTCAAACAGCGCAGTAAGGTGCTTTTCCCGCAGCCCGACGACCCGATAATCGATAGCACTTCACCCGTAGCAACATAGCCGCTAATGCCTTTTAGCACTTGCAGCGCACCGAAGCTTTTTTCAACCTGGTCGAACTGGATCGCGTGTGTCATAAGACGTAGAGTATCTGCGTTTTACGATCGACACATATCTCTTTAGACAGAGTTAGATCGATTCAAACTGATTGATTAATAAAAGACTATTCAACGTAATTTTTATGCTGAAAGCGCGATCGATCTGGCTAGCTTTGATTTGTACGCTCCTTGTGGTTTTGCATCCAGTCCGCACCCTGAGTCAATCAACGTTAACAGTTGCTGTTGAGCCTGTTTACGCGCCGTTTGAATTTCGCAGTCAGTCAGGAGAACTGCAAGGATTTGATATTGATATCATTCGGGCGGTGGGGAAAGCTGCCGGATTTGGGGTGAATTTTCAAAGCATCTCGTTTGATGGCATTATTCCAGCTTTGCAAGCGGGAACGGTCGATGCGGCAGTTGGTGCGATTACGATTACGCCTGCACGATCGCAGGTGGTTTCTTTTTCTCGTCCTTATTTCAAGGCAGGTTTAGGGATTGCGACTCGTACCAATACGCCGAATATTAATACGCTTGAAGACCTGCAAGGTAAATCGATCGCGGTTCAACTCGGAACGACAGGTGCGCTTGCCGCACAGAAGGTTCCGAATGCTCAGATTCGGACATTTAATGAAGCTGTGTCAGCACTTCAAGAACTGAGCAATGGGAATGTGATTGCAGTGGTTCACGATGCTCCAATTTTGCAATATGCACTTAAAACTGGAAGCTTAAAGAATCTACGAGTTAGCAATCAGCTTCTAACTTCTGAGTATTACGGTATTCCAACGCCAAAAGATTCGCCGAATTTAATCCGGATCAATCAAGGATTGGGGACGATTCTGAACAATGGAACCTATGCTGAGGTTTATCGAAAATGGTTTAATGCTGAGCCGCCAGCGTTGCCTGAGACGGTTGCAACCGGGGCGCAACAAGCGCGATCGAACTGGTTCACCGTGATGCAAAATGCGCTGCCAGCCTTACTGACGGGCGCGATTGTTACGATCCAACTGGCTGCAATTTCAGTTGTAATTGGGTTGGTCGCGGGATCGTTGATCGGAATTGTTCGATTGTCTAAAGTCAATGTGCTGCGATGGTTAGCAAGGGCCTATATTGATTTTTTCCGGGGAACACCACTGATTGTTCAAATTTTCATGATTTATTTTGGTATTCCTGCGGTCGTCAAAGACCTCGGACTCGATTTTACGTTCGATCGCTTTGTTGCCGCAGTCGTTGCTTTGAGTCTGAACAGTGCGGCTTATATTGCTGAAATTGTGCGGGCGGGAATTGCGTCGATCGACATCGGACAAACCGAAGCGGCGGAATCGCTCGGTTTAGATTCGACGCAAACTTTGCGACATATTATCTTTCCGCAAGCGTTTCGTCGGATGTTGCCGCCGTTGGGTAATGAATTTATCACTTTGCTGAAAGATACCAGCTTAGTCGCAGTTATCGGGTTTGAAGAATTATTCCGGCGCGGGCAATTGATTGTGGCTGAGAACTATCGACCGTTTGAACTGTATGCGATCGTCGCTCTGATCTATCTTGCATTAACCCTACTTTCGTCTCAGGGATTTAGTTATTTAGAACGGCGAATGAATCCGACTCAGCAACGGCGGACGATGAAGAAACGCGATCGAGCGCTCGATCAAGCTTCAGTCTAATTCGCCAATGCCCCTTAGAATAGAGTGTGGTTTTTCAAGAAAGGGCACGATCGATGCGGCTATCTCAGATGCTACTGGTCACTTTGCGGGAAGATCCAGCAGAGGCAGAAATTCCCAGCCATAAGCTTTTGGTGCGGGCGGGTTATATTCGTCGGATCGGTAGCGGGATTTATGCCTATCTACCGCTCATGTGGCGTGTGCTGCAAAAAATCTCTCAAATTGTGCGCGAGGAAATGAATGCAGCAGGCGCACAAGAAACCTTATTGCCGCAGTTGCAGCCTTCGGAATTGTGGAAAGAATCGGGGCGTTGGGATACTTATACGAAAGCAGAAGGAATTATGTTTGCGCTGGTCGATCGCCAGGAACGTGAGCTGGGTTTAGGGCCTACACATGAGGAAGTCATTACGACGATCGCTCGCGATATGATTCGCTCTTATCGTCAGCTACCGCAAAATCTTTATCAAATTCAAACGAAATTCCGCGATGAAATTCGTCCTCGATTTGGCTTAATGCGGGGGCGAGAATTCATCATGAAAGATGCGTATTCGTTTGATGCCGATGAAGAAGGACTAAAGAAAACCTATCAAAAAATGCACGATGCCTACTGCAATATTCTCCGCAGAACGGGCTTAGAATTTCGTGCGGTCGATGCGGATTCAGGCGCGATCGGTGGTTCTGGTTCGCAAGAATTTATGGTGCTAGCCGAAGCAGGAGAAGACGAAGTTCTCTACACCGATGATGGCAACTATGCGGCAAACGTGGAGAAAGCGATCGCCCTTCCCCCCGATGCGGAAGCTTCACCGTTTACAAGCTACGAGAAATTAGAAACACCGGGAACGGCAACGATCGAGAAGCTTTGCCAATTCTTGAAGTGTTCTCCGACGAATGTGGTTAAAAATGTTCTCTATCAAGCTGTATTTGATAGTGGTATGACCGCATTAGTATTAGTTCACATCCGAGGCGATCAAGATGTGAATGATGTGAAGTTGCAGAATGAATTGACAAAAATTGCCGATCGTTTCGGTGGAAAAACGGTCATTTCGCTCACGGTTCCTGATGCGGAAATTCAGCAGAAATGGGCAACAAAATCGTTACCACTTGGCTATATTTCTCCTGGAATTTCTGACAGCTACATTCAATCAATCAAAGATATCTCACCAAAGTTTGTGCGATTCATTGATCAAACTGCCGTCGATTTAGAGAACTTTGTCACAGGTTCAGATGAATCTGGCTATCACGTAGTCGGTGCAAATTGGGGCAAAGAGTTTCAAAAGCCAGATTTGGTTGTAGATGTGCGAAAAGCGAAAGTCGGCGATCGTGCCGTTCACGATCCAACCCAAACGCTGAAAACCGCGAGAGGCATTGAGATCGGGCACATCTTCCAACTTGGAACCAAGTATTCCACAGCGATGAATGCAACCTATACCAATGAGCAAGGTGAAGAAATGCCTCTAGTCATGGGTTGTTATGGCATCGGCGTTTCGCGATTGGCTCAGGCTGCGATCGAGCAATCCTATGATAAAGACGGCATTGTTTTACCCGTTGCGATCGCGCCTTATCACGCGATCGTGGTGATTCCAAATGTGAACGACGCGGATCAAGTCAGTGCAGCAGAAAAGCTCTATGCTGAGTTGAATCAAGCAGGTGTTGAAACATTACTCGACGATCGCAATGAAAGAGCAGGAGTCAAATTCAAAGATGCGGAATTGATTGGAATTCCTTACCGGATTGTGACGGGTAAATCTTTGAAAGATGGCAAAGTTGAACTGGTGGAACGATCAACCAAAGCAGTGAAAGAAGTTGCGATCGCTGATGTAGTTTCGACTTTGAAAGACGCGATCGCAAACGCAAAGAAGGTAACTTAAGTATTGTGGATTAATGTTGATTAAATAACCTCGAGAATTGTAGAATCTCGGACTGCCCTCCTGGCTTCGCAAGGAGTTTCCGCACGTTGGTTAGAACAACTTACAATGCGAAAAGAAATCACGAAGCTGGCTGATCAACTTTACGGGGATTCTGAACACGAGGTATGTGTCAATTACTCGGAATGAATTGCAATGTTCCCACAGATATCTGCTTCTCGTTTGAGGGGTTTTCTGCGCGGGGCGGTCGAACCGATGAGCATCAAGACGGCTGGGGAATTGCGTTTTTTGAAGGAGCGGGAGTGCGATCGCTGATCGATATCAAGCCTGCGATCGCGTCTCCGGTGGCTGAGTTAGTTCGCAAGTATCCGATTCATTCGACTCATGTGATTGCTCATATTCGTAAAGCTACTTTCGGAAGAGTGGCGCTGGAAAATTGCCATCCGTTTCAGCGGGAATTGTGGGGGCGATATTGGGTGTTCGCACACAATGGGGATCTTCCGAATTTTGAGCCAGAAGCGGATGGAATTTATCGACCTGTGGGGCAAACCGACAGTGAACGGGCATTTTGTGTAATTTTGAATACGTTGCGGCAGACCTTTCCGATCGAGAAACCGAGTTCAACCGAGTTGTATCCGGTGCTGCGAGCTGTAACCGATCAAATCGCAAAATATGGGACGTTCAATTATTTATTTTCAGACGGTGAAACTTTTTTTGTGCATTGTTCAACAAAGCTTTGCTACATTGTGCGGCAAGCTCCGTTTGCAGCCGCACATTTGATTGATGCAGATTTAACCGTCGATTTTCAGGAGTTGACGAAACCGAGCGATCGGGTTGCCGTGATCGCGACGACTCCGTTGACCGATAACGAAGTGTGGACAACGATCGAGCCAGGCGAATTATTAGCGTTTCAAGATGGCTTACCTGTGCGCTTCGCATGAGATAGCATGAAAAAATGCTTGATTTACTGTTGATTGCGAGTGTCGGATTTTTAGGCAGCTTCGGTCATTGCTTGGGGATGTGTAGCCCTTTGACCGTGGCATTTTCGCTATCTCGCGAACGCGGTTCCAGATGGCAGCAAATTCAATTTAATCTCCTGCTGAATTTTGGCAGAGTCTTGAGTTATGCGATCGTCGGAGCAACGATCGGCGCATTGGGATCGGTGCTAATTGCAGGCGGACAACTCGCGGGGATCGATAGTGGACTGAGACGCGGATTGGCGATCGGCACCGGGTTGCTTCTAATTTGGTTTGGACTGTCGAATATTAATGCGAATTGGCTACCGCGTGTTCCGATTTTGCATCCGATTCAGGGGAAATTGCACGATCGCTTTAATTCGCTGATGTCAGAATTAGCGCGATCCGATAACTGGTGGACTCCTGCACTGCTGGGTATGATTTGGGGCTTAATTCCCTGTGGTTTTCTTTATGCAGCACAAATCAAAGCGGCTGAAACGGGAAATGTAGCTCAAGGTGCTTTAACGATGTTGGCGTTCGGGTTGGGAACTGCGCCAATGATGATTAGTACCGGATTGTTTGCGTCGGCGTTGAGTCGCGATCGCAGAAGTCAGCTATTCAAATTGGGCGGTTGGGTCACTTTGACGATCGGTCTTTTGACATTGCTCAGAAGCAGCGATATGGTCGATTACACCGGACATGCGGCTCTGATTTGTCTGATGTTAGCGCTGATTGCGCGACCGATTAGTCGAATTTGGGCGGCTCCGTTGCAGTATCGACGAGCGTTAGGAGTTGGGGCGTTTGTGTTGTCTTGTGCCCACATTGGACATTATCTCGACCATACGTTTAACTGGAACTTAAGCGCGATCGCGTTTCTGCTTCCAACTCAGCAAGCAGGAATGTGGTCGGGAATTTCAGCCTTCGGGTTAATGTTACCCGCAGCATTCACAAGCTTTAATCAAGCGGTTTCTAAACTCGGTTTAATTTGGCGAAAGATTCATTCATTAAGTGTTCCAGCTTTGATTCTAGCTGCGATTCATACAAGTTTATCTGGCTCGAATTACTTAGGCGAAATTAGCGTTGATTCTAATAATCGTTTTAGAGTTGGCGTTCTGATCTTCTTAGTGATTAGCGTATTTTTAATGCGATCGCGCTTCTTCTGGTCGCTGCTCTCATTGGAAAAATGGTATGTTGCACCTAAAAAATAAATCGGTTTATCTCATTCCCTTTTTACTGTTTGCCTCACCTGCTCTCGCTCACAACGTTAAAACCGAGGGCAACGTTGCATCCACTTTTCACATCGAACCGAACCACAATCCGAGAGCCGGAGAAGTTTCACAAGCTTGGTTTGCCTTAACAAAAGCTGGCGGTGAAGTGATTCCGCTCGATCGTTGTAACTGTCAGCTAACGATTAAAGCGAACAACCAGACGATCGCTCAACCCACATTAAAATCAATTTCAGCCGAACAATACAAAGGCATCCCAGGTGCAGAAGTCACTTTCCCCAAAGCCGGAATTTACACGCTAGAAATCAGTGGCGCACCGAAAGCAAACAACGACTTCAGCGCTTTCAAATTCGCCTACGATGTCACCGTTCAGGCTGGAGCCGCTCCCCAATCGAGTCCTGTCGCTCAAGTTCCTCAAGCCTCAACTCCCGCACCTCAAACAAATTGGATACTTCCGGTTGCGATCGCAGCGATCGTTCTCTCTGCGGCAGCCTGGTTTGTAAAGAGAACTGTTAAAAACTAACAGAATCACAGATTCGCGTCAAAATAGGAAATGCGAAGCATTCCCGGATGAGCGACTATGATTGATCACGATGTCATTATTGTTGGCGGTGGGCTGGCAGGATCACGTGCAGCCTTAGAAATTGTCCGCACGAATCCGAGCTTGAGCGTGGCTGTCGTTGCCAAAACTCACCCGATTCGATCGCACTCCGTCGCGGCTCAAGGCGGCATGGCAGCCTCACTCAAAAACGTTGATGAAACCGATTCTTGGGAAGCTCACGCCTTCGATACGGTGAAGGGTTCAGATTATCTCGCCGATCAAGATGCCGTCGCCATTCTGACCCAAGAAGCCCCCGATGTGGTGATCGACCTTGAACACATGGGAGTGTTATTTTCGCGGCTTCCTGATGGTCGCATTGCTCAACGAGCTTTCGGCGGACATTCTCACAATCGCACCTGTTACGCCGCAGATAAAACCGGACACGCGATTCTGCATGAATTGATCTGCAACTTGATGAAGTATGGAGTCAAGATCTACGAAGAATGGTATGTGATGCGTCTGATCCTCGAAGATGGACAGGCAAAAGGGGTGGTGATGTATCACTTACTCGATGGACAGATCGAGATCGTTCGAGCAAAAGCGGTGATGTTTGCGACAGGTGGGTATGGGCGCGTTTATAACACCACTTCCAATGATTACGCTTCGACGGGTGACGGATTAGCGATGACTGCAATGGCAGGTCTACCGCTTGAGGACATGGAATTTGTGCAGTTTCATCCCACAGGGCTGTATCCGGTCGGTGTGTTGATTTCGGAAGCAGTGCGGGGTGAAGGCGCGTATCTGATCAACAGTGAGGGAGAGCGCTTTATGTCGCGGTATGCTCCGAGTCGGATGGAGCTTGCCCCGCGTGATATTACCTCACGCGCGATCGTCTCTGAGATTCGAGCGGGACGCGGCATTAATCCCGATGGTAGTCCGGGTGGTGCTTATGTCTATCTTGATTTGCGGCACATGGGCAAAGAAAAAATCATGAGCCGGGTTCCCTTCTGTTGGGAAGAAGCGCATCGCTTAGTTGGAGTCGATGCGGTGACTGAACCGATGCCCGTTCGTCCAACGGTGCATTACTGTATGGGCGGCATTCCGGTGAACACAGATGGACAAGTTCGGGCGGGAGCCGATGAGTTTGTCGATGGATTTTTTGCGGCAGGTGAGACTTCCTGTGTATCGGTGCATGGTGCGAATCGATTGGGTAGTAATTCGCTGTTGGAATGTGTGGTCTATGGACGAAGAACGGGGGCTGCAATCGCTCAATTTGTCCAAAATCGCAAGCTACCGGATCTGAATGTCGATCGCTACATCCAAGATGCGAAGCAACAGATCCAAGCGTTGTTTGAGCAATCAGGACAATACCGCATTCACGAAATTCGCCAAGCGTATCAAGACTGTATGACCGAGCATTGTGGCGTGTTCCGTACCGAAGACGTGATGCAAACGGGACTCGCTAAACTGCGGGAATTGCAGCAGAAATACAGTCAAATTCGGCTCGACGATCGTGGAACAGTTTGGAACACTGAGCTAGTTGAAGCGTTAGAGCTGCGATCGCTGTTTGTTGTGGGCGAAATGATTCTATTTTCTGCAATCAACCGCAAAGAAAGTCGAGGCTCACATTGCCGTGAGGACTATGTTCAGCGCGATGATTCCAACTTCTTGAAGCATACATTGGCATATTATTCTGCGGCTGGCATTGATATTAACTATATGCCTGTTGTAATCAATCAGTTTGAACCTCAAGAGCGGAAATATTGAATACCTAGACAAATAGCTAGGTTAAGTTCTACCCGAATCTCTGATGCTGGTTATGAAAGGGTTACGGCATTCTGGAAACAGGAAATCGTTTACCCCCAAACTCTATGACAGAATTAACCGCGCTAGCGTTCTCGAATCAGTTATCTGATGCCGTTGAGAAAGCCGCGTCCTCGATCGCTGCCGTGAATGCCCGCAGACGACGCGGCTCTAGTGGCGTTCACTGGCGCAAAAATTTCATCATCACTGCCGATCACACGATTCAACAAGACGAAGAAATCAGCGTCATTCTGCCGGATGGACAATCGATCGCAGCCACGATCGCCGGACGAGATTCAACAATGGATTTAGCTGTCCTGCGTCTCGAATCGATCGATCTTCCGACGGCTGAAATTGCCTCCGCTCAAACGAAAGTCGGTCAAATTGTGCTGGCTGTGTCGAAGAGTGCAGAAGGTTCAACCAATGCCAGCATGGGCATTGTGAGTTCAATCAGTGGGGATTGGCAGCGCCCCGAACATCATCACCGACATGGCAGACGATCGAGAAGCACGATCGCACAATTGATCCAGCCTGCTTTAATGATGTATCCCGGTTTCTCCGGTGGTGCCTTGATCAATCCTGAAGGACAAGTGCTTGGAATTAACACAGCAGGAGCGCGACATCTACCACTCACGATTCCGGCAGCAATGGTTGATCGTGTTTTGGATCAGTTACTCCAAACCGGACGCATTGCAAGAGGCTACTTAGGTTTAGGAATGCAGGCGATTCGATTACCGGATGCACTATGTCGATCGCTCAATCTCTCTAGTCAAACAGGTGTGATTATCGTCAGCGTTGAACCTGGTTCGCCTGCGGATGTAGCAGGTGTGCTGCTGGGTGACATTCTAGTTGCGCTGAATGAGAGCGCGATCGAAGATGTCAGCGATGTTCACGCGATGCTGAGTTCTGAGCAAGTCGGACAACCTTTAACGGCAAAAATTGTGCGGGGTGGGGTACTAACCGAAAAAACCATCATTGTTGGAGAAAGACCAGGGAGGTAATCGTCGATGTCACTTACAGAAAGTTTTGCTGCTATTGTTGAACCCCTGCGTCGATCCACCGTCCAGGTTCGAGTAGGAAGACGTGGTTTTGGTTCGGGAGTCATTTGGCGATCCAATGGTTTGATCATCACGAATGATCACGTTGTTCGAGGTCAAGAGCCGATTATTGAACTATCAGACGGTCGAACTTTTGCAGCGACGATCGCAGGTCGAAACCCACAGCGCGATTTAGCCGCACTACGAATTGATGTTACGAATCTACCTGCAATCACTATCGGAGATTCAGAGCAAATCCGAGTCGGAGAGTTAGTGTTTGCGGTGGGCAATCCGGGCGGAACAGTTGGTGCAGTAACGGCAGGAATTATTCACACGATCGAGTCAAAGAATGCTTGGATTCAAGCGGATGTACGGTTAGCTCCAGGTAATTCTGGTGGTGCATTAGCTAACGCGAAAGGAGAGGTCATCGGCATCAATACGATGATCATGAATGGTAAGGGATTAGCTATTCCAAGTAAGGTTATAGAACAATTCCTCAAGAACATGGGCAATCATCCTTATCTGGGTGTTGAACTTCAAGCTGTGCGAGTTGCGATCGCCAGAAGACCTACTTATGGATGGTTAATTACTGCGATCGAGCCGAACGGCACTGCTCAAAAAGCTGGATTGCTGCCCGGAGACATTCTGATCGGTGTTCGCGGCACCATGTTCCAATCGCAGAACGAACTATTCTGGATTCTGCAAAACTCCAATGTTGGGGATGGTTTGACCCTTGAATTTCTTCGAGGTGGGCAACACCTGAGCCGAAACGTTATCTTAGAAAGCCGCCACGATGAGCTGCAAGCTGCATGATTCGCGTGTTTATCATCGCTCAATCCCTTGTCACGCAAGCAGGACTAACAGCATTACTATCACCCGACTTAGAAATTGCGGGTAGTGCGATTCGTCCTGCTTCGATTGCTTCTGCGATCGACCCTTCTGATGCCACTGTGATTCTGATCGAACAAGATGCACTAGCTGACTTTTCTGAAGTTGAAATCCCGATTGTTTTACTGATTGAAGAGAGTTCAGCAATTGCAGATTACTTACAGTCGAATGTTCGCTCTATTCTACCGAGCGATGTTTCTCGCGAACAACTCATCGAAGCCATCAAAGCCACTTCAGCAGGGCTAACCGTCTTGCACCCTGATTTAGTCGAATCATTGTTAATTCCAACGGTGCGATCGTCAGAGCCAGCCCCGTTAACGCCGCGTGAAATTGAAGTGCTGAGAATGTTGGCAGAAGGATTGGGAAACAAAGCGATCGCGCAACATCTCAATCTATCCGAACACACCGTGAAATTTCACATCAGTTCGATTTTCAGTAAGCTTGATGTTTCAAGCCGAACGGAAGCCGTCATCCTGGGTGCAAAACAAGGCTGGATTTTGCTTTAGAAACAATTCGCGTTAAAATAACGCCTGTGCTAACCAGAAGTTGTTCACCGTAGTTCATTGTTATAAATCAGACAAAATTAGAATGAACACCTAACAATTTAAGGTGCGATCGCAGCGTTAGTTTCCTTGCAGAAGCCCGAAAGTTAAAGCTTTTAATCCTAAAACTCAGCAGTTGCTTTTGTAACTTGCTAAATCAACGCTCACGGAATTATTTGTCTAATCAGAAAATGCCGTTTTTCTGATGCTAATATAGCTTCAATAATCTCCGCTTTAGGGTGCTATCCACGTATTCAGAATCAGCTAGATAACTTTTATGGATGAGCCAAGATAACTTGACCCTCTAAGAGTTACCTGAGCTTGAGCATCATTTCCGCAGGCGGCGATGAATGCTCTTGAACTTCACTCGTGCAACTTCAAGAGCATTGCGGTTTTCGGCATTTCACAACAGCCCTACTCGACTACTTTGCGCGGCATCGGCGGTTTCGCCAGGATTCAGAGCGATTGTAGTCGTGACAATACTGGACATTAGCTTTTGAGCGTTAGTTTAGAACTGTCAGAGTTAACCCGCCCAAAGCACTGTTTAACTCAGAGCAGAGATCGTGGTGACTGTGCTGTTGAGGTGATTCAGCTTTCATCTATTCGCTTTCATCTATTCATAGTCATAGAGTCCGCTCACGAATGGTTGGTGTCCATGTCTCTGCGCTTAGGTCAGCTTATCTATACCAGTTTTACTAAATTGGGCTTTCAAGCCTTAACCAGTGCAGCGGTTCCTGCTGAAATTCACCAAGCTTTTATCGAACAAATTGTTCAGCAACATTGGGATTCTTATAATCCTCCCAGCGCTAATTACCGAGCCGCGTATCTTTACCAAATTTCTTCCGATCAGACCTTATTTGGCTGGCTATATAACGATGGAGCAGATAACTTTCATCGCAGTCACGTTCCTTATTTTGTCTGTTATTACCTGGCAAACTCCCTGCAAAGCAATGAACTGAAGACGATCTTTACGTGCTTGTTAAAGGGACCGATCGAACTTGTCGATCGCGACTCTCAGCCGCAGTCCCTTAAAGAAATTGAGATTTCAAATGAGTCGTATCAGTCTGCGCGTCTAGGGATTGGAATTTTTGCCGCAATTCAAAAGCAAGCGCATTTGAGCATACAGCAGGATCGATTGTTTCGGATGTTTGTGTCTGAAGATCCTACGGGATATCACGTTAAGGTTGCGACTTCAATCAGCGTCGAGGAAAACGCTCGAAACCAGGTTAAAGCCCCGAAAATGTTAAGCAGTCTAACCGATGAACAACAAGCCGGAACTGATGCCACCGTTGCTTCAGAGCCGCAATCGGTAGAAGATTACTCAAAGCTGCTCGAAGAATTAATTGCTCGATCGCAGCTCGAACCAGAGCAGCCGATTCTGTTATCCAATGCTCAACTGAGTGCGAATCAGTCTGCGCCGAGTCCTATCTGGAAAGCTGGCGCGATCGGGATTGCCGCTCTGATTGCCTTGGGGTCGATTAGCGTTTATCTGCTTCAGAGTGCTCCGAGTGCAGTCGTGCCGTCGTCTTCTAGCCAGCATTCGATCGCTGAATCGAGCAGCCCGCTGCTAGAAAAATCCTTTCTAGATACCGCTCCGGTTTGGTCAGTCGCTTTAAGTCCGGATGGACAAACCGTGATCGGCAGCGGAGCCAATCAAGCGATTAAAGTCTGGAACATTGAAACCGGGAAAGTGATCAAAACGCTTTCGGGACACCAGGATGTCGTGCGATGGCTGATGCTGACGCAGAATGGCAACACCCTGATCAGTGGGAGCGGCGATCGCACGATCAAGATTTGGAATCTGCAAACGAATCAAGTGATGCAAACACTGAATCAAGGCAGTCCCGTTTGGGGACTCGCGCTCAGCCTAGACGAAAAGACTTTGTATAGTGGTGGCGAAGACGGTGCGCTGAAGCTGTGGCAATTCCCAAACGGAACACTGCTTGGAACAATTGCGGCTCATCAAAGACAAATTTTCTCGGTTGCCATTAGCCCCAACGGAAAAATCGTTGCCACTGCCAGTCTCGATCGCACGATTAAGCTGTGGAATGCTCAAACGGGTGCCTTGGTAAGAACGATCACCGGGCATACCGATGCGGTTCGCGCCGTCGTCTTTAGTCCAGACGGGAAAACTCTTGCGAGTGCAAGCTGGGATAAAACGCTGAAGCTTTGGAATTGGCAAAGCGGAGCATTGATTCGTACCTGGGTTGGACACCAAGCACGGGTGGTTGATGTCCGCTTTAGTCCAGACGGACAAACTTTAATCAGTGGTAGCGTCGATCACACAATCAATGTTTGGGCAGTTCAAGACGGCACCCTGCTGCGATCGCTCTCGGATCACGGCGATTGGGTGTTATCGCTCTCGATTGCTCCTCAGTCCACCACCGCATCAAGCCGCTTCGCGAGTGGCAGCAAAGACGAAACGATTCGCATTTGGAAGTTTCCTTGATAGGAGTCTATAAACGATGCCGTTAAAACCAATTTCAAGCGCTGGATTCATGCTGATCATTCTTTCTGCTTGTTCGCCCCAAACCCCAGAACAAACTTTTAATGCGATGCCCGCTCAACCGCAATCCGCAAAATTCACACCGAACTCCGCCACTGTCAAACAACTCCTCGACACAAAACAATGTAAAGGTTGCGATCTCAAGGGTGCAGATCTGAGCCGTGCTGACTTGAGCGGCGCAAACTTGCAAGAAGCGGACTTACGGGGCGCAACCCTGAGTCAAGCGAATTTGAGTGGGGCGAATCTGATTCAAGCGGATCTGCGGGGCGCAACCCTGAATCAAGCCAACCTGAGCCAAGCCAAACTCACGGCGGCTTTGCTGAGTTGGACTGGAGAGAGTCAGACTCCGGGCGGCTACGATCGCGTCAACTTGCAACAAGCAAACCTACAGGGTGCAGATTTGATCACCGCCTATTTGCGCGGTGTTGACTTGAGCGAGGCTGATCTCAGCGGTGCCTTTTTGCACGCCGCCGACTTAAGTCAGGCGATTCTCAAAAAAGCCAATTTCACCAGAGCCGATTTTTATAGCACCAAGCTGCGAGGAGCAGATTTGACCGAGGCTAATCTGTCGAATTTGAGTGCGAACGGCTTGAAGGGCGCGGATTTGAGTCAAACCAACTTAACCAGAGCCAACTTAGGACAAGCCAACTTAACTTCGGCAAAACTCGATAATGCGGATTTGAGCGGTGCGAATTTACAGGACACAAATTTCACTGCTGCCGGATTAACCGCAGCCAAGCTGAACCAAGCCCAGATGCAAAAAGCCTATCTTCATGCCGCAGAACTGAGCCGAGCAGATTTAAGCGGCGCAACGATCACCGGAGCGGATCTGAGCGCAGCAACGATGGTGCGATCAAATCTGAGCGGTGCGAACTTAAAAGGCACGAGCCTGAGACGCGCCACGCTAGCTGGAGCAGATCTGAGTAACGCCAACCTGGAGTCCGTAACTTTGCTCGGCTCAGACCTCACCGGAGCTAATTTGACTGGAGCAACGTTGACTCGTGCCGATTTAACTCAAGCCTTCATCACGGATGCGGTTCTGAATCGCGCCAATTTACAAGCTGCCATTCTCAGGGGTGCCAGACTCAATGGAGCAAGTTTAGATGGAGCAAATTTGCAGGATGTGGTGAAGGGTGACACTTCCTCAACATCCCCAAATGAGCGATCGCACTCGCACTCCAACTAACAAGGAAAGTTCGCACTCGATCGCAGGCTTGAAAACAATGCAAATTCCGATACGATCGGGTTATCACCAGTGCATCCATTACAGTTATTTTCAAATGCGTCGAACATTGAGTAGGGCAGGGACTTTGCCGGATCGATATCCTCAGCTGCTCTACAGACTTCACTGAAAACTGCTGTAACTATATTTCGTTAATAATAAATTGTGTTTCAGCCCAAAGCGGATAGTAATCACCCTTTTCTACTGAGGATCATATGTCGCTGTTCTCTGAGCTTCCTCCTAAAACCTTTAACCTTCTGAGTATTGGTCAGCGAGGAGTTGGAAAAACTGTGTTTCTAGCAGGTAGTTACGCTCAGTTACAAAATGCACCTGTAGATCTCGCTTTCCAGGGTGCTGCCACCAGTATCAGTTCCAGCAAACTGCCGCGTGAGCCTCGCAGCGCCAATCCATCGTCTTGGGTGGAATGCCAGGATGAAAAGGTACAGGCGAACCTCCAGAAGATTTTGAGTCATGTAGAGAAAACAGGCTCGTATCCTCCTGCCACCATCAAAATTACTAACTTTGACTTTCAGCTGAAACACCGGGTGCGATCGACGATCAAAACACTTTGTAACTTTCAGTGGTGGGATATTCCCGGTGAAGCATGCAATCTTAGAAATGAAGAGTTTCAGCAAATTGTCTTAAACTCTCATGGATGCTGTGTGTTTATCAGTGCGGCAGCACTCGTTCAAGAGCAAGACTATGTTCACTCTCTAAAAGACATCTTCAACCAAGTGCTGGCGATCGCTTCAGTGGTCAGCCACCATCAGCTAAATTATGCCGTTGCGATCATTTTGACCAAGTGCGATTTGCTAGAGTCTGGGACTGAAATGCAAGCTCAACTTGAACGCAGGCTTGAACCGCTCACGACTCGTTTAGATGCGGTCAAAGTCAATTACCGATTGTTCCACTCCGCCATTCCAATCATCACCACCAACGGTAGCGCCACGCTCGATGTCCGAGGAGCAGCCGATCCGCTGCTGTGGTTACTCTCGGTATTAAGCAAACACCATCGGTTTCAACCTGAGCGCAGTCTCGCCACCCATCTAACAGAAAAATCATCCCCTCGTCGCTTGTTAGTTCCTCGTTGGGCAGTGATTTTGGCAGTAATTAGTCTTAGTGTTGTGGGGGTTGGGACTTCCTTGTGGCTAGGGCGTGAATTGTGGAAACCGCCCACTCAAGAACAGAGATCGCAGTAATAGGGATGAGGTAAGCTTTGTAGCTCAGAGTGATCAAGAATGAAGTAATTCTGCTAATAAAAAATTTGCTTATGTCTCTGCTTCTTGGTCAGCTTATTTATACCAGCTTCCCTAAAGTGGGATTTCAAGCGCTAACGAGTACAGCAGTTCCGCCTGAAGTTCGTCGAGCGTTTGTTGAGCAAATTGTTTATCAATACTGGGATGCTTACAATCCTCCGAGTTCTGAATATCGCGCCGTCTACGTTCACCGCTTATCGAGCCAGCAGATCCTGTTTGGTTGGTTGTATAACGATGGACTCGATGATCTCGGTCGGAGTCATGTTCCTTATTTTATTTGCTATTATTCGGCGGAATTATTGCAATCCGCTCAACTCGATACCATCTTCGCTTTTCTTAAGGCTGGTCCAGTGACGGTTCTCGATCGCCATCGCCCTCTCACTGATTTAGACAACACTGACTTAGACAACGTAATCATTTTAGCGAGTGAGGATTACCAATCTGTTCGTCTCGGTGTCGAGATCGATTCAGACTTGCAAGCGCAAAGTCGCCTGAACATACAGCAGGACAAACTATTTAGATTGTTTGTACCCGAAGAGAGCGAGACACAGGTTTCAACCGTGTCTGCTTCAAGCGCGAATCTAGCGCTACTAGAAGAACTGTCTCCGCCCGCTGTACTGAGCAGCGTCAGCCAGCAATCGAAAGATCATTCAGTCGCGGCTGCTAAGCTCGAACTGATTTTAGATGAATTGCTTGAACAATTAGAAGTCGAAACCTACCAGGAAATTCTACGATCGAAACTACGCGCCTCGACACAGAGCCAATTATCAAGACGATCTGCACGTTTGCCGCTGATGTCTCGGAACCTGGGGCGAACGATCGCAGCTATCCTGCTGATAGTCTTGGGTCTTGGGGGTGCTTATCGATTTCGAGATCCTTTAATCGCCACGATTAATCGCACCAACCAAAAATCTGCAACTGACTCAGACGCTCCGACCTTCAAGAAATCATTCTTAGACACTGCTCCGATTTGGTCAGTCGTCTTGAGTCCTGATCATCAAACCGTGATCGGGAGTGGGGCGAATCAAAAAATTAAGATCTGGAACATTGAGACTGGAAAGCTGCTCAATTCGCTTTCTGGGCATACCGAGGTAGTACGATCGCTGGCTTTAACCCGTGATGGAAAAACCCTGATCAGTGGCAGCGACGATTCTACGCTCAAGCTTTGGGATTTAACCACAAATCAACTGATTCAAACGCTCGATCAAGGCAGTTCAATCTGGTCGATCTCGCTGGGCCGGGATGACAAAACCTTAGTGAGTGGTAGTGAAGACGGGACGCTCAAAATCTGGGAGCTTCCCAGTGCAGCCTTGGTGCAGAGCATTCCAGCACACGAAGGTCGCGTCTTCTCCGTTGCAATTAGCCCAGACGGAAAAACGATTGCCACAGGTGGATATGACCGTACGATCAAGATTTGGAATGCTGAAACGGGAGCATTGCTGCGATCGTTGACCGGGCATACCGATGCGGTGCGTGCTCTAGAATTTAGTCCTGATGGACAATCCTTGGCGAGTGCAAGCTGGGATCAAACGCTTAAATTGTGGAACTGGCAAACTGGAGAGGTGCTGCATACTTTGACTGGACATACGAATCGGGTCGTAGCTGTTGCTTTTAGTCCCGACGGAAAAACCTTGATCAGTGGCAGCACTGACAATGCGATTAATCTTTGGTCTGTTCAATCTGGAAAGTTGCTACAGTCCCTTTCAGGTCATACCGATTGGGTTTTAGCAGTGGCAAGCGATGATCAGCATTTGGTTAGTAGCAGTAAAGATCAAACGATTCGGATTTGGCAGATCCGCTAGAAGGTATGTTAGGCATCAAACTTGAATTGCGCCGACCTCAAACCGCGTCAAGTTAATGAAAGTCCTTTGATCACTTAATACCCATCCACAGACCAATGGGGCGGATCGTACTCTAGTTTGTATACGCCATAGCTCGCACCCACATCCCACAAATTAGCATTATCATTGCCCTCAGCCGGAGTTCCGATCGTCACGGTTCGACCATTTCCATCCCGAATTTGCATTGGCGGCTTCCAAGTGATAATCCAATCGATCGCGAGTGCCTGTGTATGTCGAGACACTAGCGCTGCCGGGTTGCCTCCAATATCAAACGCATTCACCATGTCTCGCGCCGCTTGATAAGAAGCCGCATCAGTGTAATGCACCCAATCGATGTCCACTCCAGTCATCGGGGGCACATCCCAAGGAGCAATGTCGCGATTGTTCAACTGCACCGCATAGTGCATCATGTAAGCGCGTTGGGGTGGGCGATAGGTATTCGTAACGGTAATTGAAGCGCCTGCATCCTGCAAGGCTTTCTCAAACGCTCGGACTCTCTGGCGGAATGGAGAAGCCAAATCATCGATCGAGCGACTCGCCGGAAAAAATCTCACCCACTGCGCCCCGCTCAATCGCGCTCTTTGTCGTCGCGCATACTCGGTGAGAATCGCCAATCCGGGTGCATAATCGGCTCCAAGTTTTTGCTTGGTTGCGTTTGAAAGCTGGGCATCTAAGCGCGGACGAAAATTCACATCGAGAATTTTGTACGCTTCCGCCATGCCTTTGGTACTGCCAAGACCAAAATTGCCGTCGATCGTTAACGGCGGATTCAATCGCCCAATCACGTTTAACGCAACCTGTAAATCTCGAACTTCTGCCCCACCATAGTTTAAGTAGCCCAGCAGCATCGCTGCCGTTAGGTTAGCAACACGAAAAATAAATCCTTGAGATAGGGCTTTGGTGTAAGTTCCCCGACCGACAACTCCATCTGCAACCAGTCCATTTTTTTGCTGATAATCTTTTGTCACTTTATCGGTGACACTGCCAAAGCCATTGTCAACGGCTCCGATCGGGTAATTTTGATCTTGTAAAAATCGCTGCCACGCGCCTACGGCTGATCCGGTTGAGCCACGCTGAACGACAGGTAATTTAAGCGCATTGATATTAAAAGCCATGCTATCTCCTCAAGCTGACGTACTTCAGAACGCCTCGCGATCCATCATACCGATCGCAGCAAAAAACGGATGTAACGCTTGGTCAACACCTGTTACATCCGTTGATACTTAAATCGAGTGAATTTAGAAATCCGAGGGAGCCGCCGATCGCATTTTTGCTTTGGCTTTCGCTGCACTCTTCTTCAGAGCATCAAGTCGGGCTTGATAGCGCGATCGCAGCTTTTTCTTCGGAGTCTGATCAATCAAGGTCTTCAGCGCACTACCTAAGCTCTTATAGGCATTCGGCAAGGTATAACCAAACCGAGTCGCCAACTGAATTGCTCGTTCATCCGCTTCGATCGCTTCTTTGACTGTCTTTTCGCTATTATTCTTCTGGTACAGTCTCCAGCCTGCAAAACCAGATAGCCCCATCGCTAAGATCAGCAGCAAACCGTCTTGAACCCAGAGTTCACCGACCGCGCCACCTAAACCGATCGCGAGGGCTGCCATCTCCCAACCGTCCTTGGGAATTGTATCGGCTTGAATCCGAGCAACTTCATGCCAAAACAGAAGATTTCGCTGGTCGATCGCCAGTTGATCCCATTTGGGCATATCGATTTGAATCTCCACCTCGTCGCGACCAATTTCTTCACTGGTAATCAAGGGGGGATTGACAGCAGTGGTCGTCTCGATTGTCACCCAGCTTTGTAGTTCTGGAGGCAGCAGGGTTTTCAAGCGGCGTAACTCGCTCATGTCGGCTCTAGCGGACGAGGTTGCATAAGATGTCATGTGATCAGCCTCAGAATGAACTCCTATCTTATATGGGGACGATCTTAGCGATTCCACGGATTAAAGGTAGGTTAATTCATTCTGCCTGATGAAAGCTTCCTCAAGCAAGTCGTATGAACCGATCTTCTAAGTTTAATTACTCATTCGGGTGGGACTCGGTGAGGGTGGACTCGTCGGCGCGTAGTGAGCGATTACAAACAGCGGTAGAACAAGCGTAATCAGCGCGATCGCTGTCCCAACAAGATTTGCAATCAAACTTGTAGAAACTGGGGTCGATCGTTCCGGAACGGTCGTCTCACTCCCGATATGCATATAGAATTTAACCAATTCGACACGGATTAGCAGGAAGCCCTGATTCTTTCCTAGTTAACCCAGGGAACAGTGAATTGACTTCACCGTATAAATAAAGTTTAGCTGATTTTTCCGAATGAACTGTTATCGATAAACAATTTTAATATCGACTAGGTGTTTTTTGATACAATTTTGCGACTTCACACTCTGCAATTCTACTTTATCTGCCAAAGGATAGATGTGATCTTCATGAAAGCTTCATCGCCCTTCTAGGGATTATTCCCGAACTTGGGCGGTACGGTTCTAACGACTGTGCTGATGTATAGGGTTTGTTACAGTATGTTTATTGAATCAATCCTCAGATGTGAGGTAGAAGATCGTGAACGAGACATCCAATCAACTTCCTGAGTTTATCGGTGGAGTCAGCGAGGCGAACGGTAAGTTCTTACAATACGTTCAATCGCTTGATCCTGAAACGATCGCTCAACTTTCAAAACCTTCATCGCCGGAAGTTCTGCAAGTGATGGAGCGCAATATTATCGGACTGTTGGGTGGTCTTCCGCCTGAGAATTTTGAAGTGACGATTACTACAAGCCGCGAAGCTTTAGGTCGCCTGCTGGCTTCGGCGATGATGAGCGGCTATTTCCTCAAGAGCGCAGAACAGCGCTTAGCGTTTGAAAAGTCGCTTGCGTCACTTGATGCCGAATAAGAGATCGAATAGCTCTTCCTCGGCAGGGATCGCTTCTCTGCCGAGTTTTGCTATTTCTGAACTGCGATCGTCGCTGCTGATCTGGTACGCCAAATCGGGGCGATCGTTGCCTTGGCGCGAAATGCGTGATCCGTATGCAATCTGGGTTTCTGAGATCATGCTTCAGCAAACTCAGGTAAAAACGGTGATTCCGTATTTCGATCGCTGGATGAAACAGTTTCCGACGATCGAATCTTTTGCCAGTGTAGATCTTCAAACGGTTCTGAAAGCTTGGGAAGGGTTGGGGTACTACGCCCGCGCCCGAAACTTTCATCGCGCAGCACAGCAGGTTTTAAGCGAACATCAAGGAAAATTTCCAACGGATCTAGAAACGGTTCTAAAATTACCGGGAATTGGACGCACCACCGCAGGCGGAATTCTCAGTGCGGCTTTTAACCAACCGTTGCCGATTTTAGATGGCAATGTGAAACGAGTTTTAGCCCGATTGATTGCGCTGGACGTTCCGCCAAATCGGGCAATGTCTCAACTTTGGACGCTTTCAGAAACGCTGATTAATCCAGAAAACGGACGTGATTTTAATCAGGCGTTGATGGATTTAGGCGCAACGGTTTGCACTCCGAAAAATCCGGCTTGTTTAATTTGCCCGTGGCGATCGCACTGTGAGGCGTACAATCGAGGAGTTCAGACGGAGCTTCCTATGTCAGAAACTCGTGCGCCGCTTCCGCATAAGATGATCGGAGTTGCGGTGATTTGGGATGGAGAGCGGATTTTGATCGATCGTCGCAAAGCAGAAGGCTTACTTGGTGGACTGTGGGAATTTCCGGGCGGCAAAGTGGAACCCGAAGAGACAATCGAGCAGTGCATCCAACGCGAAATTCAAGAAGAACTGGGCATCGAGATCGAAGTGGGTGAGCATTTAATCACCGTCGATCACACTTACACTCATTTCCGAGTGACGCTGAATGTGCATCACTGCCGCTATGTTTCCGGAGAGCCTCAACCGATCGAGTGCGAGGAAATTCGTTGGGTAACAGTCGATGAGCTTCCTGAATTTCCATTTCCCAAAGCCAACATCAAGATTATTGAAGCCTTGAAGTCTTGAATCGATTTGTGGCTTCATTGCGGCTAAAGTTGTTCTTTGCTCCATTCCCGCAGCACGATCAACGCTTGAGCCAAACCGATCGTATCACTCTGCTCTAAGAACTCCTGCACCCGGTTTCCAGGCAAAGCAGGAAATAACTTACTGTTTGCAGTCGCTACGTACTGATCGCCCTGAAGCTGATAAATCTGCAATGCTCCCTTCAGCACATCGTCGCCGACGGTTGTCGTGTAACACCAAATCTCTGGTACGCCCATCAAAGCATAAATCGACTCACGATCGAGCGATCCTCTGCCGATCGACACCTCGATCGCTAAATCTGGCGGATCGGCTTGAGTCAAATCCAGTTCTGCCCGTTTCTGAAGCCGCACTTCTTGGAGCGAGTAAACTGCATCCGGTTGAATCGCGCGACCCAGATCAGGAAGTGTCAGCAGTACAGACCCGATCGCATAAACTTTGAGATACAGTTCGTCTGATAGAACTAAAATCAACGACTCGATCAGCCGCAGACAGCGATCGTGTTCTTCAAGTGGAGTCATCATCTCCAGCTTGCCACGATCGTAGGTTAAACGCGCCGTGCGGCTCTGCCCCAACTCAACCAGCAGTGCCTCAAACGATTGCCAACTCACCCCCGATATCGTCACTCTTTTTTCAGTGGGAGTTGGTTTTCTGCCCATAGTGTTTATCCTCAAGTCTCATGAAGTATCGTACTGCGTTTGTTCGCTTCAGTAAGGGCGTATTGTGTGGAGTTTTGTTACTAGCGGCAGGGTTAACGATCGGCTACTTTACTCCCCGCCGTTGGACTCCATCTGCCAACTGCGAAGATCAGCCTTATCGCATTTTTGTAGAGGGCGATGCGATGCACGTTAATCTGCTGATGCAGGTTGATAATGGCGTTTACGACTGGCGGCAATTTCTTAATCTGAAGCAAATTGGCAGCGATACTAACGAAAACTATCGCTATCTGAAAATGGGCTGGGGTGATCGCATCTGGTATACCGAAGTTCCTGACTGGTCACAGATGAATGTGTTGGACATTGGCAGAGTTTTGTTTAGACCCGGAAACGCTTCGGTAATGTATGTTCA
The DNA here is from genome assembly GCA_014695255.1 of Cyanobacteria bacterium FACHB-63. Taxonomy (GTDB): domain Bacteria; phylum Cyanobacteriota; class Cyanobacteriia; order Leptolyngbyales; family Leptolyngbyaceae; genus Leptolyngbya. The sequence goes on from JACJNX010000077.1 coordinate 230,086, forward strand.
AGGCTACGCGACTCGACCGGAAGGCACAAAATGCGTGGGACTCGATCGCGAACAATATCTCAGCTTTGTCCGATTTATTCAAAATTCCTTTGAGCGAGATCCGCAGAACAAACTAATCTACATCAAGCCCGGAGCCGCGACTACTGATGGGTTTTATGCAGCAATCGGACACTACTCCGCATTACGCACTTGTAATACTTGGTCAGCCGAAGCGCTCGATGCTGCGGGGATCAATACGCCCTTGTGGTCAGCGCTTGCCCCTGCGGTGTTGCGGCAAGTTCCTTCCTGTGATTGTCCCTGAACATTGCAAAAATCTACGCAACGCACCCCTATTAGCTTTATCCTACAATTTACGGGATCTAGGCTAATTGATATGCGCTTTTCAAAAATTTTGATTGCAAATCGGGGGGAAATTGCCCTAAGAATTATTCGCACCTGTGAAGAATTGGGAATTGCGACTGTGGCAGTGCATTCGACGATCGATCGCAACTCGCTTCACGTTCAGTTAGCCGATGAAGCGGTTTGCATTGGCGAACCTGCCAGCAGTAAAAGTTATCTCAACATTCCCAATATTATTGCGGCTGCTCTAACTCGTAACGCGACTGCGATTCATCCGGGCTACGGTTTTTTGGCAGAGAACGCTCGATTTGCTGAGATTTGTGCCGATCACCAAATTTCGTTTATTGGACCTTCTCCGGACTCAATCCGGGCGATGGGAGACAAATCGACCGCAAAGAAAACGATGCAGCACGTCGGAGTTCCGACAGTTCCAGGAAGCAAGGGGCTAGTTCAGAGCGAAGACGAAGCGCGAGAAATTGCAAGAGCGATCGGCTATCCCGTGATCATCAAGGCAACGGCTGGCGGCGGCGGACGAGGAATGCGGTTAGTTCCCAGCGATGATGAACTCAACAAGCTATTTCACGCAGCGCAAGGAGAAGCGGAAGCAGCCTTTGGTAATGCGGGGGTGTATGTTGAAAAGTTTGTGCAGAATCCACGACACATTGAGTTTCAGATTCTTGCCGATACTTACGGCAACATCGTACATCTGGGAGAACGCGAATGTTCGATTCAGCGACGACACCAGAAACTATTAGAAGAAGCCCCAAGCTCGGCAATTACGCCCGAATTGCGCGTTCGTATGGGAGCGGCAGCGATCGCGGCTGCTAAGTCAATCAACTATGTCGGTGCAGGCACCGTGGAATTTCTGCTCGATTGTTCGGGTGACTTCTACTTTATGGAAATGAACACCCGGATTCAGGTTGAACATCCGGTCACAGAGATGATCACAGGGATTGATTTGATTGCAGAACAGATTCGCATTGCTCAAGGTGAACCCCTACGCTTTACTCAAGAAGAAATTGAACTGCGGGGACACGCAATCGAATGTCGGATCAACGCTGAAGATCCCGATCATAATTTCCGCCCCAGTCCCGGACGCATTAGCGGATATCTTCCTCCCAGTGGACCCGGAGTTCGGATGGATTCGCACGTTTACACCGATTACGAAATTCCGCCTTATTACGATTCACTCATCGGTAAATTAATTGTGTGGGGCAGCGATCGGCCCTCTGCGATCTTACGAATGAAGCGCGCACTTAGAGAATGCGCCGTCACAGGCTTACCCACAACGATCAACTTTCATCAGCGAATTTTGGAAACCCCAGAATTTCAAAGAGGTGACATTTATACCAACTTCGTAGATAAAGTCATGATGCCACCCAAAGATTGATACAGCACTTAATACGCTATCCGCCCGAACTCCGGTTCAGGGCGGCTCTGCCATGTGACTAAAACATCAGGGTTAAAATGCCTTGCTGCCCTAGCAACAATTCACGCAGCAAGCTAAAAATTCCCACCCACAAGATGGGAGTAATATCCACGCCACCCAACGGCTGAATAATCTTCCGGGTCGGCGCTAAAAATGGCTCAGTTGGAATTGTCACCAAATTAAACGGAAACTTTTGTAGCTCTACTTGGGGATACCAAGTCAGAACGATTCTGAAAATAAACAGAAACGTCATCGCACCGAGCAAAATACTAAAACTGGCAAGCGCGATCGTCGTCACATCCATAACCCTAATCCTTAAGCTTTGTAACTTTATTTTATCGAGAAGCGCCCTTCAGATGCGGCGATCGCAACTCTTGATCTCCCCGCTATACAAATAGATGACGAACTATTAAAATTATGAAGACTTGCGTGTTGTTGATAAGGACAAAACGATATGACTCCTTCTTTGATGAATTTTCTACTCAGTCTGCTGGCAGGCGTTGCGATTGTGGTAGTTCCTGCTACCGCCTTTCTCATTTTTGTCAGCCAAAAAGATAAAATTCAACGTTCCTAAGAGTGCGATCACACTTGCTGATCACTTTGATTCGACCCGTTATACTTGAAACCAAACCTCAGAGCCTGGACGCTTGCGGATCAGACTGAGGTTTTTGCTGATCCAAAGCGGGATTTTTGTGGAGAAATTGGAAGGAAGCCGCTAACATAGGACTTATCCTTGGAGACCGGACATGGTTAATTTTCAGTTCAATTTAGCAAGTATCTCTGGGATCATCCTGGCGGTGGGCGGAACTGCGCTCTATGCAGTTCGCTCGTTTCGTCCGCAGATTGCCCGTGATACCGATATTTTCTTCTCGGCAGTCGGTTTGCTCTGCGGTTTGATCTTGATTTTTTACGGCTGGCGATTTGATCCGATCATGCAGTTTGGACAGGTGCTTCTGACTGGAGCAGCTGTTTATTTTGTGTTTGAAAACTTAAGGTTGCGGCAGATTTCGACCGAACAAGCAAAACGCACGACTCCGATCGTGGATACTGATCGTCCGGTCGCACCAGAGTATCGTGCTGCATTCGAAGAAGATGAATACACGGTGAGCTTCGCAAATCGCGAAACCCGGACACCGCTTCGAGAAGGTCGCAGAAGACCGCAGCGCGACGATGAATTTGACGATCGTCCCGCTCGTTCCCGTCCGACTCGCGCGGATGAGCCACGCTTAGGTCCTGCGGAGCGCCGCACTACTCGCACTCGCCGAGATGAATCTGGTGATCGCGAGGATTTGGGTAGCCGTTCGACTCGTCGCAATCCTCCGAGAAATACGGCTCGTCCACGTCGCAGTAATGCGATCGAAGATATTAACCAGCCCGATGATGCTGGATACGTGGACTACCGCCCGATCGATTCAAATCGCAAGGATGGATGGGGCGAGTAACTGAACTGAATTAGAAAGAGTAAGGAGCGTTAAATTAACGCTCCTTTTTTAATGCCTTCTAGAAGCCAAGCCAGGTAAAGAAGTCCTGACGAGTCACAAACTGCAAAATCAGCAGGGCAACAAACCCAATCATGGCAAAACGCCCATTTATCAATTCGGCATAGCGTGTCCAGCCAAAAGCGGGCTGTTCTTCAGTGGTTTGGACTTCGGGATTGGGAGTTTCAGCAGTCATGGTTCAGTTTGTAACTCAGCTTCTTGATTGTGCTTCAAATGCTTGGACGGATTCAATCAGCGATCGTATCGTTTTCGTTCCTTCAGACTTCTCAAATCCAAGCGGAAACTTCCGCCGCTGGAGCATTCGCAATCCGAGCGGCGCAAGACTCAGTAATCCCGGTAAATCCCTAAAGTTATTGGCAACTACTTTTAAACCAAACAGCCGTTCATCAACCCAACCGCCTCGCTTAACCAGGTTAATTAGCGTTCTGCGATGACGAATCGATCGGCTTTCTTGAACCGTTTCGCTGTCTAAAATTGCGTTTTTAATCTTGCCGATTTGATCCATTGGCGCAACTTCCATCGGACAAACTGCATTGCAGAAATAACAGCGCGTACAGCCCCAAACCCCGCTTGTTCCTTCGTTGTATTGCTCTAGGCGATCGACGGTGCGATCGTCGCGAGAATCTGCCACCATTCGATACGCTTTTGCCAGGGCATGAGGTCCGACAAAATTCGGGTTCACTTCTCGCGCATTGCATTCGGAATAACACGCCCCACACAGAATGCAATTTCCGGTTTGATTCAGCTTGTCGCGCTCTTCCGGAGACTGAAGAAACTCGCGTTCTGGCACTTGACGTGCTGCCGTACTCACATACGGATCTACCGCTTTCAAATTCGCCCAGAAGCTCGACATATCCACGACCAAATCTTTAATCACGGGCATATTTCCCATCGGCGCGATCGTGATTTCTGGAACTTCTGCATCCGGCGAAAATCGAGCCACTTCACTGCCGACATTCTCTTTGCAAGCCAGTGCTGATCGTCCATTAATTCGCATCGAACAGCTTCCACAAATCGTATTGCGGCAATTTTTACGATAAGCGAGCGTACCATCCTGTTCCCATTTGATCCGGTTGAGGCAGTCAAGAATCGTATTACCAGGTTCTACCTCTAATGAATACGATTCGACCCGTGGCGCGGCATTCTGATGCTGACGGACAATCTTAAAGATGACTTGCATTCTGCCAACCTCGCAAAACCAATACAGATCAGAACGCTCATAGACAACTGATCCAGCCCTAGTTTAACACTCGCGTTCGACGCTCGTACGATCAGATTAAGCTTGTTTTCCCTGCCAAATTCCTATTTAAAATTTCGACATACTTAAATAGTTTCTTCGCAATAACTCTAATTGTTTTCTGACATTGGGAAGACTGAATTGTTTAAGCTTCTGAGTGCTTTGATGAAACGCGATCAAAAAGCACACCGCAGATCAACTGTAAGAATGAATCAAAAAGATTAATACCAGAACGAATTATTTCAAGCCACTGTTCAAAAAGAAACATTTGGGGATATATTTTACTAAGTCAAACATTTAAGATTGACGATAATACCCATTTCAGAAATCGAAGGGATATTCTGTAGCAGATGAGTGAACCTGCAACCGCCCCATTAACTGGGAAGGCACTACTTCAAAAAGTAAAAGAATTGTCACATCTGCCCCGTCGAGAAACGGCAAAGCGATGTGGCTATTACACCGTTACGAAGAACAATCAAACGCGAGTCAATTTGACCGATTTTTATGATGCTTTGCTGGTCGCGAAAGGGCTTCCTCTCGATCCAGAAGGCACCAAAGATGGACGAGGACGCGAACCTACGTATCGCGTGAGCGTCCATCAAAATGGGCAAATTGTCATTGGAGCCGCTTATACAAAAGCAATGGGTCTAAAACCTGGCGATGAGTTTGAAATTAAACTCGGCTATAAGCACATTCACTTGATTCAGCTTGACAGCGATAAAGCAAGTAAAAATGGCGCAGTTGATGAAGGAGAGACAAATTAATTGCTCCTCCAACTTCATTTCAATTGGGTCTGATTATGAACTTGTTTCCTATCTCGATCGATGCAGGTGCGTTTGTTAAGAGTCTTTCAGAAGCCCCTGCATTTATTCAGATAGGATTCTTTTTTCTAATTTGGGGCTTGGTGTGGTTACCGATCGCGATCCCTATTTCGTTCTTTGTTAAGTGGAAACCCTTCGCTCCGTTAGAACTGCAACAAAAATTGCCGTTGGTTGCTTCACTTTACCTACTTGCGCCACCAATTTTGTGGGAAATTGCCGCACTAAAGCGAGTTTCCTTTTCTACATTTGGTATCAGTTTGAATACTGATCTTTCAACTTCAACCGTACTTGGGCTAGGCATCGGAGCGCTCGGAATTCTAGTTTTATTTGGTGTACAAACTGCGCTCGGTTGGATTCATTGGAACGCTGAGAACTGGAAAAAATGGCTCACGGCAAGTTTACCGACGCTGCTACTTGCACTCTGGATTGGATTTACCGAAGAATTGGTGTTTCGAGGATTCTTCTTTGGTCAAATCGCCTCTGATTTCTGGTGGGGCGCGATCGTCTCTAGTGTGATTTTTGCAGCTCTACATCTAATTTGGGAAGGCAAAGAAAATATCCCACAACTACCGGGATTAACGCTAATGGGTGTTGTGCTGTGCTTAGCGTTTACTCAGAACCAGAACAGCATTGGTCTACCCTGGGGACTTCATGCAGGCTGGATTTGGATGATTGCGAGTTTGGATGCAGCAGAGATTTTGAGATATGACGACACTGCGCCAGAGTGGTTGACGGGGATCGATCGCAAACCCCTGGCTGGAGTGTTGGGATTGTTGTTTCTATTGGCGACAGGGTTGGGAATCGAAGTGATCTGGCAATCGTTCTAGCCTTCAAACTTTGATATGAGCGAAACTACTTTCGGCGTGGCGCTAAACAGTACAAGCGATTAATCGTCGATTGCGCTCATAGCCGGAATGCCTCACGCAGCATTTGGTATTGTGAAACAACCAAATTTCCGAATTGAACGCAAACAAACCCCCAGACTTACCCGCTTTTAGCGCGTGTGCTTTGTGCCTTTATGCCCATAGAAACCCAATTCTTTGCCGCACTGCATAAGGCATTGAAAGTAGCAAATAATGTTAAGTTTTGTTGCGCTAGTTATTTATCTGACATCTTAAATCTATCCCAGGATATACTCTTACAAACTTACCTTTGTTGTAACGACACATTGCTGAATCTTTGGGAGAAGAAATAATCCGTGTACGACACTACCAGCTTAGACCTCGAACAAGAATTGAGCAGACTGACCTGTGCATTTGCAACTCGTAACACTGAGATTGGCAAAGCCGTGATCGCAAACCTTAGAAGCCGCCTAACTCTTCGAGAGGTTGCAGGAATGGTGATCGTCAGCCTTGAACGTTTAGTATGGACAGACCAACTAGCATTCTGCTGGGCGGTTGAGAATGTGATTCCCGGCTATGTAATGCGAGAAATTCGTCGAATCACATCTGTTACGATTTACCGCCGTTTGATTACGCAGGGCTATCAGCCTGGACAGGATTTTAGTATGGACGGCAAAGGGCAAGTCATGTTGAATGAGCAAGCGAAAACCGCAATTTTTGCTGGCTAGATCTGTTAGTTAAAGAAGCATAGGACTCGATCGAACTTCGCGATCGAGTCCTATTTTCTATACTGCATCTGGGCACATTATGGAGACATCCACTTTGTTTCTCTATGCTGCCACTGGATTTTACTGTTGCGATTCGGGCATTTAATGCCGCCGATCGCCTCCCTGCCTTACTCGACAAGCTCCGATCGCAACAAAACACTGAATCAATCCGTTGGGAAGTTCTGATTGTCGATAACAATAGCACTGACAACACGGCTGAAGTTGTGCAAGCCTACCAATCAAAGTGGAAGATTTGCGATCTACGATACGTGCTTGAGCGACAACAGGGAGCCGCGATCGCTCGCCGACGTGCAATTCAAGAAGCAAAAGGGGCTTTCATCGGCTTTCTCGATGATGATAATCTTCCTGCGGAGGATTGGGTTGCTACTGCATGTGCTTTTGGGCAGGCTAACCCAAAAGTAGGGGCTTATGGAAGCCAGATTCACGGGATCTTTGAAGTTGAACCTCCGCAAAACATTCGTCGAATTGCGTTGTACTTTCCAATTATCGAACGCAAAAACCTGCTTCACTTCGACACTTATAAAAAAGGCTTACCCCCCGGCGCTGGATTAACCCTTCGTAAGCAAGCATGGCTTGATCATGTCCCAGAAAATCTGATTTTTCAGGGACCCGTCAAAGGCTCATTAGCGACCAAAGGGGAGGACATTGAAGCACTTCATCACATTAGAAATGCAGGTTGGGAAGTATGGTACAACCCAGAAATGCACATCTATCACTACATTCCACGGTGGCGATTAGAAGCCGCATATTTACTAAAATTTCTCAAATCAACTGGACTGAGCCAGCATCGTTTCCGAATGCTTGGCTATCCAGTTTGGCAGCGTCCTTTGGTCTTCCCACTGTTGCTGATTAACGATCTCCGAAAAATCGTGTCTCACAAACTAAAGCATCGCGGCTCTGAAGATTTGGTCGCTGCTTGCGAGTTGCAATTACTGATCGGTAGATTCCTGAGTCCGTTTCACATCTGGACACGACTTCTAACGCAGGGAAAGTCAGTCCAGCGATTGCGGCTTTAGCAAGTTCATTGCTGATCCTGGCGTGCGATCGAATTCTATTCAAACAAGTCTTGACGTTTGTTCTCAATTAGCCTATTCTCACTTATTGAGAAGAAGTTGCAACAGTGCAAAAATCGCTTCTCTATCGTTTCAGTAACGGAATTGTAATCCCTACTCGAACAATAGAGAAGCGATGGCACGTTAAACGGTAAAACCGCAATTGATATCTAAGGAGGAATACACACAGCCAACGTAGCACTCTAACGCTTTAAGCTATCAGGTGCGAGGAAGTGAGAGATATGAAAGGCGCGGTCTTCAGTTGCCAGCAAGATCTTTTCGAGCAGGTAGCGCGTTGCCCGATCGCCCACGCTTTCCGCTTGAGCTGCTTGCCGACGCAGCAAATCGATCACCGCTTGCTCACCAACTAAATCATGCTCCAGCATCGATCGGCAGCTATAAGCCCCGTCTGGCTCAGGTGCAAAACAGCACAGCTCAGCGAGCTTCGAGAAACTCGCAACCGGAACGCCGCCCAACCCTTCTAGTCGCTCACCAATGTCGTGAGCGTGTGCCTGAACCGCTTCGTAACTTTCCTGAAAAAATTGATGTAAAGAGTAGAATTCAGCCCCTTCGACCACAAAATGATGCTTTTGATACTGCAAATACAATGCTTGAAAACTAGCCAACAGCGCATTCAACCCTTCACAAACAGGCTCAGTCACCGTGCGCTCTAGCGAAACTGGATTATCAACAATCTGACCAAAAGGACGCATTAGAACTTGAGTTTCAGACATTCTTTTCTCCTGATCAACGAGAAGATTCGGTACACCAAGCACACCACCTCAAAAGGGATGCAATCTGCCTCTTTTGGACATTACCAGCAAAGACAGGAACGGCTTACTTACCCACGATTGACTCATACTTTCCAACGAAACGCAAGGTTGAAACGGTATCGCTTTAAACGATTCTTTGTATTAAATGAGAAATTATCTTTTTTATTTAAATCATCAAAATCACTGCTTTCCTGCACATTAGCCCCATAGAAGATAACGTTGCACAGTGAAGTAATGAATTGCCCTCAATGTGGTTCTACTCATATCAATAAAAACGGGCACTGTCGCGGTAAACAAAACTATCGATGTAAAAGTTGTGGTCGTCAGTTTTTCGAATCGCGCTCAGCACGAGGATATTCAGAAGATGCCAAACAGATTTGCTTGAAAATGTATCGCGATGGTATTGGGTTCAGGGCGATCGGTCGCGCCACCGGGATCAGTCATAACACCATCATCAATTGGGTAAAGCAAACAGAGTCAGATGACCCACCCGATTCTCCTGAGACAGATAAACAAACTCAAGCCATTGGGCAATATCCTTACAAAAGTGTGCAGCTTGCAGCATTTTTGAGACCCTATATTTCGTAACTATCGCAAAAGATTCCTGATTGAAAAACCGCGAATGAATTTAGATCCTGCATCCTCTGGGTTTCCATTTACGATCGAAGGCTGCGATCGCTGGCAAGTGTATCGTCGCCTCTGTGAACTCGAAATTTCCTGCTCTTGTGCTGCACATCAACCCCTAATCGTTCACATCGAAAGCACGATCGCGCTCGTTCAACTATGGAGCGTGTTGAGACAAGCAAACATTCCGCGTCAGGTGCTAGTCGATTGGCTAGAGGACTGCTGGAAGTGCCGCCTCTGAGTTCAGCGACTTGCGCCTAAGCAGGCAAACAATCGCTCAATTTCCAGCAGAAAGACTGCAAGTGTTGCTTTTCCTTGGGGCAATACGACGACTTGACTCGCGATACTGAGGGGATGTCCTTGGCGATAGGGTGCGGGTAATTGGCGAATTGCGGCGGCATCCACTTCGATCAAATCCGGCGGCGCATCCACTCGAATCGCACAGAGTTCCGCTTTGATTTTCGCAATTACCAAGAAATCGCCTGCCTGATCCACTGGAGCCAGACCCAATTGCGATCGTAGGTTCAGCACCGAAAGCGTCTGCTGTCCCACTGGAAAAAGTTCAAGCGGTTCTGAGGGGCGCGATCGCAAGTCATCTGGACAGTTAACGACTCGTAAAATGCGATTGAGCGGTAAGCCAAATCGATAGCCTGCGATCGCAAAAACTATCAGTCGAACGGTTTGTTTCTGGTTCAGAGTTTGAGAAGTGTTCATAGACTTACTGCGCCACCTTTGCGTTGAGCAACTGTTCGACTCGCTGAATGAATTCACCCTGGTCATACGGCTTTGTGAGATAGGCTGCCGCGCCGAGTTGCTTTGCTAATTGCTGGTGTTTTTCGCTGGTGCGAGAGGTAAGCATGACGACTGGAGCTTGAGACGCTTGCTTGTACCGCTTGAGAAATTCAAAGCCGTTGAGACGCGGCATTTCAATGTCACAGGTAATCAGTTGAATCTCAGGGTGCTGCTGTAGCTGCGCGATCGCCTCTAATCCATCTTGTGCTTGAATCACTTGATATCCTGCGCGATTGAGTGTTGCTACAACGGTTTGTCGCACAGTCAGCGAATCATCAACAACTAATACGGTCTTTGCGATGGGTGTGGGCTGAGTGGGGACAGCGTTAGATTTAGCTTGATTCTGCTCGACTAATGCGACCGCATTGATCGCCAAGAGAGATCGACCATCGCCTAGAACACTACAGCCATAGATGTAACTGGGCGGTGTGAGCGTATTTCCTACAGGTCGTAATACCAATTCTTGTTCTCCAAGTACGCGATCGACCTCGATTCCAACCCAAGTATTCTGATGCCTGCAAATCAGAATCGATGAGGTCAGTGCCGGAACAGGGCTAAGTTCCTCAGTTGAATGCAGCACCGCTTGGAGGCTAATTAATCTGTTCGTATAAGTTACAGCATCAGACAGAGAATGAATCGGGATAGCCTGTTTCTCGTCTTCATAGCGCCAATGTAAAACGCGCTGCTGTCCCAGTTGTTCGATCTCTGCGCTACTCGGCGATACAATTCGGATTACTTCCTCGGAGATCATGCCGTAGATCGCGTGTCCTGCCTGACACACTAGCAGTCTCGCGCTAATCAGGGTGAGCGGCAATTGCAATGAAAAAGTCGTGCCTTGATTGGGTTCTGAGGCAATCGTCACAGTGCCGCGCATTGCTTGGATTTGCGATCGCACTACATCCAGTCCAACGCCCCGCCCCGACAAGTCCGTAACTTGCTCAGCCGTCGAAAACCCAGGCTCAAACAGCAAGTTCAAGAGTTCAAATTCGGAGCATCGATCGACGTAGCAAGAAGGCAGTCGCCCTTGTTCAAATCCACGCTGACAAATCTTTTGTAAATCCAAGCCGCATCCATTGTCCTTGACTTCGATTACCGTCCGATTGCCTTGCTGACAAGCACGAACTTCGATTTCACCGATCAATTTTCCTTGCTGTGAGCGTACCGAATCAGGCTCAATTCCATGATCAAACGCATTGCGAACTAAGTGCAGCAAAGGATCATAAAGCTTTTCCGCAAGGGCTTTATCGACCATGACTTCAGTTCCAGCTAACCGCAAGTTCACGGTTTTGCCATAAGTTTCGCTGAGTTGCTCCACTACAGCAGGTAAGCGATTGAAAATGGTACCGATCGGCATCATCCGAACCGTGATCAAGTCATCTCGTAGGTTGGATAACAGCCGTCCTTGCTTACCCCGCGTCAATCGAGACTCTCGCGCTAGAAATCCGATCGCTTCTGCTCCTGTTTCAAGCTGCTCTGCTTCTGTCACAGATCGCTGAAGGCGCACGTAGAACTCATTGTATCGATCGAGTTCCAGCGGATCGAATTTCTGCTTCAAATCGCTGTTCGTTGCGAGAGAATGACCTCCTCTAGCGAAGCGCTCCGGAGCAATAAATGCCCAGTCTTTTAACTGCGATAGCATCTGCTGATGCCGATTTAGTTGATCGACCAAATCAACCAGCATCACTTGCAACTGTTCATCTTGAAGCAATTGCTGATTCTGGTAGATCAGGAGTTCACTCGCAATCAAGTTCAGCGACTCTAAATTCGCTAAGTCAACCCGAATGGTATCTGAGGGCGCGGCTTTTTGAGCAACGGGCTGCGGGGGAGCCGCTACCACAGATGGAGAAACGGGTAGCGCAGCATGTGACGCATCGCTTAGAGCGGGTTCTGCGTCCCAGAATTCCATGCCTGAACTTGAATCCTGGAAGTTTGAACCCTGGAAGTTTGAATCCTGGAAGCTTGAATCCTGGAAGTTTGAATCCTGAAAGCCTAAATCCTGAAAGCCTAAATCCTGAAGTTCGGCTTGTACAGCGAACTCGGTGGCAAGTTGTTCAAAGGCAGGATCATCAATAGTAAAGAGGTCGTTTGACTCAGGAATGTTTTGAGAAGGTTCGGGTTTGGCTGTGGGAGGATTAAGCAGAGATCGTCGGAGAAACTGCTTTAATCTTGTCCAAGTGCTAGGTACAGAGTGATTCGGCTTTTGGCTCAGTCCTGCAAACTGCTTGAGCGCAGTTGACACTTCACCGCCTGAAGCCCGATCGCCACTGAGAACTGCACTCTGTCCTTGGCGAAAATCGCTTAGTGCCGCTTTAGCGATGTCCTGCACTCGATCAGGTTGGCGTTTGAGTGCGGTTAAAGTCGTTTGAGCGATCGCGCCAAATCCCTTTAAACTCAGCGATTCTGCTAATCCTAGAAATACTTCTGCCTGCGTTTGTAGGGTTTCGGCGATCGCAGCTGAATTTCCTGCCGCGAGTACGCTTTCTAATTGCTCAAGTCGTTCCTGTACTCCAGTTTCAAACATCGACTGAACGAGATCAAATCCCAACTCTGCCGAGGTTGGTATCGCAGCATTTGCATCAAAATGCCGACCGAGCTTTTTGCGAATCTGAGAAAAAATTTCCTCTGCTCGATTCAGCACCTCTGCTTCTTGACGATTCACTCCCGCGATCGCTGCCGTGATGGGCATTCGTAGACAGTCATACCCTTCATACAGCAAGGCTTCTAGCTCAGCGTCGATCGTGACTTCCGGCTTAAACAGCGTCTTGAAGACATCTTCAAACGAGTGCGCGATCGTTTTGACACTTTCAAATTCAACGCTGGCGGCGGCTCCTTTGAGCGTATGAGCGGCTCTCATCAGTTCATGCACTTTAGCAGCAGAGCGATCTTGACGCAGCGAGAATAAGTGCTGCTCGATCGATTGCAGTAAATCCTGCGCCTCTGTCAGAAAGTACGAGTAAGTTTGTTCACGGAGTTTAGCATCAGACATCATAGGGAACTTAAAGGACTAAGTTTGAGCAATAGAATGCAGCCCTCACCCTAGCCCTCTCCCCTAGAGAGAGGGAACAAGAGTCTAGCTCCCTTCTCCCTAGGGAGAAGGGCTGGGGATGAGGGCAAACCACCCCAAACGCAGATGGAAAAATCATTTGAGAAGAATGAATCATCCCTGCCCCTTATAGGAAGTTGAGGAGAACCGATAAAAACAGCGCAAGAAATTCGTCGAACTGCCGTTAACTCACCTTGAACTGTGTCACGCTCACTTGAAGCTGCTGGGCCGTATTTAGCAACTCCTGGAACGAGGTCGAGATTTGATTCGACTGTTCAGAATTCTTATTCGCTAAATCCGCCACATCTGTCATCGCCTGCGTCACTAATTTTGATTGTTGAGTTTGCGCTTGCGTTGCCTCGGTGATCGCATAGACCAATTGACTAATCTGCGCCGTCGCATTGATGATTTCGTTCAACTGCTGGCGAGTCTCATTCACGAGTCCGGTTCCATTGACGACTTGCTGAATTCCTGTATCCATTGCAGTCGCAACGGCACTCGTTTCAGACTGAATCTCCTGCGATAGTTTTTCGATTTCGCGAGTTGCCTCAGCCGATTGTCGCGCTAGCGATCGCACTTCATCTGCCACTACCGTAAAGCCTCGCCCGTATTCCCCTGCGCGGGTTGCCTCGATCGAAGCATTCAACGCGAGTAGCTGCGTTTGCGTCGTAAAATTGCTAATCAAACTCACCACTTTCGAGATCTTCTGCGAGGACTCACTCAGGCGCTTAATTTTCTTGCTCGTTTCCGCTACCGTTTCTCGAATCGCCAGAATGCTATCCACTGTCCGGTTCATTGCTGCATCGCCCGATCGCACCGTTTGGTTGGCTTGCTGGAGTGCCGTTTCAACCTGTCGAGCATTTGCCGCCACTGCTTGCGTTGAACCCACCATCGCTTGAAGCTGATCGAGAGCACGGGTCACTTCCTGGAGCTGTTCCTCGGCTTGTTCAGTCAGCTTTGCGATCGCACTGCTGCTGCTGTGCGAGGTATTCGTCACCTGAGTTGCAGAAGTCTGCACCTGCGTCACGATTTTGCGTAAGCTTTGAATCGTGTTGTTGTAAGCATCGGCGATCGTTCCCACTTCATTCTCAACGACTGGAACCCGAACTGTTAAATCCCCAGAGAATACAGGTCTCACTGCGGTCAGAAGTTGAATCACTTGGGTTTGCAGTTGTTCTTTTGCCATTTTCTCGCGCTGCGCTGCTTCGGCAAGTTGTTCAGACTGAATCCTCAGCTTTTCGAGGGAGTTAACTTGCTCTAGTACCACGCCAAGCTGCCCAGCAATCTGATTGAGTAAGGCGACATCTGCGGCTTCCCATTGACGAGGGGCATTGTTCTGGTAAACCGCTAGAATTCCCCAGAGTTCTTGCTTGCTAAAAATGGGAACCAGGACATATGCCCGCGCCTCAAACTTCTCTAAAAGCTCAACGTGGCAAGGATCGTGACCTGCACTGTAAATATCATCGATCGCTAAGCTCTCCCGGTTGCGGTATCGCCCGCCTTTGGTGTCGCGCAGATAAGTATCTTGCACGTTCGTTCCAATCTCGCTGCCAACCAGCTTGCTCCATCCTGGGGACACCGATTCGTAGACAAAATCACCGCTCCAGTCTGGATTAAAGCGATAGAGAGCCGCTCGATCGACTTTAATAAATTGCCGAATATCCTGAGTGATCGCCTGAAAAATTGAATTGACATCCGAAGACTGATGCTCCAAATCGATCGGTTGACGAATGCGATCGCTGATCTTTGACAGAATTTTTTCCCGTTCAGCTTGCCGTTGAATCTGCGAAAGATACTCAGACTGCTGAATTGCAACCCCTAGCTGTGCCCCAAGTTGAGCCAGCAAATTAATCTCTGACTCTTCCCAATGACGCGGAGCGCTGTTCTGATACGCCCCCATCAATCCCCAAAGCTTCTGCCCTACAAAAATGGGCACAATCATGTACGCCTTGACTTGAAATTGTTCCAGCTTCTCAATGTGACACGGTAAGTGCCCCGCTTTATAGATATCGTTGACTGCAAGGCTTTCATTGTTGCGGTATCGCCCGCCTTGAGTCTCCTGCAAATGTGTGTCATCCCAAACTGTTTGAAAATCAGCCCCAACTAACCGTGACCAGCCCGGCGTAATCGATTCTGAGACAAATACGCCGCCCCAGTCCTCATTAAAGCGATAAATTGCGATGCGATCGGCTTGCAAAAATTGTCGAATCTGCTGAGTGGTCTGTCCAAAGATCGTCTCAATGTCGCTCGATTGGCGAATCCGTTCCAGCACCGACTTATTCACTTGGTCGATCACACGAATGAAGTTGCGTTCCCGTGCTGCTGATTTTTTCAGTTGTTCCGTTTGAGCTTCAACTTGCTTTAAATATTCTGCCTGCTGAATCGCCACCCCTAGCTGAGTTCCAATCTGAATCATCAAGCTAATTTCAGAGTCATCCCAGTGTCGGATTCCTGAGTTCTGATAGGCTGCCAGCAAGCCCCACAGCTTCTCTCCTTGCATGATCGGAACAATAATGTAGGCTTTCGCTTGGTAGCGTTCTAGCACACCGAGATAACACGGCGAAAACCCAGCTTTGTAGATATCCGAAACGGCTCTAAAGTTTGCGCCTTTCGTGTATGCACCCCCTTGAGTTTGTTGTAAGTAGGTGTCGATCGATTTGGTTCTACCGATTGTTTTGATATCACAATCGCTGGCGTTTTCTTTGAAGACAGTGTTCTCAAGCTGCTCTTCCATCAGCGAAATCCAGCCTGGTACAACAGATTCTGCAACAAATTCACCGCTCCAATCCGGGTTGAACCGATATACAGCGACGCGATCGGTGTTGAGAAACTGTCGAACTTCTTGAGTTGCAGTTTTAAAGATTGTATTGAGATCGAGCGATGTACGAATCTTATCGATCACTCGTGCCGCAGCACGTTCACGCTCAGATACTTTTGCAAGCTGCTCGCTCTGCGATTGTAGCTGTTGAAGATTTTGTGCTTGTTGAATTGCCACACCTAACTGGGTTCCCAGCCGGGACATCAGCGAAATTTCTGCATCTTGCCAATCGCGAGGAGCTGAATTCTGATACGCCGCCAACAAGCCCCAAAGCTTCTGATTTTGGATAATTGGAACAATCACATAAGCTCTCGCTTGATAGCGTTCTAGCATCTCAATGTAGCAAGGTGAGAAACCCGCCTCATAGATGTCGCTCACAGATCGAAAAGCAGTTGGATTCGATAACTTTCCGCCCTGCGTTTGCTGGAGATAGGTATCGGTAGCGCGGGCAGAACTACTGCCCAGCCGCTTAACGCTACATTCACTGATGTTCTGCTTGAGAATCGGACTATCGATTTGCTCTTGGATCAGCGAAGTCCAACCCGGAGCAGTCGATTCCGCTACAAATTCACCGCTCCAGTCTGGTTCAAAGCGATAAATGCTGACACGATCGACTTTGAGAAGCTGACGAATTTCTTGCGTAGTCGTTCGAAATACAGTATCGAGATCAAGCGATCGACGAATGCGATCGATTACTTTGAAGACTGCTTTTTCTGCTTCATTTTGCTGCGTCAGCTTTGAGGAAAACTCTGACTGCTGTAGATTAATCGTGAGTTCCAAACAAAGCTGGTGCAGGAGGTTAATTTCAACTTCTTGCCACACTCTGGAGCGGGAACATTGATGCACAATCAGTAAGCCCCAAGTCTGACCAGCTACCCGAATCGGTAAGCTTAGACTTGCTTTGACTTGCAGTTGTTCGAGCAGTTGATGTTGGTACGGCATCAAATCAACACGATTGACATCTTCAACAACGACCACTTGATGCGTCACATAGTCTTCGGGCTGATCAAAACAAAAACAAGTCAGGGAAGGGGTTGCTCCCAGCGCGGGTGTCCATCCTCGCACTACCGATTCAGCAATGATCGATCCTGTGTCTTGAGTATTAAACCGATAGATCAAGGCACGATCGGCTTGCAGCGTTTCGCGGGCAACTTTGACAAAGACTTTCATTAAAGTGTCCATGTCAGTAATCAAGCGCATCTGCGCCGCGATCGTTGTGAGTTGCTTGCGGTGATAACGCAGTTCTCTCGTTCCGCTTTGCTGCTTAGGCTGAACCGCTGCAAATTCTGCAACCTGGCGAAATAAATTTTGGATGTTAGGCTTCTCAAGGAGTCCTGCCCGCTTGAGTTCTGATTTCAATCCCGTCAGCGCCGTTACAACTTGTTGGAGATCGCGTCCTGTCTCCTCTGAGTTGGGTGGACTTGCGCCATTGCCGTTTATGTAGGAAGCGACGGGTTCGGGCATTGGCGCAGACTCGATCGCAGCATTTCTACCGCTCATCCCATTCACCTCAACGGGAGTCTCTGAGAGGAAAGCTGTAAATTCTTCGAGGGTGGGTTCTGCGGAAAACATGGAAGACAAATCCAGGGTAGGTTCAGAACGATGCGATGCAGACATAGAAAGACTCCGGAGGCTAGGGGTAAAGAAGTTAGATTGAAGCCTGTGAATGTAAAGCTGGATCTTGCAAAATGGCAGCAGTGCTTAAGACAATGCTGTGGTCATGCCCAAAATATCCCTTGATAAAAGCAGCGAGGGGTTGAGCAAACAGATCCGGAGAGGGAAGCACCAGTTTCTCTGGATCATGCTCTTCAATTTCACCGATCGATTGAACCGCTAAGCCAAGCCATTTACCTTGGAACTGCACGACGATCGCGTTCAGGGTAGTCAGGGATTGTACGGGCTGTATGATCTCGCCGAATCCAAGCTGGTAAAGCAAATCGACAAGCCAGAGCGCTTCGCCACGCCAGTTTGACAGTCCCAACACACAAGCACTCATCTGCGGTACAGGTAAGACATCCAGAATTGCAATGGTTTGTACAGCGATGATGTCTTCTAGCGGGAGCAACATCGAGTGAGATGGATTCAGGTGAAATCGCAGAAATTTCTCAAGCGGTTTGGTCGCGACAGGTGGATTCAGCAACGATTCCAGGCTGGCGATTGAAGCGGGCTGTGGGACACGCAATGGCTCCCATTCCAAAGGAGCAGCCATACCAACCATACTGTGCGCCTCCGTTAAATTACCTTGAGGTCGCGAATCGTGCTGAGCAGCGTAGCGGGATTAACCGGCTTGGAAAGATAGGCATTTGCGCCGAGCAAGTTGCCCCACATCATATCGACTTCAGTATCTTTGGTTGAGCAAAGCACAACAGGAATTTGCTTTGTTTTGGGGTCAGATTTGAGTTCTCGGCAGAGTTCAAACCCGCTTTGTCCAGGCAAGATCACATCCAACACAATTAAATCAGGAGTTTGAGCCGTCAGTTTTGTTTGGGCTTCCTCACCGCTTTGAGCGCTCATCACAGTCAGTCCTGCCCTTTGCAGGTAAGCCGTCAAAAGCTGCATCTCAGTCACGCTATCTTCAACTAGCAGTACCGTTTTCATTCGCTTCTCCGCATCGTTAATTCTCAATTGGCAGGACTTTTCGCGCCACGGTTAACACTCGATCGGCATCAACTGGCTTGGCTAAAAATCCCGATGCCCCGACAAACTTTGCCCGGACTCGATCTATGATTCCGTCACTGCCCGTCAAAATAACAATCGGGATATCTTTAAAAGCAGAAACCCGTCGAACTTGAGCGCAGATCTCGTACCCATTGGCGATCGGCATGACCAAATCTAGGAAAATTAAGCCAGGTTTTTTCTCTAGCAGGACGGGCAATGCTTGAATCGAGTCTTGAATACCGACAAACTGATAGCCTGCCTCGGTGAGAATACGCTCCATGAGCTGGCATTCTCGCTTGCTGTCGTCGATGCAGGCAATGAGCGGAGCGCGGCTTGAGCCGGTGAGCGGCGGTGAGGAGATAATCCGCTGGATCTGATTGTTTTGGGATGCGCTGTTGCTAGAGGGACTGGGTTTAATAGAGCCAGAAGTCGGTGTGGCCGATTGGGTTGTTCTCGGAATCGATAGATCGGGAATTTGGATCAGGGCAACCAGTCCTTTGCGGTAAAGGGGCACAAGCACGCGCATGAATTGCAGCAGGTCTTGCTTGGTCAACATTGCGAGATCTCGTAGAGTCCGCCGACCATCGACGATCGAGATGAGCATTTTGTGGAGTTTTTCTGGAGTGTGTTCTTGCAGTTGCTCCGAATGGCGCAGAGTAGGTGCAAGGTTGGGAGAATGATCTGCAAACCCCAGCGATCGCCAAGTATTCCATTGTTGCTGCACTTCGTTGAGAAGGTGTTCAGCGTTGAGCAGCGCTAGCGATGCTTCTAGCATGTCTTGAGCATCGGTTTTGAAGGTGACGGGTCGGGTTTCTTCCTGCTGAATGATGTCGAACAGAATTTCTTTGACGGTGCTGCGGATTACCGCAACTGCTTGCTCTGGACTGATTTGCTGGGATTTAACTAAGACATTCAGGGCCTGATAGTCCTGACAGGGCGTATCGGTGGTGGAGGGAAGCGCGATCGCGCTAGGACTAAGATGTGGGCAATGCTGGGTGAGATAGCGATGCCAGCGACGGTGAGGATGCGGCCCACCCGTTGCCCAGATTAGCCGCCCCATATAAAGGTATAGACTCCACTGTTGCCCACTACCAAAAACATCTAACCGTCCACTAAAGTGCATTCGGCTGCGAATGCCAAGCAAACCGCTAGGAGAATCGGTTGAAGAATCATCAACTAACATACCTAACTTCCCATATTCAGGGTCTTACCATGTACCCGAAGGTTTCTCTATATATGTTTCCCAATCATCGAAATAAACCTACTTCGTTTAACTGAAGTAGACCGGAAGACGGAGAAGGATTTAAGTCGCATCTATCTACATTCTTCCTGTAGATAGATGTAATTCATCTTGAACTTGATTTTTGAATATTGCACATTATTAAGCATTGCGGGATTTCTGGTAGGGGCGCGATCAATTGCGCCCCTACGATCGCGAATGCAATTGATATTTCGACTTCTTTAAGCAATGCAATTGGAATGAAAAATACATCTAAGCATAATCATATTAATGTCCGGCAGACATCCCCGTTGCTTTGGTCTTTTTGAAGAATAAGATTGCGATGCCGCTTACTAGCAATGCAAAGCCAATAAAGTAAAAACAATCGTTGAATGCTTGAATGTAAGCCTGCTGACGAATTCGATTTGCGATCGATGCGATCGCCTGACTTTGTGCCGTTGTCAGATCAGCGCCGCGACTGACAAAATACTGGGTTGCCTGATTAATTGCCTCCTGAGTAGCTGGATTAAATTGAGAGACAGATTCACCGAGTCGATTTGAGTGAAACTGTTGCCGCTGAGTCAGCAAAGTTGCGACGGCTGCAATTCCGATCGAGCCGCCCAAATTTCGCATCATGTTAAATAAACCCGATGCAGAACCCGCTTGAGCAGGCAGTAAACCCGCTGTTGCTACCGATGAGAGCGGAACCATAATCAAAGGCGGTCCCATTGCTCGAACAAGTTGCGACCAGCGCAGTTGATCAATTCCAGAGTTACTTGTCAGGCTGGAATTCATAAAGCAACTGACTGCAAACAAACTGACTCCAATGCCAATAATGAGCCGCACATCCATCTTCTGCATTAATTTTGGTACGAACGGAATCACCAATAATTGAGGAAATCCAACCCACATCAGAACTTCACCAATCTGCATAGCGTTGTAGCCTTGAATCTGCCCCAAATACAACGGCAGAATGTAGACCGAGCCATAGAGACCTAAACCTAGACTGACATTGACGACGCTTGCTAAACCGAAATTCCGCTCTTTTAATAAACGCAAATTAATAAACGGGCGTTTGCGTGTTAGTTCGATCGTAAAAAAGATCGCCAAGAAAATCACAGCCAGAATCGACAACTGCAAAACTAACGATGAGCTAAACCAGTCCTTGCGGCTGCCTTCTTCTAAAACGACTTGCAGCGATCTAAGCCCGATCGCCATTGCTGCAATTCCGCCCCAATCCCCTTGTTTAAGCAAGTTTAGCTGCATCGGACGAGGATCGATCGCATACCAGACCGCAGCAAACAGTAATGCTCCAGGAATCAGATTGATATAAAACACATAATGCCAACTGAAATTCTCAGTTAACCAACCGCCGAATGTCGGGCCGATCGAAGGTGCAAATGTTGCTGTGATGCCAAACAATGCCATCCCGATCGGCTGTTTTGAGGGTGGCAAGGTCGTCAGCAGCACCGTAAACGCCATTGGAATTAGAATTCCACCTGTGAATCCTTGAAATGCTCTCGCCACAATCATCGAAGGGAGATTCCAAGCAAACGCACAAGCGATCGAGAAAAATACAAATAGCGTCGCATTAACTAATAGATATCGCCGGACTGAAAACACTTGTGACAACCATCCGGTTAACGGAATCACAATGATTTCTGCAACCAGATAGGAAGTCGAAATCCAAGACCCTTCTTCTAACGTTGCGCCTAATGCCGCTTGTATATCTTTTAGAGATGAATTGGTGATTTGAATATCCAACACCGCCATGAACGCACCGAGAACGGTTCCGAACACACCAATCCAGGTCTTTAGCGAAACGCGATCGCGATTGTCAATAGCAGTGGTCACAGGAACCCTCCATTATGGATGAGGTTGATAGGGATGAGGAGATTGTAGAATTCCAAGTCGAGCGTAAATCGGAATGACCAGTTGCCGCAGCGCAGGGAGTTGACGACCAAAAAACAGTGATCCCGCAATGCAAATAATCCCCCCAATCGTGAGCGTATTTGGCGCACCGATCCGACTCGCTAAACTTCCAGCGAACAGATTACCAAACGTCACCATGCTCGTAAACGCTAGAGCATATAAACTCATCACTCGACCGCGCTTATCTTCATCGACGATCGTTTGCAAAATCGTATTGCCCGAAGTGGATTGCAAAATTAAGCTCGCGCCTGCAATAAACATCGCAAGCAGCGATAACCAGAGCACTCTAGATTGCGAGAATATAATAACTGCGGTGCCAAAACCCGCAGGTGCGATCGCAATGAATTTTCCCAGCCCAACGACCGATCGCCGCGATCCGAGATAAAGCGCAGAACAAAGCGCACCCAGTCCAGAAGCTGCCATTAAAAATCCCAGTGTTTCTGCATCGCCGCCTAAATACTGCGTCGCAAAAATTGGCGCTAACACGGTGTAAGGCATTCCGACTAAACTAACCAATCCAATTAACAACAGAATGGCGCGAATCGGTGGAAAGCCGAACGAGTAAGAAATTCCTTCTCGCAACTGCTCCAGCACCCCTGCTTTTGCAGTTACAGCGATCGCTTTCGGTCGCAGTCTCATGGCAAGCAATCCCAGCAAAACGGCGAAATAGCTCACCGTATCGATCGCAAAGCAAGCCGTCGTTCCCACTGCTGCCACTAACACACCCGCGATCGCGGGTCCGATTAATCTTGCACTATTAAAGATAGAAGAATTGAGCGCGATCGCATTCCCTAAATCCTCGCGCTTCTCAACCAGTTCTACTACAAATGCCTGACGAGTCGGCATATCGACCGCATTGATGCAGCCCTGAAACACACTGAGCGCGATAATGTGCCAAATCTCGATCTTGCCTGTGAACGCCAGAATCGTTAACACCAGAGATTGCAGCATCGACAGCGCTTGAGTTGCAACTAGAGCGGGACGACGGTTCCAGCGATCGACGAACACGCCTGCAAACGGACTGAGAATAAAATTTGGGATTTGTTGAGCAAAGCCAACCACCCCCAGCATCAGTGCAGAATTGGTCAAGTGATACACCAGCCAAATTACTGCTGTTTGCGTCATCCAGGTTCCGATTAGCGACAACCCTTGTCCTGCAAAAAAGAGGCGATAGTTGCGCGATCGTAAAGCACGGAAAACAGCGGGCGATCGGAACGGCATGGTTTAACCCTCTAGACCAGAACACTCAGTGTACGAAGCACTGATTCGTTCGCATACTGCCCAGAGAAAGAACTCACAGGAAACCCCCTTCTGATCATCTAGGAAATCAGAAGGGGGAACTGCCGAAATGTCAGCAACACTAGAAGGTAAACTGTGTCCGAATATTGCCAATAAACACAGTGGGATTGCTGTTAAAGTTATTGGCGTTGAAGATGGTGTAAAACGAAGGCACGATCGCGACGTTCGGACTGAGGGGATAGAAATAAGACAGTTCTAAGTCATACTGCGTTCCTCCATCACCGCCACCAGAAAGCAGAAACTCACGTCCGCCGATGTAGTCGTATGGCATCACGAAGGAAATGACACCCAGGGCACCTTTTTTTCCCAAGTCAGGAAATCCTAAACCCACCTGGAAGGATTGCACTCGCACATCTCCACCTGCTCTGACGGGGTTGACCGGATTCACATCGGTACGCCCGTAGGAGTAGCGCCCAAACACGCCAAATCTGGGCGTGAGCAACCAGTCAAAATTGGCGATAAACGCATCCGATGCCGCCTCTTGCAAGGCTCCACCAAATCCATCATCTACATAGCCGTAAGGCACAGGTTCACCCGGCGAACCCCCAACAAATCCGGCAGCAGTGGGATTAAGGTTCGATCGCGTATATAAGAATCGGAAGTTAAAGCTCGGTGTGGGTGAGTAGGCGAGTTCTGCGCTAATCGTGTTCGTGGCGCGGAATAGTCCTCGTGCTGGATCGCTTGAGGTATTGAATCCGGCGGCGGGATTGAGAAACTCGGTGTTCTCTCCCAGATAGGCGGTCGTGAAGCGGAGCTGAGGCGTGATATTCCAAATCACAACTGCACCGGAGCCTCGATCGACTGCGTTCGAGAGGGTACTGCCATTTGAGTTAAAGCTGCCTGCACCGGTGAGGAAAAAGGTAAAGCGGTTTTGGTCAAAGTAGCGATAGAAGTTCAAACGCGGTCCGAAGGCAATGCGAACGCTGTTACTGACTGGAAATGAGTAGAAGAGTTCACGCACCGCAACCGATCCGGTCGTCAGAACTCCTGTCTGATCAAGGAATGGAGTTCCCCAGGAGTTAAAGAATCCGGCAGATACAAGCTGGTTCGCTGGAGAGTTGCCGTTTCCAGAGACGAGCTGTGTAACTAACTGATCGCGTCCTGTGAAGGAAGTGTTGAAGTTAAGAAACGCATAGTAGCTGAACGTAATGTTAGGCTCCCTACGCTGTACTCTTGAGGGAATTCGAGCTGCACCCTGACGTACCGGAGGGGCGATCGCGTTTCCAGGAGTCGCGGGGTTACGCTCTGCGGTGATATCGCCTGTGGGGAAAGCTCCAGTTAGGTTAAAGAAGACGTTTCCGGTCAGCTTTGTGGTGGTTGAGAATTGCTGCCGTTCTAGGGTTGTGGTTCTGGCTTCTAGGGCATCCACTCGTCCGCGCAGGGTTGCTAACTCTGTGGCAAATTGTTCTTGCAGCTTTTGCAGCGTGTTGAGGTCTTCTTTCTTCACCAAGTCAGCGGTCGAAGCAGCGATCAATTCGTTGATCCGATTGAGACACGCATTCAGTCCGGCGGCAAATTCGTAGCGAGTGGTGGCTCGATTGCCACGAAAGGTTCGATCTGGATAGCCAGCGATACACCCATAGCGCTCAACCAGAGATTGCAGGGCTTGAAACGCCCAGTCGGTCGGTCGCACATCCGATAGCTGCGAAACGGAAGTCACTTGACTCATGTTAGGAGTAACGCGCTTCGGCTCTGGTGCGCTCAGTTCCGCGACGGTGCCCACGCGCTGCATTCCACGAGCAGGCTGACTGGGGGATAAGTTTAACTGAGTAGAAATTGACTCGATGCTGGGGCTTTCCGCATTTGCAGAAGGCTCAGCAGATTTCAAACTTTCTTTGACCTTCAAGCTGCTGAGTTCATCCTGCTCTGCTTTCTCCTCGATCGCAGGTTCAGCCACCGCACTAGACACCAGCCCGAAACTTGCTGCCAATGCAGCAGCAGAGGCTAACAAAAGCCGCTTACGCATAGGGTTCACTCACTCCTCTTCACACCGGGCAGTATGCCGTATACAAACCCCTCTACAAATACAGCGAGGTTCATCTAACCTTCTGTAACCTGCTATACCTTTATAGCGATGAGAGTAAATTCTAGAACCCTCTGTGTGGGAAGTCGCGTAAAGGATTGAGCCAAAGTATGAATGCAGATTGATCGGTCAAATAGCCTTTGATGACAGTTTTGAAACCGAAGTTCTCCTGCTCTTAAGAAAAGGTTAAGTAGGTGTGTTGAAAGACAAGAAGCATGGTAAATCCTATCGAAAATGACACCCTGGAAGGAAATCTGTATTCTGTATACAGTGCTACATCAGAGGGTTTGACTACTGCCCCATATTGTACTTTGGCGCTGCATACACCGTTTTAATATTGACTTGGAGCGGTCGGCTGAAGCGTTGCTTTTCAAATTCAATATCCCTCTTTTATTGATCGCGAACTTATCGACGATCGCTGCTCTTGGAGAAACACTGTGAAGAAAGTATCAAAGCAACTATCAAGTTTGTCACTCATTGCCGCCGCAGTGGTTTTGTTTGGCGGATGTTCTCAACAAACACCAACCACAACTGCTGCCGGCGGCTCGGCATCAAGTCCTGTGGCAAATACTCAAGACCTAAAAAATGTCCGAGTGCAACTTTCATTCTTGAAACAAAGCTTAGATGCACCGCTGATTTTGGCGATGAAAAACGGATACTTTGCTAAAGAGGGCTTGAATGTTACGTATGAGCGCGGATTCGGCAACTCCGACACCATTAGCAAACTGGGCACTGGAAAGTTTGATTTGTCCTTCAGCGACATGTATAACGCGCTGGAGTTTAATGAGAAAAACCCAAATGATAGGGTCATGGCAGTCGCAGTGACGCAGAATAGAGCACCCTTTGCAATCCTGGCGCTCAAAGATAAAGGCATTGCTTCTCCCAAAGATCTTACGGGCAAGAAACTCGGTGCACCCGCAGGCGATGGACCCCGCAAGTTGTTCCCAGTGTTCGCCAAGCAAGTCGGAATTGATCCGAACTCGGTGGAGTGGACAACCATGGAGCCAAGACTGCGAGAAAGCTTTTTGCTGCAAGGACAAGTCGATGCGATTAGCGGATTTGCAACCTCGGCTCTGCCTGGATTGCTCAAAGGGGGTAAGAAGCTAGACGATATCAATGTGTTCTATTACAACGACAACGGGCTTGAATTCTACGGCAACACCATTCTGGCAAAAGCAAGCTTTGTCGAGCAAAATCCTGACACGATTAAGGCATTCGTTAGAGCCTATATGCGCGGGCTTCAGGATACGTTAAGAGATCCGAGCGCAGCCCTTGATGCCGTGATGGCATCGGATGACTCGAAGCTGATGGATCGCGAAGCTGAGAAAGTGCGCTTGCAGGTTGCGCTCGATCGCATGTTGTTAAGTCCTGAGGTTGAGCAGAACGGCTTAGGGGCCGCCGATCCCGCGCGACTTGAAAAAACGCTGAAACAGACAGCTGAAGGATTCGGGCTGAAGACAACCCCGGCGATTTCCGATATCTTTACCGATAAGTTCTTACCGCCGAAGGAAGAGCGAGCCGTTCCGACTGATCGCAAACCGTTAAGCTAAACCGATTCGTAGGCTGAGCCTTGTGCTTAGCCTTTTGCTTTTATCCACCTTATACTTTCTTAAAGCTATGGTTCAGCCTCGCACCGATTCTCGATCGATCAGCTCTGATTTAGCCGATGGACAGCCCCTGTTAGAGTTTGACAACGTAGGGTTAGAGTATCCGTTTGAAGGTTCAATGCGCCGGATTATTCAGGAAGTGAGCCTATCGATTCACCCTGGCGAGTTTGTGTCGTTTGTGGGTCCGAGCGGTTGCGGTAAGACCTCAATTTTGCGGATGGTGTCGGGGCTGAGTCCGGCTCCGATCGGCGAAATTCGCTATCGGGGAACGCCGATCAAAAAACCACTGCGAAATACTGGAATTGCGTTTCAGAATCCAGTGATGCTGCCGTGGCGCAATACGATCGACAATGTGATGTTGCCCTTAGAGATTGCTGAGCCGTATAAAAAGAACTTTCGCCAGCGCAAAGCAGAGTATATCCGCATGGCGCAGGATCTTCTTTCAACCGTGCGGCTGCAAGATTTTCAGAAGCAGTATCCGTGGCAGTTGTCTGGAGGAATGCGCCAACGGGCATCGCTGTGTCGATCGTTGATTCACAGTCCAGAGATTCTGCTGCTGGATGAACCGTTTGGAGCGCTGGATGCGTTTACCCGTGAGGAAATGTGGGGAATGCTGCAAAGCCTCTGGATGCGGGTGAAGTGCGTCGGCATTTTGATCACGCACGATCTGCGTGAAGCCGTTTTTCTGTCGGATACGGTTTATGTCATGGGGCCGCGTCCCAGTTCAATTATTTACCAAGTCAAGATTAATCTTCCGCGTCCGAGAACGCTGGAGATGGAACTGAGCGACGAGTTTAATCACTACTTCGCCAGCATTCGTAAGCACATTCATCACAGTTAGGATTCATTATGGAAAAATTCTTTAAGTCAAAGTCGGCTGGCTTTGTGCTTCCTTTTGTTGCAACTATTCTGCTGTTTGTGGTTTGGGAGTTGGTGGTCATTATCTTTAAAATTCCGCCGTTTAACCTACCTGCACCCACCAATATTTTGAATGCGCTGATCAACTTTGCGCCTCAGTTGCTTGCAAACGCAACGCGGACACTTTGGACGACCATGCTGGGATTTGTGATTGCGGTCGGAGTGGGAGTCGTTTTAGGGTTTATCATCGGCTATTCAAAAGTAGCTTATCTCACGCTATACCCGCTTCTGGTTGCATTCAATACGATTCCGAAAGCGGCGTTAGTTCCTTTATTAGCGATTTGGTTTGGGGCGAATGAAATTCCGGCAACGTTAACGGCGTTTTTGCTGGCGTTTTTCCCGATCGCGGTCAACGTCGCTTTAGGCTTAGATACGGTTGAACCGGAGATGAAAGATGTTTTACGGGCATTGGGCGCAACTCAGGTCGAAACCTTCCAGAAGGTGGGATGGCCCCACACTTTGCCGTACATCTTCGCATCGCTGAAAATCGCTGCATCCTTCGCGTTTATCGGTACGGTGATTTCTGAATCTGTTGCTTCTAATGCGGGTTTAGGATTTTTGATTGTTCAAGCTACCGCGGATTTCAATGTCCCACTCGCATTTGCAGCGCTATTAATTTTGGCGTTAATGGGTGTGTTGCTTTACTGCTTCTTCGTTCTGCTAGAGAAGAAAGTGATTTACTGGGCGCGATAGAACTTTGACACTAAAAAAAGCGGTGGGGCATAAACCTCACCGCTTTTTTTATGACTCTAGTTTGGTGAAACGTGGGCTGGTGTCGATCGTGCCAGTCGAGTCCATTGCTGATTCACATTGACATAGCCGACTTCGGCAACGTAGGTGCGATCGCTCGTCGGAATCGGTACATCGCAACTCAGCGCCATATCGTCGATGTCAAGCTGCTCGTAGCGCTCAGGCAGACTCGCGCCGCTCTCGGTGACATCGTACAGCCGTAACACCAGGTTCTCGCTGCCGGTGAGGTTAATTCGGGAGCGCAGCGATCGGGGTAAATCCCAGGTTGCATAAGCCCAGCGGGAATTGCGCGGCGTGAGAATCAGCCGACCTTCATTTATTTCCGGCTGCACCGGAGGTACGGTTGTCTCACCTGTGACAAACGCATCGCTGAGGTTACTCTCAGGGGCAGTATCGGTTGTGAACGATGCGGTTTCTGTAGGAGGTTCTGCTGTCCGTGGCGTATCTGCCTGATGCCGACCAGAAATGAAAGACCAAGCGGCAGTTCCTGCTCCAGGGGCTCCGCCTGCTTGAGTGACGTTGCTAGCGGTATCCGTGACTCGATCGGTGATCTGTTGCAACCAGCTTGGGGACTCGGTAGAGGGTTGCGGTGCTTCAGGCGTTGTAGGCTCGATCTCTGTATTTTCGATGTCGCGATCGTCGGACAACACGGCTTTGGCTGAGTCTACGGCATCTGGAGCAATGACATCACCGCCCGTCACAGTACTCCTAGCTGGGCTAAAGGGATTAGCAGCGGGAACGCGCACATGCGTCGATCGCGCGAGGCTGAGCCACTGATTGTAGCCTGTGACATAGCCAATTTCGACGAGATAATCGCGATCGGGTAGTCCGATCGGCAACCGTTGGCGCTGCGTGAGTTCGTCGCAGTCGATCTGCTCAACGCTGTGCGCGGATTGATGAGACAGATCGATATCGGTGACATCGTAGAGCCGCAGGGCTAATTTTTCACCCCCCTGCTGCCGCGCTGCTTGTCGTTCATCGTTGGGGATGTCCCAAAAGGCTTCGACTTCTTGAGAACTGCGGGACTTTAGTACCACGCGGCTTTGGTTGGGGCGGTTGCTGAACGCGGACCAAGTCGCTGCTCCTGCGCCTAGTACCAGTGAATCTGCGCTCAAGTTGCCAAAGGCGCGATCGGTTGTATCCTTCGGATCGAAATCAAAATTGCTCGGCTGCCTGGAGGGTGTTTCTCCCAATGAAGGCGCTGACATGCCATTGGCGCTATGCAGCGGATCAAAGCCGCCTTCAACATAGGGCGCGCCGTTCACAGAGGGTGTGTCCGGGTCGCTTGGATAAGGAGGCGGAGTAAAGGTGCCAGTCTCGTTACGCTCTTGATCGTATGGACTCAAGCGATCGCGGGTTGCAGCAGGGCGAGGACGACGACCTCTTGCCAGCATCCAGAGCAAGGCGGCTCCTGAGCCGATCGGTAATAGCCACCAGAGCCAGGACGGTAATCCGGTTTCAGGAGCGGTTCCGGCGGTATTTTCGCTAGGGAAGAGGAAAGCGAGAGGATTGCCGCCCCCTTGAGCATTACTGCTTGGAGAAGCTGCTGCGGTCGTGGCGGACTTTTCGCCAGGATTCTTATCTACAACTCCAGCTTTCTGGATCGCCGTTTGTCCAGGAGCACTGGTCGCCAGCCCTAGAAATGCCTGGACGGCTGGATTTGCGCCATCTTTATAAACGTAGTAGAGCGGTTGAGAAAAGGGGTAACGCGCATCGGTCGGTTTTACGCCGTCCATTGCGATCGCTCTCACGCCAGGTCGGTTCTTGAGTTGGTTCGCGGTCGCGTAGCTGATGCCGTTATTGCCTAAGTTAGCAGCGACTGCTTGAATCGTGTCTTGTTTGAGTTTGAGTGCGGTTGTGCCGGTTGTGAATTTCCCTTGCTTAAAGGCGGGATACTCTTTGAACGCTTGGCGCGTGTCGCTGCCATCAGGACGATCGACGAACTTAATCGGGGTGTTCTGTCCGCCAACTTGTGACCAGTTTTTGACTTCGCCACGGAAGACTCTCGCAAACTGGTTAATCGTTAAACTTTTTGCAAACGGGTTATTGGCACCGACAATGATTGCAATTTTGTCGCGTCCCATCGGGACGGATTTCAAGCCCTGAGCTTTTTCAGCTTCGGTGAGGGGACGAGCGATCGCGGCGATATCAGCTTTACCGTTTAGCACCGATTGAATGCCAGTGGATGCGCCGTTGGCAGCAAGGCTGACTTTCGTTCCAGGGAATTGCTGCTCAAAGCGCTGCTTCAGAACCGTGTTGACGGCTGCCATGCTGCTAGAGCCATCAATGCGAACGTTGGTTCCTTGGGCAACAGAAGCCGGAAGTTGAAATACAGGCGACTGCGCTCGAACCCACTGGACATCTACAACCGTCGTTGCGGTTAACAGTAGCGCCAGACCAACTGTGGAGGAATAATTTTTATGCACCATATTTCTGTGACTCTGGTAGCAAAAACTTCTTTACATCGTTGCGGTCTAGAAGACCGATGCAACGAAATTCGGAGAACGGATACGGATGGGAACGGCAGCGACAAAGCTAGTGCAACGATCGCACTTATCCCGGAGAACAAAAACAACTAATGATTACAATACGGCGAATTGTACGGATTGGATCATCCGTTAAGACTTTATTAATCAATATGAGAGAATAGATCGACTGAAATTATCAATATGCACGATCAGAGCTGTGATCAGTGAAGGAATGCGGATGAGTTATTCTGTTACAAAATCGTCAGAATCGAGCGCGAAAAATGCGTTCAAAGTGCGGGTGCGATCGTATTTTGATCGCATTGCTGCTGATCTTGATCGGTGGAATCAACGCAACCGCTATTACTATCAAGATCTCGATCGTTTACACCAGTTTTTGATCCCACGAGGTAGCCGTGTTTTAGAAATTGGCTGTGGAACAGGAAGCCTCTTGGCAGCGCTCGATCCAGCCGTGGGGATTGGAATTGATTTTTCTCGATCGATGGTAGAAATCGCTCAGGCAAAGTATTCACAAAAGCATCCACAGTTGCAGTTTTACTGCTTAGACGCTGAGACGCTAATACCCGAAGATTTGCCAGAAATACAGTTTGATTTCATTGTGCTTTCAGGTGTCTTAGGACATTTGAGCGATGTGCAACAAGTCTTGGCAAATTTGCAGCCGTTTTGTCATCGTCGCACTCGCTTGATTCTGACGTTTCATAATTTTTTGTGGCAGCCTCTATTGCACTTTGCTGAAAAAATCGGTCAGCGTCGTCCGCAACCGCCGCAAAGTTGGCTCTCGATGACCGATGTATCAAATTTGCTTCAGATAACGGGGTATTTGCCGCTGCGATCGAGTCGTCGTTTCTTGTGTCCGAAACCGATTCCCTTGATTGCGCCGTTTTGTAATCGGGTGCTGGCACATCTGCCGATTTTGAGTCACTTTTGTTTGACCAATTACATCGTGGCAAAACCGCAGTTTGCGCCAGATCCAGAAGCGTATTCTTGTTCGGTGATTGTGCCTGCTCGCAATGAAGCGGGGAATATTCGAGGCGCGATCGAGCGGTTGCCGCAGTTGGGCAATCAGACTGAGGTGATTTTTGTCGAGGGACATTCGCGAGACAACACCTGGGACGAGATTCAACGCATCGTTCAGGAAGGGCATCCCCGCTTTACGCTCAAGGCGTTTCAACAAACGGGGAAGGGAAAAGCAGATGCGGTGCGGTTAGGATTTGCCGAGGCGACGGGCGATATTTTGATGATTCTGGATGCGGATTTGACAGTGCAACCTGAAGATCTACCGCATTTTTATGAAGTGATTGCCAGCGATCGCGGGGAGTTTGTCAACGGATCGCGCCTGGTGTATCCACGATCGGGCAAGGCGATGCCCTGGTTGAACAACTGGGCAAATAAGTTTTTTAGCCTGATGTTTTCGTTTCTGTTGGGGCAATCGATCAAAGATACGCTGTGCGGGACAAAAGTATTGCGGCGCAGTGATTACGAGAAGATTGCCGCAGGACGAAGCTATTTTGGCGATTTTGATCCATTTGGCGACTTCGATCTTTTGTTTGGTGCTACAAAGTTAGGGCTACATCTTGTCGATGTGCCTGTACGCTATCAGCCTCGAAGCTACGGAGAATCCAACATTGCTCACGTTCGAGAAGGAATAATCCTATTACAAATGTGTCTTTATGCTTCTCGAAAGATCAAGTTTTTTTAGAGGTCTGGCACTCGTCCGCCTGCTCTGAATCCTGTATGGTAATTGAAGTTTGCTTTCTTGGTGTATGGCGTGACGATTAGGGAAAATCGAATGAAGAAACCTTGGAACTCGATCGAGAGTTGGGTGCAACTCAAGAGTCAGCCTCGCCCCAAAGCCGCAACCAGTCAAGCTCAAACCTGGCAAAAACCGACTTCCACCCGCTTAAATACGATCGGGCAAGTCTCAATTATTCTCCCGGTTTATAACGAGCAAGCCTGTATCCGTCACACCTTTGAAGCAATTCTGCGCTACCTAGAAACCCATCCGAATTTTACGTTTATTTTCGTCAATGACGGGTCAAGCGATCGCACCAAGGAAATTATTACGGCTGGAATTCATCTCGCAAAAACGCGGCAAATTCAACTCCTTTCTTACTATCCGAACGCGGGAAAAGGTTATGCAATTCGGCGCGGTGTCGAGTATGCCGATGGCGATTTGATTTGTTTTCTAGACAGTGATCTGGCGTATTCTTTAGTACATTTGGATCGCTTAGTTGAGAAACTACAAACTTATGATGTGGCGATCGGCAATCGCAGTCTCGCACGTGGTAACGAGAAAGATGTGAAACTCAACCGCAAAATTGCGGGCAAGATCTTTAACTTCCTGTCGCGTAAGATTCTCGATCTGCAATACAGTGATATGCAGGCGGGGCTAAAAGGCTTTCGTAAATCGGTTGCAAAGAAACTATTTTTTTGTCAAACATTAACCGGATTTTCGTTTGATGTAGAGCTAATTTATTTAGCCGAAAATTGGGGGTATGCGATCGGAGAAATCCCGGCAAAAGTCTCCAACAAGCATCAGAAAAAACTGTCAAAAGTTAATTTGATCCAGGACTCGATTAAAATGCTTCTGGATTTACTTAAAATTCGATTCAATGATCAGCTAGGTCGATATCAATAATGTCTTGGTTAAATTTTTTATCTTTTGCTGGAATCTTTGCGCTGTGCGGGATTGCATGGCTCGGTTCTGAAAATCGCCGCGTGATTCAGTGGAAGGTGATTCTCTGGGGAATTGCGCTGCAACTGACGATCGGGTTGCTGGTGTTTACGTTTCCGGTGACGCGCTTTGTGATTAGCGTAATTAGTAGCAGTATTAATGCGGTTTTAGATGCTACCGAAGCGGGCGCAAGATTTTTATTTGGATCGCTGCTAGTTCCAGATCCAAACGCAACGCCAGGACCAATTTTAGTCGGACGTTGGATTGCGCGGGCGGTGACTCCGGCTTATGTTCCGGTGGCGGGCGATCGTCTCAGTCCTGAAAGTCTGAATTTAGGCTATACGTTTGCGTTTCGGGCATTGCCTTCGGTAATTTTCTTTTCTGCGCTGATGTCGCTGCTGTATTACTTAGGCGTGATTCAGCCGATCGTTAAATTCTTTGCCAAGATCTTTCGCCGAGCGATGAATCTCAGCGGTGCAGAAGCGTTAAGCGGAGCAACAAACATTTTTGTGGGAATCGAATCTGCATTAGTGATTCGTCCTTATCTCGCTAGCATGACTCGTAGCGAACTCTGCGCGATTCTCACAGCTTGTTACGGTAGTATTGCCTCTACTGTTCTGGCTCTGTATGCGGGTTTATTACGTCCAGTATTCCCAAACATTACAGGACATTTAGTTTCAGCGTCACTCATGGCAATCCCTGCCTGCTTCGTGATTTCTAAATTACTGGTGCCTGAAACAGAAGTTCCGAAGACTTTAGGCGCTTTGCCAGAAGATGCGGAGAACGCTGCCTCTGGCACAGGCGAGCCTGCTCGCTTCACTCAAGAGCGTCCAACCGGGGCGATGGAAAGTATTATCGTCGGCGCGATGGACGGCGTGAAATTGGCAATTTCGATCGCGGCTTTGTTGATCGCGATTCTCGGATTGGTTGCGCTCGTAAATCTGTTTTTCTCGAATTTAGCTGGACTTGCAGTGAGCAATAATCCGGCAATCAGGCGCATTGGTTTGATTTTCCAAATCGTGACGCTGCAAAATATTGTCGGTGCGCTGTTTGTGCCGCTCACGTTTCTCACAGGTGTTTCTGCAAATTGGAACGAGATTTGGCAAGCATCCGTTTTGATTGGACGGCGATTGTTGGAAACGGAAATCCCGTCTTATCAGCAGTTAGGCGTATTAGCCAGTCAGGGAGCGCTGAGCGATCGAGCGTTACTGATCATTAGCTACTGTCTAGCCGGATTCGCTCACTTGCCCTCGGTCGGAATCTTTGTTGGTGGCTTTTCCAGTTTGATTCCATCGCGCCGTAAAGATCTTGCGAGTTTGGGCTGGAAAGCACTTTGGGCAGCAACCTTAGCCACTTTAATGATTGGATGTGTGGCAGGAGTTTTTTACTTTGGTAATCCGTCAGTTTTGAGGGGGTAGAACGATGAAACGACGCTGGCTCATTGGCTGTTTCGCGATCGCAGTTTTTGTATTTAGTGCGATTTCGAGCATGGCTCAGACTCCCGCACCCAATCCGACCGGAGCAGTCGGAGTTCCGGTTGCTCCGATTCCGGTCGATCCCTCTTTGCCTACAAACCGTCCACCGATTCCGACCGCTTCTCCGTCTCCCTCGCCTTCGCCAAGAGTCTCTCCGACCGCATCGCCGCCTGTTGTACCGATCGCGCCGACTGCTCCGCCGTCTTTACCTGCGGCTCCGAGCACTCCCCCGCTTCCGGTGAGCGGCGATTACAAAGACCCGAACAATCGATTTGTCGTTGCCATTCTCAAAGATTACAAAGTGAGTCCTCTAGCAGGAACGGTATTGATTGAAGCACCAGATGGCAACCTCGCCTACACGGTGCTGGCTCAACCGCAATCACAGCTTGGAATCGCAGGCGGAATCGTTCCGAGTGACGCGCTAGTTGTTGCTGCACAAAATGCGTTTCGACAAGGCGAAAGCTTTCAAACTGGACAAGTGCGATCGATTGCCGGGGGTGTGCAGATCGACTGGACGGGAAACTTGACGATCGCCGGAAATACACAGCCCGTTGGCGGTGTGATTTTGGCGCGACAAGCGAATGACAGCATTTTGCTGGTTCTGATTGCGGCGACGAATGCCGGAGGCGATCGGGTTTTGGGTGCAGCCTCTGCGCTCTCGAATAGTCTGCGCGTGAGTTAAGCAAACCTAGCTTATTCTGGAGGACTTTGAGCAGAAGAAATTTCCAGAACGTCAAGAAGTTTTTCGGCTTCAAAGTCCTCCAAATTTGGAGAATTTACCCCATTCGTACCAGCGCTGAGATCTTGGACAGCTTATCAGGTTCCAATCCCTCAAGTTCCTCGATCGCTAACCACTTTTCTCTAACCAATCTTGCAAACACGAAGATTAAACCGGGGTATCGATAATCGTATTTGCCGTCGATTTCATGGCGTTTTGCGCTCAAGAAATCATGGAGTTGCCACACATCGCTCACGTCTGAAATAGTTTTCGCTTTCTCAGTTACGGCTTGAATCAAGGTGTCAATTTCTCGCTGATACGCTCGATCGAAAGCCGATCGAGAAACTTCTTTTTCGGTCTTAGACCACTCAATTTCACTCACTTGCATTTTTAAACTTGAATTGCAGTCCCAAAGGTTTCAATACAGCAATGAGCGTTGGATTAGAACGCTCACTGACAGAGTTATCGACAATCGCCCAACAAATTTTCTAGCGCATCAGGTTTAACAGTTCTTTCGGCGAGGCGAGTAAATCGATCGCCACAAAGAAGATTTTGCCTTGAGGATTCAGCAAAAATCTCCAAGCCATGTTCATGCCAACGGCGGCACCAAACCAGGGAGTTTGTACTTTCCCAGTGACTTTGATTTGAGTATAACCGTCTTCTGCTGGCTCGGTAACGCCGCGCTCCGGCATCAATCTTAGGTTCTGGCACTCTTCTCTAAAGAACCGCATCACTGCTTCTTTACCCACGATCGGTCTTTGGAACGGAGGCTGCAATGCACCGTCGGGCGCAAACAATTCGATCAACACATCGAAGTCGTTGGCGTTCATGTTGTCCATGTACTTCAGCACCGTTGCATTATTGATGCCTTCGATTTTGACTTGGGTGCGTTGAGATTGATCTTTCGGTGCGATTACAGGCTCGGCAACGCGGGTAAACTCACCAAGTTTGGTAGTGTCATATCCCATATCTACAACCGAATTTCGCAAGACGGTTATTTGCTGACCTTGATCCAACCCTCTCAAGGCTTGCAGAACAGCAGTCGCATTTGCAGAAAGCTCATAACCGCTAGGAATCGGGGCAACAACGCCTTGCTCCATCCATTCTCCAAGCTGAAACCAAAAACCAAGCTTGATGTTCGCTGACCAAGTTGCATAAGTGCGGCAAATTGGAGTGTCTGCACGGTTCGCGAGGTCACACATCACTTGTGTTTGCTCAGGGAACGTCATTTTTTTGATGCTCTCTAATGTGGGTTCTGCGAACTGCATACTTGCAGCACCCGGAGCCGCTACGGTCACGGTCTTACCCATTTCTAAATAAGCAAACCAAGTCCATGCCAGTTGATCTTCCGCGCTGAGTTGATTGAATCGAGCAGTCGTCGCAGGCACAACATCCGCCGAGAGCGTGTTGGGAAAGATACTACGGGCTGAGTCAATGGTAATGGGCATAGTTTTAAGACCTAGAGTGTGAGCTGGTCACAGAGAAGTCGATCGCGTAAAGAACGCTGCGTTTTCCTGCTACGGTACAAATTATCACATTTTGTAACAAACTTCTTAATAATTCTTCATATTGCTTCCCGCAGGGGTGACTCGATTGGTCATGGGTATCGTTGATCGCGTTCCGAATGCTTGATTTTTGATAAATATCTCCAAATTATGAGAAATCACGCCCCACAGTTTCTAGAATAGAAAGTGAGACATCTTAAAGATTTGTATCAATAAAGAGGAGGAGCGGTATGACTCCTGCGGTGCTAATTGAAAAGTTACAAAAGCGCTACGGCTCGATCGAAGCCGTTAAAGATATTTCGCTGGAAGTTCGATCCGGCGAAATTTTCGGGCTTTTGGGACCGAACGGGGCAGGCAAAACGACTACGCTGCGCTGTTTGTGTACGCTGACAGAACCCGATGCGGGCAAAATCGAAGTTTCGGGCGTTAGCGCGATCGACAATCCCCGTGCGGCTCGTCAAAGACTAGGCTATGTCGCTCAAGCAGTCGCGCCCGATAAAGTCCTTACCGGTCGCGAATTGCTCGAACTTCAAGCCGCGCTCTATCATTTACCCAAAGCTTCGATCAAACCTCGAATCGCTGAAGTCCTGAACCTACTTGGACTCGATGAATGGGCAAATAAAAGGAGCGGTACGTATTCCGGCGGATTAATGAAACGATTGGATCTCGCTGCCGGACTGCTTCATCAGCCCGACGTTTTAGTTCTCGATGAACCGACTGTTGGACTCGATATCGAAAGCCGTGTGGCAGTGTGGAATTTCCTGCGGCAACTGCGTGAACAAGGCACGACGGTTTTGATTACCAGCCATTATCTTGAAGAAATCGATGCCCTTGCCGATCGCGTTGCCATTATCGATCGGGGCGTGGTGATTTCAGCAGGAACACCCTCGGAACTGAAAGATCGAGTCGGGGGAGAGCGGATCACCTTACGGATTCGGGAATTTTCGCCGATCGACGAAGCGGAAAAAGCGAGATCGCTCCTTCAATCGCTGCCAATGGTTCAAGAAGTCATTATTAATGGAGCGCAGGGCAATTCGCTAAACTTAGTCGTAACCCCAAATAGCGAGGCCTTAACCAGCGTTCAACAAGCCCTAACTCAAGCCGGACTTCCCACCTTTGGAATCGCTCAATCTCGTCCGAGTCTAGACGATGTGTATCTTGCAGCAACCGGACGCACACTCATGGACGCCGAACTTGCTGCTGCTGGAAGTCGCGACCCGAAAGCAGAACGCAAGCAAAGTATGAGATAACCGCCAATTCATTCTGAATGTCATTCACACTTTAACTATGAGTACGACCATTACCCCTCCGAAAACTGCATCAGAACCCCGTCCCACGATCGCGCCCCCGAATCCGTTTGGCGAGTTTGTGCAAGAAACGGCAGCCATGACCAAGCGGTTGTTTATTCAACTCCAGCGCCGTCCTTCTACACTACTGGCGGGAATCATCCAACCGTTGATGTGGCTAATTTTATTTGGTGCGCTGTTTCAGAATGCGCCCAGAGGATTGTTTGGCGATCAAGTGAATTATGGTCAGTTCTTAGGCGCTGGCGTGATTGTCTTTACTGCATTTGGTGGAGCACTCAATGCAGGACTTCCGGTGATGTTTGATCGAGAGTTTGGATTCCTGAATCGCTTGCTTGTGGCTCCCTTGGCTTCTAGGTTTTCGATCGTCATGGCATCCGCGATCTTTATCACGACCCTGAGCTTAGTTCAAACGGCAGCGATCGTCGCAACGAGTGCATTTTTAGGGGCAGGATTGCCGAATGCGATCGGGCTTGCGTTAGTGGCACTGATCGTGTTGCTGTTAGTCGTTGCGGTCACAGCCTTGAGTCTAGGATTAGCGTTTGCGC
The DNA here is from genome assembly GCA_014695255.1 of Cyanobacteria bacterium FACHB-63. Taxonomy (GTDB): domain Bacteria; phylum Cyanobacteriota; class Cyanobacteriia; order Leptolyngbyales; family Leptolyngbyaceae; genus Leptolyngbya. The sequence goes on from JACJNX010000077.1 coordinate 269,259, forward strand.
TACCGGGACATATTGAACTGCTTGCGGTCATCTTTGTTACGAATTTACCGTTGCTATTTGCGAGTACGGCTCTGGTTCCCTTGTCGTTCATGCCGAAGTGGTTGCAAGTCGTCGCCACGCTGAATCCCCTGAGCTATGCGATCGAGCCAATTCGTTACCTCTATCTTCATCCGGATTGGAGCTTTGGCAGTGTGATCATGCAAGCACCCTTTGGAAATGTGACGCTTGGTGGAGCATTGCTGATTTTAGTTGGGCTGTGTGCGATCGCGCTGGTGGCGGTTCAACCGTTGATGAAGCGTCGATTGGCTTAGAGCTTCTAATCAAAATGAGATCGGGCGGTTGTAGACTCAGGGCTACGATCGCTCGATTTTATATGTATCAGTGTTAGAGAGAACTGTTATGGACAATCTGTTTCTCTGATTGTGAACCGCTGGAGGTTATACCAAGTCTCTCAATACTGGTGACAGGTCTGGGTAAAGACGCGATTAAAAGCTTCGCTGCACCAAAGGTGTTCGCGTCTTTACGAGAATACGGGTCGTAAAGATAGGATCGGACGCAACAAACATCTAGCAGATTCATTAACTTATATTCATTAACTTATGTGGGAGAGCGATTTCGAGCAGCAGAGGGTCGATCGATCTCTAAGCGATAAGCAAGCTACTAAACCCAGTAAAGTCAACAATCTTGCACAAAATTCAACACCACTTGATTGAACTGGGCTGGATGTTCCAGATGCGGATAATGCCCACACCGATCGATCAGTAAGGGCTGCTTTGCATTCGGCAAATTCTTCGCGGCAACGTGAGCATGAGCAAGCGGAATAATTCGATCTTGTTTGCCCCAAATAATCAATGCGGGCGCTGTAATGCTTGCAAGATTTTGCACGATCGACTGATACACCGATTCCTGCACTCCCAATAGATTTAGATTTGTCCGCGCCATCTGAATCAAGGGTTCTTTGCGCCCCGGTAGCGCAAAAATCGGATAACGCAAATCAATCCACTCTTGCGGAATTGTATCGACATCAAACACATTCTGCCGCAGCATCGGACGCATCACCGCAGGAGTAGGTTGCAGCGATCGTATTGCCATCGGTAACGTTGCAAGTCGAGCAGAAATCGCCACCTCTCGCCCTAGCCCAAAACTTCCGACCAGCACCAACTTCTCAATTCTCTCCGGAGCCATCAGCGCCAGTTGCAACACTGCCCCGCCCGACATCGAATGCCCCACCAAGACCGCAGAGTGAATCGATAGCGCATTCATAAAGCCCTGAACAAATTCCGCCTGATACCTCAATGAATACGAGGCGGAAGGCTTGTCTGATCGTCCCGAACCTACCATATCGATCGCAATCACTCGATGTTTTCGCGCTAAAGCTAGGAAGTTGTAATACCAAAACTCAACTGATCCTCCTGCTCCATGCAGCAGAATGAGGGTTTGCTTTCCCGCTCCTGCCTCCCAGTACCGTGTTTTAACTGTGCCAACTTGAACATATTGATCGATCTGAGTCTGGGTTAGAAGCATGAACTCACCGTCTCGCAACAAATCGGATCGCTTGCTGTCTCTTAGCAAGCGATCGTTACAAACTGAGGAAGAGTATACCTGTGGCTGCGAATTTTGAACGCGAAGTTCGATTCCAAGATGCGATCGTCTTATAGGGCGATTCGCGCTCGCGCAGACAGCGTTATCATAAGAGAAAGTTAACTTATGTAAACAAGCGTGACTGCGACCTTTCGATCCACCGATAGCGCGATTCTGCCGACCACTTGGCATTGTCTCGATCCGATTTGGGAAGCCAGCGAACTCGAAATTCAGCAAGGTTTACCGCACAGCAAACTCTCTCCCGCTTGGCAAATGATGCTGCTTGGCGATGGTTCTCCAACTCGGCACTTACAGCTTCTCACTGGAGAACCTACTGAAGTTGATGTTCTGGATATGTCTCCGATCGGCTTTTCTACCGATAATGCACCTCCTGCGATCGCACAAATTCCGGCTGAACGTCTCCGCCGACAAATCTGGCTCAAAACCGCTTCAGGTCAACGTTTAGGTTATGCTGCTTCTTGGTGGGAATTGAGCCACGTTGATGAGTATTTGCAAAATAAGTCGCAGCCTGTTTGGGCAAATTTGTCGCGATCGCGCCTAGAGTTGTACCGCGAAATCAAAGGCTTACATTATGGTCGATCGCCTGCGTTAGAAGCGGCGTTTGGCTATTCAACTCCGCTTTGGGGACGGCATTATTTGTTCTGGCATCATGGCAAGCCGTTTACGATGATTTATGAGGTGTTTTCACCCTATTTAGAAAAGTATTTGGGGAAAGCGCAAGCTTGAAGATGTGAGCGATCGCGAGAATTCTGTGTATTCCGCAAGAAAATCGAATTGGACGCGGAGCGAATCGAATTGGCGTGACCAAATTCTGTATATCCCGCAGGGAAAATTGAATTCGCCTTACGTCGAATCGAATTAGACGTGGGGCGAATCGAATTGGCGCGACGGAATTCTGTATATTCCGTAGTGCGAATCGAATATTGCAGCAGGAGAATCGAATGTGCCGTAGAGTAAATTAAAGGATGTAAGCGCAAAACTGAAATAGCGATCGCAACTTTAAAAGAATTCTACGTTACGATTCTGCTTCGTTGATGAGGGCTTGAAAGCGATCATCATTTCAAATGCGTTTCATTTTGACGATCGCTCTGCTTGAATTTCGCGATACAACTCCCTGACTGAATGGTTTCCAGACAACTGCTCTTTCAACTGTAAATAATCAACTTTTTGAAAGGAAGTTTTTCTGAGAAACATCGCGGCTTTGGCAATTCCTAGAACTTGAATTAATGCCTCTGTTCCCTGCTGTCTTACTTCTTCTTCGTTCGGTACGACTATATTTTTGATTCAATTTAAATTAGTCCTCAATCAACGAATGGCTGATACAAATGCAGTAGGTGTAATTGTTCTGAGCGAACTAGAGTATCTAGATAGATTTTCACTCCTCAATCACCTCGACTAGATCTTCGATCGACACCTCAAACACTTTCAGCAATCTGATCAACGCAGAAATGTCCGCCATTGCCATTCCAGAAGAAGCCGCATAGGTTTTGACTGTGCTGTAATTCACACCTGAGCGATTAGAAACTTCTTTCAGCGTCCATCCTCGTTCCTGCGCTAATTCACGAATTCTTAACCTAACCAAACCCATGCTTGACATGGTCGAGATTTCGACCTTTAATAAAAATGCTTAAACGCGGTAGCTCCCTCAGTCTGGAAAACTCAAGAGCCACCGCTCATCTCACAATGGAGACGAAACCCATGATACCAGCCCATCCCGATCGCGATGCGGTTCCCAATTCTGCCGCTCAAAATTATCGAACTCGTTTACATCCCTGGTGCGTCATTCGCCTCTTACCCAAAATGCAGCGCGTTGTATTAGAACGCTTTCGCAGTCGCACCCAAGCCGAAGAATACCTCAAACTCATGCGGCGATTGATGCCAGAAGCCGTGCATCAGATTGTCTTCGATCCAGAAACCAATTAGATTAAGAACTGTAAAGCATTCTGCGATCGCACTATGTCCATCCCCGGCAAACCTCGCCCACTCTGGAAAGTCATTCTGTTTTCAGGATTAACCGGACTGCTGTACTACGGCTATTACAAATGGATCATTCAAGAAGAGCTACGAACCTATAACGGTAAAGGCTGGTCAGGGACGCTCTGTTTATTACCGTTTGTACTTGGCGTTGCAGTGCCACAAGCATTAGCATTCTTCGATCCGGATGTTCCGGGTTGGTTCGGATGGTTTTCGCTCCTGGGAATTGCGTGGATCTATATTGTGCAGTTTCGGCTGTATCGCACAGTGAACGAATTGTATGAGCGAGACGGACTCAAGCCGCCCTTAGTCGTCTGGTGGATCTTCGTGCCTGGATTAAATCTCATTGTAGGACTGCGGCAGATTTATTTTCTCAGCCAGTATTGGGCAAAGCTTCAGGGTGAAACAGTACGAGATCCCATCGCTGATCCAATTCCCTTTCTATCCAGTAACGCCTAATCGTCACACATCCTGCTAAGTTTATTGAAGACCGCTTCTCTGATCGGAAAAGTGGTAATTTCACCCTTTCATCTCTCTACACCACATGAGTCATCCTAACGGCATCGCACCTCACGGCGGACAACTAATCGATCGCATTGTCACAGGCGCTCAACGCGAAGAATTTCTCTCTAAGGCGGACTTTCTACCGCGTGTTCAACTCGACGCTCGCGCTGTCTCAGATTTGCAGCTAATTGCGATCGGTGGCTTTAGTCCCCTGACCGGGTTTATGGGCAAAGCGGACTACGATCGCGTCGTCGAAGAAATGCACCTAGCCAATGGCTTGCCGTGGTCGATTCCGATCACACTCGCTGTGACAGAAGACATCGCCGCACCCTTGCAGGAAGGAAACTTAATTCGTCTAGACGATTCAGCCGGGCGCTACATTGGTGTATTGCAGTTGAGTGAGAAATACACTTACGACAAGACGCGGGAAGCAATGAAAGTCTACCGGACTGACTCAAAACAACATCCCGGTGTTGCAGTCCTTTATCGTCAAGGTAACGTGAATTTGGCGGGAGACATTTGGTTATTAGAGCGAAATTCGCATCCGCTATTCCCAGCCTATCAGATTGATCCGGCTCTATCACGAGCCGCATTCCGGGAAAGAGGCTGGAAAACCGTTGTCGGCTTCCAAACTCGTAATCCGATTCACCGCGCTCATGAATACATTATTAAGTGTGCGCTGGAAACCGTGGATGGATTGTTTCTGCATCCCTTAGTAGGTGCGACGAAAGAAGATGACATTCCAGCCGATATTCGGATGCGCTGCTACGAAATTATGGTGGAGCATTACTTCCCGCACAATCGGGTCATTCTCGCCATCAATCCCGCAGCAATGCGTTATGCCGGACCGCGTGAAGCTATTTTCCACGCGCTGATTCGGAAAAATTATGGCTGTACTCATTTCATCGTGGGACGCGATCATGCAGGCGTGGGAGATTACTACGGCACTTACGATGCTCAATACATTTTCGATGAGTTCGATCCGGCTGCATTAGGCATTCAACCCTTGAAGTTTGAGCACGCTTTCTACTGCAAGCGCACACAAGGCATGGCAACAACTAAGACCAGTCCGAGTTTGCCAGAAGAGCGGGTGCACTTGTCGGGAACGAAGGTCAGAGAAATGCTGCGTCGAGGAGAATTACCGCCGCCTGAATTCTCACGTCCAGAGGTTGCTGCTGAATTAGCGAAGGCGATGAAGGGTTAGTAGAATTCAAAGCGCTTTAGACGGGGACGTTTCTGTAGAAGCGTCCCTGTTTTTATGCACAGCGATATTGAAGATGACAAGTGATCGCGATCGCACAATTCTCTCCCAGTCCTTCTACGATCGACCCTGAAATCGATTGATTCAGCCTTTAACGACCGATCCCCATCTCAGGATTTCCTCGGTGAGCAATCAAATTTTTTCAAAAATCAAGACTCTCGTAGGATTGCTGATATGTTAGGCAATGCTTGATGTGATGGACGCTGAATGAGTTTTGTTATCTACCTCGATGTTTGTTGTTTCAATCGCCCGTTTGATGATCAACGTCAAGAACGGATTCGATTAGAAGCAGAAGCAGTGTTGATGATCTTGGAGCGATGTCAAACTGGGACGTGGACTTTGGTAGGAAGTGAAGCGATTGAAGCGGAAATTGGGCAGATTCGAGATCCAGATCGTTTGGCTCAAGTGCAAACGTTAGCAAGTGCAGCAACACAGCGAGTGATGGTCGATCGATCTGTAGAGCGGCAGGTGGAAGAATGGATTAGACAAGGATTTGGGGTGTTTGATGCCTTTCATTTAACTTGTGCTGAAGTGAGAAGTGTGACGGTTTTGCTGACGACAGATGACAGATTCTTACGGCGTGCGATGCGGATGGGAGAAATGCTACAAGTAAGAGTAGCGAATCCTTTGCAGTGGCTTTTGGAGGTGGTGAGTGATGAGCGTGAATGATTTGACTCCACTACAACTTCGACGAAAAGGACTAGAAGCACTTCGGGAAACTTTGGGTGTTGTCGGAATGGTGCGGTTTTTGCAGCAGTTTGATCAAGGCAGTGGAGATTACACGCACGATCGCGATCAGTTACTCGAAGATGTGACGATCGAGGATGTCATGGAGCAAATTCGCCAAAATCGCGATCTTGCTTCCTGAGCATCCTTTAATCAATTAATCAATTTGGGCGATCGACCCTGAAATCGATCAATTCAGCCTTTAACGCTGCCTTTGGCTAGGTGAAGCCACCGAGCAACCGTCTCAGAATTTTGCGAATCAACGAGCGGATTTTCCGCAGCGCCCGCACGATGAACGGTGCTTTTTGCTGAGACGGTGAAACGCCTTGCATTGCCTGACGAACAATTGCTAACGATTGGCGAGTAACAGCCGTATTGGGATGGTCAGCCCCTAAAATCTTCTCCCACATTGCTAAGGCACGAGCTAACCTGGGTTCGGCTTCTGTCACTCGACCCTGCTTATAGTAAAACGCTCCCAAGTTGTTGAGACTGGTTGCCACATCCGGATGGTCGCTCTCAAAGAGCCGTTGTCTCATCTCTAGAGATCGCAGATGGAGCGGTTCGGCTTCACTCAGTCGTCCTTGCGCTTGGTAGAGATATGCCAAGTTATTGAGACTGAGTGCTACATCCGGATGGTCGCCCTCAAAGAGCCGTTGTTTCATCTCTAGAGATCGCAGATAGAGCGGTTCGGCTTCACTCAGTCGTCCTTGCGATTCGTAGAGTGCTGCCAAGTTGTTGAAACTGCCTGCCACATTCGGATGGTCGCCTTCAAAAAGCCGTTGATACATCTCTAGAGATCGCAGATGGAGCGGTTCGGCTTCACTCAGTCGTCCTTGCGATTCGTAGAGGTATGCCAAGTTGTTGAAACTGCCTGCCACATTCGGATGGTCGCCTTCAAAGAGCCGTTGATACATCTCTAGAGATCGCACATAGAGCGGTTCGGCTTCACTGATTCGTCCTTGCGATTTATAGAGTGCTGCCAAGTTATTGAGAGTGAGTGCCACATCCGGATGGTCGCTCTCAAAGAGCCGTTGACACATCTCTAGAGATCGCAGATAGAGCAGTTCGGCTTCACTGATTCGTCCTTGCGAATCGTAGAGTCCTGCCAAGTTGTTGAGACTGGTTGCCACATCCGGATGGTCGTCCTCAAATCGGGATTCAGTAACGCTCAAACATTTTGCATACCATTCTTCGGCTTGGCGATAAAGTCCCTGTCCTTTAAAAAATCGCGCCAAAGCAACAAACGACCACATCAGATCATTTCCTTCTAGTCCTTCTGTATACTGTTCTGCGACTTCTTGGCTGTGCGATCGTACCCTTTCAAACCAGTTAATCACCTTCGTCGGCGGGTTATCTGGCATTTCACTTGCGATCGCAATCATCCCCTGCACGAATGCTAATCGCAAAGGTGCTTCTCCTGCTTCTCGAACAGTAATCGCTTCCTCTTCCTTCAAATACTGCCGAACTAACGGATGCAACCGACACCAACCCAGCCGATCTTGTTCAAACTGCACCAACGACGAATTCTCTAATCGCGCCTTCAATCCGCCCAATTCATACTCGTCTCCTTCCACCCGTCGCATCACCCACTCGACCAAATCCCACGCAATCCAATCGAGCGCAAAATAGCTCAACAGCCGAGCCACCTGCCGCGCTTCCGGCTCCAACGTTTCCCAAGTCAAATCAAACGCTGCTTTTACCCCTCGCTCTGCGACCAAATCATCCTCATCTGATCGCACCAGTGCCGGGTCTTGCATCCCTTTTTCCTGCAAACTCCCGATGATTTGCGAGAGCGTCCGATAGCGATTGTGCCGCAAATAACACCCGACCAACTCAATTCCCAGCGGCAAACATCCCAACGCCCTACAGAGTTGATCAGCACTCTCCTGATTCTGATCGACTCGTCCATGTTCTTCCAAAGCGGCTAAAAGCAATCGCGCTTCATCCAGTTCCAACACATCGAGCGCGATCGTCACCTGCTTCGGTAAGAGATTTTGTCGTCTCGTCGTCACCAAAACCCGGAATCGATCATCTGTCGGCAGCAGCGATCGAGCCTTTGCCCAATCTTTCACATCATCCAGCACGATCAAAACCTGTCCAGCAGGCAACCAATGTCGCCAGCACCAGTTCGCAATCCTTTCCGGTTCGAGCAATTCCTGAACTTTTGCCTTCAATTGCTCAGGAGTCAGCAAGGTCTGCACCTTATCGAGAATCTGAGAAATCAAATCATCCGTCTGACCATTGAGCCAGCACACTCCGCCCGGAAATTTCGCCTGATTTCGTCTCGCATACTGCACCGCAAGCTGAGTTTTCCCCAAGCCTCCCATTCCTGCCACCGCCGAAATCACAGCCCTATCTGACGTTTGGAAAATGTCATCCAACCGTTTCAGTTCATCCCCTCGTCCCACAAAATTGGGATTCGATCAATAAGGAATGTCATAGAGCGGCGTTACTTTGTCGGAGCCGCGATCCGACGAATCCAGTCAATTCTTGCCGTAATTGAAGTTAATCGTGTTATTCGATCCACCTTGAATCGTTGGCGCATTCGGATCGTTGACTTGAAAGTTTTCGCCACCGTAATTGTTTTGGACATTCCGCCCTTCAATTTTGCCAATGTTGATGATCTGTTCTGCAATCTGCCTCACTTGCGTTGCAAACGCCTCATCCTCAACCATTGCCACATTGAGATAAGCCCCAATCGTTTGTAATGCTTTCTCATCCCCGCGCTCTGCGGCTACGATCGCTTGCTCTGCCGCCGGATTCCCGCGTAACTTTTTGACTACGATCGCTTTCAGTTCCACTGCTTTTTGCAATCCTGCCTCAAGTGTTTTCTCACCGAGCTTGCCTACGATCGATTCGATAAACTTCTTGCCAGCTTCAGACTGAGCAAAATGGCTCAAAAAGGCAAACGCCGCAATTCCAAGTGCGCTGAATGGGTCAGCCATGTAAATTCTCCACAGTTAAAGCTGTATATTTTCTAGCTCAAAAAATCAGGTTGTTCTAGAAAATATCACCGTTTCTGTAGAAAGTCCCAACGTTGCAGCTAAAAGCTAGAACGTTCTAGCTCAAAGGCTCAAACTTCTAGCTCAAACACAGAACGTTCTACCTCAAAGACTCAAATTTCGACCTCAAAGGCTCAAGCTTCCAGTTCAAACACAGAACGTTCTAGCTCCAAGCCCCAAACTTCTAGCTCCAAGCCTCAAACTTTTAGCTCAAACATAGAACGTTCTAGCTTAGAGCAGAAACAGTCCACGATCGACCCTCAATCTTCCCTCTGCAACCCGCTTCTATCTATCAGGAAATTGCGCCGATCGTACTTCCTCCCCAAATTCTTGAACTGCTTTCGTAATCAGCGCATTCAAATCAAGATAGGTTTTAGCAAATCTCGGCTTCCACGTTCCCAATCCCAACACATCAGAAGTCACAAGCACTTGACCATCGCAATCCGCACCCGCTCCAATCCCGATCGTCGGAATCGTCAGTTTTTGCGTAATCGTTCGCGCTAACTCTGCGGGAATGTGTTCAAGCACGATCGCAAAGGCTCCCGCTTGTTCGAGTGCGATCGCTTCTGACAAAATCTTTTCTCCGGCTTCGGTCGATCGTCCTTGTTGCCGAAATCCCGTTTGCCTCACCGATTGCGGCGTTAATCCCACATGACCCATCACCGGAATTCCCGCCTGCACTAACCGCGAAACCGTTTCCGCCATTACAGGATAGCCGCCTTCTAATTTCACCGCACCCGCACCCGTTTCTTTGAGAATGCGACCTGCGGAGTGCAAAGCTTGCTGCACACTTTCCTGGTACGTCAGAAACGGGAGATCCACAATTAGAAGCGCTTCTTTTACACCACGTCGCACCGCTTTTGCATGGTAAATGATTTCATCCAGCGTAAGCGGCAGTGTTGTATCGTGCCCTAGCGCCACCATTGCCAGCGAATCCCCGACCAAAATTGCATCAATTCCGGCACGATCGAGAATCGACGCGATCGCGTAATCCCAAGCGGTCAGAACGGCAATTGATCGCTGTTGTTGTTTCCACTGAATCAGGTGTTGCGGCGTGACGGACATCGGACAATCAAAGAATAGGAGTGAATCTATCTTAATCTTTCAGTCTGAATGTTTGGGAAGAACACAAGATGATTAAATAGGTGAAGTCTTTTTGCCGTACTTCGCTGTGACTGAAACTCCGAAACCCAAACGCTCCCTTGCAGGCATCGCGGGAATTGTCGCGATCGCAACGCTGATCAGCAAAGTGGTAGGACTGGTGCGCCAATTAGCGATCGCCTTCGCGTTTGGAGTCGGGACAGCAAAAGCCGCTTACGATATTTCTGCGATTATTCCGAGCTTCTTTTTGATTTTGCTCGGTGGGATTAACGGTCCGTTTCACAGCGCAATGGTGAGCGCGTTGGCGAAACGCAAAAAAGAAGAATCCGCCCCGCTCGTCGAAGCGATTTCGACGCTGATTGGACTGGTTTTTCTAGTTGTAGCGCTGATTGTTTTTCTCTTTGCACCGTTCTTTATTGATCTGCTTGCAAGTGGATTAAGACAGACGGCACAAGGGTTAGAAACCAGAGAGATTGCGATTCAACAACTGCGAATCATGGCTCCGATCGCTTGGTTTGCAGGAATGATCGGAATTGGCTTTGGCACGTTAAACGCAGCCGATCAATATTGGCTACCGTCAATTAGTCCCCTGCTTTCTAGCCTGACATTAATCATCGGCATTGGAATTTTTATCCTAACTGCGGGAACTCAAGCGACTAATCCGAACTATGCGCTGATTGGGGGAATGGTTCTCGCGATCGGTACATTGCTGGGAACGGTTTTACAATGGCTGGCGCAATTTTGGGCGCAGCGACAGTCGGGATTAGGGCGATTTCGAGTTCGGTTTGTGTGGAATGATCCGGGCGTACAAGAAGTATTTCGCGTGATGGGACCTGCGCTGTTCTCGTCGGGGATGCTGCAAATCAACGTGATCACGGATTTGACGTTTGCTGCCTATCTGCCCAATGCGGTTGCAGCGATCTCTAGCTTGGATTACGCCAATCTTTTGGTTCAGACTCCACTAGGACTGCTTTCAAATATGATCCTGGTGCCATTTCTACCGATCTTTTCTCGGTTAGCTGATCCGAGTCAGGCAGATGAACTGAAGGCGCGAATTCGGCAGGGGTTATTGATTACTGCGATCGCGATGTTGCCGTTAAGTGCGTTAACGATCGCACTTTCGACTCCGATCGTGCGAGTGGTTTATGAACGGGGAGCCTTTCAACCGGAAGCCACTCAATTAGTCGCATCGGTGTTGATGGCTTATGCGGCAGGAATGTTCGTTTATTTGGGTCGAGATGTTTTAGTCAGAGTGTTTTATGCGCTGGGAGATGGTGATACTCCATTCAAAATTAGTATTGTCAATATTTTTCTCAATGCGTTGTTTGACTTTCTCCTTTACAAACCGTTTGGCATTGTTGGAATCGTTTTAGCAACGGTTAGCGTGAATATTCTCTCAGTGTTGGCGTTGCTATATTTTCTCAATCGTAGACTCAATCGATTACCCCTACTGGAATGGAGCTATCCGATCTTGGGGCTGACGATTGGCAGTTTTATTGCCGGAACCGCAAGTTGGTTTATCTCGAATGCGATCGCGAATTTTTCTAGTTTTAACGGCTTCTGGCTTGCATTAGCGCAGATGACGATCGCGGGTTCAATCGGGCTTGGACTCTTCGCTCTGATTGCAAGTCAGCTAAGATTACCAGAAGTAGACCTATTTACCGATCGTATTCGCCAACGCCTCCGCCGATGAAACCATACACTGTGATTTATGACGGGCACTGTAATTTGTGCTCGAATCTGGTTCAAGCTCTAGAACAAATTGACAAGGGCGATCGCTTTCAATATCTGCCGATGCAGGATGAAGCGGGATTAGCTCAATTCAGCATCACCGCTCAAGATTGCGAAATGGGCATGATCCTGATTGATAATGTGAAACCTGATCGCCGATGGCAAGGAAGCGATGCTGCTGAAGAGATGGGGCGATTGCTTCCGGTGGGCAATGTCTTTGTCACCGCTTACCGAAATCTACCCGGCATGAAATGGGTGGGCGATCGCGTGTACGAGCAAGTGCGCGACAATCGGTACGCTTTATTTGGTCGGCGCTCCAATACCTATCAAACCGCTTATCCTGCTTGTGACACGGCTTGCGATCAGTATTTCTCGCAATGAATTCTCTCTGGCAACTCCAACAAGCTCAGCGTTTAATCAATAGCTTTCGTCACTGGACAGGAAAAACACTGATCGAAACGCCCGAAGCTTTATTCGAGGCTCCGTTTGTCGTCGTTTCTCATGGCACTGAACCTGATCCGATTTTCAACTACGGCAATCGGCAAGCTCTAACGCTATGGGAAATGGACTGGGAAGCCTTTACGCAATTGCCCTCAAGAAAATCTGCCGAGCCTGTCAGCCAAGAGGAACGATCGCGCCTTCTCGCTCAAGCAAAAGCGCAAGGGTATATCAGCGACTATCGGGGAGTCCGCATTTCTAGCACGGGTCAACGGTTCTGGATCGAAGATGTGATTCTTTGGACAGTGTTAGATGAATTGAACCAACCTTGTGGACAGGCGGCAACATTTTCGACGTGGGAATTTATCCCGTAAAGCTTGTTTATGAAGAAAAATTGCTTAATTTAAACGGCTTTGTCTCGTGATCACTTCGAGATATGAATTTGCGATTCTTCACCAAAGAAATCATCTTCAAAAATAAATATTTTAGTGACCTTTGCTACAGAAACTACCTACGATCGTCCTACTCTTTCGGCTCAGTTTCCCAGCATTCAGGAACTGCATCAATCGCATTCAATAAATAAATAAAGAACCTGCAAATCTATCAAAAATCTACGTCTATCCCTAGGAAGAAGGACTAGAATATTGAGTGTCAAGTTTGCTTTACAAAATCAGCCAGCAGAGTTTAACTAAATTACAGGAAAATCTTAAAAGATGGACGTAATTTCATCAGCTTTGTTAAGATGAGTAAAGCAGATTGAATACACAACAAACTCTGGGATCGTCTCTCCAGACTTTCACTTCATCGCCCGTATTTGCTTCATCGATCGTTGTAGACACTTCACGGACGACTTCTCTACACATCTCACCAGTTCGAGGAACGTTTCAGCATGAGCTTTCAGAAACTCGGTGGCTCCGCGCAAGAGCGCGATCGTCACAGCAGAATTGCCATCTCCGGATGGGTCTCTCACCCATTCACCTCCACTCCATTTGACTCATCCTCACCTAGATCAAATTCACTCCGTAAACCGTTTGCTCCTCTTGCTCCCTTGCGTCGCAAGTTAGACAGCGTTGAGGTTCGCAATTCCAAATTTGCTCATTTCCTTGCAAATCATATTCCTGCTCAATGCCCGTTTGAGCGCGATATTAAACTATTTGGTCGGACGCTGTTACATATTCCTCCGATGTGCAAGCTCAATCCGCTTTATGAAGAAGTCGTTTCTCTTCGCTTCCGCGCGTTGTGTTATTTAGCCGATGAGTGTGGCGAAGATATCAGCCAATATTGCTAATGTAAACTTAAATTTGCACAGCATTTTGTACAGTAGCGGTTCTGGAACGGTGACAGATTCAGACCGCTTTTTTAGTGCGATCAATTCTGCCCGTAACAGTTCGCAATTTATATTTCTAAATCCTTCAATTTACATCTAGAAAACTAGGTGAAATCAAGCGCTCGCATAGCCGTAAACTTTCATCTCAACCCCTTGTCTATTGGGGACAAAATGGTATCTTTGAAATTGAAGCAACTAACAGCTTCCCTGGCAGATCAAACAGCCAAATCTAGTTAAATTCAAGAGGTCAAGACGCTGTTTAACTCTACATCTGTCTCGCTCAACCGCAACAGCACCAAGCTCGAAATCTGATATTTCCTCTTCTGGCACTTTGGGGAGTTCTTCAACAAATCGGCGCTTAAATATTAATTTAGTGTCTAATTTGTTCAACTCTATCTAAAATGGATTTACTTGAGGAAGTCACTCGGAGAGTAGTAGCTGGGTGCTGTTGTAGTTTTAAATAGAAGGCAGATTGCAGCATGGCGATCATTGCGCTAAAAGCGTGGTATTTGGAGCAGTATGAACCCATTCGGGAACTAGAGAAACGTCCCCATGATCTAAGACTCAGTAAAAATAGTCTGCTGAAATCGGGCTTGAGGGCTGACTTTCTTGAAGATAGCGCCGAGGTGAAGAAGTCAACCTGGTTTCAACGGTATCTCCAAGGCGAAACGGTTGAGTTTTACATCGAAGGAAGCGGCGGTTACGCCATTTCTAATATTGATCTCTCTAGTCACGAAATCTACTTCTCAAAACAAGAAGTAATGGCAAATCTAGAGCCTGAAATCTTCTTTTCCTATCAGACCGAGTTTACGGAATCCGGCGATCTACTCCGAGATGAACTCGAATCCGTCATTGATAGTTTGAATCGTCGATCGCGCCTCCCTATCGCCCTGCGAGAATCTCACCGCCTCAGCGAAGGAGCCATCCGATTGAATAGCTCTCTGATGCGATCAATTCGTCAATGCCTTTTATTTATTGGAGACGGCACTTCGATCGCTCAAATTTCCGATACGCCCCCGCTCCTGATTCCCAGCCCCAAAGTGTGCGTCGAAACGGGGTACGCGCTGCAAAGTAAGCGATCGGAGCAAGTTCTCCTCGTGCAAATGGAGCGCTCCGATATGCCGGGGCAGTTTCCGTTTGATCTACCGAGCCAGAATCGTTTGGTGTTCAAAGATAAAACACAATTGCGGAAGCTATTACCGAAAACGATCGAAGCGCAACTCCAGCGCTTCAATCTGCTGTAGAGCGTCCGCGATTGGGGAACGCTTGACCTGTCCCGATCGTTGTTAGGAGATGCCCATGAGCGACACTGCAAATTCCTTACCTTTTACCGTCGTTCAAAGTGTGACCCGTGGCGGTACGACCTTTGAACTGCTGGAATACAAGCCATTAACCGGGAGCGAAACGCTTGCGATCGCAAAACAACTCTATGTTCTGAAGCAGTCGGGAGTGCAGTTGCGACAATTACGAGTGCGATTAGAAAAAGACGGCATTCGTACAGAGCCGGGAGCGCTGCAATTCTGCAAGGGTCAGATTCAGATGGAAAGCTCCACCGGAATGGGTGACGGTGTTGGTGGATTGGTCAAAGGCGCACTGGCAGCCGCGCGAACGGGAGAAACTCTGTTCAAACCGCTCTACAGTGGCACTGGCGAAGTCTATCTAGAACCGACGTTCGGACATTACTGGTTTATGCAGCTCAATAACCAAACGCTGTATGCAGATCAGGGCTTATTCTGCTGTAGTGAGAATTCTGTGGTTGTCGGCGCACACAAAGTTGAGAGTTTTAGTGCGCGGGTCGCAGGGGGCGAAGGTCGCTATCAAACTAAAGTATCGGGGACAGGAATCGTAGTGTTTCGCATCCCCGTACCCTTGAGTGAAATTGTCGAACTGACGTTGCAGGATGAAACGCTTCAAGTCGATGGATCGTTTGCGCTTTTGAGAACCAGTGGAATTCAGTTCAGCGTCGAAAAAGCCTCGAAATCTTTGGTTGGGGCAGTTACGAGCGGCGAAGGATTTTTGCAAACGTTTCGAGGAACAGGACGAGTTTGGATTGCACCAACACAGCCGATTTATGAAAAAATGGGTGCGCTAGATTTGGCAATGACGACTTTAACTCGTTAAGGAGGGCTTGGTCTTCGTTATTGAGGGTGCGCCCCCTAAGTCCCCTACACGTGGGGGACTTTGAGTGAAGGAGACTTCTTAATTTTGAGAAGGTTTTCCCAAGCTACCGAACACTTAGAATTCATTCTAGAACGATCGCTCGGTATTGCTTAATCCTGGACTTCGTTCAGGGCGTACCGAGCGATCGCTAGCGTTAATTTCGCTTGCTCCGTTTCCGACAACCTCGCCCAGTCAGCAGACTTTACTATTTGCTCTTCGCCGCGCATCGAGTACGCCAGGGGACGCGCCAACACTTGTAAATCTTCCTCTGCCCACTGCGGCAGCGCTTCCTGGACACATTGAATCAATTGCTCTGCCAGAGTCGCGGAGGAATTCGCTAGTTTCTGGGCTTGCTGAGCGATCGTATTCAAGATCGATTGCGGCACCGTTGCGAACTTTTGCGCCAAAGAGGTTTCGAGCGTGGGAGCCGCAAACAGAGAATCTAGATGAGAGAAAAAGGCATCGGCACGATCGGCAATCTCAGCATCGGAGAAGGCATCAAGCGAGAAGTTCTGCTCTAGAGTGTTGAAAAACGATTCTGCCTCTGGATCAGCCGGATTCCAAGGATACGCGATCGCGCTATCGGGAATTTCTGCGACCTCAACTTCTACAGCATCAGCATTGTCCGGCTGATTCCACCGCAGCGTCACTGCTTCCGAATCAAGCAAGGCATCGACAAATGCCTGCTGAAGTTCACGAGAGTTAGAAGGACTTGCTTCGTGTGCCATGACAATAATCCGCATCTGTAATTGAACTAAGGGTTGGTGTGTTTGATGGCTATAGCTTCAAGCCCAGTGTTACCAGTTCCGTAACTGACCTATCAATTTACGCTAAATTACTTAAAATCTCCAAACCTTTGCGATCGATCTCCGTAATTCTAAGGGCAGATCTTAGTTTCTTCCATCCGCAGGCGAGACCAAGAACTCTAAAACGGAGTTCTGAGAGCCGCCAAACTTAATCTGCGCCCCTGAATATAAGGGCACCTCGTAATTATGAACTTTCTGCCATCCGTTCACGGTCGAAATCCAGGTACCATAACGCGAAAAATCCCGCAGAAAATAGGTCGGCTGCATCGAATCAGCACTGCGGGAAAAAATTTCTGCGTGTTTGCGCGAAACACCGGGTTCGTTCGCTAAGACCAAATCATTCTCGGTACTCATGCCCACGCGCATCAAGCCACCGCGAATCGTCCAAATCTTGGCGTTTTCCAACGATCGCAGCGATGCGACCGGATGCTGTCCCCCTAGCTGACTCGGCGTGTGGGGAATCTGCGTGAGTCCTTCTTCGATCGGTTTAATCAATTCCCCGTTGAATTCCGGGTGCATATAGAGAACTGGCAATGTCCAAGCCTGATGATTGAATCGAAACAAGGTCAGCAAATGTTGACGCGCAACGGCGACGGATTGATCGATCGGCATCCGATCGCTCAACGCTTGAGCAAACGCTGCGATAAAACTCAGCGCTTCTTGATCGGTAATCGAATCCCGCATTGCCAACACTGCGGGCACTCCATGATGCAGCAATACCTCTGCCAAGCTACTTCTCGGAATCGTCTGGTGATGTTGCTCCTCGGGTTGCGCTCCCCAGCACGCATTAAACACGGCTAGTTTTACCTGACAGCGCGTGAGCACTTGCGCCAGTTCTGTCCCATTCATCGGTTGATTGGGGCGCAGAAATAGCAAGCCACCATCAGCCGCAGGAACGCCGTGACCCGCGTAAAACAAGACATTATAGCGACCGTTTTCCAGACGATCGATCAAGTCTGCGGAAGTGGGTTGCAGCAGCGTATCGACGAAACAAGGAGCCGCAAGCCGACCCATCCCCGGTCGCTCTCGTAGAATTCTCGATAGCGCGGTTGCTTCTTGCTCTAATTTCAGTCGCTTTAATTCGTCGCGCTGTTTGCTTTCAAATCCTAAGGCGGGCAAGTCGGGTGCGGCATCTTGTCCTAGAACCAGCAGTACGTTTAGGCTGGTTTCCGATCGCAGTTCCGGAAGCGCATCGACATCGGTGGTGGTGCGACTAAATAAAAGCTGCTGACTGAGCGAGATCGCCTGCTTTCCCGCATCGCTTTGCATAATCTCCCAGGGCAGCGAGATCAAATCGGGATCGCGCACATCTAATCGTACCCTGAGCGCTTTTCCTTTGCCCTGAGCGATTCCCTGGCTTCGATTTAGGCTGCTCTCAATCACCCCATCAAACAGCCACTGCCACAAATTAATTCCCAGATCCTGCATTAAGCGGGCGCTGCGCGGAATCGGTTGACCGATC
The DNA here is from genome assembly GCA_014695255.1 of Cyanobacteria bacterium FACHB-63. GTDB lineage: Bacteria > Cyanobacteriota > Cyanobacteriia > Leptolyngbyales > Leptolyngbyaceae > Leptolyngbya. Next base: position 287,353 of record JACJNX010000077.1, read on the forward strand.
GGCAGTTCTGCGGCTCGGATTGGCGGTGTGCTGACTTGCGAGACATGCGGCACATCCGGCACCCCACGCGAGGAAAACATTTCTTGCCACGATCGCCAGTGGTGCATCAATTCGTCTGTCCATAGACAATCTCGCAGCAAATACCCTCCCCGATAAGGAGCTTCAATCACGTGAATCGCGAAGTGCTGGGCTTGGGAAGCGCGTAATCGCTCGATCGCAAGACTTAAACAGGGAAGTTCAGACGGTGGCATGAATTGGCAAAAGCTGGTTAACTCCAGAACTTCAATATTAATATTCTATGGGGTGGAAGGAACGTTCTGTTTTGGCAGTTCTGTTGAAGCAGTACAGGCTCCGAGTTGACTGGAATCGGGAAGGGAGAAGGGCGCGATCGCGCTTTTTTTCTGCCAGCCCTTGGCAGTAGTCGCATTTGGAAGTTTAGCTTCTAAATTCGGAGTACAAACCTCTAAAAGTATCCAGAGCGATCGATCCGTGGTGTTCTCTTGTTGCCGCACAACCTTTAACACAGATCCCGGTGGAACTTTTTTAACAGATTCGGGTGAAGCAGTCTCAGGTTTTTCCAATAACGGGAGTCCGGGATCGCTAGCAGGGCGATCGAGCTTAATGAACGTTCCTGGGGTCAGCGAGGGCGGTGAAGCGGGAACAGGCGGAACCGTGGGGGATTCTGCAACCGTTGGACGGCGACTGTTCAGAGTCGGGATTAGTTCTGGGACAAATAGCGCCGCGATTGCACCCGCTACACCAAATAATCCTAGAAGAATCAGCAACGTTTTAAGCCAGGACGATTGGCGCGGTTGCAGTTCGGTTCGCAGTCCAGGCGGTGAGGTAGAAGGCGCGAACATTTGAGTTGGTTTTGTCTGTTCTGGTAGCTGCGCGGCGCTGAGTTGCACCGTGGAGGATTGCCCGGTTTCGCGGGTTTGGCAATGAATTAAACCGACAGTCACATTATCGTGACCGTTCTGCGTGTTGGCAATTTCCACTAATCTGCGAGCAACGGTAGCAAGATCGGTTTTACCGTCAAGAATTGGAACGATTTCGCTTTGCCAGTATTCTTCGACGAGATCGTTATCGCTCAATCCATCCGAACACAATAGAAAAACGCAGTCTTCATCGAGAATAAATCGTTGGGTAGAAGGATGCAAAGTGTTTGAATTTCCCATGCCCAGGGCTTGCACGAGTGATCCTGCCGAGGAGCGCTGTACCGCTTCGCGATATAAAGTGTACCCTGATTGGGCTTGTCGGGAGGCAACGTCATCATCGAGCGTGACTTGATAACAGCCGCGTCGAGTGATGCGATAAGCGCGACTATCGCCGACGTGCGTGAGATACAGTTCGTGCGATCGCACCAGCCCCATGACAACTGTGGTTCCCATGCGTTGCCGCTCTTGTCGCCGTTCTGCATCGTTCTTGGCGGCGATCGCGTCATTGGCTCTCAGCACTGCTTCTTCGAGTCCCCACTCCAGATTCTGGGTTAGCGTTTGCGTATGCTGCACGATCGTTTGAATCGCCAGGTTTGAGGCAACTTCTCCCCCTTCATGTCCACCCACACCATCACAAACAATCAGGAGGGAATGATTGTTTGTGATGGTTCCGCTCACTGGATAGCAGGCATCCTCGTTACTTGAGCGACTTGGACCTTGATCGCTGAGCGTGGCGAGCCGAATCTGTCGAGTTTGTTGGGTACTTTGGGAAGCGATCGCGGCATCTAGCAATTCGATTAAGCCTTCGGCGTTAGTAATCTGCCCTTGAATTAAGTGCTGACAGAGTTGATTAAAGAAGTCTGCGATCGCAGGCTGGACTTGCCAACTTGACCAAAATTTTCCCAGTTCTGAAAGTGGAACCGTGCCTCGATCTAGCTCTAGCTCTAAAACTCTGACGGTGTCACCATCTGCAAAGATCAGCTGAGAATTCAGCAGCGTAGAGGCAGATTTTTCTACGCTCAGACTATGCCAAAGTTGTGCCAGTTGCCGCAAAAAGTGAAGCTGACGAAACCCGCGACTTGCATTCCACACTTGCTCTAAGCGCGGCATCAATTGCCCGGATAAATCTCCTCCTTGTTCAGAACGCGCTCCACTTGGATAGAGCGGAGCCGATTCTAGAAAAACAATTGCTCCGACCACTGCATAGGGCTGTGGAATGGCGGGGCGTTCGGTCATCAGGTGCAAATAGGGTTCAAGCGGTGGCGGAACTTCGATCGCGCTCGTCGGCAGCCCTGGTTTCGTGTCTAATGCGATCTGACCGGACTTGATCAAAAAGCGATCGTCGATCAATTCCCCAGGTGAAGCAGTTGATCCGAGTGCCCACAAGTAGCGCTTTGGAATTCGGGTATGACAGTTGTGGCAAAACGGCTGGCTTTCAGAATTGAGCGCCTGACAAAAACAGTTGGGGCATTGCACGATCGAATCAGTTTGCATTGAAAGAATGTCTCTACGAGTTGCCCAGTTCCGATGGCGTGAAGTATTTCTCACTCTAACAATTTTTGTCGATCGTAGCGGATCAGACGACGGTAATTTGGGTAGAATTCCGGGTTTCCTCGCGTTGCGATCGTCTAATTTGGAGGCACAATAAACCAGATTTTACTGAGATGGGCTATGTCTTTCGTGCGCCGCCAATTCGGATTTGCTTCGCTGCTGCTGGGTTTGACCATTTCTGCACAAAGTGCGACCGCTGCACCTCCATTTGCGCCGATCGCGCCGCCCCCGGTTGCGCCATCTTTACCGCAGGAGAATCAGCCCGATTTTCGAGTGGCAGGACTTCAGCGCGATTTTCAAGGCAATCTTTGGGTAGCGACTTCACGCAGCGTCGCAAGAATTGATCCGAATACCGGAAAAGTGCTGGCACGGGTGCCATTACCGAATTTGACGATCGGGGCGCTGGCTCAAGATCGGGTGGGTCGAATTTGGGTCGGCACCAGTGAGGGACTTTGGCGCATCGATCCAAGAACGAATCAAGTGACCGCGCTCAATCTCTTTCTGCCATCGAATCGAGTGCTGTCTTTACTCGTTGATAGACGAGGATTTCTTTGGGTAGGGACTGATTCGGGATTGGCGCTGGTTAGCCCGCATGAGGGGCTATTAATGACAACGCTGAAAAATTTACCGGGTGTGAGTGCCAACGCGCTCAGCCTAGATCCGCAAGGTCAGCTTTGGGTGGGAACGCTCGATAGCTTGGTACAAGTCGATACCGCAAGCGCCCAGATTCTCCATACTGCCAATTTGGAGGAAGGCGCAGTTCAAGCCTTAGCGCTGGATCGACATGGCTCACTCTGGGCAGGCACAACGAGCGGTTTAGTGAAAATTGACCCGGCAAATCGGCGACGGGAGCGATCGATCACATCACTGCGGGGGCGTGAAATTCTGTCTGCGGGATTCGATGCCGTGGGCAGCATCTGGGTAGGAACCAATAGCGGCTTGCTACGCGTGAATCCTTACAATGGCGCGATCGTTGGTGAAGTGCCGAATTTGCCTTCAAACCGTGTGTTGTCGCTTGCGCCTGACACTGGGAATAAGTTGTGGGTGGGAACCAGTGAGGGCTTAGCCTGGGTGAGTATGACGAATTTTCAGACGAGACCACATTTGCTATTTTCTAGAACATATTAATTTTCTAGAACATATTAATTGCAGGCTGTTAACAAAAAATTGCGCTTCTTCATTTCGAGGAGTAGGGAGTAGGGGGGTTAAACAGAACGACACCCCACTCCCCACTTCACCACTAATTCAAGATCGCTATATTTGCATTGAACCAACTGCGATCGATCTCACACCCTAGATGCTGCTGAATTCGTAATAAATCCTGTTCTGCATTGCCCAAGCAGGTTGTAGCGCCGGGTGAAGGTGTCACGTTAAACCGGATGCCATTGCCTGGATCGATCTGTGCCTGCCCCAAAATGAGCTTACCCTGAGCCTTGTCAATTAACTGAGGACGAATTCCACCCACTCCATGAGCAAACTCTAAATCCTCTAGCTGCAAAGAGGGCACAATCTTCTGTGCATCTTTCAGAAACAGGCGGCGACTGACGATCGGCACTTCAAATGCAAAGTTCTTCAGAATGTAGTGGCGAATGTCCCGCACTTTAAACAAATCCCAAAGAACAGCGCTGACACGCTGATCGAAGCGCAACACTTCCAGATAATCCACAAACGTCTTCAGGTTGTATCGCTCCAATAGGGGGAGGGGTAGCGCTGTTGGACCAAACCGAGTCTTTCCGGGCACAGTCACATCCGGATCGCCATGAATTGCTGCGAACGGCAGTTTATCATTCTGCACGGTGTAAACCTTGCCGTTGAGAACTTGGGGTGTAAAGTAGAAATTTCCCGCAACTGGCAAGCAAGAATATTCCAGCCCAATTCCCATGCGGTGAGCAAAGAGCAGGCTATGTCCTCCGGCAGAGACTACAACAAATCGCGCCGTGATGGAGGTGTCTGCGATCGTAATGCGGTAGTTCTGTCCAACCGGTTCGATCGACTTGACCGGATTACCTAACATCAAGTCCACTGTCTTATCTGCCACTTCTTGGGCTTGCTCCACCATTGACTGAGCCAAAGCACCAAAGTTCACCGCAGTATAATCATCAAGCACTGCAAGCGCCACCAGTTCTTCGGGTCGATCGTGCTGGTTGAGCTTAACAACCTTCGGTTCAACCTCAGCAATTTGCGCCTTTTCTAAAAGCTGCATTTCCTCAAAGTGCGGCTTAAATTCCTCGTACCGCTGTCGCAAAATTTGACTTTCTTCGGCTCCCACGCCTAGAACCATCTTGGGATAGCGATAAATGACTTGATCGCGAATTGCTGGAGGTAGTGCAGTCGCATAGCGCACGATCATATCTGCCGATCGTCGCACCTTCAGTGCTTTTTCCAGGCTGTAATTCGTCTCGATGTCGCCGCAGTGAATGGTCTGGCTGTTATTGCTAGATTTGGAATTCACAGTTGCTATTTGCGAATACTTCTCAACCAGAGCGATGCGCTTTAGGTCGGTAAATTTTGCAAGCGAATAAAGTAAAGCGGTTCCTGTAACCCCACCGCCAATCACGACGACATCGTAGACCTGATCTGCCATTTCTTTAGGTTGATAGATATTCAGCTTATTCAGCCTAGCGTATGCCAGTTTGCATGTGATCCGGTTTCTCAAGGATTCCTTACGATCGCGCTGATGATCTTCGCATCTCCATTTGAAATGTTGCACATGAGTTCAATTGCGATCGCTCATCACTACCGTTTCTGGCGCAGATGCAGTAAACAGCCACTCTTTGGCATCATTCATCAAGGCATCTTCCACACTGCGCGGTAATTGCACCTCAGCGCCGTTCACTACTGCACCAAGTAGGCGTAGATTCGAGGTTTCAGTCAATTGGTCGATCGCTTCTTCAAGTAAGCTTTGTTGCGTCACCCCCGGACGAGTTACCAACACCATGCCATCGGTCAACGGCTCTAGCAAAAGCGCATCATTACATTGGCTCAAAGGTGGCGAATCTAAAATTACTAGGTCAAACCGACCCCTTGCATCTTCGAGTAACCGACGGAGTTCGCTTGATTCTAATAGCGATGCGGCAGACGATTGCGGCCCCGGACTGGGCACAACATACAGGTTTTCGACATCGGGAGCGAGGCGAATACAATCGCTGATGTCGCCAAAATACCGCAGTGGCTCTAACTGGCTATCTGGATCAGGCGTAAGATTCATTTGGTAAGCCGCAGAAGGCGATCGCAAATCCGCTTCAATCAGCAATGTCCGCTTTCCTGCCCGTGCCGAAGCGATCGCTAAGTTATACGCTGTGACTGTTTTTCCTTCATTCTCGATCGTGCTAATGATCATAATGACGCGCAGATCTTTGGTTTCAGTCAGTCGAAGATTACTGCGGAACCGCTCGTAATATTCTGCATAAGGCGAATTGGGCTTTACTAAAATCGGGGACTGTCCCGGAATAAAAGATTTGACTTGCGGCAGAATGCCTAAAATTGCCACATCGCGCTGCCGAATCAATTCGCGCAAATCTTCATCCGTGTAGACTGTGCTTTCGAGCATATCGAGCAAGAAAATCACCCCTGCTCCCACAACTAAACCGACGATCGCGCCAACTGCGAGCGTAATCGGAATGCTTTTCGGTGCTTTTACACTTGCAGGAGCGACAGACGGCGCTTGCGCCACACCCAAGCTACTGACAATTTCGACTTCGGCTGCTTTCGCATCGACTAGCTTCTGCTGTATCTGGTCATAGAGACTCTTTTGACGTTTGACTTGATCTTCCAGTCTGGTGCGCTCTAGCTGCTTGTTGGGAATAGTGGAAAACTGTTGTCGCAGCGCTTGCTCCGATCGCAAACTTGATACGACCTGCTGCTGTAGCGATTCCTGCTGAGTTTTGAGATTGACCAGCGTATTTGCCAGTTGCTGTCTGGCTGGATCAAGATTGCTATCTTGGCGCACATTGGCGACAAACGGAGCAACCTGACCATTGCCACCAATCACTTCTGCCGCTCGCTTGCGGATTTCTTCTTCGTAGGCTTGCTGTTGTTTTCGGAGCGTGATTACTTGAGGATGCTCAGGACGCAGATCTTTGAGTAAGACCGTCATTTGCGACTCGATTTGCTGAAGCTGAGCCCGTAAACTTGCAATGATCGGATCAGCGCTCAGGGCTGAAGACACATACGCTTGGTTTGGATCAAGTCCTAATTTTCGCTGAATGCTGCTAATTTGGGCGTTAATGCCGTCTAGCTGTAGTTTCAGTTGTTGCTGTTGTTGCTGACTGCTGGCGATCGACTTAATGATGTTGCCATCTTGAGCGGCAAAGAGTTGCGGACCTTCGGTGCGATCGTATCGCATCAAGATGCTCTCAGCTTTTGCGAGATCTTGCCGGACACTGGGCAAGCGCTGTTCGATCGCGCTGATAATTGCTCTGAGTCGAGCTGAATTGTTCAATCGGCTTTGCTCAATCAATCGACTAGAGAGCAGTGCCATCACCTCGCCGACCCGCTTTTGGTCTCCATCTTTGTAGGTGAGCTGGATTTCTGCTTTTGCCGCATTTGGATCTTTTGGATCACCCCCTCCTTTGATCTGGATCGTTGCTGCTTTTTCTAACCGATCGGGCTTGATGCCGACCTCTTTTGCGACTGCTTCGATCACTTCCGGCGTGAGTAACGTGCTTTTTGTAAAGGTTTCGACGGGTTGACGCACCTGAGAGCCGATCGCCGAAAAAGTAATAGGCGGTGCGTTTGCCACGAGTCGAGCCTCGCCCAAGAAATCGATCGGCGGATCGGGCTGAATGGCAACGACTCCGCCTGCACCTAGACCCGCAACCACACCCGCAGGAATCAGCCATTTATAGCGATTTACCGCAAGTAAATACCGTTTGACGATCGGTGGAACCATAACAAAGCCCTGTTAACACTAAAGGTTATCGATTCAAAAGTTATCGATTCAAAAGTTATCGATCCCCGTTGCCCCCAGTTGGACCAAACAGCGTATCGGAACTGTTCCTCAGCTCCCGGAAAAAGAGCAAGAAGCCTAAAACGTCGCGGAACGGTTGGGTAAAGGTATTGAGCGCATAAGTAATTCTGCCAACGAGATTACGCCCAAGAACAATCACGTCATTATCTTCGAGGGCAACGTTTTGAGCCATATTGCCCCTTAGAATGCTGCGAGCATCAATCTCGCGAGTCACTGCTTTTTTCTGAACCGGATCAAACCGAATCAGCGCCACTCGACGTAGATTTACGGTGTCCGGTCCGGGTCTTGCGGCAGTGAGGGCATCTAGAAAAGTGCTACCGTTGGGCAGCGTTAGCGTTCCGAGGCCATTGTTTGCGTAGCTCAATAGCCGAATGTTGATTTGCGGTTTGGCTAACGTCGATCGTGCCATCAGGGTGCGATCGTAGGTCTGATCCTGTACTGCAAGCTTGGGGATGACCACAACATCGCCGTCCTGTAGCTTCAAATCCGGTAGCGCCGCTCCCTCTTGTAAAGGAGTGACTAAATCTAGCTTCTCTTCGAGAACCGAGCCATCGGATAAAAGCCGTTTGACCTGTACCGATCGCAAGTCTGCCTGCCCAGTCGCGCCGCCTGCAAGTAATAAAGCGGCGGACGCACGCGGTAGGGCGAGCGTATAAAGACCCGGACGCGCAATCTCGCCTGTTACGGTGACGAGAACGGGGCGTTGATTGGTGAGCGCCACAAAGACAACTGGATTAATTACAAAACGATTCACCCCTTCCCGGATGCGTTCTTGAGCTTGAGCGATCGTCAATCCTTGCAGCGGCACTTTACCAAGCAACGGGGCGGTAATATTGCCCTCTTGATCGATCGTCGCTTGGAAATTCAGATCGGCAAATCGCTGCACCTGCACAGAAACGGTATCTCCTGCCCCCAAGCGGTAAAGACTAAACGTTTTGACAGGCGGAACGGTTGGCGCTTGTGCATTCGGCGCTTGTGCAGGAACAGAGGGCATTGCCGATTCTCGCAGTTTTTGCCGCGCCTGTTCGATGATTTCCAGCGGGGAGGGGCGTATCGGCAAAGGAGCAGAGGGCTGAGCAGGCACAGCAGGATCGGACGCAACCGCGCTTCGGGCACTCAACCAAATTGACAGAGCAGGAGTGACAGAGTATACACCCGTCATCAGCAGCGAAGTGATCCAGCCGCGTGAATTCGGGAGGTGTAATTTAACTAGAGGCATGGGACAGCAATTCGTGTTGCGATCGTGCTCATTGTAGTGAGATGCACCCATCTGACATCCGAGTTTTCCGCGTCGGTCTGCCCAAATTTATCGGTTTGAGCGCAAAATCTGATTCGTCAAGGTGGATTGTACGGTTTGTACCAGCGGTTCGAGCTTGCTGCGATGGGGTTCAATGTCTTCGAGCGGCTCGATCGGTAATATCACGCTGACTGCCACCCAAGCCGCTCTCCGGTTCTGCCATTGGGCGAGGCGATCGCGGATAAACCACTGAATTGGAGCTGGATGCCCACCGTCTTCCCAGGCATACCAACGCATCACAGCATAGGTCTGCCTCGGTGTCCACGCCCGCAGAAACTCAACCGTGGTCGAATGGGTTTGAATTTGGCGATGGGAATCGGTTTTCCAGCGCTGGAAGCCATCGAGATCTGTCCATTCGACTTGCGGTTGCGCGATCGATTTCGTCTGCGGCAGAAATAGAACTGTTGCGATCGTTTGGGTTGCGTCCTGAATTTCCTGGCGCATCCACTTGTGTTCACCGATTTCGGTCGTTTGTTTAGCGATCGTTTGCCAGCCTGAAAGCTCGATTCCGACTTTTTTCAGCGCTTTCAAGTCGTCGAGTACGGCAACCTTGGGTGGAGATGTCCATCGCCATTGTCCACCTGAGAGATATCCAGGGAATGCGCCGACACAAACAAATCCGCTCAACATCAGCAACAAGACAATTTTTGGCAGATTGAGTCGGAGTGACTTAGACAAAAAAGACAGCATCAAGATTCGGGGCTGGATGGTGCGAAAAGCTTTTCCATCTGGTTTGACAGCACTATTAGTAAGCCCAGCATTGCTGCAGAGTAGACATCTCCGCCCCAACCATCATGCAGGAGATGAAATACGGCTTCTTGTCCTGTGCCGTGGAAGAACGTAAGCAATGTATTTCGGATAATGTTAGCGGTGACGCTGATGAAAACGGTTCCAATCATGAAAGTAATACAGAAGGAACGCGATCGCAGATTGTTTGTCCAATACAGCAGCATCAGCCCCACATATAAGCTAGTGAACAGCATCTTTAATCCGGCGCAATAAGGTGCAACCTCGACCAGACGATTGTTCACAAACAGATAAATATTCTCTACCCGCACAGCCATTCCGAACTGATTTAAGATAAAGCCTGCTGTTCCTGCGATAAAGCTCTGAAGCGGCATTGTGTAAGGGGCAAGTAGGTAAGGAATTTCGTTTGGCGTTGCGAGAAAGACAAGCAAGAGAGCAAAAGCTTGCAAACTTAAGCCAGGCAATCCTTTGAGCCAGAGACAACCGCCAGTGAGCAGAATCGGAAACGACAAGTTAACCGGATCAGGCAGTCCACTGAGATAAAACAGTCCTGCAATTAGCAATAATCCAAGACCGACAAGCCTAGCTGATCCCACTTCATCCGAAAGCCGTACCCAGCGCTTGCGGTTATACCAAGCAATATTGGCAGCAAACGGCAGTCCGATTATCCCGTGACTGAAGTATTCGTGTTCGGTGCTGATCGATTTTCTGATCCAGCCGTCATACCAGTGAACCAACAACGGAGCATATAACACCGCGGTTAATCCCAGTAGGACAATATCGCTCCAGTAGCGATCGAGAAATGACAAGCGCCGAATTTGCATAACTTAAGCTGAAATCTGAACAACATTAGAAGCCGCAGGAGCCGCAAGACTCTCTTCGATCGTGCCGACGACTTGGATCACTTGCGCCTCAGTTAGACCGGGATACATCGGCAGTGAAAGGATCTCTTGACATAACCTTTCAGAAACCGGGAAATCTCCTTCTCGATAGCCCAGATGTTTGAATGCAGGCTGCAAATGACAGGGTAAGGGATAGTGAATTCCCGCCTGAACGCCCTGAGCTTCGAGGCGTTCTTGTAGAACCGCGCGATCGACCAATCCCGCTTCCGACTGCATCACGCGCAGAACATAGAGATGATAAACATGACCTTTACCGCTCTGGTTTTGAATCGGAACCAGTCCGCGTGAATGCAGGGGATAGAGCAGTGCATTATATTGTTCTGCAATCTGAAATCGATCGCGGTTCCAATGTTGGAGATAAGGCAGCTTTACGTTCAAAACCGCAGCTTGGATCGAGTCTAAGCGGCTGTTCGTTCCAAACTCCGTATGAAAATACTTGCGGGGAGCGCCATAGTTTCTGAGCGATCGCATCTTTGTCGCGATCGCTTCGTCTTTGGTGACGACCATGCCTCCGTCGCCCAACGCCCCTAAATTCTTACTGGGATAAAAACTAAATGCCGCCGCAAGCCCGATCGAGCCGGCTCGAACTCCCTCGCACTCTGCCAGGTGCGCCTGTGCTGCATCTTCAAAAATCACTAATTCGTAGGTATCGGCTAAATCTCTTAACCGACTGGGGGAAACCATCTGTCCATAAAGGTGGACAGGAACGATCGCTCTAGTCCGGGGTGTAACGGCTCGCTCTGCCGCCGCTAAATCGATCAGCGCCGTTCTTGGATCGCAATCGACCAGAACGGGGGTCGCTCCACAGCGCAACACTCCAATCAGGGTCGCGACAAAGGTATTCGCAGGCAGAAGCACCTCATCGCCCTTTCGGATACCACAGGCTTGCAGTCCTAGCGCGATCGCATCGGTTCCACAGGCAACTCCAACCCCATGCGCGACTCGACACGCTTTTGCAAACGCCTGCTCAAACTCTTTTACCGCTTGCCCCACAATGTAATCCCCTCGCTCAAGCACGGTATGAATGGCTTGTTCGATTTGGGACTGAATCGGTTGGTGTTGAAGCGTGAGATCGACAAATGGAACGGTAGGAGAGATGCTCTGCATACTAAAGCTGCCAGATGGATGAGCAAGCCGAGTAGAAACCCCAGGGAATCTAAAAGTCGTTGCGCTTCATAAGATCTGTCACTCTTATGAAGCGCCAAATTTCGAGTTCTGTCTGGTTCAGAGTACCCAAGGAAAATCACTTCGATGCAGACGAGATCTGAAGAAAAGGTAAAGCTTGCTACTGGCGATGCAGCCAATTGACGGTTGCAACTGAGGCGATCGTGCCCAAAAAGTGCGCCGTAACTCCGATTACGTTTGACATTGCCACGAAGACATCCAGTGGACGAATAATCCGGCTGGGGTCATAAATGGCAACTCCTTGAGGTTGGGAAATCGCCTTCGACAGCAGGACTCCTAAAGTTGTACCGCTACCTAAGATAGTGAACGCCATGCCGAGAAATCCAGCAATGATGCCAAGTCGTAGCACTTGCATCACGTCGCTTTTTTTGGGATGGCGCTCTGCGCTCGGATGCCGAAGTCGCCGCGCAAATAAAGTGTGCCGAAACGCTAGAAAAGCCGTAAATAGTAACGTGGCAATGCCGCAGACTGCCCAAAAAATGCCAATTCCAAGTCCCGGTGTTGTGACGCTGCCGAAGTTATCTACCGGTGCGCCCGGAGCGATAAAAGTCGCTGCGGCTTGATTGAAACTTCGTCCTGCGATCGCAAAGAGCAACAGGACTGAGGCGACGATCGCTAATCCAAGCTGTATGACCACGCCTAGCCATCCGATTAAGCGTAGGACTTTACCAATCTGCCTGAGCTTATGAGCATTGTCTTCGATCGTAGGGGGTTGCGTGGTGGGCTGCATTTTGCTCTCCTTTGACTTGCTTCTAGTTCACACGCTAGGCAAGAGGAGTAGGCTTAACGACTCTCTCTAGAACGATCTATCGGTCAATTCATCTCTGCTTCAAGGTTGGGGCAAATCTTGGTGTGGATTAGCTCTGGTGCGGGTTGCTCTTGCCATTGAGAGAGAACGCTTTGCAGTTCAGCCCGGAGCGTGTGGAGTTGTTCGATTTGCGCGGTGATTTGAGCCACTTTGTCTTCGATTTGTTCTTTGACTTTTTCGCAAGGCAAAATTCCCTGATCGTGTACCGCCAAAATTTCTTTCACCTCAATCAAGCTCAATCCTAGAGACTGCGCTCTTTTGATAAAAGCAAGCCGCTCAATCACTTGCGGCATAAATAAGCGGTAGCCGGACTGCGATCGCTCGACGGTCGGTGTGAGCAGTCCGATATCGTCGTAATAGCGAATTGTTTTTACAGGTAAACCGCTTTTTGCGGCAGCTTCACCGATTTTCAGAATAGAACTCATGGTTTAGCGGGGCTTTTTAGGCTTCGATAAAGGAGGGAGCGATCGCGCAGATGAGGTTTCAGGTAGAGCGCGAACGGGGACTTGTCCGGGTCGAGAAGGGGTGACTCGAACGGGTTCAGGTCGTCGAGACAGCGACCACCAGCGGAGAATGAGCGCGATCGTTACGGTGCTGAATCCAAACACGATGAGCGAAGTGCGTTGATCGATGCCGCCGATCGCAACGTTCATCATGCCTGCGGTGAGAATAAAGGCAGAAATGGGTTCTTTGCGATAAATCGTTCTGAGAACGTGAAACCATAGAGCATTCATAGCGTTTTCCGGGTTGCGCTTTTCTTTATTTTAAAGCGATCGACTGAGAGACGGTAGAATCCCTCAGTCTTGCTCTGAATTTATTCTTAATAGGCTGAATTTTAGCTAAGATTTCAGCAAAACTCCAAAATTTCTAAATCAGACCTAACCAGGTCAACAGCCCTTGTCCGGTGACGTATTCTACAACCAGCGTCGCGACAAATCCAATCATCGCTGCACGTCCGTTCAATCGTTCTGCGTAATCGTTAAAGCCGAACTTTGGATTCTCTAGCTTAGGAGTTGTGGTGGGTTGAATTTGGGTCATGATCAAAAAGCCTCTGCTTAACATGGAGTGCAAACCCGTTTAGAAAGCGGATCTAAACAGTTCTTCATCTTATTCTAAACTCGTCGTGCAGTGGACTACGATTCACATGGAGATTGCCGACTAAGCTATAAATAGCTTGTCGATCGAGGTTGGTCATGGAAATTGGTGTGCCGAAGGAAACGAAGGATCAAGAGTTTCGCGTGGGATTAAGTCCCAGTAGTGTACGGGTGTTAGCCGAACAGGGGCACTCGGTGTTTGTCGAGTCGAATGCGGGAACCGGATCGGGGTTTAGCGATGCGGATTATACGCAGGCAGGTGCGACGATCGTGACGCATACTCAGGAGGCTTGGGAGCGAGAGATGGTGATCAAAGTGAAAGAGCCGTTGGCTTCTGAATATCACTACCTTCAGAAAGGCAAAATTCTCTTTACGTATTTGCATTTAGCTGCCAATCGCCGATTAACCGAACATCTGCTTGATTCTGGTGTAACTGCGATCGCTTACGAAACGGTTGAGCTTCCAGATAGACGCTTGCCGCTGTTAACGCCGATGAGCATTATCGCGGGGCGATTATCGGTGCAGTTTGGAGCGCGATATTTGGAGCGGCAACAGGGCGGGCGCGGTGTGTTACTTGGTGGGGTTCCGGGTGTAAAACCGGGACGAGTGGTGATTCTCGGTGGGGGAATTGTCGGAACCGAAGCGGCGAGAATGGCGATCGGGATGGGTGCACAGGTAACAATTTTGGATGTGAATGTCGATCGATTGTCTTATCTTGAAACTATCTTTGGTTCACGAGCAGAGCTACTGCATAGCAATTCGAGCCACATTGAAGAACTTGTACCGCAGGCGGATTTGCTGATCGGGTCTGTGCTCATTCCAGGACGAAAAGCTCCGACTTTGGTATCACGGGAATTGGTCGGTCAGATGCGATCGGGTTCAGTGATCGTGGATGTTGCGGTAGACCAAGGAGGATGTATCGAAACATTGCATCCAACTTCGCATACAGAGCCAACTTATGTTGAGGAAGGCGTCGTGCATTATGGGGTGCCGAATATGCCCGGAGCCGTTCCCTGGACTGCAACTCAGGCATTGAATAACAGTACACTGCCGTATGTAGTTAAGCTAGCGAACCATGGAATAATAGCGCTCGATCGTGATTCTGCTTTAGCGAAAGGCTTAAACGTGCAGAATCATCATTTGCTCCATTCAGCTGTACAAGAAGTGTTTCCAGATTTAGCGCGACTCTAGCGGCAATCGTAGCCAACATAAGGAATACCAATGCGGTATTGCTGGTTTGGATTCCGATCGCACTTCCAATTCTGAACTGTCACTTGAGTCGGAAAATCACGCATTCTTAAACTAGGTGCGATCGCCCAAAATTTCTGAATTGGGGGAGCTTCAAGCTTCAGCGTTGCTAATTTTCGCCAAAAGGTGTCGTAGCCTGGAGATCGAGAAATCAGCGCGAATCTTGAAGGCTGACACAGTTGCGGTTGTTGTTTTTCTCCAGTTTGAATGGCTAAGGCAAAGCCTAATCCTAAAGCAATGTCTTGAAAATCGTTGTAGCTCATCACGATCGCGCTACAGTCCTTAGATACGATATTGTTAGCAACACGATCGGGCGTAAAAGGCTTGAGAAACACTAAGTTAGACACCACAAAAACGCAGCTTAAACCGCCAACAAAATACAGCAGCAATGGTTTTTCATACTTAGAAGGCTGTAACTTCCAAAAGCTTGCCCCGATCAATGCACAGACTGCTGGATAGTAGATGAAATTGTATCGGGGCACTTGAGTAATGTCTTTGCCGAGAATGTAGACGATCGCAAGAAACTCAATTAACACTCCGATAACAAAACTCATGAGTGTTACTGTTTCCCAGTGTGTTTGAGGATCACGCCACAAAAGCTTCAGACCTTTTATAACACACCAAACAATCCAACCAAAAACTAGCAGCATTCCAACCGCCGAGATCACAATAATCCAAATCGGCTGATACTCCACTGGAAGCGCAACGACCATCACAAGCCAACCCGCCGCGAACTGATACATCGGTGCTAAAAAACTCCACCAAGCAGCGTTAGAGGTAGACAACCAATCGGTTTCAGGACGAGTCATATGACTGATAAAGGTCGGCAACCAGGGAAAACAGATTGCAACCATCCCCAAGCCTGCAAGCGCGATCGCACCCCAAGTCTGCCACCAAAACTTTAGGGATTGCCTCGATTTCAATTGAATTTGCAGCACCAACAGCGCGAAAAACTGAGCCGCGATCGCTAATACTAAAAAATAATGAACGTAAAAACCAACGCCATTCACAACGCTCCAACCAATCCAGATTTTAAGAGATCGCTTCTGTTGAAGTAAATCTTGTTGAATCCGAATCAATCCAATGAGCGCCACGATTACAAACAGTATCGGAATCGTATAGTGACGTGCTTCTTGAGATAGATAGACCGCAAACGGTGATACCGCCATGACCAGAGCCGCGATCGTTCCCGCACTTGGAGAAAACGCCACTCGATTCAGCCCATACGAGAGCGCGATCGCAGCAACTCCCGCAACTGCACTCAGCGATCGCAGCCTCCACACCCAATCGCCCGGAACCCATTGCAACCATTGATGCAGCCAGCAAAAAAATAGCGGTGGATGAACCGATTGTACCGAAACCGTTTGAGCAATGTTCGCGCAAGTTGTAGGGGTCAGTTGAAAAAACTGATCCAACACCGAGACGGTAAAAAACTGCTCTACTGGCACTTCAAGATAATTCCGCCCCATGCTAAAAATTGCGGTAATCACCTCATCCATCCAGAGCGGTTTTGCGTCAAGATTCCAGAACCGCAGAACCGCACCGATTAATAGTGCCGTGATTAAACCAAGCCAATGAGCCAAGAGAACCTCGATCGAGACTTCAGCCCGAACTTTACACTAGATCAAGAAATTTGAGGACACCTTGCATGGGATTGACCCGCAAGATCGGAATTACGGGCGGAATCGGGATGGGTAAAACCACGGTTTCAAACTATCTCGCTGCTGCACACCGTTTACCGATTCTAGATGCAGATTTGATTGCGCGGGATGCAGTCGCACCCGGATCACCGATTCTGGCTCAAATCATCGATCGCTATGGCGCTCATCTCCTCCGGCTCGACGGTACGCTCGATCGAGCAAAATTAGGCGCGATCGTGTTCTCTAATCCCACTGAACGTGCTTGGCTAGAACAACAGATCCATCCGTATGTGAGGCAAATGCTTGAAGCCGAATGCGATCGTCTTGCTCAAACTCACTCCATGATCGTGCTTGTGATTCCGCTCTTATTTGAAGCCAATATGACCGATTTAGTGACTGAAATTTGGGTGATTTGTTGTCCAGAATCGCAGCAAATTCAACGGCTGATGCAGCGTGAAAAATTGAGCCTAGAGCAAGCCCAAGCGCGAATTCAAAGCCAAATGTCAATTCAGCAAAAGCGCGATCGGGCAACCGTCATTCTCGATAATTCCACAACGCCTGAAGCCTTAATGCACCAAGTTGATCGGGCTTTATCGCCAACAAGTTGACAACCGACCATCATCGACCGCTAGACTGTTCAAGACTGAATCGAGAAAATTTCTTATGGCAGCCACCTTACAACAAATTGCAGGTTATCTCGACCATAAAGCGTGGAAATATCGCATTGACGAGGAAGGCAGCCGGATTCTGACCGGAGTGTACGGTGAGAATTTAGAAGATTTTTTGATTGTGATTCAACTCGACGAGGAAGGCGAATTCTTCGAGATGTTTGCACCACGGGTGTTATCTGGAGTCAAAGACCATCCGCATAAAGCCGCAATTCTACAGACAATGCTGGCAATCTCTTGGGAAACCAAAATGTTGCAGTGGGAATACGATCCCTCAGACGGCGAGATTCGTGCAATTATTGAGTTTCCGCTAGAAGATTCCACTTTGACCGAGCGCCAGTTCAACCGATGCTTACATAGCCTCGTAGAGTTAGTGGATGAACTCGCTTTACCGCGCCTGAAGGCAGTGATGGAAACCGGCGAAGATCCTGGCGACCTTGAAGAAGGCGAACGCTTGTTGTTAGCGCTACAGGAAGAAGCACCCGGATTACTGACCGTTCTAGAGCGAGCCATGGAAGCACGGAAGCGACGGGGACGGCGGTTGCCCTCCGAGGAAAAAGACGAATCCTGAAGCCAGGATCAGGAAACGTGGTATAACAGTTAAGGTTTCTTAATAAGAAAACACAATACTTCAATAGTCTGAAATCGGGTTGCCGTTGCTTGGGGCTTGATTTTCGTGCGGCAAATGTTTGATCGAGCATTTGTCTCAATGATTGTGTTTTTTACAGTCCTTTCCGGAGAGAAAGATCGTTCATGACAGCATCGCTCACGCCCGATTATTCGACTCTGACGAGTCCCAAAACAAAACTTCGACTGAAAGACATTATCAAGACGCTGCCGCGTGAGTGCTTTCAGAAAAATATGCAAAAAGCCTGGACAGCCCTAATCGTCAATGTTCTGATGGTGGGCTTGGGCTACTGGAGTATTCAAGCTTCTCCCTGGTTTCTGCTACCGTTTGCGTGGATTTTTACCGGAACTGCACTCACTGGCTTCTTTGTAATCGCGCATGATTGTGGACACCGATCGTTTGCAAACCGTAAATGGGTAAACGATCTGATCGGTCACATTTTTATGGCTCCGTTGATCTACCCGTTCCATTGCTGGCGGATTTCGCACAACCAACACCACAACCACACTAACAAGATGGATGTGGACAATGCGTGGCAACCGTGGCGACCGGAAGTGTATGACAGCCTCGATCCGATTACAAGAATTGCCTACAAGACGACTCGCGGACGGCTTTGGTGGTTAGCATCGGTTCTGCACTGGGCGATCGTTCACTTTAATCTAGCGAACTACAAGCCGAAAGATCACGGCAAAGTAAAATTGTCGATCGCCGTTGTGTTTGCGTTTGCTGCGATCGCCTTTCCGGCTTTGTTTCTAACGGTTGGTGCGTGGGGGTTTGTGAAGTTCTGGCTGGTGCCCTGGTTGATTTATCACTTCTGGATGAGTACCTTTACGCTAGTTCACCACACCTTACCGGATATTCAGTTCAAAGAGCCGGAAGAATGGGATGCTGCCCAAGCGCAATTGTTCGGAACCGTGCATTGTGACTATCCCAAGTGGATTGAATTTCTCTGTCACGATATCAATGTGCACATTCCGCATCACCTTTGCACCGCGATTCCGTCTTACAATCTGCGGCTGGCTCATCGTAGCTTGACCCAAATTTGGGGAACTCAGCTAAGGCAGTACAAGTTTTCCTGGGGTTTGATGAAAGAGATTACTGATCGCTGTCATCTGTATCACCCAGAGTACGCTTACCAATCGTTCCGCTCCTACAAAAAGTAGCAGCCGAGAAGAGAATTAGATGCAGAACTCCGATCAAACGATCGGAGTTTTTTGTTATTTGGCTTCTGGATCAGTTCCCAAACGTTGTTTTATCCCACCAAAGCGACCATTGGCTAATTTTTTGCAGTAAGTGAATCGCGTTATGAATGCAGCGTTGTTTTTGGTGGAGTCAGTAAGCCCACTCCACCCGCTGAGCTTCGCCTTCCCATCGAAATTTTACTTTGCTGTGGGGGCGGTGATGTCCACGCGATCGCGTCTCGTCTATGGTTTCCCCGTCCACTAGGGTCACTTTCTGCCCGGAGGCTGGCGTGTCAGCAACGGGCGGAAAGTCGGTGCTGGGCAGTACGACCGTAACTTGGAGGACACGCGCATGCACCAAAGTCCGGATCTGCCAGACATCCTTTAACCGACGATGGAAGAGAGCGGCAAAGCTATCGATGCACTCCGGTTGCTCAGGTTCAGTCGAGGCAGTCCCACCGCGCCCCAAACAGTCCCCCACGATGCTAATAACCTTTACCGCTGGTGTATTTTCCTGCCCCAGCAGATCCGCCACCTCCTCCGGAGACCAAGCGGAGAGTGTCCGGCGCTGCCAATCGCCAGTTCCCACCAAATACACACGGGAACTAGCAGTGATCGATCGCGATACCCGCGATCGTCCGACCAACGCTTGCCGCAGATCCTCTACATCCGCCTCCACAAACGCTCTGGTTGGTGGTGCGCTGGAGCGGATGGTCACGATTTCTGAATCGATCATCTCGTCCCGCTCCTTTTCATTTAAGGCTCTCGCCTGCGCCAAAGTGGGTGTATCCTGTGCGCTGTGGGTCAAAAAGACAATGATGAGTTGGCGATCGTATTTAGCCATGTCAGTGCCACTAAGTTACTTTTTTCTTAGTATCAGTCTGTCATTCGGTTTCTGTGTACCTGTCCTACCGCTTTATCGCCAAAGAACTCATTCATTTCACCAAAGCCGTTTTTAGTGCATTTCCGTAGCCTTCCCAATAGGCATCGTACTTCTCGACATAGGTCTCGCCTTTCTCTTTTGCCTCTGCTTTTTTCGCGCCGTCTTCGTAGGCTCGCTTAAATATCTCCTTGATCGCTTCTTTCGTCGTAAACTTCTTCCCTTCTACCACTTTCAATCCTGCTTCATATCCTTGCCAGTACAATTCACCCGTTGCCCAGCCCCTTTTAGCGTCCTCACCTAAATCATCGGATTTAGTCTTTAACGATTGGAAATAGTTTATGTTGTTGTCGCATACTGAAATCTGTGCAGACAAGCTAGCGATGTCTGCGTCTGCCTCCTTGAGCAGTTCCGTCTGCCTTATTACCTCATTTGACCAATAGATAGCGTATCGGTTCCAGTATTGATAATCTGTCATCTTTTCCTTGAAGTCCTTGCGCCAAGTCGATTTCTTGTAGTTCGGATTGAAACCATTTCGTTGTTTTTCGGCGAAAGCTTTTTTTTCGCTAGCTACCTTCCCTAATTGTTGCGCCGCACTTTTTCTCTCCTTAGCCTGTACCAAATCCTGCTCTAGCTTTGCCTTCCAGGCTTTAGTCTCCTTAGACGCCCTTAAACTGTCGATCGCTGCTTTTTTCTGGTTATTGAAAAGGACCGAATCGTGCTTGATGTTCGCATTATCAGTGTGAAGCGCGATGCTTACTACAGCTTCCGGCTTCAGATTGCGAAGAAAAATCTCGCGATTCTTGAGGACACTACGTTCGTATTGGTAAACCTTGCCCCTCTTGCCCCTCTTGCCCTGCTCACCAAGTATGCGATTAGCAGTGTCCTTGTCACCCTGATCTAGCTTGGATCGAGTACCACTATCTACACTGTAATGATTAATCAATATGTTATCTGCGGGGTTCGTTTTGGCTAAATCGATTTTGAATTTTGCCCCGTCCTCAGTCCTGAACGATTCGCCCGCATTGCCAAAAATTGCATTTTCTTTGTCAGTGGAAGCCAAACTCAAGCCCCTCTGCCCCGGCCCGCTCCCCTTCCACTGATGCATATATGCTAAGGCAACTTTTCGATTCTCTGGTGTGTCGGTTGGAGTCACAAGTTTTTTAGTAATCGCCTCCTCATCGTTCGTGAGGAATTGGCTTTTAAAATCTGTTGGATCGATGGCATCGCTTGAGGTACCCAGCGTAGCACCCATGAAATTCTGGGTTTTGCCAGTCAAAAATCCTTTTTCTTTGAAGCTCATCCATTGGTAGTAGCTCTTTTCCATATAGGCGAACCGACGCGTCCTTTTTCCAAGATCGTCTAGGACGTATTCGTTGTGTTCGCCGTCTGACTTTCCTAGTTTTTTGTAGATGTCTCGAAAAACTCCACTAGCCTCATCTCTTCCTGTTTTAATAATATAAAGAGCATCGCCTGTCAGAATTTTGGCAACAGGCTTAGTGCCTCCCTCTTCGGGTTTCCAAGTCTCATCAAGAATTTCGTTTGAATCCAACTTGACCGAAACTTTTTGCTTTAGCTCTGCAATCTTATTCCTAATTGTCGTAGCTTTTTCGTCGGAAATAATGGGTTTGTCTGAAGCATCTTTCAAAGCTAAAGCATCTTTCAAAATCGCCTCAATCACATCGGGCTGAGTTAGTATCCTGCTCAACCACTTAGCATCCAGATTGATGGCGCTGATCTCCTCGGCATAAGCACCCTTGACTTGTTTTCCTCTTTCGTCTTTTGAAAGAGCTTCCAGTTTGACTTCATTCTTTCTCGTGGCGATTTGTTTCCTGATTTTATTTACCTCTCTTGCGAGATCGAACAATTCCTTCACGGCTGTTCTAAAGGATTCCTTGGCAATGGCATCAGGATTGTATCCAGACTTTTCTCCTCCCACGCGCTGAACAATGGATCGAGCAAAGTGACTCCGTGCCAAAGGAGATGAATTGAAGGGCATAGTCTGAATAGTCGATGTATCGAATGCCGACGCAGAAGAAAGCGCCAACCGACCCATCTGTTCGGCTTCGCATTCTAAAGCCTCGTCATTATTGATATCGACTCCATTCAATTGATCAGTTGGCTGCACTCTGCCCTGTGCTTGCTGGACAACGTGCCACATTTCATGGGGCAAGTGTTCCTCTTGTCCAGGAGCTAGATGAATTTCTGTTCCTTGAGTATAAGCAAGTGCCTGTAATTGAGCAGGTTTGGGCGAATTATAGTGAACTCTAACCTGCTCAAGGGAATATCCTGATAGCTTTTCCACCCCTGCTTTAAGAGTATTAAGCAGTCCAGTTTTGCTGGATTGTTGCTTCACGGATGACTCTGAACGATCGCCGATCGTGTCGCCTTTTGCTTGAATCGTATTAGGCTTAATCGGTGCTTTAATCCGTTCCATCCGCTGTTCCCAAAAGCTATTCTTTTTTGCTTGCAGGACACCCAGCTTTTCCTGCTCCACAGGTGTGAGTGTGCCGTATTTTTCCTTTAGCCGGAGCCCAAATGCCTCACACTTATTCTGCTGGAAAGCTTCGTTTTCTATATCTTCCTGGGTTGAAGAGTGTTTAGATTCCTGAGTAGGCAACAGACGAGGTGCAGCGTGAGACGTACTTAATGAGGTTTGAGAATCTTGGGATTTAGATAAATGAGCAGACTGAAATGACATACTCGCACCTCATCAGTTTTATGGTTTTCAATACACAGTTATGAGCTTCGTCACTATAAGCTTTTTCTCAATTGCTTCCTACTTATGATAATCATATTCTTCTGATAATTGTATTCTTCGATCTGTGGTTCAAAATCAAATACAAAGTAGTGCCTTTACAACAAAAGCAGTCGTCATCGTTCGGCTACCGTAAGACAGAATTTGCCGAATGCGACCCGTCGCACGACCGAGCGGCATTTGAATAAAAGGACAATCTGCCCAACCTCCATCCTCGTTTTGCTGCTGCTGAAGATAGTGTAAGGCGGCATCGAAACCAGCCATCGTACCAGCTTTGGTTGAAAGCCCCAGTAGCGCAATCGCTGTATTCAACGGATCGCCCCAGCTTCCATCGACAAGTTGACGACTGCGTAAGAACTCGATGCTTGGCGCGATCGCAGAAGATTCAGGACGAGCGAGTGTTAACAATCTCAAGCAGACATAGGTACCATAGTAGTCGCCATGATACCAAGTGCTTTTCCAGCTTCCATTTGATTGTTGTTGGGATTCTAAATAGTCAATTCCCGGATCGATCACGGTTGAAAATCCCTGAAGATTGCAGAGTGCCAGGGCATAAAGCAGATTTGCCATTACCTCCGGATCTCCGCCTTGTCCCCAAGCTTGCCGAATCCAAAGCTGTTGCAGTTGTTGTTCGGAGGTCGTTGGAACGGCGGGAACAATCCAGGTTTCGATCGCGCCATTTGCATGAAATCCGTCTTGTAACAGCACTTGGAGTGGAATGCTGCAATGCTCCTCTAGTGCTGACCATTGTTGAGTGCGGGCTAGAAGCTGAATCATCTGAGCTAAATCGTCAGCATCCGGCGGTAGTTCAAGTAGCTGAGGAAAATAGCTCCACCCACCCACTCCGGTGGAGCGCTGGTGACTGAGTAGATAGTTAATTTCGCGATCGAACAAAGATTGCAGAGGAGACTGGCGCTTGTCGATCGCATCGAGCAACACTTCTGCAATCAAGCTCCGCTGAAAAATATCGCCAACATGTTCCGACTGATCAGAACTAAACCCTTGTTCACGCGGAAACTGCATCACATGCCTGGATTCTGCAAAATTAGATTGTGCTGCCTGCTGTAGAAAGGACAATCCACTCTGAATGAGCCGTTCTGTTTGCGGTTGAACCAGTGTAGAGTGTGTCATAAAGCGGAATAGAGGATAGGATTTTTAGCGGTCGCAGCCCGATCGCCTAGCTCTAAACCTGGTAGGCATTGATGGAGATGTTCTTGCCGAATCAAATCTTTTGGACAGCCCTGAAGATAGTTTTGCTTTGCTTCCGGTAGTGCAACGTGAGCACCGTCGGCATAATAGACTACCACCAGCGCTTCTCTTGTGCGATCGCTGCGATTAGCATCAGAACTATGCAGCGTCCAGCCTGCGTGAAAGGTGGCGTCTCCGGCTTGCATGGCTCCGTGATTGATTAACTGAAACCCTGATAAATCCAGTGATTGGGTATCCAAGTAGCCTTGATGATGTGAGCCAGTTGCAAAGGTTAGTGGAGCCATCGCCTGCGAGATGTCATCCAAGGCGATCCACATCGAAACGACGCGATCAGTATCCAGCGGGAAAAAGTCGCAGTCTTGATGCCAAGGAGTGGGCATTCCGCCAGGAACCTTGAAGTAAGACTCATCTCGGAACAATCGAACCGTCGGGACACCGAGTAGCTCGGCTGCAATCTTGGCGAATCGCCTTGCTAAAACGAAGTGTTGAACGGTGCGATCGCGCTCCCACAGGTTATGCACAAATTTCCAACCATTGCGATGTCCGTTCGCAATTTGTTCTAACCGCTCAGATTCTTGATCTAAGCGATCGACCACTTGGCAAATTAAGGAGCGATAGCTGGCAATTTCAGGCTGAGAAGCTACGCTCCTCAGCAGAATGTGTCCATCCTCCTGAAAGGTGGCAATTTGCTGGTTTGAGAGTGCATAGTCTTGGGAGAGGTCGGGATAAGTTAGTGAAGACATGGTGGGGCTGGAATAAAAGAAGCGGGAACAAAGCGATCGAGCGAAAGCGGTTCATAATGTTGTGCGACCCAATCGATCGGTGTGAATCCTTCAGGACGAACCCCAATGATTAGTCGCGTATAGAAATCGTCATCCACCTCAAAGACCTCTAGCGGCGCAGCAGGATTTTGCAGGTCGCGATGGTAATAGCGCAATGTCGCCGCTTGAGGAACCATCAGTCCAGCC
Organism: Cyanobacteria bacterium FACHB-63; assembly: GCA_014695255.1. Taxonomy (GTDB): domain Bacteria; phylum Cyanobacteriota; class Cyanobacteriia; order Leptolyngbyales; family Leptolyngbyaceae; genus Leptolyngbya. The sequence goes on from JACJNX010000077.1 coordinate 312,024, forward strand.
GCAACAATCCGTTCTTGATCAGATTGATTGATCGGAGAACAATGAAATAGCCGAGAGTCATAGACTAAGGCTTGTCCCGCTCGCATAGGAATGTGCGTCAGACACTCTGCTTGCAAGACCGGGAGTAATTCGGTGTAGGGAAACTCGTTGAGCAATCCTCTGGGGTGACGATTGAATAAATGGCTTCCTTTGATCACGCTCAGACAGCCGTTCTGTCGATCGACATCGGTGAGTGGACACCAAATACCGTAGGATGTGAACTGCGTTTCATCGACAAAAGACCAATCTTGGTGCATCTGAACTTCGCTATTGAGAAGATGAGGCTGCTTGACGATGAAGCTCCCGAAGCAAAGCCGATAGTCTGGAAAGTATCGCTGAACCTTAGGACGTAGAGCTGAGGTGATCTGTTGACTTAAGCATTGTCTATAGCTCAAATCTTGGCTCATCATACTGACCGAAAAGCCCATTCCAACTGAGGACTGAGCAGTGCGGTGGTAGAAATGGATCAGCGTTTCAATTTCGTGCTGATCTAAGCACTCAATCAGCGTATAGCCAGAGCGATCTAGTTCACTTTGATAACCATTGAGTTGATAAGCATTGAGTTGATCACCATTAAGTTGACTCATATCTTTGACGGGTGTGAAGTTCTCAGCTTTGTCAGCACGATCGCGCCCCAAATCTTGCAAATCGTCCAAGGCACCGCAGCATATACCCAAGCCCCAATCGCTAACTTGCCATCGGCAAACGCGGGATGAAACAAAACCAGCTTTTGTCGAGCTTCTGGATGCGTTTGATAAAGTTCCTCTGCCGTATCCGATTCGATCGGCGTTCTTTCGATCTGGTGGAGCGAAGCTGAAACGACAATCTGTGACAGTAGGCGACATTTCCCACAGCGAGAAGCATAAAATAGGATTGGCTTTTGTGCAGTCGGTAGGGTCATAAGGCGGCTTTGAGATACAGATTCAGGCGAGTCTTTTGCTGTCGATCGCGTCCTAATCCTAAATAGGAAATCTGACTTTTTGACAGCGCTTCTGCAACCGGAAGCGGCGCTAATTCAAAAGCTTCAGTACAAGCATCGATCAAATCAATCCAAGTTGCTGCATCGTAAGCAAGACAATGTCCACAGACATCTATCTTCGTGTCAAACAGTTCACCAGTTGCAACCCGAAAGCCAGCGCTAGGGACAAGTCCAGACAAATGTAAGCTGCGATCGCCAATCACGCGAATCAGAAACGAAGTCAAAACCGGATCGTGAAGCAGATCTATCTGGATTTGATCGAGCCTTACAGGACGTACAAAGCGCCAATATAACTTTGCTCTGACATTCGAGAGATTAGATCCTTCAATGCCAATGCTCAAGAGTTGCCCGATCGGACGCAGTGCCTCGATCGTTGCTGTTGCATCGTGATGATGCGGCAGAATGTGGCTCAACCAAGCCTGAGCCACTGTCCAAGCTGCATCCAAATCATCCGCTTGCCGCGCATCAACATACATCGCACAGCCCGGATGCTGAATACCTGCACCCAGCCACAGTACCCCGCTATCAAACCGAGAAAACTCAGCCTCATGCTTAGGAACATAGAAATCGAGTGTGCGATCGCACAAGGACTGAATCGACATTGAATCAGTCAGCGCCAGAACAGTATCAAGCGTTGATCGACTCGATCGATAGCGGACATAGGGATCGCCGAAAACGTAAGCGGGATCGCCAAGTAGCCGACTCTGCACTCCTTCAGCAGTGCTGGTCAAACAGACTTGAAGCGGCGATCCGTTATCGTTTAGTCCCGACTGTCCCCCTCGTTTTTCAGCGACGTTAAACGGCATTGCCAATAAGGTATGGCTTAGTTCTTCAACTGCGGTCAAGTCTACCTGGCTCGACTCAGCCACCACTTGCAATACCGGATAGAGCCGCAACGCGAGATCAAGCTCTGTCGTTAGCATTGGACTTAGGGTAGGTTTTGGATGTCAATTGTTCCTCGCGTGCCATCTCGCCCACGATCGCCAGGAGCGCCATCTTCGCCACGACTGCCAGCGCCGCCACCTCTTCCGCCAGGAGACCCAGGACTACCGCCTTTGCCTGAATCTCCTGGAAGACCGCCCGGAGCCGCGATCGTATTGCCAAACACAGCGCCGCCTTCGGGTCCTGGGCGGAACGCAACTCTGACGATCGAGCCATTGCCACCATTGCCACCATTGCCAGCTTTGCCGCCTTTGCCCCCGGTTCCGCCACGACCGCCCTGCCCACCTGAGCAGCCAGGTCCAGCAGGACAAGCAGCAGGCTTACCGCCATCGCCGCCATTGCCTCCTACCGCGCCATCGCCGCCTCTACCTCCCATCCCGCCTGTCCCGCCGGAGTTAAAGACGACAAATGGAGCCGCACTCACCAGTTCATTGATGGTGATGGATGCGGGTTGAGCATCTCCACCGGACTGCCCGTTGCCGCCGTTTGCACCGCCGCCGCCGCCGCCGCCATCGCCACCATTGGTTGCGCTCTGAGTACAGGTAGATTTCCAGTCACAGTTTGCATTTACCCCGTGAGAACCAGGATTGCCGGCTTGTCCGTTTGTACCTGGTGCTCCATTGCCACCATCAATGCCGATTACTCGAATATCGCCTAATGTCATAGTGAACCTCTAAATGAGCTGCGAAGTCGTTGCATCCTTACTGCTTTTTCAAGCGAGTAAAGGTGAGTGTAGTTTGTACATTTTGGATGACAATAAAACCGCCATTCTGCATCAGAACATCATCAAAGGTCTTTTGAGCTTCGGAGATGATGATGGGATCTTGGGGAGTGACTATTTTTGGCATATTTTCCTCAGTGGATAACAGTTTTTTTGAGTTGCTGAACGGTTAAATTCGTCGGACAGAAAAGCTTGATGCAGCCACCTTCGATGATCTCTAGCTCTGAAATCAGCAGGATAGCAGGATGCTCTCCTTGTACAATCACGCAGGCGTTTGCTTCGATCGTCAATTTCTCAATCACATAGGCGGTTGCGACAAAAGGCGCATACAGAGTCTCGATCGTGGCTCTATAGCGGTCTACTTGAGTGGAATCGCCAAATAGATAGGCAAAGCCTGCGGTTTTGAGGTTCTTTTGTTCGGGTTCACTTAGACCTTCTGGCGTTGATGAATGCTGCCAAGAATCGGAAGGCAAGGGGGGCTGTGGAAAACGCCCTTGCTGAAAGTCTTGGTCAGGTAGTCCAATCCAGGTTTTAAACCGATCGAGTTGAGGGGTCGAACAGAGGTGCGATGTAATTCCAACGGTTTCTCCCAAGGTTGTTGAAAGCGTGAGAATTGAATTTGCTCGAACGATTAGCGGTTCACGATGCACAACTTCCGCAAAGTTGAGATCATAACTTTCGACAGCAGTTCTGAATTCCTGTTGTCGATATGCTGAAACTGAATGAGGCGAAATCAAGCAAGTCTCAAGATATCGTTTTTGATCTTCAACCAGATTGATAAATGTTGTCGTCATAGAACTATTTCTCTGGTGATTCTTTCAGGCTAATCGTACATAACTCTAGTTCAAATTACAACTAGATATTTGAGATTTAAGTAATTTTTAATTTCATGATTTTCAGATACTAAAAATGAATCAGATTTTGAATCTGATCTAGTAAAGACGGAATTTCTGAGCAATATTAATGAACTTGTATTGCTTCGATTTCTTGCAGATTAAATTGAGATTTATTAGAAAGTTCAGCTTTTTGCAATTCTTCTTCTAAGACTTGAATTGCACCACTAATTCGTAGCAACGTATCTCTTAAACTAGCTTGTTTTGCTTCTAGTTCAAGTAAGGCTTGTTGACCTGTAGCGTATTCATTTCTTAGCGATCGCATTCGCTGTTCTAATTGTTCTTTCATCAGATTAGAAGGGGAATTCCAAGAGAGTGACATTGAAGTAATCTCGATCGTTTGTGTTAGTGTTATCGAGCGGAGCGAGGATTAAAGTATGTTCTCCAGCTCCTAAATTTGGAACGACGATCGCATTCCCAATCAAGCAATAGCGGGTAGTCCCACCACCAGTAGGCGAATCAGCTTGCACAACACCTATATCCTTGCTATCAATTTGAATTTTTATGCCAATGGGTCCGACTTTATTGCCAACCCCTGTTCCAGAAGCAAACACGAGAATCGTGCCACCCTGGCTGCTGAACTTTGCGTTGGCCTTACCCGGAAGTGGTCCTGGTATGTTGTTAAACAATTGGGTCACTTTCCACAAGGGACTTCGAATTGTGCCGTCGCTGCGTAGCGTGACGCCTGTAGTAGACGTACCTGCGGTAATCGAACGCGTTGCAACCAAGTCACCCACCTTTAAAGCGGCAGGCTGCTTTTGCGCCCCATCCCACAGCACAAATTCCCCGGCTTTGCTTTGCGCCGGATCACTCAATCCGTGATATCCCAGCCAGCCGCTGAAGTCGTTCCGTTGAAATCTGAGCTTCGCATAGTCAGAAAAGTTGCGGCTAGTGGCAGTGATGTTTAAGTGAGCATCGTCGATCGCTTCTGCGATCGCATCTTTCTGAACGCTTAAGGTCTGCATCACCGCAACTTGCCCTGATCCTTTCGGGCGTAGTTCGATCGATTGATCCGGGTTAGAGCCGATCGCTTCAATCCGGTTTGATCCAACCCCCAATCCTTGCTTTTGATCCAGGCTGAGAAACGCTGCAATATCGGCAGTAGTTTGGTTATGGCTTGCTCGAATGCGAAGTTCACCTTGTTCGATTTGTAATTTTTTACTGATATCGGCGGGATTGGTGATCCCGATACCAATTGCATTAAACGTTGCTTGATCTCCAGAGATAGGCTGTGTGACGCTCAACTGTCCCGTAATGCTCAAGCTCCCGGATAGAACCGCTAAATCGCTATTGGGATTGATTGCACTGGTGCGAAGCGTAGCTCCTTTGCTTGAAGTGGCGTTCGGCAAGGCGATGCCCGCATATTGACGCACAGTTAGATCAAACGCTGAAATGGTACCGTTCTGAATTGTGACCCTAGCCAGCACAATGTTGCCTTTGGCATCAAGCACGAATTCTAACAAGGGAGTTTCTTGCCAGCGCGTGAAAGATTCCGCACCATCGGCTTGAGGATCAGTTAATTGTTGGTCATAGCGAATAGTCAGCAACCAAACTCCATCTGTTGTTTTAGAGGCGATCGTAGTTGCATTCGCCAGCACGAGTTGTCGTCCGAGTGAGTCGATCGCAGTTCCTTCAGCCACAGTGAACTTCAACGAAGAATTAGCAGCCGTCCCGATCGCGACTGCACTGACTGTTAAACCTTCTGAAATTCCAGAAACACAGAGCAAGCGACCAAAACGGCGTTGGCGATCCAGATAGTAGTCTTGCTCAGCTCGAAAATCGATGTCTTGTAAAAATTGTCCATCGAAGTAGTTCGGGCGTTTATTAATGTCATTAGCTGCCATACGTCTTCTCCAAAACAGGAATTAAGTCTCTCGGTCTTCAGTGCCTAAAAAGGTATTGCCTCCTTTTGCTCTCGTGGTTAGGAAGAGACCCGAAGCAAGAATGGGATTGAGCGGAAACTCGAATTGTTCGGAAGCCGTTCCGTCAGGGTAAGCAATGGTGATCGTGAGGGTTCCACTTGCGGTCATCCGACTGAGATTGGTAATTGTTACCGACCAGCGATCGTGCATTGCCTGATCAGACGTGACCGTACAGTTCACGTTTAGCAAAGCAGTGCCAATCTGTTCCGCAACAATCAATCGACTTGCACCTAAAGGATTCTCTGGATCAGTCTGAGTTGATTGAATTCTGAGGGCAAGCTTTGCATTCGTCGTCGATCGCAGTTGAGCCGTAATTTGACAGGTAGCCGTGAGCTTGAGCGGAAAGACTCTGCCCGATAGCTGCATGGTGGGCGTGAGAATCTTGAGCGCGTAGAAAGTATGAGCGGGTTTCTCCTGATCAATGATCGTTTTAGCAATCCGGACCTGCTGCCAAAACCGAATCGGATCTGGAGTCGCCATCACGAGCTGCACTTGAAAAAAGTGGGGAGGAAGATCTGAACTATCAAAGATTTCGACTTTCTTGGGCAGTCCAGCGCTGTCTAGATAAAGTTCCAAGATTTTTTCGAGTCCTGCTTTAGTTCCCCGCAGCTTGTAGAGTGGCACGATCGCTTGAATAAAGGCTCGCTTGGTCTGAGGCTCCCATCCCTCGCGCAGACTTAAAGCAACCCAACTGGCAAGCCAGGGCAAAAAAGCATCGGGGGTTTGGTTGAAAATGCCCGGAACAGAACTGGTCACTCCCGTCGTGCTGGGTGGAAGCGGCTGAAAGTAGGTGTGGAGATGCTCGATATACTGCTCTAATCCAGGAGAGCTTGCCTCGACGGTGGATGAGCCGCTTAAAATCTGCTCAAATGCCAGCAAAAAGCGCCCCACAAACGGTTGAGCCTGAAAAATGGTGGGTAGGTATTGCAGATAGCTGGAAACCGACTCAGCCTGTGGACGATCGAGACTGGAGGCATCAGGAAGGATTGGGGCTGCATTGGTTAAAGCAGGTTGAGTGTTGGTTGCCATAGTTGCCAGGAGTCTCCATGATTGAAAAAGCAGTGTTGCAGCCGCCAACTTTGAGGCACAGTAAATTGTTTTTCGCTTCCCCCAGAGCGCTCATGAATAATCAGACCAGTCGCATCGATCGCAATTGCTACCAGTTGATCCGGCGCGATCGTGACTTCGGCTTGAGTTTGATTGAGCAGGACATTTCCCACATAGTCCACGCCTGAGAGTTGATCGAGCAATTGATAGACTTCCGACAGATAAACTGATCTGCCAAATTGCCAGCCTTTGCCGCTCCAATACTGCTCTGAATTAATCGGATGAAAAAAGGCGGCGATGTTGTGAATCGCAGTCGTTAGCACATGAGTCGGATTTGCGCCTTCTTGGAGATAGAGATCGGCTGTGAGTTGCACCGGAACATAGCGGGGTGAAACGACGTGCGATCGAGTGGTTAACAGTCGTCGCGCTTCTAAATAGTTCCAAATGCCTGTTTTTTGTTCGAGGCTGGGTTCTGGTGGAGTTGGCTCTGTGGGATGACTGGGCAGCGTGGCGATCGTAGGCAGCACGATCACGCTGATGTGTCCGGGTGCAGGTGTATTGATATCGGCACCGTCTAGATTTCGATTCGGAACACAATGGACTCGCTGGATCGAGTTCCAATCCTGGAGAATTAAGTTCTGATAGTCTTTTAGCGTCACCGCTCGATAAGGCTGGCGGAGGTCAACAATTGTTTTTTGAATCGAATCTTGTAAATCGCTGCCGCGCTCAAACTCTCCGCCATTGAGCAATCGCAAAAAGGTTTCGATCGTGCGATCGGGAATTTGATCCACTTGGTAGAGAGAGGCTTCAACTAACCAGGCGAAGAGTTCAATTAAAACGATGCCTGGATCAGTTGCATTGTGATCCGTCCAAGTCGGGCACTCCTGCGGAATTTGCGATCGCGCTAGTTCGACTAATTCTGCATACGTGAGATCATCGAGTTGAGGTAGAGGCAGCGGCATAAGCGTTAACGAAATGAGATAGTGTGAGTACCGGAGTAAACAAGAACTTGATCCGAAGAGATATTGTTCGGGATTTCGGTCGAAACGACGTTCAGGGTTGTGACATGATCGACATTGGGAACCGATTCGATCAGGGCATAGAAATCAGAGTCGTGCGGTTCGCGCCCAAACTCCCAACCTGTCCCGGTTCCGCCCACCAACGGATGAAGAAATTTCGCTAAGCGATCGCGGATCTGAAGCAAGGTTTGTTCGACGTTTTCCAGTGCAACGGGCACGACTTCAACCGTGATCGAAACCTTTCGCCAGATGGGAGCTACCACTTTGAGATCCAGGGTGGCACTGGCACGATCGCGCAGATAGTCTGTGACTTGATCAATCAAGGTCAAGCTTGGAGTCGGTCGCGCATCTATGGAGTCAGGCACAATCAAAACGAGCAATTCCCCTGCATTGACTCGATTGTGCAGCGATAGATCTGGACGGGTACTACCGGGCTTAATCCAAAGGTGATCGTCTAGCGGATTGAGAAACTCGATTCTTGGATCATTCGCACCCGGCAGCAAATAGGGTGCGATCGCTTTGGCGCGGGCGACGGCTGGACTCGCTTCGTAGGCAAGATCTTCAAAGTCTTGTAGGGTGGTCGCTCGTCCGCGATGCCGCAAGGTTTTTGGACCTCGCGCTTTGGCGCGATCGAGGGCTTCTTGATCAATGCCGCCTGCCGCCGCTTCGAGATTGGTCACTTGGTCAAGATAAGGTACTGCGGTTTTTAGTTGGGTGATAGTTCTTGCAGGACAGTTCCCCTGCCTGCCGCCGCCAGTTTGATAGTACCGAAGCTGAATGTTATTGATCCCTTGGGGCGGAATCTTGCCTTGCTGTCCATTGCCAAACTGAATCTGTCCGGTGTAGTGATCGAGAACATAATGACGATCGTGCGGAGTTGAGCCATAGAAATCAGAAACCTCGTGCCAGCGCACCCAGATTTCTGTAAGTTGTCCGGTTGCATCTTGAGTCAAAGCGATCGCGTCGTCTCCCTCAAGGGCTTTGATCTGAACTTGCTCGCTGCTGCTGGGCAAAGATGGCTCTTGAACGACGAGTTGTTGACCCAGGAGCACCGGATGTTGAGTGGCGGTAAAGCTTTGAGCGGGGTTGCCAGTGCTCGATCCTAAAATTTCGTTTGTTAAGGTTGTGGCTTGCGTTGCCCAGGTCGTCTGAGTCCCAAGCCGCCGTAATCTAGGGGGTACGCGAAAAGTTCCTTGCTGCCACGTCACCCTTAACCAGTACAGCGATCGTCCAAACTGCGATCGCAGCGCAAAATCAGCGGGGGCAATAAACTGAATTTGTCCGCGTTCTGCAAAAGACTGCGTTTCATCGATCGCGCCGAGTCCGCTCCATCCCGTTGAAGCGGCATACTGCCAAACCAGTTGCGGTAGCGCTCTGGTTGTTGTTTGATCTCGCACAATCAGCAGATCTTCTGGACGCAGGGGTTCAACCTGGGCATAAAGCGCGATCGCCCGATTCGGAAAGGGGGCATCGAATCCTAAGTAAAGCGTGGGATTGCGATCGCTTGGTGGGGTAAATGGCTGAAACGCTTGCGCTGAGTTCTTAGCAGTGCAATCGCGATATTCAAAGTCATTGTAGGTCAGGCAAGTCGTGAGATCGCGGGCTGGTAGAGTGTAGTCATAGCTCACCTTAAGAGACTGAAGCGAAGGCGCACCGAGACTCGCTGTGGGACTCCGAAGAATGGCTGTGCCTATGAGATAAGCTTGATCCAGCGCTGGACTAATCGTAAGGATATCTTGCGTTAGGTCGATCGCAGTAATTCGCCGAATCGCAGGAGTCAGCGTTCCCGCCATAATTTCAACGCTGTCATTTGGCTTAAAGCCGCGTGTGTCTGTGACTTTCAAGTTCGCTCGATCGTGGGTTGGTCCGTTGTCGGTGGGTTCGCGCAGCGTTGTTAAGGTTAAGGTTGCTGCGTTGGCTCTGCCATAGTCTCCGCCGATGATTCTGACTCTCAACCAGTGATGCAATTCACCATTGATTGCTATCGGCGCGATCGTATCCGGCAAAGTTAACGAAACAGGGCCATCGGCGCTGAACGTTTCCGGTGAGGTTTTTTCGCGACTGGTTAAGAGCGGTTTCCAAGTGTCTCCTGTCCAGACTTCCCACTGTAAGGTGAGGTTAGAAGAGGGACGAACGGGATGGGGAAGCGGCTGACTCAGCTTGATAGCTATTCGTAGCGTGATTCCTGGCTGTGCGGCTCCAGGCTCCAAGCAGAAATAAAGCGTATCGTTGAACTGGGGCTGTGTTCCAAACGGAAAAAAGTCTTTGCTCAGATCGAGTGTCGCCTGGTTCAGCAAGCATCGTGCTGGAGATTGGGGTGGTTGATTGACAGTGGCACGGGCGGTGATGCGCTGAATGAAGGTGTCTGTTGCTCCCGGCACTTCAGGCAAGGGGCGAGACAGCTTTGCTCGAATCCAGCCTTGATCCGATTGATTTGGAAGGGTAAAGGGCTGGAGATCGGCGAGAGCCAGCGTCACTTCCCATTGATTCGGAGTAGGTGGGGTTTCTCCAGCGTTAGATTGTGGGCGAATTAGTTGCCATCGTTGTCCATTCCAAATCGACCATTCGATCGGAAACGTGCTGAGGCGAGCCGCCTGGGGCGAAAGAATGATTAGCGTAATGGTTTTATCACAAGGCAGTAAAAATAGCGGATCACAAGCAAGATATAAACTATGTTCGATTAATGAATCGTCTGAACTGAGGTTAAAAGGATCAAAGCTCTGATCAACTATGCCGATCGCGGCATCGGTGCGATCGGCATAGCGATCGCGATTCGGATCGCAAATCATGACTGCTGCGAGCTTTGAGGCAGGTAAAAATAAATCTCGTTCCGTTTCAAATAAAACTTCTTTTCCTTCTAAGGTTGCGGCAACTTGAGTACGAGCCGGCACAAATCCTCCGGTTGTGTTGCCTTCAACCAGCGAGAAAGTAAGCGGCACACGGGCAGGCTGCGGTGGAAGGAGTTGAGTTCCTAGAAGATTGAGGAAAGCGAGAAAGTTTTTATCAGGGGCTTGATTGAGGCGCTGAACGACCTGGAATGCCATGCGTCCAAAGATGCGGATCAAAGCGCGGCCTGCGTCAGCTTGGCTATTAGTTTGGCTATTAGTTTGAGTAGATTGAGGTTGCCAGCCAGTATAGTGCTGCATCCAGAACTCTGTCTGAGCAACGAGATCTTCGTAGCTGCGGGAATCAATGTTGGGAGGTTGAAGGGACATGATTAACCCCCTAGATAGAACGGATAGACCAAATTGAATCGATTGTTAGTTGTTCTAACTTGATAGCGAATCTCAATCAGCAATCGATTCGGTTCTCGTAGATCAGAATTCACATTGATCTCTAAAACATCAATTCGCGCCTCCCAGTCTAGAAGCGATCGACGCACTTCGCTTGCAATTAACCCCAGAGTTGCGGCACTATTCGTCGCAAACACCAAATCATGAATCCCGCAGCCAAAGCTCGAATTCATTAATCGCTCTCCGGGTGCTGTACTCAAAATCATCACAATGGCTTGCTGGACGCTCTCTTCATAGCGAGACAGAGCGACCTGATGGTTTTCATCCAACGCTATGGGAAACTGCCACCCAACGCCTAAAAAATCAATATCCATGAGTTGCACCTGAGCGAGTTCTGTTTAATTGCCGATCAATGAGCATCACACTGCTTGAACGCGGGTTTGGGTGAATTGAATCTGAAGGGGCGTTCCTGTGGGCGTACACACCGCCGAATTGGTGCTGAGCAAAACCGGAATGCCCATTGCAGTCACGCGAGTCGCGCCCAGAGTCCAAACGGCAGTGATGCAAACGCCCAGCCCAGTCGGTGGGGGCGGATTTGTACAAGCGGAAATCGTATAGGGACAGAGCAGAGCGATCGCTTGCCCCATCACGGTTACTCGCGGATTCGTCAGAATCGGGTTTGCCAAGCCACCGTGAGAACAGGTTGTGACGGCACCTTGATGCAAAACATATCCTGGCATTACATCACCTCCAATGCGCCTTGATTGATGCTGACTTTAAGTGTGTTCAGGCTAACCTCAGCGCCACTATATTTGAGTGTTGCGCCCGTCTTACTCAGATTGAGATCCGCCGGAGACGCTTGCAGTTGGATGTGGTTAGCATCGGCGCTCATTTTAGAATTGCCTCCCGCTTTGAGTTCAAATTGACCTGCACATTCAATTAGAAAATCTCCCCCGCTGTTGAAGGCAATTTTCTGCTTTGCCTGGATCTCAATCTCTTGCTCTGCGATTAAGGTCATTTTATTGTTAGAGACATCAATCACAATCTTGTTCCGACCGGATTGATCAGACACAGTAATTTTTTCTTCACCCTGAGTATCATCTAAAGTGATTTGATGACCGCTACGAGAGCGAATCAATCGAATGTCATTGTGTTCGTTTTCATTTTTTTCGGGTGGCTTGTTGCCAAAGCCCCAGAAACTTCCAAGCACAAAGGGGCGATCGACAAGTCCCTGTTCAAACGCCACTAAGACGCGATCGTCGATTTCGGGCAGGGCATAGAAGCCATAAGCCTTACCTCCTTGTTGACCGCTAGCAGTCGGCATCATCACAGGTGCCCAATTGCTTTCATTGTTGGCTTCAAACAAAGCAGGAATTTTCACTTTAACTCGACCCAACTGAAGCGGGTCTTGATTGTTCGTAACAGTTCCTACCACTACTCCGTAGTGACGAAACTTGTACTGAATGCCCAGCGCCAGAGAACTAGAAGAATAAGTCATACAGCATTGCGTTTGAGTGAAAACGATGTGGTGTAGCCAGCCGACTGTGAAAGCGTATGATCCGCACGGTTGACGTAGTACAACCCATTAAAGCGGCTTCCGATTCCAGTCAGTTCGATCACGGTGCCAGGACGCATTTTGGGATATCCCGAACAAGAGCCATCCACGCTCAGATAGTCCAGCGAAATTTGATTGAGATAGTTTTGTGCGGCTTGATCTGCCTCTTCTTGCGAGGAGACTTCTTGATCGGGGAGAACCTGCGTCGTGCTGCCAAACTTTTGCACCGATTGCTGGGTTCCGGTGAGCGTTCCGCCCATGGTGCTGCCTTCGCTACCTGCGCTGGCGCGTCCTAAGAAAGGTTCATTCTGCGTGGCATTCCAGCCGCGCACTTCTACGGCTCCAACTTGGTTCATTGTGCTAATTCGTAGGGAAAGCGTAAGATGATCCCGAACTAAGTCCAGCGTGAATTGTTTTGATTTTTTGAATTGGCGTGGACGAAAGTAGAAGGTTTGGAGATCCATTCCCATCTCGTATCCAATCTGATTGGCACGAGCTTGCAGAAAAGCTAGATCCGTTTGCCAGGTTTGGCGAATATAGTCTAATTGTGTCTTTGTTGGTTCGATTTTTGTCATTAAGTTATGTTCTAGCGCGATCGCTTGAGCAATATCGCTATCGGTTTTATTGGAAAACACTCGATTTTTACTGCCGCGTGATAGGCGATGCCGCAGGTCATGTCCGCGAACAGTGAGATTGGCTGTTTGGTCAGTAAAGTCCGGTTCTAGAGCGGTAATTTCGCCAATGATCAAGGGTTCTAGGGCGTTGCCAAATCCCATCTGAATTTGAACTTGTGTCCCGATATCAAACGTGAGAAAGTTCTCAGGACTCAGCCACACCTGATGAGCAGTGGTCAGGCTAAGTTCTGCGAACTTCAGTGTAAACATACTGATAGCATCCAGGGTTTCGGATACAGTGATCGATTCAAGCCAATGCATGAGCTGAAATGGCTTGTGGTTGATCAACACTTGAGCGCGGGGAGCAAGAGCAGCAGTAACAGACATTCAGAGTTCCTTAGAGCACGTTCGAGAAGAGGCTTGCGTGAATCACTAGGGCGATCGCAGCGGCGGGATGGTTAGGACTTGACCGGGTGTGATGCCGCGTGGATTGTCCAATCGATTGGTTTTCGCAATCAATCGCCAGAGAGATGAATCGTTGTATTCCTGAGCGGCGATGCTGCTGAGGGTTTCACCACGCTTGACCAGATGCACAGGATCATCGATCGCGTTTTTAGACCGCTGATCAGTTTCGGGTGCTTCCCATGCTTGGAAGGAGCAGTTGAGCGTTGCTCTTACGGGAGTTCCATCTTCTAGAAAGCGGGTGAAGTTCTTTGTGACTTGGGTTAACACGCCCTGAAATAAGATTGCTTCCCGCATTCCCCAAATCAAGCGGCATACAGGCGGACGCGGCTCTCCAGCGGCAGAAAGTTCGCTTTTGTTTTGCGTCAGTTGATACACCCGCTTGGTGTAGGTGCGAACATCGGGAGTTTTTGCTAACTTCGTCAGCGTCAGCAGGGCTGGATCAGGTGCTTTTGTGGGCGTTGTGATCAAGCTAGTGTCAAAGAATAGCGTGGTGGACAAAGTTGCAGGCGTATCAGCGGGAATGGGATCGCCGCTGGAACTCGTCCGCCATCCGGTTTTAGTAATTTGAATTTGATTGGGATTAAATAAAACGTCGATCGGGTTTGCGACATCAAAGATAGGAAAGTTTTTTTCAACTAGAATTTTGAGCTTGACCAGTTCCATGATGATTATCCTCGTCGCTCTTGTTCAATGATCAGTCGTCGCATCAGCTTACGTTCTACTGTGTCTACTAGCGCATCGATGTTAATCGCAGGAGGCGACTGTACTTCAGAAATAGGAGGGTCGGCAGTTGAGTGTGGAGGTCGTGTCTCCTGAGAAGGTGTGATCTCGGTGTGAAAAGACGATCGCTGTTCCCGTCCTGAGGCGATTTCAACTGGATTCAAGGCGGTCGATGACTCAACTGGCGATGCGGATGGCACAGAAGGCTGCACAAACACAAAGGATGGAGCAATTGCCGCAGACTGCAAAGGTAAGCTTGGAGCTTCTAAGGTCTGAATCAATGGTGCTTGAATGGGGTGAACTTGCGGTAGTAAGGCGGGTTTGTTAATTGCTACGGGTTGGTTTGGTAAGAGGTCAGTCTGAAGTGGAAGTTCAGCGATCGCATTCATCTGCGATCGGATAGGGTGAACTTGCGGCAGCGGAGATTCTATCGTCTTCATTTCTGACGGTAAAGAAACCTCGCGCTGGAATGGCAATGGAGCAATTGCTTGAAGGTGATAGTGTGATGCGATAACTGGGGGGTGAGCGGTTGAAGTGAGATGAGATTGCGAACCGATCAACGCTGTCGTTCGTTCCAGAGCGTTTTGAATGGGGTCAACTTGAATTAGATCAGGCTGAGAATAAGATTCTCCAGCGGGATTGATCGTTGTTTGAAGAATAACGCTTGGATGCGCCGTAGCCTGCAAAGGTGCTGTAGGAGATTCTGGGTTCTGAACAGTTCCTCCAGCAATTCCTCCAGCAATTCCTCCAGCAGTTCCTCTAACAATAGGCAATGGCGACGCAGCAGGCATATCAGAATGGCTAGGATTTTTTGGAGTTGACTGAGCACTTGAAAACTTTGCCTGAACCACAATGGAAGAACTCTCAGAAGCAGAACTCGCAGCAGCACGATCGCGGCTCGATTGAGTGCCGGAAGCAACCCCGCTCCCCTGCACTGGATCACTCACCCTAGGCTGTGCATAAACAATCGGGAGAGCTTCTGTTTGCCATTCTGCTGCATTCAAGTAGCGATCGGAAAGCTGATGAAACAGCGATAATCGATCGCTAAGGAACTGCAATCGGGCATATAACTGCTGGCTCAGTTTTGGATCAATCACACGCGATCGCAGCGGAGAGAGCCGCTTCACTAACCCAGGATCTAAAGCCGTTTCCCAAGCTTGAGGCAGTGTAGAACTTGACATAGCACCTCCTAAACTCCCGTCAATCCGCCTAGAGAGGCGATACTGCGACCTGCTCCGGCTATTTGTGTTGCTCGATGCTTCTCTAAGCCACTGTGAACTAGCTCAATGCTTTCGATCGCAAGCTGATTGGTATTGCTTGCTTCAAATTCTGGGCCTGTCCACTTCACCGGATACGCCGATCTGAAATTCCACCAAACGACCGGAATTCGTTGGCGATCGAGCAGCATAATCGACCCATTCAGCCGTAATACATTTCCCTGACTGGCATTCCAATACCAACTCCAGAGAGTATCAATATCCGTAAGTCCACGTGAGAGGACAAGCGGCGGATAGTTCACGCGCGTCGGAAACTTGTGAGATCCATTTACGCCCCCTTCTTGATACTCTTCCAGCACAATCTCACTACTTAACCCAGAGACACGACTAAAGCCACCTGTTAGCAATCCATCGATCTCTAGCAGAAAGTTGTACCCCATATAGGGATCAAGCCGTATTCCAAGTTGCCCTGTGCTAGCAGCAAACGCAGCATTCGCTCCAACAATGCTCATCGATAGTTCTCCAGGAATGAAGGGGAGTTAGATTGATTGATCTGTTGATTGATTTGAGCGATTTGACTCACCCAATGCTGGCGATCGCGATGAGGCAAGGACATGATTTGTTCAGGCGACCAGTGAAAGTGATAAGCAACATACGCTACCTCCTGAGACAGCCGATCTAAGGGGTAGCGGTAAACTCCCCCATCAACAACGGCTCAACTTCAAATTCGCCCTGACAATGTGGACACGCGACATGCAGCCGACTATGACCCACTTGATTGATGCGTTGGTAGAAGTCTTGTAAGTAAGCTAGATCGCCAGAGTATAATCCTTCGATCAGTTTGGGGTTAATCGCTTGAAGGGTTCCGAGCTGGGTGATCACTCGCGAGAGCAAGATGATGATCAGATAGCCAGGATTGCTTTGCACCCGTGGATCGCGTAGGGGTGCAATCTCATCATAAGCAGTGGAGAGCCGCATCATCCCTTCGCGGTGAACATTGCCCTCCGAATCGATCAATCCTTGAGGCAGCAGAAATGGAAATTCAGTCTGGTACATGAAATCATCAGCCTCCTAAACGCTAAGACCACTTATCGACGGTGAACCCTTCGTAGGCAAGCTCCATACTTTCAATAGCAGCACCATCGGTCGTAGCATCAAAGTCGGGCGCTTTCCAACTGGTGGGCCAACAGTTCGTTAGATTCCAGCGAATTTTTTCCTGTCCCGTTTGATCCAACAACACGATCGAGATATCTCTGCGATCAACGGTGCCACGCGAAAGATTTTGTCGCCACTTCCAGAGTTCATCATTGTTCGTGATGCCTCGTTGCAGCGTGATATTGGTATAGGAATTGAGTCCGGGTAGCTTTCGCATGGTGAGCGGATCAGTGCCTTCGCGATAGTCACTAGAGTTCTGTGTGGATGCAAGTCCAGTACACTGGCGAAAACCAGCATGAATAATGCCGTTCCATTCCACAAAGAAGTTATAGCTATGATACGGATCGGGTTTATGGGGGGGTTTGATGTCTGGCATAGTCGCAACCTTCTGGTAAAACGTGCAAAACAGAGTTTAGGCAGCAATCGTGACTCCGGTCTCGCCGTGAATGAGACGAACCACGATAAATTCATTGGGCAAGGCAGGCGCAAGACCCACCTCAGTCACAACAATCCCCTGCGATCGCTGCTCTGGTGGATTGGTTTCCTCATTGCAACGCACATAGAACGCTTCTTGAGGCATCTGTCCCTGGAGAGCGCCTTGCTGAAATAAGCGATCCAGGTAGGCATTGAGTTCTCGCTCAATTCGCAGCCAGAGATTGCGCTGATTTGGCTCAAAGGCAACCGCCTGTAAGTTAAAGCGACACCACCGCGCAACAGTGAGAAATAACCGCCGAACGTTGATATAGCGCCACGTCAGTTCTGGGCTGAGCGATCGCGCACCCCAGACTCGAATGCCGCGTCCTGGAAATGCCATCAGACAATTGACGTTACTCAGCGATTGTTGTTCAGCCTGCGTCAATTGCCAACTCAGATCTAGAACTCCTTCTAAGGGATAGTTCGCCGGAGCTTTGTGCGCTCCAATGGTGCGATCGCTTTGGGCATAGATCCCGGCAATGTGCCCACAAGGAGGAATGAACGGATCAGCACTCGATCGATGCTCCGGACGAATCCAGGGAAAGTAGAGCGCTCCATTGAGACTACCCTGGCTCAATGCGTTCTGTTGAGCCTTCACAGCCTCTAGCGTAAAGTCAGCCCCACAGTCGAGAATTGCAAACCGATCTTGCATTCGATCGCAATGCTCTAGAATTGCCTGCTGCATTTGATAAAGCAAGTCCGGCTCAGGGCGAGACTCACTTTGTGAGGTTTCAACAGCACGCATGAGATCAGGCGCACAGACTAAATCAATCTCTTCTAGTGCAGTCAACCCTTCCAGCCCTTGCTCTAGTTCTTGGATCGGCGGTTGCGTTGGGTCTAAGCAAACGACATAACAGACCCGTCCGCCATTCTGAAAAAAGCCTCGCACCACATCAAATAAGTAACTTGGTTCAATGGGCTGAATCTTTTCAAAGAACTGCGTCCAGAGGGTTAGCTTCTGAATTTTTTGATTGGAATTCGCGATCGTCGCAAATCCCAAAAATGCAGGAACGCCCGTCAGTAATGTGGGATCTGCTTGGATTAGAAGCTCTTCAAATGAAACATTTGCGACCTGAAACGCCGTTGTGGTCATTTGTTTGCTCCCGACCAATGGCTGAGCTGGAACACCACAAACTCAGCAGGCTTAACCACAGCAACACCGATTTCAGCGACAACGACACCCCGATCGCGATTTTCTTTAGGATTAGTTTCTTCATCGCATTTGACATAGAAAGCCTGCTCTGGCGTATTGCCATACAGCGCTCCACTGCGCCAAACTGTAGTCAAAAATGCGGTGACGGTGCGGCGAATCCGCGCCCAAAGCTCCGGTGAGTTCGGCTCGAACACCGTCCACTGAGTCCCTTCATCGATCGATTCCCGCATATAGTTAAACAGTCGCCGCACACTGAGATAGGTAAACTCTCCATTCGTTGCTGCTGTCCCAAACGATCGTGCGCCCCAGATGCGGATATTGCCGTTGAGATTGCGAATACAGTTAATGCCATTCCCGTTCAGCGTCCCCTGCTGGTTGCGGCTGATGGCATACTTTAATCCTTCGGCTCCGACGATCGCTTCATTAGCAGGAGCTTTATGCACACCGCGTTGAGCATCGACCCGCGCATACACACCCGCGACATGACCGCTGGGTGGAACATACTGCAAACTATCGCTGGCTGGATCATAGACCTGAATCCAGGGAAAATAGAACGCTGCATAGTCAGTTGCTTTCGGCAACTGCTTCCCACCGGGTGCGAGGGTCGCAATCTCTACTTCAAGGGTGCTATCGAAAACAGCGAATCGATCTTTGAGATCGGCGCAATGGGCTGCGATCGCGTTGAGCGTTGGTGCGTCAGTGACACCTGGAGCGGCAACAATGGCAATTTCATCGATCGCCTCAAATTGAGCTAACACCTTCTGAATTTCCGCTAAGCTTTTACCGGCGGCTCGACCTACATAGCAGCGCGTTCCACCGTTGCGAAAGAAACCATAGACTGCATGAGCCAGAAGATTGAGGTCGGCATCGGTTTTAGAAAAATCTCCGACTGTTTTCTTAAATTCGCTGAAATTGGTGCAGAGGACGACCTCGCTAGCGGGAGTTGGCGGATCGTCAGCTCCGCCAGCCGCTTTGGTTCCGATAAAGGCAGCAGTGCTCGTCCCGACTCCGACGATCGGAGCAGAAGACGGCATTTCTTCGACATAGACACCTGGGGCTTTCGTTGCAAACGTTGAAACATCGATAGCCATGAAGAGCACTCCTTACTGGATTGGAAGAATTTGCTGAAGTCGAATCGTGAGCGTTGTGATTTCTCCTTGTCTGAGCGTGATTCGTTGTGTTGCTACTTCATAACCGGGTGCAGTTGCCTTCACGGTCATGGTCGGTGGCTGTGTCGAATCAGCACTTGCATTCCACCCTTCTAGTGGAGTGAGGAGATACTGTCCTTTTGAGTCGCTAAACGTGAAAGCATCGCTGCCTTCGATCCAAACCTTCGCCATCACGATCGCTTGCTGCTTTTGGTCTTGAATCGTGCCCTTGAGCGTGGTTGGACGCAGAGACAATTGAGTCCAAATTGGTTGAGTCGCTGCTTCTGAGGGCGGCACTGTAGCGATCGTGGTGTTCGAAGCTTGATAACGTCCTGCGGCATTCGGGAGTGATGCGGTCAGGGTATAGTTGCCGCCGGGAAGATTGATAAAGTAAAACCATCCATCGTGGGCTGTTGCAGACTCATTCAGCCTGCGTCCTTGCAGAGCCGAGAGGCGGACTTGCTCTAGGAATTGCGCTGGAGCATCTGTGATCTCCACACGAGCACCCTTAAGCGGTTGTTGAGTTTGCTCATCAATTACAATTCCCGCGATCGCAACTTGCCGTCGATTTGGTTCTAATTTCACCCAAGATGACATGAGAGGCTAGCTCCACAGTTCAGATTTGAGAATTCGTCACCAATGGCACTGTATCGGCATCCTGCTGGAAGATGGGAACTGCGATCGTCACAGTATAGTTCAACGCAGGTTTAGGTTTGCCGCCCATTGCCTGCCAGAACTCTCCCATACTTTGGAGTTGAGTGGGTCGCAGAGCAAGCGATCGGGGAATGGGAGATTGATCCCGAAGCGTACCCTGCAAAACCATCTCAGGCAGCACACGATGACGAAACAATGCCTGCATCACTTCGCCCAGAATTTGATGTTCAGTCTGCCAATCTGTCGGGTCTTGCGTCCAGACCGTCACGACATAGGAACAATCAACGCGCACTGGTGGGCGCTGCCGGAGCGCCGTGCCATTAGACTGACGGCTCACTATCCACTCGGTTTCTCGTAGCTCTAGATTCTCCCGCACATCATAGAGAAAGAGATTGATCGCTGGAAGGGTGAGCTTATTGATAAATTCTGGATTCGGAGCGCAGAAAGTGACCTCATAGTTCGCAAATGCTGGCGGTAGTTCACGCTTGAGAAGTTCTCTCAAGGTTTTATCCAAATCATCAAGCATGAGAAATGCTCCCTGAACTTGACTTGTACTCTCCTTTTGAGTGGCAGCACAAACTGAACCGCCAGCAGGATAAAGGAGATATAGTATGATGCTTTACGATCGTGCTGAACTAGAACGAAGCGACAAAGATAGATACAGTGTTACAGGTAATTAAGCTGAACTGGATCATTGCGACGCAATTGATTGTCATGAAGTATCAAATTGCCACCTGGGATTCGATTTCAGGCACTATCAATGCAGCAGATTCGCTAAAGTAGTAGCTTTGCTCATTGAATGGTTGAACCAACTATAGAACGGTAGCACCAAATACCTACGAGAGATAGGGTCTTAATATTTTCTTTCTTTTGAACAAAGTTGATTCATACTCTAAGGATGCTTGCTTCATCTCACTTATTTCGGTAAGTTATTAAATGCTTACTTTTTTACATGCTTATTAGTAAGTGTCGATGCGCTGCAATTGACCCGATAGATTTTCTATAGTTTTATAGCTTAAGTTTTATAACTTAAACCAAAAGAGGCTCCAAAAACTTTGCATAATTCATTGTTGACTTTTTTACTAAGTTGACTTTTTTACTAAGTTGACGAATATTGCTGTAAGTATTGAACTAGCACTTTCGTAGCTTCCATTTAGGAAAACAGATAGCTTCGACTGTTAGAAGCCGGACTGAATACGAACTCATGTCTTTCACAATCCTGAGCCATCAGTGTTAAAACAGGTTCATCTCTCATGGCACAAACAGTAGAACGAATCAAGTCTGCCAATGCTTTCATCAGTCAAATCGTTCCGCTGTTGCAATATCTAGAGCAATGCCTAGAAGAAGTGCTCAGCACAGAGCGTCATGCTGAATCAACGGCAAACCTGCTTTCCTTTAGTGCAGGACTGCTAAATGATCTCAATCAATCTGTGAACTCACTAGGCAAGATCGAAATCCTCGATCTTGCTCCAGACTCCCGTTTAGTGCAACTTCAGTGCCGATTTGAGCTATCTAACTTTGATTTAAAAATACTTATTTTGGCGATCGCAACAGATCTCGATCGCCGTTATGAGTCACTCTATGCTTACCTACAAGATCATCCTCATCTCAAACGCCCAACTGTTGATCTTGCGCTCAATTTATTTTGTACAACTGCGATCGATAAACTTTCTCGGCGTACTCACTTTAGTTCAACAGCCCCTCTGATTCAGCACCAATTAATTCACCTCGTAGCGGATGGTGGTCAACCGACCTTACTCCAACAGTTTCTAGTGCCTGATCCCCAAGTTCTACAGTTTCTACTCGGTCAACCTGGAATTGATCCAAAACTCAGTTCTTTCTGTCACCTGGACTTGCTTCAAGTACCCAATGCAACTGACCTCGATCGACTCTATCCTGCCGTTCAAGCATGGCACACTCAGCAACCCCTACGACTCTACTTTGAAGGGCGCGATCGCTCAGGAAAACACCAAGCCTTGCGAGCGTTAGCCGCCGAGATCAAAGCTCCTATTTTAACGGTTGATCTTAGACAAATTCCGAAAGATAGTTTTCCGGTAACGCTGGGTCGAATCTGTCGAGAGGCATGGTTCCAAAGTGCGCTTCTACATTTCGAGTTTATCGAAGCGCTGCAAGATTCATTGCTCTATGAACTCTTTCTGCAACAGATTGCAACCGAGAACAGAGTTGTCGTTCTCTCAGGTCAATTGCCTTGGGTTCCCAGTACGCTGCATCCGATCGGCATCACAACTATTGCATTTCCAATGCCCGACTTCACCCAGCGCCGTCAGCATTGGCAAGCGCAGTTACGTTCTAATATCCTAGATGATGCCGAACTCGATGGGATTGCCGATCGCTTTCGGTTAACCTCGGATCAAATTAACCATGCGATCGCAATGGCGAATAGTACAGCACAGTGGCGCGGAGATGCCCATCCCACGAGGCTAGATTTATATGAAGCAGCACGAGCACAATCAGGACATGATCTCCAAGCTTTAGCAGGCAAAGTTGACCCGATCTATACCTGGGACGATCTCGTATTGCCAGATCATCCGCTTGCTTTACTAAAAGCCCTCTGTAACCATGCGAAGCATCGCCATATCGTGTACGGCGACTGGAAGTTAAAAACGCGATCGCAGGGGCTCACCGCCTTGTTTTCAGGCTTGCCCGGTACTGGTAAAACTATGTCTGCCGAAGTCATTGCCACAGAGTTACAGCTTGATGTTTACCGCATTGATCTGTCTCAAATCGTGAGCAAATACATCGGCGAAACCGAGAAGAATTTGGATCGCATTTTTACGGCTGCAACCCATTCCAATGCCATTCTGCTTTTTGATGAAGCCGATGCTTTATTTGGCAAGCGCTCTGAAGTCCAAGATGCCCACGATCGCTATGCCAACATCGAAATTAGCTATCTTCTGCAAAAAATGGAAACTTATGAGGGCATCGCCATTCTTACAACCAATAGTCGGAGTAGCCTAGATACTGCTTTTATCCGTCGGCTTCATTTCATCATCGAATTTCCACTTCCAGGTGCAATAGAGCGATCTCGTTTATGGCAGCAAGTTTTTCCATCGACGCTGCCGCGCCAAGATTTCGATTTAGATGCTTTAGCGCAGCAGTTTGAACTCACAGGAGCAAGTATTCGGAATGTTGCATTAGCAGCCGCCTTTCTTGCAGCAGAAGCATCTAGCATTCTTACGAAGTCACACATACTGGAAGCAATCCGACGGGAATATCAAAAAATGGGCAAGGTAATTCTCTAAAGTAATTTGAGGCATGGCTCGACGAATCCACGACACTACGATCAGTTCTATAAGCCGCACTAATATCTACCGCAAGATGGCGACAGTTCGATCGAGCGATAGAGGAAACATTCAACCTCACGGGGGGCACGATCGCGCAGCGGCAAATTGTATTCTAAGAGCATAAGTTAACACCCTATACGGAAGCTAAATATGTCAAGTCGGGGAGCCAAAAAGCTCCCCTTATTATTTAGGCGCTTTAAAGAAAACAGAAATTCTACTGAAAATTGCAAACTTCATCATATTGAAATCTTAGTAGCGAAAAACATCAGATTCCGTGAATTTTCAGGTTCAATAATTAAGCTTGTGTAAAATAATGCAGATAGCGCTAGAGAATTCTACGAGAGTCTGATAGAAATACTTAGCTGTTCTACAGCGATGGCGATTCTGCGAAGCGACAAGGTTACGGGGGCATCGACCAATTTCCTCTCCGTCCTACTGAAAGGTCTCCTCGTATGACAACTGATCCCCATGGTTCCCGAAATTTTCCTGAGCCGCATTCCACTCCGGCAGCCCCCACAAATGCGAAGCTGCCCCAGTTTACGAGCGTGCGAAAGCATTCTTCACAACGCCGTGTTTCAGCGCGACGATCATCTTTGGCTCGATTAAGCATCGGCATTACCAGCACCTGGCTTTTCGGTAATATTGCGCTCCCGGCTTATGCTGCTACCTTTATCAACAATTCAGGCATTCAATTTGAACAAGACACAACCCTCGAATCTAACTTTGTCGAATCTCATGGGGCGTATCAATCCACCTTCGGCGTGATTAACCTGGACACAAAAGAGAAAACGCCGCTGCTCACTGAAACCAAACCCTCTGACGGTTCTGAAACGATCTTCAAGCCTTCCTCTTTCCGCAGCCATCTTGGAGCAAATACCGACTTCAAGGGCACACCTGGCAATACCGTTCCGAAGTCCATAGCGCAGTACAAATTCAGAGCAAACCAGCGATACGTGCTGTATCTAGAATCCACGTACAAGGGTCGTCCGACTGGCATCGTTTACTCAAACGATGTCTTGAATGCCAATCGCGAACAGCAGGTTCAATTTGCTGGAGGAGCGAATGATTTGTGTACGAGTGGAATCACGGTCGGTTGGGATGATACTGGCTCAAAGCTGGTGCGAAACCGCCAGCAGGAAGACCGGGATTTTGATGACTTTGTTGTACAGATGAAGAATACAACCTGCGGAATTGGCAGCGATCAGATCACGCCGCAGTCAGAGCCGCCATCCGTGGTCGCTGAGTTACCGCCTGCTCCGCCTGCTCCGGGAGGAGTCAGTCCGCTCTGGGCAACGCCGCTCTTGCTGCTTCCCTTTATTTTTGGTTCCGATCGAGGTGGCTCTAACCCAGGCATTCCATCTAACCCAGGCATTCCATCCAACCCAGGCACTCCATCCAACCCAGGCACTCCATCAGGCTGCTCCGGCGAAAATTGTAAGCCCGTCCCAGAACCGCTGACGATTTTGGGATCAGGAAGCGCGATCGCAATGGCAGCATTAATGGAGCGACGGAGAAAACGCAAGCGCAAATAAGAGAATGACTTGCGAGACTCAATGAGCCTCGCAAGTTGCCTAAGATTCAGGCGGATAGTTGTTCTGCCACCATTGCACCCATTCAACCCAGGCTTGTTCGAGTTCTGGTTGAGAATTCGTCGCTGAAGTGGAGTTCATGGGCGTTGACATTCTCACCCAAAGGCAGCGCAAATTTCTCAGCGGAGCCTGTCCTAGAAACCAAGGCAGCGCTCGACGAGCCAGCACATCGATACGATTCTGGGCGCTGCGGAGTTGACCACTTGTAATGGTCGTTTCTCGCGTTGCTGGGATGCAGCCCGTGATGAAAGATTGCTGCGATCGCTGATAAACTGCGTGTGCTCCAACGCTGGATTGAGCGGGCGTGAGCGGAATGCGCGCCATCTCAACTGTACTGTCTTTAACAATGTCCGAGACTGAGGAGTAGTCGCGAAGATAGCGAATTTCGATACTGATCGGCTGACCGTTGCGGAGATAGCGGTAATGCTGTCCTGAAATGGTCAAATCATCCAGGCTGGTTGCAAGAGAAGGCGTGTAGAGCTTTTGTAGCCCGATCGGAGTGGCTTGCACGAATTGCCAGCGAGACAGAGGAATAGAAGCAGGAAAGGTGTAGCTCGGTGGCGGCGGTTTTTGTGCAGGGGTGAGCGTCAACTTGAGCAGGACCAGGCTGCTGCTTACGAGCGCTGTGCTTAACCAAAAATTACGAGTTTTCACCCAGTTCAAGCTTGCACCTCCTCTTCTTCTTCAGCTCGATCGGCTTGCTCTAACAGCACATAGCACAGTAAGCCAAACAGCGAAACAGAAATCAATGAAAAGATCATCGATCCGGTTCCAAGATGCCAGTAGTCGAATGCCTCCCGATTGTTTTGCGCGACTAAGACTGCCATCAGCGCAACTCGGATGCTGTTGATAATAAAAGCGATCAGCACACCCGCGATCGGCACAATCAGCGATCGCATCCAGCCGATCGGAAACACTATCACAAACAGAATACCAAGCGATAAGTGTTGCCAAATCAACTGAAGTCCAGAGCAGCCCGGATAGACTTCAACGCTCCCGCCCGGTAAATGCAGCATCACTCCGTCTTGAATCACGCGAAAGCCCGCATACCAAAGCAAATTACCGCTAAATTCTGCGGTGAGCGGAGAGATATCGAACTGCGACAGAAGGGTGGTGGTAGGGATAGTCATCAAGCCCAAAGTCAGAAGTTCGCGCCAGTAGTAATTGAGCGTAAAGCCAGAAGCAAGTAGCGCCACGCTGAAGCCAGTGGTCAGCGGCAGAAATCGCATAAATGAGTCGTACTCATTCACAGTGAGGCTTCTAAGTAAAATCCAGGCAATGCAGGCAAGCCCGATCGCGCTAGCAATGGGAGTGCTCTTGAAGCTGAGTTCCTGTCGTCTGCGCCAAATCATAAACCAAGCGGCTGCCCAACAGACGAGCGAAGCCTCCAAAAATTGCCCCTGATGACCAGTTCTCCAGATTAGTTGGAAATGGATGGTTGTTAGGGCAACTGCGATCGCTAGTAATAAGTAACGGGTGTTGAAAAACCCTTTCATGGGGTACGACTTTATTAAGGACTGCAAAATAAAAAAAGCTAGGGCTCACGATACTTAGTTTTGCGGATGATTTCTAGTCGCTCAGGATAGATTGCCTAATTAAACGAGTCCATTGATATAAAATTGCAGACTGATGTTACCAGTTCCGAACGTCTTGCGACACAGCTATTCCCTCGTAAAGATGCGAACACCGTAGGTGCAGCGACGCTCCTAATCGCGTCTTTACTAAAATCTGTATAGCGACACGATTAATCGTGTCACTTGTTCTGGAGCAAGGCGCTCAGCATCAGCCCGTATTTCTCATTCCCGCAGCAATACCGTTGATGGTTAACAGCGCACCGCGTAGTAGCTCACCTTTGCTGTAGCGCGATCGCACGACTCCTGAAGCCGCCAGCGTTTTATGCTGCCGCAGTCGCTTCAACAGAGACACTTGCAAAAAGCCCAGAGGAACAATTGTACCATTGCGTAACTGCACCGATCGCTGAAGCTCTGGATCGCCGTCTAATAGGCGATTGTGTCCGGTAATTGTTAGCACTAGCTCACGAGTGAGCAGATACTCGTTGCGAATCTGCTCGAACACAGGAGCAAAGCGCTCTCGATCTTCCGGCTGCGTTAGTTCATCAACATAGTGACTCGCAATTTGCAGATCGACTTTAGAAAGCGTCATTTCTACTCTAGAAATCGCCATCTTGAAGAAGGGCCATTTGTAGTAGAAGTGCCGTAGAAGCTGCATATGTTTTTCTGGCGCTTCATCCAGGAATCCTTGCAGCGCCGTACCCACCCCATACCAGGAGGGCAGCAAAAATCGGCTTTGCGTCCAGCTAAACACCCAAGGGATCGCCCGTAAGCTAGCGAGATCTTTCTTGCCGCCCCGACGCGCTGGACGAGAGCTAATTTGAAGCTGACTGATTTCCTCGATCGGCGTGACTTGATGGAAGAAATCAATAAAGTCCGGTTGTTCGTAGATTAGAGCGCGGTAGTGAGTGCGCGATCGTGCCGCTAATTCCTCCATCACCTGCTGCCACGGCGCAATCTCATCAAACTTATTGTGTAATAGACTGCCTTGAATCACGGCAGTCGTCACCGTTTCCAAGTTGTAAATTGCGAGTTCGGGCAGCGAATACTTCGATGCCAGCACTTCACCTTGTTCGGTAATTTTGATCCGACCATTCACACTATGTCCGGGCTGCGCCAAAATTGCTTCATAAGCGGGGCCGCCTCCACGTCCCACCGAACCCCCGCGACCGTGAAAGATCCGCAGCACGACTCCATGCTCATCTGCAATACTTTGCAGCGCTTGCTGCGCTTTGTGAATCTCCCAATTGCTGCTAAGGAATCCGGAGTCTTTGTTGCTGTCAGAATAGCCCAGCATCACTTCTTGCAGTGCGGTTTTCACTCCGATCGACTCGAATCCACCCGCTAACAACGCCTGATAAAACGGCAAGTCAAACACGCCCTGCATGATATTAGGCGCTTTTTGCAAGTCCTCGACCGTTTCAAACAGCGGCACAACTTGAATTGCCCCAACTCCGGTAACGGGATCGTAAAGCCCCGCTTCTTTGGCAAACAGCAGCACTTCCAGCAAGTCGCTGACATCGTGACTCATGCTGATGATGTAGGTATGGCAAATGTCGATGCCAAATTCCTGCTGTAGTTTGCGAACCATGCGGAAGGTTTCGATCGTTTCGCGAGTGCGATCGGAAAAAGGCATCTCGGTTGGAATCAACGGTCTGCGCGTCTGCAGCTCGGTGATCAACCATTGGCAGCGTTCCGCCTCGGTCATGTCGTTGTAGGCTTTGGGCAGAACTTGCAGGTACTCCACAATTTCATTCATCGTTTCTGAATGACGTGGGCTTTCTTGCCGAATGTCTAGATGCGCCAAATTAAACCCGAAGATTTCGACTTGGCAGATTAAATGGTCGAGATCGCGACAGCTTAATCCAGTTGCAGACAAATTGCCTTGAATCAGGCGCAGTTCAGCTAGGAAATCATCGCCCGATCGATAAAAGGTGGCTTCATCATATTCGGGGATTTCCTGCTGAAGCCCGTCGCCGTTTGAGAGGATATGATTGCGATCGAGGGTATTTTCAAGTCGCTTGCGAATATAAGCAAGCTTGAGGCGATAGGGTTCTTGGCGAAAGCGGATGGATAGACGATCGTACACATCCGGCATTCGCTGTTGGTCTTGTTCTAATGATTCCAGCAAATCCGGTAGCACATCGCTCCAATGCAGAGACAGACTCAGCAAATCGGTCAGCAACTGAATTGATTGGACGTATCGCTCCAGCACCATACGTCTTTGATAACAGGCAGTTTGCCAAGTGACTTGGGGTGTAACCGAGGGATTACCATCACGATCGGCTCCCACCCAAGAGCCAAACTGACAGAAATTGCGGCGCGGCATCTGCATTTTGGGGAACGAGCCGTGAACCGCCTCTTCTAGTCGCTGGTACAGATGCGGAATCGCGTCGAAAATCACTTCTCGGAAGTAATGCAGCGCGTGATCTACTTCATCTAAAACCGTGGGCTTAAACTGATGCAGTTCATCGGTGCGCCACCACAGGCGGATTTCTTCGGTAAGCTGATCGCGCAGGGCATCGGCTTCCCAAGACGAAGAAAGACCGATCGCTTTTAAGCTATCTTCAACGCTATCGAGTTGGCGCAGGATCTTGGCGATACGGCGCTGTTTATCGCGGATCGTGTGACGCACAATTTCCGTCGGGTGTGCGGTAAAGACCAGCCACACGTCGAGCTGATTAATCAACCGCTGAATCTGCTGCGGCGGGACATTCAACTGCTTCAAGCGCGGAAACAGCCAGTGAAACGTGCCAATTTCACGCCGAGAAGCCGATTCGTGCAGACTTCTTTCTAAAAAGTCGGCTTCGGGTCGTCCGGCATCTTCCTCAGTGGCATACGCCCGCCGTTCGTGTTTCGGATCGGGCTGAGCATGTCCCTCACGCGCCATGCGATATTGCAACTGCTGATCGCGCTGTTCGTAATGCTGCTCAACGATATTGATTAACTGAAAGTAGAGCGCGAAAGCGCGAGCCGCCCGAATTGCCTCATTTAGATCGAGCTTTTCCACAACTTGCAGCACTTCAGACCCCGTAAAGGTCGTCGCTTGTCCCTCTGGAGAACACATCTGCCGCAGTTGATTCAACAGATCGACCAGTTCTTGCCCGCACTCTTGGCGCAACACAGATTCCCAAAGGTCTTCTACAATCTTGAGCCGATGACGCAGAAATAAATCAGACATCAGCGTTGTGACATCTTCGGAAGTCGCTGTGGTGATGCTGGCTGAAAATTCGTCAGAAGAGGGTCGGGTCGAACTCATACAGTATTCCAGAGGGGTTCAACAATTTTAGGAGAGAAGGGTCAGCTTGGGGAGACGATCGCTCACGAATTTGGCGGGAAATCCAAATGGGGAAGTCGATCGCCCCGAAACAGTTCTTCACTCATCGTGCCGAGTTCTTGAAGAGTTTGCGCGATCGCGTGTCCTCCAATCAAAGCGACCAAAACGGGAATCGTCGCAATACTTAAGGCGACATCGGGATCAACCAAGCCGAAAATACGATCGAAGTCAGGGTTCATTAGATTGTAGGTTCCAATGCGAAGTAAACCAGTGTCTAGAGTAACAGTCTAAACGGTGCATAATTTTTCCAGGTGTCTCTAAAGCGATAAAGCCTTGAATTCAGCCGGATTGTGGATCTGAAAAACTAGCTAGCCATGCACGGACGGAACCATAGCACTTTAGAGTTATCGAGTAGAGCCTGAAAAAATTGCGTTGATGGCACAGTTTGTGCTTACCATAGCTAAAAAAAGTGTATCAAAACCAAAAGTTAAGCTTAAATGCTTCAAGGTCGGAGCGAGGGCAAAAACTGAGACCCTGAATCAAGCGAGTTTTGATTCGTGGTGTGCCGCTGAGTGTTGAAATCATACAGGGAAGCAGAATTCGGATGGGGAATCGATCGCCGTATACAGTCTCTTCGTCACCCAAAGCCGTTGGATCACGGTTGCCGTTGCTGCCGTGGCTCTACCGCGTGATCGGCATTCCTCAGATTCAGCTACAAGTGCGGCTGCGCGGAAACAATCTTTATATTTTAGCGGAAGGGCGCAACTGTCCGGATCGATCGCTGATGTTTGAACAGATGGTTCGGGCATTAGCAAAAATCGAGATCGAAACGCTGCTACCGCCTTCGCAGCCGAAAGTTTATCAGGTGATTCTCTATGGTCGTCGCGCTGGAGAGCCGCGCCCAGAGTGGGCAGAGGTAATTCACGTTGCTCAGATCGATCGCCATCTAGAAGATCTAAAAGGCGCGAAAACCGAGGGTGAAACGACGGTCGCGATTGAGCTTGCCAATTTGGGCATGGCAAAGCGCGGCAGACCGGATGCGATCGCTCGTTATCTTAGCGAAGCATTATCTGCGTTAGGCGTTGCGGTGCGTGCCAGCGTCAAATCGGCAGCGCTGCCCGAAGAACCCGGACTGCCCCAAATGGCGAATTTAGCCTCGGTTCTGAGCAGCACCGCTTCACTGACACCGCAAGCGCTGCTGAATCGGCTGTGGGTCGTCTGTGAATCGGTCTACAGTCCTGACACCTCGCTGCTCAGCGAGACGATCGCGCAAAGGTTGCGGGACTTAGAACTGGATGGATTTCGCGACGCGATCGTCTTTAGCCGCGTCCGGGGAGAAGCAGAGCCAGAGTGGGTGCTGCGAGTCGATCTGACTCCACCCCAAGAAATGCTGAAAGATTGGGCACGTTGGGGCGATGTCGAGGCGCTGACGCGCTTGATGAGTAGCGCAGTTCGGGATCAAGGGGTAGACCTGTCTGCAACCTTGATGGACAAGACGCTGCATGTGACGGCTCAACGTCTGAATGCCCCCGAAAAAGAGCGAATCTTCGCCGCGATCGCACCGCTCATCGACACGATCGCGCCGCAAGGCATTCGAGCGATGGCAGTTTACGGACTGAGCGGCACTCCCAATCCGATTCCACATTTGTCGATCCCCGATGCGCCGACTTGGGTGCAGTGGATGAATTTACCCGCCGCACAGCATCCCGCTTTGTCGGAATCGACGCGCCTCCTTGCCCAAGAAGGCGACTTGAGCGCGATCGCGTTCCTGCTGACTCGCTTGCTCAATCCGCATCTCGATACGCAGTTGGCGACAGGTGGAATTCGGCTGCAAATCCGGCAGAAAGAGGATTTGCTGCACATTATGACTGATGCCCCCGTTTGCCCGTCTCAGAGTCAAGTGGGCGCAAAAGTCGTGAAATTTATTCGGGCATTAAAGCTGCCGGATGTGCAGGGAGTCCGAGTCTACGGGCGACGATCGGGACAAAAGCGCCCTTTGTGGAGCTACGGCACTGATTTTGCTTCTCGCGATCTCAATAGCACCCGTCGGACACGATCGACTCCCGAAACGACTCCAGAGTTTGCGACTTCGGATGCCTATGTCGGTGATCTGCTAACCAGAGAACCCGGCGCGCTCACTGTTCCAGAGTATGAAGACGTTGAGCCAACGCCCTGGGAGCGGGTGACTGAGGCAATTCAGGGGGGAATGGCGCGGACTCGACTGTTTACGATCGAGTCAGAAACCGCACCGAATACCGCTCGCGCTGCACAAACATCTGCCCCAAACGACGCAAGAGTGGCGATCGTGTGGGCAGCCTTGGGTATTTTGCTGACGGTTCAGGCGGATTGGCTGCTGGGGCAATTTGTTAAACCCCTAATTGCCGCGAAACCGGCTCCGATCGCTTCACCCGCTCCTTTGCCACCAGAGCAACTGACGTTACCGCAACTGTCTCTACAAAAAACTGAGGGATTTGACGAGCTTGGTTCCGGCTTTACGCAACCGACCCAGACGTTACTGACACCCGGATCAGGCTCGACAGCACTCTTGGCTTCGCCGTTGAAGCCGAAAGCCGCGATCGATACCTCGCGATCGCCGTATCCCACGTTTAACGCCCCACAAATCGATGAAAAGTTTGTGTTGTATCGGCAGTATGTAGCGCAATACGGTGCGCCTGATGTGCTGATTGTGGGAAGTTCGAGAGCAATGCGCGGGGTTGATCCAGTTGCACTAGAACAGGCTCTCGCAACGCAGGGCTATTCTGGAATGCGAGTGTTTAACTTCGGCATTAATGGTGCAACGGTTCAGGTTGTGGATTTGGTTGTACGGCGATTATTGGCATCGGAAAAACAGCCGAAATTGATTTTGTTTGCCGATGGGTTACGGGCATTTAACGAGGGGCGACCCGATGCAACGTATAACGCGATCGTGTCCTCTCCGGGCTACCGCAAGCTCCCCGAAGTTGAGATCGATGCGGCTCCCAGTCCCACGCAAGCCTTTACCAAGCCTTTAGAGACGATCGTTCGCACTCCTACCACGGTTGCCGATCGCTATCAATCTTTTAATGACCAGCTTTTACAGCAAACGGGTCAGCTTTCGACGATTTGGAGTCAGCGCGATAAGCTGCAAACGCTGATTAAGCGCAGTTTATCGTTTAGTTTTAGCCCGATCGCGACCTCAGAGGCTGATCCAGAATCGACGATCGTTCAAGATGGACAAGGCTTGATTGATCTCAATGGCTTTTTGCCGATTTCTTTACGCTTTAATCCGGTCACGTACTATCAGAAATACTCCAGAGTTCCGGGAGAAAGCGATGCAGATTACGCCAATTTCAACTTAGAGGGCGCACAAACTCAGGCATTGCGATCGCTAGCACAGTACACCAAGTCGCAGGATATTCCTTTGGTTGTGATCAACTTGCCGCTGACTGAGAACTATCTCGATTCCTATCGGCGCGAGCGGGAACAGCAGTTTCAGCAATATCTGATGCGAATGTCTGGGGAACTTGGTTTTACGTATCGCGATCTGCTTGAGAATTGGAAGAATACACC
The DNA here is from genome assembly GCA_014695255.1 of Cyanobacteria bacterium FACHB-63. Taxonomy (GTDB): domain Bacteria; phylum Cyanobacteriota; class Cyanobacteriia; order Leptolyngbyales; family Leptolyngbyaceae; genus Leptolyngbya. The sequence continues at coordinate 345,265 of JACJNX010000077.1, forward strand.
TGACTTTTTCTCTGATCCAAGTCACCTCAATCGCTACGGTGCTCATGCTGTTTCGACGCATCTTGCGAAAGATCCGCTCATCCCCTGGAGGAAACGCTAGGCATGAGCGGAAATGCAAGTTTTAAATTCGTTACCGCTTCTGGCGCGAGGCAAGCGCTAAAAAGCCGTCGAACTGAACTTGATCGCCAGTAATCGTACTCGCACCGCTAATACTGCGAATGCTGGCTAATGTGTCTTGCACTTGCGTTAAAAATGGATTTCCTTGCGCCGATCGACCCATGAACACGGGCAACACTCCATTGTTCACAAACGTCATGAATGCACCTTGATTCACATAGAAATAGCCCAAATTCGCATTCGGAAAAGGCGCGATCGAAGCCTGAAAATTCGCGCTTTGGGTGAGATTCCGTTGTGGCTTCGGGTTAAATTCACTCATAGAACCGCCTCCAAACAGCAGGATTAGCGTGTTGTCATCTGTCCAACCGTGGCTAAAGAAGTTCAACGCTCGACCGTTAGCAACGGCTCCATAGTTAGCGAAGGGCTGTCCAGCAATCTCGCCTTGCTGTACCAAGGGCTTGCCGAGTCGGGGAGTGATAAATGTATTAAATTTTTTCAGGGCTGCTTCAGCCGCAGGACGATCGCTCGTTTGCATCATCATTCCCATGGCGATATCCATGTTGGGAGACATCGCTGGGATGAAGCCTTTGTTAGTCGGGTAGGCGAATAGAACATATTCACCGTTCATCCAGGGGAGAACATCGCGATCGTCTACCCCAATAAAGCCTTGCAGCGTTTGGCGCACTTGATCTAAGCCCTGTTTCCAGGTGGGTTGAGTTTCTAGTGCGGTCGTCAGGACACGCCAGTAAAGCGCTAGATTCTGGCTGTTTGACATCATGTAATTGACTTCGGGCAGGCGCTCTAGAATCTGATTGCGCGTGATGAGTGAGGATCGCAAGTCCTCTGGAACCGCTTGTTTAAGATTGACGGCAAATTGCAGGCGCATTCCAGTCGGTTCTGCCCAGACATACCCCTCAGCAGTGTCGTAAAACTGCGAGAGCGGATCAACCTGATTGGGATCGAACGCTGGCGGTACAGGGCTATTTGGATTGAGTTTGCGAAGCTCTTCGAGTTGGGCTTGACTGATTTGAGTGATCGTTTTGATGGCTTCGGTGTATTTGCCGTATAGAGTCGCGATCGCCCGACTCGATTTCGGATTGTTGGTGATGCGCTGAAACTTAGGATTATCCGCCAATTTGCCCTGAGCATCGAGCATCTCTTGAATGGCTGCGGCAGAATCCGAACTGACAAAATAACCAGGGAGAACCGCGATCGCCAGCTTTGGAACTCGGAAAATTTGAGGCGCTGTTGCTTCAGGTTTTTTTGTGGCTTTCGCTGGAACGGGTGCAAGTGGCTTTTCCGGCTCAAACTCTAAAATGGTTGCGCCTTTGTACTGAATCTCTTTTGGTGCTTTGGTGCGAGCAGCTTTGATACGATCGACATACTGACCTAATGCGGCTTGATCTTTCACCGACGAAACCATCAGAATGCTCTTTGCTGAAAGTAGCGCCACGCCAAACTGATCTCCCAACCACGGCTGGACATCCTTAGCGAAACTCATTCCTTTTTCAGCCGGGTAAAAGATTCCTCCCGGAAACGCTAGATCAGGTGGAAATAGATTGAACTGGCTCAATTGCTGCCAGCGATCGTCTTGGGTATTAATCATCACAACGCCCAACGTCTCTGCGGGCAAAATCCCGGCGATCAAGGTGGATTGTGTGAGCGGAGCAGAAACCGGAGCGGGTTGAGCGAGCACTTTTGGCGGTGCGATCGGTAGCTCCGGAGCAGCAATTAGACTGAGAGCAGCAAGCGTCGTAAACAAAGAACGTTTTAGCAACATAATCCGTGAGATTAACGTAATAATTAAAATCCTGCCTAAGAGGCTGGGATCGCTGGAATCGTTGAGTAATCTTTACATTAGGGTTCCCAAGAACCTGACTCATCGTGCTGTGAATACTGGGAGAAACCATTTTGACGACTCTTGAGACATTTGAAACTGAAACCGCAGAAACGCTGGTCAGATTAGCAGTCTTGCTAATTTTTGTGGTCGCTGTTGCGTTCTTTGTGGCAGCGGAACTGGCGATCGTGTCTGCTTCTAAAGGCGAAATTGACTCGCTTGCCCGTCAAGACGATCGCCCTGGAACTCAAAAAGCAGCTCAACTCGTCCAGAAAGCGCAAAACAACCTCGGACAGTATCTTTCGGTGACGCAAACCGGAACGACTGCGGGAAGCCTCTTACTGGGATGGTTAGGAGAAGGTGCAACGGTTCATTGGATTGAGCCTTGGATCAGTCTGCTTCCGATCGGACATTTTTCTATGATGATTACAACGCACACGATCGCAACCACGATCGCGTTTCTGATTGTGACTTATGTTGAAATCGTATTAGGTGAACTGGTACCCAAAGTATTAGCGGCTCATGCTCCAGAAAAAACTGCACTGTTGTTAATTCGTCCGCTTCAGATTTGCTCTTATTTATTTTTTCCAGCTTTAGTCATTCTCAACGCAACGGTGCGATTGTTAACCGGACGGATTACCAATCGCGATCGCATTACCGAAGATGAATTTATTCGTAAAGATGAATATTCTGTTTTGTTAGCTGGAACGGCTGACCTTACAACTGTCAATCAACAATTGCATCTCAGCTTGCCTGCAAGTGATGCCTATCGAACTGCCGCAGGGTTTATGATTCATCACTTAAATCGAGTTCCGGCAACGGGCGATCGATTACAGTGGGGTGAATTAGAGTTTGAAGCCACCCGCGTGGTAGAAAATCAAATAGAAACGCTTTTATTGCGTCAGGTGACTCGCCCACTCGAAGGCACACCCGAAAAAACCCTAGCCGCTAGTTCTTATGAGTGAAATGATCAATTCTGGTGTCGCGTTTTACGATCGCACTGCTTGGGGACGCATCACAGTATCAGATGCTGATCGTCTCAATTTTCTCCACAATCAAAGCACCAATACCTTCAAGCTCAGAAAACCAGGAGAAGGCTGTGATACAGTTTTTCTCACCTCGACGGCAAGAACGATCGATCTTGTAACCGCTTACATTCTGGAAGATTCCGTTTTACTTCTGGTTTCACCGGGAATGAGTGAGAAAATTATTGCGTTTCTCGATCGCTATATCTTCTTCGCCGACAAGGTGAAACTGGCCGATGTGACTGAACAAACCGCAGCGTTTAGCCTGCTGAGTGCAAAAAGCCACGACATTGTAAAAGCTCTCGGAGCCGAGACTTTAATCAATCAGCCCTACGGAACGCATTGTCTTGTTGATCAAGTTCGGATTGCAGCCGGTAGTGGGTTATCAACCGAGGGCTATACCTTAATCTGCGATCGTGATTTCAACCTGAAGCAAAAGCTGATTGACCTTGGCGTAACCGAAATCGATGATTCAACCTGGAACGCGCTCCGCATCGAACAAGGTCGCCCGCTGCCTGGAACTGAACTCACCGAAGATTACAATCCGCTTGAAGCAGGACTTTGGCACACAATTTCTTTTAACAAAGGCTGCTACATCGGACAAGAAACGATCGCTCGTCTCGATACCTACAACGGCGTGAAACAACAGCTTTGGGGAGTGAAGCTCAATCAATCGGTAGAACCGGGAACACCCGTCAAGATTGAGGATGAAAAAGTAGGCATCATAACGAGCGTTACAGGATCGATCGGGCTTGCGTACATCCGCACGAAAGCAGGCGGTGCAGGCTTAAACGTCGATTTAGGTGAAATTGTTGAAGTTCCCTATCTGACGCATGAGAAGCAGGCTTAACTGCTCCTCACTCAGTCGAGATTACGCTTTCTTATTAACCCGAATGGCCACAACGCTACTTGCAAAGTTGTAAGTGGGACCATCAAGCTCGATCAGCGTTCCCACTTTGACTTTTTCGCCACCTAGCACGGGCGTTCCATCCACAACTGGAACTTCATTCGTCAGCGTCAGCAGCATATCGGTCGTCAACGCAAGTTCCGGACGAGGATCAGGAAATACCTTCAGCGTACCGTCAGGCTGTGGAGTTGCAACGGTACGCGGTAAAAACCGGATCTGCTTTAAGGTTGCCGTTCCTGAAGGCTGTTTTCGCACCAAAATACTCGTCGTGTCACCAGCTTTGACAAAACTCTTCGGATCACTAGCACCTAATCCGCGCACCATGACATCCACCTCGACAGGCTGACGTGCCCCTTGCGCCACTGACCCCGATGCCCCTGGAAAAATAAAGATTCCGAACACCACCAGCAGCAAAACGATCGCCGCACCCACATCCAGGATGCTGACTTTACCAAAGAGCCGACCTTGGGAATCCACAATAGCCATAAATAATGCTTAGTCTAGATGTCGTTCGCGTTGCCCCTGCTTAAAATCAAACAAAATCAACGCCAGTCAAGATTAGCACGACTCTGTGAAGCGATCGAGCAAAATTCTAGCCCTCCTGCAACTAAATTTGCTCGAATCGCGTCTTGTCCAAAATGTTGACCAAAGCGCCTCACGCATTTTTTCTACCGTTCTATGATTACAAAAACTTTGCGTCGCCGTTGGCTGTATCCAGTCCTATCGATCGTCATAGCTACCGGAATCTTCTTCGGTCAGCCGCTGATTGCCCAAGCCATTTCTTGGGGAGATTTGCTCCGGGGGGGAGTCCAGATTTTTCAAGGCGTACAGCTTTCCCGGCTCAGCGATAACCAAGAAGCCGAACTCGGTCGCCAAATTAATGATGAACTCACCCGCTCTCAAGTCCGAGTGGTGAACGATCGCGCCTTAACTGCCTATGTCAATGAAATTGGTCAACGACTCGCAGCCAGTAGCGATCGGCCCAATCTCCGCTATACGTTCCAAGTCGTCGATCAAAACAGCATTAATGCGTTTGCCACAATGGGCGGTTACGTCTACGTGCATCGAGGGCTATTAAACGCGGCAGACAATGAAGCTCAACTTGCCAGTGTCATCGGACACGAGATCGGGCATATTGCCGGAAAACACGCGCTGAATCAAATGCGTCAGGCGGCTGTTCAACAAGGGCTACTAGCAGCCGGAGGACTCGATCGCAGTACAGCGGTGAATCTCGGTGTTCAGCTTGCTCTACGCTTACCCAATAACCGCCGCGATGAGTACGACGCGGATGCACGCGGATTACGCACTTTTAGCCGTGCGGGATACGCTCAATCTGAAATGGTCGCGTTTATGCGGAAATTGCTTAAATCAGCTTCGCCGCCCACCTTTCTTGCCAATCACCCCGCGACTTCCGATCGCATTACCCGCCTGCAACAGCTTATCAGCGCCAGCCCCAGTCCCGGACGTGCGGGAACGGATGCTGCTAGCTATCGATCGCGCCTCCGCTAAACCCAAAGAACTCGGAGCGATAGAACACTCCGAGTTCTTTGAATTTCAATCTACAACCTTAATGCCTGCTGTCGCCCGCGTTTCTGGGGTTCAACGGGCATCACAATTTCATCCAGCATTAACGTCCGCACCTGATTCGTATAGACATTAACCTGATACACTCGCTGAGCATCAATCTCCAGCGCGGTCAGCCACCCGCTTTTTGGATGATATGCGCCTGTGTCGATATCAATCCAACCTTGTCCACAAGCAACTGCACCCGGTACAACTCCCTGAAACGTAAACGTAATCGTGTGCCCAGTAATAATCGTTTTGTCAGGAAAATAGGGCTGCCTTGAACTATGGAACTCATCTCGAATCCAGCAGAACTCTGAATACCCTTGCTGCTCGATCGGGAGGTCAGGATTAACGCCCGCATGAACCAGCCAAACATCTCCTAAGTCTAAGTAAGTCGGCAAGGTGCGAATCCACTTAACGTGCTCAGCGAGCAGCTCCATTGCGTTATAGCTCGAAACCGTCGCCCGTCCTCCACTTTGTAACCATGCCTGAAGCGCAGGCGCATAAACTTGTCCATTCGGAAACGCTTCGAGCAGCAGATGCTCGTGATTACCGAGCAGCGATTGATAGGGGCTATTTTTGACAAATTCAATCACCTCGCAGCTTTGAGGACCGCGATCGATTAAATCCCCTAGAAAATAGACCTGATCTTGCGATCCAGGTGCGATCGTGTTGAGCAAGTTCATCATCCCTTCGTAGTGACCATGCACATCTCCAATCACAATTCGACGTGCGGGTTGCTGACTCATGCGATCGTCCTTCGGAAACACTAAGACTAGAAATTAGACACTGAAATACGAGAACAGTGGCTTGAGTATATGCCACAATTATGCGCCGTCCATCACAGCAATGGACGATACTCATGGAATCCTCATGTTCTCTAGGTAGGATGTTATCCTCTTGTCTCTGTGTTGAATCAGAAATTTATCTTCCCGATTCTTGGTTGAATAACGCTTCACAAATTCAGTGTTAAACACTATTACCCAGGTAGGGAAATGTCCTTCGGAAGTCTGAAGGATAGATTAGATCCGATGTTTTATCTTCCCAGCGCTTTGAGAAATTGCTGAAAGCCTGCGAATAGTCCAGGCTTTGCAGCTTGTCCCAAGACTCCTGCAAAAATTTCGTCCAGTCTTTCGGAGTCTGGGCGCTCTTGTTCTTCAGCAATCAGTTGATACTCGCCGTCGGGCGCATACCAAACTTGCCAGGGGGATGGGTAACAGCGCAAAATTGCCGACTGATCATCCAGCGGGCGCAAATAATAACAAGGCTCGATCGTATCTAAAAATCGCAGTCTCAACTGTCGTCCTGCATATCCAATCCCGATCGTTGCAACATCTTCGAGTCTGGGATTGAGCAAGATCACCGGACGTTCGCCTGCAACATTGCAAATCTGCTCGACGGGGCCAACTTCTACCGAACTCGGCGCAACGAAAATATAGAGTTCGTCTTCGGGATCAACTTGTTCCTCGACCGGAGTGGTTTGACGTGAACCTGCTACATCTAAGCTGCGAATTTTAAACGGAACGTCTTGCCAATCTCGCTTTGCCAGCGCTGCAAATCCAGAATCCGTGAAAAACAGCTTTAATCCTTCACCTCGATCGCGAAAAATTGAAACAAATTTCTCTGCGATCGGCATTGCTTTTAGTTCTGGAAACACAAGCTCAACTTGTAAGCGAGTGTATCCTGCGGCAAGTGCAGCTTGAGTTGCGCTTTGAGCTTGAGCGATCGCGTCATCTAAGGTATCTGGCAGTCCAGTCATAACAGGTTATTTTAAAACAGCAGTATTCCAGCAAAGCTTATCGTACAATGCCTTTATTCTAGAGGAACGACGGCTCATGCTGACTTCGACACGGGAATTACTGGAAACAGCGCGCCGGAATATTTACGCGATCGGTGCGTTCAACGTCTACAACCTCGAAGGAGTTAAGGCAGTAATCAGTGCTGCCGAGGTGAGCCGCAGTCCCGCGATGCTACAGCTACATCCTAGTGCGCTGAAATACGGTAATTCTCCGCTGGTAGCGATGTGCCTTGAAGCAGCAGAGGCAGCAACGGTTCCAGTTTCTGTTCATCTGGATCACAGCACTTCGGTTAAAGATATCGATCGCGTTTTACGAGAAGGAGTGCGATCGATCATGGCGGATGGTTCTCCGATGCCGTATGAGAAAAATCTAGAATTCACCCGCGATATGACTCGATTGGCGCATTCACACAACGCGATCGTCGAAGCTGAAATCGGACGAATTAGCGGCACCGAAGATGGATTAACGATCGCCGAAAAAGAAGCAAAAATGACCGACCCCCAGCAAGCAGTTGAGTTTGTACAAGCGACAAACGTTGACGCGCTGGCGGTGACGATCGGCAATGTTCATGGCGAGTATAAAAGCCCTCCTCGTCTAGATTTTCCCCGCTTAGAGCGCATTCGCAATTTATTAGACATTCCGCTGGTGCTACATGGCGCATCTGGCTTACCTGCGGAAATGATTGCTCAATCCATCCAACTTGGTGTCTGTAAGTTCAATGTCAATACCGAAGTGAGACAAGCGTATATGCAGGCATTAAAAGATGAAATCTGCGGTCAGGGCGACAAGGATTTATTAGAAGTGACCGGAGAAGCGATCGCGGCAATGCAAGATGTGATCATCGATAAATTAGAGCTTTTCGGCTCTGTTGGCAAAGCTCATTTGCATGAAACGCCTTACGCTGCCGTTTTAGCCGCTGCTGCACACCGGAACTAGCCTCTAGAGTATCGAAACTCCATTCGCTCGTCAGAAATCATAGCGTTAGGCAGTAGGATTAGAAATGCAAAAAGAGTAATTCTATCTGTGACTATGCCGAATGCTACTGTGATTGGGTTGGGGAAATCTGGCAACGCCGCCGCCCGACTTCTCAAACGCCAAGGATGGCAAGTCACGATTCGCGATCGCGGTGCTTCCGATGTCCTTCGATCGCAACAACAAGAACTAATCGCAGACGGAATCGATGTGCGTTTGGGCGATAACTTCGATCCTGAATTAGTGCAACCAAATTTGATTGTGGTGAGTCCGGGCGTACCGTGGGACGTGCCGAGTTTAGCCAAGGCTCGATCGATGAACATTGAAACGATCGGCGAAATGGAACTTGCTTGGAGAGCATTAAACTACGCTCCTTGGGTAGCAATCACCGGAACGAACGGCAAAACTACGACAACAGCTTTAACTGCGGCAATCTTTCAGAAAGCGGGATACCATGCACCTGCATTCGGCAACATTGGATATGCTGCTTGTGAAGTGGCATTGTTAGATCAAAAAATTGATTGGGCGATCGCAGAAATTAGCAGCTATCAGATTGAATCATCGCGCTCGATCGCGCCTGAGATTGCCATCTGGACAACGTTTACACCCGATCATCTCAGTCGCCATAGAACCTTAGAGAACTATTTCAACATCAAAGCGAGTTTACTCAATCAATCAAAGCAACAGATTTTTAACGGGGATGATCCTTATCTACGCAACATCGGACAACAACAAAGTTATCCGATTCAAGAGACTGCTTGCTGGACAAGCGTAAAGGGTAAGTCTGAATTGATAGGAAATCCTGAGTTCGGAGCTTACATTGAACAGGAATGGGCGATCGTCCAAGGTAAAAAGATTGTTCGGGCAGATGCGTTGAGAATGCCCGGAGCGCACAATTTACAGAATCTATTGATGTCTGTCGCAGCCGCACATTTTGCAGGAATTGACAAAGACGCGATCGCTCAAGCGGTTGCAGAGTTTCCGGGTGTTCCACATCGATTAGAGCGGATTTGCACTTGGCAGGGAATCGAGTTTATCAATGATAGTAAAGCGACTAACTATGATGCCGCAGAAGTTGGACTTGTCGCGGTCGAAGCTCCAGTGATTCTAATTGCAGGCGGAGAACCAAAGATCGGTGAGGATCAAGCTTGGCTCAATGTAATCCAAGCGAAAGCTGCGTTTGTGTTGTTGATTGGTGAAGCGGCTTCGACCTTTGGAAAACGGCTTGAAGAGATTGGCTACTCGAACTATGAAGATGTTGGCACAATGGAACGGGCGGTAGCGCGATCGACCACACTTGCAAAACAACATTCTGCGAAAGTTGTTCTTCTATCTCCCGCCTGTGCCAGCTTTGATCAGTATCAAAATTTTGAGCAACGGGGCGATCACTTTCGTCAGCTTTGTCTGGAGATATTACAGGGTTAGAACAAGCCGATTTTGCGGCAAAATGTTAGCCTAGAAGGGATTTTAGATTGCGAAACTCTGATGAACAAAGTTGTGGTAGGACTCTCTGGGGGAGTCGATAGTTCGGTTGCGGCTGCCACGTTGCATGATCAAGGCTATGAAGTCGTGGGCTTAACCCTTTGGTTGATGAAAGGGAAGGGTCAGTGCTGCTCTGAAGGCATGGTCGATGCGGCTAAACTTTGTGAGGAGTTGGGCATTCCGCATCACATTGTCGATAGTCGCGATGTGTTTCAGGAAAATATTATCGATTATTTGGTGACGGGCTACGGGGAAGGAATTACGCCGTTGCCGTGTTCGCAGTGCAATAAAGCGGTGAAGTTTACCCCGATGCTGAACTATGCGCGGGAAGCGTTGGGGATTGATAAAATTGCCACTGGTCACTATGCGCGGATTCGGTTTGAGAATGGGCGGTATCAATTGCTGAGAGCGATCGATCGATCCAAAGATCAATCCTATTTCTTGTATGACCTGGATCAAGAAGTTCTCTCACAGGTGCTCTTTCCGCTGGGTGAAAAACACAAAACCGAAACCCGCCAAATTGCTGCTGCGTTTGGATTGCACACCGCAGAAAAGCCCGAAAGCCAAGATCTTTGCTTAGTCGAAGCGAACGGTTCAATGCAAGCGTTTCTTGATAAATACATCACGCCGCACAAAGGCGAAATTGTCGATCGCGCTGGTAAAGTTCTCGGTCAGCATGAGGGCGTACACCACTACACGATTGGGCAGCGTAAAGGGTTAGGAATCGCTCACACAGAGCCGCTGTATGTGATTGGTTTAGACGCTGCTCGCAATCGGGTGATTGTGGGTGAGCGATCGGAAGCGCAGAACCCCGAATGTACCGTGGGACGGATTAACTGGGTGTCGATCGCGCAGCCGACTACGCCGATTAGAGCCGATGTGCAGATTCGCTATCGATCGACGGCGACTCCTGCGACGGTGATTCCGATCGAAGAGAATCGGGTGCGGATTGTGTTTGATGAGCCGCAGTTTAGTATTACACCCGGACAAGCCGCCGTTTGGTATGACGGAGAAGTGCTACTAGGAGGCGGAATTATTGAGCGGGGGTGAGGCAATTGCGCCAAACGGAACATCTCGAACTGAGAAGTTTTGCCAGCCTTTGCCGTCAAAGTGCCACCATTCGGTTGAGAGCGGGATAAAACCTGCTCTCACCATCGCATTCTCTAACAATTGCCGATTTTCTAGAACTTGTGCGGATAGGTTAGTGTAAGTACGGCTGGCGCGTTCTGTGAAATCATCGAATTCGGTTGGCATCGGGAGTTCTTTTCCGTTGCGATCGACCAGGGTGACATCGACGGCTGCTCCTCGATTATGCCGTGATCCCCTAGCAGGATTGGCGACATATCGCTCGTCGGGTACAATTTCCCACAAGCGTTTTTGAACCGATAACGGCCGATAACAATCGTATACTTTTAGTCCAAGCCCTTTTTTTTCTAGATCTGTTTGCACTTGTGATAACTGTTGTGCAACCGAAGCGCGTAGAATACATCTCGCTTGTGAATACAGCTTCTGTTTGACGAAATTGTTAGTTGTGGCGTAACGAATGTCGAGCGCGATTCGGGGATTGATCGATCGAATATCTACAAACACAGTGGGATTGAGTCCAGTTGCATTCATCGGGCGGTGAATGAGCAAGGCACACACAAGCGCGATCGAGAACGCGAGAACAGACCGAATCTGGGAAAAGAAGAATTTCATCTGAGTTCAAGCTAATGAGTTTTGGCGGGAAGGCAGGCTGGGGTTCTGATCGCTATGTTTATTTTGACAATCTGTGGTAGTCAAAATCTTGATTATTGCCTAATCTTTTCAATTACCATGCTGTTGTTTTCGAGAATCAATGCATGGCATATGGTTCCGATCGCCCTTGGATTACATGGACTGATGTTTGTCATCCCGGTTCCTTCTCAGGATGCGATCGTAGAACGGAAAAATCCCAAAACAGTCACGTTGCCAATGTGCCCAATCCTTCCTCCAAAACAACAACGCCGTCGGCTTCCAAGGCAAAAACCTCTCCCAAGCCCACTCCACAACCGTTGGTGAAGCCGCATGTAATTGAAAAATCTTCTGCAATTCTTTCTCAACCAAAGCTGAAACACAAGGGCGAATAATATCGACAACGCTAGAGAAACAGCTACAAGATCAGAGCTATCAAGTGATTGAGAAAGGTATCAACAAAGATGTAGGAATGCGAGTGTATCAAGTTGAGAAATCAGGAACTCAGCCGTAGCAAACTCGAAGCGATCGCGAATCTCTAGTACGTGCGCCCTTTCCATGCGCCGCCCTGTCCTTGCCAATGTTTGATGGCAGAATCGATCGTCATGAGTAGATAGAGGAATGCGATCGCAGGTAAGCAAAACGCATACCAAAATGAACAGCGATAAAATTGCACGATTGGAAAGTAAGCTAGAGTCATTAACGCATAAGTTAATACACTAATTGAAGTTCCGGTGAATATTCCAATGACGGGAGAGAGATAAACAATAAACATTCCGAACACTGCACCTATTAATAGTAGAGGAGAATAGTTTAGCTGGGTATAAGCAGTACGAGAAACCATGTTCCAGATCGTATCGAGTGAATCATAAGGACGTAAACTAATTGTCGTTGGAGTTAATCCGAGCCAGATTCTTTTAGAACCCGTCGATTTAATCGCATCCGCTAATGCACAATCATCAATTAACGCTTGCCGAATTGCCGCGACACCACCGATTCGGATTAATGCCTCATGTCGAATCAGACTACATCCACCTGCGGCAGCAGCTAACGATCGACCCGGATCATTTGCCCAACGAAACGGATATAGCTTAGCGAAAAAGAACACAAACGCTGGAATGAGTAGCTTCTCCCAAAAGCTCACACAGCGCAATCGCACCATGAGCGAAACTAATTCGCGATCGTCTGAGATCGCCTGACTGACTAAGTTCCGCAAATTGTCTGCATCATGTTCGATATCAGCATCCGTCAATAGAAAATAATCCGGCTGCAACTCCATACCTTTTTGAATGCCCTGTTCTAACGCCCATAGTTTTCCTGTCCAGCCTGTGGGTAGGGGTTGCGCTGAGAGAATCTGTAACTGGTGAGCTTTTCCGAGCGATTCGGCTGTTTCCTTGGCGACTTCTGCGGTTTCGTCGGTGCTGTGATCGTCTACTAGAATGATTTGGAGCGAACCAGAATAGGATTGTGTGAGCAACGATCGCAAAGTAATCGGCAGCAAATCCGCTTCATTTCGGGCTGGAATTACGACGCAAACCGAAGCGCTATCTAACTCTCCATCGGGCAAGCGCTGATCCATTTGCCAAAACTGCCCCCGGAATCCTAGCAGATAGATCCAAATTAATAAACTTACGATCGACATCCCAAGAATGATTTCACTCATGTCACAATCACGATAAATGCTTTAATTACACGGGAAACGATCGCAATGGCTTTCATTCGCGTTGACGAAAACATCACTGTGAACACCCAGTACATCGTAAAAGTAAAGTGGAAACATAATGCTGAAAATGATGAACTCTCAGGATCAATTTTCTTGACAGGGGGCGACAAAAACGAAGTGGTTGCGATCAAAGGTGCAGCCGCTTATAAATTGTGGGATATTCTTCATGCGCGTGAGGATTTGCCCCGCAATAAAAACAGTGAAGCTACCGCAGAATGGCAGCGTAGAGGTTGGTAATGTTTGGGTGTGAGGAGAATTTGGAATGCAGGAACGATCGCTCTTAACCGCAATTGAAGCAAGTCAGCAGTATCTTTTATCGCTGCAAAAACCAGAGGGCTACTGGTGGGCAGAGCTTGAATCGAATGTAACGATCACAGCTGAGACCATTTTGCTGCATAAGATTTGGGGAACCGATCAAGCACGACCGCTGCACAAAGCCGAGAACTATTTACGATCGCAGCAGCGTGATCATGGCGGTTGGGAACTGTATTACAACGATGGCGGCGATCTGAGTACGACGGTTGAAGCGTACATGGCGCTCCGGTTGCTTGGGGTTGCGGCGGCTGATCCGGCATTGGTCAGAGCCAAAAAATTTATCCTGGCGCGGGGCGGAATTACCAAAACGCGGATTTTCACGAAGTTTCATTTGGCGCTGATTGGGTGTTTTGATTGGCGCGGCATTCCTTCGCTGCCGCCTTGGATTATGTTTTTGCCCTCGCTGAAAGTGGAGATTCCGAATCCGTTTGGCACAGAGCCGCTTTTTTCAGGGCATACCTTTAGCATTTATGAAATGTCGAGTTGGGCACGGGGCAGTACGGTTCCGTTGTTGATCGCGTTCGATCGCAAGCCGGTTTTCATCACCGATCCAGCCATTACACTCGATGAACTCTACGCCGAAGGTGTTCATAATGCGGTGTATGAGTTGCCGCGAAAATCGGATTGGACAGACTTATTTTTGGATCTCGATCGAGCGTTCAAATTTGCTGAAGAGTTGAATTTCATGCCGCTCCGCGAGGAAGGCATCAAAGCGGCAGAAAAATGGATTCTTGAACGCCAAGAATCCACCGGAGACTGGGGCGGCATCATTCCCGCGATGATTAATTCGCTGTTTGCATTGCGCTGTTTAGGATACGACGCGAATGATCCGTTTGTAGCGCGGGGATTAAAGGCGATCGACAATTTCGCGATCGAAGAAGAGAATAGTTACCGGATTCAGCCTTGTATCTCTCCGGTTTGGGATACGGGGTTGGTGATTCGATCGCTGGTTGAGTCGGGTGTGTCTCCGTCTGATCTGGCATTAGTGAAAGCGGGTGAATGGCTTTTAGACAAACAGATTCTTAGCTACGGAGACTGGGCAGTTAAGAATACAGAAGGAAAGCCCGGAGCTTGGGCGTTTGAATTCGAGAATCGCTTTTACCCTGATGTAGATGATTCAGCAGTCATTGTGATGGCGCTGGATCTGCTCCAGATGCCGGATGAAGCGATCAAACAACAAGCGATCGTTCGGTGTGTGAACTGGATTAGCACGATGCAGTGTAAGCCCGGAGGCTGGGCAGCATTTGACCTCGATAACGATCAAGATTGGATAAACGCGATGCCTTACGGGGATCTTAAAGCCATGATTGATCCGAATACTGCGGATGTGACGGCTCGTGTTTTAGAAATGTTTGGTCAGCTTCAAACCGGGGATTCTAAACGCTGTGCAGCCTTGACACCCGAAAGAATCGATCGTGCCCTATCTTACCTGGTGCGCGAACAGGAAGCGGACGGCTCTTGGTTTGGGCGCTGGGGTGTGAACTACATCTATGGAACCAGTGGCGTTTTAGTCGCGTTGTCGAAGGCGGCTCCCAAGAACCATCGAGACAGCATTCGACGGGGAGCGGCTTGGCTTGTACGATTTCAAAATCCCGATGGCGGCTGGGGTGAAACTTGCGAAAGCTACAAAAATCCGGCGCTCAAAGGGAAAGGCGGTAGTACCGCCTCTCAAACCGCTTGGGCAATTATTGGATTGTTGGCGGCGGGAGATGCCACTGGGGACTATGAGTGGGACGCGATCGACAAAGGAATTGCTTATCTGATTGAGACTCAGAAAGACGGTGCATGGAATGAAGACTTCTTTACAGGTACAGGATTTCCAGGACATTTTTATTTGAAGTATCACCTGTATCAGCAGCATTTTTCGCTGACGGCATTAGGGCGATATCAGACGAGTTTGCAGCAGCGATCGGCGTTAAAAGTGCCGCTAAATCTGAAGCTGAAAGAAGTCGTTCTAGAATCGGGAGAAGCCTAAAGCAAGGCTGTACAGTTCAGCGATCGAACCTCCATCGCGTCCGAAACATAGCACGATCCCCCAAATCGGTTCAGAATCGGACGGATGTTTTCGATCGCTTCCTTCACCTGCTCCGGTGAACAAAACGCAATAATGTATGCCATTTCGATCGCTTCATCGCTACCAGAAACTCCACTACTTTCAACATTGTGGAATACAGTAAAGCGATTGATTTGGGATTGCTTCAAACTACGGAGAATTTTCGGAAGCTCAATTGCATCTGAAATAATTTCAATTCGTTTAACAGCGTTCATAGTTTTACCAAAGAAGAGTAATACCGTATTCGTACAATGGAATCCCAATTAAGATATTGAACGGAAAAGTTACTGCAAGTGCAGCAGAGATATAGAAACTAGGATTTGCTTCAGGAACTGCTAAACGCATCGCTGCGGGAACTGCAATATAAGATGCACTCGCGCATAGAACCGCAAAAAGAAGCGCATCACCTGAGGACATTGAAATCCCTTTTGCAAGAAATATGCCGATCGTTGCATTCAACATCGGAGTTAATACCCCGAACGACACCAAAAACGCCCCAGCTTTCTGCAATTCTTGAATTCGTTTTGCTGCAACTAGCCCCATATCCAGTAGAAAGAAGGTCAGCACCCCGTAAAACATATCCTGCGTAAACGGCTTCAAGGTTTGCCAGCCGTGTTCTCCGGTGACAAAACCGATCACTACACTCCCCACTAACAGAAAAACCGATCCGTTAAAAAATGCTTCTCGCAGCACTTCTGACCATTGAATCGATTCATCACCAGAACGATCGGTAAACACATTCACCAAAATCAATCCAATAATAATCGCAGGTGACTCCATGAGCGCTAATGCTGCGACCATATAACCGTTATAAGGAATCTGAAGCTGATCAAGGAATGATCCAGCCGTAATGAATGTTACTGCACTAATCGATCCATAGGTTGCGGCGATCGCGGCTGAATTATACGGATCTAAGCGCGATCGCAAAATAAAGAACGTATAGATTGGAACAACAATCGCCATTGCGATCGCAGCGCTCAACGTCACGATAACCGCTTGGTTAATCCCGCTTCGTGCCAGTTCGACCCCACCTTTAAACCCGATCGACAACAGCAAATACAGCGAAAACAACTTCGGAATCGGTGCGGGAATGTCGAGATCCGATTTCACCAAAACCGCCAGCATTCCCAGAAAAAAGAACAACACAGGCGGATTGAGAAAGTTAGAAACGATCAGGGTAAAGTCCATTCACAGAAAAAATAGTGTTACCTTCCATTCAAACGGGGAATGGCGATCGAAGCAAGAACGCACAATCTTTACGACTTCTTGACCAGAGCTTAACCCGCTTTCAGAAAACAGTGAGTACGATCGCTCCTGTAGCTAACCCCCTAGAGCTTCTAACTATGCAACAAGTTCTGAATCAATCGACCGATCGTGCCGCAAATTCGAGTTACCACAATTTGCCGGATAGCCCATCATTTAATTTTGAGCTTTGGGCAAAACAATTACGCCCCCAACTTTTGGCTGCTTTGAACAAACGCAAGCAGAATCACTGTTGAACTAACGTCCAGCCCTAAGAATCTGTTCGGCAGTCAATTGCAGGTTCAAGAATGTAGGAGAAACGATCGTATCGGTATCTTTGAACTCGCCGACTTCCCGATAACGATCGTTCTCTAGTTGCAATACGGTAATGAGCGATCGCTCTGGATCAATCAGCCAATATTCAGAAATACCGCGTTCAGCGTACTCTTTGCGCTTCTCAACGTAGTCGCGATCTCTAGATTGCTTGTCGCTGCTTGAAACGACTTCAACCACCAGCAAAGGAGAAGGCATTTCAGGCAACAATATATTTCCTCCCGCAAGAATTGCATTGGCAGACTCTTCGGTGTGAACAATTAGATCGGGTTGTCGTGCGGTCACTTGAGCCGAACGAGTTGCAATTTGATGCCCGATCGCTAATCGATAAGAAGGAATTCCCATTCTCAAAAAAGCAGCAAAAAGGAAGCTTGCAATCACAACGTTAAGCGGATTCTCCGGAGCCATTTCGATCAACTCTCCGTGTACCAATTCGTTGCGAGTATCAGTCCCATCGTTGTAATCAAGGTATTCCTCAAACGTTCTAAACCGCCGTTTTGCCTGCGTCATGAGAATTCGCCTCCCAACTGCGTCAAGAACTGCATTGCTTTTGCAACATAGCTTGCACAATCGTAGGGTGAGCTTTCATAGAACGATCGCCAAGCTGAACCTTTATGTTCATCATAGCGATCGCAATGCTCTGGATGTCGATCGAGCCATGCCAACCGTACCGCGTGACCAATTAGAACATCCATCACAATGTATTCTTCAACTTTGAACTCTGGGTTACGTTGTGCGATCGCTGAAAGTTCCATCAAAGCTTCAACATTCGCCTGACGATACTCAGGAGCCTGAATTTTGTTGAGCAGATGTTCGATTTTTAGTGCAAAGTTCTTTTCACCTGCAGTCATTTCGGTCGTGAGAAACTCACTCTCAAGCCGATTCCGCCGTTCTAGCTTGTCCCCGATGACTAACCCTTGGCAGTGATGTAAAAGCTTCCACACGCTCGGATAGAAGTCTTTGGGAACGCGATTGAGTGCGCCATCGACCTGACGTTTGCGCCACCAGTTTTGGGCACTGGGTTCGATTTCGGTTTTGTCCACCAGAATCACCCAGTCGATCGCGCTGTTGGGCAATTTAACTTTGAGTGATTCTTGTTTCAGCAATGCTTTGTTTAGATCGGCATAACCGACTACAATCTCACGCAGCCGAGTTTTAATCTCAAACGGACTGAGGCTCATCAACTTTTCATAAGCTTCATCTTGAGTTAGTTCTAACTCTCGCGCCAAGTCGGTTGTAATTAACAAAATCAGATAACCGACTCGCAAAGTTAACAGTCCCTTGAATAGTTCCGGTTCTGCTTTGATCAGCAAGCTGAGATAGATAATTACTTCCTGAGTCAGCACCCGATCGCTGATATCTTCCCGGCAGAACTCGCGAATCTTTTCTAAGACCTCAGTATGGGGTAGCGGCTGCATAATCAGCGAATCTTCACTGTATGCACGTCCGATCGCAATCTGCTTCTGTCTCACTAAGATATCTGTGACAGCATCCGACAATCCCACATCAATCTTATCGAGCAGTCCCGCACATCGCCGTAAAATGCTCCAGTAAGGTGATCCGGCGGAATCTCCTTTACTTGCCTTAGCATATAGTTCATTGAGCAAGTCTCGAACTGTCACCGATGACTGTGCGCCCGCAAATCCGGTTTCAAAGTTCAGTCCTTCTAAGCGCACCAATGTTCCTAATAGTTCAACTTGCTCATAAAGGTTCTGTGACGATCGCAAGCTCTCTAACAGCACTTGAACATCAGTTTCATACTCTAGTTTGAATTCCTGCGAAATGCTTAAGGGATGGGTACGATCGGGTTCAAAAGCTAGATAATAGCGAGACACACCTACTTCAGCGACAGATTTTGATTCAAACTGGAAGCCATGCAGCCAATCAATCCGTTCAGTCCCTGCAGTTCGGACAAACTGTTTAAGCTGACCCAATTGAACTGGAATGTCTCCACATCGCCCCGCTTGGAGTTCTTGCACCAAATCGAGCAATGCTTCTCGACCGAGTTCATACATTTCGTGTGTCAGCAACAAGGTGACGATCGGGCGACCCACTTGTTGCCAATGTCGATGGATGTAGGCTAAATCGCTTTTGATGTTCGACACTAAAAAGTGATAATCCAACGTCAGATAAAACCGCTCCGGTTCAAGAAACGAGGGCAGGAATACGATCGTTTCTCCTTGGATGCGATAAACTCGCGCCGTAGTAAGACTTCGCATCCGTCGCTGCGGTCGTCCCGTAAGCACTAATTTATCGTTGCGTCCCACATGGGTATAGGCGGCAGCTAATTCTCGTGCATGACGGACTTGAATCGGCTCCACTTGTTCGAGTGTTTGTGTGGTTACATTGTTTGCTGCAAGTTGAGTTTGTAGCATTTCATCTTCTGCTAACAATGCGATCTGAATTGTTGCTTTTCGGCGTTGTCCTCGGCGTAAATATCGCCCACACGGATCGATATCTCCAACAGAAATTAATCCTTCGTGCAGCATCTTTGCCAGCATATATAAGCTCTGCGCCCAAACAAGCGGGATGTTTTCATTTGGAACGCGAGTTTGACTATGAGGATTCGCTTTTTCGGCTGCGATCGACTGTTCTGGAACAATGAATAGTTCAGGTAATAACTTCACTCCATCTCGCTCGACTGTGAGTGCATCCAAGCGATCGAGATAGTCTTGCGCTTGAACACGATCGCCCCGAAAAATGCCATCTAAGGCAAGATAGGTAAAGAATAAGGGCCATTCACACTCAACATGTTCAAACTGCTTGAGTTCAAACGGCTCATAGTGCAATCGTGTGTTGTCTTCGATTACAGTTTGATGTCCATCACGCAAGAAGCGCTTACAGCCATAGCGACCTTGCAGCAGATCAATGACTTTATCGCGAGTACGATCGACCAGTTCGATATCCTCCACTGCAAATGCAGGAAAACCGATCGCGCTTAACAATGCAGCATCGACTTCTTTAGAGCTTGATTCGCGTGGCAGCAATGACTCTAACGTTGTCCGACAACGAGCAATCTCATCGGGTAGCACATGAATCACCGAACTCTGTCCGCCCTGTGTTCCGAACAGATTCAGCCCATTCATCGCTTCGAGTGCTGCTTTTGCCATGCCGACAGAGCTTCCATTCAGTTCAGGATTGCCGTGATTGATCTTGTTACCGCGCTCCCAAATTCCATAGTCAGGTGTGCGATAAGTTCGACCAATGTAGTAAACCAAGTTTTGCACAAAGTTCACTTCATCACAGGTGTAGACAATAGACAATCCCGAAGTGGTCATCTGCGCCAACATCAACAGAAATACCGAAGTTGCATCTAACTGCAAATGTCCCCATTCATCGTCACCGACTACTGTTGATCCAGTTGCAGTGTCATATTTTGCATGAAGGGCATCTAACGGATTCTGATTGTGTTTGAACTTCTCAACCTTTTGCGCTTGCTGCATCATCGAAAACAACAATCCGCGCATTAACTTGACGACGCTATGTTCTAGCTCATAAGTGCGTCCGCGATCGTCATCAAGTTTTCGATAAGCTAATGCCAATCCCCACACTGCCAGAATGCTATACACATTGTCCCGCACCCAAGCATCGGTGTAGTCTCCGTGAGCGTTTACAGCGGTACTGGCGGGCAGCAGTCCAGAAATCGGGTTTTGACGACTCAAGATAATCGATCGCACTTCTTCGTAATAGCGATCGAGCCGATTCGCGAGGTCAATTGCTGGAGTTGCCATAGGATTCAGGGTAGGAGGTTAGGGTTTTATAAGCACATTACTCGGTTGAATCAAAGATCTTAACCGAAAAAATCATCAAGAATAGCCAATTGATGTCCCCGGAAGCCCCATCACCGATCGATATCGCGCTTCAGTTTCTGCAACGGAGATAGATTTGCGTTGTGTTGTCCATTCACTGCGATCGAACAGTCTTTCTCTCAAATCGTTCACATTAACATTACAGATTGCATGATCAGAGATGACTTGCCGACCATTCACCCAAGCATGACTCACAACATTCACAGGGCGACCAAGAATCAGTAAGCCGATCGGATCAGTTCGCGGTAACAAGGACAATGATTTCAGGTCATACATCACCAAATCCGCTTTCTTGCCAACAGTGAGTGACCCAAATTGATCGGCACGATTCAAGCCTGTTGCACCGCCCAGCGATGCCATTTCCACAGATTGTCGAGGAGTAATCCAGTGGTGATAGTCAAAGTCTGTGACTGAATGCAGAATCGACCCAATTTTGATAGCTTCGAGCAAATCTTGAGAATCATTACTTGCAGAGCCATCACACCCAAACGCCACATTTACGCCCGCTTGACGGTACTTCAGAATTGGGGCGATCCCACTTCCTAACCGTAAGTTACTCAAGGGATTGTGAACGACGGTCGATCGCGTTTCCGCCATGATTTCAATATCTTGGTCATCCAGCCAGACACAGTGAGCCAGAGAGGTTCTTTCGCTTAAAAAGCCAAGCTCTTTAAGATGCTGAACGGCACTACAACCATACTTTTCTTCAGCCAGCATCTTTTGTGCTTTGGTTTCGAGTAGATGAGCATGACGACTCAGATGATATCGATCGCTCAGTTCAACGCACCCTTCAAACAACGCATCCGAACAAAGCTGAATTCCAGTCGGCGCAGCGACAATTTCAATTCCTTCAGCCGGACGATGAAACTGTTGTATTGCTTCTTGAAGGAGTTCAAGCACTGCCTGAGTCGGTTGCTCAGAGTTGCCATGTCTTGCTTCATCGCTACCCGTTGGAATGCCTGCACTCAAAGCCTCATCCTGAATCAGCGGCGCGATAAAGGCTCGAATGCCCACTTCTCGATACCCCCGATCGACCGCAGCAATGGTTTCGATTTCTTGTCCTGGAATCAGCACCAAATGATCAACAACACTCGTTCCACCGGTCATGAGAGTTTCGATCGCAGTGCCGACTGCACTGAGATAAGCCTGCTCTGGGTCGAGCGTTGTGGTTTCGTAGAGTTCTGCGATCCAGAGTTCGAGCGGTACAGGCGGAATCAATCCACGCTGCCACATTTCGGAAGAATGGGTATGAGCATTCACAAATCCAGGCAGTAAAAGTTGATTTGTGCCATCGATCGCGGTTCCAATCACCACTAAGTTGGGCGCGATCGCAACAATGCGATCGTCTTGGATTTGCACATCAACTGTTTTATACCCCTCACCTTCTGCAATCAAAACATTCTGGATCGTAAAACTCATAGATCGATGCCTATTCCATACATAGCAGCCTAAGCTATTAAACTCGATTCCGGAGTTGTTGAATCCACAATTTTGGGTGATCGTCCGATCGCACCTTCAAGCTGCTCATCGATAACAAAAGCGGCACACCACCCACTTTGGCGCTCATCAATAGGTGCAGGGCTAAACAGACCAGCATCGTTGCCCAAGCGGTTAGATGTAAGGAATAAGCCAAGTGATGCAGTTCACCTGTGGGCAACCAAGTTTCATCCATTAGTTTTCCGCTAATTGCAGCAAATATGATCGCAAGCAACATTAATGTATTTGTTAGCCGTTGTAGACTAATCCACCAAATAGGTTTTCTAATGTTCGACAATTGCGCGATCGAGTCTTTTTGAACTAATTTCTTTCGACCGCGCCAAACACTATAAATCACAAATAACGGTGCAAATAGGAAAAACGTCAGTCCGATCGTGCCATGGTAATCAATGATCGGATTGATTCTGGGTAAGGGAATCTTGCCAAAGCGCCCATCAAACGTGTCATACACCCAATATCCGCTAATCAATGCCGCAATCACAAACAGTGCATTTACTCCGTGCAGAAACCGCAGCAGTGAAGGTTGATAAGGTTTAGTGCGTGACATAATTCTGTTCTTAGATTGTTCTCTTACTGATATAGCTTAAATTCTTAAAAAAGTTGGAACTCAGGCAGTGGAAATTTTTGCGATCGTAAAGTGAGTATTCGATAACATTTTGCCTCAACAGTGATCAAAAGATTACGTCTATGGGGTTCATCGGATAGATGCGATAGCGTGATGAGGTACTAAAAATTTTGAAGTGTGACTCTCCGCTCACGCTTTATTCTTTGTTTTTGGAGTTCTTCCAATGGCTACTGTGAAAATAGGGATCAATGGTTTCGGTCGGATTGGTCGCTTAGTGTTTCGCGCTGCGCTCGACGATGCCAATATTGAGATTGTTGGCATCAATGATCTTGTTCCGCCCGATAATTTGGCGTATCTTCTCAAGTACGATTCGACGCATGGGATGTATCCGGGAACGATCGAGGCAAAACCCGATGGCATTGCAGTAAACGGTAAATTCATTCCTTGTTTTGCCATGCGAAATCCAGCAGATTTACCCTGGGGAAATCTTGGAGCCGATTACATCGTTGAATCCACCGGACTGTTTACCGATTTTGAAAGTGCCTCTAACCATGTGAAAGCGGGTGCGAAACGGGTGATTATTTCCGCACCGACGAAAGATCCAGAGCGCGTGAAAACGCTGTTGATGGGCGTGAATCACGATTCTTTCGATCCCGAAAAAGATACGATCGTCTCGAATGCAAGCTGTACGACAAATTGTTTAGCTCCAGTGGCGAAAGTGTTGAACGATCGCTTTGGTTTAGCCGAAGGTCTAATGACGACCGTTCATGCAATGACGGCAACTCAACCGACGGTCGATGGCCCTAGTAAAAAAGACTGGCGCGGTGGACGTGGAGCCGCTCAAAACATCATTCCTGCTGCAACCGGAGCCGCTAAAGCCGTTACGCTGGTACTGCCGGAACTAAAAGGAAGGCTGACTGGAATGGCATTTCGTGTGCCGACTCCGGATGTTTCCGTTGTCGATCTAACCTTCAAAACCGAAAAGCCAACGAGCTACAAAGAAATCTGTGAAGCGATGAAAGAAGCCTCAGAAACAACGTTGAAAGGGGTTCTAGGCTATACCGATGAAGAAGTGGTTTCGACTGATTTTCAGGGCGATCGTCGATCGAGCATTTTCGATGCAGGTGCAGGCATCGAACTGAATTCCAACTTCTTTAAGATTGTGTCTTGGTATGACAATGAGTGGGGCTACTCGAATCGCGTGATTGATCTGATGACTACGATGGCGAAGAAAGACGGCATTTTGAATTAAGTCATCTATGATGGGGGTCGCTTGATCCCCGTCGTAGATTTTTGATGATTCTTTGCTTTTTATCTGGCTATTACTTTCGCTGGTGAGAAGAACTCGATCGACATAATAGAATGGAAGCCTTAGAGGGTTGAAAGGTGGCGCTTATGGTTCAGACTCCTGCTAAATATCTGACGCTAGAAGAATTCCTAAAGCTTCCAGAAACGAAGCCAGCAAGCGAGTATATTGGCGGTCAAATTGTTCAAAAACCCATGCCGCAAGGAAAACACAGTACAGTTCAACGAGACCTAACAACTGCAATTGAGGTTGTTCTAAGACCTCCTCGTATTGCAAGAGCTTATCCAGAATTACGCTGTACTTTTGGTGGTCGTTCAACTGTTCCAGATGTCAGTGTGTTTACCTGGAATCGAATTCCTCGCGATGAAAATGGTGAGGTTGCAAATACCTTTCAAATCGCTCCAGATTGGACGATCGAGGTTCTTTCTCCAGATCAAAGCCCAACGAAAGTGATCAAAAACATTCTGCACTGTATTGATCACCAAACGCAGATGGGTTGGCTCATTGATCCCGATGAGAAGGTTGTATTTGTTTATTTTGCCGATCGTACCATTCGATTTTTTGATGTTCCAGAACAGCTTTTGCCTGTACCGTCGTTCGCAAGCAGTCTTCAATTAACTGTTCAGACATTATTCGGCTGGTTAGCTGAGTAGCACTCGCTTTAGAACTCTACATCCTCCTCATCAGCCTCTCCAATCACCGATAGCGGAAACTGTTGCTTCAAAGCAGGAATCACTGGGCAAGGTTTACGATCGTCCATGTTTTCCGGCTTGTTCCAGCTAAATGGAGCTTGTTTTGCCGCAGACATCCATAACAATCGTTTTGCGCGAGTCATTGCAACATACAACAATCGAAACTCTTCAGCAGTTTTGAGAGATCCAGCGCGTTCCCAAGCTTCCTCAATGTTGGGAATCGGTTCTTGATGAACGATCGCTCTGATTTGCGCTCTTGCGACTTCAGATAAGGTAAAGTCTCCTAGAAACTGCATTGCAGGTGGAATGTAGAGCGATCCGGGAATCATGTTTTCATGCAAAAAGGGAATAAACACATAATCCCAGTCGAGACCCTTTGCTTTGTGCATGGTGATGACAGTTATCTGACTGGGGCGAACATAACGATCGTCGTCTTCTGCTTCAACAGGTTCAAATCGCTCTGAGCTTACAATGTCGTTGAGTACCTCTAACATTGTAGTTAAGGAATTCTCACGAGTTTGTTGCATAATCCGTTCTGCAAGCTTATCCGCAGTTGCAAGCTCTGTTTGCTCATAGTTCAAAGTATAAGCAAGAAATGAAATCAATTGATAGAGGGGTAGCTCTAATCTCGCTCTCAGTAAGCTTGTACAAAAACGGCTTGCTTGTTGAACTTGTGAATCTTGAGGTGGATCGAGTGGAGCAGGATAAAGAAACTGTTCTGGAAAAGTAATGAGTGCATTCAGGTCTTGATTTGGAATAATGCGACGACCGACGAATACAGATAAAGCAGCTTTGAGATTGTCTGGAGAATGAGGTCGATCGAGAAATTGCAGCAACGATAGCATCTCTGCGGGGATATGAGACTGTCGATCGCGCATTCCCACTTCAAAGACTGAAATCTTGTCATCAAACCATCGTGCTAGTTCTCGCGCTACAAATTTTCCTTGCTCATTGGTACGAACTAACACTGCTGCCGATCGCTCTGGGAACTTCGTGAACAATGCGATCGCTCTTTTCCCAATCCATTCGACCGTTTGATGCACATCTTCGGGCGTGTGAATTTCAAAGCCTAAGCCTTCAGGACTGGGATTTGCATCAGCTTGTGGATCATTGTTAGGAACAGGGTGAATCATCTGCGATCGAAACGGTGCAGCATCTTCGCTGCCGTAAGTTCGATTCACCCAGCTCAGTACAAAGTTTGCAGCTTCGAGAATGATCCGACTGCTGCGACCTGCCTGATTCATCTCAGCAAGCCGATCCTCGATCGCGCACATCTGGCAAAATTCTCGAAAGAACACCGGATCAGCAGGCGTAAATGTCGAATTAATAGCTTGATTCGGATCGCCAACGCGCACTAAGTTTTGATGATGCGATTGTTCCGGGTCGGTTGCTAATAGCTCTAACAATCGCGTTTGTAGAGGACTTGAATCTTGTGCCTCATCTTCAAATACTGCGAACACTTGAGATTGCCAACGCGCTCTGATTGTTGGATGTTCTAGCACTCGTAGCGCACCTAAAACCATTTCATCATAGTCAATGAAGTTCCGGTTTTGGAGTTGCAGTTGGTACTGTTCATACAGTCCTGCGGCGATCGACAAAATCGAATAGTCATCGGATGCAATCTGATTGCGTAAATCTTCCGGTAATAATCCTGAGCTTTTCGCTTCTCGAATCACGGTTTCTGCCAGTGCAGGCAACACCTCTGTTCGTAATACGGCTTGTCTTCGTAACCGCTCGGTTTCTTCTCCATCGAATTGCTGCCCTTCTAACAAGCGCTGATAGAGGTGCGGATTCAGTCCCAACCATTGTTCTACACTGGTGCGGATCAGTCGATTCCCTTGAGTGGGCGTGATCAAAATCGAATCGGGATTAAAACCCGATCGCTCTGGAGCGCTACGAGCGATCGACCAAGCTAATCCGTGTAAGGTATGCACCACGAACCCACCTTGGGGAAGGCTTAACTTTTTCAGATACTCTCGAATTTTGGCTTTGATGTTGGCGGCTGCCGATCGCGTGAAAGTGACGACGACTAGCTGACGGCGGCTATGGAGTTGGTGTTGTGCGATCGCGACTGCTGCCGCGACTGCCATTCCGGTCGATTTTCCTGCCCCCGGAACGGCTGAGACTGCTAATCGTCCGCCTTGCCAATCTGCGATTTCTCGCTGTCCCGGACGTAGCGTACTCCGCAGCGTTTGTAATAGCTTCTCGCGAATCTCTAACACACTGGAAACAACAGGATCAGCAGCCATAGGTTTAGTAGAGAGTATGTACTACTACTTTAAGCGGTAAACTGGTTCGATCGTAGACTTCAAACCGAAATTCATGACGCGATCGGAAGCTGAAACTATTTTGCGGCAATTTATCTGTACCGAGCGATCTTCTGAACCGCTTGATTATGCGGCGATTCGAGAAGCAGTTTTAATCGTGGCAGATTTATCTGATTATCAAATTCTAGGAATCTGTGCAGAAACGGCTGAGGAAGGCTTGAAAGCGATGACGAGCTACGCTGGCGCATTGAAATACGATGTGCCAGAAACGCGATCGATTCCTGGAGTCATCTACATTAAATTCAATCCGTTAACGGGTCGATCGCACATGGAACCCTACAGTGGAGAGCATCGGGGCGTATTAGTTTCTTGCCAATCTGCGTTTGAGGATGGTGTAAATGAAACATTTGGACATTTGCCGATCGATCTGTTTGAGCAATAATAAACCCAGACCGGAGACCGACCTGGGTTTGGTTTTCTATAAACCAGCCTTAATAATGAAGTTCGGCTAGTGCTTTTGGTAAAGTGCAATACCTTTATTGATTCCATCCTACAAAACACGTCTCAATTTTGGTGAGAAAACACATCCTTCTTTAACATTTGATACTTTGCTTAATGAATTCATCCAGCTAAGCATTGCCAAAGTCAATTCAATTAAGTAGGCTGTCTGGAATGGGTGTCAACCGCATCGAAATCTTCCCTTTAGAAAGATCTTGTATGAAAGCACTCTCTACTCTCAAGACTCGTTTAGTTCGCAGTGTTGCACTCGCGCTGGTTGGAATCCTGATACCGACGATCGCTCGAAGCGATTGGTATCCAAATTTTGCGCCCTCAAATATGCAGGTGATTACAAATTCAGCGATCAACGGCGCTGTGCTGCAAAGTATCGTTCGTCGGAATGCTGCAACTCGCTCTAACACGACGCGATCAAGCCAAAATCAATCCACTCAGGCAGCGACTAACCTAAGCTTTCGACCAAATCCAGCAATCTCGCGCCAGGTTCAGAGGTCGATCGTCGAACCTGTCAGGCGGCAAGTTCCATCAGAAGCGGACAAACTCGCTTCTATCCTGGCATCCGGTCAGCCGATGAGCATCTATTCCAAGGTTGTTGCTAAGTACGGATTAAGGGTGGACAACGTTGCAGATGCGATGACGACTTACATGGTGACAAACTGGTTGATTGTGAACAATGTGCAGACTGATCCTTCACGGGCATCAGTGCAAGCGGTACGATCGCAAATTGTGCCCATTGTTCTGAACAATTCTCAATTTCGCTCAGAGAAAACTCGTCAATTGGTTGCAGAAAGCCTAATTTATCAAACGATCTTTTTGAATGCCAATTATGAGCGGGTGCGGGCATCGAATAATCCGGCACAGATGCAGCAATTTGTACAGACGACGCACCAATCGATAGCAACCGGATTCGGCTTAGATTTCCGCAAAATTGATTTGACAGATGCAGGGTTTCGCCCACGAAGCTAGTTGAAGATCAAATCAAGCCTTTGTTGTGAGGCTTTCAGCGCTTCTTCAGGTGTGGCACGATCGAGCAACACTGTCTCGATCGCTCGTCCCAAATTATCCGAAATTCGGTTGTAGCCCGGAAAAATCGGACGCGATCGCCCAAATTGCGCCTGACCCAGAAACACATCAACCGCAGGCTGCTTGGCTCGAAATGCTTTGTAAGCCTGACTTTCTCGCGATTTTAGATTGGTAGGTAAGTATCCGGTACCGATCGCCCATTCGGTCTGAAATTCCTCGCTCATAACGAATTCAGCGAACTTGAATGCGGCTTTCTCCCGCTCTGGGGTGGATTTGAACAGAAATAGATTTTCACCGCCGATCGACGTTCCGGGTTGTGTTCCGGCTGGAATCGGTAACACCCCAAAATCAACTTTGGTCGCTTGCAGTTGTCCGAGTGTCCAGGGTCCTGAAAGCTGCATTGCAACTTTACCTGCTAGGAATCCATCGAGTTCATACCCACGTTCGGGTTGAGAGAGGATTGCAGAGCCATCTTGCATTAAATCACGCCAGAACTGTAAAGCGGCGATCGCCCCTGGATTCACGATATTTACATTCAACGAAGCAGTTCCTACCTGGAGTTGTGCAATATCTGTGTTTGGAGACTTCTGACGTATTGTATCGATGAATTTCTCTGGTATCGCTTGTTGGTTGTTAAAGTCTCCGCCGCCACTAAACATAAAAGGCAACCAAGTAAAGACTGTCCACTCTCCCTTACCTAACGGTAAAAGCATTCCATGTTGATCTGCTTTACCATCATTGTTTGTATCGCGGGTTAATTGTTTTGCCAGTTGTCTGAACTCTGCCCAAGTTTTCGGGAGTTCCTTCACGCCTGCTGCTTTGAACAAACTCGGACGGTAGTAGATTCCTACATTGTTTGTGCCAAAGGGAATTGACCAAATTTTTCCCTCATACTGCATGGTGTTGAGCAATGCTGGATCAAGTTCTGATTTGACTGCTGAAGTGGCGAGGAGATCATTGATCGACCTTAGCGCATCCAATTCAACCAATTGTCCCGTAATCATTGGTGCATACCACAACATATCTGGGGGAGCATTTCCGACTACTGCCGCAAGAATTTTGGGCATTTGCTGATCGCCCTGTCCAACGTAGAGCGATTCGACTTGAATGTTCGGGTGAGTTTTGTTGAAGCGATCGACCAGCTTCTGCAACACATCCCGATTCGGCGGCGGGTTCACCCCTTGCCACAACGTTAGCCGAATGACATTCGAGGATTGTGTAGGCTGACACCCAAATAAACTCAAGCAAAGCGCGATCGTAAAAACAAATTTCAGCAAATGGGCAAACCGCAGCGACATGATTAGGATGAAGAAATGACAATTCTTTGATTAGTCTATGAGAAAGTTAATCTCAAGCTCGATCGCAATCAGTTTACTATTCTTTACGGTGGGGTGTCGGTCGGACTCTAATTTAAAACCAATCGAAATCACGCTAAGCGGCTGGCAAAGTAATCCAAATGAAGGAAAACTACTCGATCAAGTAATTCGAGAATTTGAAGTAAAAAATCCAAATATCAAAGTCAAACGAGAAGTCGTCAATAGCCAGTATATGGATGTGATTAGAACTCGATTGATTGGAGAAGTTGCCCCTGATGTTTTTTATTTAGAAGCCTTTGAAGCGCCAGCCTTAATTAAATCCGGTGTCTTGGAGCCGCTTGATTCCTACATTAAACCAGAATTCAAACTGAATGATTTTGAACCCAATTTATTAAACGCATTTAAACAAAATAATAACGTCTATGGAATTCCGAAAGACTTTTCAACACTTGCACTTCTCTATAATCAAACTGCTTTGAAAAGTGCAGGAATTGCCCAGCCTCCTAAAACTTGGGATGAGTTGAGACAAGCAGCGAAGAAATTAACAATCGACAAAAACAAAGACGGGAAAATTGATCAGTACGGGATGGGAATCGTCTCTGAATTGCCGCGTCAAACCTTTATGATCAAAGCTTTTGGCGGAAAGCTAGTAGATCAAACCGATTACGCTACCTTTGACAGTCCAGAGGGGCTTCAAGGACTACAGCTTGTAATTGATCAATATCGGCGCGATCGCACTGCTGCACAAGCCACTGATGTCGGTGCTAATTCAAATAGTGAAGCATTCGGACAAGGACGAGTAGCAATGACGCTCGATGGCAATTGGGCGATTCCATATCTTAAGGAAACTTTTCCAAAGCTGAAGTTTCAGACCGCAGAAGTTCCAAGAATCAATGATCGCCAAGGCACGATGATTTATACCGTTGCTTATGTAATGAATCGACAATCGAAACAGAAAGCAGCAGCCTGGAAATTAATTGAGTTTCTAACGAGTGAATCTGGGATGAAAGCTTGGGCAAAACAGGGTGTTACCTTGCCGTCTCGTCGATCGGTGTTAGCGGGAATGAAATACGATCGTAATCCGATTTATTCGCCTTTTGTTGCAGGTGCAAAGTATGGAACACTCTGGCAGGCTGGCGAAACTTTACCAACCATTGTCACCAGTTTTGATAATCAATTTGTCAGCGCGATGCTCGGACAGCAACCTTTACCCGAAGCGATGAAACGCGCTCAAAATACCGCAAATCGAGAAATCTATTTATCAAAATAACAATGAAGCAAAAATCTAGAGAAGCGTTATCAGGCTATGTCTTTATCACACCCGCAATTATTATCTTAGGTGTCTTTTTAGCATTACCCGTGATTTATGCGATTGTGCTTTCTTTCTACCGTGTTCAATTACTAGGTCAGATTGATTTTCGCTTTGCAGGATTGAGAAACTTTATTCGGATTCAAGATGATGAGCGAGTTTGGATTGCGCTTAGAAATACAGTTCAATACGTTGCGATCGTTGTTCCAACTCAAACGATTCTAGCCCTAATTCTCGCACTATTACTCAATGCTAAAATTCGCGGTCGAAGCTGGTTTAGAGTCGCATTTTTCTTACCCACTGTGACTTCTTCCGCCGTTCTCACACTCATATTCATGTGGATTTATAACTCAAATGGGTTGTTAAATAATTTTCTTGGTGCAGTCGGTTTACCTACTTACAATTGGCTTGGTGATCCACAAGTTGCACTGAAAGGAATTATGTTAATGAATATCTGGGCGACTGCACCATTATTTATGGTGATTTATTTAGCTGCACTGCAAGATATTCCAGAAAGTTTATACGAAGCCGCTTCGATCGATGGCGCAACAACCTGGGAAAAATTCTGGTGTATCACGCTGCCGTTCCTCAAGCCTGTCACATTTTTCATCATCACGATCGGCATTATCGGAACCTTCCAACTTTTCGATCAATCTTATATCTTCTCAAATGGCTCAGGTGGCCCTGATAATGCCACATTAACGATCGTACTTCTAATCTATCAATATGCTTTCAATCGATTAGATATGGGATATGCTCTTGCATTAACGCTGATCCTTGCGCTTGTCATTATGTTAGCGACTTTAATTCAACGCTATTTCTTTAGAGAAGAGAGCTTAGATTAATCATGTTAAAAACAAACACAGTTCGCTGGTGGATTTGGTTAATGTATGGTGGACTGATCATTTATGCGATCGTCACCTTTATTCCCTTTCTATGGGCGCTCTCTGCTTCGTTTAAACCACTCTCAGAAATCTCGGCAAGTGGAACAAACTTCATCCCGCAAGAGTTTACTTTAGAGAATTACAAAGCGATTTTTGCACAAGAACCGCTCTTTGGCAGATGGTTATTCAACAGCGCGATCGTTGCTATTTTTGTCACCCTGTTTAATCTTCTATTTAATTCAATGACAGGATACGCCCTCGCCAGAATTCGATTCCCCGGAAACCGTTTATTCTTCTTTCTGATTCTGGCAGTTCTCGTTGTCCCGGCTCAAATTACATTACTTCCCAAATTTCTAATTCTCAAATCTTTAGGCTGGCTCAATTCCTATCAAGGATTAGTTGTTCCAACCGTTGTCAACGCCACTTTTATTTTTATGATGCGGCAGTTCTTTGTTAATTTTCCAAAAGAGCTAGAAGAAGCTGCACAACTCGACGGACTGAATCGATTTGAAACCTTTTTTCAGATTGTTCTGCCCCTAGCGAAACCTGCTTTAGCTGCACAAACAATTTTCATCTTCATGAGTTCCTGGAACGATTTTTTATTGCCCCTCGTTGTCATGTCAAATCCTGAAATGTTCACCCTACCGATCGGCTTAAATGCCTTCAAAGGTCAATACATTACCTACTGGAATTACATCATGGCAGCTTCGATGGTCTTTACGCTGCCAGCCCTAGTCATCTATGCGTTCTTCAATCGCTATTTCATTCAAGGCGTAACCTTCACCGGAGGCAAATCGTAACTTTTTCGATATCCTATTAATCGCACCCGTTTCGATTTGTAGGTATGGCAGGACACAGTAAGTGGGCAAACATTAAACGCCAAAAAGCCAGAGTAGACGCTAAAAGAGCAAACATCTTTACTAAAGTTTCTCGTGAAATCATTGTTGCGGCTCGCAATGGAGTTCCTGATCCGGCAGGTAATTTTCAACTCAGAACCGCGATCGAAAAAGCCAAAGCCGCAGGCATTCCCAATGAAAACATCGATCGCGCGATCGCCAAGGGCGCTGGCAAACTTGGCACCGATGCCCCACTGGAAGCCATTCAATATGAAGGTTACGGTGCAGGCGGTGTAGCTGTCCTGATCGAAGCTCTCACCGACAATCGCAATCGAACCGCTGCTGACTTACGAGAAGCCTTCAGCAAAAACGGCGGTAACTTAGGTGAACCCGGTTGCGTGGGCTGGATATTCGAGCAAAAAGGCATCGTTGAACTCTCTTTCGCACCGCAGAAAACCGGACGCAACCGCAAAACTGAAGAAGTGTCGATCGACGAAGAAGCCCTCCTCGAAGCTTGTCTCGAAGGTGGAGCCGACGCTTATGAGCTAGTCGAAACCGAAGATGGACAAGCGGCAGAGATTTTTACCGAAGTTGAAAACCTGGAATCCCTCAGTCACAGTCTGAAAGACCGGGGTTACACCGTGGCACAAGTCGAACTCCGCTGGATTCCCCAAAATACGATCGAAGTCACCGACCCCGACCACGCCTGCTCTCTGCTCAAGCTGATGGACGCACTCGATGCACTCGATGATGTCCAAAACGCAACCGCCAACTTTGACATTGCGGAAGAACTCATGATGGCATCGATCGCTTAACAATTGCTCACATCAGAAATCTACGCGACAATAGGTGTAAAGTTTCGTATCGCTCAACGGGTATGCAGATCGCTGAATCGAAAATTCCTGACTATGACATTGCGATCGTCGGTGGCGGTGTCGTAGGAACCACATTCGCCTGTGCCTTGAAAGATTCTGGCTTTCGAGTCGCACTCATCGAGGCTGAAATGACTTCGCTGGCGGTTTCTCGCGCTCAGGCGTATTCTATTTCGCTCTTATCTAGCCGCATCTTTGAAGGCTTGAATATTTGGCAACAGATTTCTCCCCAAGTTGAAACCTACAAGAACGTGCGCCTTTCAGATGCGGACTATCCGACTGCCGTTCAGTTTGCACCCTGCGATATTGGCACCGAAACTTTAGGGTATGTCGCAGAACATCGCGTTCTCATTACCGCACTTCAGGATCTGCTGCAAACTTGCTCGAATGTCGATCGTTTCTGCCCTGCCAAAGTCGTTAAAACCGAGCACCAATCCAATGCTGTGGTTCTCGATGTCATGCTGAACGGTGAAGTGCAGCAAATTCGATCGCGCTTAGTCGTCGCCGCAGATGGGTCACGATCGCCCCTACGCCAACAAGCCGGAATTAAAACGCTCGGTTGGCAATACTGGCAAGCTTGTGTGGTCGCTACGCTCAAGCTCGATGCCCCCCACAACAACACCGCTTATGAATGGTTCTGGAAAACAGGACCCTCTGGCATTCTCCCGCTTCCCGGTAATCGCTGTCGCATCGTATGGACAGCCCCCCGCGCTGAAGCCGAAGAACTGTTAGCACTTGACGATCGCGCCTTTATCGAAGCCTTCCAAGCGCGATATGGCTCGAAGTTCGGCACCCCAGAAATCGAAGGACAGCGCTATCTTTTCCCGATTCAGTTGATGCACAGCCGCAAATATGTCCTGCCGCAGTTTGCTTTAATCGGAGATGCCGCGCATAGCTGCCACCCGTTAGGCGGTCAAGGCATCAACATGGGAATCCGCGATGCTGCCGCTCTCGCGCAAGTCTTACAAACCGCACAAAAACGCGGCGAAGATATTGCTAGTCTGCGCGTCCTGAAACGCTACGAACGTTGGCGACAGTGGGAAAACCTGATGATTCTCAGCATCACCGACCTCTTGAATCGCACCTTCTCGAATCAGATTGTCCCGATCGTCCAGATCCGCCGCCTCAGCTTATGGATTTTGCGAACCCTTCAGCCCTTAAGAACGATCGTCTTTCGCATCATGTCGGGCTTAACCGGACGCACTCCACAACTCGCCCAGCGCTAAATCAATCTTTCTGTGGTTGAGAATTAAGCAGAGATGATGTCAAGATCATAGACGGCAAGCTTGGAAGAATATTATGCCGAAAGCGATCGTTCTCCTTTCTGGTGGTTTAGATTCCGCAACAACAACTGCACAAGCGATCGCCGATGGCTATGACCCGGTCGCGCTTTCATTTCGCTACGGACAACGGCACGATCGCGAACTTCTAT
The DNA here is from genome assembly GCA_014695255.1 of Cyanobacteria bacterium FACHB-63. Lineage (GTDB taxonomy): Bacteria > Cyanobacteriota > Cyanobacteriia > Leptolyngbyales > Leptolyngbyaceae > Leptolyngbya. The sequence continues at coordinate 380,673 of JACJNX010000077.1, forward strand.
CCGCTCATGCGATCGCGCAACACTTCAATCTGTCCCAACATTTTGTCATCGATGTGAATCTCGCACAGTGGGGCGGGTCAGCATTGACGGATACAGAGATCGAAGTCCCCACCGGAGGCGTTCAGTCCGATCAAATTCCGATTACGTACGTGCCAGGACGCAATACCGTATTTATTGCGATCGCCCTTTCTCTAGCAGAAGCCCAGAACGCAGAAGCCATCTACTTAGGCATCAATGCGGTGGACTACTCAGGCTATCCCGATTGCCGCCCAGAGTATCTCGCTGCGTTTCAGCACTTAGCTGAGTTATCCTCCAAAGCTGGATTAGAAGGCAGAGCGCCGAAATTAATTGCCCCGCTGGTGATGGATTCCAAAGTGGACATCGTGAAGCGAGCGATCGCGCTTGGCGTGCCGATCGACCAAACTTGGTCATGTTACCTAGGCGGTGAAGTCCCCTGTGGCGTGTGTGATTCTTGTCGAATTCGCGATCGGGCACTCATTGAAGCTGGACATCCGGAGCTTGCCACCTCTCAAGGTCAAGAATTGTTTCAATAAACTTGCTTCAATTCGCTTAAGATTTGCTTCAAAAAGTTGAACAAAAACGCAAATCTGAAGTAGGGCTAATTCTGCATTCATTCCCAGGAAAATTGAAATGAAATCTAAAAGAAATCAGTAGATGTTGCCTTATAAATACTCTAAACATTCCGTTAGAAAAGCAAGTCAAAAATCTTCAAACTCTTTTTGAAGCGGCTTTAATTTAGCGGTGGTCTTGATTCACTCAATTAGCGCAAAAGTAGAAGTAATCTATATCACTCTATTGCCTGTAAGCCTTTCCCCACAAGCAATAGCTCGTAGTCGATCACACAGAACAATCCTAATTTGTAATTCCTAAAGAGAATAGAAATTGTCGTTAAAAAGTTTGCAGGAAGTATTTCTAAAAGCTTAAAAGCTAAGAAATACCGAAGCATGAAAACAAAGAATAAAGGATGGAAACTCAATCATCGAAAGATATCCAGCGAATTTCACCTGAAAAAACGCAAATGAACCAATCGCTATATTGAATTTTAGATTGGTACTTTCGTCATGGTTTTTCCGTCCACCTACATTCTACTGTTGGCTCCACAAATCGAAGAATTGCACGGGCTAGAATCGCTCCTTCAGCAAGTCGCACTTGACGTAGAGATTGTGGATACCACTGATCAAGCCCTAGCACGAGTGAGCCAAAATCCCCCCTGTCTTGTCATCTTGCAGGAACATCTGCGATCGGAAGCCACAATCCATCAACTCCGCACGATTGCCCATGCCGACCGCATGACGCTTGTGATCGTTACAGAAACTGATTCTCCAAGCTGGCTCTATCAAGAGCAGCACCCCGATGTTGATGGTTTCCTTGTTAAACCCTTAAGCCCAGATGTACTATTTTCGCTGATTCATTCTGCTTCTGCCCGCCAATACTGTCAGCGATCGTCTACCTAAGTTCATTCAGATTCAGCAATGAATCCTGCATCTTTCCAAAGACAGACATTCTTAATCCGTTCTCGAATCAAATAAACAAAACTAATAATTCAGCGAGTTCCCCCTTGCATAGATTGGTTTAAGATAACTGCTGTTTATCACCAAGTTAGTCTTGCTGAATGCCTCAAAGCGCTTCTTTAGGTGACGTTTGTACCGTAAATCTCAAATCACATTGCATTAGGGAAGCTAATTAACCGATTGCTTCAGTCTGATAATTTTGGGCTAACGTTGTCAACAGACCACAAATTATCTATCACTTTCGGGGGTGGCATAGAGATACAAACGTGGATCACGCCAGAATTTTGCGATAGATTTGGATCAGATTGATGCCTGCATCTAAAAAGAAGCTGTCCCATTCAGAGATAAATCCCTGTGCAACTCAAAGATCCTGATAACAACGATCGCGATCATCGGAATAGCAACGTGAATGCTAGCCGCAGCAGATTTATCAAGAATGATTAATAAAGAAATCAGGAAAAGGGTGCAACTTTTGTGAGAAAGGCTACAATCGGGGAGACATTTCAATCATTTAGAAATAATGATCTCAGAAAATCAGCTTCTGCCAACCGTATTTTCTCGGAAGTTGTAGCAGTCGTTTGTTTTGACTGAATCATTTTGCCGATCGCTCTACTGCACACCAGTTGACGAACGAGAGCTTGCTTCGGCAAGCGACACCGCCTCTGGGTCAGCAAGACTGCATCGAACCACCAACATCTGTTTTCAGTGCTGGGACATTTTACTTCATTACTTAAGGAGCATGAGGAACGCGGCATGACCCAAGCCAAAGACTTACTTGTTGTAGAAGAGGCATTTGACCCTTCAGAAGCTCTAGAAATCGAGTTAGAACTCGACGACCTTGATGATGACGATTCAGATCAAGGAGAGGATGACGAAGAGGGAAAACCCGTCAAGGGGCGTGCAACTCGTCGCCGGACTCAAGCCAAGAAGAAGCACTACACCGAAGATTCGATTCGGCTATATTTGCAAGAAATCGGTCGAATTCGCCTCCTCCGCGCCGACGAAGAGATTGAACTCGCCCGCAAGATTGCAGACTTGCTGGAATTAGAGCGCATTCGCTTCAAGTTAGCCGATAAGCTCGATCGCGAGCCTTCAGATGCAGATTGGGCGCAGGAAGTGAAAATGCCCCTGCCGCAGTTCCGTCATCGCCTGCATCTAGGTCGTCGCGCCAAAGATAAAATGGTGCAGTCGAACCTTCGATTAGTGGTGTCGATCGCGAAGAAGTATATGAATCGCGGTCTGTCGTTCCAAGATTTGATTCAAGAAGGTAGCTTGGGTCTGATTCGGGCGGCTGAGAAGTTTGACCACGAAAAAGGCTACAAGTTCTCGACCTACGCGACCTGGTGGATTCGTCAAGCAATTACTCGCGCCATTGCAGATCAATCAAGAACTATCCGGCTTCCGGTTCACTTGTACGAAACCATTTCCCGCATCAAGAAGACAACGAAACTGTTGTCTCAAGAAATGGGACGCAAGCCAACCGAAGAAGAAATCGCAACTCGGATGGAAATGACGATTGAGAAGCTGCGCTTTATCGCTAAGTCTGCTCAATTGCCGATCTCCCTGGAAACACCGATCGGTAAGGAAGAAGATTCTCGTTTAGGCGACTTCATCGAGTCTGATGGTGAAACGCCTGAAGATCAAGTGTCTAAGAATCTGCTGCGTGAAGACCTCGAAGGCGTTTTGGCAACGCTCAGCCCGCGTGAAAAAGATGTGCTGCGCCTGCGCTACGGCTTGGATGATGGTCGGATGAAAACGCTTGAAGAAATTGGACAAATCTTTAACGTGACCCGCGAACGCATTCGTCAAATCGAGGCGAAAGCACTGCGGAAACTCCGTCACCCGAATCGTAACAGTGTTCTGAAGGAATACATCCGCTAGGGTTTAACTGATTTTGACTATGAGCCGATCGCATCACTGCGATCGGTTTTTTATTGGGACACTATACGACGATAGGTTTCAAATCGGTAGCCCTCTCTTGGCTCCAAGTTGACTAATTCAAATTCGTTTAAGTGATCGCGCCACTCCAGGAAACATACATCGCCCTCGTAGTTGCCTTCTACGATCGTCAATTCCATGCAATCGACAAATTCTAATGCTTGACGGTAGATCGATGCGCCACCGATCACAAACAACTTTTCGTCTGAACGATCCAGCGCCTGAGACAGCGATCGCACAAATTCGACATTTGGTAGCTCGGATCTCAGTGATTGTGAGGAAACAATAACGTTTATGCGCTGAGGCAATGGGCGTTTTTGCAGATCAAATTCCCATGTTTTCCGTCCCATAATAACGGTATGATGCAGCGTGAGTCGCCGAAAGCGTTGGAGGTCTTCTGGGATCGACCAAGGCAACCTGCCGTGATTGCCTATAACTCCGTTTGTTTGGGCGATCGCAGCAATTAAAATAATTTCGGACATGACAGCAACTTATTTTGATCACAGGGTAAGCTGAGTAACTCAATTCATGCGGCAACTCTCGCGGTTGCAAAAACCCCCAATCATACTTCGTGCAATTCACGACTAAGACGGATATATTACTGCAATTAATGATTACAATTTGTGAATTCCTATTGATGTTGATGATTCCGAATTGCGCTTACTCTCTTGCTGATGGATGGTAGATGGATACTGAGAATTATTTGAACCACCCAACATTTGGGCTGCTGTTTCGGGTGTGTGTCGTTGAAGAACATCGGGAATTATTTAGTACGCTTTACGCGCAACGGTTATTTTTTGTCGTATCTCAAGGTGCAGAAGGACTGGAATTTGAATCGATCGGACGCAGCGATGCAAGAGTAATGGTCGAAAATCGCATGAGAATGTTGCGTCGATCGGGAATGTACAAGGAGTACGATCAGCTTCAGAAAGTTCACCAAAGCACGTTTCAATGATCTCGCCTCTACAAAACCACATTGCCGAATTCCGCGCCAAAATTCCACCTCATGTCCGGGTGATTGCCGTGACGAAAACGGTTTCCGTAGAAGCAATGCGAACTGCTTATGCCGCCGGAATTCGGGATTTTGGTGAAAATCGGGTTCAGGAAGCTGAGGCTAAACGTGCAGAATTAAAAGACTTAAGCGATGTAACGTGGCATCTAATCGGGCATTTGCAGAGTAACAAAGCAAAAAGCGCGATCGACCTGTTCGATTGGATTCACTCGGTTGATAGTTTGAAGCTAGCGCAACGGTTGGATCGGCTTGCAGAAGAACAAGACCGCAAGCCGCAAATATGCCTGCAAGCTAAACTCATCAGCGATCCCAACAAATCAGGATTTTCCGTCTCAGAGCTTTGGGATGCGATCCCGCAGCTTGAGCAATTAAAGCACTTGCAGATTCGGGGACTCATGGTGATCCCGCCGGCTGATCTAGATGCTGAGGCAATGATCGCGCTCTTTCGACAAGCCAGAGAACTTGCAGAAAAAATCCGAACTCAAAGCCAGATCAACCTCGATCAGCTATCGATGGGAATGTCAGGTGATTATACGTTGGCAATTCAGGCGGGCGCAACGATGATTCGACCGGGACGAGTGCTGTTTGGAGCAAGACCGCAAAAATAATCGTAGAATCTCAACAATTAGTGGTACTGTATGTACCACTAATTAGAAACGAATCGAAACCTTGCTTCAGTGGTGCGCTCCTCACCTTGTAATAAAGATCACTTACGTATACTGCTGAATGCGAAGAGGTCAGGGGTGAAGACCTAGCTTTCAGCGTCGATCGTTCCATTTCTATTCTTTCAAAACATACGCCGGAATTCTATTGAATTAAGCTGCTTTTCTTTTCCAGTCAAATTTGCGTGATCGCCTGAACATGAGCCGCTTATCTCAATAGTTTGAATCATCTAGAACGGTCTGCATCACCGAATTGCAACAAATTTAAAAGAAATCTTCGGATTTATGCTCCAACTTCTAAAACTACCGATACAATTGCAGCCGGGGACGAAAAACTCCAAAAAAAATATTCAAGTTCGATCGCTGGATGTATACTGATTTTTCAATTCATTATTTGTGCGGCAGTACAGGAATTTCTCTAAGCTGTCAGACCAAAAAATGGAATTTGCCTAACCAGCGAGACAGCTTAGCGGTAAATCGAGAACGATTTTCCACATCAGGGGTCGATCTACTATTTCCAATGATTTGACCGTACCTTTCCCAAGCAAATTCAATAACGATTCGGATGGAGCGTGAACAGTGAGTATTTTCAGTAAATTACGAGATTTCGTTGGACTCAATGAACCTGTCGAATACGAGTACGAATACGACGAGATGGACGGACAAGAATATCAGTCGCTCTATCAGGAAGAGAGCGCTCCGGCTCCGGTTGCAGCGACCGAAGAAGAAACTCGATCGCGTCGGGCAAATCGTTTTCGCGATCGGAGTGTTGGAATTGCAAGTGAAACCACTGGTGTAGGAGCCGCTATGAATAATGTGATTGGAATGCCTGGAGCAGCAAACGGAATTTCGGAAGTCGTAGTGGTTGAACCCCGCACGTTTGAAGAGATGCCTCAAGTGATTCAAGCATTGCGTGAGCGTAAGTCGGTCGTGCTGAATCTGACGATTATGGACCCGGATCAAGCTCAACGGGCTGTAGACTTCGTCGCGGGTGGAACTTATGCGATCGATGGTCATCAAGAGCGCATTGGTGAAAGCATCTTCTTGTTCACACCAAGCTGTGTTCAAGTCAGCACCCAAGCAGGCGTAATCAACGAAGTACCGCAACCCGCTCCGGCTCGTCCCCGCACCTCGGCTCCGACACCCGTTTGGGGCACAGAACCGAGAGCAGTACAAGGTTAGAGAAATAGTCAAGGGTGAAAGATAGTTGGATCTCGAACCCTTTGATCTCTTTATCTGAGGTTAATCGATTGTCTAAACAATTTGGCATGATAGGCGGCGGGATGATGGGAGAGGCTCTCTTGTCCCGCCTTGTTGCTCAGAACGTGTTTGATTCTGCTGCGATCGTCGTGAGTGAGCCGAATCGATCGCGTCAAGAATTTTTAGCGCAGCAATATCACGTTCAAGTGACAGAACAAAATCGACAAGCGGCAGACTGCGATGTCGTTTTACTCGCGATTAAGCCGCAGATATTTCCGCAAGTCGCGGAGGAATTAGCAAATCAACAGGTTTCTGCTCTGGTCATTTCAATTTTGGCAGGAACGACGATCGCGCAGCTTGAAGCGGCATTTCCCAACGCACCGGTCATTCGAGCGATGCCAAATACGCCTGCCGCCGTTGGAGCCGGAATTACCGCGATCGCTCCTGGTCAGCTTGTTGAGCCACATCACATCGAACAAGCAAAACAAATTCTCAGCACAGTCGGGGAAGTGGTTGAAGTGCCTGAATCGATGTTAGATGCGGTGACAGGTTTATCCGGTTCAGGCCCGGGATATCTTGCGATCGTGATTGAAGCCTTAGCCGATGGTGGAGTTGCAGCGGGACTGCCAAGAGCGATCGCGCTCAAGTTAGCGATTCAAACGGTGCGGGGAACCGCTCAACTGCTGCAAGAGTCAAACATCCATCCAGGAGAACTGAAAGACCGTGTGACCAGTCCTGGAGGCACGACAATCGCTGGAATTGCAGAACTCGAAAAAGCGGGTGTGCGATCGGCGTTTATCGAAGCGGTCAAAGCAGCCGTGAACCGCTCCAAGCAACTCGGTCAATAATCTCAAATCAAATGCTAAAATCTGGGCGATCTTCTTCGCGGGCGGTTTCTATGCGGTGGTCTTCAGTCCTTAAATTCTTTCTGGGCGTGTTCTTCGCGATCGCACTTCTTGCAGTCGGTAGCTTGGTTGCCGCAAGAGTCATGATGGCGCACCTTTCCGTCATGCCGCCCAAGCCCACGTTCCCGAACGATACTCCTACCAAAAAGCCTGCGACGAAACCTGCTGCAAAACCTGCGCTAGAGAAATCGGATAAGCCTGATACTGCTGCAAAACCGCTTCCAGCAGGAGCATTTCCAGCACGGGTAACGCAATCGATCGGGCTTGTAGTGCGGGATGCGCCAGGAGGGGAAGGAGGCTCGATCGGTGGTGTCGATTTCAATGAGCGTGTCACAGTTCTTGAAACAAATGCTGATAAGACTTGGCAAAAGATTCGTTTAAGTAACGGTCAGGAAGGCTGGGTTCGCGCTGGAAACGTAGAGCAAGTGAGTCAATAGCTCGAGAGGATCTAGACGAGATAGAAATGACCTCAGAGAAGCTTTCACTACTGCGGTTGAATTTGTTGTAAGACTATGGAGATGTTCACACTTAGTGGAGTGGAAATTATTTCACAAGTTGATGTGACAGTTCAAGATTTTTGGGCATGGGCTTACTCCAATATTCTGTCTAATCGGAATCGTTCTATATTTGCTGAGTTTTTAGTTGCGGCTGCGTTGGGTTTGACCCATCAGCCTAGAATTGAGTAGATTCAGTTTTGAGCATGGCAGGCGCGAGCGCCAAGTAGAATGGAGCTAATAAACGATTACGCTTGAGCAATCTATGTCTGCTGCTATTAGCACGATCGTAAAAATGATCGAATCTCTACCAGATGATTTGCAAGAAAAAGTTGTAGAGCATCTTCGGGACTACATCGCTGATCTAGAGGATGAAAAGCGCTGGGATGCTTCATTTAAGCGGACGCAGAATAACTTAGTGACAGCAGCGCGAAAGGCAAAACAAGAAATTGCAGAAGGTCGTTCAATGCCAATGGACTATGAGCAGCTATGAAGTCTGCGACGCTATCGTCCTTCTGGTCTAACTGTCGAGCATTAAGTGAGCCTGTAAGGGCAAGCGCAAGAAAAGCCTATCGCTTGTGGTCAGAAAACCTATTTCATCCATCTCTACACTTCAAGTGCATCGATAGCAATGAGGGAATTTGGTCTGTGCGGATAACTCGAAGCTATCGCGCTCTCGGAGTTTTAGAAGGCGACACAGTGACCTGGTTTTGGATCGGTGATCATGACGAGTATGAGCAATTCTACTCTTGATTAGTGATTAGAGTTTGCGAGTCGAGATCGCGCTTCACCCTCCGTTCATCCAGCCATTGCTGAAGAATAATCGCGGCGGCTTTACGATCGATCAATCCCTTATTATGCTGAAGCGAAATTCCTTGCGCGATCATTGATTGTTCCGCCTGAAAGCTGGTCAATCGTTCATCTACGTACTCGATCGGCAACGATAACGCTTTTGAAATCGTGTCTCCGAATTTTTGGATATGCTGCCCTTGTTTGCCGATCGAGCCATCCATTGAGTAAGGCATCCCGATTACGAGAATTTCGACATCGCGATCGCGCACAATATGCCGGAGATCTTCGATCGTCTGCGGATAAGATTTACGGACGATCGTGGTGAGTCCGGTCGCAATTAGTCCTGTGCCATCGCAGCCTGCAACCCCAATTCGCCTCTGTCCGACATCTAATCCGAGTGCCGCAACTCTCTTCATGTTTAGCAGCAGGGATCTTCGCGATGCGGTTCTTGAGATGCAGCTTTCATCAGTTCCTGTACGCTTTTCGGCGTGGATTTATCTGCCTCTTGAGCCTTCTCCGGTGCCGGAAGCTTCACCGATTTCAGCATTGAAATGCGTCCAGGCACAGGTTTACGGCTGGGCTGAAGATTCTGAAGCATCTCTGCGAGTTGCAAACCTTCGGCGATCGACTTCGTTTCTCGAACCTTGTGCCACACCGATCGCGACATCAGCAGGGTATGCCCGATTCGCTCGGCTCCAATGCTATCTAAATATTCCTCGCGTTCGGGTTGATAGTCGGGCGATGCCATTTGCAAAGATTGAGCCGGTAGCTCCTGCATAATCCGCGCCATTTGTGCCATGAGTTCGGGGTAAAGCCAAGTGTAAGCGGGGTTCACTGTCAGATGAGCGATATGCGGCTGTGAACCATCACGACACAGATGCAGTTGAAAATAACCGATCGCTGCTTTGCGCTGCGGCTCAAACACATATCCGCCAACCACCTCAGTCCGCGTAAAGACTTGCTTTGCCCATTCAACCAGGCTGCCGAAAACGCTAACTTTGAAATCTTGAACATGGCGATCAAACACCTGTCGCACCAAAGGCGGCATCGCCATCGTATCGAGTTGATAAAGCAGTTGGGCATCTGCGTTACTGACCGGGAGCAGATTTGGTAGATCTGGCTCTCGTTCTGCCAGTTCTTCTAGCTGCTCTGGTGAGATTGACCAGTAGGTCATATTTGCTAACGGCTGAAATCCATTATGGCGGTACAGATCTAGCGCCGCTTTGTCATTGACATCAATTTCAAGTACCCAAGTCCGAGCTTGCCAAATCCGCTCCAGACAAAAGCGAATCAGCAGAGAGCCGATATCTACCTGCGTCATCACTTGAGCTTCCGCACCTTCCGACTCAACGATCGCAGGCGCAACCACGACGCGATCGACGCGCCAAGTGCTGCGAGTCCGGTTAAACGGAGAAACTTGAATCATGCCTTGAATCCGCTGATTTAGCTCTGCAACATGAACACAGGGCAAATTTTGCAGCGGATTCGGAAACAGACTGAGGAGCTTCATCACCCCATACCAGTTGCGAATTGAGACGCTTTTTTCGCGGACAGCAGAGCAGTGCGGCAATTCGTGTTCCGGTGATTGCTGCGTCAGTTGGTCGATCGCATCAAGATCCCGATATTGCACGGGACGAATCTGGGCATTAGCAGTCTGAGGAAGTCGAGGCATAAGAGAGGAAGGCAGCAGTTCAACCCCAGAGTAAGAATTGAGCGTCGGTTTTGGGTACAGCCTTAAGGGGTATTCGTTTAAGGTTGATTCACCGATTGCAGCCCAATGGCGGATCGTTTTTCAGCGGCATCAATTGGACGAATCAGCACTACAGGAGTTTGCTCGTTGGCATTACCTGCGGGATTATCGATCAGTGCCTGCTTGAGCAAGGGCATCGATATATCAGATGACGCTGCCAATATTTTAACTGCTTTCAAATCGTTGACATCAACAATTGCAGCAGATAATCCAGTTTCTCGCTGAATTCTGTCCACAATTTCTTGCGATTTATCTGGACCTAGAACGATAAATTGATCATAAGGCGGAATTGTTCCAGTTACATCATCAATTAGTCGGGCTTGTTCACCTGCTAAACGATAGAACATTCCTTTGATCCCGAACAGTTTCGCGATCGAGCCGACAACAAATGCACCTAACACCCGTGGCGCTCCCTCAATGTCAATTAGAGTTTGCATCCCACAAGCCGTCGCTAGGCTCGATGTCGGGAAGAACATATAGCAGAGCCGAGTTGCCAACCAGCCGGGTTTTACTTCACGCGGGTCGCGGAATCGTCCTTGCATAATCGCGAGCGGGGATTCCCCGATCGTCACAATATCTCCGGGTTGAGCGTGAGGCATGACGTAGCGCTTAACGACGCTGACCGGATCATCCAGGTGAGTGAGCAAGTGAGTTTTAATCGGTAGGACATCAGCATGGGTTGCAGGTCGCCAGCGTTTTGATTCCTCAGCTGCCGGGAATTTAAGCGGCACGATCACATGCCGAACTTTGGGAATCCAGCCTTGAGAGCCGTAATAAACATAATGCAGTTGAATCCAGGCAACTTTGAGGTCTTGCAGGTCTTCGCCTTCGATTTCGATCACGGCTTCGATCGGATCACGCGCTCCCAGCTTAACGACACGCCCTTCCCAGTAGCCATCCTCGCGGACTTCTGCATCTTTGAATCGGGGAATGATGCGGGTTTTGACCTTGATCCCGTCAAGACTTCCAGAAGACAGCAGCTTAACCTCTGCATCAATGCGCGGGGTCATCACCTCTAATCGGCGGGCGAGATTTTGTAGCTCTAGCTGTCCGACCAAAACGTATCGCTGGGGTTCATAAACCGCCAGTTCCCACTTGCCCAAGCTCAGATCGAGTGTGCGGGTGGGGCGCTGCCGGTACTGAACTTCAAGCGCCAATATCACCAACAGAATAAATCCGACGATGCTACCGAGAATGCCGATGACTATGCTCACAAAAACTCCTTATGTCGTTGCCTGAAAAAGATATACGGCAGTTGTACGATCGTCAACTGAATTTTTCAAAATGTTTGGCGAATTTTCATGCGGCGTTGTTCACGATCGCGATCGTGCCAGAACCAGTCTTCGTCGCTGCGGTGTTGAGTAGACTCAATTCGTTCAACTGCCCAGGTGAGATATTCGGCAGAGCGATCGCAGCCAAGCCAGTTGCGTCCGAGTTGCTCAGCGACGACGGCGGTTGTGCCAGAGCCGATAAAGGGATCGAGAATGCGATCGCCTCTCTGGGAAGAAGCGAGAACGAATTTTCGCACCAGTTCTTCAGGTTTTTGGGTGGGATGCGGCGTTTTTTCGTTCATCCCGTTGCAGGTGGTCGGAATTTCAATCACATCTCGCGGTTTTGCGCCTTTTGGATGCGGATGCCAGAGCTTTGTGTCGTTTTTGCCGCGATCGCTGTATCGACTGGTGGAAGCCTGCGGATGTTCGGGATATTTCAGCGTGTGTTCGCTGTAACGAGTGCGAATGTTCTCAACTGCAAGCGTGAATTTCTTCGTTTTACGAAAATGCAAAATGCTTTCGTGCGATCGACCCCAATCATTTGAGAGATTTGCTTTGTTTTTGTAGTGCCAAACTAGCCAGCGACACCCCTGAAAAAATTGCGAAGCCGGGAGTCTTAGATCTGCCAAAATTTCAGAAAAGCCGCAAATATAAAACGTTCCAGTAGGCTTTAAAATTCGTGCCACTTGTTCAATCCATCGCATCGACCATTCAACATACGATCGCTGGGATTCAAAGCTATCCCATTCTGCTTTTTTCAAGTTGTATGGAGGATCGGAAAACACTAAATCAATTGACTCAGAAGGGAGTGATTTCAGCCATTCCACCGCGTCTCCAAGCCAAAGTTGACCGTTATCATGATCGTAGAAAAGGTTAGGAGAAGAAGTTTTTTGATCTGAATTGATCAAGATTCGATCGGGCGAATTAAGATGATCAATAGCTGAGTCAAATTGCTGCATCTCTCATTCAAAATTGGTGCATTAGCACTATATCCGATCGTTTCCTTCTTTTTGCTAAATGATGCAATATTCTGTCCATCCACCGAGCGAGTTTATCTGTCAGCATTCCGAGAAGTTACTTCCAGAATGGTCTACTCCAGTTCGCTCAATCGTGGTGGTTTTGCAGCCTTCTGATCGGGAATTAACCGAGCGATGTTGGGAAACCGATTTGCAAAAACAAATTTTGCGATCACAGTTTCTCGAATTTGGATTCAAGGTGGCAGAATTGCTGCGTCAACGCGGATATTTAGCTGAATTGTTCGATCCCAAAACCGGATTACCAATTTTGTCGAAAGCGGGACCTTTACGGCTCGACGATGTGGCAGTGGTGCGATCGACGCTGGGATACGCGATCACGCCTGCGGGAAATTGTTTTACGATCGTGCATCCGCACTGGGGAAGTGCGGTTTATCCTTCGATCTTGATGTCTTCGGCGGATCTGTCTTCTGTCGAAGCGGCAGTTGCAGGCTTACGGGAATGCCACCATTCTTTTAGGGGTTGAGGCAGTTTGACCCAGTACAACGTGAGCACGATCGGTTCGTGCGCCTCACGTCCGACGATTTCAACGTTGTAAGACGGGCTATTTCGAGAAGCCAAATCTACAATAAACCTCCGTCCGATGCGCCGCCAGCTTGGTTCCTTGCCGCGCCATTCGATCCGGCAGCAAGGATAGGGGAGTTGGTCTCGATCGAACAGGCGACAGCAAGATCCGATCACGCGATACGTGAAGTGACCACCGGGGCTAGAGAAAATATGCCCATGAGCAAACGGATGGGACATCGCGGGCGAGTTTGGTTCATGGGCGGACATAAATCTAGTAGCCTTCCTCCTCGTATTCGGGTTGCTTCTGCTTCGGCTTATCCGGAATCTTCAGTTCTTGCAGGGGTTGAGGAGGAACGTCTTCTTCTGGTTCCGCCCAAGGATCTTCATCGAGATTTCCTGGCTCAAAGCTTTCTGGTGGTGCAGATGCCTCAGAGCTTACTTCCTCAAACTCTACTGCGATCGCATCATCTTCTTCATCGACATAGGTATTGTCATACTCTTCGTCATCGTATTCAGGCTCGTCGTTGCGCGTCGAGAGTCCCCAATTTGTGTCGTCGCTATCCTCCCAGTTTTCTTTTTCATCCTCGTCATAGACCGGAGACGGCGGATAAATTTCGGCTTCGCGATATTGCTGGCGGGGAGGTTCTGGTTCTCGGCGCAGTGGAATCGGTTCGCGCTCCCATTCGTCGGTTTCCCAGGTTTCCTCGACTTGCACCATCGGTTCTTGAATGCGCGGGCGCACATCGACCTGAGTGGGCTGACCGGACGGAAGCTGATTCTCTGGACGAGCGGGGGCGAGGTATTGGTCTTGTTCGCGCTCCCACGGGGCTTTGCCGATGCCAAGCCGTTCAAGCACTCCAACACTAAGTTGGGTCATTCGATCTTCGGAGCCTTCGATTACGATTAATCGATCGGGTCCACTACTCACAATTTCAGTGATCGGTAATTCGTAGGTGCTAACCACTTGATCGGGAATGAGGGGAAGCCCGATCGAAGCAATCACCAAATTATCCAGCTTGCCTGTATCGATATTGAACCGGAAGCCGCGCACTTTTCCGAGTAGTTCCCCAGTTTCGGTGATGACTTCGTAGCCGATCAGATTGCTGTACCCTTCGAGATCAACATCTTCGATCACGTCTTCGTCATCCACCAGAATGACATCTCCGATTTGGCGAATGCTGGAAAGCATCATCGGTTGGGCGGTGCCATACAACAGGTTCGGACGCAAACTGAGGGCGACAACTTCTTGCGCGTCAATATCGACCCAAAGCTGACTCACCACGCCGAGCTTTTTGCCCGTACTGCGTGTAATCACCTGAGTTCCAAGAAGGTCGGAGCGTTGGCGAAATTCTTCTGTCATTGAGTGCCGAATCCTGTTGCTTACACTTTTTTCTAATTATCAAACCATATCAAGGATCGATCGATACGGAATCCCGAACGCAATTCGAGTTAGACGCACTCTAAACGCACTCTAGACGTTTTGAGGCAGCTTGATTCCCAGGACTTGGGTAAAGGCTCCTCGCGCTTGAGTGACCCCGATCGTGCGTTGAGCAGATTCGATCATCGGACGGCGCAAGCTCACTACAATAAATTGTGCTTGTTGGGCTTGCTGCTTGATCATTTTAGCTAATCGCTCCACGTTTGCCCCATCTAGGAACATATCAACTTCGTCAAAAGCGTAGAACGGCGATGGACGGTAACGCTGCAACGCGAAAATAAAGCTGAGTGCGGTGAGAGATTTTTCACCCCCCGACATAGAAGCCAACCGTTGAACGGGCTTGCCTTTTGGGTGAGCGATCAGATTTAAGCCGCCGTTGAAGGGGTCGTTCGGATCTTCGAGTTGAAGTCGTCCGTCGCCATCGGATAAGGTAGCAAAAATCTTTTGAAAGTTGATGTCTACGGCTTCATATGCCTCCATAAAAGCGCGTTGTCTGAGCGTGGTAAAGTTTTCGATTCGTAACAGTAGTTCGGTACGTTCTTCTTGAAGCGTTTCGAGTTTTTCGGTGAGTTCATCGAGGCGGGCTTGGGTACGATCGTATTCCTCCAGCGCCAGCATATTTACAGGTTCCATTGCCTGTAAGCGTTTCTGCATCGAGCGAATTTCGTGCTGAAGTTGCCCTAAATCGCGAGTCACGGCTTCAGGCACTTCGGGAATTGGATCAGGAAGTTCGGCGCTTTGAACGGAAAGCTGTGCTTGTTCGGTAATAAGTTGCTCGCGTCTCGCTTGAATGGTTTCGTGAGTTTTATCGCGCTGCCATCCATGTTGCTGCTGACGGCTTTGGAGTTCGCGCAGTTGTCGATCGACCGCATCACGCTGATGTCTTGCTTCACCCAGCGTTTTATCGAGTTCAGCCAGTACGTTTCTCAGTTCGGTGATTTGACCCTGAACAGCAGACTGTTGTGTAGTGTTTTCGGATTGTTGCTGCAATAAGAGAGTTTGCTGTGATCGCGCTTCTTGAATGCGAATCTGACCCTGCTCAATTTTTTCTTGGAGGCGTTGGAAGCGAGTTTCGAGGTCTTGCGATCGTTGCTCAATGGCTCGAAGTTCAACTTCTTTGTCATTGAGGGCGGATTCGAGCGATCGTAGTTCTGCCTGAATATGTTGCCACTCGCTATGACTTTGAGATTGTTCGAGGTCAGCGAGAGAAGCTCTAAGTCGATCGAGTTGCGCTTCTTGAGTTGGAACTTCGGTATCGAGAACTTGTAAGCGAGCCTGAGCCGTGGAAAGTTCCTGCTGGTTCTTTTCAAGAGCGCGAGTGAACTGAATTTGCTCAGATTCAAGCCGTTTCAGTTCCTTTTGCACCTGTTCTCGTTTGAGTTCTAACTCCCGGTGCTGTTGCCGTGCTTCGTTTAGCTCCTTAGTGCGGTCTTTTTGGGCGATCGTTGCTTTTGCGATCGCGCCTTCGCAATGTCCCAAAATTTGATCAATTTCCTGCAATCTGCGGCGGAGGGCTACGAGTTCAGGCGATTCCGCTGCGTGACCTGTTCCAAATCTAAGCGACGATCGATGTCCGCTACTTCCCCCGGTCATTGCGCCACTTGCTTCTAGCAATTCTCCATCAAGCGTGACGATCCGATATTGCCCTAAATGCCGTCGTGCATCACCTAAAGTTTCAAATACAACCGTTGTCCCAAACACATACGCGAACACATCGTAGTAGCGCTCTTCAAACTCGATTAGATTGATCGCATAACCGATACACCCTTGCATCGATCGCATCGTTGCCCGATTCGGAATGTGTGGCGGATTGAGTTTATTAAGTGGGAGAAATGTAGCACGTCCAGCGCGGCGTTGTTTGAGAATGTCGATTGCAGCGGCAGCGATCGCGTCATCTTCAACCACGATATTTGCTAATCTCGCACCTGCTGCGGTTTCTAAAGCAAGCTGATATCGCGAATCAACTTGTCCCAACTCTGCCACTAAACCACAAACGCCTGTTAATCCCATCTTCAGAATGACTTGTGAAGCCTGTGTTCCTTGTGCTTCTTGTACCGCTTGAGTTTGTGCTTCTAATTTGTCTAGCTTGCGTTGCTTGTCGCGTTGTTCTTCGAGTAGGCGCGATTGAGTTTGCTGTTGAATTTGTAATTCCTGTTCAACCGATGAAAGCGATGCGGCTAGCGTTTGAATCTGCGTCATTGCAGCACTTAATTGCTCTGATAATTCGCCTTCTTCAATTTGCTTTTCGTTCAGCTGAGTTGTCGTTGTTCGGAGTGATTCAGTTTGGTCTTGGACTTGTCGATCGAGTTGATTAGTTTTCTCTCTTAGCGCAGCTTGCTCAGTCCGCTGAGGCTCTAATGATTTAATCAGCGTTTCAATATGATGGTGTAACTGCGTTTGTTCCTGCACCCAGGCATCTGCATTTGCAGCAGAGGCATTCGCTTCATCGCGTTTACGATCGAGCAATTCCCGCGCCTGATCGCGCTGCTGTTTTGCCTGAATTAGCTCTTGCGAATCGATCGATTGTTTCTCGCGAGTTAGAGCAGTTAACGTTTGAATATTTTCTTGTAGATCCTGCTGCGATTTCGCTAGATTTTCGCTGAGTTCTTGACCGGATTTCTGTAAGTCTTTCTGCTGACGTTCTAACTGTCGTAGTTCAGCTTCGCGAGTGGCTAAAGTGGATTGCACGGCGATCAGTTCTTCTTCACCGAGCGATCGCACATGAGCATTCAGACCTTCTAACTCAACCGTCTTTTCATTCATTTGCAGATCGATCGCGGCAATCTGCTCGGTTAAGTCTGCAATTTCTTTTTCACTTGCTTGAATCTGTTCCTGCAATTTGCGAACGCCTTGAGCCGCCTGCTCGTAGCGAATCACAGTTTCCCATTGTTCTTTGGCTTGCAGTTCAGACCGGAGTTTTTTGTATTTCTCAGCTTTGATTCGATCTTGAGCTAAGCGATCGCGCTGCTCGATTAATTCACGTTCAACAATGTGAAACTTATCTTCCTGATCTTTGACAGCATCAAGTTTGTCTTTGGCTTGATTGATCTTGCGATCGAACGATGCAACTCCCGCCAACTCATCAATAATCTCACGTCGCTCTCGACCATTCATCGAGATAATTCGCGTAACGTCCCCCTGAAGTACTACGTTGTATCCTTCAGGATAGATTCTCATTCGTTCTAACTGTTCATGTAGCTCTGTTAACGTACAGGGTTCACCGTTGATGTAATAGTTTGAGGTGTACGTTCCCTGCTGCGTTACTCGTAGCTTGCGAGTGACGCTCCATTCTGCATTAATTGAACCGTTACCATTTCCATTCAGTTCATAAACGGTATTCGGTTGATGTCCATTCTCGCGGTGTGGCTCATTCAACGAAACAGCTGCGTTTTCTTCATTCGGATTGCTCAATGCCTGGAACAGATCCAATTCATCCGACAAATCAAACACCGTAGTTACAGCGGCTTCAACGGTCGATCGACCTTTCGATGCCTGCGTATGATTCACCAAGTCCGGCAATCGCTCCGCCCGCATTCCTTTCGAGCCAGCAAGACCCAGACAAAACAGCAGAGCATCGAGCAGATTCGATTTTCCTGACCCATTTGGTCCTGAAATCACAGTAAACCCCGGCAGCAACGGAATCGGCGTTGTGCCGCCAAAAGATTTGAAGTTAGTCAGTTCAACACGCTTGACGTACACAGGGATTCAGTAAAAAATCAGTGTTTAGTGTAGCCCGGAATCCGACAATTAAACGAGAATCATCGGATTTCTATCATAGATAGCACACTTAGAACGCTTGATCTACATAAATTTGAATATTTTGTCTCAATTTAGAGCATTACTGTCCGCAAGACTGGCTTAAGGCGAACTGATACGATATGTGATCGTCATCGAAAAAGGAAAAACTAGCTACGGCGCTTACGTTCCCGATCTTCCTAGTTGTGTAGCAGTGGGGGGAACGATCGAGGAAGCCAGAGAACTGATTCAAGAAGAGGCTGTAGTTCATCTGGAAGAAATCGGAGAAGTAGAAGAACTCAGAGAAGATGGATTGACAGTTCCTGAAAGTTGTGATTTGAAAGTATGTTGAGGTCGGTTAGGATGCGAATAGAATATGCTTTTCGTTTAGATAAACAAACTGTGCGAGACATGGAAAGCCTCTCCCAATGCATACGCCTGACTCTTGCTAATTCCACGCTTGCCATTCAAAATTTCCGAAGCGTGTCCCTTGGAACCAATAATTTCTGCCAGATCAGATTGCTTCATTTCACGTACTTCCATCAGATAAGAAAGAACTTCAAGTGGCGTACTATTCTCCGTAGGATACTGAACTGCTTCATAAGCCTCGATCAGCGTTGCGAGCAAATCTAGTAAAGCTTCTTGCTCAGGAGAAAGCTCCTCAGCTTCTATTAATGCTTCAACCTGTTCAAGAGCACGAGCATAAGCTTCTTCAGTCTTGATGACTTGAGGCTGAGCTTCTTCTAAGAGACTGCTGTATCTTTTTTTATCAATGGTGATGTTCATTTGTTTCTCTTGATATCAGGATGCCACTTGAGATTATTAGAGCTACGCCTAATTAGGCTGTAGAAATTAATAACGCACTATCAGGAACGGAGGGTAGAAAGTCCTACCCCTCATCCGGTAAAAACCTAGCTATTTATCAGTTTTCCATGTGTCTTGGTCATACTCCTCGTGGGTTAAGAGATATTTGAAGTAGATTATCTTTGTCTTGTAATTGATAGAAACAATTAGTCGATAACTTTTAATGTTAAAAATCAGAAAATTTTCGACTTGATCAACTGACCTTTGGTAAGTATTTCTAATATCGGAAAGCGAGTTCCAAGACTCAGATTCTTTGGATTTGATGATTGTGTTGTACCATGCCTTTACTTTTTCTTGAATATCTTCTGGACAGTTTGCTGCTGCTTGAAACAAATTACGTTTAGATATAAGTCTCATATTAATTTTATAAAGTTTGTCTGTTAATTTTATTTTGATCTGTATTGTTACCTCTGGCGCTCTAGTCCTATGTTCCCATTTTGGGAACTCCTTGTCAAGCTCTATTTTGAAACAATATTTATTCAATAAAAAGCGCCCAGGTTTCCCTGGACGCTCTAAAAGATTTCGAGAATAGTCTTAAGTCAGTGCATCTGCACCCGCAACCACTTCCAGCAGTTCTTGAGTAATTGCCGCCTGGCGTGCCTTGTTGTACGACAACGTAAGCGAACCAATCAAATTCTTGGCGTTATCACTCGCGTTGTTCATCGCGGTCATCCGAGCCGCCAACTCACTCGCCGCCGATTCTTGCAGCGCTCTGAGCAATTGGTTATTCAGATACAACGGCAACAACGCATCGAGAATCTGTACCGGATCTTGCTCGAAGATCATGTCTTGCGGAAAGCTTTGCACTTCAGGAGCCGCAACTCGTTCGCGTTCAACTTGAAACTGTCCGCCACGAGTCGTGAGCCGGAAAATTTCATCATCTGAAACTTCCAACCCTTGCGGATCGAGCGGTAACAAGGTTTGAACCACTGGACGAGACGCAATCAAAGATACGAATTTCGTGTAGATTAGCTCAACCCGATCGACACTATCCGACAAGAACTGCGACAACACCACATCCGCAATTTGTGCTGCTTCTGATGCCGTTGGAATTTGCTCTAAGCCTGAATAGCTCTCGACGATCGGATAGTCCCGACGCTGAAAATACTGTGCAGCTTTACGCCCAACGACAACCATTTTGTAGTCGATGCCTTCCGCTTTCAGTTCTTGGGCGCGATTTTCCGCCCGACGGATCACGTTAGCATTGTAGCCGCCGCACAAGCCGCGATCGCCTGAAATTACCAGCAATCCGACGGTATTGACTTCGCGCTTTCTCAAGAGCGGCAAATCCGCTTCTTCAAATCTCAATCGCGCTTGCAAGCCGTACAACACTTGCGCGAGGCGATCGGCGAACGGACGGGTTGCAGTGACTTGCTCTTGTGCCCGACGCACTTTCGCTGCTGCCACAAGCCGCATCGCTTCTGTAATTTTTTTGGTATTCTTGACCGACTGAATGCGATCGCGAATCAGTTTTAGGTTTGCCATAGGTTGAAACGATTTTAGAGTTTAGATTTTGGATTCTGGATCAATCTAAAATCCAAAATCCGAAGCGGTTTCAGAGAATGTTTTATCTGAGTTCAAATTGCTTGGAGTTTGCTCCTCTAAATTCCCCACTCGCGAGAGACTAAGAAAGCTCAATTTTCAAAGTCTCCCAGAATGGGGGATTTAGGGGCAGGAGTCGTTTTTAACGAAGCAAAATAACCTACGCAGCAGCCATCATGGTTTGCTTCGTCTCGGTAATCGCTTCCTTCAGCAGGCCTTCTGCCTCATCGGTCAACACTTTCTGACCTTGAACGATTTCGACATACTTCGGCTTACCCGTTTTCAGATACTCGCGCAAGCTTTTCACAAACGCCGTGATTTTATCTACTGGAATATCGTCCAAGTATCCGTTAATACCGGAGTAGATCACAGCAACTTGTTCAGCCACCGAGAGCGGCGAATATTGCGGCTGCTTCAGAATCTCGCGCAGACGCACACCACGAGCCAACTGATTTTGAGTCGCTTTATCCAAGTCAGATGCAAACTGTGCGAATGCTTCCAACTCGGCAAACTGTGCAAGCTCCAGTTTCACCTTACCCGCAACTTTTTTCATCGCTTTGGTTTGTGCTGCCGAACCCACCCGCGATACAGAAATACCCGCGTTTACAGCCGGGCGTAAACCTGCGTTAAACAAGTCAGACGACAAGAAGATTTGACCATCCGTAATCGAAATTACGTTGGTGGGAATGTATGCCGAAACGTCACCTGCTTGAGTTTCGATGATCGGCAATGCAGTCATGCTACCGCCGCCCAGTTCATCACTGAGTTTTGCTGCACGTTCGAGCAAGCGGGAGTGAACGTAGAACACATCTCCCGGATATGCTTCACGTCCCGGTGGGCGACGCAGCAACAGCGACATTTGACGGTAAGCCTGAGCTTGCTTCGACAAGTCATCGTAGATTACGAGCGTCGCCCTGCCTTTGTACATAAAGTATTCTGCTAAAGCTGCGCCCGTGTAAGGTGCGAAGTATTGCAGGGTTGCTGGATCGTTTGCGTTTGCGGCAACGACGATCGTATATTCCATCGCGCCACGATCTTGCAGCACTTGCACAATGTTCGCCACGGTCGAAGCTTTTTGACCGATCGCAACATACACGCAGATCACGTCTTCACCTTGCTGGTTCAGAATCGTGTCTACGGCAACCGAGGTCTTCCCGGTTTGACGGTCTCCGATGATCAGTTCGCGCTGTCCCCGACCGATCGGAATCATGGAGTCGATCGCGGTAATTCCGGTTTGCATCGGCTCACACACGGACTTCCGCGCAATGATACCCGGAGCCATCGATTCAATCAGGCGAGTTTCGCTGGTATTGATGTCGCCTTTTCCGTCTAAAGGACGTGCCAAAGCATCGACCACCCGACCGATCATGGCCTCACCCACAGGAATCTGAGCAATTCGTCCGGTTGAAGTAACGGAGCTTCCTTCTTGGATGCTGCGACCGTCGGACATCAAGACCGCACCAACGTTGTCTTCTTCCAGGTTCAACGCCATGCCGACGGAACCATCTTCAAATTCCACCAGCTCACCGGACATACACTTTTCTAAGCCGTAGATCCGTGCGATGCCGTCACCGACTTGAAGAACGGTTCCGACGTTTGCGACTTTTACGCCTTGATCGTAACTTTCGATCTGCTGACGAATAATGTTGCTAATTTCGTCTGGTCTGATTGCTGCCATTGGAAACCTCGATTAAAGGATGAGAGAAGGGTTTAGTTTGAACTGGCTAGACGTAGCGTAATCCGACGCAGTTGACCGCGCAGACTCGCATCAATCACTTGAGAACCAACCTTGATGATCACACCACCAATTAGCTCTGGATCAATCTTCGTTTCGATGTCTACCGAGTTCGCTTTGGTCATCGCTTTCACTTTGTCGCGAACCGCGTTTTTCTGATCGTCGCTGAGTTCAACCGTCGAAGTGACTTCTGCCAAAACTGTCTGACGGAACTGACGCAACAGCTTTAAGTACTGCTGACAGATGCCTTCGAGAAAAATGACTCTTCGTCGATCGACGAGCAGCATGATGAAATTACGCATGAACGGATGCACCGCTTCACCGAACACCTGAGACAACACCTCTTTCTTGAGTTCACCTTTGGCGAGAGGATTTGCCACAAAGTCTTTCAGGTCTTGCGAACCGTTCAGAGTGTCGAGAATGTTGCTGACATCTTCACCAAAGCGATCGACTAAATCATTCGACTTGCCCAAAGACATCAGCGCCTGAGCATAGGGATCTAAAACTTCTGACCTTAAAATATTGTCTGCCATCTTACCCCTCGCTCAATAACGCAATACTGCGATCGACTAATCGCTGCTGAGATTCATCGTTCAAGCGTCCCGGCAGTTCGCCTTCGGCACGTTGCAGCGCAAGCGTTGCCACTCGCTGACGCAATTCATTAATAATCCGCTCTTGCTCCGAAGACAAATCGGCTGCTGCGGTTTCACGCATCCGAATGATATCCTGCTCGGCTTTCGCCAAAATATCATCGCTTGCTTTCTTAGCAGCCACTTCCGCATCCGATCGAATTTTTGTCGCTTCTTGTTGCGCTTGAGCGAGTTTCTGCTGTTGTTCAGCGAGTTGTGCCGAAGCCGTTTTCTTGCGGGCTTCTGCTTCTGAAATCGCAGTCTCGATCGCGGTGCGGCGTTCGGTCAAGGTTTTACCCAAGAAACCACGTCCAAAGTAAACAACGATCGCAATCACGATGCTGAGGTTAATCAGGTTGGTTTCGAGGATATCGAAATTGAATCCGAAACCGCCCCCCTCTGCTTCTGCCAGTAAACTCACTCCGCTGGCGAGTCGCAAATATATTTCCATGACACTTATCCAAAACTGCGCGTGACTATCCCAAACCGGACGGGGAACCTAAAAATTCATTGGGAGCCTTGATTAACCAGCAGCCTCGTTAAACTCCAGCTAGTAATTTGTCTAGAATTTCACGACTTAAGGCTTCAACTTGTTGTTCTAACGTTTGAAGCGCTTCTTGTTTTTGCTGGTCTAACTCCTTCTGAGTTTGTTCCCGCTGTTGTTGTGCTTCTTGCTGTGCCGCTGCAATTTTTTGGGCTGCGATTTGATTCGCTTCGGCTTGAGCTTGGGCGATCGTGTTTTGATACGCCCGACGCGATGCGGCGAGGTCAGTTTCGTACTGCTTCGCTAACGCTTCTGCCTTTGCCAACCGCTCTTTCGCATCCGCTTCACTGCCCCGAATAAAATCGTTTCGATCCTCCACCACTTTAGTTAATGGCTTGAAGAACACAGCGTTCAGCACTGCGACCAACAGTAAAAATTGCACCGCCATCAACGGCAGCGTTGCGTCAAAATCAAACATGATGAGGAGAAGAATGAAGATGAATAAGAAAGCGAGATCTGGAATGCGTTCCAGATCTCAGGCTTCATACTTATGCGAAGGGGTTCGCGAATAACAGAACCAGCGCGATCACAAGACCGTAGATGGTCAGCGATTCCATGAACGCGAGGGTCAAAAGCAAAGTACCCCGGATTTTTCCTTCTGCTTCAGGCTGACGAGCGATCCCTGCAACCGCTTCTCCCGAAGCGTTACCTTGACCGATACCAGGTCCGATTGCAGCAAGACCGATCGCAAGAGCAGCAGCGATCACAGAAGCAGCAGCAACGGTAGGATTCATAATTCTTTCCTTTGAGTTGAATACGGTGAACAGATTGGGTCTACGGCGCGTGTTCTTCTTCGCCGTGACCTTCGAGTGCTTCGTGAATGTAAGCACCCGCCAGAGTCGCAAACACGAGCGCCTGAATTGCACTGGTAAATAATCCCAGCAGCATCACAGGCAGGGGAACAAAGAGCGGCACTAGAAGCACCAATACACCGACCACCAACTCATCCGCCAAAATGTTGCCAAAAAGTCGGAAGCTGAGGGAAAGCGGCTTGGTAAAGTCCTCTAGAATCGCAATGGGCAGGAGAACCGGAGTCGGCTGAACGTACTTCGCAAAGTAGCCCAAGCCTTTCTTACTGAAGCCTGCGTAGAAATATGCCAGCGACACTAAGAGCGCTAAAGCCACGGTGGTGTTGATGTCGTTCGTTGGGGCAGCCAGTTCGCCTTCTGGTAATTTGATTAACTTCCAGGGGACGAGGGCACCCGACCAGTTAGAGGCAAAGATGAACAGAAACAGTGTTCCAACGAAGGGAACCCAGGGACGGTACTCTTTTTCGCCAAGCTGGTTTTTGGTCAACTCCCGCACATACTCCAGCGCGTACTCCATTAAGTTCTGAATGCCTCTCGGAATGCGTTGCGGATTGCGGGTTGCCAGCACCGAAGCGCCGACCAACAGCCCGATTACAATCCAAGAGACAATAAAAACCTGCCCATGAATCTTTAGATTGCCAATTTCCCAATAGAGATGATGACCCACCTCTAGGTTGGCGATCGGAAAAACGATTTTCGAGTCGAGGAAATTTAGCATTTCAGTTCAGGCGGCTTTTCCCAGATTCAAGGAGCAATATTTGTCTGCGAATTTCTACTACTTAACTCTGAGTTTGATCAGACGTAAATAGAGTTCGCAAAGTGTACACGAGTAAAGTCCCTTTGTACGTGAGAAATCCCAGAAAAACAGGAAGGACATGAAGCTGTTTGACTTGCGTAGCGGCGATGATCACCCCGGCAAAGACGGCTAAATGTGTTTTGCTGATCTGTTGTTTCTCGGTACCCAGACGCTCTACGTTTCGTGCCAATAACTTTAAGTAAACCACACCTGTACACGCTCCAATTAAATAATTCAGAGCAGTGTTTAGCGAATAGAAATACCAGACGGGAAAGAAGATCAATCCGGTGAGAACAATGGTCGTAATTAACAACTCGTTTTGGAGTCGATAATATTCCACCATTGAGGCACTCGGCTCTGGGGTTTCTGTACCAGTTTGGATCGTTTCTTCCATAGCAGGCGCGGCTCCAAAGTTAGGTCTACATTGCCATGATAACGATCGAATTCGATTAATATCCGAGCGATCCCGACAACGCTGAACCACGAGCCATCATATCATGTGGAGGTAATAATACTTAATGACTTTCGATAGAGCGATTTTTTTGATTGACGATAAAAGAATTTCTAATCTGGGGGCGATCGAGAGCGATCGTTGTGTGATGTGTGGGGTTAGGAGTGCGATCGTTCTGATGTCAGCAATGATTTATCGATGAATGCACTGATAAAGTATCGATCGAGGTAACGAGAGGAGGCCTCATTGAGCCATTTCCCGATCAAGTCTCCTTATCTAAAAAACTACCTAGAGTTTTCTACTAAGTTATTACGCTACTGATCTGTACGATACTTTATCGACTTAGGGAGTAGCCTCTGAGTAACTTTCCTTTTCGATATGCCAATGAGTAACGATGCTTACCTTACTCGGGGGGGGTTATTAACCGTTGTTACTGCTAAAAGCTGTCCCTCTGCATTTTTAAACTCAAATCGACAGAAGCCAGCTCCTGTTCCAGAGCATAAGACAACCTCTTTAAATCCCTGGCTAGCAAGACGCTTCATTGTAGAATCTTTAGCAAATGCGTTGTAATCCCGCAAAGTAGGCAGTTTGGCCTGCCAACCGTGACTTATCAGAAGTTCACGCGCTTTCTTGTACTCCATACCTTGCTTGAGAGGAATTGTTTGAGAAGGCTTGTAAGTTTCCGATCCTTCAAGATTGACCTGGACGGTTCCATTGGAATTGGTAATGTTTGGGCTGCTATCACCCTGCGTAGATTGCCGAGAACTGTGGGTGTTAACTTCAACGTCTCCATTTGAGTTACTGATGCTTGGGGTGTCGGGTTCTTGCGTAGATTTCTGAGGACTAGAAGCACCATGAATTGCCTGTCCAATTGTGATTAATGTACCAAAAACCGCTATTGCCACAATGATAGGATGGTCGCCATAATTTTTCCAAGACATAAGCTGTTAAACCTTAGATATATACGTACTAATATATTTTGAATGTCAATAAATGCTAACTTCTCCTGTAGCGGCGACGGCTTCACTTGAAGAAACTTCCCTGTCTGTGCCTCTGAATGGAAGTTGCCCGGTCGCGTTCTCGTAAAATAGAGTTATTCGCTTTTGACAAGGAAATTGCTTGTGAAATTTAGCGTAACGCTAGCTCGGGATGAAGATGGAGTCTGGATTGTTGAATGTCCGAGTATTTCTGGGTGTGTGGTCAAGGCGAGACCAAACAAGAAGCGCTGGAAAATATTAGAGATGCGATCGCAACGTGTTTAAGTAGACAAGCTTAATTAAAACCGAGCCGCCCTCACCTCAACCCTCCTCTACAGGAGCTTGTGTGTCCGTAATAGCTTCCCCCAGGAGAGAGCCAGAATGAGGGTAGATCTGGGGTTGATTTAATCCACGATCCTTAATCGAAGAAACAGAACTTTGTCGATCGACCTCTTGAAGCGGTATCCTGCATAAGACTGAAGAATCGAGAGCGAGTTAACTAGAACACAGTCACTCGTCTCTTGCTGATTGTGATACCGTGGGCGAACCGAAATCGTATGAAACCGTCTCTTAGATTACTGACTTTAGGTGTGGGAGTTTGGATGATCCTTGGCTCGATCGGTGCGGCATTCGCCAATCCTGCCCGGACTCAAACTGAGCCGGAACCTCCCACCTCCGATCTCACCCTAGCCGCAAACCGTGACGCAGACGGAGATCCAACGCCACCGTTTACGATCGCGCAAGCCCCTGCGACACGTAAGCCTAGCCCCGCAAAACTCACGCTCAAGCCGCAGACGACTGCTCAAGGCGGATCGACCCCCTCCCCTTCTGCACCCCTGCCTGCGCCAGCGGGATCGCCGCGCACTCCGACTCCAGCACCCGCCGCAACTCCCACTCCGATCGCTCCGGCTCCGACCATGCCGGCAACCGGAGGAGCCAATCAACTCGTTCCTACCCCCGCCTTCCTCGACCCCTCGCCCAACCGTCTTCAGTTTCCCACGCAGCCCAGAGAAGTCCAGATCCGAGCAACGCAGCCGATTACTCTCCAGCAGGCTTTAGAACTTGCAGAACGCAATAATCGCGATTTAGAAGTGGCGCGTTTACAAGTCGAGCAAAGCCGCGCTGCGATTCGCGAAGCCAAAGCAGGGAATTTTCCCACGCTCGGACTGACGGCAAACTTAACCCGATCAGGCAGCGTCTTCATCACACAAGACACACAGCAAAATAGTTTTCTCGATCAGCTTGGCATTGATTCCGGCAATAGTGGTGCCACCCGTACCGCGTTCAGCACAGGCGCACAACTCAATTACGACATCTTCACGTCAGGATTACGTCCCGCCCAAATCGAAGCCGCAGAGCGTCGATCGCGGGGCACAGAACTCCAGCTTGAACAAACCCGCGAAGACTTGCGCTTACAGGTATCCAACGACTATTACAGCCTGCAAAACGCAGACTCTCAAGTGGCAATCAACGAAGCGGCAGTTCGCAACGCTGAAGCGAACCTGCGAGATTCTAGAGCGCAGGAAACCGCAGGGCTAGGGACTCGATTTGACACGCTCAGAGCCGAAGTCAACTTAGCGAATGCGGCTCAGCAGTTACGCAACTCCCAAGCCAATCAGGAAATTGCGCGACGACAACTGGCACAGCGGCTTAGTTTAGCTGAGACGGCAACGCTCACCGCCGCTGATCCCGTTCAGCCTGCGGGAACCTGGACAATTCCGCTCGAAGACAGCATTGTTTTAGCGTACAGAAATCGGGCAGAGCTAGAACAGCAGCTTGTACAGCGCGAAATTAGTCAATCGCAAATTCGAGCCGCCCGCGCCCAAAATGGCGTAACTCTAAGCTTTGTCGGAGCCTACAACTTTCAGCGATCGGACACCACGACTAGCTCCGCCCGCAATTCAGACAACTATAGTTTAGGACTGCAAGCCCGCTGGAACTTGTTTGACGGCGGCGCAACCAACGCCCAAATTGCTCAGCAAGAGCGCAATCGCGAAATTGCTGAAGCCCGATTTGCCCAAAACCGCAACCTGGTTCGTTTCCAAGTCGAGCAAGCCTTCGCCAACCTGCAAGCAAACCTGGCAAATATCAATACCACGCAGCAATCGGTAGCACAGGCAGAAGAAGCGCTGCGGCTGGCGATTTTGCGGTTCCAAGCAGGGGTGGGTACACAGACCGATCGGATTAGCGCAGAAGCCGCTTTGACCCAAGCCCAAGGCAACCGCGTTAGCGCCATCATCAACTACAACCTCGCACTTGCCCAACTCCGCCGCGCCGTGAGTAACCTAAGCCCCTGAGCCATTTTGCTTAATTCTCGGCACAATAGTTCTGAGCCTTCTCGACCCACTGTTGTTCTCTCGACTCGTTTTATGACTCACTCTTTTTCTAACGCTGCTATTGTTCGGATTCTGATCCTGTCGGGGCTGATCGGGGTCAGTGGTATCGCTCGCGTTCAGGCGCAGACTCTCGATTCCAAGGCGAAGCAAAGCGCAGATCCGATTCCAACCGTGAACATGCAGCCTGCCGCGCCTGCCGCTTCATCTAGCGGAGATGCCTTTATCGATCGTACCGATTATAGTTTAGGAGCAACCGAGCGTATCGAAACGCCTGCGGTGGTCACAAAGCCTTCTGCCCCGGTTGCCCCGCGTCGATATGAAGTAGCGGAATCAGTGAGCGCGGCTCCCGTTGAAGTTGGTGGCTTTAACTTATCGTCTAGAGGAATTGAGTGGAGTGCAGTAGCTCCCTCAAATCCGATTGGCTCCGCCTACAGCACTGTTCAAACTTATTTCAATCGCACGGTTCGACCGATCGGACGAGTCGGCAACGGGGATCTGAAGCTCATTTTCCCTCTAGCGATTCCGTCTCCGATTACGTCGATTTTTGGCTGGCGGGTGCATCCGATTAGCGGTGATACGCGACTGCACACCGGAACAGATTTGGGTGCGCCATTGGGGACTCCAGTATTAGCGGCGTTGACAGGTCGGGTGATTATGGCGGACTTCTTTGGCGGATATGGGTTAGCCGTAGCACTCGAACACAATGCGGGCGCACAGCAAACCCTTTACGCTCACTTGTCTGAGATTTTCGTCAAGCCTGGAGACATTGTGAAACAGGGTGCAGTTGTGGGACGAGTCGGAAGTACCGGAAACTCGACCGGGCCACATTTGCACTTTGAAGTGCGGCAGCAAACCACAGACGGATGGGTAGCGCTGGATGCGGGAGCATCGCTAGAAACAGCGATGGCAGAACTGGTGAAGTCGATGCGGGTGGCTCAGAAGCCGCAAACGCCCTAATCTTCATCACCTAACCTTCAACCGTGCCATCCGATCGAATCATGCCTTGGACGATCGCCGATTTCAGGAGTGCGCTACTCATTTCTGCGCGGGTAAAGTTGGCGCGAGTGAGATCGGCAAAGCTCAGATCAGCGCGTCCAAGGTAAGCTTCGACTAAAACCGCATCGATCAACTGAGCGTGTTGAAGATTCGCACGGCTAAGATCAGCGTGATTTAATTTAGCGCGGGTGAGAGTTGCGTGAGTTAGTACGGCTTTATGCAGTTTGGCGTGATTCAGTGTGGCATCGGTTAAGCTTGCCGATCGCAGATCCGCTTGAGTGAGAACCGATCGATTTAGCTTCGCATCTTTCAGGTTCGCGTGGCTCAAGTTGGCTTCGGTTAAATCAGCCTCGGTGAAAAACGCTCCGGTCAGGATTGCTTCACTGAGACTCGCTTGGGTTAGCGTAGCTTGGCGTAGATTTGCCTCGCTTAAATTAGCTCCTGCGAGATTCGATCGACTTAAATCCGCTCCGGTTAGATTCGCGCCTCGTAAATCCGCTCCCCGCAGGTCGGCACCGCGTAACACTGCGCCTTCGTAAGTCCTTTTCTCTGCTCGAAAATTGGCTCCATGCAGATCCGCCCCCCGCAAGTCAGCGCCACTAAAATTGGTGTTGCGTAAATCTGCACCGCTGAAATTGGCATCTACGATCGTGGCAAGCGAGAGATCGGCTCCCCGCAGATCAGCATGATTGAGAATTGCACCATGTAGATCGGCATCGCGCAAATTAGCATTAAGCAGAGTTGCTTGGCTCAGGTTTGCACCACTTAAGTTGGCGTGAGTCAGATTGGCGCGAGTTAAGGTGACGCGGTTGAGATAGGCAAAGGTCAAAACTGCGTGATTCAAATCAGCTTGGGTGAGGTTAGCGCCGATCAGATCTGCGTGAGTGAGATCGATGCCTGCTAAGTTTTTGCCAACAAACTCTAATTCTCCCGCGTCGTATCGTTGCAGCAATTCTTGAGCATTCATGGCGAAGCAAACTTCTGAAGATCCTCCGTCCTAGTTTGCCCGTTGCAATCCCTTTGTTTCACAAGCTGGGCTGGGTAGAGCTTGCGAGAGTCGCATCTGCAACACTACTGGCGCTCAGTGAGATCAAAAGGGTTTGACGCAAAGTGTTGTAACTTGATTTGAGCGATCGCGTCAAAATAGGCACGATTTCTAAATAAGTTTCTGGCTCTTTAAGCTGGCTGGCTTTGTGGATTAGAAGCTGCTGAAATTCGTCGATCGTTTCTACTTGAGTCAATGTTGTTCTCAGCAATCCATCTAAACTATAAAGCTTGAGGTTTGACCAGTCTTGGGGACAGAATTCAAACACATAATAGACCGCTGAAAATAAAAGAATTTTTGCTTTCAACGGGTTCGTGTATTTCAAAATTTCTCGACGCACATCAAACAGATCAATCCGTTCCGCTTGAGCAGGTTCAGATCTCGACTCTTTTTCTCCATAAAAGAGTTCGACTTCGCGCAGAATAATTTCTGCAATCAGCGAATACTCAGTGGGCTTATTCAACGTTTTGACGATCGTACTCAAGCCGGATCGTAAGTCTTCCAAAGTGGGATAACGCTGCATCAATTCGTTCAGCAACTCTGCCGTTGATGCCTGATCGATCGCGGATGAATTCGCTTCCCAATATCGACGACAAGTATAGATTAATAACTTTTTAATCCGGCTGATATTGACATCTTGATCTAAGGTCGTCGATCGCTTTGGAGCAGTCACGATCGTGGTGGCGTCTTGGGCATAGGCTCTCTCTAAAATAGAGAGAATAATCTGCCCGATCAAAGCATATTCAGCCGATTTATTCAGCGTTCCGATTTGATAGGTTAAGCGCGATCGTAGCTGTGCGATCGTCGGATAGGCTTGTCTCACTTCTTCTATCAACGAATACCAACTCAGTGCATCAAGACGGGTGCAATCGCTCTCCCATTCGTCACGACAGATATAAAACAGTAGCTTTTGGATGCGGGCGGCATTTGGATTGTACTGAAGTTCGCCAATTACATTGAGAATTGCACTCGGTAGTGTCGCTCCGATGGGGGTAATCGATTCGCGCATCGTCTTGGTTAAGCTCTTCGGGGCTAGAGTTCCCCGATGGATCAAAGCGTTAACCCGCATCACCATCGATTTATAATGATGGTCTTTGACCAAACACGCGCATTCATATGGCTAACCTATACACCGTTGAAATCCGGCACCAGGGGCAGACCCACATCATCGAAGTTCCCGAAGATCGCACTATTCTGGACGTTGCCAACAACGAGAAAGGCTTAGAGCTGCCTGTATCTTGCACAGCAGGGGTTTGTACAACCTGTGCCGCCTTGATTACAGAGGGAACTGTTGATCAAAGCGAAGGAATGGGTGTCAGTCCTGATCTTCAAGCTCAAGGATACACGCTGCTTTGTGTCGCTTACCCGCGATCGAACATCAAGCTTGAAACCGAAAAAGAAGAAACCGTTTACCAAAAACAATTCGGACAGCAAGGATGATTACGGATTTCATTACGATCGAATTAACCCTTCCCGGTTCTGTGCGCGAACTGCATCAATCGATCGAGCAGCAGTTACGCACCTTTGGAGAGCCGTTACGTTGGGCAATTACGCGAGTGAACTCGCAAACCGTTGAAGTTGAAGCAGTCGTCACTCGTGAATAAACCGTACACTGTCGGATTGATTGTTCCAACCGGAATCGGAGCCGCGATCGGCGGGTATGCAGGCGATGCGTTGCCTGTGGCTCGTGCGATCGCTGAAGTTGCCGATCGCTTGATCACGCATCCCAATGTCCTCAACGGGGCACAACTCTACTGGAATCTGCCGAATGCTCTTTATGTTGAAGGCTATGGTTTAGATCAGTTTGCCGTGGGCCATTGGGGCTTATTGCCGCAAGCCTCGAACCGCATCGGATTAATTCTCGATCGTGCGATTGAACCCGAGCTGCAACTCAGACATTTACAGGTTGCAGATGCCGCTAGAGCAACCTTGGGACTGAACTTAACGGATTATGTTGTGACGGATCAGCCTTTGAATGTAGAGCTAAGAACGGCAAAATCGGGGGCAACTTGGGGAACGATCGGACACCCAGATAGTTTGCTGAGAGCGGCTGAAAAATTGATCGATCAAGCAGGCGCAACTGCGATCGCGGTTGTAGCTCGATTTCCTGATGATCCGGACAGTGAGGCTTTGCAGGATTATAGATCCGGTCAAGGCGTGGATCATTTAGCTGGAGCAGAGGCGGTAATCAGTCATTTGATTGTTCGCACTTTTCGGGTTCCTTGCGCTCATGCACCCGCTTTGTCTCCGTTGCCGATTGATCCGAACTTATCACCGCGATCGGCTGCCGAAGAACTTGGTTACACCTTTCTGCCTTGTGTGTTAGTCGGACTGAGCCGCGCCCCGCAATTTACAGAATTTCCGAATGCTCATGCAATCTGGGCGGATCAGGTAGATGCGTTAGTGATTCCGGCATCGGCGGCGGGAGGCAGTGCGATCTTAAGTTTGAGTCAGTCTAAAACTCGAATTATTGCGGTCGAGGACAATCAAACAAAATTACAGGTTCGACCGGAAGCATTGGGAATTCGATCGACGATCGTAAAGTCTTATCTCGAAGCGATCGGGGTGCTAATCTGCGATCGAGCGGGGATCAATCCTGCTGCTTTGAGTCCAGAAATTTCCTCGCTCCGGGCTTTAGATTGATCGCAATTTTCAGGGGTGGATCGCCCTAGTATCCTTTCTGAGTCTTGAGTTATATTCAAGGCTCAGTTGGAAATAAACGCGGTAAAACTCTAGTGGCAGAACAAATCCCTGATACCCCCGAAATGCAGCCGCTCACCCGCATCCAAGTTCTGATTGCAATGGGTGTGACTGCTGTTGTTTTATTAGTTATTTCTAAAGTTTGGTTGCACTTCAGCGCAGTGCCCCTGCTTGCGGTGCGATTTTCGGTGCAATCACTATTACAAGGGATTGGATTGGGAATTGGAATTTCGATCGCGAGTGCGATCGTCTACCGCGTCTGGGCGGAGTACCGTAGAAGTGCAAATGAATATCTGACGCTGGTGCTAAAACCGCTGCTACCTCCGGACATTCTCTGGCTGGGACTGCTTCCCGGATTAAGCGAAGAATTATTGTTTCGGGGGGTGTTGCTGCCGGAGGTTGGACTAGATTTTCTGGGTGTTCTGATTTCTAGTCTTTGCTTCGGGGTGCTGCACATGAGCAATTTGAAGCAATGGTCGTATGTGGTCTGGGCATCGATCGTTGGTGTAGCGCTGGGAATGAGTGCGGTTTGGACAGGGAATTTATTAGTCCCGATCGTGGCGCACGTTTTAACGAATCTAATTTCTGGAGTGGTTTGGAAGTTGGGCGATCGAACTTCCAAATCATAGTCATCAAAAAAGCCTAGTTCTACTGAAGAACTAGGCTTTTCTATTTGGTGGCGGGGCATGGATTTGAACCATGGACCTTCGGGTTATGAGCCCGACGAGCTACCAGACTGCTCTACCCCGCGTCGTATTGACCAACTCATCTAGTATAACCACAAGTCCCCAAAAGTTGCAATACCCAATTTAAAGCGAGAAGATAGAGAAGTTCTGTTTCGAGCCAATTTTAGAGAAATCAGTCATGGCAACTTGGCGCTGCGTCAAATATTGTGGGGCTTGCTGCAATCTCGATCCGAGCGATCGACCCGATTTAGAAGACTACCTCAACCCCGAAGAACTCCACCTTTATCTCAACATGGTTGGCGAAGATGGCTGGTGCGTCAATTTCGACAAGATCACCCGCGAATGCAGCATTTATGAAGACCGTCCCCGCTTTTGTCGCGTTACCCCGGAGACGTTCGAGGAAATGTTTGGAGTGGAGCCAGAAGAAGTGAACGATTTCGCGATCGACTGCTGCCGCGAACAAATTGAAGGAGTCTATGGTGATCGCAGTTTAGAACTGCTGAAATTCGAGCGAGAAATTGGTCTCTAGTAAAAATTCGCAAATCCGAGTATAGTGACAGATAATGAAAAGAAAATGAAAACAGCTTCATGTCTTCCAACCTACCCCTCACAGAAACCAGAGAACTGCTGATTCTCGAACAGACTCAACCCGCTAAAGCGAAGTCTTCCTTTCTTAGCGTGTTTGGCTCGACGTTTATCACCATTTTTCTTGCAGAACTCGGAGACAAAACGCAACTTGCAACACTACTGATGAGCGCCCAATCTCACGCTCCTTGGACGGTATTCGCGGGTGCGGCTTCTGCGCTGGTTGCAACCAGCTTGCTCGGAGTTCTTGTTGGGCGCTGGCTGTGTCAGAACATCTCTCCGAAAACCTTGGAGAAGGCAACTGGCGGAATTCTGCTTTTGGTCGCGGCGCTGTTGGTTCTAGACGTAGTGAGGATGTAGAGAATGGACTGGCAACTGATTGGAATTAGTTTTGTCACCGTGTTTCTTGCGGAGCTAGGCGATAAGAGTCAGCTTGCAGCGATCGCTCTCAGCAGTAATTCTAATAATTCCGCAAAAGCAATCTTTTTTGGAACCGTAACAGCGCTAATTCTCGCGAGTTTGATTGGGGTTGTGCTGGGTGAAGGAACAGCGCACTTCTTACCAACGAAGTGGACAAAGATTATTGCTGCGATCGGCTTTTTGATTCTAGCGGTTCGATTGTTATGGTTTAGCGGCACCGAAGAAGAAGTCGCGAAATAACAAGACGCAAAGTTCGACGGGTCTTTCCGCTTCGATTCTGCCTCGCCCGTGACTGCAAGTCCGGGCTAACCGTGCGAAGCCCACTAAAGGGGGCTGAAGATGAATCAACGAAGGTTTGTAGTCCTGAAGGGACTTCGCGCTATTAGCCCCGAATTCTATTCCGGGGCGAGTGAGCAACGAAGCGAAGAGCATTATTGAACTTAGGTTAACAAGAAAAAAGCCTCCAATACTGGAGGCTTTTTTAATGGAGTTCACCGCATCCAAACTTTTTAAAATTCGCGCTTGAGCAGCCACCCGCCTGCTAGCAATTTAGACGCTTCCAGTACCCAGTAGGCGACGTGAAGCTGATTCATTCCTGATGGAATATGAGCGGGTTCAAACCAGTTCAGGTTTAATCCAAGCGAACTCATTTGCGGGGATAGAAAGTAGGTGCAAGCGATCGTAATTGCGAATAAAGTGCCTGCAAGCATCGTTGAAATGGACGCATTCTCAGATTGTTGCCGGACTAATACCGCTGTCAAAACAAAGGCGGCACACAGCAACTCTAAGCGATTAAATATCCAAAAAATTCCATAGCCAGCCGCTGCAAAGTCAGCTTGCGACATCATTCCAGCCGCAAAAAGGCTTGGCATGATCACAAAATCAAGCAATATACTACTGCTGATCCAGAATGCTAAAGCGAGCACCAAACTTTTGTGCCAACTAATAGACTTAAAATCGGTTCTTGAAACGATCGTCATCGCCTAAACCTATGCTTGAAATGTTCTAAATTCAGACTAACAAATCTCTCTGTTAGCCGTTGGCGTGAGATAAGAAACTTAGCAAACAATTCACTTCAAAAATAAAGGATCTAGCTCATAAAAACTAGACCCTTTATTCAAACGAAAGTAATGTGAATCGAGGTGGACTAAAATCCTGCAACATCCAAACTGAAGAGATACAAATTCCTCCTTGATATCTAACAGTACGAACTTAATCAGCAACGTATCGAAATCATTGAGACATTCAGTTGCAGGTGCTCTGAGACGGGAGACACAGCTCTCAAAGCGGGGGGGTGGAGATTGAGGAGATATCTCTCTGTGTCTGCATTTAAATTAGCACTCCTGACCCAGCGTGGAGCATTCTTTTAATAGTTAAAAACTGAAGTTAATACAAGTTAACCTTGCCTTAATTTCTGCAAGAATCCGGCTCTAAAAAGGATCGATTACACTAGGTGTATCACCCTAAAAATCGTTTATGAAGAGCCATCTTGCCCGCAATTTCCTTGTGCCGCTAGGAATTTTCTTGGGTTCAATGGTGTCCAGCGTGACTCTTCCTGCCCAAGCCGTTCAAGTTCGCGGGACAAGCTACTTTACGTCTCCGCCTCGGTTGGTGGGAGCTTCCACAACCCAGAACTACGTTTACGCTTGGAGCGTGACTTATTACTTCACGCTGGATGTCCCAGAGAATGCAGGAGAACCTCTACAAAGAGTGACGATCGCCCAGAACGAAGGGGTGGATCGGGTTCGCTTTAATCTCAAAGATACCGAAGCCTTCGAGGGCGATCGCAACTCAAACCGCAAAATTAGCTTAGGAGAAGTCACCCAAGACGACAAAACTAAAGCAATCACGGTGAATTTCAATCCGCCCGTTGTCCCCGGAAAGCGAGTGACGATCGCGCTTGAACCGTACCAAAATCCAGCCTATGGAGGCGTTTACCTGTTTGGAGTGACTGCCTTTCCGCAAGGGGAACCAGCTTACGGTCAGTTTCTCGGCTTTGGGCGGATTTCGATCTATGAGAGCCATTATTCGCTATTCCGCTTTAGCCCCTTCTTCCGGCACTAGCCGAAGGTTGCACCGTTCCAGCCCCACATATACCCTTTTGCATCTGCAAACTCGATGTAGATGCGATCGACGGGAACATTCAAGGACTGCTGAATCTGCTGACAAAAATCTTGGCTCATTGATTTCGTTTGATCGGGAGTCATTGAGCCAACGCTTTTGATTTCGATATAACAAGTGGGATCAGTCGTGCCACCAAAGGTCATCGGTACGCCGGACTCAAACGCCGTCATCACATAGCTTTCGGGCTTTCGGGTGTGGGTTGCGAGGGCGGCAGATAGATGCTTGAGTAGGTCAGTGACTTGGCTCGAATCGGGATTCGCGATCGAGGTTTGAACTTTGATTAATGGCATTGTTAGGGGGCTTGAACTCAATGAAAGCATTGTAATGCCCGTGCCACTTGTGGAACAGGAACAATATCTCAGAAAGTGAAGGTATCACTCGTCATACTAAAGACAAGCGGTGTTCAGAGTCTCTAGGAGTGAATAGTATGCAAGCTTCTCTACGGTGGTCAATTTTTCCGACTGCGATCGCAGCTGTTTTAGCAATATCCGGTATGGCTGCCAGTCAAAGTGTATCCGTCTCGCCGAATACTCAGCCAATTACGCTTAATGGGACATCCGGGGGTGCGAAGAAAGATTCCGGCTGTGCAGGATTTATTGCCGATCGCCCGAATCATACCGTTCAAGTCACTGCGGATAGTAACTTAAAGTTTACTCTTCAAGGAAGTGGTGAACCTACCTTGTTGATTACTGGAGCGCAAGGGCAGACTTTCTGTGTTCAAGCCGATCGGCTCTCGAATGGTAAGGTCGAAATACCCGGACGTTGGACTAAAGGAACTTATTCGGTATTTGTGGGCGATCGCGCACGAGGACAGAATTCTTATACATTGTCGATCGCCCCACAGTAGCGGGAGCATTCGGAAAGCCAGAAGTGAAAGTTCACCTCTGGCTTTTTGATTAAGGCAAATCAGTTTCACCCATGAGATAGCGATCGCATTCTCGTGCGGCTTCTCGACCTTCGTTAAATGCCCAGACCACGAGGCTTTGTCCGCGTCGGCAATCTCCCGCCGCAAATACACCTGGAATGCTGGTGGTGTATTTGCCGTATTCGGATTTGATGTTGCTGCGGGCATCGCGATCGAGTCCCATTGCATCAAGTAAGGGTTGCTCAGGGCCTAAGAATCCCATTGCGAGTAGAACCAGTTGCGCGGGAATGACCTGTTCAGTTCCCGGAATGTGCTTCGGAATAAATTGTCCTTGCTCGTTGCGCTCCCACTCGACCTCAACGGTGTGAATGGCTTTCACACTGCCGTTTTCATCGCCTTCAAATCGAGTTGCGGTTCTTAGATAAGCACGCGGATCAGAGCCGAACTTTGCGGCGGCTTCTTCTTGTCCGTAGTCCATCTTGTAGACTTTGGGATATTCGGGCCAAGGATTGTTGGCAGCGCGTCCTTCGGGTGGCTTTGGCAGAATTTCTAGCTGTACCACGCTATTACAACCGTGCCGAATTGAAGTTCCGACACAGTCGGTTCCGGTATCACCGCCGCCAATGATTACCACATCTTTTCCTTGGGCGGAAAGGGCTGGATCAGTGTGGTCTAAGACCGCTTGAGTGTTTGCGGTGAGAAAGTCCATTGCAAAGTGAACGCCCTTCAACTGACGACCTTCGATCGACAAATCACGCGGCTTGGTTGCTCCGGTACAGAGCACGACTGCATCAAAGTTTTTCAGCAAGTCTTCAGTAGACAAATCCTTACCGATTTCTGTGTTGCAGACAAATTTTACGCCCTCGGCTTCGAGAACATTCAATCGCCGCATCACGACGTTTTCTTTGTCGAGCTTCATGTTAGGAATGCCGTACATCAGCAATCCACCCGGACGATCGGCACGTTCGTAAACCGTGACCCAGTGTCCTGCTTTGTTCAATTGAGCCGCAGCAGACAATCCGGCAGGGCCGGAACCGACGATCGCGATCTTTTTTCCGGTGCGTTTTTGTGGTGGTTCGGGAGTGATCCAGCCTTCATTCCAGCCTTTTTCAGCGATCGAGTATTCGATATTCTTGATTGTGACAGGCGGATTGTGAATGCCTAACACACAAGCACCTTCACAAGGAGCGGGACACACCCGCCCGGTGAATTCGGGGAAATTGTTGGTTTTGTGTAAGCGATCGAGCGCTTCTTTCCACAGTCCACGATAGATCAGATCATTCCATTCAGGAATCAGATTATTAATCGGGCAACCGCTTGCCATGCCGCTGATCACGGTTCCGGTATGACAGAACGGAATGCCGCAATCCATACAGCGTGCGCCCTGAGTGCGAAGATTCTCTTCGGGCATCGGCAGATGAAATTCATCCCAGTTACGGGTGCGCTCGATCGGGGAAAGTTCCGAGGGCAGTTCACGCAGAAATTCGATAAATCCAGTTGGTTTTCCCATAGTTCAAGAATGATTGTGTTTCGTAATTCGGTAGAGACGCAATTAATCGCGCCTCTACGACATCAATTCAAATCGCGTTTATCCGATCGAGGAATCGATCGTCCGCATCCATCGCGGATCAATCAGCCCCCGCCAACCCGCGCCACATCCCGCGCATTTTCTTCAAACGCAGCCGTCAGTGCATCATCGCCGCTCAGACCCGATTGTTCCGCCCGCTTCAGCGCCTGTAGAACCCGTTTATAGTCCCTCGGCATCACCTTCACGAAGCGCGATCGCACTTCCTCCCATTGCTCCAACAGTTCTTTGGCTTTGTGGCTATGAGTCAGCGTTGCGTGATTTTGAATCATTTGACGCACGATCGCAATGTCTTCTGGATCGTCAAATGCTTCGAGCGCGACCATCTGAGTGTTACACCGAGTCGCAAAATCGCCCGCTTCATCATAGATGTAAGCGCTTCCACCGCTCATTCCGGCGGCAAAGTTGCGTCCGGTTTTTCCAAGCACGACCACGGTACCGCCCGTCATGTATTCGCAGCCATGATCACCGACTCCTTCAACGACTGTCTTGACCCCAGAGTTGCGAACACAGAATCGCTCACCTGCAATGCCACTAATGTAAGCTTCACCTTGGGTTGCACCATAGAAGGCAACATTCCCCACAATGATGTTTTCTGAGGCATTGAAGCTAGACTCGATCGGTGGATAAACAATAATCTTTCCACCGCTCAACCCTTTACCGACATAATCGTTGGCATCTCCTTCGAGTTCTAGCGTCACCCCTTTTGGTACGAATGCCCCAAAGCTTTGACCCGCACTTCCGTGGAAGTGGAGGTGCACTGTATCTTCGGGCAGTCCATTCCAGTGGCGTTTGGTGATTTCGTTACCGAGGATTGTTCCCACTACACGATTGATGTTCTGAATCGGTAAGGTCGCTTTAACAGGTGTACCGTGTTCGATCGCATCTTTACACAGATCCAGCAGCACCCTCATATCGAGCGATTTTTCTAAACCGTGGTCTTGGGAAATCTGACAATACAATCCAACCGCTGGATCAACATTCGGCTGATAGAGAATCTTAGAGAAATCTAAGCCTTTTGCTTTCCAATGGTCGATCGCTTGTTTTGGCTCCAAAATATCAGTGCGTCCCACCATTTCATTCAGAGTACGGAATCCAAGCTGCGCCATCAGTTCCCGCACTTCTTGAGCAATGAACTTCATGAAGTTTTCGGTGTACTGGGGAGCGCCTGTAAAGCTCTCGCGCAGGTGTGGATCTTGGGTTGCAATGCCAACCGGACAAGTGTTCAGGTGACAAACGCGCATCATGATACAGCCAAGTGTGACTAGAGGAGCGGTTGCAAATCCGAACTCTTCTGCACCGAGTAATGCAGCCATTACTACATCGCGTCCGGTCTTCATCTGTCCATCAGTTTCCACAACGATGCGCGATCGTAGGTTGTTTAACACCAATGTTTGATGTGTTTCAGCTAACCCTAACTCCCAGGGTAAACCTGCATGTTTGATCGAAGTCTGCGGTGATGCTCCTGTTCCGCCATCGTAGCCAGAGATTAACACTACATCAGCGTGAGCTTTCGCGACTCCAGCCGCAATGGTTCCAACTCCGACTTCTGAGACGAGTTTGACGCTGATTCGCGCTGCTCGGTTCGCATTCTTCAGGTCATGGATCAGTTCGGCGAGATCTTCGATTGAATAGATATCATGGTGCGGCGGTGGCGAAATTAAACCAACACCTGGAGTTGAATGTCGAACTTTCGCAATCCAGGGATAGACCTTACGACCCGGTAGCTGTCCGCCTTCTCCGGGTTTCGCGCCTTGCGCCATCTTGATTTGGATTTCTCTTGCTTGCGATAGATACAAGCTCGTTACTCCAAATCGACCCGATGCCACTTGTTTGATCGCACTGTTCTTAGAGTCGCCCTGATCGTTTGTCCAGGTATAACGATCAGGATCTTCGCCGCCTTCTCCGGTGTTGGATTTTCCACCAATCCGGTTCATGGCGATCGCCAAAGCTTCGTGCGCTTCTTTTGAAATCGATCCATAGCTCATGGCACCAGTTTTGAAGCGGCTCATAATCGCTTCGATCGGTTCAACTTCTTCAACCGGGATCGGTTGACGCTCTTTGAATTGAAGCAGTCCGCGCAAAGTAAAGTGTTGCTGGTTCTGCTCATTGACTAAAGCTGCATATTGCTTGAACAGATCATAGTTGCCTTCGCGAACGGCTCTTTGTAGAGTGTGAATGGTTTGGGGGCTGAATAAGTGAGCTTCACCTTCCTTACGCCATTGATATTCACCACCAACACCGAGCGTGTGTTCGTTCGTTTGACGATCCGGAAACGCATGATGATGCCGCAACAATGCTTCTTTGGTGATTACTTCTAAGTCGGCTCCTTCGACACGAGAAGCAGTCCAAGTGAAATAGCGATCGATTACCGAACGATTTAAGCCGATCGCTTCAAAGATTTGTGCGCCTCGATAGCTTTGAATGGTTGAAATCCCAATCTTAGAAGCCACTTTGATCACGCCTTTGGTAATGGCTTTGGTGTAGTTCTTACAAGCGGTTTTGTAGTCTACACCTACCATTGAACCTTGAGCAATCATTGCATCAATGGTTTCAAATGCCAGATACGGATTGATCGCACCGCAACCATAGCCGATTAACATTGCAAAGTGATGAACTTCACGCGGTTCCCCGGATTCCAGCACTAAGCCGACTTTTGTTCTTGTGCCTGCTCGGATCAAATGGTGATGCAATCCAGACACCGCTAAAAGAGCAGGAATCGGAGCTTGATCAGCATTCACACTCCGATCGCTCAAAATCAGAATGTTCACGCCCGATTCAATCGCTTGATCGGCTTGCTTGCACAGATCCACGATCGTCTGCTCTAATCCAGTCACACCGGATTTCGGATCAAACACGATCGGCAGCACGGTCGAGCTAAATCCTTGTTCATTGATGTGTTTAAGCTTTGCTAGCTCTTCATTGCTGAGAATTGGCGTTTTTAGCTCAATCAAATGACAGCTTTCGGGTTCAGGCTTGAGTAAGTTCCGCTCTGATCCGATCGTCGTTTCTGCCGAGGTAATGATTTCTTCGCGGATTGAATCGATCGGCGGATTTGTCACCTGAGCAAACAACTGCTTGAAATAGTCATACAGCAGCTTCGGTCTATCCGAAAGTACGGCTAGCGGCGTATCGGCTCCCATTGCTCCAGTGGCTTCTACACCATCTCGCGCCATTGGTGTCAGTAACAATCGCAACTCTTCAAACGTATAGCCAAAAGCGAGTTGACGCTGAATCACTGTGTTGGGATCAGGCTGTGGTAGTTCCGGTGCATCTTTGAAATCTGCCAGACTGACCATGTGCTGATCTAACCATTCTTGATACGGATGAGCAGTGCTGATTCCTTGCTTAATCTCTTCATCCGAGACAATCCGCCCTTGCTCCATATCCACCAAGAACATACGCCCTGGTTCTAAGCGTCCTTTCTGGGCAATGTTTTCTGGTGCAATAGGTAGCACACCAGCTTCCGATGCCATGATCACAAAATCATCTTTCGTGACATAGTAGCGCGACGGACGCAAACCATTGCGATCGAGCACCGCCCCCATCATCCGACCATCGGTAAAGGCGATCGATGCCGGACCATCCCACGGTTCCATCAAACAAGAATGATACTTATAGAACGCTTTGCGCTCCGGACTCATCGATTCATGGGCTGTCCAGGGTTCGGGGATCATCATCATCACGGCATGAGGCAGCGATCGACCCGATAACGTCAACAGTTCTAAAGCATTATCAAAAATCGTGGAATCACTGCCGTCAATGTTGATGACAGGCTGAGCTTTTCTTAAATCGTCACCAAATAATTCAGATTCAAACAAAGCTTGTCGAGCATTCATC
The DNA here is from genome assembly GCA_014695255.1 of Cyanobacteria bacterium FACHB-63. Classification (GTDB taxonomy): domain Bacteria; phylum Cyanobacteriota; class Cyanobacteriia; order Leptolyngbyales; family Leptolyngbyaceae; genus Leptolyngbya. Next base: position 424,472 of record JACJNX010000077.1, read on the forward strand.
CAGTTGATGTTGCCGCGCAGGGTGTTGATTTCGCCGTTGTGGGCAATGTAGCGGTAAGGATGCGATCGCTCCCAGCTTGGAAAAGTATTTGTACTAAAGCGGGAATGCACCAAGCCTAAAGCACTTTCGACATCGGGATCGCTCAAATCAGAATAGTATTCGCCCACCTGCAGGGGCATTAACATTCCCTTGTAAACGATCGTCCGGCAAGAAATACTGGCAGGATACCAATAACTATCGATACCCGGAATCCGGATTGCACTGTGTGATCGCTTACGAATCACATACAGCTTTCGTTCAAACGCCAGATCGTCCGTTAAATCAGCAGAACGCCCGATGAAGGCTTGCTGCATAAAGGGTTCACTCGACTTGGCGGTTTCGCCCAGCGTCGAATTGTTCGTTGGTACATCGCGCCAACCCAGAACCGTCTGTCCTTCTTCTGCCACAATCTGTTCAAACACCCGCCGACCTTGTTCACGTGCAGCGCGATCGGGAGACGAATAAACCATTGCAACGCCGTACTGTCCGGCATCCGGCAGAACGATATTCAACTCTGCTGCAACTCTTTGGAAAAATCGATGCGGCACCTGCATCAGAATGCCTGCACCGTCTCCCGTATTCGTTTCCGCACCGCAAGCCCCTCGATGCTCCAAGTTCGCCAAAATCGTCAGCGCTTGCCGCACGATCGCATGAGACGCTTTTCCCTTCATCTGCACAATAAACCCGACTCCGCAGGCATCATGCTCGAACTGCGGATCATACAAACCCTGCTTCGCTGGCAGTCCGTATCTAGTCATTATCATTATCCTATTCAGTGGCAGAGAGAGCGACGGCTAGAGTTCCGGTGAAGATATCTCTAGTTCTCTTGAAATTCTCTTACACACTTCCGAAATACCCCAAAGGTCTTAAGGAAATTGTCAGATCTGAAGAAGAGAATATTCAAGTCTCTTTCTTTATCGTGATGGAGTTTCGATCGTCTGTGTTTACTGTTAATTAAATTCAATATTTGATTCACGAAATTGGTGATTTTCAGCAGGTAAAAATATCATGAAACGCGGACAACTTTACGCCTTTGTTACAGGCATTTTCTTCTTAGCATTGGCAATTCTAGGATTCATTCCTCAGCTACAACATCCCATTAATGCTGTGGAAGTCCATAACGGAATTCAAATTCAACTCGGTTATCTTTTTGGTCTGTTCCCGACCAATCCTATTCTGAATACTGTATATGCGATCGTTGGTATTTTGGGCTTAGTTAGCTCGCTGGGTCTAGGTGGTGCGCGGTTCTATGGTCGTGGCTTGTTCGAGTTGTTTGCGATTCTGGCAATTCTCGGATCATTAACCCCGACCAATACCTTCTTTGGCTTCATGCCTCTGTTTGGTAGCAATACTGCTCTGTATGCAGCGGTATCGGCGATCTCGTTCTATTTTGGATTTATTGATTCGCCCGGACTGTTGGAAATTGCAGCGAAAGCGCCAGAAAATGCAGTCCAGCTCGATAACTCGGTTACTCATTAACCAATAACTAATCTTTTATCTATAAAATCGGGGCTACTTGAGCGATTTCAGGTAGCCCCGATTTTTATGTTTTCGTTGTGCAATCGATCGGGTACAATAAATCTACGGTTAATCTATCGGCTTTAAGTAAATTGGAGAAAACAGATGCAGACGGCTACTCAGGATGAGCGTACCACCGAACAGCGAATCCGCCTTCGCATTCCGAAGCATTATCATCAAGAGCCTGTGATCTCTCAGTTGGTTTCGCACTACCACTTAACGGTCAATATCGTGGCTGCAATCTTGGGCAGAAATGCAAACGGCGATGGCTGGTTCGATTTGAATCTCAAAGGCAGCCATGCAAATATCCAAGCAGCGCTGACTTATTTAGACGAACTTGACTTAGAAGTGTGGCGTGGAGAAGAATCAGATGGTTGGTGAGTCGATCGATAAGTCGCACATCCCAGCAAAATTGGCAAAGATAGATTGATGGTGAGCAACCGAATGACGTGCGCGATCGTAATAATGTCCGGGTCTTGCTGGAGCGTTAATGCGATCGCCATCATTTCAGGAGAACCGCCCGGAGCAGCAATCAGTAAACACGATAGCCAACTTAATCGAGTCAAGTAATGAATCAAGGCGGCGGCAATCACTCCAGCCATCAACATCAAGCCAACGGGAACGATCGCACGAATCACGGTACCCAATCTCAAACGCGGATTAATGCCCCAATATTCACCAATGGTAACGCCGAGTAAAACTTGACCAATCACGCTAAATATAATCGGAAAGCTAACTTGAAATGAATCATTAAAGAACGACAAAAACTCAAATCCTAAACCAACCGTGATCGCGCCCAGGAATGCGGCGAGTGGAAATTTAAGCTGTGTTGCAAAATGCACAATTGCAACTGCGATCGTGACTAATAGGCTTGCTTTTGCAAACATCTGCCACGAAACATCAAACGCGCTATGAATAAAGCTTGCGATCGCGTGAGTTGACGCATCCGGCAACGTCACATTAGCAATCAATGGCATTACCAGAACAACGGTTGTGAACCGAATTAATTGTACTAACGACACCAGAGCAGGATTATTTCCATAATCGGCTGCCATACTTGCCATTACGCCAATATTTCCGGGTGTTGTTGCCATTAATCCGGTTAGTAAATCTACCTTCTCTAACCGAGAATAAAACAGTCCAATCGCCGCACCCGCACCCATCAGAAAAAACGGCAAAGCTAGCAAGATTAGACTTTGCGAGGGAGGGCTACTGAGATGGTCAAGCGGCAGAGAAAGCCCGATCGACAAGCCGATAATGAGCTGTCCCGCTTTTCGCGCATCACGGTTAGGCTGAATGGTTGGATAGTTTTGTCGGTACGCAGAATAGACGATCGCACCCGCCGCAATGCCCCCTAAAATCCAAGCGACACTCCCCAAGCCCGTCGCCAAAAAGCCGATACCAATCAGCAACGCCAAACTGAGTTCAAGTGCAATCAACAGAATTTGCAGCGATCGAGCTTGTGTGTCTAATCGTTCCGCTTTTAGCAAGGTCGTCGCTCCAAACGCTTTCACCGCATTGTAACTATTTGTTGTAAATTCCGATGCTATACTCAAAACACTTTTGTTTGTAAAGAATTGCAACGATGACAACAGCGCTAATTGTGGGAGCGAGCCAAGGAATCGGACTAGAATTTGCGCGGCAGTTTCTCGATCGAGCCGATCGCGTTTACGCCACTTACCGCAGTCCAGACTGTGACCTCTTCAACCTTGAACATTCCAACTTAGAGCGCTTATCGCTTGATCTCACTGATGAAGCTCAGATCGAGAAAGCGATCGCCCAAATCAAATCAGAAACAACCGAACTCGATTATGTAATCAACTGTGTCGGTGTTCTACACGATGGCGCAATGCAGCCTGAAAAAAGCTTGCGTCATCTCAATGCCGATCAATTACTTAAATACTTTCAAATCAATAGTATTGCTGCTGCATTGTTAGCAAAGCACGTCCAGCCCTTGTTAAAACATCGCGATCGCGCCATTCTCGCGACCATTTCCGCCAAAGTAGGAAGCATCGAAGACAATCAAATCGGCGGCTGGTATGGATATCGCGCCTCGAAAGCTGCCTTAAATATGTTCATGCGAACCACTGCGATCGAATTCAAGCGCACCTGTCCCAATGCAATTGTAGTGACCTTGCACCCTGGAACAACGGATACCAGACTATCGAAACCCTTTCAGCGCAATGTTCCGCCCGAAAAACTATTCTCCACTGATCGAACGGTTCAACAACTGCTAGCCGTTCTCGACAAGCTACAAGCTAGCGATAGCGGCGAATTCTTTTCTTGGGATGGCACAAAGCTACCGTTTTAGAAGCCTTCGATTGTACTCAAAGCGTGCCGCAACTCCAAAGCATTCTCCCAAAACCCCTCTGCTCTACGTCCCGTCTGCACAATCAAGCGCAAACTATAAGCATTGGGAAAACCCTCAGCCTCAAGCCAAATGCGATCGCTCTCCAATTCACAAGCAATCCGTTCTTCGTCCATCAGTTCTTGAGCAATCTGCTGCAAGGCTTCATGTAGTTGGTCGCTCAGACGACGAAAATCATTCCATTCATCTTCGGTGAGTTCGATCGCCCAATCATCCCCACCGATCAAGCCTTTAAACTCCGAAGCTGCCGCATTCCAACCTAACCGCCAACCGTGCCCAGTTTTAAGAATTCGACTCATTGCTGACGAGTAAACACATTCACCAACGCTTGAACCAGTGCGTCTCGCTGTTTGCGGTTGAGTTTTTTGATGATGGCTCGATCGCTCTCAAACGGATTTTTCCGCAAATTATCTGACCCTGGGTACGATTCAGCCTGCATCGGATCATTGATGCCTAAATAATCTGCCAGCGTATACTTCCAGTCGAGCCGAAAACTAACTGGACGACCCTTGATGAAGTAGTGATATCGAATCAAACGAGTGACTAGCGTATTGCTCGGATCGACTTTGCCCGTTTGGCGATTGACGTACTGATTTTCCAACGCCAAATCGGGAACATCCTTGTACACCTGCTGCCACGCCTCCTGAATCCGAACCCGCCCAGGAGTCGGCGTAGTCTGAGCCACAATAGTCTGAGCCACAATAGTTTGAGCCACAACCGGACTCGCGCAGACCAACAGCGCCACCACACTTGTAAGAATTAGAAATCGCTTCATCGGTTTCACAGGTTAAAAAACTGGGATAGGGCGTGCTTTAAAACCTTTTCGCTGCGTTGCTCGTCCGCCCCGGAATGAAATTCGGGGCTAACCGAACGAAGTCCACTAAAGGGGACTAAAAACCAATGAAAGCGACGAAAAGCAAAGTTGCGTGTCTTCAGCCCGTTTCAACGGACTTCGCCCCATTAGCCCCGAATTCTATTCCGGGGCGGGAAGCAAGAGGCTTTACACGCCCTAAAGATCGCTTCTCTCACCCCAATAGATTATTCTCCAATAATTTCGGGCTGTGTCAGTTCATCTGACATCTCAATAATCGCCCGCATCACTGGCTTCATCATCGGGTCATCGCCACTGTCAAAGTCTTCAAAACGACGACGTTTTGCCCGATTCGCAACTTGAACCGTAATCCGATAGCGATTAGAAGCAGCGCCAATCAAATCATCAGCGCGGCGCATCAGTTGAACCGTATCGAACGCAGGACGCTTGTGTAAAGAGCCAGATTTTGCCATTAGTTTTTCTCTCCCATAAAGAAAGCTCGATCGTGACAGATTGCTAAACCTTGTGTAAAGTTTTGAGAAAATCCGTCTACAGTGATAAAGTCCGAGTTAGCTCAGACTCTATTAATAACGCAGACCTGTCTCATTCGCACAGTTTCATGCAAATTTTGGTTTCTCCCTCGGCTCATTCAACCGTTTCTCCTACAGCTTCGCTGCGAATTTTGGCGATCGGAGATAGCATCGTCTATGGATTTGGCGACCCAGTTGGAGGCGGCTGGGTCGAGCGACTTCGGCGGCGCTGGATGAATCCGGGTGAAGCACATCACGCGCTGTACAATCTGGGAGTACGCGGCGATGGAGTGCGCCATGTGGCGCGACGGCTCGAAGATGAATTTCGCCATCGGGGGGAGCTACGCAATCGGGTTCCAGACTTAATCATTCTGTCGGTCGGCGTGAATGATTCTCCCCGGTTAAGCAAGCCCGATGGTAAGAACGCGCTGCCGTTTGAAGTATTCCAAACTGAGATTGCAGACTTGCTCGATCGCTCTCTTCGTCTCTGTCCGGTTCTCTTCGTCGGTATGATTCCGGTCGATGAAGCAAAAATGCCGTTTCTCGATTGTATGTACTACAATCACGCGGATCAAATGCGCTACAACGAAGCGATCCGATCGACGTGTGAAGCTCGTCAAATTCCGCATCTGAATCTCCTGGAAATTTGGCGATCGCGAGGGTCAGACTGGTGCAAGCAGCAATTCACCGAAGACGGCTTACATCCCAATGTCAGCGGATATCAGGCATTATTAGAAGATATTTCCAATTGGGATGCGTTTCGGCAGTGGATTGAACCATGACAGTTTTAGTAGTAGCAACCGGAAATCCAGGCAAAGTCAAAGAAATTGAGCCTTATTTATCAGGGCTGAATTGGGAATTGCAACTGAAGCCACCCGACTTAGAAATGGAAGAAACCGGAGCGACATTCCGAGAAAATGCCGCTCAGAAAGCCACTCAAGTCGCGATCGCAACAGGACATTGGGCGATCGCGGATGATTCCGGTTTAGAGGTCGTTGCCCTTGATAACCGACCTGGAATCTACTCAGCCCGATACGCCGACTCGGATCAAGCCCGAATTGCCAAGCTGTTAGGAGAATTACAGGGAATTTCCGATCGACGGGCGCAGTTCGTTTGCGCGATCGCGCTTGCCAAACCGGATGGCACGATCGCACTTCTGACTGAAGGAATTTGTCCGGGTGAAATTCTCACCACTCCACACGGCGAAGGTGGATTTGGCTATGACCCGATCTTCTACGTCCCTGAAAAGGGCATGACATTTTCAGAAATGCCGCTAGAGATGAAGCAGGAAATTAGCCATCGTGGAAGAGCCTTTCAGGAGTTATTACCGCAGTTAAAGTCGTTAAGCTAACTACGGCAAGGTTTTCACCGTGAGAACTTGCGGTGGAGTTGCATCAGGCGGATAAAGGAAATCGAACTGTACTAAACGCCGTTCCTGCGGTTTCATCTGTAGTGTAATCAGCGGATCGCCTTGCTGCCCTCGCTGTTGTACCAAGTGGACATATTGAGTCCGGGGTAAGCCGCGATCGTCGTTGTACAACAATCGCACCGTTCCGCGAAAGTTCATTTGCGGTCCGGGAGGCTGCAAAAAGCGCAGTCCTTGGTTTGTGTCTTCTCGTTTGAGCGGGGTTTCAACCGTCACCACAACGGTTTGCGTCTGGGCAGTGGTATTTTTCAGAGGCATTGTCAAACTGTACTGAATCGCGTAGTTTCCATGCGCTTGATAAGCGGTGTCCGGGTAACGCCGAATCAGTTTTGCGCTCTGGTTTTGGTTTGTGCCTAATGTGCCGCGATTCAAAGTCGCTAAACCGTATGAAATTCCTTTGCCGGGTTCGGGTGTGCTGAGAAAATCCTGCCCCTGATCCAAAATCCGCCCATTCCACTGCGATCCAACCCCAACGCCTGCCACTCGTCCATAGATTACATTTCCTGTGGTCTGCTCGATCGGTGTAGGTACTTTATCGCGCGGCGTTGAAAGAGTTGCACTATCCAGTAGCGTTTCCCATTCCGCTAAATTTGGTTCGCGTTCAGTTCCGTCTGGATTTTGCTTAGCAAACATTCCCAAACTTGCAAGATAAACCGCTCCAGTGCTGCGGAGTCGCATAAACGTCGATCGACCATTGAGCGGCGGTGTGAGCGGTTTAACCGGAATCGGCAGATTCAGCAGCATCCGACTCTCTCCCGGCGGAATCACAACTTGAGCCGGAAAAATATCTTGCCTCAGTCCGCGTAACACTTCACCGACTGCCCGACTTCCAGGACCTGAAAACGCCTTACCGTCGTTATTCTCCACCGCAGTCGGAAGTTTGATAAACGGCGCATCTGGCTGACTGAGATGGCTTGCGGCTTGCAAAATGTCGATCGTTACAGGCTCTTTGCCCGGATTGTTCGCAATCACTCCCAGATGAAGCGTTCTCAAATCCGTCGGTGTCACAGGTTTTGCAATGTGATGCGCGAAAATGTCAAAGCGTCCCGAAAACGTTTGATCGAGGTGAGCCGCAGGAACTTGTTTTCCAGTTGACGGAAAGGTTGATAGCAAAATCCCTTCGGTTTGCACCACTTCAGGACTGTTACTGTTGAACACCAGCACTGAATCTAATTCGCCAGGAAGAACGCGCATTTCTTGCGGTTGCACGATCGTTTGGGGAGAAGGTGAGGGAGTAGCTTGCGACACAATCAAACTAGAGAGAAGCGACAACATAAACCAAAGCAAAATCGGGAGCGGTGACAATCATACCGAAAAAGCGCGATCGCCAACGCAACAGCCCGATTTCATCCTCACCCCAGAACTTGTGAGTTCTTCCCCACGTTAAAATCTTTGAAGCAACGCTTTTGGGCTGAGTAGAGTCTGGATTAAACCGGAGCGAGAAAACTCGTCTTCCGTTATTGGCTCAACTACTGACTTAACCAAGCGATCGCTTGTCGAATCCAAGCTTCTGCATCTCCAGATTTTGACAGTGCGGTATTTTGCCCAACCGCTTGCAGGGCTTGGGTAATTTCTTGATCGGTATAGCCTAATGCTAGCAGCGTCATCTCCACATCTTCGAGAATATTCGAGGCGGGACCTGCACCCGGAGTCACCACAATTCCCGACTGTTGCCGCCATTCCGAGAGCTTCGTTTTGAGTTCTAAAGCAATCCGCTCTGCCGTTTTTGCACCCACTCCCGGAGTCCGCGCCAGCAAGCGAGTATTGCCAGACACGATCGCCTGCACCAAATCTTGCAGCCCTAATGTATCGAGCAGTGCCACCGCAAGCTGTGGACCAATGCCGCTCACACTCACCAATTGCCGAAATAGATCACGCTCTGCTGCCGAGCCAAACCCGAACAGCGTCACTTGATCTTCGCGCACGTTTAAGTGAGTGAAAATTTGAGCTTCTTCGCCCTCGGATGGAAGCGATTGTAGTAAGCGCGGCACAACCTGCACATCATAGCCAATCTGATTCACCTCAAGCGTTAGGGTGACTCGATTGTTTGTTGTTTTTTGAATTGCCGCGATCGTGCCTTTGAGATAACCAATCATGCTTTCATTCTAGCGAAACCCGAAGTATTCTAGCCCTTCGAGGATGCCAGCGGCACAGTAGGACTTTGCCAAATAGTGATGCGGAGCGGGATGATCGCGATGCCACGATCGTAATTCGGGCTGTGCATTGCCCACCATAATTCCGCGCTCTGATCCAACCGCAAATAAGGCGATATCATTTCCAGAATCGCCACAGACGATCGTGCGCTCTGGTGCAAATCCCAAAGTCTGTCGCACGAAAGTCAGCGCTGATCCCTTATTCGCGTGACGTGGAAGGATATCTAAATCTCGTCCACTACTGTAAATCAGTTGGACATCTAGCTCCTGCTGTTTGAGCTGATAATCCAACTGTGGTAAAAGTTCGATCGCGGCTTCTTCAGTCAAAAAGAAGCTCACTTTAAAGTCACTCTGTTCGGTTTCGGCTTGCAGTACAAGATCTAAAAAATGGGCGGTAACAGCCATAACTCGATCGCGATCCCATCCAACTGTGAGCTTTTTTTGCCACTCCGAATCAGGTGTGCCATCTAGCCGCGAGTAGATTGCTGTGCCCACCGACGCAATTAATAAATCCGGTTCAATGAGAGGAGCTTCGGCGGCAAGTTCTTGATATCGAATCAGCGATCGACCTGTGGAATAGACGATCTTACTTCCGGTTGATCGTGTTTGTTGGAACCATTCGTTTAGTTCCTCATGCGCGAAGTCATCGCCCACCAAAGTATGGTCTAAATCAGTCACAAAAAGGATCGGGGTCACAAGCTATCTCCCAAACTATCTCCCAAACGTCATGCTTGAGTTTAGAGTCAAATCGAAAGAATATCTTGATCCCCAAGATTGACCCATCCTGGAAATCCAAATTTCTTCTGGCGAGATCCGACCCGAATCGCTTTCGTCTTTTAGAATCATTAGACTGGCTGGAATATTTTTATGGTGATTGATTTTGGGCGGGAAATTTGTGGCAGTTTGCCGACCTCAGAAGCGCGAGAATGGCTTGTCACGAATGGAATTGGAGGGTTTGCTTCTGGGACGATCGCGGGACTCCTAACCCGTCGCTATCACGGACTCTTGATCGCAGCTTTAAACCCACCGCTCGATCGCACCTTGCTCACCACAAAGCTCGAAGAATCAGTTCAATACGGGACAGAGATCTATCCACTCAGCGCAAATCGCTGGATCGATCGCACCGTGAAACCCCAGGGGTATAAACAGATTGAGCGATTTTTTCTTGAAGGGACAGTTCCGGTATGGCGCTATGCTTGCGGCGATGCAATTTTAGAAAAACGCATCTGGATGCAGCAGGGAGAAAATACAACTTATGTGCATTATCAGTTACACCGAGCAACACAACCGTTAACGCTAACGTTCAAAACTTTTATCAATTATCGGGATTATCACGGCAATACTTCTGGCAATGATTGGCAAATGAAAACGGAAGCGATCGGAAACGGTTTACAAGTTTCTGCCCATCCTGAAGCAGCACCCTTTTATCTATTCTGTCGGGGCGCAACGATGACACCTGCCCACGATTGGCATTATGGATTTGATTTGGCGATCGAACGCACCAGAGGACTCAGCGATCGTGAAGACCACTTACACATCGCCACGTTTGAAGCTACCTTGTATCCGGGTCAATCGCTCACATTTGTCACTAGCACTGAAACGGCTCCAAATCTGGATGGCGAAACTGCCTTGCGATCGCAGCGCAACTACGAGCAGCGAATATTCGACTGTTGGCGGCTCGATCGCGTGAAGCAAGTCGAAACCTCTCCCGCCTGGATTCGTCAACTTGTCTTAGCAGCGGATCAGTTTATTGTCAGTCGTCCCCCCAATGGCAAAACGATTATTGCAGGTTATCCCTGGTTCAACGATTGGGGACGGGATACGATGATTAGCTTGTCGGGATTAACGCTTGCGACTGGGCGAGTTGAAATTGCGCGATCGATTCTCTACACGTTCGCTCAATATGTTGATCAAGGAATGCTTCCGAATCGCTTTCCTGATGCTGGAGCCATTCCCGAATATAATACCGTTGATGCAACCTTATGGTATTTCGTTGCGATTTTCGATTATTACAACGCAACTGATGACCATGACGTGATCGAAAACCTATTTCCAATGTTGTCAGAAATCATCGATTGGCATTGTCGCGGGACTCGCTATAACATTCACCTAGATTCCGCAGATGGCTTGCTCTATGCCGGAGAACCCGGAACGCAACTCACCTGGATGGATGCCAAAATCGGTGATTGGGTCGTTACGCCTCGAATTGGTAAGCCGATCGAAATCAACGCCCTTTGGTACAACGCGCTTCGCATTATCGCAAAGTTCGCCCGTCGCATCGGTAAACCCTATCGTGAGTATGATGCAATGGCAGAACGAGTGCTTGCCCGTTTTGAGCGCTTCTGGAACCCTGATACGGGCTATTGTTACGACGTTCTCGATACTCCAACCGGAAATGATGCGTCTTTACGTCCGAATCAAATTTTCGCGGTTTCGCTGCCAGAAAGTCCTTTAACGCAAAATCAGCAAAAGGGTGTAGTCGATGCCTGTTCTCGATCGCTGCTCACCTCTTACGGATTGCGATCGCTCGATCCTCACCATCCAAACTATCACGGGCATTATGCAGGCGATTCACTGTATCGTGATGGCGCTTATCATCAAGGCACAGTTTGGGGGTGGTTAATTGGGTCTTACGCGATCGCGCATTATCGAGTGTATGGCGATTCAACTAAAGCGCGGGAATTCCTCGAACCGATGGCAAACCACCTCCGCGCTGAGGGATTGGGAAGCCTGAGTGAGATTTTTGATGGGGATGCACCCATGTTGCCGCATGGCTGTATTGCACAGGCATGGACAGTTGCAGAAGTGCTGAGGGCTTGGATGACGATCGGCTAAACCTATATTAGGGGATAAACATATATTTCTAGCCCTGATCATCTAGCTTTAGGCTGACTATGATCTGAAGTATTGAGCAGTGTTTTGCTTTGTTAGAAAGCAGAAAACATTGTTATTCTCTCTACATCATCAATCCATGAGTCAGACCCACTCAGCTATCAAGCTTAATCAGGCAGCTTTATCTCGTTTATCAGAGACAATTCGTGTTCCGCAGTACGATCGTTATCTCCTGAAAAACGGCATTGTGCATATCGGTGTTGGTGGCTTTCATCGAGCGCATCAAGCTTTATATCTGGATAACTATTTTCATCAAACCTCTGATTTTCGTTGGGGAATTTGTGGCATCGGATTATTACAGCAAGATCGACGAATGCGTGATGCCCTCCAGTCTCAAGATCACCTCTATACCTTGGTTGAGCGATCGCCCAATCACGATCGCGCTCGAATCATTGGAGCAATCGATCGCTATCTGTTCGCACCCGAAGACCCACAGTCTGTGATTGCTGCAATGGTATCGCCTGACTGTCGGATTGTGACACTCACGATTACAGAAGGGGGCTATTACTACAACGAAGCAAGCGGCGAATTAGAGATCAACCATCCCACGATTCAGCATGATTTACAGCATCCGGATCAACCGATCGGCACGTATGGCTTTCTAGCAGCCGCATTAGATCAACGTCGTAAGCAAGGATTACCACCGTTTACAGTGCAATCCTGTGACAACTTACAAGGCAATGGCAACATCACACGAAAGATGTTGACAACGTATGCAGAGTTACGCGACCCAGCTTTAGGGCGATGGCTGTCTGAACATGGAGCCTTCCCAAACAGCATGGTCGATCGGATTACACCCGCTACGACGGATAGCGATCGTGCTTTCGTTGCAGATCAGTTTGGGATTGTGGATGATTTTCCAGTAATGGCAGAACCCTTCCTGCAATGGGTGATTGAAGATCAGTTCTGTGCAGGAAGACCAGAATTAGAAACAGTTGGAGTGCAATTCACAACTGATGTTCATTCCTATGAATTGATCAAGATTAGACTACTGAATGCAAGCCACCTATTGATTGGTTATCTTGGAACATTGCTTGGTTATACCTATGTGCATGAAGTCATGGCAGATGCGCAATGCCGTAATGTAGTCATGGCATTCATGGAAGAAGTCACACCTACGCTTCAGCCTGTTCCGGGCTTAGATCTGACAGACTACAAGAGAACACTGATTGAGCGATTTGAAAATCCTAAGATTCGCGATCGTGTCTCTCGTCTCTGTTCCAGTAGTTCTGTTAAAGTTCCTAAGTTTCTGTTAGGTTCACTGCGCGATCTGTTACAACAAGGTAGAGCAATTGACTATCTCAGTTTCACGATCGCGGCTTGGTTCTACTGTTTGATAGGACAAGACGAACAAGGACAATCGATTGCCATTGAAGACCCATTATCGGTTGTATTAGCAGCGAGAGTTAACAAAGCCGATGTCCGTTCTTTACTCAGCTTCAGCGAGATTTTTGGTGATGATATAGTGCAATCTTCGGCATTTGTAGAAACTGCTGAGAGAGCGTTAAGCCAACTCTCTAAAACTGGAGTTAGAGCAACGCTCACTCGACTTTCTCAGTAAACCGTAATTGCTCCAGTGGCTAGTTCAGCAACGATCTAACGCTAACGAACAACCACTGGAGTTCCGACTTTTGCCCAATTGAATAACCATTGTGCGTGATCCACTGCAACATTCACGCAGCCGTGACTGACAGGTGTACCAAAATGATTGTGCCAGTACGCCCCATGAATTCCGTAGCCTCCTGAGTAATACATAGTGTAGGGCACATCGGGAATATCATAGTCATCTCCTTGCATTCGGGCAACGCGATACTTCGATTGAATGCGAAACACTCCTTGAGGAGTCGGGGTGCTTGCCTTTCCGGTTGAAACAATCACCGCATGAACCTGCTTTTTACCTTCCCAAGCAATCAATCGCTGCGTCGAAAGTTGGATCTCGATCCAACGTTGATTCGTATTTTTGTAAGTTGACATTGCTTGTACGGTAGCTTCGCTTCCCGTAGGGTTCGGGCCTGTCGATTGAGCCTGCACTATCTGAGAAGGTGCAGCCGCAAAAACAGCAGTTGCAATCATGCACATCGAGCAACGAAATAAATTAGAGCGAATAAAACCTTTCATAATGCCAGCCCGAAGTTAAGTGGGATGACAAGTGCAATTAGAATCATCGATCGCAGTAGAGAGGCAGCCCGAAAGAACAATCTGATTTTTTGTAGCGTGAGTTCTATTTGCAAGCTTGTGGAGATCACTACAGTACAGTAAGCACTATTCCGGAAAATTCCAGAAGCCAGATCATTGAAAAATTTACTAATTCGTAGACCGCACCCGTAAGATTACTCAGTTAATTCTACGATTCATAAGAAAGATACAGATATTCACGGAGTATACGTAGGGAAACTATTTGTAAACTATCGATGCAGTAGGCTTTGCCCTGATTTCACCCCATGAACAGTTCTGAAGCTGTGATCACTATGAAGGACAGACAATTCATTCGACATTTTCGTACCTCAACCTTCTGGATACGTTGTTTTGCAGTTACTTTTGTTCTGGCGGGATTCGGAGGCGTTAAAATTGCAGCCGCAAACGATTCGAGCGAAATCGGCCCAAAAGCAGCAGCGATCGCATTAGAGGTTCCTAATGCTTCATGGCTCAAACCTGATCAGAAAGTAAAGCCTGACCAGAAAGTAAAACCTGACCAGAAAGTAAAACCTGACCAGAAAGCAAAACCAGCAGTTGTCGCTTCAACTGTTCAAGGTGCATCCATCGATCGAGAGCCAAGAATTATTTCAAGAGCAGAGTTCTTACAGCAAAAGCCAGAAACCAGCGCTGAAAAACTCCTCAACTCACCCTCTGTTGCTGACTCCCCTATTGCTCAGGCTCCTGAAACTGGAACCTCCCAGGATCTCCGCCGACAATTGCTAATTGAACCCTTAGAAGAGCTTCGGATTCCTGCATATTCTCCGGGTTCTACTGTCGGGGTTCCCAGTGCGTTTGGTGCAAACTTTGGGGATGCGTTTGTGGGATTGTTTTTCGCAAATCGCCGACCAAGAATTAATGAAGCCGATTCCGCACTCAGCTTTGGATTTGGTTTGGGCGATTCTGAACGCGAACTTGGCTTAGAAGTCAACTTCAACATCGGTAGCCTTCGCCGCTTTGGTGCCAACGGCGAAGTTGGACTAAAGTTACACCGCGCGCTCCCCGGTAAAGCTGCGATCGCGCTCGGATTTGATTCTGGCATCCGCTGGGGTGACGAAGCTAGCAGGCTTGACTCGTCCTTGTATGGCGTTGCCAGCAAAATCTTTGACCTACGCCCCGGAAACGTCGAGGATTCGCTGCCTCTGACCTTAACGCTGGGTGTGGGAGGAGGACGGTTCCGATCGTACGACAACATTGTGAACGGACGCGGTGGAGTTGGAGTCTTTGCTAGCGCGGGTCTGCGTGTTGTTCCTCAAGCATCAGTCATTGGAAGCTGGACAGGGCAAGACTTAAATCTGGGTGTTTCTTACGTTCCGATTAAAACAACGCCGCTGTTTCTCACGTTTGTTGTGGGGAATGTTCTGAATCGGAATGATAACGCCACAGTGTTCTCTTTTAGCATTGGCTATGGGTTTAACTATCTCGGATATCGATACTAAGATGATGAAGCAAATTGCTGTTCTACTCAAGTCTACGACGGTGTTAGGAGCAATCTTTACGCTGTCGATCGCAGTTCCGGTTGCTGCACATACACCGAATGGAACTCCTGGCTATAATCCTGGCTCTGAAAAGGCTCCTCCATCCCTGCCGCAGCCTGGTTCACCTGTGGGAGATCGCTTTATCGAGATTATTGGCGAGTTAAGAGCGATTATTTCTCAGCCTGCGGTGCCTCCGAATGAGCCGGGAGTTGAAGCTGAGCGTCCGGGATTTGTGCGGATAGACCTCAAGCGTGAAGGCAGCACACCTGCTAGTATCGCAGCACGGTTTTCGCGCTATGTGGATAGACTGAACACTCAGTCTGGGCAGTTTACGATTTTTGGCAACGATCGGTTCGGAGTGACGCGCAACATTGAAGTTGTTCTGATTCCTAAGCTCGATCGTCAAATCGAGATTCGATTTACCTCGAACTCTGATGCGCTTAAAGGTGCAGACGGAAAGCCGACGATTCAGTCGTTTACTGCACAGAATGCAAAAATTGCGGCGGTTCTAGCAGGCGTTTTACCCGCTTTGGATGCTGCAAAAGTCTCACTACCAACGATGCAAACCTCAGCAAAGATTGTGCTTTCATTAGGCAATGTCAGCTTGAGTTCAACAGAGATTCAGCAACTTGCTCAAGGGCTTGCAGAGTCATTGATTGCGAGCGAGCCATTGTTGATTAGCTGTGGTAGTGATATTGCTGCACCAGCCTGCACGAATATCAGTAAGAATTCACTTGCGATCGCGATTCGTGCTTACAATAATGTCATTCTGACGACGAGAGAAGAAGTTCTGGTCACGTTGTCAAACAATGCAGAGTTTCAAACCTTAGGTAAGGTGTTACGCCAATCGCGCAGTGCACGAGCTAAGGGCAATTGATACAGTGATTGAGTGTTAGCCTCCATGCCCTCATCTCCCTTCTTTCAATGGGATGAGGGCGAAGGTCTTGGCGTTAAGAGGGTGTGCTGTAGCAACGAGAGCGAAGGGATTTTTTATACTTTTCAAACACCCTCTAAAATTGAAATGCGATCGCAAATTATTACGGAAAATTAGCTTCATGCGTTTGCTTGAGTATCGCGCTCGTTTTACCCAGGTTGTCAATGATTCAAACTACTGGCTGTTAGCAGTTGCGCTGGGTTTAGTGGTACTGCACCTACAGCTATATTGGCGATTGTCGGGCAATTTTAGTCATCTTTCGCTAGAAATGGTCGAATGGTCTGTGCTTGGCTACTCCCTCTGGCAGAAGCGCGATCGTTTGCTATTAAAGCGGGAAAAGCTCTCTCAGTGTGTCGGCTGGTTTTTGATTGCGTTATTGTTAGTGCGAGGGCTGAATTATCAGGTCGGTTATACCCTTTTATTAGAGGTCACGCCATTATTCATTGGAGGCGCGATCGGGCTGATTGCGGTTGGGTTTAAACAGTTCAAACATTATCAACGTGAACTGTGGATCTTGCTCGTGATGATCATTCCGATCGATTTCTTGGGGGCAGCATCCGAGCGGATCGTCGATTCGAGTGTCGTCACATCAAAGTATGCTCATGCTTTGATGTGGTATCTCGGCTTTTTGGTTGAGCGCGAAGGAACGAAGCTAATTATGCCGACTGGAGCCGTTCAAGTCTATTCGGGCTGCTCTGGGCTAGAGGCGATTCTCGTGACGTTGAAGGTAGCCATCCTATTTCTGCTGATTTTTCCTACAACATTGAAGCAGAAGTTTATGGTGCCTGCGATCGCCATTCTATCTGCGTTTATTATTAATGGGTTTCGCGTCATGTTTTTAGCGTATCTCGTTTCCAAGAAAGATACGGCAAGCTTTGATTACTGGCATGGAACGGGTGGAGCACAAGTCTTTTCGATGATCTCGATGACGATTTTCACAAGTTACTGTCAGTATTTGGTCGAACACAGAAAGCTAGAGCCAGAGGCCTCTATTGAGGCAACGGAAACTCCAGAAGAGCTAGAACACTCCTCGCACTAAGTTTATGATTTCATCGAAGTCCCTGTATTTTCCGCTGCTCAGGCTAACTTTATTTTGCACAGTTCTGGTGATTGGTAGAGCAGTGTTTGATCCAAATCTTGGTCAGTACACACCTTTCACGTTTCCGAGCCAGATGCCTTTGAAGCAGTCTAAGTTAGTCGAAGGCAATGCACTAGTATTGAAACCGCTTCCAACTCAAATCAATTCACCGAGCGCAAACGGCTATCAGTACAAGTATCAGGTCAACGATCGTTCCTTCAATGTTCAAGTCAACTATCTCACTACCACAAACGGGGATATTCCAGTTTATTTAGAAATCTACGGTTTGAATCATCAGAAAGTGACAGTTAATCCAACAACAAAACAAGGACAAACTGGATTCTACCAACTGTTTGAACACGATCGCACTGCTTATCTAAGTTCCTGTATCAATTCACAAGGTTCTAGTACAATCAATCGAGAGCAGTTTTTTGC
>JACJNX010000078.1 GCA_014695255.1 Cyanobacteria bacterium FACHB-63
GCTAAGAGAATATGAGTCTTAATACTGTTTGAGTGAATTAAGTCTGGTTGAATTCTTTGAATTGTTCTACGCATCTGCTTCAAGTAGTTAAGAAACTTTGGTAGAGCAATTCCAACTTTGAATAATAGCCTCAATTTTGAGAACTGCGATCGTATTCCACTATCTCCAAAGCGATTAATCGACTGAGGCAGGAGCAAGCAAATCACTCGCACTCCGAGCTCTTCAGCCGCCTCAATCAGTGCTCCCTCTGTGCCAACCACCAAAAAGATCTCGATTGATGGATCAAGCTTGCGTAAACTCTCTAGCATCGTTAACAGCGATCGTTCTGCTCCACCGATCGCCCCAACCGCATTAAAAAACAACAGTCTCATCACCTAAGCTCCGAGTCGAAGATAAGCTTGCATAATCGTCTCAGCATGAGTTTGCCAGGAATATTGACTCGCCTGAACGAGTCTCAACGATCGTTCTGGAGCTTCATCAAGATTGTTCAGAACGGCTTGAATTGTCTTCACCCAAGCTGAAATCTCGCCCACTGGACAGTAAAGTGCTGCATCTCCAGCAACCTCGCGCAATACAGGTAAATCGCTGGCAACCACGATCGCGCCACACGCTAACGCTTCAATCAACGGCAGCCCAAACCCTTCTGCTTCACTGGGAACCAATACCGCCTCAGCCCGATGGTACAAAGCTGCGATCATCGCAGTCGGAAGATTGTGTAAGTGAATGATCTTAGAGCGAATGTTCAAGCGATCGAGTTGTTGCTGTTGTTCGGATGTCCAGTCACCCCCAACTTTTACCAGATGTAATTCAGCGTCAGCCTGACTTAGCTCAGCAAACACATCAAGCAACACATCAATTCGTTTACGTGGAATACAGCTTCCAACGTGCAGAACGAACGGAGCTTTTACAGGTACAGCAACATCGACATCAACCGAAAACTCAGATGAAATTCCATAAGGTGCATGAACTAAGCGATCGCAATCGACTAACTGATAATGTTCTATCTGCTGTCGCACTGCCTGAGTCGAATAAAAGACGATCGCAGCTTTCTGCAATCCGTCTAAAATTCGCTGCGACATTACGCGATACCAACGAGGGCGCGGCTCTTGTTCGGGTTCAACAAGCGATCGGAACGCATCAATATCATGACAGTACACCCCGGTTCGATCGGCAGGAAGTTCATGCACTAATTGAGCGTAAGTATGATCGCACACATGAAACACATCGAATTTCGTGGTCATGTGCTTGATGTAGTTTGGATAGTCCCAGAAGCGATTAAGTAAGCGATCGCTATTAAATGCAGCTTTACGACTTCCTATCTTTGGAAAGCGCGTTAGACGATGCTGAAACGAGGGACAAATGCGATCGGGTTGCAAAGTACGATCGTTGCGCCAATAGTTCAACAACATTTGGGCACAGAGATCCATACTGTGCCATTGTTCCTCTGGATAGTCGAAGATTAGAGCCGCACGCATAGTTTTAACCCCACCATTCAGCAAAAAGCACTTTCACGCTTCAATATGCTTCTTAATTTGTTTACTCAAGACCAATTTATGCACCCAGCAGAATTTGAGCGACTCGCTTGTTACTGGCAATCAAAGCAGTAATTGACGCGCTAAGGCAAAAAACTAAAGTTGAAATTATCAATAAGCTAGGCAAAGAGAGTAGCATTGTTGAAGCCATGAGATTCAGACGAATCAAGAGCGGACTCAGCCCTGCCGTTAACAAGCCATGAATCAAGTAAATACCAAAGCTGAGATAGCTAAAACGTTTAACCCAAATCCATTCTTGCGATAGCACCCCAGAGCTTAGAATGGCAATCAGCAACGCCAACACAGGAACTAGAAAGCGCAACCCATAAAATTGCAAGAAAACAATGAGAACTAAAGTAGTGAATAAAAGAGCAGCGACGATCGCAACCGATCGCTTATTTGTACAACGAGAAACCAACGATCGTACTTTAGGATTGTGAAACAGAATGCTGATGGAAATGTAGGGCAGACAATATAATACCCAGGCAGCCACAATCACAGAACTCTCGGCAAGCTGCTGAGATGATCCAAGTTTAAGCGAGACCTCATACAAATTCATCAATATAGGATGTTGAGTCACACTGAGAATTCGCTGAGCATCCTGTAATCCGCCATCCACCAGGAGCGGCATACTTAGATACAAACTTCCTATCAGTAAGCACAAGGGCATCCACAATGGCTCCGGTCGAACCCAATGAATGATGAACACGGCAGCGATCAGACCTGTAAACAGCAACGGGAGAAAGTAGAGTTGAACTCCTGCACTTCCTAATAAGAGCGAGATTGGATCAGCGAAAAGCTTTTCCAGCGATTCATCTCTTATTAAAACTTGCTTGAGCAATCTTGCAAGCACGTAAATTGCAGACCAGAGATAAAAAGGAATTAAGAGGCGTTTAAAGCGCTTAAGCAGATATTTTCTCCAGTTTGAACTGTATAGACTGGAGATACTAAAGTAAAACGCCATCATCAGGAAGACAGGCACCGAAAACTGAACGAAAAAACTAGAAACTGTATTTGCCCAATAGGTTTTTGGAATATCTCCTAAACCATGAATCACAACGACTCCATAGGCTGCCACTACTTTCAAGCAATCAAACCCAACTAATCGCTGAGATTGCATTGTCTTTCACATCCTGGTTGCTTCAAAAAATATCTGTAATTAAATTAATGGGGTAGATGTAATTCTTGTGCTGTAAGTGCTTGCTACCGCATCTGACTTGATCTCACGCCCTACCTTTTGCAGCACAATCATAATTCTGTACGAGGCTTGACCATAGTTAATCGAATCGTCCCAGCCTGCAATTCGCTCGAAGAATAGTCGAATTGGGTGGGAGCGCAAGTTCTTGCGGTAGAAGAACCAGCTTAGTAAGTCCATCAGTGGAAAGAGAAACAATCCACCCCGCTCGACTGTAATAACCTTCCATCCTTCTCCTGCGATCGCCATCAGTTCCTCAAACTTAAAATGCCCGTGCCATTCAACATGGCGGTTCAGTGCTTCATAACTTGAGTCTCTTAGCCCACCCTTTACAATCCAGCGATACACTCCGGGCATCCGAAAACGGAGATTACCCGCATCCATCCAATCAAACCATCCACGATGAGGCGTACTCAGCACTAAGTAGCCGTTTGGTTTAAGAACTCGCTGCATCTCCTGTAAGCCCTGGCTTCTTAGCTCAACCGGAATATGCTCAAGAACCTCAGTACAGGTAACGTAGTCAAACGATTCTGAAGCAAACGGTAGGCTCTCGGCTCCAGCATGATGTAGGTTGGCGTCGGATAATCGTTGTTGTGCTGTTACCAGAGCAGGTTTATTGATCTCAACTCCAGCCAGCTTTAGATGCGGAAAGGTTTCTTTACATAGTTGTAAAAATTCACCAAGATTACAGCCAACATCTAGAAGAGACTGGTGTTGTGATGTGATCCATTTTGTTGCGTGCATGGCGAAAAGTGTCCTACATGAAGAATAATCAAGAATTTTCCACAAGGTCTACCGTTACTTCTTCTAGACCCTATTCAGAGCAATTCAAAGCCTGCTCCGTAGCTAGCTGCTTACACAATGCTCGTGTCAATGCAACCGGTTCAACGAGGCAATCGTAAAGTAGCGCATGAGTGAAATTGTAGAGTTTTGGGCTGAGCAATTCGTCATCAAAATACTGCTTTGCGATCGCGCTTGCCTGAGCCGGTTTTTGCTGAATCACTTGATGGGCTAACTGGTCAAGCCATCGATCACGAGCCTGAATTTCATCAGGCTTTGTTAAAATTCGAGCTAAATATATTGCTTAACTCGCATTCCTCCTAAAATTGAGTTGAAAAACTCTAAATGCTGTCGTGCCACTACTGACCATTGATAAACAGAATAAGCACGATCGAGTCCTCTTTCAGCCAGTGCCGTTCTTTGCGTCGGATCATCTAGCAGCATCGAAATGGCTCTCAGCCATGCCTGCTCATCCTTCTCATCCAATACAATTCCTGCATCTCCAATCACATAGGGAATCTCGCCACTATCACTCCCAATTACTGGAACACCACAAGCAAAGGCTTCGATTAGCATTCGTCCAAACTGCTCGCGCCAATGAGGAGCCGTTTGACTAGGCGCACATAGTAAATCCATTGCATTGAGATACTGTGGCACATGATCATGAGTAACCGTAGTACAAATGCGGACACGATCGCCATACTGCGCCGCCCACGATCGCAATTCTGCCTCCATGACCCCTGTGCCAACAAATATCGCTCGCCAAGGCTGAACTACGCGATCAAGCACCCGCATCAGCATCGACAGTCCCTTTTCTGGCACAAATCGCCCCAAAAAGCCAATCACTGGAGCATCGCTGGAATCCCACTCCAATTGCTGATGAATGCTCTGCCGCATTCCAGAAGATGGAGAAAAATGTTCTACATCCACTCCAAGCGGGATAATTTGCATGGGTCGATCATACCCTTGACGGTGCTTTAGTGCATTCGCAACTGTATGACCACTGGCGATCCATCCTGTCGATCGCTGCATTGTCTGAGCTTCAATCCAGTTAAACGGCGGTAAATAGCGCTTAGAATTGTTCTGAAAGGTGAAGTAAACCAGAGGAGTCTGAGAAGGAGTTTGCCAAGCAACCTGCCCTCCCGATAAGATGTAAGGCTCTTCCCAACAATGTACTAAATCCCAACCCTGCTGCAAAATCTCCCGTAGTCGGTTGCTGTACAGCATGAGATGCGGGATTTGATCGAACAACACTGGAATTCCTTCAACCGAAGCACGATCGTGCAGCTCTGGCTCAAATCTTAGAGGACGCAAATCACCCTTGAGTGCCAGAGGTGAGATAACCGTAATCTCCCAATCTGATTGACCTATACGGGACATCTCATTTGCAAGACGACGATTGAGCGGAACAATATAGGAATGCCCAATGGTAAGAAGCTGGCGACAAGAAGAGCGCATTGTTAACCTAAGATTGTTGAATTTTCCAAGACCTAATTCTCTAAGAATTTTCTAAGACCTAGCTTCCAAGGATTGCAGAGCTTAGAGTATGACTAAGCTTGAATCATCAAAGCTCATTGAAATTACGGCTTTAGTTCACTAAAATATGCAACGCTTGTGCGATTCTACCCACCGTAAAACTACGTAATCTACTTCTTGATAGTCCAACTCAATATCGAGAATTACGGATTCTTACAGACCTCGATCGATGCAAAATTTAAGCGAAATTGCGGGAACTCCTTATGCAGTCGTTGTCTTCTAGTGTTCTCATTCCTAGCTTTCGTCGCCCTGACTATCTGCGTCGTTGCTTACTGAGCTTAGCGACTCAAACTCAACTTCCAGATGAGGTAATTGTAGTTTGGCAAGCGGACGATACCCCGACTCGTGATGTCGTGCAGTTGCTGCTGCCCTCGTCACCTTATGTGTTGCGCTTACTTCATTGTGCTGAGGCAGGAATTGTAAATGCGGAAAACGCAGCACTTGATGCCGCCACTTCAGACATTATTCTGCTGTGCGACGATGATGTGATTGTGCCTGAAACTTGGCTTGCTCGTCACTTATCGTTTTATGCCGATCCCTCAGTTGGAGCAGTAGGTGGATCCGCAAACAATCACCATTCTGATGCTGCGCCGTTTCCGAAACGATCGGTTAAACCAATCGGGCGTTTAACCTGGTACGGCAAGAGCCACGGCAATATGTACGACCACATCGAAGCCTGGACAAATCTTGAGCCGATCGAGTGTGATCATTTAGTTGGATACAATATGAGCCTCAGACGCTGTGCGTTCGATCGCTTTGAATCTGCGCTTAGACCGTACTGGCAAAAGTTTGAACTCGATGCTTGTCTTCAGGTGAAAGCGAGAGGATACCGAGTTCTATTCGACTTTGCTAATGTTGTCGATCACTATCCAACAAACACAGTTTATACGAGCGGTCGGGGTGGAAATTTGCAGGTAAAGATTGTCAACGGTTGCTACAACGAATGCTTTATTCTTGCGAAATTTAGCCCCGCTAATCTTCGATTTTGGCGGCTTGTTTATCTGTTCCTATTTGGTTCTGTGAATTCACCTGGGCTACTTGCAAGTTTGCGAGCTATTCAACTATACGGCAAGCCCTATCGAGAACTAAAAATCCTGCATACCGTTTGGACAGAGCGGATAGCAGGATGGAAAGACGGACTCCAAGCGCGAGAACTCCGATCGGAGTTCTAGATTAACGAATTGCACTTTCTATCAGCCACTAGCAACTTTAATTGCTTAAGTTTATCCGTCGCAGC
The DNA here is from genome assembly GCA_014695255.1 of Cyanobacteria bacterium FACHB-63. Taxonomy (GTDB): domain Bacteria; phylum Cyanobacteriota; class Cyanobacteriia; order Leptolyngbyales; family Leptolyngbyaceae; genus Leptolyngbya. The sequence goes on from JACJNX010000078.1 coordinate 6,281, forward strand.
GCGACGGATAAAGAATACAGAAACAAAGTTGGTGAAATGTAGCGAGTTAAGCAGGCTGAACCACAAGACTTTCGCTGACCGCATTTCGATCGTCTGCGTAGTACACCCATTTTGTGCCGGCGATGCGGCGGAACGATCGTGCACGATCGTGCTCTTTTAGAGCTTTCACTACTCCCGGCCAGCCTGGCGCAAAATCATCCCAAAGAATATATCCGCCAGGTGCTAATAGCTCAAATGCTCGTCTGGTATCTTCTTGCACCCCTTCGTAGCTATGATCGCCATCAACGATTACAAGGTCAACCCTGCCTAGCCACTCAGAATAATCAAATGAAGTTGAATTGCCGAGCAATTTTCGGATCTTTCTAGCGGAGGGTTGCCCACGAAACACACAGCCAACAACATCAGTGTCCGAAATGTCTAATGTACAGATTTTAGTGTTGTCCGAGGTGTTGAGAGCTAAGTGATGGGTTGTGCGCCCATGTCCTGTACCAATCTCAAAACATATCTTTGGATTGTAGTGACGGGCAATCATACAAACAGCAAGCAAGTCCCACATAGAACCTGCGCCATAATCCCGATGCCAGTCGGACAATTGCACGGGAACATTTGTGGCACCCTCAAGAATAACTTCCATATTTGTTGCCGAAATGCCACTAGTGAGTGGCAGCAGGAATTCTTGAAATCGATTGATTGCTCTGCTCAGCATACAATTCATCCTCCAAACGTTAATAATTGACTGAACTGTCGTTTCTGCCTAGTTGCTTTATTGTCAGACGTTAGATTGAAACTTATTACTCTAAAGTTCAAGTGCGGCAATTTAGGCTCTCAGCATCAACATAGCTGTTCAAACTTGGAAATCAGAGCAACGCTTTCTGCACAATCCTGATTTAGCACCTTAAGGGTGATTACCATCTGATGAATTATATCCGAGTCAGAAAGCCATGCAAGAATTTTGTTTGATCTGATTCGTCTTGCAGGCTAGCGCAACATCGAAGTTGAGCGGAACAAAACTTGTTTAAACCGTTGACTCCACTCAAAGCGCTCTATGGAATTAAGCAAGCTCAACCATGCAATTCCTAGAAAGATCAAGGCGATCGCAATCATCGAGACTGCAAGCGATAACCATCCCTGCGGCGGATAAGTTTGAGCAAACCACGTCGCACAGGGAACATACAACAGCGCAACAAGGAACGGACGGACGACTGCGGTCAGAAGAGAACGGGGGGAAGCACCAAATTTTCGTTTTAGCTGATAAAGCATTCCCCAAAAATACAGCCCGAAAAAGGAAACAAACGTTCCTAGTAGTGGTCCAATTAGTTGCAAACTTGGGGTCGCCAATAGACTGACTGAAATGTTGAGAATACCAACAAGCGCAGACAGTCGAGCAATCGCGGCGACGTTTCCTGTACCAGAAAAGCACCATCCCCATAGGGACAACACTCCCATCATCACAGCATTCATTGCGGCGAGCACAGACACGCCTAACCCTGCAAATCGCTCTGCCCCAACCCAAAGCTGCACAAACCAAAAGTTGTACACCAGAATCGGAATTATTAGCACCATTCCAAATGTAGCGACTAACGCTGTCAACTGTACTAGCCGTAGATTGAATTGCTCCAGTTCACCCTTTGTATATAAGTCAGCCAGGGATGACCAAGTTGCATTGCCAACACTCTGAACCTGAGCTTGAGCGATCGCAAACAAACGTTGAGTCATCACAAACGGCACTACGCTTGCAGGTCCCAGAAAGTAGGCAACTACGAGATTATCGGTAAACAGTCCAATTTGTGTAAATAAATAGTAAATCAGCGTCGGAGTGCTTAGCTTCTGGAGTTGTTCTCGAACAGGTTGTGTGGCTTGAGTAGACGCAAAAATCACGACTTTCAAGGTACGCGGGTACTGACGTAAGCTTTTCCAACTTACAAAAATAGTTGCAACAGTTGCTCCAATCGCGATCGCCAAGAATTGCCCAGGCATCCCCAGACCTTGAGATGCGAGATACAGAGAAACGCTGGTGATAATTAAACTTTGTAAGATGTATGTGAGGTTGATGATATCACCGCGATGCGATGCTTCGATTAACAGGCGAAAGGGAGTGAAAGGTAGCAAAAGGATGCTTAATAGGCTAATCCAATATGCAGTATGAAGCTCAGTTGCTAGGGATTGTTGGACTGGAACGAGATGCAGGATTGCAAAGCTCAGCACAATCGCCGCTCCCAGCATCAAAAATAGCACTTTACAGTAGGATCGAATTGCAACCGCCAGCGTTAGTTCAACTTGAGAGCGATTCTGCTGTGCGATCGCACCTGCAAGCAAGGGCAACATTGCTCCGGCGAGACCTAATTCTAGAATCTTTAAGTGAGTAATCCAGTCTGCAACCGAACGAAATGCCCCAAAGCGATCGTCACCCAGCCACTTCAACAATAGGGGGGTACTAAAAATTCCAACTGCCAAGGTGACTGATTGCAGCAGTAAAGATGAAGCATAGTTAAGGACAGAGCGCCGAACCCGGCTCATAATCTACCTCACAATTAGCAGAATTACGTCATTGGCACCCCATCTTTTAGAGCTAGTATGAAAGAAGTTTTGGATAATCACAAGAGTCATCGTGACTGAATACTTGAGGATAGTCTCGTTATTGCTAATCTCTTTTGACTAATTCAAATAACGAGTTTGTTATGTACGGCTAAGGCTTTTGGGCAATTAGAACAATGTTAGCCGCATAATCTAGTCCAAGACAACGAGTTACTATCAATCGGGAAATAAACCAAGAACAGCGTTCAATCAAGTTCTTTTTTGGATTTCCAAAGATAACGCGGTATCCCTGCACCTCCAGACCCAAAGCAGTTAAATACGCCCACAAATCATGAATGTTATAGCAGTGCAAATGAGTCATGTCCCAACCTAATGGATTAGACACACATCGTGCATTGGGGGTTTGAATTACAAGTGTTCCACCTGGCTCTACTCGCTCAATTAGTTTTTGGAGAAGTGCTAGACCTGGACGTAATTCTAGATGTTCAAGCGTGTCAAGACAAAGCACTGCTTCATATCTCTGATCAATCTCTTCTAAGGATGAGTAGGTGTAAGTGAATTCCTGCCCAATATCTTGAGTGTTATAGGTTCCTTGAAATCCATTTTGATAAAACTTACGTTTGACTTGTAAATCACCTGCACCAACATCCAAGATCGTAGATTTATTTTTAACCTGATCGAAGACAACTTGCTCAATCTCAGAAAAGGAAGAATCCGCCCACCAGTGCTTGGTTGGGAATTGGGGAGGATTTTTTAGTAACTCCTTGCGTTTCCAATAGTTAGCGTAAGCTAGATCAGAATTAATAGAGTTAATTGTAGGATGACTCATTCAGCAACACCTCATTGATTCAGTGAACTTGATTGGATCGAACACAACAGATGCACCACTAGAATTAATGAACTGAAATTAACGATGACTGACAGACGGCGTGACTTCTGAGGCTACAGAGTGCTTTTTGACCAGTTGTTCGTATATCTTGAGCGTCTCTGTGGCAGTTCGCTTCCAGCTAAATTGTTGCGATCGCAGTTTTGATCGCTGTGAGAGTTGCGATCGGTATTCAGGATCAGCCTTGATATATCGCAGGCAGTTCGACAATTCTTGTGTATCTCGCAAGCTAAATAGAATTCCTCCTTCTCGTAACACTTCAGGCAAACAGGTTGCTTGCGCTGCTAAAATTGGGCAACCCACTGCCATTGCTTCACACAGTTGTAACCCAAATCCTTCATATTCACTCGCATAGACAAAGCAGAGTGCTCCTGCGTACAGTGCAGGTAAATCTTGATCCTCTACCCAACCTAAGAACCGGACACGATCAGCGATCTCTAGAGATGCTGCAAGCTGGTGTAGCTTGTGTTGCTCCTCAGTTCGCCCCCCTGCAAGGACAAGATCAACGCCTTGTAAGTTCGCTTCGGCAAAGGCTCGAATCAAGAAGGGAATGTTTTTTCGCTGTTCCAATCCACCAACATAAAACACATAGGGCTTTGTCAGTGAGTATTGTGATTGTACAGCGCTCGAAGTTGATCGATGAAAGTGATCCTCTGCTGCTTCATAAATGACAGTAATTTTAGAGGCTGGAATGTTGAGAGAACGAACTAAATCCTGCCGAGAAAATTCACTGACCGTAATAATGTGAGTTGCGCGAGTTTTTGCAATCCAATGATACAGACGAGTTTGCCAATGAGCTAAGTTCAACCGCTGTGACAGAGACAGTTGTTTTGCATAATAGACCTGATCGATCGCATCATGCAGTGTCAGGACTTGAGGGCATGAGTTAAAAGCAGGCAACCCAAAGTTCATCGGACAATGCAGCACATCAATTTGATCAGCGGAACATTGCTGAGGCAACCAAACTTGCTCCCATTGCAGATAGCGCATCGGCGGAGAAATACGCATCTCATAAGCAGATTGAGGTAAACGCTCCAAATGTTGTGAATGGATTGGCTGGTCACTATATAAAACTAGCTGAATGTCTAGCTGAGCGAGTTCTGCTAGAAGATTGGCTGTATAGCGATTCCAGCCGCGTAATGTGGGTTCTCTCAGCAAGCGAGCATTAAATCCAATCTTCATTGATTCGCCTCCACGATCGCATCATAAACGCGCTCAACTTGAGTAAGCGTTACATCCGGGCTACAGGTTTGCTCTAGCAGCAGTCGAGCATTGCGGCGCTGAGCTTCTCGACGAATTGGATCTTTCAGCAATGACACAGTTTTTTGAATGAGGGCGCGATCGTCTTCAGCAATTCCAGCATGAATCTCATCTTGTGCAGGTAGTCCTTCGACTCCTTCGGGGGTTGTCACAACACAGGTTCCAAACGCAAAAGATTCCATCACTTTTACTTTCATCCCACTACCCGCACTCGGCGCATACAGCAGCACGTCCATCTGATTGAAGTAAGGCGCAATATCTGGCACATCTTGATGAATCGATAAATCAGGCTGACCCTCAAAAGCGGCAAGCCTTTCCCTAGCACCGCGTCCAACGATTTGAAGCCGAGCATTTGGCACTTGAGCCTTAATCTCTGCCCATAAGCGCGTCAAAAGCCGTTCTGCTGCTGAATAGGTCGGCTTCCAACCGAAACTTCCAATCAAGCCGACGATCGGCTGACTCTGTTGGGGTTTGTCCTGATTAAACGGAGAGTGTGAAAGATCAAATCCAAGCGGAATAGTATGCGTGATTGCATCGGGGTGAATCTGATGAATGCGATCGGCTAGGCGCTCTGAAAGCGTAATAAATCGCGGCAATGACTTTAACAGATACCGCTCTGCACCATAACTAATCCACCCTTGAAGCCTTGTCTTCCACTGGGGCGCTTCAAACGTACCATCTTCGCAAAATAAATAATGTACGCTAGTAACCGTCTTTTCTGGTTGAGCTAGTCCCAACCATCCGCTCCAAAGCCCCTCCAACTGTAAAACATCATATGGCTCAGCCAATCGCTTTGATACCGCCTGACGAAAGGCAGAATCAAACATATAAGAGTGAGGACGACGAAAGCTTTGCCATTTTCCTCGTAGTCCTTGAAGCGGACGGAAAAGATAACATTGCAGATCATAGCCAGTAAATAGAGCTTGAGTTTGCTCAATTTCCTCCGGCGTTTCACAGGCAACAAACGCTGAAACTTGATGCCCACGATCGACCAACCCTTTCAGCAAAACATAGTACCAATGACTATCCGCTTTGCCAAAGGGGACAGGCGGTGAAGCCATGACCAGAATCACTTTCTTAGCCATGATTTGCCCTCACATTCATTACTTTGACGATTATCAATAGGAACAGCTTCATCCTTCTTGTTGAGTGAAAAGAATACGGTGCGATCGTGCCTCAGACCGTGCAGCCACAAAGAGCGCTGTATTAAGCAACCAGAACTCCAGCCCATACTGACCAATAAACACAGAATAACTAAAGGTGAACACGATCACACCCACGTTGTAAGCAAAGACAATTGCACCCCACAATTGCAGCGATGACTGCCGATTAGAAATGACCTGCCAAGTTCCAGAGCAAGCTGCAACAATTGCTCCTGCATAAGCAATCACTAATGCAATTCCACCATCGAGCAACCAGCCCGACCACTGAATTTCTACCCACAGTGGAGGAGTGATCGGATTGGAGTTATTGCCGAAATAGTCATTCATCATGCCCCATCGTCCCAAGCCCGCACCGAATGGATACTCAGGTAGATATTCGGTAATCGTATGTTCAAGAAATGTCCCGCGATTCTCATGAATCACTTTGTCAGGAGAATTCGCAATCAGTGAGAGAAAGCGATCGCTCGTTGTCTCTCCACCCACATTGATTGCCCATTGCGTGGTTATCATCACAACAATTACTGCGATCGCGCACATGGCTGCAACCTGCCCAAGTCGTTTAAGTTGAATGAGCATCAACGCGATCACAATCAAACAGATAAACGACAGAATGAACAACGTTCTCACCTGTGACAGATAGATACAGAACAATCCCACGGGAACGCTCGCAATACCCAAGAATCGAAAGATGAGATTGCGCTCTTGCAATGCGATACCTGTTCCAAGCAGCAGCGCATAAAATCCGGAGGTTGCAGCACCCCCTGGTACATCGGATAGTCCGGTTGGGCGATAGATCGAGATGCCATTCGCTAGCACAATTTTTAAGTTCTCTCCGCCAAACGGATTGCCCCGAATCACGGCAGACACAGCAAATTCAAACATCTCCGGATAGTAAACCTGCAACACCCCGACAATTGAGCTTAAGGCGTGAAATCCCCAAATCAGGTAGAGCAACCCGCGAAAAGAACGATCGCTAATCTCTAATCGGCTCACCCAAAACAAGGGTGCAAGCACCGCCAAGTACATCAAGCATTGTGCCACCGCTGCAAGAGTGCTGCTGTGATAAGGATGCCAAAACAACTCTAATGCCATAATGCACAGCACGACGATCGCCCAGGGTTTCGCCGGGAGTTTGATTCCAGCTTTGGGAACTTTCCACAGCAGTCCCAAGCTCAGGGCGAACGACCCTGCACGCATCAAAATTCTGAAGTCTGCAATTTCAGGTACTAATAACAGAATCTGAAGAAGAAACTGCATCAGCACAAAGTTATGCAGCCAAGTGGCTTTCGGCAGTGGGATTCGCCAAGTGGGAAGCGCAACTGGGGAAAATTGCGTTGATCGCTCTACTGATCTAGTGTGTCTTGCATTCATGCTGCGTTTCATCCTTGATCTGGAGTTGCTCTGATGCTTTATAACGCAACAATCAAGCTGTTCCTACTGTTTCGGAATTATAGTTGCGCCGCACATACTCATGATATTTGTGTGCAAGGTGTGTTCCAGGCTTGAGGCAGTTTGCAACGATGCCTAAAACTGGACTACTAGAAAGTTGCAGTCCTCGCAGCGATTCAATCAATGCAGTACGCCCTGTATTTCCAAGCCCTACAACAATGACGCTGCCATCCGCTTGCCCTGCCAGAATCAAGCTATCTGAGAATCCTAAAATCGGTGGAGCATCATAGATAATTAGGTCGTAATCCTCCTTGAGATCTTCCATCATCTGTTTCATTTTGGCGGAAGAAAGCAAGCGGCTTGCATCCATTTGAGGCTTACCAGCCGTGAGCACAAAGAGATTTTGCTCCATTGGTGATTGCTGAATCAGGTGATGCACGGTTGTATCGGAAGTCAAGAATTGGCTTAATCCTTGTTCGTTTGAGACTTTGGCGTAGGTGTGAAGCTTGGAGCGATACAAGTCAGCATCTACAATCAAAACGCGCTGTCCCATTGTTGCGGCTGCTAACCCCATATTTAGGGCGACAGTCGATTTACCATCGCTTGCTAATGCTGATGCCACCACGACTGAATGCAGGGGATTTTGCAAGTTCGACATCGAGAGGCTGAGATTCAGACTACGAAACGCTTCGCGAAAGATAGCTGCATCTTCACTTAGATCGATCGAGAAGGTTTGAGCAGGTTGGGTTGAAGCCTCGATCGACGATGCAGGCAGATTCCGCAGCGATGTCATCGCAGGTAAGCTCAGTTCGCCTAAGTTTTTGTAGAACGGAATCACGCTGAGCAAGGGGAATTTTGCATCTTGCTTCAGGTCATCTGCCGAGTACAGCACATCATCAAGCTTATCGACCAGCAATGCTGCAAGCACACCAACAAACATACTGCCCAAGAATCCCAACGCCGCACTTTGAGGAATCGTCGGGAAAATTGGAGCAGGATATTGAGCCGGAGACGCAATTACTTGCCAAGGTTGAGTTTTTTGAGCGGCTTCGATTTGCAAACTTTCACGACTTGCAAGAAAGCGATCGAGACTGTCATTTGCAACCTTGAGTTCGCGCTGTAAATCGACATTCTGCCGAACTAGGGCTGGAATCGTGGTCAAGGCAGATTGAAGTTCCCGCGCCGTGTTGACAAGCGATCGATCTTTGGCTTCTAAGCCTTGAATCTCATTGCTCACCGCCACAAGCTGCCGATTGAGATCAATCAGGGTTCCGCTAAGATTTCCTGAGGCTTGTTTAATATTTGTGTTACTCAGAGTGCGTTTTGCTTCTCGCTCCATTTGCGCCAAAACGCCATCCCGCCGCTTGATCAAGGCTTGAACCGGAGGAGCATCGGGAGTGAGGCGCTCGATGTTCATCGAAAGCTGAGTCTCTAACTGCTGAAGCTGTTCGCGCAAGGCTTGGAAGTTTTTCGACTCACTGAGAGCAGAGGCGGCGATCGCCATTTCAGGACTATTGCCCACCTGCTTTCTCAACATGCCATAAAGCGCTTTTGACTCGGCTAATTTCGCCTGGGTCGCCTTTTGGTCGGATTCGATGTTACCGCTCATTTCAATCAAATACTTAGCGCGGTCTTCAGGATTGACTATTTTATTCTGTTCCCGAAACCCTTCAAGCTTGCTTTGAATTTGATTCACGCGATCGTAGAGTGTTGGCAGTTGCTTCTCAACGAATTTAATTCCCTGCTGTAGATTGCGGTTTCGCAGTTGTTCACCATAATTTAGATACGTCTCAGACAGCTTCTCAGTGATCGCCAACCCCTGATTCGCATCGTTATCGATATAGCTGACTTCAACAATTTCAGTTTCTTTTAATCGAGTCACTGAAAGATTCTTTAAAAACTGCTCTCGCGTAAGAGACGGATGTTCCTTTTGCAGCGCTGTGAACACAGGCTCTAAGACTTCTGCGCTCGTCAGGACTTTCGTTAAGGTTGTATAGTTGATACCCACGTTTTGCTCTAGCGGCACCCCAAGTTGCTGAGCAGGATTGGGTTTTGTTGGCTCAATCAGCAGCCGAAACATACTCATGTAGACGGGCTTGCGGGTGACTGACCAGGACATCGTTGCTGAGAACAAAATCAGCGCGATCGTGCCGACAAACACTTTGCGTCGTCGCACCACGTCCCAGATTTTCTTGAGATCGAGTTCAGATTGACTGTCAGTGCCTTTAAAGCTAACGAAGTGCAGGGAGTTCCCTGGTTCTTGGCTTGGATCGGATGGGTACAACTTCGATAAAGGGTTAATGCTCATGCGGCTTAGAAAGGGTAATCCGTGATGCTACTCGCGAAGATTTGCTGACCCAGTGTGATCAGCTTGCGCCCAGTATTCCATGCT
>JACJNX010000079.1 GCA_014695255.1 Cyanobacteria bacterium FACHB-63
GCTGTATTGCAAACTGTCTGAGCCATTGTCTCTGTCGCGATACAGGCAAAACTTACTGTCTGCTTCAAGCACTCTCCAAAGCATCCCAGGGAGATGTAGAACAGGGTTTAATCTTTTCTAGCGGGAATGTGAAACCTGTCGAAAATATCATATCTGTGGCGGAATTAATCACAACGCTCACTACCTAGAATGAAAAGTAAACCGAATGAAAAGTAAACCACGATCGAGGCATGATAAAGGCGATGCAAGTTAATGATCTGCTCAAACGTTACGCGACTGGAGACCGCAGTTTTCAGCGCATCACTCTACAAGACGCTGAACTCACGAATGCGAATCTGAGCGGAGCGGATTTTAGTCATGCGGATTTGCGCCAAACGCGACTGGGCAAAATTAACTTTCATCAAGCCTGTCTACGAGAAGCGAACTTAAGTGAAGCGATCTTGTGGGGAACGGATCTGAGTGAAGCAGATTTGTATCGAGTGAGCCTGCGGGAAGCTGACTTGACTGGAGCAAAGTTGCTACACTCTCGGTTGGATGAAGCAAATTTAGTCAAAGCAAGTTTATGTGGTGCAAATCTTGCTCATGCTAAGCTCTCTCATGCTTTGTTGATTGAAGCAGATTTACGTCCTAGCTCTGATCAGCGAACGGATTTAGGATTTGCAGTGTTAAGTGGTGCAGATTTAAGCTATGCCGACTTGGGTGCTGCGGTGCTGCATCATGCTGATCTTGATGGTGCGAAGCTGTGTCGAGCCAACTTGAGCCGCAAACTTCCTTGGGGAGATTTAGTCACAGACTTGAGTGAAGCGAGCTTGAGAGGGGCAGATTTGAGTTATGCCAACTTAAGTGGTGTAATTCTGCGCTGTGCTAACTTACAAGGTGCAGATCTCACGGGAACCATTCTGACGGATGCAGAGTTGCAGGGAGCAATTATGCCAGATGGGAGTGTTCATGATTAGAATACCTCCATCATTCATACAGCATTAAGGCACAGTTTTAAGTGCTTCTGCGCCGATCCGATCGCTTTACTCAGTTGGATAGATAGACCGTGTAGAAGACGATATTAAGTTTTGAAAACATTTCATAGTTTATAAGCTTAATAACCATAGAGTAATTAAAGCAAATCACTACATCTGCTATGGCTAGAAATACCCTTTTGCAATCTTCTACAACCGCTTTACCTCCTGCGGATTCGCGGCAACGCGCAAAAAAATTCGTCCAAACCCTACAAGATCAGATTTGCTCAGCACTAGAGCAACTGGATGGAAAAGCAAAATTTCGCGAAGACCATTGGGAACGTACCGAAGGCGGTGAAGGTCGAACCCGTGTGATTCGAGATGGACGAGTGTTTGAACAAGGCGGCGTTAATTTCTCCGAGGTCTGGGGCGAAAGTCTCCCGCCTTCAATCCTGGCTCAACGACCCGAAGCTGTTGGACATCCATTTTTTGCAACCGGAACCTCAATGGTATTGCATCCGCGCAATCCCTATGTACCGACAGTTCACCTCAACTACCGCTATTTTGAAGCAGGCCCGATTTGGTGGTTTGGCGGTGGTGCGGATTTAACGCCGTACTATCCTTTTGCTGAAGATGCAATTCACTTCCACCAAACATTAAAAAATGCTTGTGATATTCATCATCCTGCCTATTATCCTGCGTTCAAGCTTTGGTGTGATGAATACTTCTATTTACGGCACCGTCAAGAGCAACGCGGCATTGGTGGCATCTTTTTTGATTATCAAGATGCAGCAGGTTCGCTCTATAGTGGGGCACAATCCGATACTCCGGCTGCTTGTTACAGTCAACAAGCCGGTGCAATCCCGCGCAATTGGGAAGATCTATTTGCTTTAGTGCAAAGCTGTGGGTTTGCATTTCTGCCTGCGTACTTACCGATCGTTGAAAAACGTCAATCCGTGAACTATGGCGATCGCGAACGCAATTTCCAACTGTACCGACGGGGACGCTATGCCGAATTTAACCTGGTGTACGATCGAGGTACTGTTTTCGGACTACAAACGAATGGACGCACCGAATCGATTCTAATGTCGCTGCCGCCGTTAGCGCGATGGGAATACGATTATCATCCAGAACCCGGTAGCCCAGAAGCCGAACTCACCGAAGTCTTCCTCAAACCGCAAGATTGGGCAAACAATGCACCAGAATCCGCATTAGCTCAAAAGCGGCTTAAAGCACAGCAACTCCGCTTCAAGTTTACCCATAAGCTTCGAGAAGCCTATCATCAATTGTTTGATGAGTTAGCACAAGCAGATTTACCCGATGGTGAGATTGCTAACTTGAGCCAACAGTTGTTGCGATCGCGTCAAGAAGGCTTGAAAAACCTGCTAAACGTGGATGAACTGAACCAATACGGCAATCTCTACCCAGAAGATGTCTAAGCTTGCCACGATCGTCCGGGCAATCTCTGTCTGTACTTAGCGTTTTTTGATAACAGAGAGGAACTTTAAATGTCTCAAGATCTAGCAAAACAACTCCGAGAAGGGACAGTGCAATCCCATACCGCCGCCGAAAACACCGCTTACATGAAATGCTTCTTGAAAGGCATTGTAGAGCGGCAACCCTTCCGCAAATTGCTTGCGAATCTATATTTGGTCTACAGTACGCTCGAAACGGAACTTCAGCGACACGCGAATCATCCGATCGTTGGAGTCGTTGTATTTCCCGAGCTTTACCGCACCGCTAATCTAGAGCGTGACTTAGCCTTTTTCTACGGTGACAACTGGCGAGAAGAAATCGCGCCCTTGCCCGCAGGTCAAGTCTATGTCGATCAACTGCGCGAGATTTCTAACACCAATCCCGTTTTGTTGATTGCTCATGCTTATACGCGCTACTTAGGCGATTTGTCGGGTGGTCAAGCGTTGAAACGAATTGTGCGATCGGCATTAAAATTACAAACCGTTCAGGGCACAGAATTCTATGAGTTTGAGCAGCTTCCGACTGTAGAGGCAAAGCAAACCTTCAAAGATACCTACCGCAATGCTTTGAACTCTTTAGACCTTGATCCAGCAACCATTCAGCAAATTGTCGATGAAGCGAACTATGCGTTTCACCTGAATCGGGATGTTGTTCACGAACTAGAACCTGATGTGAAGGCTGCGATCGGAGAGCATGTGTTTGATTTGATTACTCGTCAATCGATTCCGGGTGCAACCGAGCGACCTAGCCCTTCCTCTAGTGAAACTGTGACGCTGGAATACAGCATCTAAAGCGAGATGGGGTGGTTAGTGCTTGAACCGTTCTAGCCCCACATCACCGGATAGATTTTACTTTTAATGAATTGGCAGCGAATTAAGGAGAACACTCTAAAATCCGTTGCCTTGCTTGTTGTATGGTTGAGGAAAATTTGTGTCCACTAAATCTTTATCGTCAAAGTCTGTTCCCTCTTTGAATTGGGGAACGGTTGCTTTCTTTGCAACAATTCATGTCCTTGCACTCCTAGCACCTTGGTTCTTCTCATGGTCAGCCTTGGGCGTAATGCTATTGCTTCACTGGTTCTTTGGCAGCATTGGAATTTGTCTTGGCTATCATCGACTGCTAAGCCATCGGAGTTTCCAAGTTCCTAAAGTATTGGAGTATGTGATCGCGCTGATTGGCGCTTTAGCCTTGCAGGGAGGCCCAATCTTTTGGGTTGCGGGACATCGCCTGCACCATGCTTACACAGAAGACGAGAAAAAAGACCCTTATTCCGCCCGCCGTGGATTCTGGTGGAGCCATATGTTATGGATCTTCTATCCTCACGCTGAATTTTTTGATTATGAGCAATATAAGCGCTTTGCTCCAGACCTAGAGCGCGATCCGTTCTACCGTTGGCTCAATCGCTACTTTGCTGTGCTACAACTCCCGCTCGGACTCTTGCTTTATGCGATCGGCGGTTGGTCGTTTGTCATCTATGGCATGTTTCTCAGAGCCGTATTACTCTGGCATAGCACCTGGTTTATTAATTCCGTGACTCATGTTTGGGGCTATCGATCGTTCAGCATTCCCGATAACTCCCGCAACTTATGGTGGGCAGCGATTCTCACGTATGGCGAAGGGTGGCACAACAATCATCATGCTTATCCGAATGTAGCAAAGGCAGGATGGCGCTGGTGGGAAATTGATGTGACTTGGTGGGCGATTTGGCTGCTAAAAGCCGTTGGATTAGCTCACAAAGTTGTCATGCCGCCGCAGTCTACTTCTGAGTGTAAGTAGGTCAATGTCCTCACAAGTTCCTCACAGTCTTTTTGTATCTTGAACATAGAGCGATTTAGTTCTCGCTCTATGTTCAAAAAAGACCAGGAGGAATGTTATGTCGCTGATTCACTGGCAACCTCTTAAAGAATTGGAAGCATTACGGCATCAGATGAATCAGGTTTTCGATACGTGGATGCACCCAGATCCAGAAGCCCGATCGCTGTCACCCATCGATGGTATGGCTTGGACACCTGCGATCGAACTTCACGAAACCGATACAGATGTCGTTCTCAAAGCAGAAGTTCCGGGGATAGAAGCAAAAGATCTGGATGTGCAAGTTTCTGAACATACGGTGTCGATCTCGGGTCATCACCAAGAAGAAACACGAACCGAAGAAAAAGGCGTATTTCGCTCTGAGCTACGGTATGGTCAGTTTCAACGGTTGGTTCCGCTCCCAACGGCGGTGCAATACGACCAAGTGAAAGCAGACTTCAAGAACGGCATTCTGACACTAACCTTGCCCAAGATTGAGTCGGCACGTAAGCCTGTGGTGAAGGTGAACCTAGAGGAAAAACTGCGTGAGGCAGCGACCCAACAACGGCAAGCCGAAGAACACCAAGAACAAAACGTTCATCGTCGGGCTGAAGATGCTTTAGAAACGATGCAAATGGGTGATCTGGATCAAGCGACACGGGAAACGCTAACCCAAGAGCGACACCAAAACGAACAGCGGCAAGAATCCGCTCATCTGCGAGCCAACCCGTAAAAGCAACCTATGTACTTCTAGGTACTTGAGGAGAAAATATGCTTACTCGAATGCGATCGAGTTGGAAAACTGTGAAGGCAATTCCAAACAAAGTTGGACAATTTGTGGCTAGAGCGATCAGTCGCATCTTTGGGCTGAACGACGATAACTATCCAGCAACCGGAGCTCAACCCTTTGAAGGAGAGCCTGCTAAGGAAAAACACTTCTAGCTTGAATTGTGAATCAGGGGATGAGTTGAGGTTTAATCCTCAACTCATTTTTATGAGGGTTAGGCAGGAACTCCAACTTTAACGGCAGGCTGGGGTGCAGCTTCGCTACGATTCCAAACCGCTTTTCCGCTCACCAATTCTGCGACATCCATTCCATTCCCGATCACACCCGGAACGCTTGGATATCCCGCGCTTGCTCCAACCAATAGTAAATTTGGTAGTTCAGTCTTGTAGCCTAGTCGGTTCAGTCCCACTTGTCGCGGAATTAGCTTTGCACCATAGATATTGCCTTGGGGCTGTCCCAAGTAAAATTCGCTAGTCGTCGGTGTTCCATAAACTTTGAGACGACAGTAGCGATCGACATCTGGAATCAAGTCCCGTACACTATCCATAACCTGCTGATAGGTTTCGCGCTTTTTCGCTTTGTAGGCAGCGCGATCGATTTGGTGCAGGCGGGCAAATGACTCATAGGGACAAACTGTTGCGATTTCTAAAACATGATGTCCAGCAGGAGCCATTCCAGGTTCTGAAGACTTGAGCGTGGGACAGGATAAGAAGATCCAAGGATGGCTCAAATCTCCAGCAAGTTGCTTCTGATATTCAGCATTCAAATCGCCTGTCGGATAGTACCAAATATTCCAGTTACCAATGCCGTATTGTGCTGGATCGAAGCGTTCGTCGAGTCCAAGATAGATATTAAAGGCACTTGCAGAATAGTCGTACTGAGTTAAGCGATCGCGCTCTTTTTGGCTCAGCGCTTTTTCGTCATGAATCAATGCAGCAGTTAGTTTTGGATCAAGGTCGCTAATGTAAGCTTTTGTAGCGATGTAGGTCTTGCCATTCGCCACAATGCTCGTCACTTGTTTTCGAGTGACTTGAATCTGTTCAACAGGCGTAGAATACAGCACGACTCCGCCATTCTGAACAATAGCATCTACGATCGTATCAACAAACTGCTTGAAGTGATGTTTTGGATAATAAGCTCCCTCTGAATAATCCCAGACCAGTGCAGTGTGACTCAGCAAAGCGATCTCGCTCGGCGGCAAAGCATAATCTCCACTCTGTCCCGCTAACACGGCTTGTAGCTTTGGAGACAGCCCGACGTGATCATAAAGAGTTTGCAGTGTCCAGTTGCGTCGGCTAAAGAGATGCCAGTATTTTGGCAGCTTGAGCCAGTCTGACCAATGCTGATCAAACCAATGGACTTCTTGCGCTAACTCATGAACCTGCTGATGAATTAGTTTAATTTCGTCACAGTAGCGATCAATAGCTCCTGCTTCTTCGGGAAAAGTACGGCGTAATCGATCGCGAAACGTCTCCCAACCGAGCGGAATTCTAAAATCAACCTGATCTGTGATCACGCGATCGATGCAGTCCGGATCAAGGCTGTTAAATTCGACTTTACGATCGATGTAGCTTAGAAACTGACCGATCGCCTGTCCACTTCCACATTGTGAGATGTAATGCACATCTGCACAGAAGCGGTAGTTCCCATAGTCAAAAGTATGGCAACAGCCGCCCGGAATGTAATGTTGCTCTAGCACCAGGACTCGATAGCCTTGGTGCGAAAGACATGCTGCTGCGGATAGTCCACCCAAACCTGCACCTAAAATGATGTAGTCAAAGGATTCCATATAACTTTCCTCAGTCGTATAAAAGCATTTGAAAAACGCCAGTCAACCCTGTAGAAGGGGACAAAGTTAGTGAGCTACACTTTGCCTCACTCTGGAGGATCTGTATTAACGTCAGTTCGACAAGATTTTTCGCTTCGATTCCGCCTCGCCCCGGAATGAAATTCGGGGCGGATGAGCAACGGAGCTTGGAACTTTGTCGAACTCACGTTGTATTAGGGTCAGGTTAAATCAAACTAATGAGGAACTTGTGAGGAAAGCGAATGTGTGCAACGGTTCTACGCAGACTGAGTTTTCACCCAGTCTGAACTCTCGATCGCAAGCATTTATTCCACACTAAATCAAAAATTACACGACGATAGGCTCTGAGTGTTCCGCCGAGTTGCACTAGCGCAACGCCGAACAGGACTTGTGAAACGCCGATCGAACTCACATTAAATCCGCGTCGAAATCGATCGCAGTTCATCTGGAATCACGTCCGTATCCGAAAACTCCAGGATCGTTTCTGACAGTCCCAAATATCCCGATTCCGCAAACGATAACAGCATCCGTTGCAGCGCAAACCAGACTTCCGGTTCATATTCCCAATCGCGCCCTCGACTTGCCCGACCCGAAATCGACTTCAGCGCCCAAAAATAACTATTTCGCACCACTGACCCGCCTTTTTTGAACGGCGGTACATCTTCGTGGTGCAGATACAGAATATCGCTTTCGATTTTCGCTCTCATTTTTCCAGCCCAAAAGAAATCCCCCATAGCCAGACGCTACAGGGGATTCAATTCTAGCGAATCAAATTAATAGCCGCCGCGGGAGAATCCGCCTCGACGCTCGCCACCGTTGCGACCACCGCCGCCGCCACTGCGACCACCGCCCGACTCTTCACGGGGTTTCGCCTTGTTGACGCGCATGTCGCGACCCATCCATTCCGCACCGTCTAGGGCTTCGATCGCTTTATCTTCTTCGGCATCCGTTTCCATTTCCACAAATCCGAACCCACGCATCCGTCCAGTTTCACGATCAACTGGAAGCTGAACGCGCTTAACAGATCCGTACTCTGCGAAGATTTCGGTCAAATCTTCCCGTGTAACCTCGTAAGATAGGTTACCTACATAAATCGACATTGAAAAAGATCTCCAGAACCAGAAATAACCGAGGCAGTCGTATCGGAGTGTGCCTGCTTTAGCTCAAACAAACTTGCTAGTTTCGATGAAAACGAACGAGTCACTGTCAGAAAAAACAAACGATTCAACCGATGTAAACACCTCTCCTCGTCCACTGTAACACGAATCTCTAGAGCAAACAGATTTCCGCATTTGAGATATATCGCAATGTTTAACCGATCGCGATAGTTTAGAGTCTGGGAAACGGTGATTTGGAGAAGTTTATGGCTGTGGCATCTTATGGCGCGTGGAAGTCGCCGATTAGCTCAGATCTGATTGTGGCAGGCGCGATCGGACTCGGACAAATTAAGCTGGACGGCAAAACAATTTACTGGAGCGAGTCACGCCCGACTGAGGCAGGACGGAATGTGATCGTACACCGTTCCGCGAATGGCGAGACGATCGATCTCACACCTGCCCCACTCAACGCCCGTACACGGGTACATGAATACGGGGGAGGGGCATTTATGATTGCGAATGGAACCGTTTATTTCTCCAATTTTGCCGATCAGCGACTTTATCAGCAGACCGTTGGATCTGATCCGATCGCGCTGACTCCTGAAGCGTCGTTACGATATGCCGATGCCGTATTCGATCAAGCTCGAAATCGCCTCATTTGTGTACGCGAAGAACATCAAAATCAAAGCGTTGAGAATACGATCGCTGCAATTTCGCTCACGGATCAGAGTCAAACGGTTCTGGTTTCAGGTTCCGATTTCTATGCGTTTCCGCGTCTGAGTCCTGATGGTTCTCGTCTCAGTTGGATCTGCTGGAATCATCCGAATATGCCCTGGGATGGCACAGAACTTTGGACGGCAAAGATTAAAGCAGATGGAACATTAGAGACACCAGAAAAAATTGCAGGTGGACTAGAGGAATCCATCTTTCAGCCGGAATGGTCGCCGGATGGCAGCTTGATTTTTATTGGCGATCGTACGGGCTGGTGGAATTTCTATCGCTGGAATCCTACCACCCAAGAAACTGAACCCCTCTGTGAAAAAGCTGCAGAGTTTGGTTTACCGCTCTGGGTGTTCGGAATGTCCACCTATGGTTTTGCTGGAAATCAAATCATTTGTAGCTATACCGAAAATGGCTTGAGCCGCTTTGCCAGTTTGGATTTAGACACTCGCGAACTCACTCCAATCGAAACGCCTTACACCAGCATCGGAGGACTCCAAGTTTGTGCAGATCATGCGGTATTTCTCGGCGGGTCATCAACGGAACCGAGCGCGATCGTCAAATACGATTTTCAGACTCAACAATTTGAGGTGCTGAGACGTGCCAGCGAACTGCGGATTGATCCTGGTTATCTTTCGGTGCCAGAAGCGATCGAGTTCCCGACTGAGAATAATCTCACGGCTCACGCTTTGTACTATGCGCCTAAAAATAAAGATTACGCCGCGCCTGAAGGTGAACGTCCCCCGATGTTAGTTAAGAGTCATGGAGGCCCGACCGCTTCGACTTCTGCGGCATTTAACTTAGGCATTCAGTATTGGACAAGTCGGGGCTTTGCAGTTCTCGACGTGAATTATGGTGGCAGTACCGGATATGGACGCGCTTATCGCGAACGCTTGAAAGGGACTTGGGGCATTGTCGATGTCGATGACTGTGCGAATGGAGCGAAATATCTGGCTGAACAAGGCAAGGTGGATGGCGATCGTTTAGTGATTGCAGGCGGGAGTGCAGGCGGATACACAACGCTCTGTGCGCTGACGTTCCGAAATACATTCAAAGCGGGCGCAAGTTACTATGGCGTAAGCGATCTCAAAGCGTTGGCAGAAGATACTCATAAGTTTGAATCGCGCTATCTTGATGGCTTGATTGGTGCTTATCCCGAACGAGTCGATTTGTATGAAGAGCGCTCCCCGATTAGTGCGGTCGATCGCTTATCTTGTCCGGTCATCTTCTTTCAGGGTGACGAAGATAAGATTGTGCCGCCGAATCAAGCCGAAATGATGGTTGATGCTTTGAAACAAAAAGGATTGCCTGTAGCATATGTGTTGTTTGAAGGAGAACAACATGGATTCCGTAAAGCAGAAAACATCAAACGTGCTTTAGATGGAGAATTCTATTTCTATTCACGGGTGTTTGGGTTCGAGCCTGCGGATAAAATCGAGCCTGTGACAATTTTTAATCTCTAAAGCGCTATGACCCCGATCGTTGGATTTATTTTGCTGACTCATGCTCATCCAAATCAGATCCGGCGATTGGTTGATCGCTTAAATCGCTTATTTGATCACCCGCCGATCGTGTGCCATCACGACTTCTCGCAATGTCCGCTACCGATCACGGACTTCACTGAAAACATCTCCTTCGTACAGCCGCATCTACAAACCCGTTGGGCGGAGTTCTCGCTGGTCGAAGCGGTGATTAAAGCAATGGAGCAAATGCAGCAACGGCGCGATCGACCAGATTGGACAATCTTACTCAGTGGTGCAGACTATCCGATTAAACCTGCCGCGCAAGTCATTGCAGATTTGCAAGCAAGTCAGGCTGATTTTTATATGATTGGCGATCGCATTCAACCGCCGCATTTTCCAACAGATTGGCATCGAGAAATGTATGCTCGATACTACACGCGATGGCTACCGATGCCAAAACCCATAGCAAAGGCGTTGAATCTCAATTGGCAAAGGCTACGCTTAAAGCCGATGAGCTTAATGAAGCCGTTTGTGCCGTTTTCTCCAGACTTTCATTGTTATGCAGGGCAGGCTTGGCTCTGTGCAAATCAGCGTTCGATCGATTACATCCTCAGCTATCACAAAACTAATTCTCAGATTGCAAATCACTTTCGCTGGGTGATGTTTTCAGATGAATCCTATTTCCAAACCGTCATCGGTAATGCTCCACATCTGAAGCCCGATTTCTCGAATGATTGGCGCTACAAAGATTGGTCAGCGCGTCTACCCCATCCGAAGACGCTCGATCGCTCTGATTTACCGAAACTGCGGACAACAACTGCTCATTTTGCCCGCAAATTTTTGCCGGATGCGTCTGTGCTGGATGATCTCGATCGCATCATTTTTCAGTTAGAATAATCCGCTTGAGAACTGAGCCGCTCAAACCCTGCGACCTCAGACAGCGTATAAAGCGGACGGTTTTTCACTTCCTCGTAAATTCGTCCAATATACTCGCCTAAGATGCCAATACTGAGGAGCTGCACTGCACCGAGAAAAAAGATGGCAACAACGATCGTCGTTAATCCAGTTAGCGGTGAAGCAGGATAAGCAACTCTCCAGTAAAACACTAAAATCATCATCACAATTGCGACAAATGCAGCGAACAAGCCAACATAAGTAGAAATGCGAAGTGGAACTTTTGAGAATGAAACTAACCCGTTAATCGCTAACCCTAGTGACTTGTGAAAGGAATACTTCACTTCACCTGCAAATCTTGGATCGCGCTCAAATTTCACCGCAGTTTGACGAAATCCGACCCACGATCGTAATCCCCGGATATACCGATTCCGCTCTGGCATTGCGTTCAATAAATCCACAATTTGGCGATCAATCAAGCAAAAGTCTCCGGTATCGATTGGAATATCGACATCTGCAAGCTGTTTGAGCAATCGATAAAACAGATATGCCGTGAATCGCTTAAACCAGCTTTCTTTGCGACGTTGAGTTCGCTGAGCATAAACGACCTGATATCCCTGTTGCCACTGATTGATCAGTTCCGGAATCAGTTCGGGTGGATCTTGCAAATCTGCATCTAATATCACCACGACGCGCCCTCGTGCATAGTTCAATCCAGCAGTCACAGCAATTTGATGCCCAAAGTTTCGCGCCAAACTAAGGTAGCACACCCGCGAATCTTGATCGTGCAGTTCTCGAATAAGGTGAAGCGATCGATCCTTGCTGCCGTCATTAATCAAAATTAATTCTGCTACATCATCGAGTCGATTCATCACGGCACTAACTCGATCGTACAGAGCGGGAATCGTAGCTTCTTCGTTGTACACCGGGATAATCAGAGAATACTTAGGCAGCATGGGGGATCGACAACTCGCGCATCGATCGTCCCATGATTTGCTCGCGCAAATACGATTTCTTGTGATTTCGAGACACTGGATTGGTACACTCGGATCAAAACCGCCGCTCAGGTTTTCTCTATGCAATCCGCACTGAAGACAAAACGTTGGACGATCGAGGAATATCATCGGCTCATTGATGCAGGCATTCTGGCAGACCAGAAGGTTGAATTATTACGAGGAGAAATTATTGAAATGGTTCCAGAGCGAGAACCTCATGCAGAACAAAGTCAAGATGCCGATCGCTATCTTGCGGATGTGTTAAAAGACACGGCACGAGTCAGACAGGCAAAACCGATCACGTTGCCTAACAACAGTGAGCCTGAACCGGATATCTGTATCTGCCAGCCGCTCGGTCGAGAATATCGCGCTCATCATCCTTATCCAGAAAATATTTATTGGGTGATTGAATATTCGTACTCAACGCTTCAACGGGACTTAGGTGAAAAGCTAAAGATCTATGCCGCTGCCGGAATTCGCGAGTACTGGGTAGTCGATATCGAACGACTGCGGCTGATTGTCCATCGAAATCCAGCAAGCGAAGAATACCAGTTCGTTCGAGAGTACACAGACGGTGTGATTTCTTCTGAGGCTTTTCCAGAGATTGCGATCGAGGTTCTGAAAATCATTAATCCATAAATCTGAATTGATTCTGAACTGATAAATTTCAGAAAAATTTCTCAGGCTTGATTGAAATGCGATCGATCCTGTATGATAAGGACACATCCAGGGCGGATGGCGAAACTGGTAGACGCACCACACTCAAAATGTGGCACCGAAAGGTATGAGAGTTCGATTCTCTCTCCGCCCATTAGCATCGAGGTAAGCACGCAGCTTACCTCGATGCAGTTCAACTATCTATTTTGTGAAGCCGTCGATCGCATCCTTGACACCTTCGATAGCGTTCTTCACCGGATTATCGCTGGTCTTCTGCATAGCGGTTGTAGCTGGAGTTGCATGAAGTTTTGGCTTCGGTTGCGGTGGTTCAGGAATCGGGCCAATCGGTTGAGGATTCGCGACATACTCGAACTGTCCTTTACCATCCATCGATTGTCCTTTCGCCCAGCGTCCTTCTGCGCTGTCTTCTCCTTCTGAATTGTTCCAGAACTGATAAGCATACTCGCGCTTACCGTATTCGTGAGCAATCTTCGGAGTTACAACATCTTCAAAACCATCGCTTCTCAATTCTTCGATCGCGGCTAACCATTGGTTTTGGTGCATCGTATCGCGTGCAATCATGAAGCTCAAATGATCTCGGATACCTGGATCATCCGTCATCTCATACAAGCGAACAGTTTGCATCAAACCTTGAGACTCTGCATGTAAGTTCGATCGGAAATCCGCTAATAAGTTACCACTTGCAGTAATAAAGCGACCATTCCAAGGAAAACCGACGCTATCGGCAGGCATTGCACCTTGACCCGACACAATCTCATGCTGAGGATTCATTGCAGCAGCAATCACATCTCTGGGATTTGTTCCACCCATCACTGCGCCCACAACCGGATCTTTAACGCCTTCTTCTTGCATCTCAACAGGTGCTTTATCTAATAGATATGCCACCATTGTTGCTAGCATTTCAACGTGACCGATTTCTTCGGTTCCAGTATCTAGCAGTAAATCGCGATATTTTGCAGGACCGCGACAGTTCCAACCTTGGAATAGATACTGCATCATCACAGTCATTTCGCCCATCGAGCCACCAATTAGCTCTTGTAGCTTTTTAGCATAGATTGGATCGGGCTTAGAGGGTGGCGTAAAGTATTGCAAACGCTTCGTATGTAAAAACATGATATTCCCCAAAAAAGAGTGTTCAACAGTTGTTTAAATTGCTTTGGGTAAGCAATTTAATTAAGTCCGAACATCTCCTTTCTAGCGACCCAATCTATTAACTAAATCAGCCTATAGTTGAACCCTCAAGACGTAGATTCTTGAGCATTTTTCCATCGCTCAACTAATTTGTATCCCGCAATGATGAGCGATACGCCAAACCCCAAAAACGCTAGATCCCACAGCATGTAGTGAACACCGGAATGCACATGATGAATTCCCAGAATTTCGTGGTCGATAATCCCTTCAAACGTATTAAATAACCCTGCCCCTAGCAAGATTAAACCGATAAAGGGCTGACTCGATTTTGGCAGTTCATCGGCTAGATGCGATCGCCACAACAGCGTCACACCTGCGATCGTCAAGAAATAATCCGCAGCATGAAACAAACCGTCTGCCACCGAATGCACTTTCACATCTGCCATATTTGTCATCGGTCGCACAGTGCTTAACATATGGTGCCACTGCAAGATTTGATGGAGAAAGATGCCATCAAAAAATCCTGCAAATCCCATTCCTAATAAAATACTGGCTAAAACAAATTGCCTCGGTAGAGTAGCGGATTGAGCGAGCGGCGCTTCAGTTACGTTCGTCATAGTTAAATTAATCAAACCTACTAATGCTTTGACCGTCTGAACCTCCGTCTAGAGAGCGAAATCAGAGGTTAAGTTGTACGGCAATTTTCAATGAATTGGGGAGTAGAGTTGTCACTCCCTTTTCAGCCTCCTACTCTCTACTCCTTCTAGCTTTCATCGCTCAAACAACATCACCATATGCTCAAACAAGATTACTATATTTACAAGATCTAACTCCAGTTAGGTGGATAGCGGTGCAGTCCCTTTCAAAATTCAGGGGATCGACAAGCTCTAGTGTTATTTTGTCGAGGATTCAAACACGCACCTATAGGAGAACTAAACATGGTTGCAACCCTAGATGATACAAAACGATTGATGATCGGCGAACGGTTAGCAGATCTCAAGGCGTTTCAAAGTCTGATTCTCTCAAACGACCAAAAACTAATTGATGCTTGCCCCTACGACGATGTTCGCGAGCGGTTGCAGAATATGCTCGAAGACGATCGCAAGAACTTGGGCATCGTCGAAACCGTGATTGTGCAATACGGGATTCAAGTTGAGCCAAGTCCAGCGACTCGCATCTTTATCGAGAACTTTGAGAAGATGATGGAAAACGATCAGTTTACGTACTATCAAAAGCTGATTCACCACGAACTGATGAAGCATGGTCAAGCCATGAGCGGCATCAACATTCACAAAGCGGCTCAGAAAGTGGGAGCAGATATCGAAGTTGCGATCGCGCCGCTCAATACTGTGAACTTTGAAGGTCGAGCGCACCAAGAACAACTCAAGGGACTGCTCGAACAAGTTGGAGTCCGCGAAATGACCGGAATGGATGCGGATCAAGGAATTTGGGCACGGGTACAAGATGCGATCGCGGCTTTATCGGGTGTTGCAGGGAGTGTGATTACCCAAAACACCGATAAGCAGGACATGAACATCCAAACCCTTATTCGGTTGGATCACAACAAAGTGAATACGATCTTCACTGAAATTGGCGCAACAAAAGATCCACAAAAGCTGCAAGAGTATTTCGGGCAACTCTATAAAGATATCTTGGTGCACGCGAAAGCCGAAGAAGAAGTGGTCTATCCGAGAATTCGATCGTTCTATGGCGACGAAAATACTCAAGAGCTTTACGACGAACAAGCTGAATGGCGACCGATGCTAGAGGAAATTAAATCAATTGATCCTGCGTCGGCGGATCAGTTTCGCTCCAAGATCAAAGATTTGATGGATCATCTGGGCGACCATATTCGCCAAGAAGAAAGCACGATGTTTGCTTCGATCGATAAAAATTGCAGCACCGAAGAGAAAGAGCAAATGGCAACTGAGTTTAAAGCAGTGAAAACAAGAGTACAACAGGAAATGTCCTCAATGTAATCGCTGTGGAGGTGCGCTATTCACAATAACGCACCTCTCAAATAAAGTCTATTTCTCAGTAAATGTCCAAACTCCGTTCCAATGTTCGGGTATTCCTTGATCGATCAGTTGATTAACTCGACTGAGGTAAAGTTGTGCGGTTTTATCGGTAGCATTTACCGCCAGAACTTTCTCAAATGATGTTTTCGCCGCGATCGCATCCCCCTTACAGTAAAGTTTTATGCCTTGCTCGAAGTCTGGCTGTGTTTGAAGCTTGAGCGATCGTACTGCTTCTTGCTCCGCATCTAGCACTTCGTAAATTGAGAGCGGTTCGCTTCTGCCTTTTACAATAGCACGATCGAGAAATCGCAGTTGATACTGTTCCGGAGCAGTTAGATTCTCATACGTTTGCTGTGAGAGCAATAGTGATACTCCATAGAACTTAGTTAACCCTTCTAAACGAGCTGTCAGGTTAACATTATCGGAAAAAGCATCACCCTGCATTCGACTCTCTTCGCCGATCATGCCTAGCATCATATGACCCACATGAATACCAATGCCAACTTGGATGGGTTGTTCGCCTTGACGGTCTTGGTTGAATTGCTCGACGGCTCGAAATAGATTGATTCCTGCTACGATCGCATCATCTGCACCTTCTGGAAACACCGCCATCATTCCATCACCGAGAAATTTAACAATCAAGCCATGATGATTGCGAATCTCTGGGCTGACTCGCTGTAGATAGGCGTTTACAAAGGCAAAGTTTTCTTTCGGTGTCATGCTCTCCGATAGAGTTGTGAACGATCGGATATCTGAAAACATAACTGCCATTGTTTTACTAACATGGTCGCCGAGTTTCACCTCAGTAATGCTTTTCTTTCGTAGAAAGCGCAGATACTCATTCGGCACAAAGCGCCCGTAAGCTTCCAGTAATTTTTCTTGCTGATGGTTCGCTTCAATCAGTTGAGTTTCGCGAATTTTGACGGTTTTAACCATGTGAGTAAACACCCGCGCCAACTGCCCCAGTTCATCATCGCGCTTTGCAACCTCAGATAAAATATCAGGCTGAAACGCATCTCGTTCGACATCGGATGCGGCAGTTGTCACTTTACCGACTTGCTCGATATAAGCTGCCTGCCGAAGAATTTCAGCCTTGAACAATGCTTCTGCTTCTTGTCGCTTCAGGAAATTTAGGTAAGCTTTGGAATGATAGCGAATTCGAGCAATTAGCTCTCTTGCATCAGGAAGTTTTACTAAATAGTCATTTGCGCCTAGTTCAAAGGCTTGTGCTTTAATCGTTGGGTCTTCTTTGCTTGATAATACAATTAAGGGAACAAAGCACGTTGTTGCATCCCGCGATCGCAAGAACTGAACCAGTAATAGTCCCTCCATTTGCGGCATGACTAGATCTTGCAGAATCACCGTTGGGTGGCATTGTGCAGCAAAGTCTAGTGCTTCAGTCGGATCACTACAATAGTGGAAGGCAATATCTACTTCTGATGCCAACATGCGGCTGATTGCTTCAGCAATAATCGTTTGATCATCGATGAGTAGCACTGTGATTTGATCATCAAGGGAAGGAGCCATAGTTATGTGAATCTTAAAGTAGATAGATTTGTGGCAATTGCGGTTGGAGAAAGCACATCGATCGCAGCGTTTAGCTCGACTGCGGCTTTCGGCATTCCATAGACCACGCAGCTTTCCTGACTCTGCGCGATCGTTTGCCAGTTCTGCTGACGCAGTGCTTGTAATCCTTGTGCGCCATCGCGTCCCATTCCAGTAAGTAGAATTGCAGTTCCTTGACGGCTCCAGTGTTGAGCTAGGCTCTTGAAAAACACATCAACAGAGGGGCGATATGCGTACTCGATCGGGTGCGGTGTATAGTCAAGCGTGAGATCGGATTTTAGATAGAGGTGATCGTTTGTGCCTGCAACTAAAACTGTTCCGCGTTCAGGTCGAGCGCCTGCCGTAGCAATTTTCACAGGTAAGCGCGTTTGCTGGCTTAACCACTCTGCAAAGCCTACTGAAAAATGAGCATCTACATGCTGAACAATCACGATCGCGGCTCTAAAGTTGGTTGGAAGTTCAGCAAGAATCGTGGCGAGTGCTTTTGGTCCTCCGGTGGATGATCCGATCGCAATTAGTGGAATCAATCCATCTTTTTGAACGGTTCGACTGTAAGAAGATGAACTGCGATGCGCTGAAATCAATCGCTTACCGATTCTCGAAATTTTAGCTAGAAGTTCCGTTGTTTCAGCACGATCGCCACTTAGACCGGAGATATCCACAACATCGATCGCCCCTTGCTCGATCGCAGCGTAAACAGCCGAGATGTGTTCCCGCAAATCTGTTGTTGTAATCAGAATGCTACAAGCAGCCTGTTTTAGAATCTGCTCAGTAGTCGCAGCAGATAACTGAGCATCGACCAGAATCAAGTCAGGTAGGGTCTGAAGATATTTTGCGACTGCCTCTGTAGCGCTTTGCGCTGTCCAGACTAACTGACATTGCGAAGCTAGCACTTGCTTGAGTGCTGCAATCTCGTGCATAGAAGGATTGACGATCGCAATTTTCATGTTCAACGACCTACCAAACTGACAACCGCATCAATCAAACCATCATCATGAAAACTACTCTTAGTGAGATAGTAGTCTGCGCCTGCTTCGAGTCCCTGAATTCGGTCTTCTGGACGATCGCGATAAGACACAATGATCACAGGTAGCGAATGTAAGCGAGAATGATTTTTAATGTGCTTCACCAGTTCAATTCCATTCATTTGGGGCATATCAATGTCGCTGATCACCAAGTCATACTGGTTCGTTCGGATCGCATTCCAGCCCTCTGCACCATTCACGGCAACATCGACAGTATAGCCGCGATTTTCGAGCAGCTTACGCTCCATTTCGCGCACTGTGATTGAATCATCCACC
Organism: Cyanobacteria bacterium FACHB-63; assembly: GCA_014695255.1. GTDB lineage: Bacteria > Cyanobacteriota > Cyanobacteriia > Leptolyngbyales > Leptolyngbyaceae > Leptolyngbya. The sequence goes on from JACJNX010000079.1 coordinate 18,678, forward strand.
ACTAGAATTCTTTTATGCCTCTCAAGAGAAATATCAGATTCGAGAGAATTTACTCTCGCAAGTTGTCCAGAATTCAGCAGCATATCAATCGATCGCACCATATCGGCAACATCTACGATCAAAATCGGAGTTCCGTCAGCAAGCAGTGAAGTTGCACTAATGTCACGCACTTTACCCAAGCGGGGATCAAGGGGTCGTACAACCAAGTCACGTTCGCCCAAAAACTTATCAACCACCAGTCCGTAAGGACGAGATTGATCGCTAACCACAATGACAGAAAGAGCCTCATCTTGAGACATTGGCTCTGGCAATTCGAGAATCTGATGAGCGGCGACCAAACCAATGTGCTGTTGATTCAGGGTGAAATATTCGCGATTTTCGACATCACTAATTTGCGATCGTTCTACTCTGACGATTTGATCAATTCGGGCTAGAGGAATGGCATAAGGTTTCCCTGAAATTTCCACTAACAAGGTTCGTACCACCGATAAGGTCAGTGGTAACTGAAAGTGAAAGCTCGTTCCTTTCCCAACTTGAGACATAGCGCGAACGGTTCCTCCGACTTCTTGCGCCATGCTTTTCGCAATGTCTAAGCCTACTCCCCGCCCAGAAATTTCCGTGACTTGCTTGGCAGTAGAGAACCCTGGAAGGAATAAAAATTCCAAAAGTTCACTATCACTCAATTGTGCTGCCATTTCTGATGTTGTTAGGTTCTTATTAACTACCTTTTGGCACAACTGTTCTAGATTGATTCCTTTACCGTCATCGGCGATCGTAATCGCTAACATTCCACCCCGATGCAAGGCTTCGAGGCGAATTGTGCCTTCTGCGGATTTTCCAGCAGCAATGCGCTCTTCAGGAGATTCGATGCCGTGATCAGTAGCGTTTCTGAGAATGTGGGTGAGAGGCGCTTCCAGCTTTTTGAGAATGTCGCGATCGACGGGTGTAGATTTGCCAATAATCTCTAGCTTGACTTTTTTATTCAGCTTCCGTGCAAGATCACGAATCATGCGCGGAAAGCCCTGCACTCCATCATTAAACGGGCGCATATTTGAAGAAATGACTTCCCGATAGAGGCGATCAGAGAGATTTGCGGTGCGCTGGGCATAAAGTTCAAGCTCGGTTAAGCGATCGCTCAAGAAGCCGAAACATTCCTGCTCACGCTGGCGGGCTTCGTGTAGCCGTTCTCTGTTTTCTTGATCATAGATGCCGCGATCGAGCGAAGTTTGAAGTTGCTCTAGACTGCGCGATAGTTCCCCTAGTCGCCGTTTTAGCAGCATCATTGAGTCTGCATAGGGTTGAAGCCAGTTTGCTTCGATCAATGACTCTCCTGCAAGTCCCATAATGCGGTTTAAGTTCTCTGCGCTGACTCGCACTACCCGATCTTGAATGGCTTGCTCGGATTGCTCAATGGTTGCAGATTGTTTTGAGCGGTTCGCTTCTGGTAGATGGTTTAAAGTGTTACTGCCAGTTTCCTCGGTGTTTGGTTCACGTTCTCGATGTTCAGGCTCGATCTGTGTCGTTTGTTTGGGTTGGATCGCGTGAACAGTTGGATCAAGAATTGCAGCGATCGTCGATCGTATAGATTCAAATGCTGAGTGACTGCGCTTCAACCATTGAGAAAGCTCTGAATTGCTAACTTGACTGATGCCCTGAATCAGATCAACAGCTTGCAGCAATACATCCACATCATCTGGACTGAGTGTAATTCTGTTCTGTTGAGCCGCAACAAAACAATCTTCCATAACGTGAGCTAGGTTAACAATCGCGTCAAGTGAGACAATTCGCGCTGCCCCCTTGAGTGAGTGTGCCGCTCGCATTAATGTTTCCAGCGCTTGCCCGGATTGAACATTATCTTCTAGGGCAAGAATTCCGTCGTTTAGAATGACGACCTGTGCTTCTGCTTCCAACCGAAATAAATCTAGCATCGAAGCATCTGCGCTGAGTGACGTTTCAGGCAATTTCGGTGCTTCAATGAGCGCGATCGAGGCTTCTGGTTCAATCTGCTCAACGGTTGTCTTAGTGGGTAAAGAATTTGTAGAAGCTTCAATCCGTAGTGAATTTGCAGTAACTTGATCAACCGCTGTCTCTGCTGATCGCTTTGTGGATGAGTGGTTGCTCGATGAACTGTGATTTAATGCAGCAGTCGCTCTCAATGCAGTTTGAACTATGCCCAAGCTCCAGGAATGCTCATTTAACCATTGATCAAAATCTCCCATTGCTGCCTTGCTCATATCCAACAGAAAACGGCTGGCATACAGCAAATTTTCAACTTGCTCTGGGGAAAGCGTGATTGCTTTGTTTTGAGCCGCAAGCAGAGATTGATGGATTAAATTTGCTAACTCCACGATCGCGTCCAATTTCATCAGTCGCGCTGCTCCCCAAACCGCGTGGGATGCTTGGCTTGAGCGATTCAACTCCGCGATCAACAATGGCTGCGTTTTCAGAACAGTGAGCGACTCGGTGAGAACGCCAACCTGAACTTCCACTTCGCGGCAAAATAGTTCCAGCTTTGAGTAAGTGTTCATCGATTAAAAAATCTTGTGGTTTAGCGTGTAAAACAATAGTTCAGAGTCGAGATAGCCCACTTTCTGATTTTGCCAATGCACAATTCCTTGGGTATAGGCTTCAGCCGCTTTTGCCACTACGATCGGGGCATCCTGTAGCTCCGATGAATGAAAGCGAAAGACTCCATGCACTTCATCTACCGGAAACACCCACTTCTCGTCACCTTGACCCGCCAAAATCATCCGCTTAGAGGAACTTGTCGCTGTATCTTCATCTGCATTTAAGTTCAGAAGATAGCTCAACGAAGCGCACAGCAAAGTTTCTCCCCGAATATTGACTAATCCGAGAAAGAGTTCATTGCTGCGGTGTGGAACAGGTTGAATCACACAGGGCGCTGTCACTTCCTGCAAAATCCGCACAGGCAGAGATAACCATTCCTTACCCAAACGGAAAATCATCACAGAAATTGCATCTGTTGTGCCCACAAGCGCACCTTCGCTTTCCGTATCTTCTGGATCGCTCGGTGCTTCAGAAAGAATGCGAATCCACTCATCGAGATAGTTCTGCTGAGGTTCTCGCTGAAGTAAGCTATCTCCCGCTGCTGCATACACTGGACAATCATAACAGTGCATTACGGTCGATAAGCGATCGCAAGATCGATCGCCCATTACGCCGATTTGATTCCAGCAATCATTCAAAGCTGTGGAGTCGATCGTCTGATCTGAAGAAGTTACTAAGTCTTGCATCATCATCCCAAACAGATTCAAACGTTAGCGGGCGCGAACAATTTCACGACGGAGATTTTGCGCTGCATCATCTAGCTGATCTAATGCGCTGTTTGTTTCTCGCAGGGCATCGACAGTTTGATGGGATGCTTGACTGAGTTGTTCCATCGCCTCACTGATTTGAGACGCGCTTTCCGACTGAGTTTCCATACTTTGGCTGACCTGCTCGAATCGCGGCGGCAAACTTTGCACTTGCTGAATGACTTTCGCCACTTGATCCCCAATTTTGCTCACTCGATCGGCGCTGTCACCCACGGAGCGATTGAACTTATCCATTTCCATCACCCCGACCGAAACTGCGGACTGCATATCTTTGACAATCTGCTCGATTTCAAGCGTGGCAACGGCGGTTTGATTCGCAAGGCGGCGAATCTCACGCGCTACGACTGCAAATCCTGCTCCATATTCTCCTGCTTTCTCGGCTTCGATCGCTGCATTGAGCGACAGCAAACTGGTTTGATCTGCAACTTTGGTAATCGTGACTACAACATTGTTAATATTGTTTGCCTTTGCATTCATCACACCCAGCTTGGATGAAATTGCTGCGGTCGCATCAGTTAATTGACGCATGACGTTTGCCATTTCTACCAGTTCGTCCTGGCTGTCATTTGCAGAAGTTGCAGTTGTTTGCGCCATTCCTGCAACTTGCTCCATTGTTTTGACCAGCTTTCGAGAGGTCGAGGCGATCGTTTGGGCTGTTGCTGTAACTTCATTGGTAGAGGCAAGCTGTTCGGCAACTGTCGCTTCGAGTTCTTTGCCAGATGCCGCAATTTGCGTCGCAGAGGTGGTAATTTGCACCACGGATTGCTGCAAGCGTCGAATCAAAGCGTTACCAAGATAACGTCCGAGCAAGATAGCACTTGCAGGTCCCAAAATCATCGCGAGTATAGTCCAAGACCTTGCTTGATTGACATCTTGATCAGCGACTTTCTCAGCTTGTTTTGCGACCTCTTCGTTGATTTTGAGGGCTTCGAGTAGTGAGGTCGTTGCTGCCTCAAACGAAACGCGATTTGCTCTGGCACGATCGCGCAGTTGATTGAAAACATCAGGTCTTTGAACATTCGGATCAGTGGATCTGTTGTCTAAATTTTGGCTGAGCTTAATCAGTTCTTCGTGATCAGTCTTCCAGCGATTCCAGTTTTCCAATAGCTTTTTATAGTTGCGGTCTTCTTCTTCAGTACGTGGTGTGGTTTCGTACTGCTTGAAGCCTTCATCAATCTGTGCCCATGCTTTTTTAATGCGATCGAACTCTATTTGACGCTCCTGCGGAGTGAGTCCAGGAATTAACAACGCTCGTTCTGAGGATTCGATTTGTGTTTGTCCTTCATTGACTTTCCAGAGTCCGATTAGGCTCGGCAGGCTGTTACTGCTCAGCGTGTTGATTCCACTGCTGAGGCGAATTGTGCTGACCAGACCCACGAAAGACACAATTAGCACTAACACGCCCATGAAAATAAAGGCGCTCATGATTCGACCTTTGAGGGACTTGTCTTTTAATAGATAGTTCATCGTTGTTGCTCGGTGGTGGTTTAAGAGATTAGGGGCTGAGCTTCTGAATCCGCTGCTGAAGGAGGTTTGCGCCGCTGAGATCGCCGCGACCTTCTTTGATCAAGGCAAGAGAAATCAAGGCATCATAATGATTTGGATTGAGATACAGTGCTTTTTGGAAGTAGCGTTCGGCATGAGTGATTTCGGCTTTGACTTGATGTAAGGTTCCCAGAAGTGTATAAACTTCAGCATTGGTACGATCGCGCTGTAGATAAGCATTGCAATGTGCGATCGCGATATCAATTTTTCCAGCATTGGCAAATTGTCGAGCGAGTTCTAAATCTGTTAAATCAGTTGGTTGTGTGATTAGTTTTGAGCGAGTGACGCTAGGTTTTGCCATAATTGATTGCTCTGGTATGGCGCGATGCTCACAATCGCTCTGCTGTTTGACTGGAGCAGTTTTTTGAAACGCAAAGGTAAACGGTTGACGGACTGAAGTAAAGCGATCGCCCGGAACCTTCGCGGCTTCAGATGCGCCGACAAATAATAATCCGTTGGGTGATAACAATTGTTCTAATGTGTTAAAGACTTGCTCACAGGCAGCACGACTGAGGTAGATCAGTAAGTTGCGACAAAAGATTATGTCGTAAGTCACTTGGGCTGCTGAGAATGCAGTTAAAATGTTTCCTTGATAAAAATTGATTGCTCTGTGAACGAATGATTTAACTTCATGCGCGTCTTGAGTCGGTTGAAAATAGCGACTACGATCGATCCAAGCTTCACCTCGAAACGAATTTTTGCCGTAAATGCCCCGCTTTGCTTTGGCGATCGCTGTCTTACTAATGTCGATCGCATCAATATTAAAGCGATCAATAGATAAACCTGCTTCGAGCAGTGAAATCGCGATCGAATAAGGTTCTTCGCCTGTTGAGCAGGGAGCGCTCAAAATTCGCAGGGATTCCCGCGGTCGCGCTTGCTCGATCAGAAACTCAAACGGCTTACGATCTCGAAAAAAGTAAGTTTCTGGTACAACAATCTGTTCAATCAGCGTCTCTAGGGCTTGTGGCGATGACTGTAGCGTTTTGAAGTAAGCATGAATATCGTCAGGATCGCACTGAGCCGCAATGGCCCGCTTCAGGTTACGGGTTCCAATCCCTTCGACATCGATCCCGATTGTTTGATTTAGTAGGGCTGCGATCTCGGCGAAGCTCATGTCAGTTGCGACTCCCCTGACGCGGCTAAGTAAATCTGCTGCACATCCGCAAATAATCGATCGAGATGAATCTGCTGAATCATGCCGCGATCGTCTAGGATCATCCCTCCCAAATAGGGAGCGGCATTCATATGAACGGCGTTAGAAGCGACAAATTTTGCTTTGGGTTTATCCAGGGTTTGAATCACTTGCTCTGCTAATAAGCCTAGATAAGAAACCGCAGATGCTTCCGCAGACTTCACCATGATGATGCGGCTACTCAACTGAAAGCGGCTCGGTGTTCCTTGAATCAATTCGCACAGATCAACCACGGGGACGATCGTGCCGCGATAGTTCAGCAATCCTGCAACATATTTAGGAACGTAATGCAATTTCCGCAGCGGTACGCTCGGAATCACTTCCACAATATGAGAACTTTCGATCGCGTAAGGATCCTTACCAACGCAAAACAGTAACAGCAGCATCGGAATGTCTTTGATGTTTGACATCCTCAGTATTCCCAGGCTGAATTCATAAAAAACATACAATTCCGCCTGTCTTCTGCGTGAATCCTCGGAAAACATAGTAGTAATTCGGATTCCGCCTAAACACTCTTACCGGGATTCTACGGATGATACAGAATCGCTGCTGATCGGAAGTTAACGGCTCGACTGCGATCGTTTCAAATAACGCCCTTGTGGTGAGCCTAGAATTTGTCCTCGACTGTAAATGAGATTTCCGCGCAGCATCGTTTGTTTGACTCGTCCGGTTAGCTCCATTCCCTCAAACGGTGTATAGCCTTGCTTGGAGAATGATTCAGCAGCCCGAACCACAAAGCTTTCGTTCGGATCAACTAATACAAGGTCAGCATCATAACCGATCGCAATATCCCCTTTTTGCCAGAGTCCAAACCGTTGTGCAGGATTCCAGCAGAGTAATCGAGCCATGTGATCGTAGGACATTCCCCGCTTACTGCCTTCGCTTAGAACCCCTGAGAGGAGATATTCTGTGCCTCCAAAGCCGGATTTTGCTAACCAGATATTGTCTGGGTCTTGGAGGCTGGCTTTCTTTTCGGCAGAGCAGCAGGCATGATCGCTAACAATCCAGTCAATCTGATTTTGCAGCACCGCATTCCAGAGAAACTCGACATCAGAGCGCGATCGGATCGGTGGATTGACTTTCGCCCACTTCCCGGTGGGAGCTTCAACATCAAGAAGCAAATGCCCGATTGTGACTTCTCGCTTAAAGTTGATATGCGGGAATGTAGATTGCATCATCAGCGCTGCTTCAACCGCTTTACGAGAACTTAGATGCAGTAGATTAATGTTAATACAGTTTGTTTCATAAGCAAGATAGGAGGCAATGCAAATAGCAAGCCCTTCGGAGTGGGGAGGACGGGCAGCACTGTAGGCACTGAGTCCAGTCAGGTTTGAGTCTTGCTGAACGATTTTGGTATAAGCATTGAGAATCTCAGCGATTTCGCAATGTAGACTAAGACTAATCGCATCGGTTGGGTAGCGCTCTCTCAGTTGAGCTAAGCCCCGCATAATGAATTCAAAGTGAGCAAAGTCATAGCGTTCTTCTTTGTTGATCATCAAAAACAGATTCTGCTGATCGGATAGACCATGCAGACCATAGCCGCCATAAAACATAAAAATTTTGAACGAAGCGACTCCATATTGCTCAAACAACCATTGCATCTCATCAATGTGCTGAGCGCTGATTGGCGCAATATGATAGCCGTAATCGACGAAAAAGTTACCTTCTGATAGAGATAGCACCTCTGGGAAAAACTGCTGATAAGAGCCACCTTTGTTGAGATAGTATTGTCCAGTCCGAATGTAGTTGAGGCTGGTCGTTACGCCTCCCATTGCGGCGGCTTTGCTTTCTGCGATCGCATCTTGTTCTAAGGATTGATAGATGCCAATGTGCATATGAGCATCCACTAATCCAGGAAAAGCCAGTAGGTTCTGAGCATCAATCACCTCTGCTGCTTGTTCTGGGCTGATCTGTGCCTCAATCTGGGCAAACTTACCATCTTTAATGCCTAGATCTAACTGCTCTACGTTAGACTGATGCGGACGAACGACCCGCACGTTTTTGATCAATTTATCCAGAGTGAAAGGTTCAGACACAGCGCCTCCTACAAAATCAGTAAGAACAATTTCTTCATAGCTCTTAGAATGAAATCGTGACGAGTTTGGTTCTAAGCTAGGAGAAAGAACAATGGAGCAATTTAACGAGTATCATCTAGATCCCAAGCAGTTTACTTTTCTGAACACGCTTCAGGAGAAGTGGCAAGCGATTCGCGATGAATTTATCGCATTTAAGCAAAATGCTTCTCTGGCGGAAATGCAGCTTGCTCTTGATGTCATGGGACCTAAAAGCCAAACGATTAAGACCAAAGGTAAATCGAAATATAGTGCCTTTGGCGTGTTATTTCAAGGAATGTTTATTGAACAATACATTCAAGCACATCAGATCAAATATCCGCAGTATGAGTTACAAGATGTGTCAGAAAAAGTATTTGAGTTAAGAAAGCAGTACTTTTCAATATTAGCGGATGCGATCGTCGAAACCAATTCCACAAACGATAATGTGCTCAGAAATGTGTATTTCGGAACGTTTCTCCCCGGATTGGATGTCAAACTCCATGTCAATCACAACCCGCACATGAATCGCGGTTATTTAGGATTGATTGTGCCTGAGGGTGATATCGCCATGAAGATTTGCCATGACAAACTCTATTGGCATGAAGGCGAATTTATGGTTTTAGATCATAGCTATCCGCACTGTCCGCACAATTACACGAATGATGAAAGAACAGTATTGGTTGTGGATTTCTTCAAAACCGATCAACCGAGAGAAGAAGTCGCCCAATTTGAGCGGGAAATGGTCGAACAAAGGCTAGAAGAAAATCCTTATAGCTTGGGTGTGTTTGGTAAGAATGATAAAGCAGAACCAGAAGATTTTATCAAATATGCCTTGAGTCATCAGTTAGAATGGGATAAAGCTTTAGGAGTTTAATTAGATTTACCATCGCTGCCTAAATATTCTCGATAGCCACAGATCTGATTTCCTCGGACATCAAACGAAATTGCAACACGGTTCTTGTAAGGGTTTCCCCACATGATTCCTTCATCGCGGAACTCGAATACAACTGTAGTTTCATTACTAGTCACGCGATCGAGCGTCAACTTCAACCCCGTTTCATACACTTCGGAAACATAGTTGAAAAACTCGATCGCTCTGTCTTTTCCAACATTCAATCCGTGGAATTTGCCGAGCGGAAACCAGAATGAAAAGTCATCGGTGAGCATATCGAAGAAGGCTTGCCACTCTCCAGTTGCAAGTCCATGTTCAAAATGGGCAAAGGCTTGTTGAGCAACGGCTAATGTATTAACTGATTCTGTAGTCATTTTTAGAACCTCACGACGACCTTACCGCAATTTTGACCACTCAACAGGTATTCTACGGCATCAGGAATCGATTCAATGCCATTAAATACTGTAGAGTCAACTGCAACCTTGAGTTTATTTGTGTAATATAAATCGAGTAAACGATCGCGGGCTTCCTCTGCAAATTCGGCGAAATGCGGCATCAAAAAACCACGCACCGAAGCCGATTTCCAAAACAACTTCTGATAAATTCGAGGTTGATTAACAGATTCTAAGTCATTCATATACTCGGAAATAAAACCTACGACTATTAATCGTCCTCGTATGGCTAAATGATTCACACAAGTATCAAAGACTTGTTTACCAATACAATCAAAAACTAAGTTAATTCCACGGGGATATTCTTGTTGAAGAACTGTGTCGAGGGTTTCGATTCTGTAGTTAATAATGCGATCGCAGCCCAAACTCTTTAATAATTTCGCCTTTGCCTCAGAGCCGCAAATTCCAATAACATGATTTCCAGCTAACTTGGCAAGTTGTACCGCAATATGTCCGACTCCGCCTGCTGCTGCCGTGACTAAAACAACTTCTCCGCTCGTCATTTCTCCCACTTGCTCAAGTGCAACTAGGGCTGAAATTCCGGTCGGCATCAGTGTTAGAACTTCAGGTGTAGCCGCACGAATTTTCACAGCTAGATTTGCCGCGATCGCTTGATATTCCCGATAGCCTCCCCCTCGAACTGTGGTTGCAACGGCATCTCCAACTTGCAGGGTATGAACGTCTTGAGCGATCGCGACCACTTCGCCCACTGCTTCGACACCTAAATCGAATGGCGGCGTAAGATTCACATAGGGAACGTTTCCTTTACAAAGTAAAGTATCAAATCCAGCATTGATGCCAGCGAACTTATTGCGAATCAGAACTTCTCCAGGATTCAGGCTAGGAATCGGCAGTTCTTCAAGGGCGATCGCCGAACGGAAATTATCACTGAAGCATTGAGCAACAAGCTTTTTGTAGGTTTTAGAAGGCATGGCAATAATTGAATCGATCGACGCTCTTGATTACCCATTTCATTCAATCATGAGTTTGGTTGATGATTAGGCGGTAGCATTAAAAGTTGACGGACTCAGCTTGGCTTGCGGCTCGACAAGCCCTCTGATGACACGCTTTTAGATCTATTTGGAAACTGTGAAAGTTATGGGCGAATTCGATCAATTCTCAGCAGCAACCAATGATTTTTTAGAGGCAGTTTCAATCCCGGAAGACTGGGGTGGAGACGGTCGAGGACGGATGAATTTGTCTGGACGACGAACTGCGATTGCCTTCGGCAACAGCGAAGCTCCCGCTTCAGAGTATGTGCCTCGTCAATATCAGTTTTTTGATAGTCATCGTGTCCCTGAGCAAGCGTGGCAAATTCAGGGAATACCAGAGCAACCTGCGACCTGCCGAATGCTCTCCTGGACTGATCAGGGCGCATCAACTAGCAAAGTTTTGCTGCCAGCCCAATTTGAAATGTCTGCGGGTAGATTCACAGTAGATCTGGAGATCTTTGTGCTGAGCGGTGAGATTCAAGTGGGAGCGTGGAAGCTCAGCAAGCACTGCTACTCTTTCGTTCCGGCAGGGGTGAGAGTCGGAGCGTGGAAAGTCTTAAGCAGTGACGCGGAAGTTTTATGGATGCAAAATGGTCGTCTCCAGTATCAAGATTTGCCGGATCATTCAGAAGCTAGACTCGCTGAGTTTATTCCTGTGTTGGATAGTAAATTGCTGCCTTGGGGGAGGACAGACACGACACAATTTATTTCAGCCAACAAGAAGTGGCTGAGAAAAGCAGCGAATGGAGGTGGAGTGTGGTTACTCGCCCTTTTACCACACTATGACGGCAGACAGATGATGATTCAGTCCTATAACGAAGAGGCGTATGGTTTGGCGGGATATTGCGATATCGGCGACTACAGATTCGCCAAAAATCACTTTTGCTATAGTCCCAGCTTTAGCACACTTCCTAGACATATTTCAGAAGATGGGGGTTTATTCTTTGTCCGAGTCGATCGAGATTTGTCCCAATCTGGAACAGTCTTATCCTATGCTCATTAATCCTATCTTTGTCGCTCCTCTTGAATGAGCGTGCGTTGATAAATTTGGTTATTTTTGAACCAATGCCAAGTGCGAGCGCGATAGTTATTACAAGGACTAATTTGAATCATTTCATAAAGGTAAAAGTCTGGAATAGATTTGTAACTAAACCAGAGAATAACCGTTGAATCATCGGCTTCCCAAGCGTGACCCTTGATGCGATCGGTATCAAACCACAGCTTTTTATCGCAGTAAGCTCCGGGAAAGCGATGCTCTTCTTGTTTGCCATTGTCCCAGGTGTAGCGATTAATTTGATAGTACGATGACGGATCATCTTGGGGAAATTCACAGGTTAGATGAGAGTGATGTCGATCGAGAATGGTTCCGTTACAGTCAATCAAGGTATAAGTTCCAACCCAGTCGCCTGCGTGTCGAGCAAGAACGGGCATTTCAGTACGAATATCTAACATGATGACCTCCTATACATACCACCAAGGATTAAACACGGGCTTTGTTTTAATTAAATACGCTTTCTTTCGCATAAAACGTTTTAGGGCTGCGGCTCCCATGCGTGAGCCTCCGATTCCAGAGTAGCGAAACGCATTCTTTTCTCCTTCGTGAATCAAAGCTGTGAGGGCTGCATCATTAATACTAATTGCGCCTGCTTGAATGCGATCGCCAACTTCTAATGCTTCTGAGGTTGAACCTGCAAATACGGCTGCACCCAACCCATAAATCGTGTCATTCGCAAGCCCGATCGCTTCTTCAACGGTTGCAAAAGGCATAATGGGCATGATCGGGGCGAATGTTTCTTCGGTCATGAGTCTCATGGTGTGGTTTACCTCAGTTAAAACTGTGGGATGGCACCATAAACCGCCGTCTAATAGTTCAATTTTTCCACCACACTGCACGATCGCGCCCTTGTCGATCGCATCTTGTAGTTGATCTGCAATGATTGTTGCTTGCCGTTCGGCAATAATTGGGCCTATTTCACCATCATTAAGAGTTGGATGAGCTAATTTAAGTTGTGTTGCTTTGGCAATCAGTTGCTCTGTAAAGGGTTGAACGATGGCTTGATCGACATAAATTCGCTCGATCGACAAGCAAGATTGTCCGGTATTGACCACTGAACCCCATAGAATTGCAGAAGTCGCAAGGTCGAGATCTGCGGAATTTAGAACGATCGCTGGGTCTTTTCCTCCAAGCTCTAAAAATGCTGGAATAAATCGTTTTGCGGCAGCTTCTCCTACCTGTCGCCCAGTTTTTACACTGCCTGTAAAGCAGATTAAGTCAACTTGCTCGATTAAAGCGGCTCCTGTGTCTCCAGCCCCCTCAACAAAAGTAAAGATGTCTCGTAGACCAGGGACTTCATTGACTGTATCGAGTAATGGTTTGATGAATCGAGGCGCAATCTCACTGGGTTTAACAATCACAGCACAACCCGCTAACAAGGCTGGAATTGTGTCAATCAGAGATAATAACAACGGAAAATTCCACGGACTGATTACACCCACAAGCGGATAGGGAACAGAATCTTGCTGTAGGTGAATAAATGGAATTGCTGTAGGCTTCTCGATTTCCTGTAATAGTTCTGGGGCAAGTTGACACCAGCGATCGAGACTCGACAGTACCGAATCAACTTCTAATGCCGAAATGTCCAATCGTCCTGTATCCGCGATTAATGCCTGGATTAATGGTTCGGAATGCTGTTGAATCACTTGTTTCCACTGCTGCAAGGCTGCAATTCGCTGCCCTAATCCGGCGGATTGCCAAGCAGGTTGAGCCGCACGCAGGCGATCGCACTGTTGAGAAAGGGCTGCTGAAGTGGGAGGCATAATCCAGGCATCGACTTTACCAGTGCGAGGATTGCGGACAGGAATCTGAGGCATTTAAATCACTCCTCGTTGAGCCAAGCGCTCGATCGTGGCTAATTGAGTTTGGATAAAGTGTTTTCGTTCAATTTCAGCGTTTAGCATGGTGTTGCGGGGGTAAAACTCGGAATTGTGATAGCTATCCACATACGCATCAAATCGCTGACGTGCAAGCATATTTCCTAATCCGGGTTGCCGACGATAGCGACGGAGTGCCGCTAAATCAACTTCGGCAAAAGCTGCCATACTTTCCCCTGCTCCGGTTTCAGCTAACACTAATCCTCGATAATCCACAATCTTTGAACCCCCATCAACTGATGCGATCGGAATTGAACTGTCCGCGATTCCGGCGGTGTTCGACGAAATCACATACATCATATTTTCAACCGCACGGCTAACTTTTGCGGCTTCTTTGGGCGATCGTGCCTGTCCATAAATTTCTGAGGTTGGATGAATTAAGATTTCTGCTCCCCGCATTGCTAAACAGCGTGCAACCTCTGGAAATAGAATTTCATCTGATGCAACAGCAGCAAGATTACCAATCTCGGTTTTAGCAACGGGAAACACACCCTCCAGTCCGTAATGTTCAAGATACTGATCCCAAACATCATGAGGCGTTGGAGCAAAAAGCGAGTTTAACCGACGATACCGCAGAACGACAGATCCATTTGGATCTAAGACGAAACAAGTTTGAAAATACAAGCCTGGAAAATGTGGATCAAGTTCGTAAGCATTGCCTGCTAGAAAGATGCGATGTTTTTGAGCAATCTTTCCTAGTGTTTCGTACTCTGCGCCTGATATTTCTAAACAGGCTTTGTCTGCCCAAGCTTCTAGAGATTCACCCATCGGAAAGCCTGTGAGAAAATACTCTGGCAACACGATTAAACGACAATCAGACCCAATAAAAGCTAGACTCGCAGCAATCTGCTGACCTAGACGATCGAGAGCTTGCTGCATTTTAGATCGCGCTTCGGTGCGATCGCGGCTTTGATTGATCGCGTGACAGGTGACTTGAAGTGCTAATGCCTTGTAAGCCAGCCCATTTTCCATCAGTTTCATGTTAATTTAAGCGATGTTGGTTATTCTTTGACTCTAGAATGATGTGTAGGACTCATTCTTATTGAAGGCGATGAAAGCGAAAACCTTACAAGATCATCTTAAAAATTTAACCTGAGCAGGCTGATGTCAACTCAACTTCTGGATGCTAAATACTGGGTAAAGATTCGATCGTCGCTTGATCCGGCACGATCGAACTATTTAATCTGGACAGGCGCAATTTACTCGTTTGTCCCCGGTGAGAAACGGCAATGTTTGTTCAAGATGGTGGGAATGAGTGTAAGCCGTTGTCTTCCCACTGAAGAAAATTGCTGGGCGTTTACCTCTAGAGAGTTAACGTATTACTTAGATCCTAAAACGGGCGAAAAGCTTCAAACTTGGACAAATCCTTGGACTGAAGAAGTTGTGCCTGTGATGCACGTTGCTAACAATCCAATCCAAGGAACCTTTAAGGGACAATTTCCTGCTCAAGTGGATGATGAAACCACAACGCTTACGTTTGATATCTTTCCTACTTATCCGAATCCGCTGAATGATCCAAAATTTGCAGAATACTTTCCGAACCCTAACTATCAAGCCGCAGAATTGTTCAAGTTTGTTGTTCCATCTGCCGAACTCTTTGATGAGCAGCAACCTTCCGTTTCAAAAATATGGTTAGGGTGGGATCGAATCGGACCTTGGCTCCCTTGGATGAAAATGGGCGATCGTACTGGACATTTAATTTACAGCGCTTCAGGCTGCAAAGTAGCGGGGTTTGAGCAACTACCCCAATTGCTGCAAGACGAAATTAATACCCGTATGTTGCTCTATCGGGATGCACCGGAAGCACCACTGGATACAGAAGACATGACTTCTTGGCTTTATTTTCAACAGCATTTTGATGCGTATCTTGCTAAAGAAACATTTCCGATTCCAACTGCTTAGGGTGTGCTTTAAAACTTCTTCGCTGCGTTCATGTCCGCCCTGAAATGAATTTCGGGCTAACGAGAGAAAGTCCGTTTCAACGGACTCAACCGCTAAATTGACGTCAGTTCGACAGATTAAAAAATGGCAGAAGGGAGAGCAGGTAAGTCTCTAGGCTGCAAGTCAAGTGAAGGTAACTTGGGCTGATAGGTGTAGGCAATCAAGCCTGCCAAC
>JACJNX010000008.1 GCA_014695255.1 Cyanobacteria bacterium FACHB-63
TGGGCGCTACCTTGTGCCTCGATTAGAGGTGTTTGAAAAAGACTCCCTCTCGCTTAGTGCTTTTGTCGATCGCGCCGTAACCCAGCGTGAGATGGTTGATGAAAATCTGCGCCACAAAGAGTCATCCGGTTCTAGCATTACAGCTTCGCCCCCATTAGACACTCCTAACCCGATAAGGAAAATATCATTGACTGATGAAGCCTTTAAGCTTTCCCAGAAGGCGAAAAATATCCGTGATTTGCGTTATGGCAATACCGTTACTGTTGCTTCCATCAAGCATCAGGAAAACTTTTCTCCCTCTGATCGCAAGCCGCGATTTGTCTCAAAGAAGAAACCCCGCCGATAGTCTCCTGATTCGCTAGGCGGCAAAAGGCAAGCACCTAATCAGCCTTTGAACCGATTCGAGGACACTTTCATTCCAAGCAACATGAACTGAGTGCAAAACGCTACCGAGAAGAACTGCGCCAACGCTTTGAGGATTGGCGAGAAATCACTTGCTTGAAAGTTGCTGCATAAAAATGGGCGTATTCATGGATTTTTAAGTTTTGGAGCAGCGATCTAAACAAGGTTAACCAGTGAAATTCGCGATCGTACAAACATCTTATTCTGATCATTTGCATATTTGTACAATTGCGCTATCATCTAACAATGGAAATTAAAGTTGCTATTAATGCGCTTTCAGCTTTAGCTCAGGAGACGCGACTAGAGCTGTATCGTCTTCTCGTTCGCATGGGACCAAACGGGCTACCTGCGGGAGAAATTGCAGTGCAGTTGGATGCCAATCCTTCTACCCTATCGCGGCATTTGGCTCAGCTTGAACAGGCAGGATTAGTGCGGTCTTGGCGGGTGCAGCGACAGGTGTTTTACGCGATCGATTGGCAAGGCACGGAAGCATTGCTGGCATTTTTGACCGAAGATTGCTGCAAAGCAGATCCCGATGTTTGGTGCGATAAGAAATCCGGTAATTTTCTGTAAGCACTTCTGTAGAGGATAACCCCATGAGTTTTGATCACAAGCCCAGAATTCTATTTCTGTATGGTTCTTTACGGGAGAGATCGTACAGTCGTTTAATTGCTGAAGAAGCGGCACGAATTATTGAAGACTTGGGCGCAGAAGTGAAGTTCTTTCATCCCCATGATTTGCCCTTACCCGGCAGTGTGTCCGACACGCATCCCAAGGTGCAAGAGTTGCGTGAATTAAGTCAGTGGTCGGAAGGGCAAGTGTGGTCAAGTCCAGAGATGCACGGCAATATTAGCGGGCTACTGAAAATGCAGATTGATTGGATTCCGCTCAGTATTGGCGCGGTTCGACCCACGCAAGGAAAAACGTTAGCGGTAATGCAAGTTTGTGGAGGATCTCAGTCGTTTAATGCAGTGAATACGCTGCGAGTTTTGGGACGCTGGATGCGGATGTTTACGATTCCAAACCAATCTTCGGTGGCGAAAGCGTATCAGGAATTCAATGAGGACGGCACGATGAAAGATTCGTCTTACCGCGATCGTGTGGTCGATGTGATGGAAGAACTCTATAAATTCACCCTCTTACTGCGGGATCAAGTCGATTATTTAACCGATCGCTACAGCGAACGCAAAGAAGAAACGGCAAAGCAAGCGGCAAAGATTGTAAGTCAATCGATTGGAACAGTTGAGTAGCTGAACATGGTTGAGAGATTAAGTCACATCACACTAATCGTTTGTGATCTAGAGCGAACGTCGCACTTTCTCAAGCAAATCTTTGAGGCTGAGGAAGTGTATTCGAGCGGCGACAAAATGTTCTCAATTTCACGCGAAAAATTCTTCTTAATCAACCAGCTATGGGTTGTCATCATGGAAGGCGATTTATTGCCAAAAAGGAGTTACAACCACATAGCATTCAAAGTTTCAGCGACAGACTTTGATGCTTACGTCGATCGAGTTCGGGCATTAGGGGTTGATGTGCAAAAAGGGCAAAGTCGATTTGCCTAGGAGGGGCAGTCGATTTACTTCTCCGATTACGATAATCACTTGTTTGAGCTACACACAGGCAATTTAGAACAACGCCTTGCGCTTTATCGTCAAGACGAATGAATCGGCATCATCTTACCGTGCTGCTACGAAACGATCAGTGTGATCGCATTGAGTGAACGCAAAGAAGAAATAGTAAAGCAAGTCGCTGAAGCTGAAAATAAGCTCTGGAAATAAATTTCAGTCAAAGCACCTAAGCGATTCCTCCACGAAACATCTCCGTTTGTAAAAACTGATCACTCCCCCTTGACCTTCCAGTTAAAGGTAGGGTTTAGCCTATCATTAACGTTCACGAGGTTAGAGATGTCCAAGCGATTAATCGAAGTCTTTACGGCTGGCTGTCCTTTGTGCGATGGAACAGTCAAACTTGTGCGAGAGTTGGCCTGCTCAAATTGCCAAGTGCAGGTCTGGGATCTCCGTGAGGAACAGACGACTCATGAGAGCCGTGAGAAAGTGAACCAGTATGGCATTCATCGAGTGCCTGCTGTAGTTGTCAATGGCAAATTAGCCGAATGCTGCCAGAATCAGCAGCCGATTTCCCGTGAATCGCTGATTGCTGCTGGAATTGGACAAGGGTAGGACATAGACCGGGAGAGCAGCCACTTGTTCCCGGTCATGGTGATGCTTTCGCCTCCGCTAATGCCTGAAGAAACGCTGTTTGAGCTTCTCGTAGTTCCAGATCAGGATTGGCAAGCGTGAGTGTTTGGATTGCATCTTCATAGGTGGAACCTGACTGAATCAGGTAAGCTGCTAACATTGTTCCCGTGCGTCGTCTGCCATTCGTACAGTGAACCGCAACCCCACGATCGCATTCATGCTGAAGCTCAATAAACTGCTGGAGGTCTTGAATCTGTTTGAGGCTTGGTGCTGTTCCGCCCTGCATCGGTAGCCAAAGATGCGGAATTTTCATCTGTTGATACAAGTCGAAGTTTGAGGGATCATCCATCACAGAGACGATCGTGCCAATTCCTGCGGCTTGAAGTTCAGCGATTTCTTCTGGTTCTGGTTTTCGCACTCCTGCAAGTTTCTGAGGAATGACCCACCATAGATTCTCAGAAATAGGTTGCTTCATAACGATTGCAGGAAAGTTATTTGGCTATCTGGAAGGTGAATATTCGGATTGGCAGAATAAATGATGTTCATGGCGCTTTCGTAAAATGTTCCGGTTTGAATTAAATACGCAGCGATCATGGTTCCAGTTCGATGCTTACCCGTGCTGCAATGAACAGCAACTGCCCGATCGAGGTCAAGCTGCTCGTTTACAAAGTTCTGAAAGTTCTGAAGCTGCTCTGGGTTAGGCACAGAATCAATCTCGA
>JACJNX010000080.1 GCA_014695255.1 Cyanobacteria bacterium FACHB-63
TCTTCATAAGCAGCAACGGCATCAGGTCCGATCTCTTCATCGGTTAAGCGACGACGAGTTTTTTTGCCCCAGCGATCAGTTTCAATCACATCTCTGGAGCGTTCTAAATATCGCTCTAGTACGTCCCCAAAAGTGATACTAATTGATTGCCCTGGTTCAATGTTATTTTCCTCGGTGTACCACTCGATGAAACTACCCATCGTGTTGGCAACCCCGATTAATGGCTTTTCGCCGCGTTCAATTGTTGCGATCGCTTCTTGTACCGCGACTTCTGCTTTCTGTGCCAGTAAACTTTGGTCGATCGCATTGTGCATTAACGAGGTGAAATTTGTAGATCTCGCTCCAGCCGCTCCGGTTGTGCCATCCTCACTCAAAGCTTTAGCTTCAGCTTTCAGACGTTTCTTGAGTTTATTTACGCCTGCTTGTTTGGCATCGTCGAAATCGTTGATTGCTCTCATGACAGCAGAAATGCCTTCGGCAATATCTCGATCGACTGGAACCACTTTTGCTGTGAAAGAAATGCCTTCCATCGAGCGGCTGCGCCGGAGCATTTGTCCAGAGGCAACAAATTTTGTCGCAAACATCTGCTGAAGTGGAACCCCACCCGCTTTGAGAATCGTTTCTAAGCTGTAGAGATGATTGACCGCATATCGAGCGTCACTACGCCGCGCATAAAGATCGACAACACCTGCATTTTTAATCGCAGTTGCAGACATAAATGTTGCTCCAGCGCTCTTATCAACCAGTTCTCGAACAAATTCGGCACGACTGGGATAGATGCCACCGTCATCTTGAGATTTATCGCTTCTCCCTCCAGCTTCGTGAGCTTCATCAAAGATAAAAACAGCTTGAGGCGCGATCGCGCGAAAGAACTCCCGGCGGAATGGTTCTTTCTGCTGCACAGTTTGAAGCTGTGTGTAGGTCGTAAAGATTGCATCGTAGTTGCCGAGTCCCTGCTGCATGATCTGTCGCATTTGCTCGGTTTGAGTGGCAGCATCGCCTGTTACTAATTGTCTGCCGTCTTCTAAATCTAGACTTAACTTGTGATCAGTTGCGAAGACACGCATTCTGGGCTTACCGATGTCTGCTAAATCTGTCAGCATTGAGGTATAAAGGTTCGCCTTTTGCGTCACGAACACTGGAATATAACCTTGACGGGCAGCATCGACAATATTGGCTGCACCGAAGCGTCCTTTGCCGTTTCCAGTCTTGTCACCGTTAAGAAGAATATTGCCGCGATCGCGTTGATGAAAAGCAAGCGCGATCGCGTCGATTTGCTCTGCATAAAGATACTGCCACATCTGTTCGATAGAGTCATAACCTAATCGTTGGCAGACAAACTCATCGATATCGCCAACCGCTTGCTCAAGATGGTCGAGGGCAATTTGAGCAGCGGTTGCCATATTCGTTGGAATCAGATTATGTGCCGATTGTCCCTTTGATCGAGAAAGGTAAGGAATATCAAAGGTTTGAACTGCTGTAATCGGTTCAATGGAATTGTTAGAAGATTGTTCTACCATTGCTTGATTTCCATTCGTTTCAATGCTGAGAGTTTTTGCTAAAAATCTGCGTTCATGCCGTAAGTCAGGAGTGCTAACCAGTTCTCTAACGTGATTTGGTTGTGTTCGTTCAGCCACACTTTCTGCGTCTGCGGCTCGGTCGTCGGTAGCGAGATCGGGAAGTCTACTGATAGTTTCTGCATTAGGGTTTCGTTGCGATCGATCAATGTCTCTGCCCAGTCGTCCATCCATTCGGTCAGCGGAACGAGTTCCCCAGTGTCTTGCTCGGTTAGTCTCGGTGCTTCCTGATATGACAAAAGATTGTGAAGTGCGATCGTCAATCTGCGGTGTGTTTGTTCCTGTGTTTCTTGAGTTTGTTCCATCCAGCTTTGAATCAACCACACGATGCGTTCTGATAGAAGCGCTTTGTATTGCGATCGTGTCATTTGCCTCATTTCGGCTGGAAGTCTGATGATGAACAATTCCGAGTCGTTCGACTGCGCTGGTCTCCAGATCTGGGGATGCTTGGTGTAATTGTTCATCGGGAATTAACTCCTTGAGTTGAGAGAATGACTTGTAGATGCCTGGAACATCAGCAGCAGGTAGAATTCGTTGAGATTGCCCTCTTCCTTCAATCACAATCAAATCAATTGGAAATCCTGCGCCTTGCTTGCGATAAAGTGAACCCCAAATAGAAAAATGCTGTGTGACGTTGTATTGCTCGTAAAGCGTGGCATAGAAGCTTCGAGATTCGAGCGTGTTGTACCGTTCAGATCTTCCTTCCTCATCGTCTCCGAGTTTGCCACCGAGGATGAGAACAGCACGACCGTCATTTTTGAGGGATTGCAAGGCGAGTAGCGCGATCGCTTGATCAACTTGGATAGTTTTTCTGGGACTGCCTAGAATTTGAAATCGTTTCGTCTGACCTTCAACTTTGACCACACCAAACGGCGGATTACAAATCACGCGATCGTGCAGTTTTCCTGGTTGATACTCGGCTGCATCACATCTTGTGACGGTAAAGCCTTGTGCCCGAAGATCGGCGGCTCGATCAACATTAATTTCATTCACTGTTGCATTTGCAGA
>JACJNX010000081.1 GCA_014695255.1 Cyanobacteria bacterium FACHB-63
TTGTCGATGAAGCTGACGGTGTTGACGGGTGCGCGTGGCTCAACCATCGATTTGACCAGGAGTTCAAGAACTTGCTCTTATTTTATCCTGCCTAGAGTGATGAAAAAGGGATATTTGGTAAGACTATCGCAATGTAAAACGGATTGCGAAATCGATGATGGGATTTCAGCCGTTCAACACAGCGAGAAGGAGTTTGCGTGGGGTAGAGGCAATGAATATAATTCGTAAAGGACAAGTGAACAGTATCAACCCAGGAAGTAGTGTATCTCAAGCAAGATTTAATAATGATCTCTTCGGAGTGAGTGCTCAAAGAAATACGGACGAGACCCGTTCGTCTGTCACTTAAAAATCTTTGTATAGAACTCGAAATCTATGGAGCGAGTGCTTAAAGAAATATGAGCGAGACTACCTCGTTTGTCAATTTAAAATCTTTGCGACAGAACCGTCAATGTTGAGCTTCTAATACCGCAGTAATCTCTTCGGCAAGCTTTAAAGGGCTAAAAGGCTTTGTGAAGACAGCAAGTACGCCTAACTTTGCAAAGCTCTCCTGATCCGAGGCTTGCACTTTTGCTGTGGCTAGGATTACTGGAATTTGACGTGTTTCTGAACTTGCTTTCAGTCGCTTAAGCGTTGCATAGCCGTCCATCTCTGGCATCATCACATCGAGCAGAATGACATCCGGTTGGTGCGTTGCCGCGATCGTTAATGCCTCGTTTCCAGAACTTGCCGTAACCACCCTCCAACCTGTGCTCAGTTCTAATCCCATTTGTGTGATGGCTCAGACATCGTATTCGTCATCGACGATTAGCACACATTTCGTCATGATGGAACTCCTGGCGTGAGTAGGGTGATGAATTATAGAAATAACGCCCAATCGAGAAGAAGTCGGGAAGAGCGATCGAAGATCACGCGCAACTTATCTTGCGGGATGCCTCGCCTCTGATCCCGAACCTTTATCAGGATAGAATGTTCTTCAGGCTGAGTTGCGGTTAGCCAGATTTTACCTTTGGGTTCAGAAAACTTAATTGCGTTGTTCAGAAGATTCGCGAGCGTTTGCAGAAAGCGATCGGCATCAATGAGCAGTTCGAGATTCAGTACACTTATAATTAGCGACACATCAGCACTATTTGCCATTGCCTGCATTGATTCTGCTGCTTCCATCAAAAGTTTAGCAATATTACATCTCACCTTTTGTAGCGTGACTTTGCCAGATCGCATCCGTTCTAAGTCCAGAATATCGTTGCTTAAGCAGGTTAAACGTTTTGTGCTCATAGTCGCGATGTTGAGGACTTTTCGCCCTTGAGAGGTGAGATGACCAAACTGCTCTAAACTTAATAGTTCGAGTGCGCCAAGCAGGGAAGCCATGGGTGTTCGCAGTTCATGACTAACTAAGAAAATGAGTTCATTTTCGAGGCGCTTGCATTCAGTAATGTCAAGAATGATGTTAAGCATACATGCTGTTCCAGATAGGTCGATCGGCTCGATCGACAACAATACGGAGCGCTGGTCGCCGGATCTCGTTCGGAATTTTACTTCTTGATTTTGCACTGATCCTTCGGCAAGCGCTTGCTGCATTGCCTGATTGTATTCGTCTTGAAGCACTCCGATCTTGAGGTCGTTCAGTATAGAATTGAAAATCTCCTCCAGAGAACAGCCGCTTAGTTTTAGATAACTGCTATTCACATCGACAAACCGTTGATCCGATACTGTTGTAATCGCGATCGGGCTAGAACTGGCACACGAAAGGCTTTGATAAGTTTCTCTTCCGCTTTGTAGCGCGCTTGGGCGATCGCACCCAACATCACCTCCATTGTGCCAAGTGTTGATCTCACTTGATTCACAAGATCGATTACATCCGTTACCATGTCTATCACCGTAAACCTTAAATCGATGAGCTGTATTCAAGAACCGACTGCTCTTTAAATTACAAGGCGATCGAGAAGCATTGGAGAAGTATCGCCACGATCAACACGAACGATACAATAAGAAAATTTGTTGAGGGTGAACCACAACTATGGCTAGCCAACCCGCCCGCACTCCGAAAGCAAACATTCTGGTAATCGATGACACACCGGAAAACCTGAATTTGCTGTCTGCAATGCTCACTGAGCAAGGCTATAAAGTTCGCAGTGTGACTAAAGGTTCATCCGGATTGCGAGCCGCGTAGATGGCTCCCCCAGATCTGATTTTGCTTGACATCAACATGCCTGAAATGAATGGTTATGAGGTTTGTCAACAGCTTAAAGCAGACGATCGCACCCGCGAGATCCCTGTCATTTTTATTAGCGCCCTCGGAGATGTGTTAGACAAAGTAAAAGCATTTTCGGTCGGTAGAGTCGATTACGTGAGCAAACCCTTTCAGGTGGAAGAAGTGTTAGCTCGAATCAAAAATCACTTAACAATTTGCCATCTGACCCAACAGCTTCAAGTTCAAAATCTTCAGTTACAAAAGGAAATCCAAGAACGCTTGCGCGTCGAAGCTGAACGCGAACAAGCTGAAGAACGATTTATTAAAGCGTTTCGGTTGAGTCCGAATCCGATCGCGATGAGTACGCTATACAACACAGAAGGAATCGCCACCCTACAAGACGGTCGCTTTATTGATGTCAATCCAACGTTTTTGAGAATGACAGGCTATGAATTAGAGGCTGTCATTGGGCACACTGCTGCCGAACTTGAACTGTTTCCGGATTCAGCAGTCATCGCTGATGCACTTTTAACCTTGCTGGAAACTGGATCAGTTCATAATCAGGAAGTGAATATCCGAACTTGCTCTGGAGAACTCAAGGTTGTTTTACTATCGATCGAGCGTATCGATTTATCCGGTGTTCCTTGTGTCCTATTGATTGCCAATGACATCACCGAGCGCAAGCGCCTCGAAAATGAATTGATTTCCTTAGTTAGCCATGAACTGCGAACGCCGTTAGCGTCGCTCATGGGGGCGATGGAGTTACTGGGTTCTGGGAAGTTAGGCGCGTTGGATGAGCAGGGACAAACCGTTTTGCAAATTGCGGGCAGCAGTACCCAACGTTTAATCCGCCTAGTGAGCGATATTCTGGATTTGGAGCGAATGCGATCGGGCAAAATTACCCTACAGAAGGTGAACTGTAATATTGCAGATCTGGTCAATCAATCCTCTGCAGCAATGCAAGCCCTGGCAGATCAAGCTCAAATTCAAATGGTAATCCAAGCTTCACCGTTGACGGTTTGGGCAGATCCTGATCGAGTGTTACAAACGCTCACGAACCTGCTGAATAATGCAATTAAGTTCTCGCCTGCAAACAGCACAATCTGGATTCGGACAAATATCATGGCTGAACAATCTTCTGATGTACTAATCACGATTCAAGTCAAGGACGCGGGATTCCGGCTGACAAACTACAGGTGATTTTCGATCGCTTTGCCCAGGGCGATGCTTCTGACTCGCGTAGCAAAGGCGGAACGGGCTTAGGTTTGGCAATTTGCCGCAATATTATCGAACAACATCATGGAAAAATTTGGGTTGAAAGTACTTTGGGTAAGGGCAGTATTTTTTCATTCACCCTACCGCTAGCATCTGGCAAAGCGGAGTGATTCGCTTCGGTCAGAACAAGAATCTCACGACTACCATTAACTGTTAAACAGTACTGCTTTCGATCGTGCCGCTTGATAAAGCGCGTGAAGGGTCAGTGCATCCTCTGGATAAGTTGCTAAACCGAGACTAAAGCTGGCTTGAAAGCGCTTCCCCTCTGGTGTCGTAAAAATCTGCTGTCTTAGCGTGGTTGTCATATTAGCTAAACACTGTTCTGCTTGAATGTGAGATTGTTCAGGCAATCCCAACAAAAACTCTCCATTTCCCCAATAGCCCAAAATTCTCGAACTGCCTAAAGCAGTCTGTAACAATCGTCCCCACTGCTGCAAAATCTGATGAATCGTGGAATGCGCATATTGAAAATTAAGCTGATGTAACTCAGTCAGTATCAGCACTGCAAGCGAGAAAGAAGATGGAGATGCAGAAATTATTTGCTGCAATTTGCGGCTGGAATGCAGTTGATTTGCTAATCCGGTCAACGGATCTTTTGTTGAAAGATTTTGAAGTAGGCGAGATCGCTCTAGTCGATTGGTAATTCGCGTGAGAAGTTCTGCACCGACGATCGGCTTTGCATCATCTTCAATTAACAAAATTCGCATGGCTCGTTTTGGAAAAATCTTTTTGAGCAATTCTCGTTCTTCTCTACTTTTACCCGATCGTTCTTTAACTTAAAAGACATCGAGAGAAAAGGTTACATCTGCATACGTCTAGCAAGTCAACCGTGAAAGACAACATATCTGTCTCTCTACACGACATAATTCTGCAACATTTACGGAGTTAAACAATGAACGTTTTGATCATCAAATCTGCTGTTCTGAACAGTCAACAATCTGAGAATTTCTCGCGATCGCGGGGATCAATTGCGAAATGGAGCACGATCGATGGCAAGTTAGTATGCAAATGGTTTCCGGTTGAATACCAGGAGGCAGAATTATGAAGTTAGTTCAATACCACAAGCCACGATTTACGCTTACATCGGATTCAGGCAATTCCTCGATATGCTTGCACTGGAGCAGGAACGACAGCAAGATTGCCTTTTATTTACATGCGAGAAAATTTTAGTTCCGATTTTGAATTGAGCAAGGAGAAGAAAATGGGCGTTATTGTTCACGATGCTAACACTGACGTTAGCTTTGAGTATTTCTTGAAGATTGATGGGATTGAGGGGGATAGTCAGGATACTACTCACCCCCGCGAGATTAGAATTTTGGATTGGTCTTGGGGCGAAAGTCAAACGGCTGATTCAGCGTCGGGTGGTGCTGGGGCGGGAAAAGTCAAGATGCAAGACTTTGTGTTCACAATGCTGATGAATCGGGCTAGTCCACAACTGCTGCTAGCTTGTGCTGCGGGGAAACATTTGCGAAAGGCAACGCTCACAGGGCGTAAAGTCAGAGAAACGCCACAAGAGTTCTTGAAAATTACGTTTTCGGATGTCGTAGTAACAATGATGCAGACTGAGAGCAATTCTACTTCATGCCGCGATCAAGCTGCAAAAGATCGAATCTCTCTTCGATATAGTGTGCTCGAATACGAATATACGACTCAGAAACTAGATGGTTCGCCTGATTCTGTGCGTGTGGGTTGGAATCTCAAAGAGAATCGTTCTGTGTAATGAAAGGCTGGAGTAAGTCATGAAGAGCAACTTATTTTAAGGAGATGAATTATGACTGCGATCGATGAAAACAAAGCAATTGCTCGACAATTCTTTGCCCTTGTGGCTGAACACAAAGTTGAGGAGCTTTGTGAAATGGTCTCACCGAATTGGACAATGCACGGAGGACCTCCCAAGCTTTCTCCAGGTGCAGACGGTATTCGAGAGCTATTTGCTACCTTCGGGCAGATTGAACAGAAATGGACGATCGAAGACCTCATTGCCGAAGGAGATAAAGTCGTGGTACGCGCGACGAATACCTGCTTGCAAGAGAGCTTCTTGGGTGTCCCTGCTCACGGCAAGCAACAGATTTTTACTGCGACTTTCATTCATCAGATTGTCAACGGCAAGATCGTTGAAACTTGGAGAAATGCAGATGATTTGGGTCGGTTGCTTCAATTAGGAGCAAGAATCGGACTGAGTTCATGAGAGCAGTTTCATTCAAGTCAATTGACCCATTTTCTTCAGGAACAGCTCATCCTTATACCTGCAATGGGGTTGAGGTAGAAGTGCGGCTTAATGATACTTGGGTTGAGGTGGGCGAGGGCGGCGAGGTTCATCCCAAGTTACTCAAACCCGGCTATACCGGATTAGCCACAGGGTGGGAATTGGATCGACTCGCGATGTTAGTTAAGGGAATGGATGACATCCGGCTCTTGCGGAGCGCTCGTCCGAAAATTGCGGCGCAGATGAAGACGCTCAATCCCTATATTTCCGTGTCGAATCAGCCTAAAATTTGCCGGGATTTATCGATCGTGGTAGCTCCAAAGACCGAGCTAGAAGATCTTTGCGAAAGCCTTGTTCAAACCCTCGGCGAAGATGCTGAACTGCTGGAATCTGTCGAGATTCTCAACGAAACAGCCTACGACCAACTACCAGCCAGCGCAATTCAACGATTGGGAATACGACCTCATCAAAAGAATTTGCTAATTCGGATGACTTTGCAAAGATTGCACACTTCAATCTCAAATCAGAAAGCGAATCTTTTGCGAGACTTGGTGTATCAGCAGCTTCATCAAGGATTATCGGCTTACAGCGGTTTCTAAATGAATAAACCACAATGAGCAAACCAAGCAATGGCATCTTCTTCTGAGATTTTCTCAGTCACAATCTCCGTCAAGGCTTAGTTCAAGTCTTCTAACGATCGCGCTTTAGCAGAGCGGAGTAATTGCTTGAGCTTCGACCAGCAGAGTTCAATCGGAGAGAGGTCTGGAGAATAAGGAGGCAGAAAGACAAGCTTTGCACCTGCTGCTTCAATCGCTTGCCGGACTCGCTCAGTATGGTGTACACGCAGATTGTCCATCACAACAATCGCTCCTGCCCAGAGTTGTAGAATTAACACGTCGAGCAGGTAGGTCACAAAGACATCTGTATTGACACTCCCGAGAATCGTCATGGTCGCAATCAATCCTTCTAGCCCAATTGCACCAATGAGCGAGATGTTTTGACCAGCATTGCGTGGGCGCACATCATGGACTCGCTCACCCTCGGTTGCACGACCTTGAAGCCGTGTCATGCCCAAGTGGATGCCTGCTTCATCGACAAACACTAAGTTGCGTAAGTCGATACTGAATGTTCAATGCCGAAAGGCAAAGCGAAGAAGTTGTACTCGCTCAGTTTCGGCTTCAGTGGCACTAAATGTTTTTTTTAAGGCTTAGATTCATCTGCTCTAACGTTCGCCACATCGTCGAGATTGCCACACGAATTGAGCGTTCCTGTTCAAGCCGCTCACATAACTCTTCTAGGGTCAAATCTGGTTGTTGTTTGATCCATCAATTAAACCTTGTGCCTCGACTCCGATTTTTGCGACTGCACCGCCGCCATGCGGTTTGGCCTGTACCGTTTTCTGTTCTCGATAGTGTCGCATCAAGTCGCGCACAAATGACAAGCTGACGCGAAATCGCTTTGCCAGTTCGCGTTGACTTCCTTCTTTGGCTTCGTAAGCATCCACGATGCGTTGACGCAAATCAGTTGAGTAAGCAGCAGGCAGGGTTTATTCCCTCACGACTGCTACTACAATGCCCATTCTGTGGCAAACTCAATCAGAAATTGCTGTATGTTCCAAAGGCATATCATCGCATCGACAGAGTCACTAGCCAAGGTTCGACCGTCAGGGCTAAAGGCAACTGACCATAACAAATCAGTATGTCCATGTAATGTTTTCAAACATTCTCCTGTTTCTACATCCCATAGTTTTACCGTTTTACCAGTACCACCGCTGGCAAGGATTTGTTCGTTAGGGCTAAAAGCGATCGACCAAATTGCCTGAGTTGGGTCATGCAACGTTCTGAAGCATTGTCCCGTTTTTACACTCCAAAACTTTATCGTCTGATCGACACTGCCACTAATGAGGGTTTGCCCATCAAGGCTAAAATTTTTTAGGGGTTGAACGCCAAAACAATACCATCACTGCGGCAACGCTCGGTGTTCAACTGCTCGACAATCCCGCTGGTGGGATGCACCTAGAAACTACATTCATGCGTGGTTCACGTCAATCTATTGCAAACTTCAATGTTGGGGAAGTGGTCGATACTGAAAAAAGTCAGGGCTTTGGGGTGCGCTTGATCGGCGCAGATTCATCTGGTCGGCTGAAGCTCGATGCAGGCTTTGTCCGCAGTCGCTTCACCAATCCGACGAATGATCCACAACTTGTCGATGCTCTTAATGGTGTGAAAGTCCAACCCGTAACGCGAAATGCTTGGTATGTTGAGACCAGCTATGACCTGCTCAAAAATGTCAAACTCGATGCCACTCGTACTTTAGACTTGTCATTCAACTTTTGGCATGAGCGGATTGATCCGCAGTTCGGCACGATCGGAGCCAGTGTGACGGCTGACCAACTCCGAACTCACTTCGGGGTTAATGCTGCGATCGCGGGTGCGACTGTGCAATTTCAAACCGAGCAGTCCGAGGACAATCTAGAAAATATCGCCACCATTCTAAAAACCAAAACTCAGAACCTCTCCCTGAATTTTAATGCTCCACTGCAAACTATCTTAAATAGCAACAATAAGTTATTACCCACCTTAACTTATAGTTTTCAACGCACTCACCAATTTGGAGCGAATCAACCAATTGAAGCCATATCTGGGTTTGATCCTTCCAAAATTCCCGACCAACTGACAACGAGTCATAAATTCGGCGCAACTTGGTCGATCGACACTTTTAGCCTCAGCTATCAATACTCGAATACCTTCCAAGACAATCGCCAACCGACACGAGAGCTAGCAGACTTCAAAACGATCAATCATCAACTCTCACTCGCTTGGCAAGTCAATCCACGCTTTAATCTTGCGCTCGGATATAACTTTACGAGCGCCCAAAACTTCGAGCAGAGCATCATCCACTTTACGAGTAGTCCCACACTGAATATTAGTTGGGTGATGTTCCCGGATTTAACGCTAGCATTCAATTACAACCGCACCGATGATACCGATTCTCTGAATCAAAAAATCACGCGAGCTACAAATTTGGAAGCCTTACTCACTTGGCAGTTCAAGCTGCGCAGCTTTGGTCGAGACATTTCAGTGAGTGCATTTATTCGCTACAGCAGACAATCGACGATCGCGCACGATCGTACCTTCAATTTAGATACGGATGCCACGATTCAAACGGTCAATGCAGGTTTAAGTTTTAGTTTTTAACGACCAATCGGTGGAGGAGCAATGAAACTGAAATTATTGAGTACGTTAATGAGTACAGCTATTTTTGGGACATTGGCGATCGCGTTCACTGCCGAAGCGGTGATTGTAAGTCCCAAAGGGGTGAATGTCCGTACCTTTGGAGCAACTACAGTGTTTCTCACATTTGTTGGGCTAAACAATCAAGCTCCGGCTGAGGGACTGTGGTGCGGTGCGATTAATGCGGATCAATCCTGTGTTCCGGGAACCATTTTCGGTCAGCTTCCAGCCCGCAGTAATCGATCTAGGTTAAGTGGACCGAGCAATTACACTGACATTATGACCATTCCGCCTTCGGTAGCCCGTCGAGCTTATCAAGATGCGCTCCGAGGCAATTCGTCCAAGTTCTTCTATGTGCGGCGATTTGTGAGCAAGACGGGTGGACCCGATGAATTTGTGGCTGTCACTAATATTTATTCCAGGACCGAATCCGAGTAGATTACCCAAGGGTTCAACCGGACTGCATCTGATTTTGCTGAGAATTGAAGCGACGGACGATCGAGAAGGGGACTCGAATACTGGAGTCGGAGTTGTGAACTCTGACGGAGTTGCCGGATTTCCGCTGCCAGTGCTACGCTATTTTGTCACTCAGGATCAGCGCCAATTGAACTTGCTCCAACCGGATGACGGTGCGAAATTATCCAATCAACAACCGATTCAGTTCAAATGGCAGGGAGTAGACGGAGCAACCGCTTACAAACTAGAGGTTAAGCAGGGCGAAGGTGTTGTGCTATCTGCTATTTGCGGGCAAATCAAACGAGCTATACTGCTCCACCGTGGCTGAGAGAGAAAACGCAGCAGCCCTTGCAGTTGCAGGTGCAAGCGTTGAAAGAAGATGGAACGACGATCGTAGAATCAACCGTTAGCAGATTTCAAATCTCTACAATCCGAAGTATTGTAGAGTATAAGCAGGCAAAAAGATTTCTTGCTTGATGATTGAGTGACCTCTTCACATTCAACACTGCAAATTCTTGCTTTATGGCAAATCTCACCTCACTCCTGCTCGTTGCCTTGTTGCTAGGCACCGCCTCTAACCTGTCTGCGTGTATGGTTTCAAACAGTTCAAAAACATTGCCATCCACGACTCCTGCGACGGCAGATCAACCTAATATCAAGGTTCGACACAGCAAGGTTCAGCTTGCCTTTCGCGAACAGAAGCCAGGAACCGAAGCCCAACTACAAATCGAGCGGCAAGTTCAGCAAGAACTCCTCAAAAAACAGACTGATCTAAAGAAATCTGGCAATCAAGCCGCGATCGCCACCAATGCCGCTGCCCTCAAACGTAGTGATTTGGCGATTTCCTCGCTGTTTGAGAAACCGACTCTAACCGAAAAGAATCTAACGGAAGCCTATTTCGATTCAAGCTCGAACTCAAGGGCGTTTATCGGCGTGAAATTTGATGCGAAGGGAAGCAAGGCTTTTACAGCGCTGACGAAGAAATTAGCAGGAACTGGGCGAACGGTAGGTATTTTTCTCAACAATCGTTTGACAAGCTCCCCGACAGTTGCCTCCGAATTCGCTCAGACTGGAATTACTGGCGGCACTGCGACAATTACAGGAAACCTTAGTGCTGAAGAAGCCAAGAATTTAGCTGCCCAACTGAGAGGCGATTCTCCTACGATTTCTCCTAAACAGTCTTTGTAGAATTCTGAGATCAAAGGTCAAGCCCCTTGGTAGATTTAGGAGGAGTAGCGATCGTTCCTAAAATAAACGCAGGCTGATGTGGAGAGCGCTATAGGAGCTTTGCGATGTTGAATATTTTACTGATTGTGGACGCGCAGGTGGGTTTCATCAACGACTTCACCCATCACATCCCGCAGCGCCTCGTTCGACTGATTCAAACCCAGCACTTTGACGCTGTTATCTTTACGCGCTTTATTAACGATGCTGAGGGACCATACTCACGGTTGCTGCAATGGCATGGGTGCGACCACGAACCTGATATTCAATTGGTTTCTGAACTACAACCTTTTGCTCAACCTGATTTGGTGTTTAGCAAAATTGGTATCTGTGGTCTTCCCGACGAGTTGATCAACTATTTGCGTCAGCGCTCAATTACGCAAATTTCTGTTGCAGGCATTGATACCGATATGTGTGTGTTAAAAATTGCCATGGATTTGTTTGACCTAGGCATTGAGCCAATCATTTTGACCGATTGCTGTGCGAGTACGGCAGGGTTGCAGGCACATTTAGCAGGGTTAGCAGTCCTCAGTCGGAACATTGGTGCTCAACGGCTCAAAGAAGCAGGGGTTGGCGATGGAACGCTTGCTGCACCCTAAGACAGACGCTAAGGAGTTCTCAAGTTTTGCAGGCTACTATCGCAAACGAGGTGATTTAGTTTCCAGTGATTCATGTCCGTTCTCCTTAGCATTGTTAGCATTGTTGAGTGATGTTGTCCTGTTTGTTGACGATCGAACTTAGCTGGTCGCCATGCCTCCTACCCTCACGCTCCGGCAAACTTTGCTCTATAGTTGCACGTCGATCGGCATTAATTTAATCAATACTGCCGTTTCGACCTGGCTGCTTTACTACTATGCCCCTCCGCCCAATACAAGTGCGGTGCAATATCTCTCGGTCACGGTCGTGGGTCTCTTACTGGCGATCGGTCGCGTTTGGAATGCCATCATTGATCCCTTCATCGGACATTGGAGCGACACTACCCGCAGCCCATGGGGACGACGAGCGCCCTTCTTGGTACTGGGCAGCCTCATGACCCTTGGCGCGCTGTTACTGCTCTGGACACCTTTGACTGCCTATCCTAGCCAACTGAATGCCATCTACTTCCTGACGATGACGATCGTCTTTTATACGGGAATTAGTCTCGTTGGTGTCCCTTATGACGGCAGCTTACCCGAAATGGCAGCGACGGCAGATGAGCGCGTTCGGCTCAGTATGTGGAAAAACATTTTTGGCATTGTGGGCGTGCTAGGCGGTGCAGTTATTGCCAGCGTTGTCTACAGCCGCTGGGGTGCGATCGCGATGGGGGGAGTGATCGGAATCCTGGGCGTGGTAACGGTTGGACTGACACTCCCAGTGCTTCCGAAACGGAGTCTGCCTGCGCTTGAACCAATTACTAAGGTCGAAGCAATCGCATCAATGAGCTTTTGGCAGAGCCTGCGGACGACGCTGCGGAATCGCCCGTTCTTGATCCTCTGTAGCTCCACGATTCTCGTACAGACTGCTTACGCGATGTTGCTCTCGAATCTACCTTACTTTGTTGCCTTGATTCTGCAAGAACCAGAGGCATCTGTAGGACGCTATCAGGGATTGGTGGTGATAGCGATGCTGGCTGCCGCTCCGGTGTGGAATCGGTTGAGCCGATACGGGTCGGATCGCCAGTTGCTAAAGGTTTCCTTGTTAGGATTGGCGCTGGCGACGAGTTTTCTGACCGCAGTGGGATGGATTTCTTCCCTACCGATTGCGATCCAAGCTGCGATCTGCTTTGGCTTCCTGGGACCTTTTCTAGGCGGTTATTTTATTTTGGTCTACGCAATGATGGGAACCGTCGTCGAGCAGGATGCGATCGTCACGGGACAGCGGCGAGAAGCATTTCACTACAGTATTTTCTCGTTCTCGGCTGGGATGGGGTTATCGTTCTCAACCCTCATCATTCCGCCTATTTTTTCTTATTATGGCTACACGCCAGAGCAGCCCGCTGGGGTGCGAGTCGTGTTTCTGGTTGCGGCAGTGCTTGTGGTCTTGGGGGTTGTCGTCTTTCAGGGGTATCGCCTAACGGATGCCCCTACGCACAGGTGAACTGAACGTGTAATAGTCAAGTTGGACTGTTGGGAGCATTTTGTTGATTAGATTTTTGGAAACAGCCTGGTTAGCTGATGAAGCGGACAATAGCAAGATTGCTTTTCTCACCAGGGTTTTTGAAATCACTCACTGAACAAAGCGGAGAAGAGAACGCCTGATATTGAATTTTTGCTTTTGATTAAGCGATCGCGTTACTCAGTGATTATGCTGTTCCTCCAGTGACACGATCTCTTCAAGTCTGCTTTTCCTAAATCTTCCTCCCAATCCGTCTTTCCTTCAAATCTTTGATTGGTCAAGGTTTTAGGTCAGATGTCCCTCGAATGCTCAACTATCTAATGGAAAATAGCGTTCAGTCTCATCAGCTTGGATCAGGCTCAAAAAAGCCTCGCTGATCACCTTTTGCTCTTCCTCAGTAAAATTCATCTTAATTTGAGTTGCAATCTCATCTTCGCTGAGGTTCTCATCAATGAGAGCTTGAAAGCGTTGCAGAATAGTAGCAACACGATCGCTAGAGTCGTTTTCTGCATTCATGAGTTATTCCTCGCGGCGAATAAAGCTTAAACCAGTCTTAATCAAAGAAAAATATACAAAAATTCTGTTTTTATCTTACCGTAATCATCATCGTGCAAGCATGGAAGATTAATGGTTGTGTCGCAAGGATTTTAGACTGACAAACGAACTGGTTTCGTTCGTATTGCCGTCGGTTTTGAGTAGATTGTCATTATAGGGTGGACAAGATTGGGTGCAGTGGTCAAGCGATGAACGGTATGCTGTGTTTGCTGAATCCATGGAAGGAGTGACCTGGTTGTCGCGCTTTATTTGCAATCCCAAGATGCCAAAATGTTTCAGCAGACCTCTGCGGTTGTAGATTTGAGCAGCTTCAAATGGTTGAACAATCGTACCTTTCAGGCGAACGTCGCTTGTGGCGATCGTTCAGATTGCGTCGCATCTCCATTTCGGGGAGATATCACTGAACTATTTAGTAAGTAACAGATTTGAAATGGCTCGTCAATTGCTTGTCCACTCCGTGACGATCTCAGCTTTGCTGGGTCTCACCTTGTCATCGGTTGCCGTTGCTCAGGCTCCAGCGCAGTCTGCTTGTCCGCCGTTCTTTACTCCACCGTTGCCCACAAATTTCAAACCCAAGCTCGTACAGGAACTCACTGGACATACCAGCTTTGTTTACGCGCTGACTTTCAGTTGTGATGGAAGGCTAATTTCAACCAGCAGCACGACCGATCGATCCGCTAGAGTTTGGGATTGGCGATCCGGCAAGCAGCTTTTTAGCTTCACTGCCATCGATCCCTATGATTGGTTCACTGCCGCTTTTCTTTCACCCGATGGGCAAACCTTATTTACAGCAGACTCTATCGGTAAAATTCAGATCCGAGATTCTCAAACTGGGGCAGTGCGATCAGATTTTCCGAGTCGGACTCGTGGATCAGGCATTGTGACGCTCACTCGTGATGGGCAGACCTTGATCGACGCGACAGGTACAGGAGGTGACTTTGGCATTACGTTGTGGAATTTGAGCAGTCGTCAACCAAAACGTATTGTGGGCACTTGGGCAGATGTGTGGGCAATTACGCCTGATGGCTACACTTTAGCAGCAGCGAGCAGTAACGGCACTGCCAAGGTTTGGAATCTTCGTAGTGGTCAAGTGGTCAGTACCTTACCCAACAGTTCGACTGCTGGAGCCGTGGCGATCGCGCTCACGCCAAAGGGTGAATCGCTTGTGGTGGCGTATAGTGATGGCTTTCTGAAACAATGGAATGCTAGAACTGGAAAGTTCAGTCGTATTCTGTTTCGAGGCATTCAACCCAAGGCGATCGCAATCAGTCCTGATGGTCGTACCTTAGCGATCGGCTACTACAACCATATCCGTCTGTGGAACCTTAACACCAATCGATTACTGCACAATTTGCCTGCCAATGCCCTCGGTTCTCAGCTCTTGCGCTTCAGCCCAGATGGTCGGTTTCTAACCAATACCGATGAGACGGGTGCCATGATCCGCGTGTGGCAACTTGCACCCTAATAGGTTGAAAGGAATGCTGATGCAGACGAGTTACGTCTTCTGTGATATCGCTTCAATCCGTCATTCTGTTCCACGGCTAAATCTTGGGTGCATGGTGACTTTGGGTTTGATAATGTCATGTCGGATGGACAACGGGTCACGGGCGTTCTCGATTGGGCAGAATCTCGATTGGGAGATTACGTTTACGATATTGCTTATCTGGAGTTTTGGTCTGAGGATGTTTGCTACAAACAACAATGGCAAGACTGGGTTCGAGATCAAGAGATAAGATTGTCGCTTGTGAATTTTGAAGAGCGACTGCGCTGCTACATGCTGCACATTGGATTAGAAGGATTAGCGATCGCGGCAATTCAGGATGATAGGGCAGATTACGCTTGGATTAAAGCAAGACTACAAGCGATTCTTGATACTAGATAAAACGATATTGTCAATTTGAATGTTTCCATTCAAAATCAGGCACAACGCTCTTTAAGGCTAACTTGATTCAGAGGTTGTGAGGGTATGATCAACTTCACCGTTCAAAGGCTTGCTTATTGAGAAATTGCCTAATTTTTAAACGCTGAATGGTTCATTTCTTCGTGACTATCAGTTTGTTCACTCTCATAACTAGAGCGAGATCTAGCTAAGTTGATTGCGAAGAAATAAGTTGATTGCGAAGATAGAAGAATGTCCAGAACTACAATACGGCGATACCTAGATCCTAGTTGATCACATGTCGGGGCACGATACGCCCTATTCATCGTGAAAATTCTTAAGTTTCTTGCCCGATTTCAACAGCCGAAACAGCAACGTCATAAAATAGAGCTTCTACCATATCTAGCCCAAAGTTCTCAGGACATTTGTGTCTATTCACTTGCGAATCAAGCTATTCGGTGAGTTCTCCCTGATAGCTGGTGACACGCCGATTACTGGAATTCAGTCAGAACGGTTGCAGGCGTTGTTAGCCTTTATTTTGCTGCATCGAGATGCGCCGCAGTCTCGCCAGCAGATCGCCGTTCATCTGTGGTCAGAGGCGATCGATGCGGATGCAAAGGCGAATTTACGCCGACGGTTACATGAGTTGAAACAGTTGATACCTGGGAGCGATCGCTGGCTGCGCGTGGAGCCAAAGACGGTGCAGTGGGTGCAGGGAGATGATTGTTGGGTAGACGTTGTAGCATTTGAAGCAGCAATCCGCACAGCGCATACTGA
This sequence comes from Cyanobacteria bacterium FACHB-63, assembly GCA_014695255.1. Lineage (GTDB taxonomy): Bacteria > Cyanobacteriota > Cyanobacteriia > Leptolyngbyales > Leptolyngbyaceae > Leptolyngbya. Next base: position 15,888 of record JACJNX010000081.1, read on the forward strand.
TCAAGCACAATCCGCTCAACAAGCCTTAGAACAAGCCGCCTCGCTCTATCAGGGAGATTTACTTCCAAGTTGTTACGACGATTGGATTGTTCCTTATCGCGAACAGATGCAACAACACGCGATCGCAGCTTTGGATAGCTTGATTACCTGCTTGGCTGATCAACATCAATCTCGCCCTGCGATTCGCTATGCTCAACAACTTCAGCGCCTTGATCCGCTGTATGAACCTGCTTATGTACATCTAATGCGGCTTCATGCCCAGCTGGACGATCGTGCCAGTGCCCTACGGGTGTATCACCAGTGTATGACAACATTGCAAGCTGAATTGGGGGTGAATCCCAATCCAGCCACCTGCAAGCTTTATGAGGAATTGCTAAGCTTGGACGAGGTTCCATCTCCTCCAACCTGTGCCGCTAATGTTCCATCCTCCGTTGTGAATCTGTCCAACCTCGTGCCGGAGGCTCCTAAAAGACAGGTTGTACCGATCACAGAACTTCCGTTAATTGGTCGAGAGAGGGAATGGGCTACGATTCAGATGTGGAGATCCCGGTGTCTTCAGGATGAGCATCCAGGGGTGTTGTTGCTGCTGGGAGAACCGGGCATTGGCAAAACTCGATTATTAGAGGAGCTAGTTAAAACTGTTCAGACAACTGACAGCTATGTTCTCTGGGGGCGAGGGTTTGAGGCAGAAATACTGCGTCCCTATGGAGTATGGGGAGATATCTTTCAGGCGATCAGGGCAACGAAATTTCTTGATGAGATGCGATCGCTCGCGTTGAATGCAGAGTCATCTGCAACATTGAATCGAGGGCGATTGTTTGATTTAGGAGTTCAGTTTATTGCTCAACTAACAGAAACGGCTTCGGTGCTAATTGTGCTAGACGATATTCAATGGCTGGACGAAACCTCGATCGCCTTTTTGCACTACGTAGTACGCCTGCTGGGGCAGCAAAAATCAGTCTTGTTTGCCTGTGCAGCCCGTAGGCGAGAAATTGAAACCAACCTGCCTGCTGATAGGTTTATTCAAACTCTGCGCCGGGAACATCGCATTCATACGGTAGAACTAATGCCACTGGATCACAGGCAAACCCTGACATTGGCTCAAGCGGTTGGATATGATGCCGATGACGATCGTATTTTTTCTGGCAGTGGCGGCAATCCCCTGTTTACCCTAGAAATTGTCCGTGCTCAGGCTCAGTCCAACCACGCAACGCCAGATACGCTGGAAAAGCTAATCCAGGGACGACTTCGCCAGCTTGATGAGTCAACGCGAGAACTGATGCCTTGGATGGCTGCTCTAGGAAACAGTTTCAGCCCTACGACCCTAGCTAGAGTAGCAGACTTCCCCCTACCTCGATTGCTGAACGCGATCGACCAGTTAGAACAGCACGGCATCATTCGTCCGGGCAGTACGATCGCGAGTCAGGTGTCTTACAACTTTGCTCATGACATCGTGCGACAGGTGGCTTATGAGCAGTTTTCCGAACCCCGACGGAAGCTAATTCATACCCACATTGCCCAGACCTTGAACGCGACCGCCGCTCCCAACTCTCCTTTGATCAATGATGTTGCCCATCACGCTGATTTAGGAAGTGACCCACTCCTTGCAGCTACGGCTTGCTGGATGGCTGCCGATCGCTGTTTACGAGTCTTTGCCTATCCCGAAGCGGCAGAACTGACCCAGCGCGGAATTCGGCATTGCCAGTCCTTGAATACGAACGAACGCATTCACCTGCACCTAAACTTGCTCAAAACCTGTGTCAAAGCGGGAGTGCCTAAACAACACGCAGCTACCCTGAAGCAGGAGCTACAATCTCTAATCCAAGAAGCGATCGCTCTCGGGCTAAAAGAGGATGAATCCACTGGGCTAGAAGCCTTAATCGTACTGAACTATGACCACGGCAACTTAGGTGAGGTGCAACGGTATTCTCTCCGTGCCGCTGAACAAGGACGCACCGCCAGTCCTGCCACTACGATGTATATGCTGGCTCACACCGGAGCTTGTCTGGCAGAGATTGGACGGGAAATTCCTCGCGCTGAAGCGTTGTTGCTGGAGGCTAAATCTATTGGCGATCGCTTAGGCACCTCCTCCATTGATATTCCTTTTGGGCTAGGTTGTGTGCGACGATTCCAGGGCGAAATTGAACAAGCCAGAGAGCTATTGCAGCAGGGCTGGCACCGAGCGCAAGTCGCCCAGGATCATTGGCGAGAATGTACTAATTTGACAAACCTGGTGATGCTGGAATTGGAAACTGGAAACCCAGTCACAGCAATGCAGCATGGCACCGAATTGATTCATGTTGCTGCACAAATGGGGGATGGGAGTGAAGCACCCCATGCTGCCGCCTTAAATGCTGTGACGCAGTATGTGTTGCAGGAGCAGCACGCTACCGAGCATCTGGAGCAGTCATGCCAGCTTCTTCAGCGCATCGATTCCCCCCGAATGCTGGCTTATGTGCAAACGATCGCAGCTCAGTGGGATCTGCACCAGGGGAATTTGGATCAGGCGATCGCTCGTGCTGAAACGGCTTTGGAGGCGGCACAGATCATTAGTAATCCCAGTGAAATTGCTCTGGCTTGGTCAGTGATTATCCAAGTCGGTTATCAGCGTGGGAATCGGAAATGTGCTCAACAACATTTTGCTGACTTAAAAGCCAAACTCAAGGATAAAGCCTTAAGCGCTCAAGCACAGCAGCGAATGGCTGCATTGGAAGACCGTTTATTTGACTCAATGTCCATCACGCAGGAGGTAGATTGACATGAAATTTGGGATCTCAGAAGTGACGTTTTCGCCGACAGTTCCTGCACCTGTCACCTATGATACTTGGAGGCAAGCTACACAACGCCTGACTCCCTGCACCCAATTGCGGCAAATTCAGTGGCTATATTCTCTGGTATCGGTGCAGGGCGATCGCTCGGTCTGTATTTACCAAATCCCTTATGCCGATGCTGTGAGGGAGGCATATCACGAAGCAGAAATGCCGTTTCAGCGGGTGTGGCAGGCAGAACTTTGGCTGGAGCAAGACCCATCCAACTTTCCTCAAGGTTGTTCCCTGATAATTGCCGAAGTGAAGTATGACCCACCGATGACAAAAGCGATTTATGAGTCCGGTAGACAGCAGGTAGAAGGGTGTTTTCAAGAATTGGATATGCAACACATCTTTTCTGCCGTGTCGCCCGATGGCACTCACTCTGTTTGTGTATTTTCAGCCGCCAGTGCGGAGGATGTGCGATCGCTCTACCGGAAAATTGGTCAGCCTTTTCAGCAAGTTTGGAAAGCAACTCTGATTCGATCCACTCCCGCAGAATTCGCTCTCTAATTGTTCTATCGCACAGCCTAAAACTTAATTTTCAACATGGAGGATGTCCTATGCCTGTCATTCTGAACTCACAGCTTCCTAAACATGAACTGCCTGGACTGGAGCATCTTACTCTGGCAGGCTCTAACCAGGGTATTCGCAGCATGGAAGTGTGGCGGCAGATCATAGCACCGGGAGTATCAACTCCAGTTCATCAACATCCCTGTGAAGAAGTGATTGTCATTTTGACAGGTTCAGGAGAAGTAGTGATTGATGGCACAACAGAGGCCCTTAATCTGGACACGACACTGATTGTGCCCCCCAACGTAGTTCATCAAATTACTAACATAGGGAAAGAACCCATGCACCTGATCGGAACATTGGGAATGTCACCCGTTCGGGTCTATACCGCTGAGGGAGAGCATCTCTCCTTACCTTGGGATATACCAGATTCCTTGATAAAGAAATAACCGCTAACGAAAAGGGTCTACCGCATTCTATCGGGCACTGGGTCTCATACCGATCGTCCATAAGCCGCCCCGATACGCCCGCTTCTGCTGTCCTGATAGTGACGAAACACTTTCCATTGAAGTGACCGGAGAACTTCCGGTTGCGTCCCGCGCCCAGCTCTTTTTTGAATGCTCTGACCTCGATCGTACCGTTGACCAGCTTAAGGCTGAGGGTCTTGTCTTTGAGCAAGATCCAACTGATATGTTTTATCTCTGGCGTGAGGCTCGTCTGAGAGATCCAGATGGACACGATATCCGTTTGTACTTTGCTGGAGAGAATCGCCTCAATCCGCCCTGGAAAGTCAAGTCTGTTCCATCAGCTTAGCTGTAGCAGGCTGTGAACAGTTGATATAAGCTCATGCAGTTAACCTTTGAAGAATTTTCCTATGCAAAAGCGTATTCGCTTTTGCATAGGAAAATTCTTGAACTGATTGCTCAAGGGCTTAGCAATACTCAAATTAGTGAACGTTTAGTTCTCAGCCCTAAAACGGTTAAAAATCACATTACGCATATTTTCAGCAAAATGCAGGTAACTGATCGTACAGGCTCGTAAGGCAGGTTTTGAAGTATAGATAGAACTCCAGTCCCAATCGAACTTGATAAAGTCCTAACCCGATCAGGTGATGTTCTCACATTGTCTTAGTAGAAAGTTAGGAGTTCTGTCTCACGATAGCCAGGGGGACGATCCGCAAGATAAAACTATGCAAAAGGATGATTCTTGGATGATTCCCGGACGGTTTCAGGACAGTGCTTTGAATAATCTAATAACAGAAACGCAAAAGTTCGTCCAAGTACCTTTACACAAACACCTGATTTTGTAACTTAAAGGAGAACAAAATGACTACGATCGCTACTACCCCTAATCAAGCTTACGCCCAATCTCTTAGCCGCGCTGTTAAAGTTAACTGGCAAGTTGAGGATATCATCGGAGGAGATAAGCGGCTCGACTTCTCTAAGCGATTCATGCCAGAAGTCTTGGCACGAGTGAATGACATTACCTGCCTCAGCGAAGCAGAAAAACTAATTCTGAATCAAATTCGCGGTAACAGCTATTTGCATATGTTTGGTCTGGTTGAAGAATTCATTGTGCCCAGTGTTCTGGATCATGTCAAAGCTACAGGTCTCAGCGATATTACTGCTACTCAAGCCTTACTGCACTTTGCGGAAGAGGAAAGCAAACATATTCGGTTGTTTCGTCGCTTTGCTGAAGAGTTTGAAATTGGATTTGGCAGTCGGTGTGATGGCATTGGCCCTATTAAAGAAATTGTGGATGCTGTGCTTCAGCATCGTCCTTTGGGAGTTATGCTAATTATCCTCTATATCGAATGGATGACTCAGTATCACTACCTTGCCAGCATTCGAGATAATGCCATTGAAAGTCTCGATTTTCAATTTTGCAGTCTGCTTAGAAACCACTGGCTGGAAGAGTCCCAGCATACCGCTTTGGACACTTTGATGGTGAAACACCTTGTTCAGCAGTTGGAACCCTCTGAAGTAGAGGCAGGAGTAGAAGACTTCTTCAAACTGATTGAGTTTCTCAATGGTGGACTGATGGGACAGGTACAACTGGATTTGGAGAGCCTGTCCAGGGCTACAGGGCGTACTTTTACGGAATTAGAGCGGCAGGAAATTCTCAGCGTGCAGGAGAAGTCCTATCACTGGACATTCATTGGCTCAGGCTTAACCCATACTCAGTTTGTGGCAACTTTCAAACAGGTCAGTCCTGCCCAACAGCAACGACTATTTCAGGTTGCTGAAATGTATTGCTAATCCTGCCTTCGCGATCGCCCAAGCTGTAGAGCAAGGGCGATCGCTCAAGCCTGCTGCAACTCTACCTTTATGGCAGGGAAACTCCAATGAAAGCCTTATCTCCTTCCCGGATTATGCTCCTGACTATTTTGGCAATGCTTGCCTTTGCCGGAAACTCCTTGCTCTGCCGCATAGCACTAAAGCATACAGAAATTGATGCAGTCAGTTTTACCTCGATTCGCTTGATTTCTGGTGCTCTAATGCTCTGGCTGATCGTGTGGTGGCGGGGTGAAAGAATTGGCATGAGGGGTAGTTGGTTCGCTTCTCTAGCACTCTTTACCTACGCGATTTGCTTTTCAATTGCTTACACCAGCTTATCGACTGGAACAGGTGCTTTGCTGCTATTCGGATCTGTACAAATTACCATGATCAGTTACGGATTGTGGACGGGAGAACGGCTGCAATCGCCTCAAATTCTTGGGCTAATTCTGGCACTGGTGGGATTAATTGCCCTGCTGTTTCCAGGACTTACTACCCCACCCCTCTTGAGTTCTTTATTGATGGTAGGGGCTGGAATAGCCTGGGGGATCTATTCCCTGCTGGGTAAAGGGGTTGCGAATCCAATCCAGGCTACTGCCAGTAATTTTCTGCGGGCAGTTCCCTTTGCGATTGGTTTGAGTGTGTCTACCTTCCACCAGATGCGATTGGATCTAGCTGGAGGTGGCTATGCAGTCGCATCTGGAGCGATCGCGTCTGGAATGGGTTATGCCATTTGGTATTATGCTTTACCTGGCTTGAAAGCTACCCAAGCGGCGGTTGTACAATTGAGTGTTCCGGTTTTAGCTGCACTCATTGCTATTCCTCTGCTCCAGGAACTGATCACTCTCCGGCTTGGTCTAGCGACGATCTCGGTTCTAAGTGGTATCGCTCTTGTCATGCATCAACAGCATAAACCTCAACCTTCCTAAAAGAAAATGCTTAAATCCAACATAGACTCTGGCAATCCGTCTCACGATCGCTATTTTCTCACCCTCACCATTCCTACCAGACGCAAAGTAGTCTGGAGTTTATGGTTCATCACCTGGTTAGGGTTATTGGCTGGTTTGTTTGCCCCTCAATGGTATGACTTTGTCGTTTGGTTTTCAGTCATTCATGCGCTGTTTTTCATCTACCTTGAGCGCTTCAACCTCATGGCTTTTCCAGTTCAGGTACGGTTGGCATATGTGGCTTGGGTCGCGATCGGCGCGTATGTACCCTTGATGATTTGGCTGATATGGATTACGACGATCGGTTTAGCTGCCAATCTCTCTGTAGGTTACTGCCCTCTAGCTCGTATGCTCTCTCTGCTCCCCTTCAACCGCAATGAACCGTTTTCATTTAATCTGGTCAAACGAGTTTTTCTGAGTCCACCAGTACAGGGTCGATTTAGCCCTTCGCAACAGGATTTTGTAGCGAAATAATAAATCCATGTAAACTTAGCTTATAGAACCCATTTGAGATCTCTAGGAAGAAGCAAGCCTAAAGCTGTCATGTTCCGAGTCAGTACGCAGGAGAAACTAAACTTGTCCAACAACCTGATGGAAGTAGTCTTTCAAGCCGTTTAAAGAACAGTCTGACGAAAGCAATGCGATGTAATGGTCGGGTCGCAGCAGCAGTTTGAATGGTTGATGACTACCGAAAATTTCAACCACTTTTGGGTAAAGCGGAATAACATGGAAATCAACGAAGTTCCCGTATTGCGCTTCGACTTCTTGTGTTAAATGATCATAGTTCTGTTGCCCATCAGAGAACACAAGCAAGTGAAATTTTGGATCGCGAAGCTGATGGTAAATGTTCTCCCCATCTATCAGAAAATAAGGCATACGATCGCCTGCTTTAATCTCAAACTTATGGTCTTGCTGATGTTGGCTGAGAGAACTATCGCCATAGTTCAAACCAATTTGAGACACCATCGGAAACAGGAACTCTTTCGCAGTATTGAATTGCGTCACAATCCCCGCAAGGCTTGGCAAGATCTTGTCGCGGAAGAAGCGGAAATACCAGCGACCGTTCGCTGCGATATCAAAAAATTGGTCAGTTGTATGCAACAGCCGTTTCGCATTCGCCAAGCGTTCCTCGTTATAGGTTGCCAGTAGTGACTCTTGCACCTTGCCCTGCAACACGAATGCTAACTTCCAGGCAAGGTTGTAAGCATCCTGAATGCCCGTATTCATCCCTTGTCCGCCAGCAGGTGTGTGGATATGGGCAGCATCACCCGCAAGAAAGCATCGACCTACAGAGAATTGTTCGGCGTGACGAGTATGAACTTTATAAGTCGAAAACCATCGCACTGTCTTGATCTCCAGCGGCAATTGCACCAGTGGCTTCACTTTCGCTTCCACTTCATCGAAGGTGACTTCTCGATCCGGCTGCGGATTGTATTCGGGCAAATTGCCAACCAATCGCCAGTGCTGCTCGCCTTGCATTGGAAACATCAGCGCAAACGAGTCACGTCCTGGGGCAGCGTAAAGGGTTGCCTCATCCCCCGGAAACTTCGCCTCCACATCCGCGACATAAAACAGGCGTGGGTAAGTCGAACCTTCAAACCGAAGATTAAGCAAATGCCTCGTTGGACTGTTTGCACCGTCACAGCCAACCAAGTATTGGGCAGTGATCATCTGGGTTTCACCGCTTGCCGTTTTGACGATCGCCCTTACTCCCTGTACATCTTGTGTCAAACTTTCTAGCTCAGTCTGCCACTGCACGTCTTTTCCATGATGCTGAAGATGCTCGTAAAGCAGTCGCTCATTCTTGCTTTGCTCAAAAATGAGGAAAAACGGAAATGGGCTAAGTTGTCCACCAAAACCCGAAAAGTCGAGATGGGCGCTGATTTTGCCTCCGTGCAGCAAGGCGACGTTCTGCACTTGTTCTCCCCCGGAAACAGCAGCTTCTGCCAAACCTGCTTGGTCGTAAATCTCCAGCGTCCGCGCGTGAACGACCAGTGCCTTAGATAGCTCAGTCACTCCTTCTTTGCGGTCAACAATGACAAAGTTGATGTTGTAGCGCATTAATTGCACAGCGAGTGAAAGCCCAGTTGGTCCTGCTCCGACAATGATGACATCCGTTTGAAGTGTGGACTCTAGCATCGTTGAATCCCTCCTTGATTGAAGCGATTGAACTAAACCGATCAGTTTAGACTTATATCATTAAACTAAACGAGTTAGTTTAGAATGTCAAGAATGAATGGATGATTTAGCTTTGGGGACGATTGAGCATGAAACAGGAAAAATCGGAGCGTACCGATCGACAACTCTCACCCGAGAAAACCGAAGCGATTTTAGCAGGAGGAATGCAAGAGTTTTTAGTGCATGGTTATGCAGCAACGAGTATGGATCGAGTTGCGATCGCCGCTAAAGTTTCAAAAGCGACCGTGTACAGCCATTTTCAAGGCAAAGAAAGCTTGTTTATTGCGCTGATTCAACGGCTCGTTGAGCAAAAGTTCCAATCTACCTTTGGTGCGGCGGATGCTGAACTTTTGCAAATGCCGCCGCAGACTGTTCTAAGAGATTTCGCGAACCGAATGCTAGACATTGCCAAGAACGAGCCGCAGTTCTTGAACTTCATGCGGCTCATTCTAGGTGAATCTGGGCGATTTCCGCAGCTTGCTCGCGCCTTTGTCTCTAACATCGAGCAAACGGCTTTTAGAAAGCTCGTCCACTATCTCACGAATTGCCCTCACTTAACTCTGTCTGATCCAGAAGCAACGGCGCGAATTTTCATCGGTACGATCGTGCATTTTATGATTGTGCAAGAGATGCTGCATGGTGGGGATATTTTACCGATGGAGCGCGATCGTCTCGTGAGCCAGTTGATTCACTTGATCACAAGCAACAATTGAGTTCAAATCAGTGTCGTAATCAAGCTGAAGCGGCGTACATCAATGCGAGCAATACGATCGTTAATCACCATAAAGTTCAGCCCTTGCACCGATCTCTGTGGAGCAGCATAGCTACAATTACTACCAGAATTTTGGAATGAGGCTTTCTTCATTTGAAGTCATAGTTCGTCTTCTTCATCCTAAAAAGCTATGACGTGCCATTTACAATCGCTTCAAAAATGGATACTTGGATCAGTTGCATTTAGTCTATTGGCAGGAACAATAATGGCTTGCCAAAACCAGCCACCGATCGTTGCCAGTTCTCCGACTCCTGCTCCGGTTTCCTCAGCGCAAAATGTCTATCGCAACGATCGCTTAGAGTTCGAGTTTCGCTATCCTGAAAAGAATTTTGTGGTCGATCCGTTGACCAAAGTTCCACCGAGTGAGGCAGATGCGATCGCGACGATCGAGATCTGGACGAAGGAACATTACCAAAAGCTCAAAGCAGGGGCTTATGAAGGTGGAACAGAATATCCTGCCAATGTTCAAGTTGCCATTTATCAGAATCCAAAAAAGCTAGACTTGCAGAACTGGGTACAACAGAACAATCGATTTGCTGCTCCACAGCAATTCAAGACGACTACGATCGCAGGTCAAACCGGAATTACTTTTCAGTCGAGTGGACTATACGAGCATGAACATATTGCTTTTCGATCTAATGATGAGATTACTTTGATTACGTTATCTAAAACTGGCTACGGCAATCATGATGCAACTTACCGAACCGCCTTTGATCAGATCATTCGCACATTTAAGAAGATTTAGCATTTCTGGTAGGCACAATACCAGGCTTTGAAACAGAACCGCTGTAACGTGCAGATAGAGCATTAAGAACGACAAGGTTAATCATGAACCAATACTGTCAAGGCTGAATTTCGTGCAGCCGACGATCGAGGAAACGGCGTTCGCTGTCATTGGTGACTAGCTCTAGTGCCCGGACATAGCTTTGTGCCGCTGCTTCTGAAGCTCCAATACGACGGAGTAAATCGGCACGGGCAGCATGGAATAGGTGATAGTGGTCGAGTTCGGAGGTCAGCGCGTCCATCAGTTCGATCGCCGTTTGAGGACTATCTACCATTGCGATCGCGACTGCTCGATTTAATGACACGATCGGGGACGGATGTAAGCGTTCCAAGACATCATACAGGCGAACGATCTGCGCCCAGTCGGTGTCTTCTGCTCGTGCTGCTTGGCAATGAAGAGCCGCGATCGCAGCTTGCAGCGCAAAGGCACCTGTTCCACCGCGTAACGCCTCTTCAACCAGCGGCAGCGCCTCAGCAATTTGCCGCTGATTCCAACGGCGGCGGTCTTGATCTTCAAGCAACACTAAATCGCCCCGCTCATCCAGACGAGCATCCCGTCGGGAGTCGTGCAGCAACATCAGTGCCACGAGTGCCGTGAGTTCTGAGGGCGGTTGCGGAGACATCAATGCTCTCAGAAGATGACCGAGCCGGATCGCTTCCGCACACAGATCGGCTCGGATCATTGCTTCACCACGCGTTGCCGCATAGCCTTCATTGAAAATGAGATAGATCACACTTAGCACTGCATCGATTCGTGATGGTAAATCAGTTGTGTCTGGCACTTTGTACGGAATGCCCGCATCCCGAATTTTGCGCTTAGCCCGTACGAGTCGCTGCGCCATCGTCGCTGTGGGCACAAGAAATGCACGAGCAATTTCATCGGTTTCGAGTCCGCCCAGCATTCGCAGAGTCAACGCCACCTGAGTCTCGATCGCCAATGCCGGGTGACAGCAGGTAAAGATCAGCCGCAAGCGATCGTCTGGAATTTCATCCATCTCATAGGTCGGCTCCTCGCTCGCTGGAATCAAACCGGATGCCGCATACCATTCCAGCTTTTCTGTCAGCCGCGATCGTCGTCGCAGGCGATCGATCGCTTTATATCGGGCGGTACGGATAATCCAAGCGCGAGGGAGCGATGGAATACCGTCCGCTTGCCATTGATTCACCGCTGCCGCAAACGCTTCCTGTGCTGCCTCTTCTGCAATATCAAAATCTCCCACCAGCCGAATCAAAATGGCAATAATCCGCCCCCATTCCGCCCGATAAACGGAAGCAATTGCCTGACTGACCTCTGATTTTGCAGTTGGAGCCATGCCTGAACCTCAAAATTTTGAGCAAACCTGTCGATTTGAGAAATTCCCGTTCGACTGACTTACAAACGAAGGGAAAGCACGATCGTACTGGATGAAAAAATTCTTTGGCAACCTGTCGATTGCAACCCATGCCGTTCGACTCACTTATTAAAGGAGGCAACCGAATGAAGTATGTCCTGCTGATTTACTTGGAAGAACATGCCATGAGCGAAGCTGAGCGAGAACAATGCTATGCAGATTCGGCTCAACTGGCGCGGCAACTGGACTCGAAAGGGCAGTATCTCTCGACCGCACCCCTTCACCCCGTTGCCCTGCAAAAGTCGGCACGATCGAAATTCGCCTGGTCATTTAAGTCGCGGGACTACCAGGGCAACTCTGACTGCGCTTAACTTTCAAACTTAAAGTTCAACTTGAGGCAACCGACCATGCAAAACAATTCCAAGCTCACGCCCTGTTTATGGTTTGACGATCAAGCCGAAGCCGCCGCCCAGTTTTATACCGCAATTTTTCCCAATTCAAAGATTGTCCACATCGCTCGCTATGGAGAAGCGGGGCAGGAAATTCACGGAAAACCGGCCGGAACAGTCATGACCGTCAGCTTTGAACTCGATGGTCAACCGTTCACAGCACTGAACGGCGGTCCAACCTTCAAATTCAATGAGGCGATTTCCTTCCAAATTTATTGCGATACCCAGGAAGAGGTGAACGATTACTGGCAAAAACTGTCTGCGGGCGGAGATGAAACAGCCCAGCAGTGCGGCTGGCTCAAGGATCAATACGGGGTTTCATGGCAAATTATTCCCCGCATTCTAATCGAGTTGCTCAATCATCCGGATGCAGAAATATCCCAAAAAGTTACTACTGCCATGCTGCAAATGAAGAAGATCGAGATTGATGAACTCAAGCGCGTCGCTGCCGAATAGCGGTAAGCGTATCAAACCATGTTCGACAGGTAGGCCGACTGATACATTAAGGTTTCAGACGGAACTGCTGTAAGTCACACGATCGAGAATCATCGTAGATTTAGCCACGAGCAATTAAATATCCACGCGATCGCTGAGTGCTAAAATTGACTGTTCTCATAGCTTGCCATACGTCTGAGGCTGATACCCAAACTCAGGGATATTTATAACTCGATACATCTGCAATCAAAACTCGATCGCTCGATTCATGATGCGCCGCAATCGGAGAAATATGTCCTCCGTCTTCTTGTCCTAATGTGGCCCGATCGTAGTTCACGGTGAAGTAGTCATTGGCATTTCTGAGATTTGCTTT
>JACJNX010000082.1 GCA_014695255.1 Cyanobacteria bacterium FACHB-63
AGGATTGGCGAGAAATCACTGATGTGAAAATTGCTGCGTAAACTGGAGCGAGACTGACGATTGGGGGATTACCGTGTTTAATTTTAAATATTTCCAGTTAAGTTGATAGTGCCGCTCACTGCCTTGGGGCTGTTAATTCTGCTTGGCTTGGTCGGAGGACTAATGATGTCCCGCTATCGACAATCACAGTCAACTCAAGGGCTTCATGTCCCTACTGGTGCTGAGGAGTACCAATTGCCTACTTCCCCATCTAGCAATTAGGACTAATAGAACAGACTTGCGTTGAGCGACTGCTTGAACCGCAGACGGTGTAGAATTTCGATCAAATTTGGACTTTCTAAGCCAACGCTCGATCGACTTGCTCTGCCAACTTTAGTGGACGGAGCGGCTTCGTAAGAATTGCTGCAACCTCGATCCCCGCAAAGGTATCACCATCTGGCGACTGGGCTTTAGCAGTCACTAGAATTACCGGGATGCTGCTTGTTGCAGAATTTGATCGTAGCGCTTGCAGCGTTGCTCGTCCATCCATTTCTGGCATTATCCAATCGAGCAAGATCACATCGGGCTGGTATTCTGTCGCGATCGCAACGGCTTCTTTCCCGGAAGTAGTTGTTAACACTCTCCAGCCTGCACTCATTTCTAGACCCATCTGTGTGACCGACAGTACATCTTTCTCATCATCAACAATCAAGACACATCTACTCATAGCTCTTGTCCGGCAGTGCAAGGGGTAAAGCGACAAAAAACGTACTTCCTTGTCCCAAAGTGCTTTCTACCCAGATCTTACCCTGATGTTGTTCAACAATGCTGCGACAGATTGCTAATCCTAATCCAGTCCCACCCTTGGCGCGATTATCAGAGGTATCGACTTGCTGAAATCGATCGAAGATTAAGTCCAGTTTGTCAGCGGGAATGCCTCGCCCCTGATCGCGCACGGTCAGCAAAACCGAATCCGCGCTTTTCATCTCTGCATCCAGCCACACTGTTTTACCTGGCTCAGAGAACTTAATCGCGTTGCTGAGTAAGTTCGTGAACGTTTGGATTAAACGATCGCAATCTGCCCATAGCATGACGGATAAAGGTTGGAGCTGTAGCTGCACCTGAGCATGGTTTGCCATAGCCTGCATCCCCTCGGTTGCCTGAATCATCGCTTGAGCTAAGTTGCATTGAGCTAGGTGTAGTGTAATTTTGCCGAACTTCAATCGCTCCAAATCAAGAATGTCATTGATTAACCGGGTCAACCGCTCAGTGCTGGTAATGGCAATATTCAACACAGATTGACCCTGATTATTTAAGCTCCCTAGCTGCCCTGTCCCTAATACATCTAACGCACCCATGAGTGAGGAAAGAGGGGTTCGCAGCTCATGACTGACCACAGAGATAAATTCATTTTCTAAACGCTTGCGTTGAGTAATGTCATTGACTAGATTCAGAATACAAGGTACGCCGTCTAGCTCAATGTTTTCCAGAGACAGCAATACAGTTCGTTTTTTGCCTAATTTTGTTCGTAGTTCGCACTCTTGGTTATAGATAGTTTGGGAATCGTGATCGATGTCTAAGTTCAAATCTGCAACAGTCAGTTCAACTATCTCGGGTTGCGTGTAACCCGTGAGTTGAAGAAAGGCAGGATTCACTTCTACAAATCGTCCCTCGCTGTGAGTTGTAATCGCGATCGGATGTGGACTGGTGCGAAACACTTTGGCAAACTTATCTTCGGCTTGTTGCCGTTCTCGGATTTCTGCCTGAAGTTGCAGGTTTTGAACCTGAAGCTGCTGCTGTAACCGACAAACGGTGAGGTGAGTCGTAATTCGTGCTTTGACTTCTGCGATTTGAAAAGGTTTAGTAATGTAGTCTACACCGCCTACCTCAAAGGCTTTTACTTTGTCTAGCACATCCCCCAAGGCACTGATAAAGATAACGGGAATGTCGTGAGTCCGATCATGGAGTTTTAACTGCCGACAGACCTCATACCCATTCATTTCTGGCATATTCACATCGAGCAGAATCACGTCGGGCGGCGCTGCCTGTGCCCCACGTAAAGCCGTTGATCCTTTCGTGACACTACGGACTTTGTACCCCTCTTGCTTCAACATTTCGGTCAGCAAAGTTAAATTCTCTGGGGTGTCATCCACAATCAGAATGTCACCTTTGTAGCCGTTCCTATCCATCGATTTCTCCAATTAGCTCTAGGATTTCATCAAAACAGAAGCGCTGGACTAGATTATTCAACTGCTCTGCTAAACAAGCGTGTGCGGATGGAATCTCTGCCACTAATTGCAGCACTCGATCCCCATCAATCTCGATCGCGGCTTGCTGTAAGTTCTGAATCCATTCTGAGGGCATCACCTGAATTGTGCATTGCGATTGAGACTGCTGAATCACAGGAGTGCTATCTTCTGAAGGTTCCGCATAGATAAATTGCACGCCTAAATGCTCTATGAGTTTGTCAAAAATGACTTGCTCTCGAAAGGGTTTTCGCACAAAATCATCGCAGCCTGCTGCTAGAATCGTGGCTCGTTGTTCTTCAAACGCGCTCGCTGTCAGAGCCAGAATTTTTGTCGGTTGATGCGTATTGCTTGCCCTTTCCAAAGTGCGAATCTGGCGCGTTGCTTCGTAGCCATCCATAATCGGCATTCGCATATCCATCCAAATCAGATGAGGATGCCAGGTTTGCCACTCGGAGATCGCTTCTTGTCCATTGTTCGCGCTCCGGGTTTCAAATTCAAACGCTTGCAGGAGATGCGTCAGTAATTTGCAATTGTCTGGTTGATCATCCACAATCAACAATCGATAATTCGGCTGACCCGGTGCCAGTCCTAATGCCTGTTTTGAGGAAATCGCACGAGACGGAATCGAAGCCTGAGTGAGTGTGACTGGAATTTGAAACCTAAACGTCGATCCTTGACCCACTGCGCTTTGAACCTGGATATCACCGCCCATCAGTTGAACAAACTGGCGGCTGATGGTTAATCCCAATCCAGTGCCTTCTTTGACTTGAATCCCGCTTGTCGTTTGCATGAAAGGCTGAAACAATTGCTCAACTTCTTCGGGTGCAATCCCGCTACCCGTGTCGCTAATTGCAAAGTGAAGCAGAGGAGAGAGTACGATCGAGCCATTGTGACCTTGCCGCTCTGCGATTTTTAGAAGAACTTGTAGCGTAATGCTTCCCCGATCGGTAAATTTAACCGCGTTGCTCAGAAGATTGATCAAAATCTGCCGGAGTTTTCCTTCATCAGCCACAATCATTGCAGGCAGATCCGGCGGCAAATCAAACGCGAGAGAGAGATGCTTTACTTCTGCCCGAATCCGAAACATCTCTTGTAGCGTGTCCAATAAATGCCGCAGATCAAATGGTTCAGGATGAAGCACAATTCGTCCTGCTTCAATCTTGGACATCTCCAGCACGTCATTGATCAAATTCAACAAGTGCTCCCCGCTCCGGTTGATCGTCGTGATAAAGCTGCGTTGTCGATCGTTCAATCCACTTTCTCGCTCCATGAGTTGCGTGAAGCCGAGAATGACATTGAGCGGAGTGCGGAGTTCATGACTCATGTTAGCGAGAAAGGTACTTTTAGCGCGATTAGCTGCTTCTGCTGCATCTTTAGCGAGGCGTAGTTCCTGTTCTCGCTGTTTGCGCTCGGTGATGTCATCGTTGAGGCAAAGTAAGTGCGTCAGATTACCCATGTCATCAAATAAAGGAAACTTGATCACACGGGTCAGTAAGCGTTCTCCTGGCGCTGTTGTAATATCAACTTCAGGAGTTTCGATCAGCGATCGTGCTTTCACCACCGCTTGATCTTGTTTGCGGTAATAGTCTGCTTCTGATTCAGGCAATAGCTCATAGTCATTGCGCCCGATGCCTTGCGCTTGGGTAAAACCGACATACGGTTCAGCACATTTATTGATCAGCACGTAACGAAAATCATTGCGAACATCTTTAGCAAAGAACCCAAGCGGAATATTTTCAATCACGCTGTTGAGAAACTGCTGAGACTGACGGAGATCCTCTTCTAGGCGTTTGCGATCAGTAATATCAGTCACCAAAAAATCAATACAGTCATCATCGAAATTGACTCGATTAGACATTAACCACCAGCGAAGCGAACCATCTAGAACTTGAACTGAGACTTCCGTGTTGACCATGCCATGTTCTTGCAAGGCAGTCATGATGCTTTGGGCTTGTTCTTCGCTGGGGCAGTGTTTTTTCCACGGTTGATTGCACAATTCCGAGGGATGATCATAGCCCAGTAGGTCTGCCATGCGCTGATTGCACTCTAGAATAGTGCCCGTGCTAAATTTCGCTCTCCCAACCCCTACATAGGAGTTTTCAAAAATGTTGCGATATTTCTGTTCGCTGCGTCGGAGGGCTTGTTCAGCAAGCTTGCGATCGGTAATATCTTGCAGTGTTCCAATGTGTTGAACCATATTGCCGCGCTCATCCCGTTTGAACACCCTATCGCGGCACAACACCCAGCGCCAATCGCCGTTTGCATGGTGCATTCGACATTCGATTTCTAGATCTTCATGGTCAGCCGCCGCCGCGATCGCTTTTTGATACTCCATCACCGCACCGAGATCATCGGGATGGATCAGAGTCGGCAGCATGTTTGCTCCCATTGCTGAAATTTCGTCGGCTGTGTATCCCAAGAGTTCAAACACTGATCGATTACTGTACCGATTACGTTGTTCTACGATGTCATGGATGTGGACGACCGTCGGAGTTTTTTCGGCAACGCTTTGAGCAAACTGCTGTGCTTCAAAGAGTGCCGCTTCTGTGTGTTTACGATCAGTAATGTCGATAGAAAAAGACGCTGTGCGCCAACAATTCTCTGCTTCATCCCGATAAGGAGTTAAATTTAACTGAATCCAGCGCAGGCTGCCGTCGGGATGATGATAGCGGTATTCGTGAGTGTAGGGACGTTCGCTGAAAATAGAATCAAACGCTTCGTCCAGGATCGTTTGTAAATCATCGGGGTGATAACGAGACAGCCAGGGCTGCAAATCTGTCAGGAGTTCTTCTGGTGTAAAGCCCCAAAGCTGTGAACTTCCAGATGAAAAGTAATCTGGCTCAAATCGTCGATCAGCATAGATTCGATAGTTTGCGATTGCGGCAGAGGTACGATCCAGAATCTCGTTCAGTCGGGCTTCTGAGGCTCGGAGTTTAGCTTCTGTCCGCTTTAAGTCGGTAACATTAGTAGAGATGCCACAAACTGCATAGGGGATGCCATCTTGAGCGAGAAGCGGGAACTTGACGGCAAGATAGATTGATTCGCTGTGGGGTGTGTGAATAACTTCTTCCGTCCAAATCGCCTGACCGGATTGCAGCGCCCGTTGATCGTTCGCCTGCAACATCTCTACAACGTCTGGAGGTAATAAATCAGCATCGGTTTTGCCTAGAATTTGATCGATCGGCAGTCCTACTTCTTCTGAGACCCAGCGATTCGCAAATAGATAACGCCCTTCTAAATCCTTGGCAAAAATCGGCATGCTCGCATTTTGTAAAATTGCTTCAAATTGCGCCTGAGTTTTTGCCAGAGCCGCTTCTGTTTCTTTTTCGTGAGTGACATCGCGCCCGATCGCAATCAGCATTGGCTGTCCATCCTGATCCGGGTAGACCGACAGATTAGCGCGATGCCAGACATAGTGCCCCTGCTTGTGTCGCACCCGATATTCCAAGCCTGTGTAGGGTCGTTGAGTTGCAATCACCTGCTGAAGTATCTCGGTGCAAACGACTAAATCTTCAGCGTGCAGCAACGACTGAAAGCTCTGCCCTTCTAGCTCGATCGCAGTGTAGCCGATCGTCTCCTGAACATTGGGAGAAAGGTAAGTAATTTTGCCTGCGGGGTTGATGGTACAAATCGTATCGTTGGCATATTCTGCGATCGCTCGGAACTTGGCTTCGCTTGCTGTTAACTGATCTAGCTGTGCTTCTAGCTTCTCAACTCTCGCTTGCAGTTGCTCGACGACGCTTGTAGCCAGATCAGTCATTACCTCATCCTCAAATACGACTAAAAAAATAACGATAAACGTTCTAAAAATTTCAAACCAGAGCGGGCGGAAAATCGGTTATCCGTTGAACCTCAAAAGCACTTCGTGTCTCTTGAACAAGCATAAATGGTTGTGTTGCAAAAATGGTAGGGTGGGGAAGTTCAATTTTCGGCGTTGCTGAATAGCGGTATGTTTTCTTCGTTTAAATGGGTTGCTGCCCTAACCCTCTCCCCAGGGAGAGGGAACAAGAGTATTTCTAGCTCCCTTCTCCCTGGGGAGAAGGGTTGGGGATGAGGGCAAACCCGGAATTCATGCCATCATTCAGCAACGCCCAATTTCCGGTTCTGTTGCAAAGACTTTAAAGTGACAAACGACTGGTTTCGTTCGTATTGTTTTAGGCAATCACTCCAAACAGTTCATTGATAAATCTTGCTTGAGATACACTATTCCCTTGGTTGATTCCGCTCACTTGTCCTTTACGCATCATCGCCATTGCCTCAATTCCTCGTAGCGTTCTTCTTGCTGTGTTGAACGACTGAAATCCCATCATCGGCTTCACAATCCGTTTGATGTTGCGGTGGTCTTGCTCTATGACGTTGTTCAAATATTTGCTTTGCCGTAATTCGGTCTCGGCTTTTAACGTTTTATCTTCCTGCAATTCATCCATCGCCACGGGATAGGCAGCATTCTTATCGACGGTAATCACTCGGGGCGTTTGAGTGTGCTTCGCTTTCAACACTTTACGAAAAAATCGTGCCGCCGCTTTTCCGTCTCGCTTCGCACTCAGCATGAAGTCCAACGTGTTGCCCTCCGAGTCTACCGCTCGGTACGGGTATTTCCACTCCCCTTTCACTTTGATGTAAGTTTCATCGACTTTCCACGAATCATTAGTGGGATTGAGAAAGCGACGAATGCGTTTGTCGAGTTCTGGGGCAAACTTCAAAACGAGCGCGATTGATTGTGGAATGATCCACGGCAACTCCTCGTTCTGCCATCATCTCCTCTAAATCTCGGCAGCTCAGGGAATAACGACAATACCAGCGCAAGTTCAGCAGGATGATTTCAGGCAGAAAGTGATGCCATTTGAACAGGGAATCAGTCGCCATTTAAAGAGAAACTAGAGAAAATTGAGCCTCCCTACCCTACCATTTTTGCGACACAACCCCACACCCTACCATTTTTGCGACACAACCGTTGGACGCAGCTTTAGTCAACGGTATTTGGACTGGGAAATGAAATACTAATTAAACGTCTCCTTTAATGGCAAATCGTATTTCGTGCGAAGAACCCGTCTATCCCTTTTTCATCACTCTAGGCAGGATAAAATAAGAGCAAGTTCTTGAACTCCTGGTCAAATCGATGGTTGAGCCACGCGCACCCGTCAACACCGTCAGCTTCATCGACAA
>JACJNX010000083.1 GCA_014695255.1 Cyanobacteria bacterium FACHB-63
ATTTTTTGTACCAATGGTGAATTTTGACATAGGATACAGTGAATCTGTATATGGACAAGTTTGAATAATGAACGTTTTAGCGAAAGTTGAGACTGGAAACGACGTGAATGAAAATGACTTTACGACTTATCTTGATCCGACTCTAATTCAGTCGGCGCGGCTGATTTATGAAACCTATTTTGCCGTCCATCCTGAGATCGATCGTCCGTTGGGCGTGGCGATTAATCGGATCACGCATCGCGGCAAAATCATTTTTTCGGGCAAGCCAGTTTTACTACCTCAAGAATGTTTTGTGCCGTTTGAATTAATCGAGTAAAAATCACAAGAGAAGGGCACGAATTTCAGCTCGATCGAGTTAAATGAAGTCTGCCCTGATGCTTGCTGAATGTATGGATCTTCTTGCTGTTCCGGCTCTCGTTTTGGTGTTTTTTATCGGTGCCTCGATCGGGAGCTTTCTAAATGTTGTAATCTACCGCTTGCCTGCGGGAATTTCGCTGATTTATCCCCCGTCGCGCTGTCCGCATTGCCTCACTCGCCTGCGAAAACGCGAGAATATTCCTGTGTTCGGTTGGCTACGCCTCAAAGGAAAATGCGCCCATTGTAAAAGCTCGATCGCTCCTCGCTACCCGCTAATCGAAGCAATTACAGGCATTTTATTTGTCATCGTGTTCTGGATTTTCGGCATCTCGATCCAAACGCTTGGATACTGGGCATTCCTCAGTTGGCTCTTGGCGTTATCGATGATTGATCTCGATACGATGACGCTCCCGAATCCATTGACGCAATCGGGATTAGTGTTGGGGGTGATATTCAGCACGATCGTTGGCTTTCTAAGCGGCGGGATTGTTGGGGCAATGGGGGGATTTATTACGGCTGTGATCGGCGCGATCGTTGGAATTTGGCTATTGGATTTGATTGCGATCGTCGCTTCGATGATTCTGGGACAAACGGCAATGGGAGCCGGGGACTCGAAGCTGATGGCAATGATTGGCGCGTGGTTGGGCTGGCAGTTGATGCTGATCGGGGGATTTTTGGCATGTTTGACGGGAGCGATCGTAGGAATTGGGGCGCTGAAATTGGGGCGATTATCGCGTCGTCAGGCAATGCCGTTTGGTCCATTTTTGGCATTGGGGGCGGGTCTGAGTTTGTTTTATGGTCAAGCAATGCTATCGAGCTACTTGCAATTATTCGCGCTCTGATTTCTCCAAGCAGCAAGTCGAGCGGTAAAATGAGGCTTGATTAGCGTGAATTTAAAGGCAACGGATGCGTATCTCTCTCAATTGGCTGCGGGAACTGGTAGATATTTCGATGACTCCGGAGGCGTTGGCGGAGAAGCTGACGATGGCGGGGTTTGAGGTCGAAGACATAGAAGATCGGCGCACCTGGGCGGATGGGGTTGTCGTCGGAAAAGTGCTGACGCGAGAACAGCATCCGAATGCCGATCGCTTGAGCCTTTGCACGGTTGATATTGGCGGTGAAAGTCCCTCGCAAATCGTTTGCGGTGCGGCAAATGTCCGAGCCGATATTTTTGTTGCGGTGGCAACGCTTGGAACCTACTTACCGAATGTTGATCTAAAAATTAAGCCTGCCAAGCTCAGAGGCGTGGAATCCAAAGGTATGATTTGTTCTTTGTCGGAATTGGGTCTGACGAAAGAATCAGAAGGCATTCACATTTTTGATGAAACTGTGACCGGAACATTGCAGCCGGGAATGGATGTACGTCCGCTCCTCGGATTAGATGATGCCATTTTAGATCTAACTTCGACTGCAAATCGGGCTGATGCGCTGAGTTTAGTGGGAATTGCGCGAGAAGTTGCAGCGTTAACAGGCGGAACGCTACGTTTACCGGAACCTGCTGCACCGCAAGTTGAGCAAAATCGCGCTTTGTCGATCAAAATTAGCGATGCTCAAGCTTGCCCGACTTACATTGGAACGACGATCGAGAACGTTAAGATTGCACCGTCGCCTCTGTGGTTGCAGCGTCGATTGTTAGCATCCGGAGTGCGATCGATTAACAACATTGTCGATGTGACCAACTACATCATGCTCGAATGGGGGCAACCGCTTCATGCGTTTGATCTCGATCGTTTGATTCAAGTTGCTGGAAGCGATCAAATCGAGATGGGAGTGAGATTTGCACGATCGGGCGAGTTGGTGAAAACGCTCGATGGTCAAGACCGCAAACTTCAAGAGCAAGCCTTGTTAATCACGGTGAACGACAAGCCGACAATGTTGGCAGGGGTGTTCGGTGGAGAAGAAACAGAAGTGAGTGATACCACTCAGAATGTATTGCTCGAAGCGGCGATTTTTGATTCTGCGGCAATTCGTAAATCGGCGCGATCGCAAGGTCTGAGAACCGAAGCGTCTGCACGATATGAGCGCGGAGTGAACTTGGCAGGACTAGAAACCGCTTGTCGTCGAGCCATTGAACTGATTCTTGAAACGGCAGGCGGAACAGTCACAGCGCAAAGCACGATCGATCATCGACAAGGTACTTTAACGAGAACGATCGAGCTTCGCTTAGAGCGCGTTCGCGAAGTGTTGGGTATGGTCGAACTTGATGAAAACTTAGGCGAACTGCAAGCAAGTGACATCGAGCGAACCTTAACGGCTTTAAGCTGTGAGTTGCAATCGAATGGCTCAGAAAGCTGGATTGTAACGGTTCCGCCTTATCGGTATCGGGACTTAGAGCGCGAGATCGATTTGATCGAAGAAATTGCGCGGCTGTATGGATACAACAAGTTCACAGATACTTTGCCGGATAAGACTGAGCTAGGGTATTTGTCGATCGATCAGGTCATTAAGCGCAAAGTTCGCGAAGCATTCCGAGCCGCAGGTTTAACCGAAGTGATGCACTATTCTTTGGGTAAACCTGGAGAAGAACGTCAGGTTGTTCTCGCAAATCCATTGTTTACGGAATACTCTGCACTGAGAACTGATTTGATCAATGGATTGATCGAGGCATTCCAGTACAACCTAGAGCAAGGCAATGGAGCTTTGAACGGGTTTGAGATTGGGCGCATCTTTGCTCAGGAAGAAGAACTGATCGAATCTGAAGCGATCGCGGGCATTCTCGGCGGCGATCCGGCTCAGGGTAAGTGGGTGCGTGGAGGTAAAGACCAACCGATGACCTGGTTTGAAGCAAAAGGCGTTTTAGATAGTGTCTTCGATCGTGTCGGTTTAACGGTGGAATATCAGCCCGATCGTCGTGATTCCCGACTGCATCCAGGACGTACCGCTTCATTGTGGGTGAAAGGTGAACGCTTAGGAACCTTTGGACAATTGCATCCTCAACTGCGTCAAGAACGCGGATTACCTGATGAAGTGTATGCGTTCCAGCTTGATCTTGATGTTGTGATTCAGCAGCTTGAGACGGATGAAGCAATGGTTTCGATCTTCAAGCCGTTCTCAACTTATCCCGCTTCCGATCGCGATATTGCGTTCTATGCGCCGCGTAATGTTGCGGTGAGTGATTTGGAGCGCACGATCGTTAAAGCAGGCGGTAAGCTGCT
>JACJNX010000084.1 GCA_014695255.1 Cyanobacteria bacterium FACHB-63
CTGCTTTGTCAACATTCTCGGTGGGCTGATTGCGTATTGCCATCAACCGAAGAAGCCCTCAATTGCGATTAACCACAATTTGCTGCTTCCGGCTTAACCCGAACTCAGGTTAGTTAGAAAACGAATGATTTTGTCGATCGATTTCAGGTTTGCAAAAGTTCAATTACTTTTCCGATCGCTTCTACATCAAAGCCGCCTGAATTCCTCAGTTATAGTGATTCTGAGACATTCCCCCACAAACTTCTGATGCAAATCACCCTTGAGCTTGACGAGTCTCTTTTGAAAGAAGCGCTTCAACTCACTAACCTGAACAATCAGGAAGAACTGGAAATCTTGCTCTGAAAGAACTGGTGCACTCACGAAGTGACCTCTCTGAAGTGTCGCGTCGCAAGAAAAATCTTCTCGATCTTGCAGGACGGATTCAATTGATTGAGAACTTTGATCACAAGGCTCTGCGTGAAACTCATCATGCTGCTGATTGACACCTCTGTTTGGATCAGCGTTTTTCGCGATCGTTCAGGTGAAATCCGTCAGAAACTTGAAGTTCTAATTGGCGATCGCGAAATCTTGCTCACTCGCCTTACTCAGCTTGAACTTCTGCAAGGCAGTTTGAACGAGAAAGAATGGGATCTTCTCTCTAGTTATCTTGAAACACAAGATTACGTTGAACTGAAAAGCAAGTCTTGGCGAGCGGCAGCTCGGATTTATTATGATTTGCGTCGTCAGGGGCTTACTGTTCGTAGCCCGATCGATTACTGTATCGCTCAGGCTGCTTTAGAAAATGATTTGTGTCTGATTCACAACGATCGTGATTTTGAAATGATTGCTCAAGTACGATCGCTTAACCACTTCCGATGTCAGCCCTAAATCACAGCATTCCTTAAACTGCTCCTGTCCGCCTGAATACACTTGCGCTTGTACACTAGAACAATGTGGCAAAATTGCCAAACTCGCCAGAATCATTGAGGACACAAAGCAAGCAATGGTAGTGACGCAAGCGCAAGTCGCGCAAAATTCAGGTCGCCAGTATTTACCGGATTCCGGTTCCGATCGCTCTCCGAATCAATTTCTCATGCCACTGACCGCTCAGGTGAACGATCGAGATCATCTCGAAATCGGCGGCTGTGACGTGACGGAGTTGGTCAAACATTTTGGATCGCCGCTCTATATTTTGGATGAAGTAGGCTTGAGAACCGCTTGCCAACAGTATCGCGAGGCGTTTCGCCGTTACTATCCGGCAGAATCTCAGGTGCTATATGCCTCGAAAGCTTGGAACTGTCTTGCGGTTTGCTCGATCGTGTCTCATGAAGGGTTAGGAATCGATGTGGCAACCGGAGGCGAACTTTACACGGCACTTCAGGTGGGAGCCGATCCATCCAAGATTTATTTGCATGGGAATAACAAATCGATCGCTGAATTGGAATTAGCCGTGAAATCGGGCTGTACGATCGTCGTCGATAACCGCTTGGAATTGCAGCGATTGACGCAGATTGAGAGCGATCAACCGATCCGAATCATGCTCAGAATCACGCCCGGATTAGATTGCCACACGCATGAATATATCCGCACTGGGCACTTAGACAGCAAATTCGGATTTGATCCAAACCACGTCGAAGAAATCTTCCAATTCGTCAGCCAAAATCCGAGCGTTTCGCTGGTCGGACTTCATGCTCACATCGGATCGCAGATTTTTGAACTGCAAGCGCACCGGGATTTAGGGAGCGTGATGCTGCAATGGGTTAAAAAAGCTGCACAGTATGGTTTGACGATTTCAGAGATTAATGTCGGGGGCGGTTTGGGAATTTGCTACAACGAGAGCGACGATCCACCTAGCATCGATGAGTGGGTCAGAATCGTTTGTGAATCGATGATCAAAGCCTGTGAAGCGGAGAATTTACCCCTGCCGAAACTGCTAAGTGAACCGGGTCGATCGCTGATCGGTTCTTCTTGCATCACCGCTTACACCGTCGGCGGACGTAAAACCGTTCCGGGAATTCGCACTTATATTAGTGTCGATGGCGGAATGTCAGATAATCCGCGCCCGATTACTTATCAGTCGGTTTGTCGGGCTGTGATTGCGAACCGAATGTCGGATGAAGCGAGAGAAACAGTGACGATCGCTGGAAAACACTGTGAATCTGGAGACGTTCTAATCAAAGACATTACGCTTCCGGAGGCGCAACCGGGCGACATTCTCGTAGTCATGGCAACAGGAGCCTACAATTACAGTATGTCCTCAAACTACAACCGTCTCACCAAACCTGCGGCGGTACTCGTTCACGAAGGAGAAGCTAACATTATTCTTGAACGAGAGACTTACGAAGATCTGATTCGACACGATCGAGTCCCGGACAGACTGAAATAAGGACGAAGCATGAACCATAAAGGGTGAGGATTGGCAAACATGGTAATTCAGTGGCAATTCTCCGCTCTAAGCTTAGAGAAAGCCTTGATTGACTTTGTGCCATCAGAGCCTATCGTGCTATCCTCGCCCCTGCTTCTCCTGCCAACTGCTTTGCAATCTGTGCTGACCTTTGTTGTTCAAAATCTGCGATTTCTGCTTGACGTAGGGCTGGTGCTGGCGCTCACTTACGTCATGCTGGTAATCATTGGGCGAGAACGGCGGACGCTGTGGATGGTGCGCGGCTTTATTGTGCTGATGCTGGCGGCGGCAATTAGTCGGCGGATGGATCTGGCGCTGTTGAGCTTTGTGCTGAATAACCTTGTGGTTGGGGCAGCCGTGGCGATGGCATTTATTTTACAGTCAGAATTTCGTCGCTTTCTAGAGCAACTTGGACGTGGGGAAATTGCACAATTGTTTCAGCCGTCGAGTCGGAGCCTGCCGGGATCAGACAGCGTGATCGATGAGATTGTCGAAGCGGTGAAAGGGCTATCCCAGAACCGGACTGGAGCATTAATGATTATTGAAACGGGAATTGCGATCGACGATCGGGATTTCTCGGTTCCGGGTGTTAAACTGAACGCGGAACTTTCTAAAGAACTTCTACAAACCATTTTTCAAACCACGACGCTGTTACACGATGGAGCCGTTTTGATTCGGGGGTCGCGCATCATTGCGGCTGGAGTTATTCTGCCGCTCTCGGAAAAAACCGCCTCAAGACAACTCGGAACTCGTCACCGTGCCGCAATGGGAATTACGGAAAAGCTGGAAAACTGTATTTGCGTTGTTGTATCTGAAGAAACGGGATCAATCTCACTCGCTGAGCGGGGAACTTTAAATCGCCCCTTAACGAGCAGTAAACTAAAGGAACTTTTGGAAGAACGGTTTTCACAATCGGGCGATCGCGAACCCGTCTCACGCGATCTGAAAAGTCTCGGTCGTCAATTCCGCATAAAGGCAGTATCCTTATTCTCGCGTTTACTGAATGAAGGTCGTGTAAAAGATCGTCGCATTCCGAACGAACGCAAGCGTGGCGACTCTTAATTCTGCTAAAACCAGATTGATTTTCTCATCCCTTTCATCGGCGTTCCCCCGAAACCACAATGACTACTGCCAAGCACACAATTTTA
This sequence comes from Cyanobacteria bacterium FACHB-63, assembly GCA_014695255.1. GTDB lineage: Bacteria > Cyanobacteriota > Cyanobacteriia > Leptolyngbyales > Leptolyngbyaceae > Leptolyngbya. The sequence continues at coordinate 3,532 of JACJNX010000084.1, forward strand.
CGAGACCTGCCTGCTGATTTAGACCGCGATCGCTTACCCCGCCACGTTGCAGTGATTATGGATGGGAACGGGCGCTGGGCAAAACGCCAAGGCAAGCCCCGAATTATGGGGCATCGTCGTGGTGTAGATGTGTTGAAGGATTTGTTGCGCTGCTGCCGCGATTGGGGAGTTGAAGCGCTAACGGCATATGCGTTCTCAACTGAAAATTGGGGACGACCGCTCGAAGAAGTGGAATTTTTGATGACGCTGTTTGAACGGGTGCTGCGTCAGGAATTGCGCGAGATGATGAAAGAAAATGTGCGGATTAAGTTCGTCGGTAATTTAGATGCGCTGCCGACAAGCTTACAGGCAGAAATTGAGCGATCGATGTTAGAAACCAAGGACAATCAGGGCATTCGCTTCACGATTGCAACGAATTATGGTGGACGGCAAGAAATTATTAAAGCTTGTCGATCGATTGCCGCTCAAATTCAGCAAGGAATTATTCAACCCGAAGACATTGACGAAAGTTTATTCGAGCGGCATTTGTACACAGCGGGAGTTTGTGACCCAGATTTACTGATTCGGACGAGCGGTGAAATGCGATTGAGCAATTTCCTGCTGTGGCAAGCGGCTTATTCAGAGTTATATGTCACCGATACGCTTTGGCCTGATTTCGATCGTACTGAGTTTCACCGCGCCTTGCTTTCCTATCAACAACGAGAGCGGCGATTTGGAAAGGTTGGAAATAAAGTCTAGGCTATCGTTCTGCGGTCAGAATTTGTGCAGCCGTTAGCGCTAAGTCCGGGAAAGTCGGGGAAGAAATACGGTCTTTCTCCCTGAACTGTCCCACTTCGCGGTACTGCTGTCCTTCCAAATACAGCACAATCACGACTTTGCGAGTCGGATCGATCAACCAATATTCAGGAATGCCACGGACTGCATATTGAGCGCGTTTTCTTACATAATCGCGAAGGTAGTTTTCACTATTTGTATCACCGGGGGAAACGATTTCAGCCACGAGAATGGGCGGCGGCATCCCTGAGGTAATGGTGAGTTGCGATTGGGTTAGCGCAAGATGCTCTTCTCGCAAAACGACAAAATCAGGAAACCGATTTGCTGCATCTCCAGATTGGATTACAGGAACTTGAAGTTGACACGCGTAAAGCTTGATTAATCGGCGTGGGACAATTTGCGCGGTTGCAAACAGCCAAAAGAGTTCCTGGGCGATCGCAGTATTGGGTTCTGATTCTGGCGGCAATTCAACTAGCTCTCCGTCTATCCATTCGTATACCCGATCGCTCCCGTCGTCATAATTGAGGTACTCTTCAAACGTGCTGAATCTCGGTTTGGCTTGCGTCATTGGCGTTAAGGTCCTGCAAATACAGCATCCTCAATATCTTGGCGGCTGAGCGAATACTTGAACGATCGCTGAACATCGCGCCCGTTCACATTGAGATAACGCACACTCAGTTGATCAACATCGAGCATTAGTTCGGCTTGCCATCGGGGACGCTCGATCGTCCAGCAGTGCAAGTCTTGTGGGTCTTGCTCACAACCTTGCTCGGTTAGCCAAGCCTCGATCGCAGGCAGAGGATGATTGTAAAGCGGAGTATCACCGGGAGGGAGGGTCATAAGAAAGATTCATTTCAGCAGATTCTATTGTCGCTCGATCTGGAGAAAGCGTGGGAGCCTTCTGGATGAATTCTAGCGGCTGAACCTGTAGACGTTGGGCGGTAAACGGCTGAAAAGCTTGGTCGCCACGAGTAATCCCGATCGTAACTGCCAAAATTAAACAGCCAACAAATGTGATTCCAAGAATAAACAGCGCAAACAATTCTCCGGGCGAAAGCGGGCGATCGGTGGCATCTAGATAAGCAGAAGAGTTCGGTTCTGGCTTGTCGGTTCTGTGCAAGCTGGGTAACGGACGCACCACCACTAGGCGAGAGTACCCGATCGACAGATCGTAAGCTGCGCGACGTTCAGGATTGCTGAGGGTCGCGTATGCTTCATTCAGATGCTGAAATTTTCTGAGTGCAATTGCTTGCGGTAGCTCAGTGGTATCGGGGTGATAAAGCTTACTCCGTTCTCGATATGCCTGCCGAATCTCTCGCACCGAAGTCGAAGGATGCAACCCTAACAGCCCGTAGTAAGTTGACTCGATCGACGATTCACCGCCTGAAACTGCTTTCTCCTGTGCCACTGGCTTACCCTTTCGCTAAGCGTTAGCAACTATTATTGTCGCCAGAAGCGGAAGTCTGCAAGTCGCGCCGCGCTCTGGAGAATTTGTCGTCAAATCTTAACCAAACGCCAATCTGGAAATTACCTATCCTTGGTATTAGAGCTTTAGAGTGAGAGGCGGGATTTCAGCACGGGAGCAGAATTCATGATCCAATCGTTTGCAGCACCGTTGATTGAGCTACCTGATTCGCGCCTTCTCCTCGAACAGCTTTATCGGGAGCGGAGTCTACAGCCCTTTCGCAGTGGTCAAGGAATTCCTTTACGTTCAAATGAGCTTTGGGTAGTATGTCGGGGCGTTGTCCTGCTGAACACGCTGCACCCGACGGGAGATGAGGCGCTGCTAGGGATGGCAACTCCTTCTATGCCGTTTGGCTTGCCGCTGACTTGGATTTCACCGTATCAAGCGATCGCGCTAACCGATGTCGATTTGTTGCCCCTAACCGTTGCAGAAGTTGAGAAATCTGCGGCGCTGTGTCAAGGGTTATTTCGCCATCTCAGCCGCCGATTGCAGCAATCTGAAGCATTTCTGGCGCTGTCCGGCTGTCGTCGCGTTGAGGAGCGATTGAAGCAGTTGTTGATTTTGCTCCGGCACGAAGTTGGACAACCCGTTCAGCGCGGGACAAGGCTTCAGGTGCGGTTGACTCATCAGCAGTTAGCCAATGCGATCGGTACCACCCGCGTGACTGTCACGCGTCTGATCGGACAGCTTAAACAAGAAGGCTGGCTGACGATCGATGCAAAGCGCCACATTATTTTGCATCAGTAGCCTGTAATGATGCGGGCGACCTGTTGCGGCGGTTTTTTAGCTTGTGCAATCAAGGCAGATTCCATCACCATGGCTTCGATCGGCACGACTCCGCGCTCCTCGCTGTTGATCAGCCTTGCCGCTCGCTTAGAGAGGTCGAGGACGCGATTATCAAAATAGGGGCCGCGATCGTTGACCCGCACGACAATACTTTTGCCGTTGAGCCGATTTGTCACTTTGAGAAAGGTGCCGAGTGGCAGGGTGGGATGAGCGGCAGTGAGTTCGTTCTGGTCGAAGATTTCGCCGTTTGCGGTTTGGCGACCATGAAAATAAGGCCCATACCAGGATGCCATCCCTCCGATGCTGCGATCGGTTTTTGCTAACTGGTACATCTCTATCTGCGCTTCTGCTAAAGGGATGCTGGTTTGTCCAAGCGCAACTCGGAGATTGTTCACCCACTCAATGGCTAGGAGTTCAGCAGGGCGACCGAGCCGCGAAGCGACACGATCGCTGATGGTAAAAATCGTGCGCTTACCCAGTTTTGCTGCAAACTGGTTGTTGTCAAATACGGCTTTGAGTGTTGCAGCATCAAGGTTAGGAGTTTTAAGCAGTTGCGTGACCTGATCCGCCAGCATTTGTGCGGAGGCACGATCGCGGAGTGTGGCAATCTGACAACCCTTGACCCAAAGCTGAAATCCACTGGATGCAGTTTTAGTAGTGGGACAGTGCCAAAATCCAAGCCTTGGGACGAGAGATTCTGACTGATTCAGCGGAGTTCCATCGTATGTCACCTGTACGATCGCGACCGATGAGGCTGTGTCTTTTGATGGAGCAACTACTGGAAGCTGTTCAAACAGAGACTGCATTGAATCGAGGAACTCGCTGAGATGATGTGAGTTCGAGTCTGAGGATAAAAGTAATTCTTCGACTGTGTTCAGCCAGTTTAATTGAGTGTGATTGGGGGAATCTGAGGCGGTGAGATCAAAGTTGAGAGAGTTCTGAGTTGCGATCGCGAGGTGTGGCGAGGACGATCGCGGCAGCGTGGATTGACACACGCGGCTGTGACACAGAATATGAGTGAGATATTTGGGTGTGTCTAGAAGCTTGCTTCCCAAACTGGGAATGCCGCTAAACCACGACGCGACCCACATAAGTCCGAGTATCAACATTTTAGTTTGACTTCAAAATTGTAAACAGCAATACTTTTTTTCCGAAACTTAGTATAAAGTTTTCCTGGTACAAAGTGGGACTGTCCGGAGGAGATAGATTTTCTTCACATTAAAAGGTGATTTGTTTTTTCATGTATCTTCTGTCACATCTTTAGAGAGGAATGAATGTCGCTACCGTTCTACATTGTGGATGTATTTGCTGAACGTAAGCTTGCTGGGAATCAGCTTGCCGTTTTTCGTCAAGCTGAGACGCTGACAACCGAGCAAATGCAAGCGATCGCAAAGGAAATGAACTATTCAGAAACGACGTTCATTCTGTCGGAGACACCCCAGAACGAGGGCTATCCAGTCCGCATTTTTACTCCAAATCAGGAGCTTCCTTTTGCAGGGCATCCCACATTAGGAACAGCGTTCATTTTGCAACAAGCTATCATCCAAGAATCAGTATCTACTGTTAGCTTAAACCTGCAAGTTGGGCAAATTCCCGTTACAGTGACGTATTCCGATAGGGTGATTGACCTACTATGGATGCGGCAGAATACACCAACATTCGGGAAACAGCTAGAAAGAGAGCAAATCGTATCTGTCTTGGGACTGAATCCGGATCAGATTGACGATCGTACTCCGATTGAGGAGGTTTCTACAGGTCTACCGTTTATTATTGTACCGCTCAAGAATTTAGCTGCGCTGCAACAAGCAACTGTGAATCGAGACGCACTGTTTAAGTTAATCGAAACCACTGAAGCAAAAGCAATTTTGATTTTTTGCCCTGAAACTCGCAGTTCAGCGAATGATTTAAATGTGCGGGTTTTTGTTGAGGCGATCGCAGGAACACCCGAAGATCCAGCGACCGGGAGTGCAAATGGATGCTTAGCGGCGTATCTGGTGCAGCATGGTTACTTCGGTCAGAGTGCCATCAATATTCGAGTTGAGCAAGGCTATGAAATCGGGCGACCTTCGTTACTGTTGTTGCGAGCAGAGAAGAACGATAAGGCGTTCGAGATTTCAGTGGGTGGAAAAGTTATCCTGGTTGCTCAGGGTGAGTTTATTTAACTAGAGGATAGATGCAAGAGATTACTGCCCGATTACGATCGCACCTCGAAGCGGTGGTGCGCGATCGCGATCCATTTTTTGCAACTCAGGGACATTTCTATGTTCAGCAATACATTCGCGAGCAGCTTGCACAATGGGGAACGGTTGAATCTCATGCGTTCCAGGTTGGCAAACGGACGCACTACAACTGGCTCTTGAATCTACCAGGGCGCGAGAATGCAAAGCCTCCGATTCTAATTGGCGCACATTATGATGCTGTACCGAATTCTCCAGGTGCAGATGATAACGCAACAGGTGTGGCTGTGTTGTTAGAGATGGCAAAGGCATTTTATGAACAACCAGCGCGGTATCCAATTCGATTAGTCGCCTTTGATTTAGAAGAGATTTTTACACAGTCTGATACTTTCGGGAATACACAGTATGCGATTTCATTAAACGGTGAACCGTTGCGATTGATGATTGCTTTGGAAATGTTGGGATACTGTAATCACGATCGCAATTCACAACGCTATCCCGCAGGATTAGAGCGATTCTATCCGGATCAGGGAAACTTTATTGCATTGATTGGCAACATTCCAACCATTCCAGATTTGATTCGATTGAGTCGGGGGATTCGTCGATCGAATGTTGGTTGTGAATGGCTGCCTGCGGGAATGCGAGGAAAGATTGTTCCAGACACTCGTAGAGGCGATCATGCTGCGTTTTGGGATCGAGGCTATCGTGCATTGATGGTTACAGATACAGCAAACTTGAGAAATCCGCACTATCACAAACCGAGCGATCGTATTGAAACAATTGATTTCGACTTTCTTACGCGAGTTTGCGAAGGATTGATCAATGCAATTCGATCGTTGTAGAACTCTAAATTGTTTCTAACACTATCTTTGTCTTTAGCGATTTTCTCTATGATTAAAGGCTGATTGCCACTGATAAGGAAACACGCATGATTCACGCTTACGCAGCTAAAACAGCAGGCGGAACACTGGAAACCTTTGAATATGATCCAGGAGCGCTGAGAGATCAAGAAGTCGAAATCAATGTTGAATACTGCGGGATTTGCCACAGCGATTTGAGTATGCTCAAAAATGATTGGGGAATGAGTCAGTATCCAATCGTTCCGGGGCATGAAGTGGTTGGAACGATCGCGGCAGTGGGCGATCAAGTCACAACCCTCAAGATCGGTCAACGGGTGGGTCTGGGTTGGTTTTCACATTCCTGTTTGCATTGTTCATCTTGTATGTCGGGTGATCAGAATTTGTGTGCAACCGCAGAACAAACAATCGTCGGTCGGTATGGCGGATTTGCTGACAAAGTGCGAGCGTTTGAGGAATGGGTGACTCCGCTACCCGAAGGACTCGACCCAGCCAAAGCAGGGCCGATGTTCTGCGGGGGAATTACGGTGTTTAATCCGATCGTGCAGTTTGATGTGCAGCCGACCGATAAAGTCGGAGTGATTGGCATTGGTGGGCTTGGACACATGGCACTGCGGTTTCTCAAAGCTTGGGGCTGTGAGGTGACGGCTTTCTCGACGAATCCTGATAAAGCGGCTGAAGCCCAAGAGATGGGCGCAACTCACTTTGTGAACTCCCGCGATCCAGAAGCAATAAAAGCCGTGGCGGAGTCGTTCGATTTTATTCTCTCAACTGTAAACGCAGATTTAGACTGGGGAGCTTATATCAATGCGCTGCGTCCGAAAGGGCGATTGCACTTTGTTGGAGTCGTTCCAGGTGCAATTCAATTGGGTGCTTTTCCCTTGATTAGCGGGCAGAAGTCTGTATCAGGAAGCCCGCTCGGTAGTCCGGCGACCGTGGCAAAGATGCTGGAGTTTGCGATGCGCCATGGAATTGAACCTATGACAGAAACATTTGCTTTTGATCAGATCAATGAAGCATTAGCGCATTTAGAAACTGGAAAAGCGCGATATCGAATTGTGCTGAAACATTAGCAAATTACATCAATGGCAATGTGGTTTGTATTCCTTTGATTGTCGCTAAATGCCTCTTAAACGGTAACATTATGCGCTCAAGAGGCATCATCATAGTCAGGTGTTGAATGCTAATTGCTTTGAAGTGCCGTCATCTTCAATCGATCGTTCACCTATTCCAACCATTTCAACAAGGAGAGTTCGAGCGCTTGGTTGCCACTGCCCCTGTCGTGCTTCAATTTCAACCGTTAAATTGTTGACTCGATAAGTTGTGGTGGCAAACTGACCTGATTCATAGTCAAACGATCGACCATCATCCTCATAAAGCGTGAATTCACCTTCACCTGGGTAAACTCGCAATCGAAGCTGGTCGATCGGATGTTCATCAACATATTGCATCACAGGCTGCATTGGAATAATTGCGCCTGCTTTGACATACATTGGCATTCGTTCTAAGGGAGCATGAGCCAAGATATGTTGATTCCCCGTGAACTTTTCACCTGTCCACCAATCAAACCAAGTTCCCTCTGGTAGATAAACGGCGCGATATTCCACACCAGGACGATAGACCGGAGCCGCCATCAAATGTGTACCGAGCAGCACTTGATCATGAAGATGATAAGTCTTTGGATCATTCGGATACTCATACAGCAGTGGTCGGAGGATCGGCGCACCTGTTTGTGAAGCTTGCCAGAACAAGGTATAGAAATAAGGCAGCAATTGATAACGTAGTTCAATGTATTCGCGGCAGATGGCTTCGACGCGATCGCCGAACACCCAAGGTTCATGCTGTGCGGTTGTCAATGCCGAATGCGCCCGCATCAACGGATAAAGCATTCCCACCTGCATCCAGCGCGCAAAGAGTTCTGCGGTTGAATTTCCGGCGAATCCGCCAATGTCAGCACCCACAAACGGAACCCCGGACAGTCCCATGTTAGATAACATTGGCAAGGACATTTCGAGATGTTCCCAGAGTGATTGATTGTCGCCCATCCAGACCGAAGACCAGCGCTGAATTCCAGCAAATCCTGAGCGGGTTAGGACAAACGATCGCGCCTCTGGTCGGAGTCGTTTTAAGCCTTCTGCCGAAGCACGCGCCATATTGTAGCCATACAGATTGTGCGTTTCTGCGTGGGTTCCATGTTCTTCGGGGTTGCCCTGGGGCGCGTCCATTGGAAAAAAGATATGTTTGCCTTCATCTCCGAAGGGTCGATCGGCAAGACAAGGTTCATTCATGTCATTCCAGATGCCTTCAATACCTACATCAGTTAAGGTTCGCTGCCAGTCGCCCCACCAGTGACGCACCTCGGAGCGCAAGAAATCAGGAAACACAGATTTATCAGGCCACACATAACCTGCAACTAATTTACCGTCTGCGCTTCTGACAAAACAATCTTTCTCTAAGCCTTCGTGATAGACCGGATAGCTTCCATCCGGTTCATATTTCACACCAGGATCAACGATCGTCACCGTCTTAAAGCCATTTTGCTTCAGTTCAGCAATTAGCTTTGCGGGATCAGGAAAGCGCTTTGGACTCCAAGTAAACACGCGATACCCGTGCATATAGTCAATGTCGAGATGGATCACATCGCAGGGAATTTTGCGAGATCGAAACTCCTGAGCTAGCTTCTGTACTACGTCTTCAGATTCATAGCTCCAGCGACATTGATGATAGCCGAGCGACCATTTCGGCGGAAGCGGCATTCGCCCGGTAAGTTCTGTGTAGGTTTCAAGAATCTGAGCCGGAGCGGTGCCATGAATGATGTAATAGTCTAATTCTGGACTCTGAGCTTGCATCTGCCAGATTCTTGGTTCAGTGACACCCAAATCGAACTGACTTAGGTGTGGGATGTTGAGGAAGATTCCGTAAGTTAACTGGGGTCGCAGTGCAATGAAAAACGGGATCGCTTGATACATCTCATCATCGATCGAGGAGTAATCGAGCGCATCCACTGTCCAATTGGTTTTGATTTGCGATCGTTTATCTAACAGTCCCGCACGCTCCCCAAAGCCGTAGAAATGTTCGTCAGCTTCGATCGTTTTCCAGCAAGCAACTTGTCCCATACGCCAAGCAATGTTTGTGTCTTGTGCAAATGGTTTTCCCTCTAGATCAAAGCAGCGAATTCGACAGGGGGAACGTTCAATCACTACCTGCATTTGAGCCGTCTGAATTGTGATTGTTTCCTGGTCTTCGATCTCAAATTGAACTGCTTCCCACTCTTCATCCGATCGATTGACCGCCCACGATCGACGCGGCAGAAACTCACCTGTCGGAGCGAGTTGCACTCGAATCAGGTTTGCTGCCAGAATGCTGAGCTTTAAGCAAGCTTCGCCACAAGTTAGCAAAACTGAGCGCTCAGAAATATCAACGCGATCGACATTACCTAACGAAATCCAAGGTTGACGAGTGGTAGGAAGCTTTCCAAAAACTTGAGGCATGGTCTTGACCAGATAAACAATTTAGCCAACTAACAAAGATTCTGCACCATCGATCCAAACTTCTGTGCCTGTAATATGACTTGCGGCATCTGAAGCAAGAAAAAGCACCAATTCAGCCACTTGCTCGGCTCTTCCAGGTAAGCCACCATTTAAGGGCACAGTACCATGCGGATATTCCACAGGCTCTTTGATGGTGTCGAGGTGTTTTGGATGCGCGGTGTTGAAAATATTGGTTCCGATCGCGCCCGGACAGATTGCATTCACCCGGATCTTATTTTTTGCAAGTTCCAGTGCAATCATCTTCATAAAAGTGACTTGGGCAGCTTTTGTACAGGCATAAGCGGTTGCACCTGTGTTGCTAAAAGTTCGGGTTCCATTCACTGAGGCGGTTATAATCACTGATCCACCCTGTTTTTTTAGATACGAAACCGCATATTTGATCGTATAAAATGTTCCGTTCAAATTTGTATTGACCGTTTCGTTCCATTCTTCAGGAGTAATCTCTTCAAGGGGTGCCCAAACGCCATTAATTCCAGCATTAGCGAAAACAATATCAATTCGCCCAAACTTCTGAACGATTTCAGTCATCGCACATTCTACTTGATCCGGTTGGGATACATCAGCCACCACTGCGATCGCCGTTCCGCTCTGATGCTGAATTTTTTCAACCGTTTCCGCGACCTCGCTTGCAGACCAATCGATTCCAGCAATGATGGCACCGTGTTCAGCCAGCAACAGTGCCGTCTCTCGCCCGATTCCTGATCCTGCGCCTGTAATCACTGCAACCTTACCTGTTAATGGCATAGTTTCCTCATCGAGAAGTCGTCCGCCTCTACCTTCGTTTTTATTGGCTTAAGGTTCCTCTGTCTTTAGCAGGGTTCAGGAGCATCAGGATTTAAGTTTCGCTGTACTCGAAGCGGTAGAATACAAGTTGCGTTTTTCTCCGAATGGTTATGCAACTTCAACAGCGCGGACATTTACTCACCGAGCAAGTTAATCCAGCGAGTGCTAATCTCGATCAGCTTTCGTCGATCGAACTGGTCGATGTGTTTAACCAAGAGGACGCAAAAACGATTACCGCGATCGCACAAGCAAGAGAACCTCTCGCAAAAGCAATTGATTTAACCGCAGAGAAATTACGTCAGGGTGGGCGATTGTTCTATATCGGCGCTGGAACAAGTGGTCGTTTAGGCGTGTTAGATGCGGCAGAGTGTCCCCCTACTTTTTGTACACCTCCGGAGATGGTGCAAGGAATTATTGCGGGTGGCGCAGATGCTTTGGTGAGAAGTTCAGAAGGATTAGAAGATTTGGCGGATCAAGGAGCAGCGGCGATCTCAGATCGGCAAGTGAGCACGATCGATGTGGTCGTCGGGATCGCCGCAGGTGGAACGACTCCCTTTGTTCATGGAGCTTTAGCAGAAGCAAGAAAACGCGGGGCAACCACGATTTTTATGGCTTGTGTGCCTCAAGAACAAGTTCAGATTGAGGTAGATGTTGATATTCGCTTGCTAGTTGGGGCAGAAGTGTTAGCGGGTTCTACGCGGCTAAAAGCGGGAACCGTGACCAAACTCGCGCTGAATATTCTTTCAACAGGAACAATGGTGCGATTGGGTAAGGTTTACGGCAATCGCATGATTGATGTGGCGGTGACGAATTCTAAGCTGCACGATCGCGCCTTGCGAATTCTCTCTGATCTCACCGATTTAAGTCGAGAACAAGCCGCAGAGTTACTCGAAAAGAGCGATCGTTCTGTGAAAACTGCTTTGATGATGCACTGGACAGGACTTTCAAAAGCAGAGTGCGATCGCTTGTTAGCTGAGCATCAAGGAAATCTAAGAGCCGCACTGAATCAGCCTACCTGACAGCCTGTCGCTTGCATTGCCCCAACAATCCGCCAGATTGCAAATACAACGATCGCGCCCGCAACCGTGATCCCAGTTCGATACAATGTGAGCCAAACTCCAACTGGCTTTTTATTCACCATGTTTAAATAGCCCCAAGCAAGAGCAGACATAAAGATACTGATTACTCCTGCTCGAATCGAGCTATAGCAATCTGAGGCAGTGATCAAAAATCCACACATGCCAAGAAATAGGCACACAGAGCTTACCAATACCGCAAATGATCGAGTCATACGTTCAACCGATGTGCGATCGCACCTAGATGATCAGCGAACAATTTAGCACTTGTGTTGCTGATGCTACACAGTGTTATCCCTGGTTTTTCTCCTAAGTTGAATTACATCAGCGATCGATCTGCCCTCTGTAAAGAAGCTTTGATTTCTGAAACAATGTCCCTATTTGTCAAAAACTGTCGGTATAGTGAGGCAATTCCTTTATTTCAAAACGCTGTGTGAATTTTCCTGTTTATATCGGGATTGGTGCATTTAAGATTCATCCTCACATTTTCTTTGAGGCGATCGCTTATACCGTTGCGCTGCGGTTATCGCTGCGAAATTTCCGCCGAGACACGATTAAGCCGACTCAAAGAAGCTCGATCGTAGTTGCTGGCATGGTTGGGGCGTTAATCGGTGCAAAAGTGCTAGTGATGTTGCAGCACCTTGATCTTTGGTGGCAGCAGAGAGCGCTATTTTGGCTGATGTTGCTGCAAGGTAAAACCGTAGTTGGAGCATTATTAGGAGCGTTGATTGGCGTGGAGCTGGTGAAAAAAATCATCGGTGTGAAACAATCGACCGGAGATGCGTTTGTGTATCCGTTGATTTTAGGAATGGCGATCGGTAGGATCGGCTGCTTTCTGACGGGATTGAGCGATCGCACCTACGGGGTAGCTACAACTTTACCTTGGGGCATTGATTTTGGTGATGGCATTTCACGACATCCGACACAGCTTTATGAGATTGGATTTTTATTGTTGTTGATGCTGTTTCTGAAGGTGCGATCGCGCTATTTAATGCAGCCTGGTGATTTGTTCAAGTTTTTTATGATTAGTTACCTCAGCTTTCGTTTATTGATTGATTCGATTAAACCTGAATTTCAGCCCGTTCTAGGTTTAAGTGCGATTCAGATTGCTTGTGTTCTAGCCCTAATCTACTATGCCCGCAACATTCCAAACCTGTTTGAATTCCGAGAGGTTTAACGATGCCCACCCGTCCTTATCTGTTCTACGGTTTAACCAATAGTGTTTGTTCAAAATGTTTGAACAAAGTTGAAGCAAAGATTATCTTTCAGAACGATCGCGTTTATCTGGTCAAACACTGTATGATTCACGGACGCGAAGAGGTTCTAATCGCTGATGACATTGAGTATTACAAACAGTGTCAGGAGTTCATTAAGCCTGGAGATATGCCGCGACGGTTTAACACACCGATCGAGCGGGGCTGTCCTTATGATTGTGGGTTGTGTCCAGATCATGAACAACATAGTTGTTTAACCTTAGTTGAAGTCAGCGATCGCTGTAATCTCTCTTGTCCGATTTGCTATGCAGATTCAGGAGTTGAGGAACTATCGCACTCGAACTATCCGAGGCGCGATCGTAGCTTAGCTGTGATTGAGCAAATGTTAGATAACATTGTTGCGAATGAAGGTGAACCGGATATCGTACAGATTAGCGGGGGAGAACCGACTATTCATCCTGAGTTTTTTGAGATTCTCAACATTGCTAAGCAGAAGCCGATTAAGCATCTGATGATCAATACCAATGGCATCAAGATTGCTCAAGACCGGGAATTCTGCAAACGATTGAGCGACTATATGCCCGGAATTGAGGTGTATTTGCAGTTTGATAGCTTTGAAGAGAAAGCACTGCGAGAACTGCGTGGAGCAGATTTGCGGCAAATTCGAGAAAGAGCGATCGCTCATCTCAACGAATTTGGTATTTCAACAACATTAGTGGCAACGATCAAAAAAGGCTTAAACGATCACGAAATTGGTTCAATCATTGAATATGGACTACAGCAAAAATGCGTCCGAGGTGTGACTTTCCAACCGATCCAAGCCGCAGGGCGATTAGAGAACTTTGAGCCGAAGCGCGATCGCTACACGCTAACCGAAGTTCGCCGCGCCATTCTCGAACAAAGTCCACATTTTCAACCCAAAGATCTTTTACCTGTCCCCTGCCACCCTGACTGTCTTGCAATGGCATACGCGCTCAAAGTTAATGGTCAAGTCATTCCGCTAACCGGACTGCTTGATCCGACTGCATTTCTAAATGTGATGCCAAACTCCGTACTGTATGAGCAAAATGAAGACCTGAAACAAAAGATCTTCAGGCTCTTCTCGACCAATCATTCTCCGGTTTCTTCAGCCACAACCTTGAAGCAACTTCTCTGTTGTTTACCAATGCTTCCGGTTCCGGCTGGAATTACTTACGAAAATGTGTTTCGAGTGATTATTATGCAATTTCTTGATCCGTTTAACTTTGATGTGCGATCGGTGAAACGCTCTTGTATTCACATTGCTGATCCCGATGGTCGGATCATTCCCTTTGATACTTACAATATGTTCTACCGTCAAGGCAGCCAAGGACATCATCTCGTCTCCAAACCGCCTGCTGTAGTTTAAGAGGAGTGATCAAGTGACTCAATTAAATGAGTGGCGAAGAGTAATTCGCGGAATTTTTCTAGCAATCTTCCTAGCGGTTGCTGTATTCGCGATCGCATTACTTCTGATTTCAGGGCTGCAATCTTTGTCCCTTGCTCCTAGACAAACTTGGGTTTACAGCGCGATTATCCTACTTTCCTTGGCAGGCTACTTCGTCGGAATTACTCAACTGATCTATCTCATTCCGTTGATTATCTTTCTATGGCGTGAACGAAGATTTGCAGTGATGAAAGGTGTAGTTATTGGTGCCGTCCTTGTGGCATTAGTGAACTTTGGTTGTTATCTATTTGTGGTCAGTCAGTTTCGATAGAAAGCTTCTTTGCAATCTGATAGGCAGCAAGGTTGAATAGCTCAATCTTGCCCTCGAATTGCTGGTCGATCTCATTCCGCAATCCCAAAAATAAAGCCTCTCGCGTCGGTGCATCCAAAGCAATGTACTGCGAATAGCTGCTTAAAAGCTCTAAATAACGATCGACCTCATAAACCTGATCACAAGAGATCGTTTCCGTGACTGGAGCCTCAAACAGTCCCGAATCACCAATTAACTTTCCAAGTCCTTGCAAAATCTCTTCCTGAGTGTCTTTGCCCTCATACTGAGGCGCGATCGACGGTGCAATCTGTTGATAAACCTCATCCAGCGCTCGATGCACCTCGCGGCTCGGCTCAAGTGACATATTCCACAACAACACCAAAGCACCATTGTTTTGTAATGCTTCAGAAGCTTTCACATACTTGATATCAGATGCAATCCAGTGCCAAGCATTTGCCGCGAGTACAATCTGATACTTTCCAGACTCAACCTGCCACTCTTCAAAGGTCTGAGGAATAATGTTCACCTGGGGATAAGCGGCGCAGTTCTGTTTCGCTAACCGACAGAACTCCAAATTCGGCTCCACCGCATCGATCGCATATCCCAATCGAGCAAAATCTACTGTCGCTACGCCCGATCCACAACCGACTTCCAGAATTCTCGATTCAGGCGACAACTGAGCAACTTCAACCACGCGCTGAATTAACGCTTCTGGATAGCGGGGTCGTGCCCGATCGTAGGCTTCCACAACCGGAGAGTACCAAACCTTCCGCTGCTCCAGATCTTTCGTTGAATACTCGTTGAGAACTTCTACCCAATTTGGCATGATATTTAAGCAGAACGCTCTGATTGCAAACGGCGCTGATGCAGTTCAGGAAGCTGCCACCAAGCTAGATCCGGGCGCTCATGATGCTCTAGATGATAACCAAAGTGGTAACAGCTAAGAAACGACCACAGCGGCGACCAACTTGTACTCTGCGAGCGGCTTTCATTCTGATATCCGCCTACTGGCTCACGATGCGGTAAGAAGGTTCCAAAAAAGAACAGTTGAACCGAACTCAAAATCGAAGGAATCGCCCAGAACAGGGTTAGATTTGCTTCAGGAATATGAAACAAGCGATGTGCAATGTGAAAAATCGCAACTAATCCAAAGATGCGTGTCCAACTCCAGTACCGCACCATGAAGTAGGAATACCAGGCAAAGAAATTTTTGTGCTTACCGTCATGAAAATCAGGATCAGACTCAGAAGCCGGATGTGCATGATGTTGCCAATGCGTCCGAATCATCTCCTTCAAGGAAAACAGCGCATAAACGCGGAGTGCGACTGAGCCAATAAAATCATTCAGTTTACGATCGCTAGGAGATACAGCACCGTGCATCGCATCGTGAGCCGTAATGAATAATCCGGTGTACAAAAATGTCTGTATCGCGATCGCGGCAATCTTTACAAACAGCGGCATCGAGTTGACATCGGTTGTGAGCAAAATTGTCAGGCTTGCAGCCCACACACCAATAACCGAGAGCGCGACAAAGACACCACGATCGATGTTGATTCCAGAATCATGCGTAGACCGAATCGGGGCGGAACGAAAAGAAACCACGGGATAACTCCACAAACATTTAGAATGAGCGGCAAATTTCCACAGATGCTGCTTCAACACAAACGCTTTGCAAATATTAACATTCTTAGGCGATGTTGTAGAACTTGATCAGACAAAGACCGAGCTTTTAACAAGAAACTTTCTAAATAAGTTTTTGTTTTACTATGCAGAAACACTATGCAGAAACAGCGATGAACTTGCTCTACATGACAGCTTAGAAATTTAACGCTGAAATACTATCTCTCTGAGGGGCGAATCTCTACTCTGCCTTGAAACTTAAGCCTTTTCGCGTATTTCTAATTATTAAATAAGCCTGCTTATTTCGCGAATTAACTATCAAAATCTAACGCAAGTTAGACGAATTTGATGAGATTCAAACCACACTAAAAGTACGCTTTATCTCAATGATTGTTATGGCTTCTACAGTAATTATCACAGGCGCGTCTCAAGGAATTGGGAAAGCCACCGCTCTCCGCTTCGCTCAAGAGGGATACAACCTTGTACTAGCGTCCCGTAACGTCGATCGCCTCAACGCCACTGCTCAAGAATTAAAATCAATCGCGCCCAGGGTTACGGCAATTCCAACCGATACCCGCGATGCAAATCAAGTAAAAACAATGATTGATCGGGCTATCTCTGAGTATGGATCGATCGATGTATTGGTAAACAATGCAGGCGTTTATATCTCAGGGCCTGCCGATAGTTTTACGCTCGAAGATTGGCATACGGCAATTGATACAAACCTGTGGGGATACATTCACACGATTCACGCCTTGTTACCGCATTTTCTCTCAAAAGGAAGTGGCATGATCGTTAATGTGATTTCATCAGGCGGTAAGGTTCCGCTCCCCTACCTTGTGCCTTATACAACGAGTAAGTTCGGCTTAACGGGTTTAACTCAAAGTCTCCAGTCCGAGCTTTCGCCCAAAGGCATTACAGTTTGCGGAATCTATCCCAACTTAATTAAAAGCGACTTTATGGAGCGGGCAATCTTTCGCGGCAAAGATGAAGAAGACGCGCTCGCTCGTCGCAAGCAGCTAGAACAAGTTCTCAGCGTTCCAGTCGTCGAGAAGCCAGAGGATGTAGCAAAAGCAATTCTAGATGCTGTGAAACATAAAAAGACTGAAGTAATTGTTGGGTCTGCGGGAGCCTCGGTGATATCAAATCGACTGTTTCCAGACCTCTTACAGTGGGTCATGCGGCGGACGTTCAAAAACAGCGACAAAGATTATTAAGCTGCAACCCCAGATTCGAGCGGTCTCCAGTCTGTTAATTGTGAGACCGTTTCAAGCAGTTCTGTCAGTCGGTAGGGCTTAGCAATAAAGCTGTGAAAGCCTGCACCGATCGCCTTCTTCTGAGCCTCAACCGCAACCCAAGCCGAAACCGCGATCGCAGGAATCTGACCGCCTTGCTCTGGAGGTAGGGCACGGATCTGGTGAATTAGCTCGTAGCCATCGATATGAGGCATTGCCAAATCTGCAATCAAGATGTCAGGCTGCGATTGTAGTTTCTGCATGGCTTGGTCTGCACAGAAAGCGGAAGTCACATCAACTCCGTGCATTTCAAGCAGTGTCGTCAGTAGAATCACAGAATCTAAGTCATCGTCAACAATCAGAGCGCGAAGGGGCGGGCTAGAAAGTAAATCATTCATGAGGTCTTACCGCGTATCCCTACTATAGATACTTGATTCCAAGCAGAAAATAAAGAAAATCTTAAAATATCTCATGCTTTCGTAATGTTTTATAATACGATAAGCAAAAGTGCTTACTCAGACTTCGTGAAAGATAGCGAGGCAAAAAGCGGACAAGTAGTCCCATTAACCACATTAGGCACTTAGTATTCGAGCTAGTTTAACTCGAATCCTCCTCATGGATCTCTCTGATCTCTATTGAGCAAGATTTAGCTTAGGTCATTCTAGCGCTGACTCAAGGTTATACAGTACACAGTTTCAGAGAATTCCTCTGTAATCGCGATCTTTACGTCATCACCGTTACAAAGTTGACGTTTCTGCTGAGCATCAGCGGGTTATTCGCCTTTCGAGCGATCTCTTTCTATAGATATACTGCGGTAGAGAAGAACTCAATTCCCTTGGTAGAGATAGTGTTTGGGCGCGATCGATACAAATAATAAAAGGACTAATCCCAATCGTGCGCCTCACTCCTGTCACCATGCCGCCCTCAGAAAAGCCTCTCCTCCGTACCGAAATCGCTCAACCTCCTGCGGACCGTACACCCGCAAACTCACAAATCGCGCAGGATGCCTCACTCCTGCTCGTACCGATTTGTTTTGTCGCGATCTGGGCAGGCGTTGTGTGTATTATTGCCGACACCTGGAAACTCAGCCGCAAAGAAGTCAAAACCAATCGCCAGCTTGCTCAGTATCCGTGTAAGAAGTGCCAATTCTTTAACAACAATCCCTACATGAAGTGTGCAGTTAATCCGCATAGCGCCATGACTCCTGCGGCAAAGGATTGTTTAGATTTCCGATCGCGCCATTCTAAGCCAGCTCAACCCCATCATCACTAAAACTTCTCTGTTCATTGTCAAAATTTAGAAGACTTTGCCCATACTGATCTTGAAGCAAAGATAAAGTCTTATTGCTCTCAAGGAACAATATAAATAAGGTGGTCAGTATGGGTTTTCAGACGGTTGCTCCAAGCCCGGACGCAGAACTGTTCAGTCGAGTTACATCTTGGGTGCGACGGTCGCAACACTTGTCTGGAATTCTTGAAGCAACCGTAACTGAAATTGGGCAGTTTCTCAATTGCGATCGCGTCAAGATTTACCAGTTTCAAGCCGATGAAACCGGGCGAGTCGTTGCCGAGTGGATTCGAGAGCGGCGTTTACCGTCCCTGCTAGGGTTAACTTTTCCCGCAGATGATATTCCACCCCATGCCAGAGAGCTATTTATCAAAGCGCGAGCACGATCAATTGTGAATTTAGCCGAGCGCCAGATCGGGCAGAGTGGAATCGATCCGGCAGCACCAGAAGAAATTCGCTATCGTTCGCTTGATCCTTGCCACGCGGAGTATCTCACGGCAATGGGTGTGCAATCGTCTCTAGTGATTCCGATTTTGCAGGAGACAGTATTGTGGGGATTGCTAGTCATCCATCACGCCCGGCCGCAGACGATCCCCGAAGAGCAAATTGAAGCGCTACAACTGGTGGTTGATTTACTCACTGTCGCGATCGCACAATCGACACTGACAGAAAAAGCTCGTGCTAAGGCAGCGCGTGAGGCAATGCTGAATCAAATCAGTGGACTACTGCACTCGCTGTCTACGATCGAACTCCAAGCCGCCTTAGAAAGTGCGGTTACTGCATTTAATGGTTCTGGGGGGCGGTTGTGGGTCTATGCCGAATCTTTGGCAGCCATTCCGCCTCGTAATCCGCAGCTTCCGAGTAATTGTGTCCGGCTATTTCAGGCAGGGAGCCAACCAACAATGCCTGAAAATGCACCCTTTGCGCTGCTTGAAGAATATAGTGCTTGGAAAGATCGATTTCAACATGAGCAATCGCCCATTTGGGCGATCGCAGATCTCTACAAAGAATCAAGTTTGCGGAACCTCCAGCCTGCATTCCGATTCACCAACATTCGCGGTTTATTGGTGATTCCGCTCTGGTATCGACGGCAATTGTTAGGATATCTCACTGTATTTCGCGACGAGGTCGAAACAGAGATTCTCTGGGCAGGACGAGTCGATCCCGATCATCGACAACTCTATCCACGTCAGTCGTTTGAGGTCTGGCGCGAATCTTGCCGGGGAGAAATTGAGCCTTGGACGGCGACGGATTTAGAGTTTGCAGGCGCGATCGCGCAGCAATTCGCAACGGCAATTCAGCAATACGAGACGCATCAAAAATTGCAGGCGCTTAATGCCAGCTTAGAGCTACAGGTGCAGGAACGGACTGCCCGATTAGAGCAAGCGACCGAGCAGCAGCACATTTTATTTAATGTCGTCACGAACATGCGGAAGTCGCTCCAGGTTGAGACGATTTTTGCAACGGTCACTCAAGAACTGCGAGGATCGCTCAACGTCGATCGAGTTTGCATCTATCAGTTCGGTTGCAAGAGCGAGTACAACTGGGGAAAAGTCATTGCCGAGGATGTCGGAGCGGGGTTTCCAGCGATTCTAGGGTTGGACGTAGAAGACCGTTGCTTCGGCAAGATGTATCCACGCTATCGGCATGGGCACGTTAGCTCGATGTCAGATGTGAATCAGGTTGAATTTCAGCCTTGTTATCGTGCCTTGCTCGATCAATTTGAGATCAAAGCCAACATTGTTGCACCGCTTTTACGGGGCAATTTGCTCTGGGGCTTACTTTGCGTGCATCAGTGCGATTTTCCGCGCCAGTGGACAGATGCCGAGATTCGGTTTGTGAGTCAGGTTGCAGTGCAATTAAGCATTGGGATTGAACAAGCAGAGTTGTTGATTCAGACGCGCCAGCAGGCAAAGCAACTGAAAGACGCGCTTTCTACTTTGAAACAAACTCAGAGCCAATTGATTCAGACTGAGAAAATGTCCAGTTTAGGGCAATTGGTGGCAGGCGTTGCTCATGAAATTAATAATCCGGTTAACTTTATTCACGGGAACCTCAGTCATCTCAGCACCTACACGAACAATCTTCTGTCTATGATTGATGCGTATCAATCCTATTATCCTGGTTCTCGATCGGAGCTTTTAGACCAAGCCAGCGAGATTGATTTGGAGTTTTTGCGCGAAGACTTACCGAAGCTCATTGCTTCCATGCAAGTCGGAACTGAGCGAATCCGCCAGATTGTCCTATCGCTAAGGAACTTTTCTCGGCTTGATGAAGCGGAAATGAAAGCAGTGAATATTCATGAGGGAATTGATAATACGCTAATGATTTTGCAGCATCGGCTCAAATCAGATAGCACCTCTCGCAGGATTGAGGTGATCAAAAACTATGAAACTTTGCCTTTGATTGAATGCTATGCCGGACAACTCAATCAGGTCTTTATGAATATTTTGAGTAATGCAATCGATGCACTCGAAGAATCAGATCAAAAAGTCCCAACACTTTGGATTACGACAAAGCGAATCGAGAGCGATCGCGCTTTGATTTCTATCCGGGATAGCGGCAAGGGGATGGAAGCGGAGACCCAAGCGCGGATCTTTGATCCCTTCTTTACGACAAAACCGATCGGGAGAGGAACAGGGATGGGGTTGGCAATCAGCTACGAGATTGTGGTGCAAAAACACAAGGGCTTGCTAGAGTGCCATTCTGAATTGAATCAAGGGACTGAGTTTTGTATTGAGATTCCGATTTGCCAGAAATAATCAAGAGCGATCATAAACTCGATCGCTCTTGAATTTGCATTAGAGAATGTTTGAAAAGTCTTCGATCGTGGCAACATCCCGCCCTGAAATGGAATTTCGGGCTAATCGGCGAAAGTCTACTGAAGTAGACTGGGAGGCAGTTTCAAGTTCTTAGTCCTTTTCAAAGGACTTGCGTCGATTAGCCCGAAATTGATTTCAGGGCGATCTGTGCAACAAACGATCACTTTCCAAACATTCTCTTAGCCCGTTGTCCGACGAACGTGATCCAAAATGCGCTGTTTACGCTCTACAGAGTTTGCAGGCAAAGGTTTACTAAAGTCGTTGGTACTACGGGATAGGTGCTCCATGATGCGCTTTTTGCGATCGTCCATCTGTGCCATGTTGTTACTCAAAAATTGCGAACGATCTTCATTCTGCCGCAATTATTCAGGGTTTTCATACTGTGTGTTCGACGGAATCGCTCTCTGATAGAAATGCCGTAAAGCCTTTGAGGGTACGTTCAATTCGGATGCAGAAGCCATTCTTATGGTAAGCAACTGTGGTTTCAGCGACTTCGAGACCGAGTGAGGAAGCAAGCAACACATTAAGGGTAATGACTTGAAATGCGACTGTAGCAGACTCGCTCAGATGCTTTGTGAGAGTGATCGGCATTCCAAATTGATCAAATGTGCCAACACAAACTGAAGCCTTTGTATTGTCTTCCATCGTTTCACAGCTTGAAGAGAGCAGTTTATTATGCCCAGTTCGCTAATTTGGTCTGATTGCAATGTTATGAATTGCAATCAATAATTGAAAGAACTGTGAGCAAGACGAATCAGAGTCGATTCGTCTTGCTCACAGTTCAACTATTTCGACAGTTCGATCGATCGTTTGACCAATTCTTCTGCCGTGATACCGTTAACTGCCATCAGTTCTCCAGCCGTTGCAGTCGTTTCACCCCGCTTCCAGGCGAACGTATCGCGCTTTGCGGTACTCCGGAGCATGATCGGCTCTAGCATTCCGCTTGCACCCCCTGTCACCCCAATCAGTGCATCGCCACCGAATAAAGTTTCAAACGCTGCATCATCGATAAATCCGCCATCCGGCTCTGAGCAAATTTCCCAAGCGACATCACTGGCACGATACAGCCGTCGCGGATTCACAACTGACACAATTCGCACTCCAAACCCTTGCGCTTCCAGGGTCGAAGCGGCAGCAAACACAGGGTTAAGAGTCATATCTCCAATGACCGCGAACACGATCGTCTTCGATCCCGTAGATTCGTGCAGCACAATCGCACCCTGCTCGATCGCTTGCCGCGTCTGCTCAAAGGTTGTCCGAATCGGCAACGGTGACTTACTTGCAGTAATCACAATTCCCTTATTTTTCGTCGTTAGCGCCCATTCGTAACAAGCTTGAATGCTGTTCGCATCGGGCGGGAACAACGGAAACACATTGCCGTTTCGCATCATTGCAGCAAAATACGCTTCGATTTCGGGGCGCTGGTGTGTCCAACCGTTGCGACCCTGCTCTAATGCGCCAGCCGTAAACAAGGTAATTGTCGAAGGTGTAGAACGGCGTAATTCTGCCATCGCTTGCGTCACCGTTTGCCAAATCGGTAAACCATTGATCGCAAACGATTCATAAGAACACCACAGCGATCGGCTGCCCATTAATGCCAATCCTGCTGCTAGTCCCGCACAAGCATCTTCACTCAGCGGTTCATACACTTGACCATTCGGCGCTTGATGATAGAGCGAATCTTCGGTCGGGTGAATAATCTTCAGCGCTTGGTTAATGTTGGCGATTCCTGAAGCTTCGTTTCCGTCTGCATTAGTCACGAGAAAGGCGCGATCGCTCTGTCCCACATGACCCACCAATCGACCCATTGCCGTGGTTGACACCTTGGCATCACCCCCGACCGCATATTCTTCGAGCGGCAACTGCCCCAAGTCTGGTAGAGGGCGCTCAAATTCAGTCACGACCGTTTTACTTGCCGATCCACCACCTGCTCGTTCACAGTTCGATCTCACCAGTTCCCAAGCCTCCGGAGTCAAAGCACGCGCTTTTAGGGCAGCAATGATGTCTTCGTTCTCCAAAGTATGCTGTGCGTAAAGGTTGTGAGATTTCGATCCTTTAGCGTGAACCCCTGCGCCTTTAAGCTGCTTGATGATGAACACCGTTAACTGACCACCGAGCGCTAGTTTTGCGGCTTTGTCGGCAGCAGTCAAAACGGCGTTCGCAAACTTGATGCGCTGTTCCAGTGAGAAAACGGTGCTATCAACGTAATCGCTGGGTTGATTGCGATCGTCAAACTCCTTCGCATCCACCAGGATCACATTCTCAAATCCGTTGCCCTTCCAGTAGTCGATCATTTGCTCGTTGGTTTTGAGCGACACCATGCTGTGATGCTCTTGCGAATAGCCGTTCCACACTAGCACCGGGAGGAAATTCGTCACGCCCGGAAATGCGGTATTGAAGTGTGCCATCGCACTCATGATGTACGGCTCACCCAAGCCTCCATCGCCTACAGTAAACGGAAAGAGTTTATCGCGGTGTAACAGCGCGGCTGACATGGCAAAGTGTTGTCCTTGACCGAGCGGACCTGCGGGCGCAAGAATGCCTGGAATAAAACCAGATAAGTGACCGAGCAATCCATGCTTTTCGCGGAAGCGATCGCGCAGTTGCTGAACGGTTTCGATGCCCATATCTTCGAGGGAGCGATCGAGGAACATGGCGCTATAGAATCCGGGCGCGTGGTGTCCGACTTCGGTGATGATATTTTTGTGACCGAGCATCACGAATGCAGCATAGGCTTCGGCTTGACTTGCAAATCCGCCCGGATGCCCCGATGCTTTACTTGCGGTCATTTGCAGAATTAAATAGCGCAGTGCATCCGCAGCTAGAAGCGTTTGGTAGCCTGAGATCGGATCGGTTGGATCAGAAATAGCGGTTTGTCCGGTTGCGATCGCAGACGTTTTGCCATACATCTCAAACCCTGGCACTGTATCACTAAAGTATTGAATGCCTTCGGTAAAGGCGGGTTTGGTAGACGTTGGATTGGGAGTCACTGCGGTCATGCTTCACCTGCTACATCTGTGAATAGGGTCTAGACATTCTATGGTACACAGGCAATGGACGCTTGAGAATAAACTGCGGTCGCCGGTATACCATAGGTTTTTATCGATGCTGATTTTACAAAAGATAGGGAACAGAGTGTCGCTCCATGCGAAAGGTGCGATCGTGCCAAAAGAAAATGCTACGCTCTCAACGGTAAAGGAGCACAAATCGCCATGTCTCAAGTCTCGATTTTCCTGAAAGATCTTTTCCGATTTATGCAGGCTTACTTTATCTACTTATTGCCGTCTGTATTCATTATTTACCTAGTTTTGGAGTCTTATCAGATCGATTTTCGCCCTTATTACATTGCAGGAAAATCAGTTCTCTACGGTTTAGATCCCTACATCAATCATGTGACAAAACATCCTGAGTTCTTCGTCCCTGTAAATGCAGGAGAAGCGCCCCTGTCAGGGTTTATTTATTTGCCGATCGCCGCTTTATTTTTCACACCGCTTGCTCTATTTTCTTATTCAACAGCAAAGATCATCTACAGTTCGTTTATCTTAATTTTGCTGTGGCTTCTCTTATTTGAATTAGTTCGTCAAAGCAATTTCAAAATCAAAGGAGAAGCACTACTGTTTGTGATGACTTCTTTTCCCGTTCTTGCTGCCTTCGAGCGGGGGCAAATCGATATTCTTGTTTGTTATCTCACAATTTTAGGTTTCTTTTTATATCAGCAGTATCGCCAGAAGGTTCTAGCGGGAGCACTATTTGGATTAGCTTTTTGTATTAAGCTATTTCCTGCGATCGCTATTCTCTACTTCATTGCAAAACGTCAGGTTAGAGTCGTTTTCTATTCATTTGCTTCGATCGTAGTTCTACTGCTTGCACCCCTACCTATTTTGGGAAATTCTATCTATACGAGCTATCTCAAACGGATGCTGCCCGGAGTGTTTGGAGGAATTACAAGCGAAGTACCAATCACAGTACATGGACAGGCGGTGACTAATCGCGTTGTGATGTCAGTTGATAGCACTGGATTACGAGTGACGCATGATTTTGTGCATGGATTTATGAATCCATTTTTGCGAGGAAAGCCGATCGCATCTTTAACCGTTGGATTCATTGCTTTTTTGATTTTGATGTATTACCTAAGACGCGAATCGGCTGAACATCAGTTCTTTTCGATCGTGAATTGTATTCATCTGTTCAATCCGCAAACCTGGATTATGGGAATTGTTTGGTTTATTCCGCTGTTTGTCTACTTATTTGGAAAAGCCAATCATCTAGGAAAGTTTATTTTGATTCTGCCGCTATTTATGCCTCCATTTCTAAACAGCAGCGGAATGCTAGCGTACACGGTCGCACTACTCTTTGCAATTCCACAAACGCAAAGAAAACTACTTGCAAAAGATGACAATCCTCAGTTGAATCAAGCCTAACGTGGCTGTTTTTCGGCTTGATAGATATAAAACTTGCCCAGCATACCAACCGTTTCTAACTGAAAAGCAGGTAGATCTAGAAAAATCGGCAAATCTGGAATGATCGATCGCGTTGATAGTGTTGTGCTGTAGAGACTAAACAATCCATAATTCTGACGAGCAGTGCTTTGCAGAATCAGTCGTTTCAGCTGTGCCTGATTGTCTTGCACAAATCGAGGACACTGGCTGCGAATCAATTGCGGTGCTTCTTTACATCCTTGAGTTTTAACCTGCTCTAGCGCAAATTCACCGAAAGCTGCTTCATCAGGATTAGTCAGAACCATGAGTCCCGCAAATCCAGCTACACCTAGCCCCAAAATCCCTAGGACAATTTGAGAAGTTTTCATCACCCACCACTTCGACTGTCGATCCGAGTCCTTTCGACGTTGTATCACGTTTACAAGTTCTCTGAATTTTTTATCAATCTTCGTTTCTTGTGCTATATTAGGTATCGCAATGGCGAGCGTAGCCAAGTGGTTAAGGCAGAGGATTGTGGTTCCTCCACTCGGGGGTTCGAGTCCCCTCGTTCGCCCTGGTTCTAGACTTTAACAAATTGCGTGAGCAAGATGTGAGCAAAGAACCGAAAACTGAATAGAGAGACAGGCTGACGTTTTGTATCCCACGATACGGTAGTCACAGCTTTTTAGTGGGAATTTAATTCCTTATAAAAGCCATGACTACGGTATTCCACAATACAAAACGTCGGCTTGTATTGTTTTCTCAATCTCTCCGATGACGATCTCCGCTTGGCTCCTCCTTCTGCTGATGCTTGGGCTAGTGGTGTGGGGGAGTCTTTCGGAGCGGCGTGATTTGGGGGAGTGATATCAAGATTAAATTACCGATTTAGCCTGATGTTCTCCTGAGACAAATCTGCTGTATTGGATACAAATTTTTTGTATTAAGGGGAACGCTCATGCCTTCTCGCCACACCCAAGCATCAGAAGTAATCCATCAACAACCACTCACAGGCATCCACATCCTGCTAGTCGAAGATGAGCCTGACATGATGACTTTACTGGTGTTTGTTCTAGAGGCAGAGGGGGCAATCGTGAGCACGTGTACTGATGCCGAGACTGCGCTCTCGATTTTGGAATTCTCTCAACCCGATATCTTGATGAGCAATATCAGATTACCAGAGCAAAATGGCATCTGGTTGATTCAGCACATTCGACAACATTCACATCCTGAGATTCGGCAGATCCCCGTGATTGGTATTACCTCGTATGATCGGGAGACGAGTGCTGAACAAGCCCTAAACGCTGGCTTCGATTGCTTTTTGTCTAAGCTAGATCCTCCAGAAGCACTTACTGAAGCAATCTATACCCTAACCAGGTAAGCGTAACATTGCTCACCGTTCCTGACGCTAGAACAGTGAGCAACAAAATAGGAGGGTGCGCACCCTCCTAGAATCCTTTTATTCCGATGTCTGTTTATTGCGTAGTTCTACCGATATAGTAAACAGTGTCTCATAGGTGAAGAATCTCTCCATTGAGGTAGATCAGCTAGGTAATGCGTATTTGGAGTTATGTTCCCGTGACGTTCCTTTAGGTTGCGGTGATGCCTGCTCGATCTCCCAAGGGATTACCCTGTGAGATTCCAACACAGTGTTGAAAACTCCACCCCGTATGCTTCTCCACATGATGTGGAATTGATTTTTCATCAACGCTGATGAAAAAAGATTTCTCGGTACGAAGCCAGATTATTCACCAGGAATCCTTTAGGCACTTAATACCCGTAGCGGTAAAAAGCCCGCCCCGTGGGGTTTTGTTCAGGCTTGAGGAAAAGATTCCCTAAGTCCCATCCGTGGAGCCTGAAGAGTCTACGATCCGTGAACACCTCGAAGGTTCCCTAAGTCATTCCTGTTACGCCTCTCCCCTGTCCACATTCCCGGAGTCGGTAAAGTGGCGATCCGCCTGACTTCCGCCTGCTACTTCGCACGAAACCTTAGCGCCTAAGCTTCTCCACGTCAGGGTGGAAAAGTCCGCCCTGTATGCTTTCCATCAAAGTGATAAAAAGTCCGCCCCGTGAGCCATTCCTAGGGGATTTCTTCCACCGAAGATCCGGGGGAAGTCCCTAAGTTCGTCCGCCACAGTCTGACACCCTAGAAGGGTGTATCCCTTGATTTTCCTAATGGATGACTCCAGATATCCCGAAAGAATCACCGTCAGGCTTCCTCGCAAAGATGCGGCGTTGCTCCGGTCGATCGCTCGTCAAGAGATGACCAATGTGAGTTCCCTAACCAGGCACGGCTTGATGTTGCTCGTTAAAGAGAAGCATCAACTCAATGCAATTGCTCAAGCAGCCGTAAAACGAGGGCAAACCTACCCTCTCGACGTTTAATCACTAACCCCACTTGGAGCAATCCCCAATGTCCCAGAAACCCTCACAGAAAAACCTTAAGAAATACTAGAAATACTGGCTACGCGATCGCTTTGTTGATTTGACGAGATCAACCGTATTTGTTTTCATTAATGGGCAATATCAGACAGTTCCGATGTTGAGATCAGCAAATTCCGCTCCCAAGCCGATCTCGATGTTCACTATGGATGTCCAAAGCCGGATAACCCTACTGCCCAGATTACGCCAATTGCAACTCAAGAATTTAACAGTTTGCACTTCACAACCGACAAGTTTCAGCCCTACTGCCCAGATTGCGCCGACTGCAACTCCGCGATAGTCAAATGCACCCGTACCGCTTTTGAAGTTTCAGCCCTACCGCCCAGATTGCGCCGACTGCAACTTAGCCCTAGTTAACCCTAGGGCTTTTCTTATGGTGTTTCAGCCCTACCGCCCAGATTGCGCCGACTGCAACGTCTGATGCTGTAGACAAGTCAACGGATGTAGAGCGTTTCAGCCCTACCGCCCAGATTGCGCCGACTGCAACTCCGCCCTTGCAAAACCTTACCGCTCAAGGTTTCTAGAGCATATTTTGGCAAAGGTCGTTTTTCGAGCAAAATTGCCAACGACAAATCAAGGCTTTTAGGGAATCCTCGCTTCGGTTTGTCCGATTTTCGATGGTCCGGCTTTTCCTGGGACGCTAAGTCTGAGCTGTTCCCATGTTGCGGGATATCTGCGGAAATCTTGAATCTTAGCCTTCAAGATTCTTTTCAACCTCGCGGTCTCACCTTGCTCTAGCCATGCTTCGAGCCATCGCACTCCGAAGAATGCCTCAGGGTTAACTGTCCCGTCCAAACTACGGTACACATATTTTACCCCGTTTACCTCATCAATCTCACAAATACGACTGGTGATTTTTCGCTGCGTTCAGATCGGCGTGTTGCTCCACAGAGAACAACTGACATCCCTCGTTCAAGCAATAGAATGCTGATTGAGTCCTGCGATCCCCCTTCTGTCCACAACAATGACAGATCTGTGAAGATGAGGGAGCCGGGGATAACTCAAAGCGCTTCCCTAATGCCTCCATCTTCTGTTTAGTTAACTCCCGAAGCTGTCCAATGCTTCTACGCTTTAGGGATTTGTTTAGACCACGCTTGGCGGAGCGTCCATTCTTCGCATAATTTTCACGTTCGTCGATTGGAGCGTCTTTAAGCTGCTGCAGCATATTCTGGAAGTTTGTATCCTCCCATGCCAACTCGTCGTGCGTTCTGGTCAACCGAGTTGATAGTTTGTGGTTGAAGGCTGAGATAGAGTTTCTCATTTGTTCTTGTAATCGAGCGATACGCTTCGCGTGATACTTTTCCTTCAGTGACTCAGGCTTAAACCCTTTCGTTGAGGGCAGTTCTAACCGTTGACGACGCTTCTCATATAGCCTTGAGAGTTCCTTTTGATGCTTCAAAATATGCCGCTCTAGCCGCTCTCTCGTCTGTTCAGGCTTTACAAACAAACCATTACTAGAAACGACAATATTCTTAACGCCAGGGTCAATCCCCGCGATTCTGCCAGTAGGTTTCTTAGCCTTCTCTGCTACGCTCTCGCTAATGGCGATACAGGCGTAAAACCCGCTTGGCTGCTTGATGATCGTGATAGAGTTTCCTACCTCACCCTTGAGACGCTTCGCAAAATCTTTTTCAGCAATCTGGATTTTTCCAAATGTTTGAACCACGATCTCATTCTCTTCTGGCTCGTACTTCAGCTTTTGCGATTGCATGAGGGAATCCGTTTTAATATCCCGTCCCCTCCATTTGGGTTTAGAGAATTTTTTCTGTTTCACGTCAAGATAAGCTTTCCATGCCTTTGTCAGCTTCCCTTGCACTCCCACTATCCCCCCGATCCAATCAGAAGATTTAGGCGTTAATTTTGGCAGGTCTTGAGCTTCTCTCACAGTATTGAGTAGACCTACGTTGTCTAGGCTCTGTAGCTTTGTGAGTTCCTTGCCTGCGATAGTCACAGGTTTAAACGGCTCTGGGGGAATGCGTTGCCAGTTATTATCGCCGTTCAGTAATCTGTATCCGTTCTTCTTACATGTCTTACCTGTTTTGTTTGTGTATGTAATGGGATTATCAGGATCTCTAGCCCAGGTACGATCACAGGTTGCAATACGGCATGAAGCCCCAGAGAACGCATTAGATTCTGACAAGTAGATGGGAGCTTTGATAATGCCTTCAGTGTCAATCCCCTGCTTCTCTAGCTGCTTGTCAAGCCAGTCGTAGTATTTACGGTTGTGCAGTTGAAAGGCGACTTTTAATCCCTCATTCCAGACCCAATCTGCTTCAGCACACAAGCGATCGAAGATCTTAAGCTGCTCTGGAGTCAGCAACACTTTTGTCTTAATAGTTTTGACGTTTTTGTCGGCATCCGCTTTTTTGTCAGTCTTAATCTTATTGCTAGACATATTTCAGTTTCTTTGTGCCTCTTACTGTAAAGACTCATGGCTATGGGTTATGTTGACCAAGATCACAACAGAGTGCCCATTGGTACACATCAAATTACAGGGCGCTTTAGCAAATCCTCAAGCCTTACCTGGTAGAAATCTCCCACCAAAAGACTAGGGGAGTCCCTAATCTTGTCCGACTGGGGCAGACACCTTAGAAGTATCTCCCCCCAATTTTTCCAATGGAATCCCACAGATATCCCGAAAGAATCACGATCCGGCTCCCTCGCAAAGATGCGGCGTTATTGAGGTCGCTTGCGCGTCAGGAATCCACCGATATGTCATCACTGACCAGGCGCGGGTTAATGCTTTTGGTCAAAGAGAAGGCGCAACTCAACGAGATCGCTCAAGCCGCGCTTAAAAGGGGCAAAACATACCCCTTGGACTGCTAAACCGTCCTAAGCGCTCTTAACATCCAAATCCCAAGCACAACTCTCTAGACCGACCTTACAGCCCATCCTCAGAGGGGCAATTCCATACTTTACCCAAAGGAAAATCTCAAGCATGTCTAAACCGAAAGAGCGGATCATCGTAAAAGATGAACGACCTGCATCGATCCACTACTATCCAGCCGCAGGTCATCACATAGACATCAGCCGTTGCACCTTGTTTGTCAAGGTTGATGGAATGTACATTCCAGTGCCGGAAGCGGTGGCGACACAGTTCCGATCTGATGAAGAATTGGCGGTGCATTGGGGTTGTCCAAATCGCCACGGACTACAGACCGCGATTATCCCTCCCCACGAAGTACCAGAAGTGTTTTATCAAACGGTGGAGCCAGATGCAAAGCTTTGAAGACTTCCAGAAAAATCTTGAGCAGTCCCTAGCAGAGTCCAGCCAAAAGATTCTGGCAGAAGTAGCGCAGAAGCTTGAGCGCTCCGAGTCCGCAAAGAAGGCGCGACAAGAGCAGGAGATCGCTCGCGCACTCCTCCGATAAATCCATAACTTGCACTAAAACAATCCCAAGTAGATCTAATAGTCTTGCTTGGGATTCACACTGTTAGCGGCGATCAGAGACAATGGGCGATTCTCCTGTCACCTTGAGCCAAACTTCTTGAAATCGATTTAACTCCTGTTCACTGGTGTCAGTGTTATATCGAATTTGCATATTGTTTCCGGAGGCAAGACTTACAAACAAGGTTCTCTCGTTGCCCTGAGTCAGTGTGTGGCAAGTGGTTTTTCGATGGAGGTTTGTTCCTTCGCCACGCTCTGCATAAAAACAGCTTTCCCCGTTACCTGCCTTAAACATTGCCACAAACGAGATCATACCCTTGCTTCCCTGGTACGTTCCAGCCAACCGAGTGTATGGAATGCGATATGTTTTTCCTTCGTGCGTCACCGGAATCTCATCATAATCGTTAGAAATCCACGCTTTTGAGTGTTGATGCAGAGATTCTGAGGCTAAACCGATCGTACTGTCTGAAGGGTAATCTTCAGTGCGGGTTGAAGTCCTTTGAGTAGCCGTAATCTGTAGTTGTTTCCAGGCAGAGATCGTTGCGCTCCCAATGGGTGTAGATGTCTCATAGGTTTTATTGCCATCTTTCCGCCTATACACGATCTCAACTTTATCGGTTTGCTGAGAGTTCTTTAGCGCCGCTCTTGCTTCAGATGAGAACTTGAGGGCAACAGGAGATGAGACATTACGATGCCAGCTAATTTCTTCGGCTCCATATTTGCATTGGTAACTTACTTCCGATATTTCCAGAGGATAAATAGCGTTGCCAATTCTGACGAAGTACGAAAAACGCTCGCCTGTTCCGTATTCGGAGGGAGACCCATACATACGATAAGATGACCAATTTCCTTTATACAAAGGATCTTCTTGATGCCCTGTGAACAGGATTCCCTCCGCAAACCAGACAGTGAAGAATAACTTCCGATCCTCCGTTTTTCTTCCTGAGAAAAGCCCTGAGAATGTGTCATCGTAATTCTGATCAAACACAACGCTCTCTGTCCCGCCGCTAGGATTCAGAACTTGAGAGATCTTGCCATAGGAAATTTTGCTGTTAGGTGTAATCTGGCAAATGCTCGGCAGCGAGGGAGTGTTATCAATTACTTGTGTCTCCTCTGCCCTCGTAGAGCTTCCCAAAAGCGCGATCGCTAAACCTAAAGATGCTGCTATCGTCCGTCTCATGCTGCCTTTCCGCTACTCAAAACACACGAATATTAATCATGTGCTGTTGAGTACATCTGGAGAAAAGCTACGGATTCACAAGATCTTCATCGCTACGCTTGGACTTTTTCCTTTTCTCTTGATCTCCTTCGTTCATAAATTAAGTATTTGATAATTAAGTTTAGTTGCTCTAAGTTGCAAACTATGGGTGTAAAAATCTAAATTTAATTTAGGTTCAGTTGCTTCACTTC
Organism: Cyanobacteria bacterium FACHB-63; assembly: GCA_014695255.1. Taxonomy (GTDB): domain Bacteria; phylum Cyanobacteriota; class Cyanobacteriia; order Leptolyngbyales; family Leptolyngbyaceae; genus Leptolyngbya. The sequence goes on from JACJNX010000084.1 coordinate 36,570, forward strand.
GCTACAAAAGGTGGATTAACAAAATGAACAGAATAAAGAGTTTTACATTAATTAGTTCAACATTAATCGCTTCACTTGCGGGCGTTACTCTTCTTTCTTTGCCAAGCCAAGCACGGAATCGTTGTCGAACATTGTGGGAGCATTTAGATCCAACAATGCAGTGCCAAGTCACAGAATTTAGAGGTTCAAGTTCACCCGCAGTGACAGGCGGATATTACAAGAGCACAGATCGACCTGAAGTTTATGCTGTGAACTTCACAAATCTTACCTATTGCCATGTTCAAAATCCCAGCCAAATGAATGCTTTTGGTGGGTTTAATCAAGTAAAAAGGTTTACTCCTACAGTCGCTAACGAGTTCTTTTCTAGCAAGAAATTTGTTGGAGAATGTAGATGGGGAAATGGACTTTACAAGCGTCAACATCACCCAGAAGTTTTCCACCTTTTTGATAACGGTACGCCCTCAGCTTGCTGGGTAAGAACATCCAATCAGGTACGGCAGTTTGGTGGCTGGAATAAGGTCAGGTCAGTTGATGATTCATCAGACCTAAAGGTGGGTAGAACGTTTTCTGAACAATGTTAGGCATTACTTAGCAAAAGCCTGCCTAACGATACCGCCCCTTTTCTATTAGAAAAAATACAGGAGGTGGCTCCCCAATTTAAAGGGCATTGCCTCATAGAATAACTCCTGATAGGTGATCGTGCTTACCGGGGGTTTTTTGTTTTGATAATAGGAAGCCTACAGAAAAGTGCTTTTCTTAGTGGCTCCAAGTGCATAACACCCAACGGAGAACCCAAAAACCGACCCTAAGAATTTATTGCCGATCTGACGACCTACTAGGCTACCTGCCCAAGTCGAGCCAATCAGCACCGCTACGATAAACAACGTTCTCCCGTTCATATGATCTCTCTCGCTCAACGCATTCATGATGCAAGCGAAATCGAAATACTCAGGGAAAACGCTCACTTGCTTCATCAAATCAAAATGTTGATCCGACTGGATGGCTATTGATCCTCATCGGGAGTCGTGAAGGTATTTGGTACTCCATATTCAACTTGAAGATTGTGAGCCTCAGCTAAAATTGAGGCTTTACGAAGGATTGTCTCTAACTGCTTTAATCTCGACTTCAAGTCTTTGTTTTCACCTTTCAGCCTGTTGACCTCCTCGGTTAACACCCATTCCCATGTCTTCCTAGCGTTCTCATTGACTAGCAAAAGAGAAAATAGAGCCGTTTTACGCTGATCAAATTCAGGTGATTCTGGATCGAGATATCCCCTTACGTTGGTGATGATCGACTCGATCGAGTCTTCCCGCTGCTTGCGTATCTGAGCTTCTGTGTAATTTCCGTCCGGATCAGGGAGCCTTTCGAGTTGCTCTATAGTTGGCACTGAAATAAAAGCTTCACTACTACCGTCAATACGCCAACCGCTCCCAACGTTCATCATTTCTTTTCCGCTTGAAATCGAGAATCGTCTGTTCTCAACGGTGAATGAGTTGGAAAGCTTGAGCGTAATCCTTGCAGTTCTTTCTACAACAGATCTGTTGAGTGTCGCAAACCCTGGCACAGGATCAAGCGTTAGGACTACGATATCGCCTTGCTCTAGATCTGAAAGATGTCTTACTGGTTCAGCAATAGGGTCGTTGTTCTCCATGCCTTCACCTCTCTGAGTGCGACCTCAAGATAGCGCGATCATTTGTTCTTTTGCCACTGTTAGGTTTGGACTTCAGCCGGAACTTCTGCCCGACCGCAAGATCTATCTAGCCCTCCTCCGACTCAAAATCCTCTTTTGCCGCACCACAAACTGGGCAGACCCAATCCTCAGCAATATCCTCAAAAGCCGTACCTGGTGCAATGCCACTATCCGGATCTCCTACAGTGGGGTCGTAAGTGTAGCCACAGACGCTACAAGTGTATTTCTTCATAAGCTGATCTCCTAATTATCTAGAGCCTTTTTTGTACCGAGGTCGTGTTCGCAGACACACCACCTTGAGAGGGAGGGAAGCCCTCTCAAGGTCGGGTTATCTTACAAAGAATAACTTACAAGCCTCTTATTTACTCCACAAACCAATCCCCCGATAAGTACTTTCGCCTGTCGGGGGATTTGCTTTTGAAGCTGTAACGCTTATGACTTTTTTCTTTTGGCGGCGGTTGCTGCGTACTCTCGGATCATTTCTTCGCTCAACTCGTCGATTGTGCATCGGTTGGCTTGGGCGCATTCCTTCAGAAAAGCTTGGGAAGCGATCGCCAAATCGATGATGAAATGCTGACCGGGGGTGAGGCCTGATTTCTTACTCATTAGTCTTCCACCCCTTCATTCTTAACCTTCTCCCAAACCTCAGCAAACTTTGGATCGCTTTGAGAAAGCCTTGTGACATAATCCCGGACGGCAACCTCGAAGCCCTCGCGAGAAGATCCCATACGGAAGTGACGGGCGATCGCTTCACCAGCTAACCACACATCATCAGATAGTCGTGTCTGTCTGTTCTTTGGAACCTTCATGTCAGCACTGAGCATACAGATTGTCTCCTATTTACATTACTAGGTAGTTCGACTTATCCCACTATATTAACACTAGCTGTCGTCAGAACGCAGACAAAATGCTGACATATTACAGACCCCTATCAGAATCAGCGCTACTGATAACAATCTGTGATTTGTCGTCGTATTGTCGTCGTATTGTCTGCGTTAGTGTTAATATAGTGTCATGCGAGGGGAGAGACAACCCCAAGGCAGCCCGGAAAACAGGGGTCGGCGATGAGCCTGCCAGAGACACCGGAACCCGGAAGGGCAACTACAGAACCATCACAACCGCATACGCCGCTATCTGGGAAGGAGACCGACTAGGGGACTCCAGAAGGGCAGAAAAGATTTCAGCGATCGCTGCTTGCGGTGACAGAGCAACACGATCCGCCGGAATTTCGGCAATCAAAAAGCAAGAAGCCGATCGCGCTCCCTGGAAAGAAAAGCGATCGGCTCAACCACAAAACGAGGTATTGCACCAATGCTAATCGAAACAACCATCAAACGATCGCTCAGTGTTGAACCAATTGCGCCAACCTGCAGCCAGTGTCGGGAATTTGACAACGGACTCTGCAAACTTCGGGCGCGTGCTGAGTGGGATAACTGCTACGTTTCGCCAGATCGGAAGCCCTGCCGCTTTGCGAGTTTACTGCCGTTCTAAAGGCTCCCCCAAATACTCAGACTGACTTGGAAACACCGCAACACTAATCCAAGGACAAACCAATGACCAACCAACACATCACCACAACGGAAGTAAGCGATATGAAATCGATTTTTGAGAACTACCTCGCGATCGTCATCGGGGAGAAAGAAATCCCCCATAGGCTGCGGCGGCGGGGACTCACGCGAGTCATTCTCCGGCGCTCTCTATTGATGTTCGCAAGTGGCGGCGGCTCACGTCCTAAGCAACTGCTGGATATGGCGATTGCGGGTAATTCCGATGCCCGAAAACTGCTAATCGATGCAGCGCTCAAGGGTTACGAGCGACAGGAGCAGTTCTCAGTCAAATCCCAACAAAGGAAGGAATTAGTCAAATGCTAAAAGTCGGATCGTTTATCTACTGGGCTGGATGTCCCTCACACCTAACGGCATTCTCTCGCACTCAAGTTCTAGAGATTCAGGACGGTCGGGCGCGACTCGGAGGGTTCAGTAATTGGATCAGTCTTGACCAACTTGAGGCAGTCCAACCCACACAGATCGAGCGGAACCGATGCAACGCTTACAACTCACCCATAACAGGAGAAATCGTATGAAGACCCCCGCAACAGTCCAAGCCGTGATTCTCGCGCTAACCGTAACATTGCTCGGCTACGGGCTGCCAGGCGTGATCAGCATCGCTAAGTCGGTTCAAGATGCGCTCCCAAACGATCGACCAAAGATCGAGACTTTTGACGCACGACGATAATCTAATGCCGCCCACGACGCTAATCACTGGGCGGCTCACTCCCAACATTTGCACATCTGGAGTTTTTTAATTATGACCCAGCCTATCGGCTACTTCACAGAGTCCCCTGAATCCCATCACTTGATCTGCGCTTTTGGGGATCTGCTCGAACGCCTCACAAGTAACGAAAAGCTTGGATTGATTGCAGCATTATCTATCTGGTTGTCGATAGACGATCCGGAGGATGCACATTGGACAATCCCCGCGATCGCCCATACGAATCTATTTCCTGGGTCAGCAAACTTCACTAGAGCAGCATCAATCATTGAGGAAATCGATCCCGATGATGCGCTACCGCTAATCGCTGCAATTCTTGAGCAGTTGCGAGAGGGAGTCTTTGCGGCATGATCAAACGCCTTTCAAGTTCCGATGGGACAACTTTTAGGACGTTCCTTTGGTCAGGCTCAATCATTGCGGGGTTGTTTTCTGTGACTGCCTTCATTACGGGAATGTCGATCGTCGGTCAACAGACACAGATCCAAGCCATTAAAGACGGGCAGCAAGAGAAATTAAAACAGAGTCAGATCCGCCAGATTGAGGCAAAAGGCGAAATTTCTAAGACCTACGAAAAGTCAGGAATAGGAAAGCCCGTTCGCAACTTCATCATCCTGAACGGCACTCAACAGAACGTGATCGACCTGTCATCTAGGAATGTTCAAGTATTACTCAACTCAATGGCAGAAGGGGAGCCGTTAACCCTACTAGACCGACACAACAACGTGATCGGCTCATTCGACGGTAGACAAGTTTGCAACATCAAGAACGACTGTAGACAAATCGCAAGGTAATTCAATGAAAACTAACGCAGCAAGAACGATCGACTACGAAGAAGTCGGTAGCAAAACCTTTAAGCCCAAGCGTAAATCGGGTTTAGGTCATGCTTTGTTTAAGCCGATTAACTGGGCATCCAACGGCTTTAAGTGGCTGACGAATCCCAATTCAGACGGCGGTGGACAGTATTTGATGAAAGGCTTCGCTGTCCTGCTATGTGGGCTGACGGCAGAGAACGCCTACCAAATGCTGAACGGTAAAGAGTCCGCTCGGTTCATCCCGAAACCTCTAATCAATGACGGCGCGAGAATTGAGCGAGTACTGCCTTTAGGTGCTGTCGGGAATGCGCTAGCAGGCGGATTAGCAACCTTTCCGAATGTGGTGGGCGTTAGAAACCCCGACGGCTCACCGCTTCAGTGGCGACCCTTTGGTGAACCTGACTTTATTGTTTGGCTCGATCCCGACTTTTATATTGCGGTGCTGATTGCTGCCGGAATCAACGCGATCGAGGCGATGTTCCTGCGACGGGTCAAGTTGGAAGTCAGGCAACGGCAACTTGAGAAAGCCAACGAAACTGATGAGAAAATCGCCCAATCTCTGAGCTATGCAGAGAAGAAAGCAGAGGCACAACGGCTAGAAACCAAGCTACGAGAGATGCAAGTTAAGACGCATGGCAACGGTGCGATCCTCTTTAACGGCGTGATCATCTTCGTTGTCTATTTGGGGGAAGGGGCGATGTTCTTTGCGACATCCGCGCCAGGGGTTTCGATTGTGACGAATACGATCTACGGCTTCCTTTCAGTATTTGGTGCTGAAGTCTTTTGGTCGCTAGGCGAGTCAATGGAAGATCGCCAGGAAGCCGAAAACTAACGCTTAAGCCCCTTGGATATCCAAGGGGCGTTTTTAATTACTTCGGAGTGTTCCCATGAGCCTATCTACCCAACCCGATCAGCCGACATCAGACCAAATCCGAGGCATCCTACAATCTACCCTAGACAACCTGCACAGCCAAGCATCCAGCAATAAGGCGGCGTTCAACACATCGAAAACCGCAGGACTAGGATCGGCGGTTCTAGGCGTTGTTGCCTGCTTCGGTGTTCCTGCCTTGGGTATCCCTGCCGCAATGTTCGGAGCGGCTACTTATCTTGCAGGCTTGATCGGAGAGTCAGCGACTACGGATCAAGTGCGAGTGTTACCGTTCTGCAACATCGACTTAACGGGATTCGCGAAGATGCTGACGCAAGCGGGGGAGGCTGACTCTACAGATTTAGAGTTTGCCGCATATCTCCCTAAGCGCGATCGCCTTCTCTATTTGCTGATCCTGACGCAAGGCGAGGGCTTAGTCCATCTCCTAAGCAAAGTACCGTCGAGACAATGGGAGCCAACTATCGAAGCGCTACTGAATCAGACGATCCGAGGATTGCGTAAGGTTGGGGGAGATGTCAGTTATCAGACTCTTATCCAGGATGGCGCGTCAATCCTTGAGACAGAAGCTAGAGAGTTAGGCGTAGAAATCCCAACGGCTGATCGTGGAAGCCCTCAAGCTGTGGTTCAACCCCAGATTATCGGCAACGATACGCGCCAGGGTGCGTTTGATGTTCCCTCGCAACCCTTCGAGATTCCCGTCGATTCCCCAGAGTCAAAGCTATTCGATTGGAACTTGCTAAACACTGCTTATGATGACTTTCCTCACTTGCTGTTACTCGGCAAGACCGGAGCGGGTAAATCGTATTTAGCTGAGAAACTAGGGCGATTCTTAGATGGATCAACGATCGTCATTACTCCCAAGAAGAAGCCTAAAGACTTTGCGGGAATGCAGGTGATCGGCGTGCCCTACGACTTTGCAACGATCGCGGCAAACCTCGAAGGATTGGTGACGCTGGTGAAACAAAGAGAAGACCAAATGAACCGGACGGGAGACGATAACTTTCGCCCGATCAATGTGGTACTGGATGAAGTTCCTACCTTCGTTGCTGGCTGCAAAGATATCGGGATGGATGTTGTCCAGTCCCTCAAGTTCATCATCAGAGCAGGACGTACTAGCAAGATTCGGCTGATCCTGTTAGCTCAAGGGCAGGAGGTAAAGACGCTAGGGATCGAGGGGGAGGGAAGCTTGCGGGATAACTTGAGTTACGTCTACCTCAAGGGCTTTGCTGAGAAACACGCTCAAGAAATCAAGCTGGATATCTCAAGACACGATCGCCCCTGCGTTATTGACGGCAAGGTTGCAGACATCTCTCAGTTGGTCGCTCTAGCACCGGAGCCTACACCAATACAAGTCACTGAACATAAACCTATTGCAACGGCTCAAGACCTGCAAAGGCTGTATGACTTGCCGACGGCACAGCATGAGGTAGAGGAGGAGGCAATCGAGATCTCTACCTCATTAGGAGAACTCAAGTCGGCGTTCCCAAGTTGGAAGGCGAAGTCGCTAGAGGTTGCATCCTTCGTACTGGATTGGATGCGGAAGCGACCCGGAGAGTACAACTCAGCAGCACAGATCCGAAACGTCAAACGCTTAAGGACTGACGCAGCACTCACCAATGAGTCTATCGAGAGGTTGCTACGGGCATTACTCGACAAAGGGCTTGTGACTGAGGATTCCGGGAAGTTCTCGGCTGCAATCCCGCAAGCCGATAGCGACGATTACGATTTCTAGTTTCAGGGGGGGACTATCCCCCACTTCACCTCAAGGATTTTACGAATGGAATTTTCAGAAGCGATCGCGGCAACACAGATCGAGAATCACATCAAAGTTAAGCAACCTCGCTTATGGATTCTGTGCGCGTTTTCCCTGCCAGATGCCGTAGCAGAGCGATTAAGCGCGATTGATGCCGCAAAAGTACAAGGGCAATACCTCATCGGATTTAACAGTAAACCCGTAAAAGGTGAACACTTCCCCTATGAATCACACATCTGGAGAACTAAGGGAGAAGTCATCCAATTTCCCGCACGATACCGCAGTAGAGGGCGTAAGGATTCCCCCTTTGTTGTTTGCGAGTACGTTGAAAGTTGCGAGGATGATATGCAGATGTTTACTCGAATGCTAGAGCTTTCTTCTAACATCTAGTCCCTCGCCTTTAGTCTTTAGTCGCTTAGTCGGGACTGGCAAAAATACGCTTAGTCCTCGCGACTAAAGGGGCTAAGGGCGCGACTAAGCGACTAGACTAAAAAACCGACTAAGCGGACTAAAGAATTTTAGTCTTCTAAAAATCAACTATTGAACTATTAGGAAAAACCGCAGATGTGTAGGAAATTTCAACAGGAGATCATCGCTGATGGATGGCAATTCTTACGCCACGGCAAAGGCTCACATCAACTCTGGAAGCATCCAGAAAAGGGCGTTTTCACTATTAGCAAAAGCCTCTCTAATGGGCAAGCGGCTAAGGCATTACGGAGACAATTGTTTTCCTAGAGAACTGCCTTTATGTGGGCTAATGTCCTTAAGTGCGTGCTGTATAGGAACATCGATACGCTGCTAATTGATGTACCATGAGAGCATCGAAATGCATCTTATAGCAGCAAAAGACATCTAAACGCTACACCAAACAAAACGGAGAATTTTCAATGCAACTAGTGACGGCACAAAACCCGATGAACATTGACGAGCCAGCAACCATAAAGCAGGGTGATTTTCTCCTCATGGCGATCGACCGGGGGAACTCTGGATCAAAGATCGCGGTATCGGTGAATGGATGTCCGCTTAGTCCGTTCAAAATCCCTAGCGTGATCCGCAAGGTCGGAGAAGGGGAGGGACTGATCAAGATTGGCAATCAAGCTTATCTCTGCGGTGAGTCTGCTATCTCTATGACGACTGGCGCGACATCCACCCCACTAGGCAGGGTTGTTTCATTGTCAGCGTAGAAAAGCTAAACTCGGCAGTGACGTCACTCAGCTTTAATTTCCATGAGCTTGATCGAACATCTGAAACAAGTTCCAGAGTTTCGCGCCG
>JACJNX010000085.1 GCA_014695255.1 Cyanobacteria bacterium FACHB-63
CGATCAGGATAGCCAGCGATACAGCCGTAGCGTTCGACGAGAGACTGGAGCGCTTGGAAAGCCCAGTCAGTGGGACGCACATCCGATAGCTGAGAAACCGAGGTGACTTGTCCGATCGCATTTGCGGCTGAAGGGGTCGCGCTAGCAGAATCGTTAAGCTGAGACACCGAAGTGACCCGACCTGGAGATGGATTAGACTGAGCGATCGTCGTTTGGGACACTGAGCTAGGTTGAGCGATCGTCGTTTGGGCTGGCTCTGATGCAATTGCGCTGGTCGCGATTAAACTCAAAGAACCTGCGAATAGACTGATTAGACCAATCTGTTTACTGAATCTCGAATCCTGGATTGTCATAGTCATACCTCACCCCACAATCGCTAAATAGCGAACCGTGCCCAAAACTGGCAATTTACAAGCGCAGTTGCTGTATCCTTCACACTAATCCCTTGCAGTGCCTCAATAGAACAGGCGCGCCTTCGGAATTTATCGAGGCTCCTATAGAATTCAGGTTATACAGACGCACTTCTTAATGGGACTTAATGGGACAAATTAATACAACTGATTGAACCGCAATCAATTTGCTCTAAATCGGAAATTCGTAGTAAGATTGAAAGCTGTGTCGAATTAGAGCAAACCCATGCCGAAGCTGAAAACCCGTAAATCTGCACAAAAGCGTTTCAAAGCCACAGGCGGCGGAAAGATCCAGCGCCGTCGCACTCATGGAAATCACCTTTTGTTTCATAAGAGTATGAGCCGCCGCCGTCGGATTGCAGGCGGAGATTTGGTGAACGAGCGGGATGAAGCGAATGTTCGGTTGATGATGCCTTATCTGTAAGGGTGGACTCAGGCACGATCTCACAAAAAATTAGTTAAGGAATAGTTGAAACATGGCACGGGTGAAGCGCGGCAATGTAGCTCGAAAACGCCGCAAAAAGATTTTGAAACTCGCGAAGGGCTTTCGTGGCTCTCACTCTCGGTTGTTCCGCACCGCGAATCAACAGGTGATGAAAGCGCTCCGCAATGCGTATCGCGATCGTCGTAAGAAGAAACGCGATTTTCGTCGCTTGTGGATTACGCGGATCAACGCGGCAGCACGGCAGCAAGGAATCAGCTATAGCCAACTCATCGGCAAGCTGAAGAAAGCAGACATTCTTATCAATCGCAAGATGCTGGCGCAACTGGCGGTTCTTGATCCCGCCGGATTTGCAAAAGTCGTCGAAAAGGCGGTTCAAGCCTGAAGTATGCGGAAGCGATTCGTCGCAATTTTAAGTTGGTCATGGATGGGGGCGCAGTGGCTTGTGTCCCCATCCTTGTTTGCGGCAGATTTGCAAACGATCGTTCAGCGCAACCGTTTGATCGTGGCGGTAAAAGATAACGTTCGTCCGATGGGATTTCGCGATGCTCAAGGCAGGCTTCAAGGCTTTGAAATTGAAATCGCGCGACGTCTGGCACAAGCATTACTGGGACGATCAACCGCGATCGAGTTTAAGCCTGTGAGTAATCGCGATCGTCTGTCGGCTGTCACAGGCGAAACCGTTGATTTGGCGATCGCCCGTGTCACCGTTAACGCTTCTCGCGCTCGAATTGTTGCCTTCAGTGAACCGTATTATCTCGATGGCACCGGGATTATTACAAAAAGCGCGACAATTCAAACTCAGCGAGATTTGAATAATCAAACGATTGCCGTTTTGAACAATGCCAGCACGATCGCAACTCTGCGCTATCAGTTTCCTCAAATCAAGCTGATCGGCACTGAGTCCTACAGCGCAGGGAAACAGTTGATTGAATCCGGGCGAGCGATCGGCTTTGCGGCAGATGTCAGCGTTTTAGCGGGATGGGTGCAGGAATTTCCTGAATACCGCATCCTGCCGTTTCGAGTTTCGACAGAGCCGTTAGCGATCGTATTTCCCAAAGGACTCGAATCCGACGAACTGCGCCGCCGTGTGGATCAACTCCTGCGCCAGTGGAAATCCGAAGGTTGGTTACAGCAGCGTGCTACCTATTGGGGTCTCCCTTGAGATACCCTGAAACAGAAGCCTTAAAATTTGCGATCGACAAAACTCCTATGGACAGCCTAGCCTCCCCAATTCTTTACATTTCTCTTTTGCTGGTTTTGCTTAGTAGCGCCGTCTTTTTTGTCGCTCGGCAAGTCCTCAAAACTCGTCGCGTTGAGAGTGCCTTTACTCGCCTGCAAAACAAGCTGAGTAAAGAGAAAGGCACAGCCGAAGAGCATTACGAACTTGGCAGTATTCTGCTCGACAAGCGGTTATTTACTCAAGCGATCGCTCAATATCAGAAAGCGATTAAGCTTGAAACGCTCGAAGGTCAAGACCTTGCTGCTGTGTATAACGCAATGGGATTTGCCTACTTTGCTCAAGAACAGTACGACCTAGCGATTCGTCAGTACAAAGAAGCGCTGAAACTCTTGCCAGAGTATGTCACGGCGCTGAATAATCTCGGTCATGCCTATGAGCGCAAGCAATTGGCAGCTCCAGCGCTGGAAATCTATGAGCAAGCGTTAGAACTTGAGCCGACTAACCAAACTGCAAAACGACGGGCTGATGCTTTGAGAAAGCGGCTCGTTCCGTCAGCTTAAGGCTATCGAAAAACAAGAAGAGGGCGATCGTAAACGACGATCGCCCTCTTCTTGTTTTGTTGTCAGTTCCACTATCTGGAGTTCTGAACTGGCTGTGGAGCAGATGCTGGGGGCGTTTCAGCCGGGGCAGATGCTGGGGGCGTTTCAGCCGGCGCAGTCGCTGGAGGTGCTGGTGACTGGCTTGGCGACGGGCTTGGAGGCGTTTCAGTCGGTGCAGGAGGCGTTGGATTGTTGTCTAGAACTGGTGGAGTCGGTGGTGTCGGAGACGGAGCAGGCGGATTGCTGATCGGAGGTGATGTTGGATTACCCACTGGATTGGGTTGCGGCTCAGCTACTGCACCTGGCAATGGCGTATTGTCTAACGGCTGCCGAGGAGAAGTAGTTGGGCTAATAACGGCTGGAGTGGGTGTTGATGCAGGATTAATCGGTGTGTTGGTTGTCGGGATTGGGTTGGGATTGGGAGCAGCGATCGATCCAGCGGCAGGAGGAACCATCTCGCTGCGAGCCGGACTCGTGACAGCCCCGCTAGGGGGACTAGACAAAGTGCTGGGAGTTGGGTTGGGGACGGCTGCTGGGCTAGGAGCAGGGGTGACTGGTGCGCTGGGAGTTGGAGCAGCGATCGTTCCAGTAGGAGGATTAGGATTAGCTGGGTTGATGGGAGTAGCAACCGGGCCTGGGGCGGGAGTGTTTGGGGTGCCGGGAGGCGGACTCACGATCATTCCAGGAGGATTAGGATTAGCTGAGTTGCTGGGAGCTGGATTAGGGCTGGCAGGAGTGTTTGGAGTGCTGGGAGTTGGAGAAGCGATCGTTCCAGTAGGAGGATTAGGATTAGCTGAATTGCTGGGATCTGGATTTGAACTGCCAGCAGTGCCACCACCTGGGAGGATTGGGGGAGCTGTACCGTTTGTTGAAGTTGAGGAACCAGAGTTCGTGGTTGGGGAAGGAGGGGTTTTCGGAGTTGTACCAGATGGATTGGACGAATTAGAAGTGCCTAAGCCACTAGAACCATTAGGAGCAGAAGTCGATCCAGAAGACGGGTTGGAATTGGTTGAAGGAGTGGCCCCACCGGAGGCATTTGGCGTGGTTTCAGGGGTACCTGAATTCTCAAGTTTAGCTGCGCCTGCTGCCGGGGATAGTTCGTTTACTTGTCTTCCACTATTTCGCGTTCCTGACGTGGTCGGATTGCCCGTTGAAGTCCCCCCCGTTGGTTGTCCAGCAGGTGAGCCTTGCGAGGTACTACCAGAGTTCGTTTGGGGGGAAGTAGCGGGTTGGGATGTGGAGGTTGCTGGCGTGGTGCTAGAGCTTGTACCATCACTGGGCGGATTACCAGGAGTTGCCGCTGGCGTAGAAGGCTGAGAAGGTTGGCGATCGTCGGAATTTTGGCTTGGAGTAGAATTTTGAACTGGAGTCGTGACAGGCGGTGCTACTGGAGGGGATAGCTGCACCATTCTGGGGTTCTCAATCACAGGTCCACTCAGCGGCTGATGTTCCTTTAGAGCCTGAGCAGTCTCAGCTTGTACGGCTGCGATACCTGGATCTCGGCTAGGCTGACCTTCTCGACGCTGCAAATCTAAGCCGCGCACGATATCACTCGTTTCGTAGAAACGGTTCATATCAAAATTGAATAGACGAATACCAAGCGGATCGACGATCGCCATTTGTCCCGCTTCTAGTGGCAGCTTGCGTCCGGTCGTATTGTCCAGGATTTCCATTGGACCACCAGGGTTGTTGGTCAATGCACCCACTACCGTCGTTTCTGTCTGCTCATCGTATCGGACAAATAGGGCCGAGCCACGGACTCCGGCTGAAGCGTTAGGAGTGTCGATCGTGGTGCGTCCCTGTCCTGGCTTAATCAGTAATAGCACAGTGCCATTTGTCAAGCGAAAGTTCCGGGTTCCGGGGACAAAGCGGAAGACTGCCATTTCTCCAACTCGTGCCCAAGAACCGTCGTTGAAGCGCAGCCCGACCCGTGAAGACCTCATTGTATGAAGCGCATCCTCTGGACGCATCATTTCTGACAACACAGCGTCGCGAGCAGGTTGCCCCTTGGGAACGAATTGAACTCGCCTCACGATTTCCCGGATTTCAGCAGAGGTAAGTGGAGTTAGGGCATAGGCCGTGCCGCAGGATGCAGCACCCATTCCGAGTAACAGTGACGTGATTGCGAGGAACAATTTGCGAGACATAGACGCTCCAAGAACAAGAGGACAGAAAGCGCATCAGCGCGATCAGAGGCGGGTCAGCCTAGAACAAGTTCAACCCAGTTCTACTCGTATGAGATGATTAAGTAAAAATACAGATTTAGCTCTTCACAAATACTTTACACACTGGCGGGAAATTTTAGAAAGTTTCTGATCAAGCTTTAAAGAGACTTCATAAAAAATTCAGTAAAGATACTAGCATCTATCCTATGTGCAACAGTGTATGAGAATTGGCCGGAACTTCTAGGATCGCGAGTTGAAATTAGCCTGAGTAGGGATGCAGATTGGTGGACGGGTCAACTGTGAAACGATTGATATTGAGACATTTTAGAATTTTGACGATCCTAAGTGCGGCTCTACAGAATCCTTGCGGGAATCAGCGATCGTGCATCTCTCACTCCTCCTTGATCAGTCAGATCTGCTTTTGGCTAATTCTAAGCTTTGCAAGTAAGGGATTGTGTAATTCTATACCAGAACAATCTTCGCTTTCAGGACAGCCAACGGTGAATTTTGGGTTAACTGCATCGAGATCGCTGACTCTACCGCCGCTGGAAAAGTTGCCGACGGAACGATCGACTGTCTCAAGTTTTTCTCGTCAAGCAAAAGATTTAGTACCCCCTGAGCAAATCGTGACTGCTCCAGTTCAGACCGTGCAATCGGAAATTGGGCCAAGTCACACTAGCCAAAAGGCGCTGCCAAACGCTCCGGGGAGCGTAGCAAATCGCTGCTGGCGATCGCTCTCTGCGAATTGCACCTACACGACGAGTAGGATTCGCATTGGTGAAGCTTCACAACTTCCAGCGCAAGTTGAAGAGGTTGCACAAGCTGAACCAAGCAAACCCGATCCTGAGCTTGGAGATTTGCAAATGACTCCGGCTCCAGACCCAGAATTGGGAGACTTAAAAGTTCAACCGATCGCCGCTGATCCGCCCATTGGAGCCAGTGATCCAGAATTGGGAACGCTACGAATTCAAGAGCGCACAGTACCAGAGATACCGATCGCTTTTCCAAACCGTCCTCGTCAACCCTCTGCTTATCTGCTCTTACGTACAGATTATTTCAACTCGTCAAATGTGTTTTCAGATGTGGAGCCGGTCGATGATGGCTTGGTGCGGAGTGGGCTGACCTTTTTTTATGCGCCTCCGATCGGCTCTAAAACCTTCCTCATCACCTCTTTTGATGCCAATCTGATTCGCTATGGCAGACTTGGGCAGTACCGCAGTATCACTGGAAGCATAGAGTCTTTGAACTACGATGAATTGCGGTTGCGAGTGGGAATCTTTCATCGGATTACGCCACGATTGTCCGGTGAGATCGGTTGGAGCAATCAGAAACTCTTTACCTCTGCACGAGGACTGCAACAATTTTTTAGTGGACGGGAGTTTTTTGGGGACAATTCTCTCCGGGTTGAATTGAGCCGCCAAGATACTTTATCACCGAGGCTTTCACTGAATACGTATTATCAGTTTCGTTGGAGCTTTGCCAATCCCGACGATCGCAGCCGCATTCTAAATTCTTTGATTACAACGCTCGGCTACAGCGTTTCACAAAAACTCCAGGTGGCGGTCGATTATCAGTTCACCTGGTCGCATTTTACGCAGCAAGCACGGGATGATTTCTATCATCAACTCCTGGGGCGCGTCACATACAATCTGACTCCACGGACTCAGGTTAATTTGTTTACTGGATTTAGTTTTGGAAATTCGTCCGATCGACGGATTGATTTCAATGGCTTTCTGTTTGGTGCAGGAATTGTCTTCAGTTTGCCGCTGTTCTAGGTCTGATATGAACACCAGTCGCTCCAACTTCCAGGATAAAGTTTGGCACGATCGCATCCTGCTGCTGTAAGCGCCAATAAATTGACGCAAGCGGTGACACCCGAACCGCAATAGACCAAAATTTCGTCTTTTGATTCAACTGCTGACCAGCAATCTCCGGGGATTTTTAAGAAGCCGTGATCGTCGGTGACGGATTGCCACGGGTAATTCACTGCACCGGGAATGTGACCCGCGATCGGATCGATCGGCTCTCGCTCTCCGCGATATCGTTCGGGTTCGCGTGAGTCGATTAGCGCCACGTTAGGTAAATCTTTCTTGACTTTCACTTCTTCGATATCGACGATCCAATCTATCCGAATTTGAGGCGTAAATTGACCAGATTTAGCGGCAGGTTCGATCGTGGTAAGCGGATAGCCTGACTTTTTCCAATTCGAGAATCCGCCATCTAGAACGACAACGCGATCGTGTCCCAGGTAGCGCAACAACCACCAAAACCGCGCTGCGATCCCAAATCTTGAGTCATCATATGCGATCACTAAGGTCGAAGGCGTGATCCCGATTGCTGAAAGCTTGGCGGAGAATTGATCCACATCCGGAAGCGGATGCCGCCCTCCATGTCTTTGAATCGGACTGGACAAATCCTGATTGAGATCAAAATAATGTGCACCTGGAATATGCCCCGCTTCGTACTGTTGCCGTCCAAGATCGGGTTGCATCAGCACAAATCGACAATCCACGATCGCAATATCAGGATCGTCTAGGTGTTGGGATAACCAGTTTGCCGCAATCGTCACGTCAGGCATGAGTTTAACTTCTGAGGGGTTTTCAGATCCTACCTTTGAAGGACGGCGATCGTGCTGGAGTTCAAGAGAATAAAGAGGAACAGTTAAAAATGAAATTAGAGAAACCCTATGAACTTTTTGCGTTTAGTGTTTGCGATCGTGCTCCCGCCTGTTGCGGTTTTTATGACCTCTGGCGTTAGTTCTGCTTTATTCATTAATATTCTGCTGACTTTGGTTGGTTGGGTTCCGGGCGTAATTCACGCGGTTTGGTACCTCCAAAAAACCGATGAGCGTCGTGGCGCGTACTAATAGATTGTGTAGAAAAAAACGGCTCGATCGTGTGGTGCGATCGGGCCGTTTTTTAATGCAATCCGGTGGAATTTAGTTATTCGGAGTCTTGACGGTTTTTGCCATTTCAAGAAACGAACCCATGTTCGCACCCGGACGGCGACGAGAATTCGTCGGTTTGGGTACTAGATGCTCTGTTGCAAAGCTTACGGTCGGTTGTGGCAGATTCAGCGGGTTTGCTGGAACTGGTTTCGCACCATTGGTTGAACCGTTCGTCTCAGCGATCGCGACAGGTTCAGCCTCGGCAGGTTCAACCTTAGCGGACTCAACCTTGACGGATTCAACCTTGGCAGGTTTTGCTTTCACCGACTTAGGCGCGGCAGTTGCTGCTGTGGTTTCTTTTACACCTTCAGCCACAGCATTCGCGGTCGATTTTGCGGTCGCTTCTACCGTCGCAACAGCAGATTTTGCCTCTTCAAGTTTCGGGGTTGCGGCTGGTTTTGCTGCTTCCGCCTCATCGAGTTCCATAAAGTAACCCGATTTCTTTGAACCAAAGATGCCTCCAATAAAGGAGAAAATACCGCTAAAGAGATTTTTAATTAACTTAATGACACCGCCCATTGAACAATACTCCTGGGGTTGCTGCTGAATCGTTATGCTGATGGTTGCTTATCAGACGGATAAGCGCATGATAAAAAAGTAGTCGCTTTAACGATTATCCGCCTGCGATGCGACCAGATGCAACCCTCAGTTTAGATTTTTAACTCAGGAGTCTTAGGGTGAGTACCGCTTTTCGCGACCCGAAAATAAGCCCAATAGTGGTCCTAAAATTGCACCAAATACAAATCCGCCTGCGTGCGCCCAGTACGCTACACCGCCGCGCTCCATGCCAATGTTAGTGGGAACGCTCAAGCTGGCAACGCCATAGAATGCTTGCTGAATAAACCAAATACCGAGATATGCCCAAGCTGGAATGCGAAACGGAAAGAAAATAAATGGCGGAATAATCGTTGTAATCGGCGCTCCGGGAAAGCGAAGAATATACGCTCCCATTACTCCTGCGATCGCGCCACTGGCTCCGAGCGATGGAATATTAGAGTCTGACGAGAAAAACCATTGCGCCAATACTGCCAACACACCGCAACTGATATAGAAGATCAAAAAGCGAATGTGACCCAAGCGATCTTCAACGTTGTTGCCAAAGATCCACAGAAACAGCATATTTCCGGCGATGTGAGCAAATCCCCCATGAAGAAACTGAGACGTAATTAGGGTGATCCACTCTGGGAACGGTTGATATCGGAGTGTTTCACCCAGTAGACCTGCCGTTAACTCACGCGGCACGACTGCCCAGGTGTAGAAGAAGTTTTCTAGTTGGACTGGCGTGAGAGTTAGCTGATAAAGAAACACCAAGATGTTTGCCGCAATAATTCCTAAGGTGACATAAGGAGTGATGCGGATCGGATTGTCGTCGCTGACCGGAAACACAGTTTATCCCCAAGTTATAATTTTAGTCAGAAGATAACGTCTTTGTTTGAGGCTGTCTGTTGATCTGAAGACAGATCTATGCGTAGGATTTGGGATGCTCTGTCTTTGGGGAGACTAGGAAATGGAAGTGATTCCCGCGATCGATTTACTCGATGGGAAATGTGTGCGGCTGTATCAAGGGGACTACAATCAGTCGCAAGTCTTTAATGATGATCCAGTTGCGGTAGCGCGTCAATGGGCGGATCAAGGCGCAACAAGATTGCATCTAGTGGATTTAGATGGGGCAAAAGTCGGACATCCGGTGAATTTAGCGGCGATTCGATCGATTGTCGAAGCGGTTGAGATTCCGGTTGAAGTCGGTGGGGGATTGCGCGATCGAGATGCGGTAGCTGCATTACTTTCAACCGGAGTGAGATGGGCAATCTTAGGAACGGTTGCTGTTGAGAAACCAGAACTTGTGGCGCAGTTGTGCGGTGAGTTTCCAGGGCAGATTATTGTGGGGATCGATGCTCGCAATGGCAAGGTTGCAACAAAAGGATGGCTTGAGACTTCGGAAGTGCTTGCGACTGATTTAGCAGAACGCATGGCGCAATTGGGAGCAGCGGCGATTATTTACACAGATATTCATCGAGATGGAACGATGCAAGGTCCAAATTTAGAGGCGTTACGGAATTTAGCCTCGATTTCTGCTGTTCCGGTGATTGCATCGGGTGGAGTCAGTTCGTTGACGGATTTGCTGAGTTTGTTAGCATTAGAGCCACAAGGAGTCACGGGTGCGATCGTCGGTAAAGCATTGTACACCGGAGATGTTTCGCTGACAGAAGCGGTTCGTGCGGTGGGTCAAGGACGCTGGCAAGATATTCCGCCTGATTTTGGTTCGTCTGCATTTGCATAGGAGCAGCAATGGGAAAACACAAGAAGAAATTGGCGAAGAAAATTGCCAAAAAGGTGGTTCATAAGTTGACGAAAAAACTTCCGAAAAAGATTGCTAAACAATGGGTCAAAAACTCTGTGAGGCATCAAATCGATGTCGCTTTAGAGCGTTGATTTCATGAGATTTTAAGGATGTCGCTCTAAATTACTTGGAGTTTTTGATGAAGAAGCAAGGTTTGCGAAAACTGTTTCGCTCTGCTTTTCCAAGGTTCGTCATCCTTTGTTGTGCAATTTTGTTTTTGACTCGCCCGATCGTCTTTGCTCTCTCTGCTGCGGCAACGGTTTCACCCGGAGCGAACTCGATTGAGCTTTCGGAGCGCGAGAAAAAGTTAATTGAAGCCGATCGATTGTATAAAGCAGGTGACAAAGCCCAGGCAGAGAGACTCTACCGGGAAGCAAAGCCTGCTTTTACAGAAGTCACAGAAGCCAAAAACCAGGAAGTCATCACCGATCCCGAACAGCTTTCCCCTGGTGGCAAAGTCTATTGGCGTGAAGCAGAAGCGGGACTCGCGCAAAATTTAGAGACTCGGATTTTCGTGCCTTTGGAATTGCTGGTGAAGAATTATCCGCAATTTATTCCGGGACAGTTGCGCTATGCAGAAGCTCTCGAAAAGTATGGCAAAAAAGAGCAAGCGCTGACCGTTTTAGAAAAAGCGGCAACTCAATTTCCCAATCAGCCTGATCTGATTAAAGCGAAAGTTGCAGCATACGCGAACAACGAGAAATGGATTGAGGCTTCGATCGCGGCTCGACAATTTACGATTTTGAATCCTGATCATCCGCAAAAGACCGAATTTACCAAGCTTGCCGATGATTATCAGAAACGCTACCAAACCCAACTCCGCGCCCGATTGCGAGGAAATTTGATCGGCGGAATTCTCACGGGGGCATTGAGCTATGCGCTGACTGGCAGTTTATTTGGCCCTTTGAATGCGGTACAAAGTACAGCTTTGCTCCTACGGGGAGAATCGAGCGTGGGCGATCGCATTGCAGGTCAAGCGAAACGGCAGCTTGCTCTCGTGAAAGACAAAGAGGTGAATGATTATGTCACCACACTCGGACAAAAACTTGCGGCGGCAACCGGACGCGATGATTTCAAGTACGAATTTCAGGTGGTACTTGATGAGAAGTTGAATGCGTTTGCGCTTCCGGGTGGGAAAGTGTTTGTGAATGCGGGAGCGATCGAGAAAGCGAATTCCGAAGCCGAACTTGCAGGACTACTCGGACATGAAATCTCACATGCTGTCTTGTCGCACAGCTTCCAACTAATCACCGAGGGCACGTTGACCGCGAACATCACGCAGTTTATTCCGTATGTAGGCGGACTGCTCACTGACCTAACGGTTCTCAGCTACAGCCGCGAGATGGAGCGTCAAGCCGATGTTTTAGGCACTCGATTATTAGCATCTACGGGTTACGCTGCGGATGGCTTACATAATTTAATGGTGACGCTGCGACAACAAGAAGAAAAAGAGCGTCGAGGTAGTCCTCCCGCTTGGTTAGCATCGCACCCGTTACCGCAGGATCGCGTGAATTATCTTGCAGAATTGATCACCACAACGGGATACAATCGCTACGCTTACGAGGGAATTGAGCAACATAAAGCGATTCAAAGCAAAGTGGGTCAGTTGTTGAAAGCCTACAAGCAGGATAAGAAACGCGATCGCACTCCATAAAGCTACAAAAGCACTAAACAACAAACCCCTAGCAAACCTGCCAGGGGTTTGCTCTAATTTAGTTGAGTTCCGCCTGCTCTTCCTTTTTCCGAGCGGGGCGTTTGCGCTTACTCTTGCGAATTCCGCCTGCAATTTCATATTCAGGGCTATCTTTGCCAAATTCCAATGCGATCGCTAGTAGCATTCTCTCGTTGAGTTCTTTCAATTCTTTTTCGGCTTCTTCCACGGCAACACGATCGGCACTCAGCAGCGATAAGGTTGCATTGTAAGCATCAATCCGATTGCGCGTTCTCTCAATCAAGCTTGAATACGCTTGGATCGATAGACCTTTGCCCAAATCCAAACTGGAGTTGATGCTTTTGATTGCGGACAAACGCCTTTGCGCTTTTTCTAGGTGCGCTGAACATTGTTTTGCAAGCGGCATTGTAGATGACCCTCCACAAAGTTAAGTTGAATAGATTTAACATTCCTTGAGGGGAGAGAAATTGTTCGATCGTGCTTGTGTCTCTATCAAGTCTTAATCTGTGAAGCAGAAATATAAATTTCTCGTTAAGCGTTTGATGCTTAATCGAGTTGAGAAGTTTTAGAACTTGAAAATGCAACTTCTCAATTTGATTCAGTAGTTTCTCAACTCGATTAAACAATTTCAAAACTAAATTATGTAATTACTCAACTCGATTTTGAATATGACGAATCGAAATGGGAAAGTTGAAAACTTGAATGGGAAAATTGCCGATCAATGAAGCCGGTTTTGGAGAGAGCGATCGAGCAGCGTTGTAGTAACGGCAATTTGGAAAATGGGGTGACGATCGTTTTTAGAGTTCCTTTACTTTGGTGAAGGATACAAATGAGAAAGTGTTTCGAGTATGTATGGAATATGGCTGAAATTTTCTGTATGTTCGTCTGTAGGAGCATACTATACGGAAAGAATTCTGCATATCACCACATGACGGTGAGCTGTACAGAGAAAACTCTATATGTTCAGCTAACCTGGGATAATGTGCCGAAAATTTCCGTGTGATAAATAGTTATACGGCGATCGCATTCAAGGAAGGCATGAAAACTACTGTATACATCGCAACAAGTATTGATGGCTTCATCGCACGTAAGAACGGTGAGATTGATTGGCTGCCCAATGGGGAAGATGTAGAGGGCGGAGAAGACTACGGATATCAGGAATTCATAGATTCAGTAGATGCGCTTGTCATGGGTCGGAATACTTACGAGTTAGCATTGTCCTTTGACTCATGGCCTTATGGTGCAAAGGCTGTATTTGTTCTAAGTAGTCGGGAAGTGAACATCCCCAGTGACATTGCAAGAACAGTCGAGTCCCTCTGCGCGCCTCCACGAGAAGTAGTTCGCCGTTTATCAGAGCGTGGATTCAAGCATTTATACGTCGATGGTGGAAAGACGATTCAAGGGTTTCTTCGTGAAGGCTTGATCCAGCAATTAATCATTACTAGAGTGCCAATTCTTATAGGTACAGGGATTCCACTTTTTAGTTCACTTCCTCACGATGTCAAATTGCATCATCTCGAAACGCGACAGTTTGAAAACGGATTGGTGCAAAGCAAATATGAGGTGATTGGGAATGCCGTATAGCAAATCAAATACCGCAGACGGTTACAAGCCGTTGGTACTAAGCTTGGGGCTATTTGCCGCCTCTGAATCGAGTCGTTAGACCGACGAGAGAATTGGGAATCTTAAATTCATAAAAATTCCTTGTATAGCTTGGGAAAGCCGTATGATATTGCAAAGCCTGAGCCAGCGGTTGTCCAGCCTCAGAGTAGGGCAAAAGATCGGTCTAGGATACACCTTAGCTCTAGGCATTGCTGTATCTGGCACAATTGCTGGTTTTGGAATTGGACATAATTATCAACTTCAGGCTGCGAAGCAAGAAGAATACTCCCGCAGCGAAGTGGAGCTTCTACATCGTCTACAGTCTCGCGTGCTTCAAGCCCGAACCCACCAACAGCAACTCATCCCTTTAGCAAAATACCCAGACAAGTTTCAGGATGAGTATGCGCATTTGCTGAAGCACAAAGCTGAAATTCAAGACATTTGGGCTGAACTTAAGGTATTTTTGGCAAAGGCTCCACAAACAGACAAGCATCAAGCCACGATTTCAGTTTTCTTGCAAACCTATGACGACGTGCCACAGCGCTACACCCAGGAATTAGCGCTTCAAGTTGAACGAATTCGTAAGCTGAATCTTGCATTACCCAATGATGTTGAGCAAGCTCAAAGGATAATGTTGGTATTTACCAATAGCGATTTGGCGCTTGAATTCGATGGCATTTCGGATGATCTGGTAGGTTTAATTGACCAAGCCTACGAAGAATTTGAGGAAGCAGCTCTGTTACAACAGCAAGCAAGCGAAATTGCCCGGGGAGTAGTGGTTGCGAGTATTGGATTATCTGTTGCGATCGCCATTCTTTTGGCAATATTTACCAGCAGAGCGATCGCCCAACCGATTCAAGCTCTTACCAGCATTGCCCGACAATCCACTGAGGAGTCTAACTTTGAGCTACAAGCGACTGTCGAGCAAAATGATGAAATTGGTACCCTTGCCGATGCCTTTAACCAATTAATTCGCACTGTTCAACAACTCTTACAGCAGCAGCAAACAGCTAACGAACAGCTAGAAGCCTATAGCCAAACGCTGGAATTTCAAGTTGAGGCAAGAACCCAAGAACTCAACGATAAAAATACGCAGTTGCAACAACTTCTAAAAGAACTGCAACACACTCAAGTGCAGATGGTGCAAAGCGAAAAGATGTCTGCTTTGGGACAAATGGTGGCAGGGATAGCCCACGAAATCAACAATCCAGTCAACTTCATCTACGGCAACTTGACCCCTGTGCAGGAATACGCCCACAATTTATTAGCTTTTGTGCAGCTCTATCAAAAGCACTATCCCGATCCAGCATCCGAAATTCAAGCCGCATCAGACGATCTGGACATAGAGTTTGTCCAAACCGATCTACCCAAAATCCTGAATTCTATGAAGTTGGGTACCGATCGCATTCGCAAGATTGTCTTGTCGCTCCGCAACTTCTCACGCATTGATGAAGCCGACTTTAAAGCGGTTGATCTTCATGAAGGAATTGACAGTACCTTGTTGATTTTGCAGCATCGCTTAAAAGATCGATCGGATTGCCCAGCGATTCAAGTCATTTGTGACTATGACAGTTTGCCGCTTGTGGAGTGCTATCCGGGTCAAATCAATCAGGCGTTCATGAATATCTTGGCAAATGCCATTGATGCGTTGGAAGAAGCTAACGTTAAACGAACTTATCTGGAAATTAAGGAAAAGCCTAGCCAAATTACGATTCGGACTTCCAGAATTGATTCAAAGTGGGTAAAAATTGCCATATCTGATAACGGAACAGGGATGCCTGAATCGGTTCGCAAACGAATTTTTGATCCATTTTTTACCACGAAAACGATCGGCAAGGGCACGGGTATGGGGATGCCTATTAGCTATCAGATTGTCACTGAGAAACATGGAGGCAAGTTAGATTGCTTTTCTACACCTGGCGAGGGAACAGAGTTTATTATTCAAATCCCTGTCCAGCAGAAAATCTATGATGATGTCTAACAAGCTCATTGAACACCGCCTGTATTGAGTCTTGTTGAGTCAGAGAGGCTTTAGCGGCGGGTGAACGAGTCCGTTATACAGGTTGAATTTTGGGTTTGCTGATATGGAAATCGTGACCAAAAGATTTCTGCTCCGTGATTTCGTTGAGTTGGATCGGTCTGCATTTCTGGCCTATCAAGCCGATCCGCGCAGTCAAACATTCTACGAGCCAAGCAGCGCTAGCGCCGAACAGGCAACACGTTTGTTTGAAACATTTCTAAGGTGGGCTGACGATCGCCCCCGCATCAATTATCAACTCGCGATCGTGCCACAACAGGAACCTGAAGCAATTATCGGCTGCTGTGGATTGCGGGGAGCACAGTGTACAGTTGGTGAGATGGAACTGGGAATCGAACTTGCACCAAACTATTGGGGGCGCTATGCCTACGCGGTAGAAGTGGGGCGTGCCCTGCTCGACTTTGGATTCAGAGAATTAAAGCTGGATGTCATTTCTGGTTCCACCGTGAGCGCGAACAAGCGGATCGCTCGGTTGGCAGAATGGATTGGTGCAGAGGTTGTTACCATTTGTCCAGGTTCCGCGTGGATGTCCGAGCGAGGTTGGAACGAGGTACACTGGCGAATCACGAAGAAACATTGGGACGATCGCGTCGCGCTACTGTATAACAACCGTGGTACATCGGGCAGTTAAAAACCGCTGGTGAAGTTGCAATGATCTCTTATTAGCCGCTGACCACGATCGCTGGACATCATCCATAGTTCAACGAAGCCAACTATTAAGACAGATAAATTTTGAGTATTTGTTCGAGTATTTGCTTTAATATTTTCAGACAATTAAAAACTTTGCACGCTCTCGTCTACCTCGTGTCGCATTTAGATTCAAAACACGGTTGGAGGGATTTTCTATGAGTACACTGTACGAAAAGCTTGGTGGTGCAGCAGCTGTTGATTTAGCTGTAGAAAAGTTTTATGAAAAAGTCTTGGCAGATGAGCGGGTTCAGCACTTTTTCGCTCATACAGATATGCAGCAACAGAAGCATCACCAAAAAATCTTTATGACCTACGCTTTTGGCGGTGCTCAACACTGGAATGGTCGTCCCATGAGAGACGCACACAAACAATTAGTGGCTAATATGGGTTTGACCGACAGCCACTTCAATGCGATCGCAGAAGATTTAGTCGCAACCCTAGTTGAGTTAGAAGTTCCTCAAGTCTTAATTGATGAAGTTGTACAAATTGTAGGCTCTAAACCTCATCGCGACGATGTTCTAAATCGCTAAGTCAAGTTGCTTGAACAACATCTAACGGTTCGTTTGGAACAGACTGCTAAAAATTGCTGATGCTGAATTCAAGGTTATTTACAGCCACTCAAACAAACCGTTATGGACTTAATCCAATCCTCACATTTTGGTGTAATTCCCATAGGGAGGTCATTATGGCAAAGGTAATTCCAGAAAGAATGACAGCCGAAATTGAAGGTGAATTTGTCATCTTCCTAATTGGTATGCGCATTAACAAGATTTGGAAAGTCCATAAGTGGCTACCAGTTTTTCTGGCAATGCCTCGGATGATCAAAGAACTGCAAGCTGATCCAAACAGTGGTTTTCTCGGTCATACAGCGGGGCTACCTGTGATAGTGCAATACTGGCGTTCGTTTGAAGCCTTAGAAGCATACGCACGAAGTCGGGATAAGGAGCATTGGCCAGCATGGGTAGATTTCAATAAACGCCTTAGCAATAGCCGAGGTGATGTAGGAATTTGGCACGAAACCTATAAAGTTCGAGCCGGAGAGTACGAAACAATATATAGCGGTATGCCACCCTTTGGTCTAGGCGAAGTGGGTAAACTTTTGCCCATATCAGGTCATAGCGATTCAGCGCGGAGTCGATTGGTAGAAAATTCAAATCCGGCTACTACGTTAGAATAAAATAATTGCACTGCCGAACTTTTCCAGTAAGGCAATCTAGAGAAGATATTGGTGGTTGCGAGAGCGATCGACATCTCAGCGATCAGACTTCATTCAGGCGATCAAATTCACCTGCGTTTCTAAAGCTGGACCCGGTTCCCACCAGCTAGGGTAGTAATAGAATTTTGCTGATTTATGTAAACCCAGCTTTTCACCATGGTAAGGACCGACCCATTCTGCCGCATCGATCGCGCCTCCAACCAAGGCTCTGCGTTTCATATCGTTTGCCCGACAATAGTTTCGTATCGAAAATTTTACAGGGCAACGGGGACAGAAGTTCAGCGCAACTTGTCCTTACCAAACCGCAAATCTTCTAATCGCTTTTGAGCATCGGGATCAAGCGAGTGCATCAACAGCCGTCCCGCCGATTTTTTCTTTGGTTTTAATTTGCTCTGAACTCGCCGCGCCGCAAATTCAACTTCATTCGCTAATTTTTCCGCTGACATCCACTCTGCTCCGTATCCAACAACGGTTAATTGCTGGGCGCGATCGCTCGTCGCCACGATCAATCGCTGCTTAAATTTGCGAATGTCATGCCGAAAATCTGCACAAGTTTTCTCAATATAAGTATCGGCAGTTTGTCCAAAATCGGTGTAGCAGATATATAAATGACGAGTCACTTCCTCACGATTCGTCGGTGAGTCCCGATATTGCGCGTCAAATACAACATGAGTTTCAAAATTCTGATAGGCGCTATATCCGAGTAGCGTTTCGACTAATTTCCGACGTGACTCTTCTAAACCATCACGATCGCGAACCACTTTCAACTCATGCCAAGCTCCGACTATGTTATAGCCGTCCACCAATAAAAGTGCCTGTGGTGCGAAACGTGGCATCACTCAACGCGGAAAGGACAATGTTGCAAAAATTAATCTGCTTCACCCCTCCATAATATTGCATTTCTTAAATTTGATTTGGTATCGATCGCTGTTGTTTGTTGAAGTGGATGGGCGATCAATGCAAAACACTTTGATGCAGCACTTAAAAGTTGAAGTCACTTTGAAAGCGCATGCAAAGCATTTGCATATTTCTCGTTCACCCCTTGATAAGCCTGCATCGCTGCACCAAATTGATGAACAGCACGGTGCTCAATTTGCACAAACCAGAACTCAGGATCAGGATGATGAGCCAACAGTCGAGCAGAAGCAATGCTGCTGTTTTTGCCTACTTCAAAAGCTCCGGTTTCAATGTCGATCGCGACAATTTTCCCATAATTGCCTTCTTCAACTTGAGGACGTACCTGAGTTTCATAAATCTCATTGCCCCGTCGCGCAAATTCCTCTTCGTTGTAGCGCGGCTGCCGATCCGCCCTAAATTTTCCTTGTTTGAAAATTATCGTTGCTATTCATCACTCTTAGCGTATGAACCAATCGTATAATACGGCTGGCACAGGAATTATCCACCACCATTTACTCAAGAAGTTTACTAATTGCTCCTTCCAATCAGGATTGTCCTCGGGTACGCGAATACTGTAATCAAACTTAGCTCGATATGAGTGATACCTGCCGTTCTGATCCGTTTCCCAAAATTGCTCTCCTGATTGGATCGTTAATCCATTATGAAAAGGCACTTCTACAAATTCGCACAGATCTTTCATCAATGGTTGCAGTAGCTTGCTTAACTTAGCAGATCTCTCACGTATTGCGAAGTAAGAGTTGTGCTGGTCTTTCAGGTTTACCTTCTGAATTTGAAAATGTATTGACAAAATCTACACAGAATACACCATCTACACAATCTAAACCGCTCAACATTTTTCTATTAGAGGCATCTATCAAAGACAAAACAGATAATTCATCTTGAATTAAATTTCCTAGGATAACTAACCCTAGAGCATTGGGATGATTAAGAGTGCTTCTACTTTGCTCTATCTGTCTATTTGCTTTACTCAATGCCTTATTAATTGAATTGTAGAAATCGCGCTTAAAGTTTTGGTCTGAAATATTACCCCTACGGGCTAGTTTCTCCACTTGATACTGCACTTTGATGTTCTGAATCTCTTTAATCTCACAAACAATTTGATTTTCAAATAACAGAAAATCTGCTCGATCAACCCCTTGATCGAAATGACAGTCATATTGTTTGCTATCTAAATCCCTTGCATTTTCGTATTGCTGCAAGAACTCGCGCATCATAGTTATACAAATACTTTCTAAAACCCGTATCAGACATCAAAAGAATACTTGCTAATCCTCAACTTCTTCGGTCTGCATTAATCTTCGTTTTAAGCGATCGGGATCACCCCGATCGACCACTCTCCCACTTTCCAACAAAAACGCCCCATCACAATATTCCAATTCTTCCAGCCGATGCGTCACCCAAAGCGCCGTAATTCCCCGCTTTTTCACCAACGTTTGCACCTGCGCCACCAACTCTAATTGGCTATCCGGGTCAAGCAGTGCTGTTGGCTCATCTAATAAAAGGACATCGCAATGACGAGCGATCGCACCCGCGATTGCAACTCGCTGTTTCTGTCCCCCACTCAGCGCATAAATCGGACGCCGCTGAAACGCCGCTAAACTCACAGCCGTTAGCGACTCTTCCACCCGTTGTCGAATTTCTGCCGTAGACAATTTTTCCCGCACCAATCCAAACGCCACATCCGCCCCCACTGTGGGCATTACCAACTGATGATCTGGATTTTGAAACACAAAACCGACCGGAGGCGAGATTTGAACTTCTCCCCCAGTCGGTTGCAGCAACCCTGCTAACAGTCTTAGCAGCGTAGACTTCCCGCTCCCATTCGCGCCCAACAGCATCCAAAATTCACCTTTGGGTACTTCCAGCGCACAAGACTGCAAAATCGCTTTGTCTTCCAACCAGCCAAAACTAAGATCGATCGCTCGAATTGCAGCAGCTTGAGAAATGGGCGCGTCTAAAGTCATATCCTATTCCGCCACAAACGAGAAACCTGCAGGTCTGCCAGACGCATTCGCGCTCGATTTCTCATAAATCTGTACGGCTGCCAAACTATCCGCAAACACCGCAATCTTTTTGTCGGGTTGTCGATCGCAGGTCAATTCCAGTAAAGGATTATTCCCCGACTTCATCGCCCCCAAAACTTCTTGATAGGTTGCTTCTGCTTCTTCAGCCGATTTGCGCTGGATTGAAAGGCTTAGGGGATTTCCTTTCAGCGTTAATTCCAAAATAAACATAGTGTCGATCGTACAAACTGCCAGTTCTCAGTATCGCAAATATCCGCAGAAACGGCTTGCTTCCCGATTCTGTCGATGAGGAACTAAACGGCAAAATCTCTCAGTTTTAAGACTAATTACAAAAACACTGGATATTTTCCGAGAACTCTCCATATAATCAGAGGCATAGGTAACGAAAAGTAAACTTTGTTCATAATTCATCTTTGAGTCACAGAGTTTGCCTTTGAATTCCGCACTTATCTGGAGATTTTTCAAATGACCATCGCAGTAGGTCGCGCGCCAGCGCAACGCGGCATCTTTGATGCCCTCGACGACTGGCTCAAACGCGACAGATTCGTCTTCGTCGGCTGGTCTGGCA
>JACJNX010000086.1 GCA_014695255.1 Cyanobacteria bacterium FACHB-63
CGAGCCAGCCTTGGTTTACTCAGCCGCCGTTTCCTGTTAGCAAGTTAAGCAGTCAGGCTGCATAATTCCATCTTTTCACGCTCGTACTAGATCACCAAAACCTGGGAAGAGCCGCTAAGTATCATCGATTACAATCAGATGGTTTTGATCATCGAAGCAAACTTTACCTGCTTGCTGAAGCTGTCCGAGTAACCGAGTAATGCTGACGCGCGTCGTGCAGCAAGCATTAGCAAAATCTTGATGCGTTAACTTCGCTTTGAACCGCGTTCCCGTTTTGATTGCTTGATTGTCTTCTGCGATCGTGATTGGTTCACCGATTTCTTCTTTTAACACCTGCAACAATTGCTCGAATCGATCGCACAGCCGAATATGTCCCCGCACTGCTAAAAACTGCTCGGTTTGCTGTAATCGCTGCATCATTCGTGGCAAAAGGAGCTGAGAAAGTTCTGCGGATTCAGTCAGTTTTGACACTGGAATCGCAATGAGCTTCACGTCGGTCATGGAGATCGCTTGGTAAGTCGTGAGCTTCGTTAAACTTCCCCCAAAGACTTGTTCTTCAGTCACTAACCCGATCAGGATCTCCTCGCCCCGCTGCGATAATGTTGTTAGCTTTACGACCCCTTCAGCGACAAGCCATAAATTCTGTGGCTCGATTCGCAGAAGTTCGCCGCGATGATAGCGATCGATACAACGTAACCGGGACGAATTCTCTTGAACCAGCGCAGTGAGGGTTTGTTGACGATCGCTTAAAGCTTCTAATCGCCATCGGAGCAAGATTGGTTCATCTTGTTTGTTGTAAATCACATCCAGGGTTAATTGTGCCTCAAACCAGTCTTGCGATCGTCGCTGGAGTTGAGCCGTAAACTGTGTTTGCGTCAAAAGTGAAAGGGTCGATAACGCGGGTTGATTCACCCTGTTTAGGAGATCACGAAACTGGGCGCGATCGTCGAGTGCAAGACAGGTCACGAACGGTTTTCCGATTAGAGCATTCGCATGACGATTCAAGAGCGCTGTTGCAGCTCGATTGGCTTCTTGAATGGTTCCAGATAGTGTTGTGATCACGGTTGCATCGGGGGCAAAGTCAAACAGGCTTTGATAGAGAGAGCGGGTGGAATCGGCTTGCGCTTGAGCCGTGAGCAGGGCTTCGTTTTGGCGCGTGAGTTCTTCGACTGCGACCTGCAATTCTTCGGACGCGACTCCCAATTCTTTCAGCGCGATCGGTAGCACATCGTTTTTTGGAATGTGCGATTGTGGCTGTTGGTGAAGCCCTAACACTCGTCCATAAATCACTTGAATCTGCTTGTTCAACACATTCATGTCGTACATGGGTTCACGTCCTTACGAGACTCTAGTTCAGCATAAAAGATTGTTTGTAACATCGTCATTTATCTAAATCAGGATTGACAATGCAAGCAGGGTGAAGTTCCGTCTGCGATTTAGTATTGACGAATACCGAGGAACTTTACGTAATCTAGCTTAAGGACGCGATCGCAGGTCTGTAGAGCGCTTTTCGCACTTGTGACTGCCTAACTAGGGCAGAAGACTTCACCCGTGAACCGAAAGCCCTGAAACGCGCTGTTTTGGCGTAAAAGTGCTTTAATTGCGAAATTTTTGCCAGATTTTCGCGGTAGCGAGTGTGCTCATGCTGAGGGTTGGAGCTATGGGTTCCTGCTACAGTCTTTGTACTCAAGTATCCGTTACAAGAAACATGATGAGTTAACATTCTCTCGTTCTGGAGTGGGATGTTAGGTTCGTTGCCTGTGTTAATAGTTAACTAACAACAATAAAAAATCCGTAGTGTTCCGAGTTGAACTGTGAGAAGGGATTTCTTTGGAAATTCTTATCACAAAGCTTTTCCATCTCACGAACGACTTAGGACTGCTATAACATTCAGGAAATCATTAGCACAGCGAGTGTTTCATAAGCTACCCGAACTAAAGCAACTTACTCTGTTGAGCTAGTTTTACTCAAACTCCATTAGCAAGGTAGAAAAGCGCAGAACTGCACAGAATTTACAAGGACAGTGACTAATCTCATTTAGAACACGATGAGCCAGAACACCTGCTGGACTTTTGAAATATGTCGTTCTTCATGGCTGAATATGAACTTTAACGAACTGGTTCAACAATACACAGCAGGCGAAAGAGACTTTAGTAGACTCAATTTTGCCCAAGCGAGGCTGAGCTATGCAAATTTTGCACAAGCAAATTTATCGTATAGCGACTTAAGCCGAGCGAGTTTGAATGGGGCTAACTTCAGTAAAGCTAATTTGAGCTAAGCAAATCTGCGTGGTGCAGATCTTTGCAATGCAGACTTAAGGGATGCTGATTTAACGGGTGCCGATTTGAAGGGGGCAATCCTATTGAGAGCAAACTTAACAGGTGCAAAATTTGACGGAGCAGACTTGCGGTGGGCTGCTTTGACCGATGCGATACCGACCGAGATTGATTTGAGCCATGCCCGTCTCAGCAGAACAATTCTGCCCATAGGGTCTGCATCCGATGGATGAGGTAATGGAAAAAGGTATGGGAAAGACATCACAGAGAATTAGATCGTTTTTGACAACGATTGAGCGGAAGTTTGATCTTTGCGGGTAAAAATGGCAGGTTGCGCTAAATCCTCGCTCATGTAAGCTACTGCCATATCTTGAGAGTTATGTGCCCAACCGATGCGCCCTTGGCGATCGATTAAAATACATCCAGCTTCTCCCTCGACTCGACTGATCAGCGTGTCGATCGCCCATTGCGCCGCTTCATCGGGATGTTGGTCTTTCAACGCATCGATCGCTGTTTTTGCCAGTACCACCGGAATAATCGACTCTCCATCCCCTGTCGTCGAGCAACCTCCTAGCCGATTGTCTGCATACAAGCCACTGCCAACTAATGCGGTATCACCCACGCGCCCTTGAGGTTGTCCCGTTGTCCCACCCGTGGAAGTCCCCGCTACTAAATTACCATTGACATCGAGTGCAACACAGCCGACGGTGTTCGGACGATCTAAAACTTCGGCATCTTCTTTCCACTCTTGGTACTGTTCCTCGCTCACGAGGGCTTCTTTAGCACACATCTCAATGCCATGGTTGCGGGCAAACCGTTCTCCACTGCGAGCAACGAGCAATCGCGGTTTCTCCTCCATGATTTTGCGAGCCGCGACGATCGGATGACGAATGCCTTGCACTGCGGCAACTGCTCCCCAATTTAAGGTTGCCCCGTCCATGATCGCTGCATCGACTTCAACCTCGCCCTCACTATTTAAGGTGGAGCCAAAGCCTGCATTAAATGTTTGGTCAGATTCTAAAACACGAATGGCTGCCTCGACTGCTTCAGATGCGCTCCCCCCTTGACTGAGTACAGCCCAACCCACTTCGACTGCCGATCGACATCCCGCCTGATTGGCTGCCACTTCATCCTCTGAAATCGTTTTAGCTCCCCCATGCACAATGATCACAGGTTTCACGATCGTCATACTTTCCCCTAGCCTAATGCTTGCGATGTGTATTGCTGAGTTAGCAATCTAACTCACGTTTTGGCGAAGCGATTGGTTCGCTAAAACTGATTCGTTTCAGTTGATTGCTTCAATCGAATATCAGATAGCATAACGACTGCCTGAGCGTGATATCTCTATCGAAGGAACAGCATTCGCGAGGTCTAAAGCCTGAAGTTTGTTAAAGGTGGATTGTTATTTATCAATACTTCGGACAAATCTAAGCAGCGATAACGCCGTAAGAGCGTAAGGATTCGTAGTTGGAATGAGATTTAATCGAAGTGGGCGATAGCCCTAACTTTGAAATAAAGGTATCGAGCAAGAAATCGTTGAGGGCACGGCGTTTGATGCTGGTCATTGAGAAGACAAGCGGCTGATTGGGATCACGGTCTTGCCAAGCTTGCAGTTTGGCGAGATTGAGTGCCGTGAGGCTGGCGTTGAAGTGAAAATCAAGTTTTTTGGCAGTTCTGGATTGGCAATCTTCAAGTCCAGTGAATTGCTTGCTGTCGCGAAATAGAAACTCAATCTGAAAACGCAAGTGATAAAGCTGAACGATCTGCTTGGGGCATTGTTCGATGTCGCTCGAAAACAGTACGACAAATTTCGCATGATTGGGTTGCCGAGTGTCGTGCAAATATGCCAGACGTATCCAGGATTTGAGCGAGATGTGCCAGACGACTGCCGTGTAGAGCGCAACGCCAGGTTGCAGCGTTTCCACAAAGATCATCTGGGATGGATTGTTGAGGTCTACTTTACCCGCATACAAGCGCGATCTGCCTCTCGGCTTCTGCTTCTCCTCGAAGCGATAGCGCAGGTTCGCATCGCGTCTGACTTGCTCAAGACGTGCAATTTCAGTTGCTGCACTCCAGTGACAAATTTCTCCTTGGCGTAAGCCCCATCGACTGCAAGATATCGCACCGATGCCGGGAGATGCGGTTGTACTCGTCTCAGTTGGTCAAGCGCTTGATCCAGGCGCGTCAATTCAGGGAAATCGGCTTGAGCGCACGTTTGCTCGACGGAGAGGGCATAGCTTTGTTCAGTCTCGACATTCACCACGCCAATCAGCGAGACTTCCAAGCCTTTTTCCACCCGACTCGCGCTGCCATTGTAGTACCAGTCCAATCCAAAGGTCTTTTTGCCACTCTTGTGAATAAATGAACTATCCATCACCCGCAGTAACGCCTGCTCAGGCTCGGTTGCAGCATCCATCACACTCAGATTCAAGTTCAGAAAATCGAAGTCTTTCTCAAACTGTCGGCGATAGGTCTTCTCGCTCAAATTGCTGTACCGACTCAAATTGCTGAAGTTGACCTTACCGCAGACAATCCAGATCGTCGTGAACAAGGTCATGAAGAATTTTAGTTGCGGTTTGCGAAATTGCCCACTTTGCTCAGTTGGCTTTGTACAATTTCCATACAGCTATTCGTCCGGTGCGGTTTTTTCTTATCAGCACCTTAGGCGACGGGTAGCTTTCCTGTCGAGCCGCTCAAAAACTGTCCGAAGTATTGATCGAGGGAACCAGCGCGGGAGAAGGACAAGGCGCAACCTTTACGGCCCGTTTGCCGTTACGAACGGATAATTTGTAACTCGAAATAGCTACCTCCCAATTCCGAATTGCGAACTACAAACTCCAAATTCAATTGCCATGCAACGCCCAAATTCTGAAACCGTCACCCTTAACGATATTTTGATTACTGAAGAGCTATCAGGACGCTCTCCCCGTCCCCCTAAGTGGCAGGTAGAAGCCGAAGCCATGCGATCGCTCGCTCAGCAGATGGCGCGAGATCCGGAAAGCCTGATGCAAACGCTGGTAAATACCGCACTGAAGCTATGTCAGGCAGGAACGGCTGGGGTGAGTTTACTGGAAACCACACCGAATGGGAAAGAAATTTTTCGATGGGATGTTTTAGCTGGAACGTTAGCGCACTGTGTTGGCGGCAGTACCCCCCGTAACTTTAGTCCATGTGGAGTGTGTCTGGAACAGGGTTCTCCCGTCCTCTTCTGCCATCCTGAACGCTATTTCACCTACTTCCAGGATACCAATACACCGATCGTTGAAGGGTTAGTGTTGCCGCTCATTGCGGATAGCTATGTTTTTGGCACGATCTGGATCATGTCCCACGATGAACAGCGGCATTTTGATTCAGAAGATGTGCGAGTGATGACGAGTCTGGCAGACTTTACAGCGACCGCCTTGCTGTTGCAGCAGCGTCAAACGCGAGAATTGCTGGCAGCGAATGCGGCGTTAGAGATAGAAATTGCAGAACGCAAACAGGTGGAGGAGCAAACATACGCTTTAATCTCCAGTCTTCCAGGTGGGGCGGCGTTTGTGGTCGATCGCGATTTGCGCTATTTGCTGGCGGACGGAGAAGCGTTGTCTGTCGCCGGATTCAAACCGGAAGATTTCGTGGGGCGGACGATTTTCGAGGTGCTGCCGCCCGAATTAGCCGCATACTACGAGACGCTGTATCAGCAGGGATTGGCGGGTGAGCCATTCGAGCATGAGCACAGTGCCCACGATCACACCTACATCTCACGGGGAACGCCACTGCGATCGCCCGATGGTGAAGTGTATGCGGTGCTGGCTGTTTCCTATGACATTACTGATCGCAAGCGGATTGAAGACGAACGCCAACAAGCCGAAGCCGCGATCGCTGCCAATCTGAGAGATACTCAACTCTTGCAATTGAGCGCCCGACTGGTTATAGAAGCCGACATCCAGGTGCTTTACGAGGAGATTTTGGCAACGGCGATCGCCCTCATGCAGGCAGATGCAGGCTCTCTGCAAGTTCTGGATGAAGCGACGCAAGAACTGGTGCTGATCGCGCTCCAGGGCAGCACTCCCATGATGGCGGAGCATTTCCATCGAGTGAATGCCAGTTCAAACACTCCTTGCGGTATCGCTCTGGCAACGGGTCAGCGCACGTTCATGGACTTCAACGTGCCCGAACATGAAGATCCGGATGGTTGCTTGCGATTGCACCTACAGGTAGGGTTTCTCTCAGCCCAATCTACGCCGCTGATTAGCCGATCGGGTAAACCGATCGGCATGTTTTCGACGCACTGGCGCAAACACCACCGACCGAGCGATCGCGAACTCCGGTTTCTTGATTTACTGGCTCGTCAAGCGGCGGACTTGATTGAGCAACGGCAGGCAGAACAAACCCTGCGTGAATCGGAAGCGAAATATCGATCGCTGTTCAATTCAATTGACATGGGCTTCTGCACGATTGAAGTTTTGTTCGACGATTTGGGCAAAGCAGTCGATTATCGTTTTCTCGAAACGAACCCGGTGTTTGTGCAACAGACCGGGCTCGAAAATGCCATCGGCAAAACCATGCGCGAATTTGCCCCCGAACACGAAGAATTTTGGTTTGAAACTTACGGACGCATTGCCAAAACTGGCGCACCGATGCGCTTTGAACACGAAGCTGTCGCGCTCAACAAATTCTATGATGTTTACGCCTTCCGCGTCGGCGCGTCCCATGAAAACCGCGTCGCTATCCTCTTCAGTGACATCTCCCCGCGCAAACAAGCCGAAGTCGCTTTGCGCGAGTCGGAAGCAAAATATCGATCGCTGTTCAACTCGATGGACGAAGCCTATGCGGTGGTCGAAGTCTTGGCAGACGACAACGGCGAGTGGAATGATTTCCTGTTTTTGGAAGTCAATCCCGCTTTTGTGAAGCAGACCGGCATGGAGTATCCGGTCGGACGCAAAGCTACAGAACTGCTGGGGACACCCAATCCACATTGGGCACAAATTTATGGACGTGTCGCCGAAACGGGTGAACCGATCCGGTTTGAAGAAGGCGAAGCTACCCTGGGTCGCGTTTTTGACCTGTATGTTTTCCGTCTGGGCGAAGACGGCAGCCGTCGCGTGGCTGTTCTGTTCATCGACATTACCGATCGCAAGCGTGCCGAGGAGGCGTTGCGCGAAAGCGAGGAGCAGCAAGCGTTCCTGCTCAAGTTCTCCGATGCACTGCGCGCGGAGCCAGATGCGGATGCCGTCGCAAACCGCGCGATCCGGATGCTCTCAGAGCAGATGCAGCTTGATCGCTGCTACATCGGAGTCTACCGGATCGCGGATGACCGCG
Source organism: Cyanobacteria bacterium FACHB-63 (assembly GCA_014695255.1). Taxonomy (GTDB): domain Bacteria; phylum Cyanobacteriota; class Cyanobacteriia; order Leptolyngbyales; family Leptolyngbyaceae; genus Leptolyngbya. Next base: position 7,578 of record JACJNX010000086.1, read on the forward strand.
GCGACTTCACCCATCAGGTTGGAAACGACCGAGTGCCGCCCCTGCCCGATGGCGTTCGCCTGTCCGATTTTCCTGAGGCTCTGCGGGTCGCGTTCGACCGAACGCTGGTGATCAACGACATCGCGGAGATCGAAGGACTGAACGACACGGACAGGCAAAACTTCAGCGGTCTCGGACTGCGTGCGCTCGTCGCCGCGACCCTGCGTAAGGGCGAGAACAATCCGCTCTGGTCGATTGTTTCGGTCTCGGCGCACCCCCGGCGGTGGACGTGGGGCGAGATCGCCCTAGTTGAAGAAGTCACCGAACGAACTTGGGCGGCGATGGAACGCGCTCGCGCCGAAGAGTTGTTGCGCGAATCGGAAGCAAAATATCGATCGCTGTTCAATTCGATCGACGAAGGCTTCCATCTGATTGAATTGGTGGATGATAAGGCGGGTAAAATCGTCGATTACCGCTTTTTAGAAAGCAATCCAGCCGCTCGAAGGCTGACCGGTCTCAAAAACGCAGCAGGCAAGTTGGGCAGCGAGATCGCTCCGAATACAGAATCATACTGGCTCGAAGCGTATAAACGGGTAGCGCAGACCGGTGAGCCGCTTCGCATCGAGAACTACAACGAGGATACTAAACATTGGTATTCTGTTTACGCTTCTCGGGTTGGCGGTGCGAGTAGTCGGCAACTTGCTCTCGTCTTTGATAACATCACCGAGCGCAAACGCCGCGAAGAATATCAGGCGTTTCTGCTAAAACTCAGCGACGCGCTGCGACCGCTTTCCAACCCGCTGGAAATTCAGCAAACGGCGATGCGCGTGCTGGGCGACTATTTGAAGGTGGATCGCACTCTTTATGCGGAAATCGAACCCAACGACGAGTATTTCGTAATCGCCGACAATTACGTGCGCGGAAACTTTCCCAAGATGGTCGGGCGTTTTCCCTTAAGCGATTTCGGTCAAGCGGCAAAATCGCAGCGCCTTGGCGAAACGCTTGTTTGGCCTGACGTCAACGACACAGGCGAATCGGAGGCACACCGCGCCGCCTACCTCAATATAGGGGTGAGGTCGATTATGGGCATCCCGCTGCACAAAGACGGGCGTTGGGTCGCCAGTCTGACTGTGCATTACAGCAGCCCCCGCCAGTGGACACCCGAAGAAGTGGCATTCGTCAGCGAAACCGCCGAACGAACGTGGGCGGCGGTCGAACGCGCGCGCGCCGAAGCCGCGATGCGCGAATCAGAAATTCAACGGATTCAGGAACAATCTGCCCGCGAAGAAGAACGCCTTCGTGCTGTTCGCGAAGCGGCACGAAGTGCATCTCTCGCAGAACTCGATCGCACCAAAACCCTCTTCTTTAGCAACATCAGCCACGAATTCCGCACGCCGCTAACGCTGCTGCTGGCTCCGCTGCAAGATGCCTTGAGCGATCGCAGTAATTCTTTGCCGTCCGTGCAACAAGATCGCTTAGAACTCGCTCATCGCAATGGGGTGCGTCTGCTCAAATTGGTCAATACTTTGCTTGACTTTTCCCGCATTGAAGCGGGGCGAATGGAGGCCATTTATGAACCGACGGATTTAGCGCAGTTGACTATGGAGTTGGCATCGGTGTTTCAGTCTACGATCGAACAGGCAGGTCTGCGCTTCGTTGTAGATTGTCCGCCGCTCCCAGAACTGGTGTATGTCGATCGTCAGATGTGGGAAAAGATCGTTCTGAACTTGCTTTCCAATGCGTTCAAGTTCACCTTCTGCGGTGAAATTACGGTCAGTCTAAGCGCAGAATTGACAGGCGACCCTCAAACACTCGCTGCCGAATTCCAAACACTCACGAACGAGTCTCAAATACTCGCTGACGAATCCCAAATACTCGTTGACGACTCTCAATCACTCGCTGACGACTCTCAATCACTCGCGAACGAGCTTCAACCACTCGTGAACGAGTCCCAAATACTCGCTACCGAATTCCAAATACTCGCTGACGACTCTCAGCCACTCGCGAACGACTCTCAACCACTCGTTGCCGAGTCTCAAAGCCTGATCCCGCAGGCTCGTGTCCTGCTTAAAATCCGGGATACGGGCACTGGAATTGCTCCCGAACATCTGCCGCACCTGTTTGAGCGGTTTTATCAAGTGCGGGAGACGCAAGCCCGATCGCACGAAGGCTCTGGAATTGGTCTAGCGCTGGTGGCTGAACTGGTGAAGTTACAGGGTGGAACGATCGCGGTCAGCAGTACGCTCGGTGAAGGAACCTGTTTCACGATCGCGCTTCCCCTTGGTGTAGACCACTTGCCGCCCGATCAAATCCAAGCGTCTCGACCTTCCACCTGCATCGAGACAGAACCGTATGTTCAAGAAGCAGAGTTTTGGCGTTCTGGCGATCGAGCGATTCTTAACCAAGCTCAAATTCTCTTAGTCGATGACAATGCCGATATGCGCGACTATCTCACTCGAATTTTGGGAGATCAAGTTCAAGTCGAAGCCGTTGCCGATGGAGAAGCGGCACTGCTAGCAGCTCGATCGCGCACTCCCGATTTGATCTTGAGTGATGTAATGATGCCGGGATTAAATGGGTTCCAATTGCTTCAAGCTTTGCGAACGGATTCGCGTACCAAAGATATTCCGATCGTTCTCTTGTCGGCACGTGCCGGAGCAGAAGCGATCGCGGAAGGACTGAAAGCGGGAGCCGACGACTACTTGATCAAACCCTTCTCAGCGCAAGAACTGATCTCCCGTATCACTGCTCATCTTCAGTCGGCACAGCGACGCGGCGAAGCGCTGCAACAGGAGCGAGTCCTGAATCGCCAAAAAGATGAACTCATCTCAGTCGTTTCGCATGAACTGAACGCGCCTCTAGTATCAATTCTCGGATGGACACGCATGTTGCGAAGTTATCCGTTCAATCCAGAGATGTTGACCAAAGCGCTAAACACGATCGAGCGAAACGCTACCCTGCAAGCCAAACTGGTGCAAGACCTGCTCGATATTTCCCGCATCACAGTAGGCAAATTGCATTTGAATCCTCAACCGATTGAACTGCGATCCGTCATTGAAACAGCGATCGCAACCGTAGCTCAAACTGCAATAGACAAAGGCGTTCATTTGACTTGGCAGGAAAATGCTACGAAACCCGTTGTCGTGATGGGGGATCGCGATCGCCTGCATCAAGTCTTGATCAATCTCCTGACCAATGCCATCAAGTTCACACCAGACTCCGGCAGCGTCACGCTTGAACTATCAAGCGATGCTTCCAATCATGCTGAAATAAGAGTGACGGATACAGGCGTTGGGGTCACGGCGGATTTTCTGCCTCATGTGTTCGATCGCTTTCGCCAAGCTGAAGATGCAAATGTAGCGAAAGGCTTGGGACTTGGGTTAGCGATCGCCCGTCACATTGTCGAACTTCACAACGGTACGATCAAGGCTGAAAGTGCAGGAGAAGATCAAGGGGCAACGTTTGTCATTCGCTTGCCACGTCTAGCAACTACAAGGGATGAGGATTACCCATAACTTAGTGCAGCCGAGATCTAATTTCCCAAGCCCTGTAATCTATGTCAAAACAAAATCGCCACACAATGGCTGATTGCGATCGCCACTGTCAAAGAGCATAGATGGAAATATTAGACATCGCGCACGAATCACTGTGCTTTGGCAAATAGAATTCGCGTCTACCCAGACGAAGTGCGCCTCCGCGCACTAACAGCCCTCTTTCAAGGTGAGCCTCCGGAGGCAGGCTTCGCACCGTTAGCCCCAAATTCTATTCCGGGGCGGGAGAATGCAACGATCGATACGTTTCAAACACTCTCGCAGGAACATTAAGAAACCTAGTGTTAATTGTCACAGAACTGATAGTCAGACTCTAACTTTAGAAGAGAAAGTTGAAGGTCGATCTTGTTAAAGTCGCCCAAAGGTAAATGAAAAACAATTATGATTCGTGTACCATTTATATAATTCGTACCCAGATCGCCTCTCAGCCGTTCTGCTCTTGAACCTAAGCTTCCGTTCTGTTAGATTTCCACCCATTCAGATTTTGGATGATTTAGGTTACTCTACCCGCGTTCTCTAATTGCAATGCAAGATCGCCTTTCTAACTATGGAAATAGATTTACTAAGTGAGTATATTCAAGTTGTACAGCAGCGCACGAAGCGGTTGTACGAAAGCACTCGAGATGCCGCAAACGCAGATCCTTACTTGATGTTGGATTGCATAGAAGAATTGCGATCTGCCTTAGAAGAATTGCGCGTTGCGGAAGAAGAGCTCAGACAGCAAAACGAATCCTTGTTATCTGCTCAAAGTGTGATCGAAGCTGAACGACAACGCTATCAAGAATTATTTGAATTTGCCCCCGATGCCTACCTCGTTACAGACTTACGTGGCAGCATACGCGAAGCAAACCGAGCTGCGACTGACTTGTTGAATCTTTCTCATCAGTTTCTGGTTCAAGAGTCGCTGATTACGTTCGTTGATGAAGATCAACGATCTGCCTTTCGAGGGGTTCTAAATCAACTTCCTATGATTCATCGCATCCAGGAATGGGAAGTCACAGTATGTAAAAGACGCACCGATTCAAAGATCGATACGGCTGTCACTGTTGAAACGGTACGAGATCCTAAAGGCAAAGAGATCGCGCTCCGCTGGATAATCCGAGACATCACTGCCCGCAAACGCAGTGAGGCTCAAATGCGTGAGACCCAACTGCAAAATCTTGAACTGACTGAAACCGATCGCTTAAAAGATCAGTTTATGGCAACGATTTCGCATGAACTCCGCACACCCATGAGTGCGATCCTGGGCTTTTCTCAGCTGCTGCTGAAACGGGTGTCAGTCACGGAAGATGAAAATTTGTTGCCCATGGTCGATCGTATTGTTCGCAATAGCCGGCACCTCCTGGAGCTGATCGAAGAACTTCTAGATTTTTCAAGGCTGAAAGCGAACAGGTTGCAACTGCGAAGTACTGGGTTCGATCTGATTCAAATTGCCAGTGATACCGCACAAGAATTGCGCTGTCTTGCCGACCAAAAAGGAATTGCGCTTAACCTTGACACCGCTCAACCGTCGCTTGCGATCGTCAACGATCCAGTGCGGATTCGGCAAATTATCACGAACCTGCTCTCGAATGCGATTAAGTTCACCGAGCAAGGGCAAGTCACGCTTGGAATCTGGGAGCTTCCAGAGGGACGAATTTTGATTGCGGTTCAAGATACCGGAATTGGAATCGAGCCTGTGGATCAAGCGCGAATCTTCCAGGAGTTTTGGCAAGTGAATCAAACCTCGACTCGCAATTATGGTGGCACAGGATTGGGACTCGCGATCGTGCATGCTTTAGTGGAATTGATGCAGGGAAGTATTGCGATCGAAAGCAGCATTGATCAAGGGACAACGTTCCGGGTCGAATTACCGCGTCAAGTGCAATAGCTCCTGGCAGTAATATTTTGGAAAGCGCATCAATACCTATCTATCTCTTTAAACGTTCTTCTAACTTGACATCAGCTCGATGACATTAACTTGGGTCTGTTTCTAACCGCCTTTGCTTCGTAATATCTTCGATCGCCAGTAACAACATCATCTGCGTGCTGTCAACCCTGGGCATTTTACGAGCTTTAAGGCGCATGATTTTTTGTCCAATTTGTTCAAAGTTGTGTTCGACTTCAAAATCTTGAAACTCGACATTGCTAGCAAGAAGTTCTTCAAGTCGATCTCGCAATTGCGGAATGTCCCACTGTCCGCCGCCCAGTTCAAAAATTGAATGCTGCTCTGTTTGCACGGGTAACACCTGAAAGGTGTCATAGAACGAGACATTCGCTGTAATCACCTGTAAGTCATTATTGAGGACAATCAGTGGCTCCCAGACCGTTTCAACGATCGCATTCGCATAATCTCTCGCTTCCGTTAATTGAGCATTACTACGTTTGAGATTGTCAATATCAATCAACACCAGCACAGCTCCATCAATCTTGTTATCGATCGTGCGGTAGGGGCGAATTCTTAAGTGATACCAGTGTCCATCCTGGTCTTGAATTTCCTGAGTTTTCAGGTTGAGCGTGCGAATCACTTCTAGAATCTGTTGCTCTAAGTCTGGCACATCTAATGTATGAGTAATGTCGCTCAAGGGTCGCCCCAGATCAGTCGAGATCAGGTTGAAAATGCCTTCCATGGCTGGGGTAAATTGCCGGATCTGGAGATCGGCTCCCAGCATCAGAATGGGGATGTGGATGCTATTGAGTAGATTTTGCAAGTCATTACCGACTTGGGTCGCTTCCTGGGTACGACGGCGCATCTCATCATTGACGGTGTTTAGCTCTTCATTGGTTGCCTGAATCTCTTCTTTTGCCGTCTCCAGTTCCTCATTCGTACTTTGCAACTCTTCATTGCTTGATAATATTTCTTCGTTCGCGGCTCTCAAATCCTGGTTGGTGGCTTGCTGTTCGGTAATGATTGATTGCAAATGCTCCCGTGTAGTTGCTAGTTCTTGCTTCAGCCGAGCACTCTCCTGCGCCTCAGAAGTCCTACGGGTCGTGGTGGGAGTCCCGCCATCGCTTGGTTCATTGGGCAATTCGAGAACGAGCGGCGCATCTTCAAACAGAACCAGGAAATACTCTTGAGCTTCTCCCACTTGGAAGGGCGTGATATCAATGGTGACTTGCCGAAGCCGAGCACCTTCGCGCATCTGCAAGCCCTCGCGCTTGACGGGCAGACTTTGCTGTTTTGCCTGATTAATGGCGGACTGGAGCTCCCGCAGCAATTGTTCTTTTGCCATTCTGAGCAGGTTCAGGCTAGCGCGACCGGGAGTAGGTTCTAGATAGGGGCCGACCTGTCCGCGAAATTGGAGAATTTCCAGATTGTGATCAACGACAACACCCGCTGGAGAATGCTGGCTTAAAACAATGCGATCGGCTTCTCTCTGAAGTTCCAGGTCGCTGGGAAGCGGATCGGACACAAGCGGTTGAGGGTGAGCGGTAGTCGAAGAATAAGAGCCAGCCGTCAGCTCAAGATTGGGTCGAGCCGCGGTGAGTTTCTTAGCGTAAATTTTGTTCTTTTTGTCATGTAGGGTAAATAAATCGCCAAAATCGCCCACTGTCTCGGAGCTGCCCAACATCAAAAAGCCAGTCGGCTTCAGCCCGTAATGGAAGATCGGTAAGAGCTTTTTCTGTAGGGTATTGCCCAAGTAGATCAACACATTGCGACAGCTAATCAGATCCAGCCGCGAGAAGGGTGGATCGCCAATCAGATTTTGTCGAGCAAAGACGCACAGTTCGCGCACAGACTTACTGATCTGGTAGCCTCCATCGACTTGAACAAAGAACCGATAGAGACGCTCCGGAGACACATTGGCAACCTGGCTGGGTGTATAGACCCCATTGCGAGCATGTTCGATCACCGCTTCGCTGATATCTGTTGCGTAAATCTGAATCGGGATGCGAGAGATCTGATCCGATAAAAACTCAAGCAGGCAAATCGCGATCGAGTAAGGTTCCTCTCCGGTCGAACAGCCTGCGACCCAAATCCGGATCGGGGTTCCCGGCGATTTATCTTTGATGATGGCGGGAAAGACGACGCTTTTTAATTCCTCAAAGCTTTCAGGATCGCGGAAAAAGCTCGTGACATGAATCAAGCAGTCTTGATATAACGCCAGCACTTCTGCTGGATTGCTCTGGAGATACTGGGCATAATCTTCCAGGTTTTCCAATTGATTCAGCACCATACGGCGCTGAATGCGACGGTCTATCGTGGTTTGCTTATAGTGAGTAAAGTCCACGGTAGTCGCCTTTCGCAGCAGATTAAAGATTTCGCTGAGTCTATCCTGTTTAAGTGCTGGCGTGGAAGTTTCCTCTGATGGTGTTGTGGTCTGGCTGACCAGGTAGGGATGATGGCTAATCTCGGCTAGCTTCTGTGCAATTTGTTGAGGGGTAAGAACAAAGTCTACCTGCCCGGTGGCGATCGCCGTGTTGGGCATACTTTCAACTTGGGCTGACTCCTGACACTGGGCAAAGGTGATCCCTCCAGCTCCCTTAACTGCTTCGAGTCCCCGTGCCCCATCCGAATCTGCACCTGACAAAATCACACCGATCGCTTTGCTGCCTCGTTCTTTAGCCAAAGACAGCAAAAACGTATCTACCGACATAAACACCCCATTTTTCTTGGGGCGAGCCGTTAGCCTTAGCACGCCTTGCTCAAGGGTTAAACTGACATTAGGCGGGATCACAAAAATCTGATTGGGTGCGATCTCCATCCCATCCTGCACCTCCTGCACCAGCATTCGGGTGGATCTAGAAAGAATTAAGCTCAATACACTTTCTTGATCAGGCGGCATGTGTTGAATCATCACAAACGCCATGCCTGTATCGGCGGGCAAATAATCCAGCAACTCGCTAAACGCTTCTAATCCTCCCGCAGAAGCTCCAATGCCAACAACAGGAAATAATTTGCTGGAATTCTCTAGTTGTAGGTCAGTGCTCGACTGATTATCAGTCGGAACGCTGTCATCTGAGGAAGTGTTTCGAGGTTTTCTCGAATCGCGTTTGGATGCCATGATGGATAACTGCTGTGATGCTGATACAGGATCGATCTCCTGGTCATTGTGACAATACTCATCATAAGCATTGTGGGCTGGAAATGCTGATTTGCTTCTATAACTCGCCTTTAGAGGGTGGTATGCCTTGAGCCAGTATGTTAATTTGATGACCTGAAAGTACACTGAAAGCCACAACGACCAGGAGCATTGAAGATTGAAGCCAGAAATTATTGTCGTTGGCGCATCATCCGGGGGACTTGGAGCTTTTGAGACTCTCGTTTCTCAACTGCCTCCCAATCTTCCGGCAGCAATCTTTATTGTCTGGCACATTTCTCCTGATCATCCCAGTCTATTACCCGAAATTTTAGCGCGGTTCACGTCTCTGCCAGTCACACACGCAGTGGACGGGGAGCCAATCAGAAGGGGTCGAATTTATGTGGCTCCTCCCGATCATCATTTGCTGGTTGAACCAGAAATTGTTCGGCTCTCTCGCGGTCCCAAAGAAAACCGCTTTCGTCCGGCGATCGATGTCTTATTTCGCTCTGCTGCTCGATATTATGGGTCGCAAGTCATCGGAGTGGTATTAAGTGGCAGTCTCGATGATGGCGCGGCTGGGCTGTATGCCATTAAGGAACGAGGCGGCATTGCTGTTATTCAAGACCCGCTTGATGCGCTTTTCCCTTCAATGCCCAGGGCAGCGCTAAAAGTTGTGAATGTTGATTATTGTGTACCCACCAATGAAATGGGAACGTTGTTAACCCGCCTGGCTAACCAAACCATCCCGGAGCAGGAGGAAAATGCGGTGTCTGAAAACATGGAGATTGAAGTGGGTATTGCCCAAGAAGATAATGGCTTGGAACTTGGAATTATGAAGCTGGGTGATCTGTCTCCCTTTACGTGCCCTGAGTGTCATGGGGTATTGTTGCAGTTAAAGGAAGGCAACCTGCTGCGCTTTCGCTGTCATACGGGGCACGCTTATTCGCTGAATACCCTACTGGCTGAAGTGACCCAGTCGATCGAAGAGACGCTCTGGGGTGGGCTTCGCACGATCGAGGAGAGCGAGCTGTTGATGACGCACACCGCTAAGCATCTACGCGAGATGAATGAGCATGAAGCCGCAGACTTGCTATCGCAAAAAGCCAAAGATGCAAAGCGACGAGCAAATTTAGTGCGGCAGGCTGTAATGAGCAACGAAGTATTGAGCCAAGACATTCTCAATAAAGAAATAAAGGTTGGAGAAATAAAGGATTTTGAATAACTTCAAAACAAGCTTCAATAAGTTGTCTTCGATTATTAAAAGTTATTGTTTTGAAGTCTTCTCTTATTAGACAAATCTGTGGCTCTCTCAGCTCGACTTTATCCATTTCATTGAAGAGGAAATGGATAAAGTCGAGATCAGACGCTTAGAAAGCGTTTCGTTCTCATTGATGCATTGAAAGTAACAGACTCTTTTGACAATCTTAATAACAGCAAATCTATAGTAAAGACTAGAAAATTTAGAATGCAAATTCTCTACAAATACTGATTCTCAGATATTGAATTATTCTACTAGGAGCACACTGAAACTTTTCTAACAAGCAGTTGCTTGATTCGCACTCACGTGCGAATCAAGCAACTAGAGTAATATGAATTTATGTCCGAATCGGGCAGATATTTGCGTACGAATCATTTAATATCTTCTACATAAGGTGATACAGATAAAGTACGTTGATTAGGAGAGCGGTTACAGCAGGCTTTTAAGCGAATTTAACCACCGATACAATAATGTCTACTCAAATGTCTTCCCATAATTGTTTTCTTCATGGGCAAGCCCAAAGCATAGATGAAGTAAACCCAGAATTTGAAACCTTACTAGATTACCTTAAGCGACGTCGGGACTGTGATTTGACAAGCTACAAGCGTCCTGGTCTAATGCGACGATTTCAAAACCGGATGCAGCAGCTCAAAATTGATACTTATCAGAAATATTTACAGCATTTGCAATGTCACTCAGATGAACATCTTGCTCTCCTGAATGATGTTCTGATTAACTTCACTGGATTTTTCCGCGATCGCAATGCTTGGATTTATCTAGCTACAGAAGTTATTCCCAGAATCATTGCTAGTCAGCGATCGCATGAAGTCGTTCGAGTTTGGAGTGCAGGCTGTGCTAGCGGACCAGAAATCTATAGCGTCTTGATCCTATTATCAGAAGTTTTGGGAGTTGAATTTTGTCTGCAGCGAGTTCAGTGTTATGCCACCGATGCAGACGCAGATGCGCTTCAACGTGCACAGAGAGCAACCTACAGTGACTTAGAAACCACTAGCATTCCGCCTCAATTGCTTGAGAAATACTTTGAGCAAACTGAACAAGGCTATGTGTTTCACCGAGAACTTCGCAACCTTGTGACCTTTGAGCAACATAACCTGATCAAGGATGCTCCCCTGTCAGACATTGATCTACTGATATGCCGTAATGTATTGATGTATTTCACCCCAGAAGCTCAAGAGGTTATTCTGTCTCGTTTCCACCATTCACTTAAAAATATAGGCTTTCTCTTTCTGGGTCAGGCAGAACTTGTGATGAACGATCGACAAATGTTTTCGCTCATAGATTTTAAGCAGAAAATCTATACTAAGGAGCCAGAGCTGGAGGACGATTCTCCTATCATTTCTAAAGCACATTGGCAGCAGGTCGCTCATCAGTTACAAGGTCAAGATGCCTTTTGGCAGACTATTTTTGAATCCAGTTCTTGTGATCCTCTAGCCGATCTATTGACCAAGCTTGCTACCGAAATTAAGGACACAGCCCTTCAATAAAAGTTAGGCTGTCCCACGGTCAATTTCTAAGCTCAATATTTCTTGCGCCTAACTTTCTACCCCGATTGATTGACTGTCGCACTGCAACTCTCAATGCCCGACTGTTGGTGAGTACTTCTTGGACAAGACGTTCTTGTTCAGCCAAGTCAACCAATTCTCCTAGAGTTGGAACTGTTTCTTCCACTCGTTGCGATCGCTCACTCGCTGGTAACTTTGAAGTTGGGAAAGGATGTTCATCGGTATCGGATGAACGATTCAATGAGCCAGTTGTGAAAATGAGTTTTGCGAGTTGCTGTTGCAGCTTTTCGATTTGCTGATCGATTTGTTTTATCCGCCGCCCTCGTGCGATCGCTGCCTTATAGTCTTCCACTTCATCTACTTTCAAGTGCTTCACTGTCTTGCCATCAAGCATCGGTTGACGGCTTCTCACTTGCCAATATTTATGCTTAGTTCGGGCAGTGCCTCCGGGTTTCGACTGCGTCACCCAGCAGTTTTGCAGGTACCAGCTTTGGGTAATCTGTACGCGTTCTGCTTTAAGACCATCCAGAGCAGATTGCAGTTTTTCCAACCGATTCATCTTGATTCGTGTGCAAACAGCGGTACCATTATAATAACCTAAACCAGAGAATTAGAGGATATTGGAAGGGGTAAACTCCCTTAAGGATGAAACGGCTCAACCTGATGCTACAAGACTTAATATTGTCTAGGAGCAAGAGCAATTTAGTTTGCATAAGGGTTTATTATCATGAACTTGTACGTGAACTGAGGGTCTCCCCCAATTAATATCGTTGTTAAGATTATGAATGACGACCAAATTAGCCTACATTTTCAAATCATCCGGCAACGAATTTCGTCATTCCAACAGATAGATGCAGAAGCCTGGCATGGAATTGATGCAGCACTGGAAGATTTGCAGGTGAGTTATGAAGCAATGCAGTCCCTTTTAGATGTATCAGAAGCGACTAATCAAGATCTGCGTCAGCAAAATAAGCAGCTCACCACAAATTGTTCCCACTATCGCGATTTATTTCATTCTTCGCCGATCGCCTACTTAGAAACCGATGCCAATGGAGTCATCCTGGATGCCAACCTAGCGATCGCTCGATTACTAAACACACCTCAATCGTACGTGGTTGGTAAACCGCTTGCTGTTTTTGTTGCAGAGCATGACCTTCAGACCTTCTACATTAAGCTGAATCAGCTTTCCTCAAGCAGCGAGATGCAGTACTGGCAGATCAGCTTGCGTCCCTGGAAAGGAAAGCCATTTGTAGCCCAGTTGCACGTTGCTATCGCTCTGCATGATGCTGGTCTTATTGAGGCTCTGCGAATTGGAGTGTATGACTTGAGCCAGTTGCAGAAGACGGTTGATCAACCGTCTCTAGAACTCAACTCGGAAGCAACCCAAGAAGAAGAAAAGCCTATGCTGCAATTGCCTCAATCCCTAGATGGGTTACGGGTACTGGTGGTGGATGACGAAGCGGATATCCGCGAGTTTATCACCGCTGTTCTGGAGTCGCATGGCATTAGTGTAAGAGCCGTTTCAAGCGCAGCGATCGCATTAGAGGAGTTAGAGCGATTCCGTCCTAATGTATTGCTAAGTGACCTTCGCATGCCAGGTGGAGATGGTTATAGCCTAATTCAGCGGATTCGTGGATTGGAAGCCAAACAGGGGGGGCATCTTCCCGCTGCTGCCATTACGGCTTATTTAGAGGAAGATCGGGAGAAGTCATTGCAAGCTGGTTTTGAAGCATACTTGCACAAGCTTGCTCAACCGATTGAGTGGGTTGAGCTAATCACGCAATTAGCTGAATAGGCTGCTTTGGATACGTGATTTATTGGAAGAAATTTTGAAAGATGAATCACGCAGGGTAAACGCATGAAAATTATTGAGACAAGATCCTGAGCAGATAGGCATCATCCCAGCCCGCCTTTTTGCGTTTGGCTGCAACGCCTGCCTTTGTCGTTTTGTCTTGTCCGAGTAAGTTGAGTGCAATGTGACGGAGTAATGAGAAGTTTTGGGGGCGTAATCCTTGCGAATCCGACAGGCATCTTCATCAAAAGCAACGTCCAATACCCAATGTAAGTAGTTTTCCACAGTCCAGTGGGCACGAATGGCAGTGAGAATTTTTGCGGCATCTGAGTCGAGACTGCTGATGTAGTAGCGGGTTTCGGTGCTGGTTTGTCCGTTGATTCTGCGTTCACTCTGGAGCATCACCACGCGCTTGAGACATTTCCACTGGGGCTTCTGCACCAAATAATCGAGTTCTGCTTCTGCTAATGTCCAACAGCGGCGAATCTCAATCCGCCCGTGCCCTTTGTCTATCGTTTGAGCAAAGTCATGCGCAACATCCTGAAATTGAACCGCTTGAGCTTGCTCAAACAACCATTGCACATCTTCAAACAAGCTGCTTTGGCTGCCTTTGAGCGCGAAAATATAGTCTGCCCCTCGCTCAATAATGGTTGCAGCAATGTCTTTCTGTTCAAGGGGTGACAACGAGCTTGAAAAGTAGAAGCGATGCCGGATAGAAGCAATAAGCTCAGAAAAAAACTAGCGCGGTAAAGTTGACTGGAGAATTCAGGAGGATTTAGGTAAGCTATAGCGTGATGCTGCCTATTGTGTAAATCATGGCAAGACGCCACTCCCAACCTGAAGCAGAGCGCGAAATCGTATTGGAATGCTTGCAGCAACGTTGCCCAACCTGTGGCAGTGGACTGTGGAACAAGTACGACAACTACCGCACGATTCGGACATTAGACGCAGTGGTGAGACTCCGTCTCAAGGTTCGACGCTGCCCGAACTCAAACTGTGAGCGTTATCGTCGAGTGTACCGTCCAGAGCAGGAAAGTCAGTGGGCACTGCCCCAACATGAATTTGGGTTAGATGTGATAGCTTGGGCAGGCACTGTGCGTTATCAAGAGCATCGCAGCGTGAGTGAGATCCATACCTTGCTTGAGCAAAGAGGATTGAGTATTAGTCTGCGAAGCGTCGGTCATCTACTTGAGCGCTACGACGAGCTCGTGGCGACAAGCCTGAGCGACAATCCTCAGCAGCAAGCGCGACTTGAGCAACAACAACAGGTGATTTTAGCAATCGATGGAATGCAGCCAGATGTTGGGCATGAAGTGCTATGGGTGATTCGGGAATGTCTTTCGGGTGAGATCCTACTAGCGAGAACCTGCTTGTCTGCCACGCATGAAACCTTAGCGGAACTGCTCCGCACGGTTGAGCAAAGATTAACGGTTCCCATTATTGCGGTTGTGAGTGATGGACAACACTCGATTCGTAAAGCCGTTGAACGCGCACTGCCCGATGCCGTTCATGGTTTGTGCCATTTTCACTATTTTCGCGAAGCCGCGAAGCCTATCTATGAAGCAGACCGACATGCCAAGAAGGAACTGAAAAAGCGGGTGCGAGGGGTACGGAAAATTGAGCAGGCAGTTTGTGATGCCAATGATGCGACCAGCGAGATTGTTCAGGACTATTGTCAAGCGGTGCGCTCAGCCTTGACGAGTTCAAGTCGTCCTCCACTCGATGCGTCTGGACTGGAGTTGCAGCAACAGTTGAGCGCCGTTGACCAGAGCTTAGCTCGAATTGAGAAAAAGGGGCACTCCCTAAGCCGCTTGTGAGGTTGAAACATCTGGTTTCGACAGCACTCGAACAAACTGCATCGTTGTGGCTTCCCCTCACCTTGGCTTACGATTGGGTGCATCAAGCAGCAACCCTGCTGGACAACACAGACCAACTTGATGTTGAAGCACTTCAAGCTAACTTCAGACAGCTTTTGCAGGAGATGCGAGCGCGCAAAGCCGAAGTTGGTAGCCTTGCAAGTGGGATTGAGCATTTTCTCAAAGTAACACAAAGCTACTGGTCTGGACTGTTCCATTGCTATGAAGTCGAAGGTCTTCCTAGAACGAACAATGACCTTGAGCAGGTGTTTGGTCAGATGCGCCATCATCAACGGCGTGTGACCGGACGCAAACAAGCTCCCGCCTCCTTAGTTGTGCGCGGCTCTGTTCGCCTCATTGCGATGATTGCCACTCGAACAGCACCCTTTACGCCACAAGCACTTGCAAGCGTCTCAATTCAACGCTGGAAAGCTGTGCGTTCCGACCTTCAGAATCACCGTCACAAGCGATTACAGCAACGACATTTTCGACGTGATCCTCATAGCTATCTCGCACAAGTTGAAGCTAAATTCCTCCAGTCAACTTTACCACGCTAGGAAAAAAAGAAGTGAAACTAATCAATTCACTTCTCTGTAACTAAAATGTTGCCTTCATTCTATCAATCCTGTTTGAAATCGCAACTCTCGTCTGCTCAATTCATCACGCTGAAAATCTTGGTTGAACTGTTGCAGCAAGAGCGCAGAATTAGCATCGAACGCCTGGCAACCTTATTTCCGCAACCGATTTTATTTGAGAGTAGACGACGGAATTTACAGCGTTTCCTCAGTCTGCCGCAGATGACTCCTGAATCGTTGTGGTTTCCCATCGTCAAACAGTGGATCAAGCAACATCTTCCGCGAGGTCAACGGCTACAAATCGTGCTTGACCGAACGCAATGTGTCCCCACGGGATGCGCAACCAGTGTAGATGGAAATCTTCAAACCCGCGTGAATTAGTTGTTTCAGGCCTTAGTCATTCGAGATTTGCATCTGTCTTGAATGAACTCGTTCCGATTTCAGATTTGAAATGGTTGCCATTCCTGCCCTTGGCAATTCTGCGATCGCACTCGTTTAAGCAAAAGTTCCGAAGCAAGAACAAGCCTGAAACTCAGGTTACATGAGCCTTTTAGCATTTACCTTTGCGCTGGTTGCGCATTTCGTGGGGACAGTGGACAGCGGTCAACCACTTCCAACCCGGAATCTTAGGGTGGGTGATAGGCGACCACAGTGCAGCGACGTTTGCGCCATTGTGGAGCCTCGTCAGCCTCTGGAACTGTTACTTCTATGTCAGCGATGGCAATCGAGTCTACCCGCTGTTTATCCCAGACGGGGATCACATTGTCAGCAAAACCTACATGATTCGAGTCGAAGGAGAAAACACACGGTTGCGACACTATCTTGCTCGGTTGCGTCGTAAGACGCTTTGCTATTCTAAGTCAGTTGAAATGCTAAAGCATTCCGTTCGATTGCTGATTCACTATCTCAAATTTTGGGATGTTCCTGTTCCAGCATGATTCATCTTCTCATTCAGCAACGCCCGCAAACTGCTGAAGAAACAAGGCTTCGTGCCACGGGTGATTGTCACCGACAAACTCAAGAGTTACGAAGCCGCGAAGAAGCAAGTGATGAAGAACGTGGAACATCGACAGCACAAGGGGTTGAACAATCGAGTGGAGAACTCCCATCAACCGACTCGAACGCGAGAGCGACGAATGCGGCGGTTCAAATCCCCTGGGCAAGCGCAACGATTTCTCTCTGCATTTGGACCGATTCGAGACCACTTCCACCCGAAACAACATCAACTGACTGCCACCCGATATCGAAGAACTGCGCCAACGATTTGAAGATTGGCGAGAAGTGGCTTGTCTAAAATCTGCTGCGTAAAATTGAGCGAACCTGACGATTGCGGGATTGTTGTGCTTAACCTTGAACATTTCCGGTTAAGTTGACAATGCCGTTTTGTGTTGTGGAACACTGGCGGCTGCTTTTGGAAACAAGTGTTTAAGCCCGTTGATGAAATTTCTGGAATCTATTCCTCCTGTTGGTTGAGTTATCTGATTACTAATACTTACTAATATCTAGTTCATAGGCTTGTATGTCTGTATGTTCGAGAGGTTTATAGCCATACAGCCTAACAATTCAAATAAGAGCCGCCATGCAGAATACAAATGAGAACCCGTCGGGGATAGACGAGCGGGATGTGGGTCCCGCTGATACAAATGCCGCCGAAGCGACGCCGAGATTGATCCACCTTCACTTTGGCGCGGGCCGTCTGGGGTTGGGGCTTATCGCGCCTTGGTTCCAGAAGCCGGGATCGAAGCTCTACCTCTTCAACCGCGCCGTCTCAGGCACCAACGCCACCGGCTCTACCGCGCTGGACGCCGTCCGCCGCAACGAGCTGCTCCGCGACCATCCTCAAAAGAGCTACCTCATCCAGCAGCCTGGCGAGTCCACATCTAATGGCACCGCCGTGCGTTACGATGGCTTCTTCGCTTACGACGAGGAGAATCCCGAAGCCGCCGTTCGAGAAATCGCCAGGCAAATCGGCCCGGAAACCTCGGTGATCGTCACCGCTTCCGTCCTCAAGCCAGAGAACTACCGCGCCGTCCTCCGGGCACTCGACATCCTGAGCCAGAAGAAACAGTCCGAGCCAGATGCGATGGGCCGGGTTTTCCTGATTGCCTGCGAGAACACGCTAATCGCCAGCGAGGTTTTGGAGCACGAGTGCCTTCAAGACCTCATCACGCCCGAAACCCGGCGTCACGTAACGCCAGTGCACGCCTTAGTCGACCGGATGTGCGTGGGACTGGAGGAAGACGGCTCCCACTCTCATCCCACGGTTCTGGTGCGCGCCGAGGAATACGGCGTGATCAAGCTAGAGCTATGCCCCGAGACCGAGGAGATGGCGGAGTTGTGCCGGGACAGCCGCATCGAATGGAGCCGGCATGTGGAAGTCGAGAAGCAGATCAAAAGCTGGCAGCTCAACGGTGCCCACTGGCTCATCGCTCTGCACGCGCTAGATACGCACGACAACATCAAGACCGACTTCAAGCTCAAGGAGTTCTTCGAGTCCTCGCCCGAAAATCACCAGTTCACCCGCGACGTGATGCAGGAGATAAGCGAGGGCATTGCCATCCTGCTGCGCAAAGACCCAACTTACGCGGATTTCGTGCGCGACGTGGATGTCGAGGTGTATCTCGCCGGCACCGCTGCCAGCATCCTGCGCCGCTTCGAGACCGTGGACGATTCCATCACCCGCATCTTGGCGCGCTTCCACACCCCGACTCCCGATGATTACGACACCATCCAGTCTTTCAGCAAGCGTTTCGCGGATCGCGTCGATCTGCCAATGGAGGCTCACATGTCCGCAAAGGGCGCGACGCCCGCGGCAGACACCGGCATCAAGAGCCTCTACCACCTCATCTCCCAGGGCAACTTCATCGACACGGTGCAGTCCGCCTCTGAGCCGGATTCCGAGCCGGACTCTCAATCGGCAACTCGGGGTGCTTAAAGTATGACTTCAACTCAACTCATCATTTTCGACTGCGACGGGGTGCTCATCGACAGCGAAATCGTCGTGTGCCGCCTGGTGAGCGAGGAGCTTTCGCGCCTGGGCTATGGGATGAACACTGAGGAGGTCATCCGCCGTTTTGCCGGTCGCCCCGAACGCGAGATGGTCGCCGACATCGAAGCCGATTGGGGACAGAAGATTCCCGCCGAGTTCTTCGCGCGCGTCAAGGAGCGTACGGAAGCTGCCTACGCGAGCGAACTGTGCGCCGTTCCGGGGGTCGCCGAGGCTTTGGACAATCTGCGCGTGCCGCTATGCGTCGCCTCTAGCAGTTACCCGGAAAAGCTGCGGCTTGGTCTGCACTCTGTCGATCTTCTCGAACGCTTTGAGCCTCATGTGATCAGTGCCTATGTAGTCGCTCATGGCAAGCCCGCACCCGACGTGTTCATCTACACCGCCGGCTGGATGCGCACTCCCGTGGCGCACTGCCTGGTCATCGAGGACAGTACCCACGGCGTCCATGCCGCCCGGAGCGCGGGCATGCGTGTGTTTGGATTCACGGGAGGACAGCACTGCGGCCCCGACCACCGCGAGCACCTCATGCAGGCCGGGGCCGAACTGGTCTTCGATAACTTTCGCCACCTCGCTGATCTGGTGGCTGCCGAGGTCTGATATGGGAGATGAACCCGCGATGTCTCTGGGAGGCGATCTCGGCTAGAACAGCCAACTTTGCTGTCACTTAACAACTAGGTTTAGAAGTTTCACCTTGCCTATTCATAGTTTGGTGTAGCCCATCACAAGCTGTTGTAATCGTGGAACTGCTCCATAGCTAGAGTAGTTCTTGTCTCATTGCTAGCATGATAGGGGTATTCGTCATGCAGAAACGGGACGCTAACGCTACTGATTGCATCACCTGGATAGATTCTGCATTGCTCTCTTTCTTGAGGTTCCCCCATGTCAAATGAAAAGACCCATCAAACCGAATCCCGTCTGGAAGAGGTCGCTCAAAATGCTGGAGCACGAACTGCTGCAACGAACAGCGATCCGACGATTGCGTTAGAAGAAGCGCGGAATGCCAATGCTGGTGAAGGGCCAACAGGATCTGGAGGTTCAGCCCCTAGCACCGTTGAAGAGCATATTCCCAGTACCTCTGATCCTTTCGCAACGGATATTCCTTCTGCCAATGCGCCAGATCCTCAAGCAGCTAATCCTGAGACAAACCCGAATGCTGCATCTTTGAGTTCAGATCAGGATGAAAGTTAAGTAGCCGATATTCAGATAATCTAGGCATGGGACTTAGCGTTTAATTGACTTGGAAATTATCTTCCTTGAGCAAGTACCCTGTAGAAGAATTGTAGGCACTTAGACAAGAGCTCTAGTTTGTACCTTCAGCGAATACGATCAGGCAGCGGTACCTGAGACTGAGCAAGCATCTCTTAGCTTTGCTGATTCTGAAAGCCTGCTCGTGGGTACAGAAGTCCAAGCTAACGAATCGTTCAGCGGTTGCTAGAATCTTGAACTCAGTGCCAGTATCTTCCTTCGGTCCGCTGCAACCGAAGAGTTAGCTATCCGGCTGTTCTGTATTAAACATTATCGGAAATAGCAGTCAGTAGGGATTCAGCCGTGTGCCTCCGGATCTTATCAAACTAGGCAAATCTCAACTGACGGTTCTCAAGGCGAAAATTGTGCAATCCACA
>JACJNX010000087.1 GCA_014695255.1 Cyanobacteria bacterium FACHB-63
CTCGTGCCGATCGTGTATCGTGATGGCTTTCAGCAAATGCATGAGGCACTGGCGAGGCATAACTGGTTGTTCTTTCGGGAGTCGGACAATTTCGATCGCGGCTTTGAGCAGTTGATTAACGCGATCGAGATGGATTTGGAGTATGTGCGATCGCATACGAGACTTTTAGAACGTGCGATCGAGTGGGAAGGCAAAAAACGCAATGATAGTTTTCTACTGCGGGGGAGTGTTCTAGAAGAAGCTGAAACTTGGCTGAGACGCGGAGCAGGCAAGCAACCGCAGCCAACTGGACTACAGGGAGAATATATTGATGCGAGTCGAAAATTAGAGACAGAGCAGCATAAGAAAGAAGCAAGACAACGGCGTATTTTTACCATAGGTATTGGAGTATTTGCGTTACTTGCTTGTGGGGCAGCGGCAGTAGCTTTCTATCAGCAGCAGATTGCGTTAGCTGAAAAGAAAAAAGCAGAACAGCAAAGCAAAATGAATCTTGTTCGCCAAGTAGCAACTGAAGCTTTCACCAAAGAGAAGTTAGGCAATATTCCAGGACTGATTCGCTTCAATCTTGATGAAAACCGCACTGAAGCGAAAGTGGGTTTAGCAGTTGTAGCTGATCGATTACCTCCCCATCTCAGACAACTTCAATTCAAAATAATTCGTCTCAAACCCGATGAGAGAAGTACTGTTTTAGTGACAACCGACGGAAAGGCTTTTTTTATTGACGAAAACAAGAATGCCAGGAAGATTCCGGGTCAAGAGATTATCAATGCGGGCTTCACTGCTAATCGAAAGAAGGATCATCCAAGCGATATCATCATCACAGAACGAACAGGAAGAATGAGGCGTTTCTCCAGCCAAGATATGAGAGAGCTTGATTATTCCCAGCCGAGCCGAAACGTAACGGGGACAGCATTTGATCCTGACGGCTTGACTTTTGCCATAGCATCTTCAGATGGAAATGTCAGGGTCTCGTACGGGAGAGACACGACGGTCTTAGATCATATCGCTCCTGTCAACTCTGTTACCTTTGATTCGTCCGGTCAATATATTCTTACAGCAAGTGGAAATGAAGCCCATGTGTGGGCAATTGACCGGAGGGGGGTGATTGATATAGAGAGCAAGCAAATTGCGAAATTATCTCATAGCACACCAGTGAGATTCGCTGTTTTTACAGAGGATGGATCGATTGCTACCGTAACTGAGAATATCGTTATTCGGCTCTTTACCAAGTGTGATTATATTAACAATAATATTGAAGCTGATGAAAAAGACAAGCGTTTTTGCAACAATCAATCCTATCTAGATATTTTGGATGCTACTGCTGAATTCGTACATAGAATTAGATTTGAAATTAACTTTACAATACTGCTTTTCATCATCTTTATGGCAATAAAGAGACGGAGACAAAATGCGAAGAAACGGAGACAAAAAGATGCATAAATCTGAGCCAAGTTTCTTATCAATTTCTATATTCTCGATGACCTCAAGCAGAGAACCAAGCAATCCCAGTGTAAGAAGTATTTAGAAGAAAATGGGGAAGGCGAGGCAACCGTAAAGCGGGAGACACGGAGAGTGTAATTAGTCGTCCTTGAAAAACTTAAAAGCGTAGTCAGACTGCGGCTTCTGAGCGATGAGTAACAATGATAATATTGCAAGAAAATCACCCAAATCATTCAAAACCTTGCAGAATTCATGACCGGATTCTCTAAAAAATCAGCCGGAAAATCAGGCTCAGACGTTCCAAAATTGAAAGCCCAACTGAACGCGCAACATGCCTTGTTCAAACTGGCAAACCTGTTGGACTGGGAGAGTTTAGAGCAAGAATTTGGCACGACCATGACAACTGATGGAGGGCGACCGCCGTTGCCCGTGCGCTTGATGGTCGGGCTGCACTACCTGAAAGCGCTGTACAACGAGAGCGATGAATCGGTGGTGGCGAAATGGGTGGAGAACCCTTACTGGCGGTATTTTTGTGGGGAAGACACTTTTCAACAGCAGTTGCCCTGCGACCCGTCGAGTCTGGGCAACTGGCGGCGACGAGTCGGGGTCGATGGGCTGGAAAAACTGCTATCACAAGTGATTAAGACGGCAATGCAGTGTGAAGCGTTGCCCTCGAATGACGTGAAGCAAGTAATTGTCGATACGACTGTACAAGAAAAAGCCGTTGCGTTTCCGACCGATGCGCGGTTGTATGACAAAGCCCGAAAAGTGATTGTCCGAGCGGCTCGGAAACATCAGGTGAAACTGCGTCAAACCTATGTCCGAGTCGGCAAAAGCGCCTTGCTCAAACAAAGTCGCTACACCGCAGCCCGACAAGGAAAACGCGCCCAAAAGCAGACGCGCATGCTTCGCACCTACTTGGGACGAGTGATTTGAGACTTGGAGCGCAAACTGCAACCGATG
This sequence comes from Cyanobacteria bacterium FACHB-63, assembly GCA_014695255.1. Classification (GTDB taxonomy): domain Bacteria; phylum Cyanobacteriota; class Cyanobacteriia; order Leptolyngbyales; family Leptolyngbyaceae; genus Leptolyngbya. The sequence continues at coordinate 2,404 of JACJNX010000087.1, forward strand.
CCTGAAGCGGTCGCTCAACTCCTTGAACGTGCCAAGCAGATTCATCAACAACAGAAACAAGACAAAGGCAAGTGTTACAGCATTCATGCCCCTGAAGTCGAGTGTATTGCCAAAGGCAAAGCCCACAAAACCTACGAGTTTGGTTGCAAGGTTGTCATCACGACCACGAACGCCAGTAATTGGATTGTGGGGATTGCTGCCCAACATGGCAATCCATACGATGGAACCACCTTGATTCCTGCTGTCGAGCAAGTCGAACGACTCACAGGCATTCGCCCCAAGCACGCCACGGTAGATCAGGGCTTTCGGGGCAAACACTATTATCCCGAAGATGTTGAAGTGCTGGTGTGCGACACCCGCAAGCGGATTGGGAAAGTACGCCGATTGTTTAAGCGACGCAGCGCCATCGAACCTGTGATTGGACACAGCAAAAGCGACCACTGCTTGGGGCGCAACTATCTCAAAGGGCAGCTTGGCGATCGTTTAAATGCCTTGCTTGCAGGGTGCGGGTTCAATCTTCGCAAATTGTTTCGTGCTTTGATGGCTTCAGATGCAGAATTTGCTTAGGTTCTACTTTTTCTTTTAGAGTTCTTCAGGGACGACTAATTAACAGTTTCTTTATGGCGCAAAGCAATCGCAATCAAACTGCATCACATTCAAGATAGTAATCATAAGCACTTAAATCAATCGGTTCAGCAATCTCTCTTTGCAATCGATCGACCTGTGCGACAGAGACAGGATAGCAATCCACCATCAGATTATCCGCAGATTCTTGAAACAACATCTGCAAGTCGGACAATCTGATCGAACCCAGCACAGCCTCACCTAATAAGCGATCGTCCTCTTTACTCATACCAACGCAACACCCGAACCACAGACGGAGCATCACTGCTTAGCATCGATTCCTGCGGAGTTGCGCTTTGCATCGATCGGGCTTGAGCTTTAATTTGATCAGTCATGATTATGGCTCCACCTCATAATCAAGATTCGCACTTTTGAGTTGTTCGCCTGTGGTCGGATCAAACCTACTGAGATGCTTACCCTTCCTATCATACGTGCCGACTATCCCACTCGTAAATGGTTCCGTCCTCATCCTTCCACCGCTTCCTCAAGATGATTTTTGAGATGCTTGATTTTGATGACGGGGCCTCTCAAGCCTTTGCTGAAATTAATCCAGGTCAGTTACGACTCGGTGTGATGGATGCAAGAATCGCAGCAATTGTGATATCGCACAACTTAGTTCTACTGACCCGCAACCTGCGTGATTTTGACAAAGTGCCTCATACCAGGCAAGATTGGACAATTGGCGTATCTTGAGCGATTGCCGAAAAACCATCTTATTTCGGCGCACCTCTTCCTGATTCTAAACCGTCGATCGTCAATCTCTACCGCGTCTGTCGAGTTTCAAATTATTTCGGCTCTTTCCTGTTTTTGGTGAAGTTAGCAATTCAAGCAGGCTGAGATCTAGAATTCACAAATTCACGAACACTACGTGGAGCGAAGCTACGGCACCCGCTTTCACCAAAACTGCCGTAAGAGCCATTCTTTTTGGTTTCGTCTCGAGTTAGTTTTCATTGTAATCGTCGGCTTGTAGGTCCCCTTTTGCCTATGCGTTCAACTTTTTTGTTAGAGTTGAATTTCTTGATCGAGGTCTGTTTGTTTCAGGGATTGCAAGAGCCGCTCGACCTTGGAGAGGGTTCTTGCATAAGCGGGGAGTGGAATGGTTAAACCCAGTTGTTGAATAATCTGAGTGGCATATTGATTAGCGAACTGCTTAAAGACTTCTCGATTGGCGAGAGCCAGTTTCTTCCCGTTTTGCTGAGTGCGATAGAGATGGGACTCATCGTTGAGGTAGGCTTCAAACTTGAGCGCAATGTCTCTTTTGGTCAGCGTGGATTGCTGTTCAAATTGGAGGACATGTTGTAGCGAAATGCCTTTGCGTCGGAGTCTATCGGCAAACAGAGCAAAGAAATCGGTTGTGCTAGGTTGAGGCAGTCGTATTGTATTCATGAGAACCCGTTAGAGAATAAAGATGAGCTAGACGCTACTACAGAGTGCTGGATCAGAGCAATATCTTCTGTCACCTCCATCTCATGCCTGCTGATTGATCGTCAGCAATGGATAGGGATGTGAGCTCAGGAAGGGCTTGAAGTTGTGTGATTCAATGGCTCATGACTGATTCGGTCCCTGAAGCATCGATTTGAGAGAGGACAGATTGGCGCAGCAGGAGAATAGCTTGCTGTTGGAGTGGAGAAAGAGGAGTGTTCATCGGGAAAAGCGATAGAGGAGAGGAAGAGCGCAGAGGGAGAGTTCGTGAGATCGCGAAACAGGCAGCTCTATTCATCCATCAATATCCGTATCTAAAGCATAACCCTATCCATACCAACAATCAAGATATGGACATCAAAAAGTAATAGACAACGATCGCATCAATTGGTTGCAAAGCCTGATCGAAGGAGCAAGACTCAAGGAAGATACTCCAAGCCATTCAGGCAGTTTCAATAACTGTCTGGCTTTGAGGCGCTAGACGGACTATTTGCCAAAATCGGACAGCTACTGTGTTAATTCAGGAAACATTTCAAAAACGGCTAGAACCCTAATCTAGCCATGGTTTTCCCTGTTTTTGCAAAGGACCAGTAATGGGTTAATCCGGTTATGGAGCGAGTTAAGCGACAGAAACACTTCCTACTGCTAAATGCTTCAGGATGTCAGCTGAGACGGGAGTAATGCTTGAAAGTCCTTGATCGAGGGAATCACGATCGCTTGGCGATGCAGTTGCTTCAATTGATCCGCGTCATTCTGCTGCTCTAATTGGTTGATGAGCGCTTCCGGTACTGCACCAAATCGCACATCCAGCACCTCGATAATCGCAGTCCGAAGCGTTCGCAATTCGGCAAATCGCTCGATCGTGGTCAAGTAGGGCATAGCATTCTCGGCTCCATAACGTCGAATTTCGGTATCAAAGACTTGATCGAGCGCCGGTGGCAGCGTCATCATCAAATCGATAAAGCGAAACAGTTCTAGAATCGTGTCTTCACTATAGCCCAGTCCTTGCATTCCCTGGATTAATCGCAGTTTCCACCGCAAGCGGTCATCGGCATTACCCGTTGTCGATTGTGTCCGTAAATGTGCTCGCACCAGCATGGCAAACGGATTCAAGCTTTGTTCGAGTTGATGCCACTGCGCCTCGAAATCGAGCAGTTTGACAATCGGAAATTCAATTCCCACACGGCAGCCCCATCGTTCTGAGTAGTAGGAGCGTGGTCGCCAATTTGGTTCATCGTCACCTAAAACCGCTAAACTCACCACATCGCGATTGTAACGGTCAAAAATGCGATAGCTATACGTGTACATGCGGCGTGCAAAGTCTGCATCGTACTGGCTTTGAATCTCAACGTGAATCAGTAACCAGGCTTCTGCTCCACTGCGGTGCCAAACCTTCACGAGTTTATCCACAAACCGTTTACCAATCTCGGCATCGCGCACGACTTGTTGAAACTCAGAATCCAATGACTCATACCCTTGTTGCCAATTCACTTCAGCATGAATCTGTGGGAAGAAGAAAGCCAAAAACTGCTCAAAGTAACGCTCAAGCGCCTCTTTCCACGGTGCATCATAATTTGCGGTAGGTGCAGTTGTCATGGGCAACGTTACAGTAGAACAGATGCTCTTCACTATACCGCCACGAGTGAAGTCGTAGCCAAACACCGTTGTCTTCTCGGAGAGAGCCGCAGTTAAGCGCGACCCCACTCACAGCAACCGCCTGCAAGTGGGGTCGAGAGCGCTGTCTATCCGCATCGAGTCTCAGTCGCTTTCTAGGGTGTGTGGGAGCAAGCGCTGTAGAGGCATTACGAAGCCTCTTTGAAAGCGACATGCACTAGCTGATGTTGCAGCTTTAGCCGGTAGTGCCAGTGTTCGTGAGGCGATCGTTAGTTGAGTCAACTCAGTAGATGTTTGGGGCTACTTCCGTTTTTTAAGAAGGGAAGGCGAGTTGATGGAGGAGTTGAGCGGCGCGTTGGCGGGTGCAGCGACGTTGAAGCGAGAGTTCCGTAATTGCGGCTTCAATCGTGAGCTGGTCATCCTGAGAGAGGATAGATTGGCGAAGCAGGAGAATAGCTTGATGTTGAAGCGGGGAAAGAGGAGTGTTCATCGGGAAAAGTGATAGTGGAGAGTAAGAGGAGCGGATGAGCATAGAGGGAGAGGCCGTGCGATCGTGAAACAAGCAGCTCTATTCATCAATATCCATATCTAAAACATAGCTCAATGCATATCAAACATTCAAGATATGAATATCAAGGAATGATAGGCAACGATCGCAGAGTGATAGGCAACGATCGCATGAGGCGGTTGCAAAGCCCGATCGAAGGAGCAGGATTCAAGGAACGGTACTTCAGCCATTCAGGCAGTTCCAGCGCTTTGAGCCCCCTTTCTAGACTGTTGTCGAAGTCATTTATTTAGATGATCGTGTCATTGAAATGATAGTAATCCCTTATGTCATGCAATCTTAATATGGATATTGATAAGCAATCTATATTTAAATTGGATGACACAATCAAATATGCAATGAAACGTCTCGATACTGATATGGATTACTAATATAGATGAATACATTATCGATATGGATATGCAATAGGAGATCGCTACAACCCATATATACCAGTACTTTCAATCGCTTGCGGTACAGATGTTTGCGGGGATCAACAAAGATACGGATAAGATATTTATATGGATTGGAAGTGATACGGATTGCTTATGGTATGGATGGGTAGAAGGATTGGATGTAAGTATGTTCAGAACATACTTACATCCAATCCTT
>JACJNX010000088.1 GCA_014695255.1 Cyanobacteria bacterium FACHB-63
CGCATCGAGCAGGTTCATGCGTGTCTAGAGGCAACGAGCACGTATGGTGAAGCTGTCGCTGAATTTTTGGTGGAGCAGGGGCACACGGTGAGCATTGTCAATCCAGCCCGAATAAAAGGATTTGCAGTCAGTGAACGCTCACGTTCTAAAACCGACAAAGCGGATGCTCAACTGATTGTACGATTTCTGATGGCATTACGTCCCGAGCCATGGCAGCCTCCAGCACCTGAAATCAAGCAGTTACAGCTACTACTGCGTCGGGTAGAAGCATTGCAACAGATGATCGGACAAGAACGGAATCGATTAGAAACGATAACAACAGCTTTGCGGGAATCAATTCAGTTGCCTATTGATTATTTACAACAGGATGTAGAACGCATTAAGCAACAGATTCAAGACCATTTCGATCAGTATCCTGAATTGAAACAGCGACGTGAGTGACTCGTCTCGATTCCAGGGATTGGTGAACAAACTGCCGCGACTCTTCTTGCAGAAATTGTGCACTGGCGTGTGTTTGATTCACCGCGTCAACTGGCAGCCTATGCGGGATTAACTCCTCGTGAGCGATCTAGTGGGTCTTCAGTTCGGGGCAAGCCTGGTTTGTCACGAGTGGGAAATCGACGCTGACGAAAAGCCTTGTACATGCCCGCAATGGCAGCCAGGCGATGCAACCCACTCATCATTCCGCTGTGTGAACGCTTGCTTGAGAAGGGCAAGGCGAAAAAGCAGGTGATTGGAGCGGTCATGCGAAAGTTGCTGCATCTGGTTTATGGAGTGCTGAAATCAGGTAGACCGTTTGACCCCAATTTCTTGGCGACGACCCCTTGACATTCAACACAGTATCTACTGTGTCTGACTGTATTACACTTTTCCCTTGAGCTACCGGGACATTGAGAAAATGATGTTGTACCGAGGGATTGAGGTGATGTACGAATCGATTCGGGAATGGTGTCAGAAGTTTGGGCAGCAATACGCGAATCAGCTACGTCGTAAACGAGCCTACATCACAGACAAATGGCATCTCGATGAGGTTGTCGTCACAATCAAAGGGCAGCAATATTATTTGTGACGAGCGGTGGACTCAGAGGGGAACGTGCTGGAAGTGTTGCTGCAACGGCATCGAGATACAACGGCAGCAGCACGTTTTTTCCGTAAGCTGCTGAAGAAACAAGGGTTCGTGCCCCGGGTCATCGTCACCGACAAACTCAAGAGCTACGAAGCAGCAAAGAAACAGGTGATGAAGCGGGTAGAACATCGGCAGCATAAAGGACTGAACAACCGAGCAGAGAACTCGCATCAACCCACCCGAGTGCGAGAGCGACGAATGCGACGATTCAAATCACCCGGGCAAGCGCAACGATTTCTATCCGCATTTGAACCAATCCGAGGACACTTTCACCCGAAGCAACATGAACTAAGTGCAAAACGCTACCGAGACCAACTGCGCCAACGATTTGAAGATTGGCGAGAAGTGGCTGGGCTGAATTCTGTTGCGTAATCAGAGGGATCAAGACTGCTCAGGAATTACCGTGCCTAATTTTGAATCTGCTCCGTTAAGTTGATGATGCCTTTGAAGGTTAGGTTTAGACAGCAAGGATAGAATATAAGGCTATAAAGTTTATTTCTGGCATGGCAACCCCATTTACCGTTACCTTTTCGAATCAGCTAGACGCTGCGATCGCGCAGGTGAGGTCTGTTTCAGAAATTCCACTGGCATTGGAGGCGATGGAATTAGCTGAGCGACATCGTCCTGTATTAGTGGTGATTGGGGGGGCAAGCAAGCTAGGTGAGGCTGATTATCAGCAAGTGCAACACTTGTTTCTGGATGTGTTGGCTCCGATTGCGCAGAAATGGCAATCGTCTGTTGTAGATGGTGGAACGGATGCAGGAGTCATGCAGTTGATGGGGCAGGCGCGAGATGCAATGGGGGGAACGTTTCCGTTGGTCGGTGTGGCTCCGATCGAGTTGGCAATGCTCCCCGATCAGCCATTGAAGTCTGAGGATGCCATTCCCCTAGAACCGTATCATTCACATTTTTTCTTGGTGCCGGGGTCGAGTTGGGGTGATGAGTCGGCTTGGATTGCGGCGATTGCGAGTGAGTTGGCTGGAAGTGCGCCTTCGATCACGGTTTTGATCAATGGTGGTGAAATTACTTGGGCAGATGCGCTTCAGAATGTGAGGGCTGGGCGAGGCATGATTGTGATCGCTGGCAGTGGACGCACCGCAGATTTACTGGCGGCTGGGTTGCGGGGCGAGCCGACGGATGCACGGGCAGAAGAATTGATTGCGTCTGGATTAGTACAAATGGTGGAGTTGGCGGCGGATTCGGATGTGTTGACGACGACCATCGAGGCAGTCTTTGCGGGCGAAAGCTAAAAATTAATAATGAAATGGGGTGAAGTTGAGCGATCGTCTGGCATGTTTAAGGCAGTATCTTTATCGGGACATGAGTTATGTCTGCGGGTGATCGTGAAGTTCCTCTAACTCCAGCAGCCTCTTCTTCTTCTGCGTTAGGAAGATCGAATAAGAAAGAGAAGTTTGACTACAATAAACAACTCAAACAGGACTTTGGCAGGCTGATTGACAAGCTGACGCTGACGGAGTTGCAGAAGGAGTTTATGAAGGCGCGATGGCTGGATCAAATTCTGTGGATGGAAGGGCGAGCCGTCACGTCACGCAATTGGCATCGCCGCTTGCGATTTGTGACGATCGTTGGGGGCGTAACTTTGCCTGCATTACTAACGTTGAATCTCAAAAGCGATATCAAAGAAAATCCGTGGTTTTTTTGGGGAACGTTTGGGGTGAGTCAGACGGTTGCGATTTGTGCGGCGATGGAGCAGTTTTATAATAATGGCGAGCGCTGGCGGAATTATCGTCGATCAGCGGAGTCGCTGAAGACGCAAGGCTGGCAGTTTTTTGAACTGAGTGGACCCTACGCGACCGCGAAGGAACACAAGGATGCATTTAGTTTATTTGTCCGTAATGTCGAAGAAGTGATTCAGCGTGATGTGGAAGTGTATGCTACACAGGCGTTTCAGGAGAAGAAGGAAGATAAGCCAAACTCTGAGAAATCTTAGCAACAACTCTCAGTGTTTATTGATTGGTCTGAGGCGCTCGATTTAGATTGGAGAGTTTATGAAATTACGATCGTGATGATATCTATTATCTCGGTTCTAGCAAGGTTGCTGCTCGCGGCTACATTTTGATGCGATCAACGCTCTATGCAGTTCTAAAAATCCTTACTTCACGGCTTAAGACACGATCGTGGATACTCGCAGATTCTCTCGATGAGATTGCGTTTCCATGCTCAAGGAATCAGAAGATCGCGCCCCTAATCTATAAGAAAATACATACTTCTCCTGAGTTGCTCTTACAAGACGGTTATTCTAAATGGCAATTAGAAAGCAGTTGTCCTCATGAGTGACGTTTTTATTTCCTACTCCCGGAAAGATAAGGAATTTGTTCAAGCACTACATGCTGCACTTGAGGCAGAAGAACGAGATATTTGGATTGATTGGGAGGATATTCCGGCGACGGCGGACTGGTGGCAAGAGATTGAGCAAGGGATTGAGGGCGCCAGTACGTTTGTGTTTGTCATTAGTCCTGATTCGATGGTGTCGGAGGTTTGCAATCGGGAAATTGACCATGCGGTGAAGCATCATAAGCGGCTTGTGCCGATCGTGCGTCGTGAGGGGGGTGAGATTGCAAAGACGCATCCGCTGTCTCGGCACAATTGGCTGTTTTTCCGGCAGGAGGATGCCTTTGATCGTGGGTTTGCGGCGTTGATGACAGCGATCGAGATAGATTTGGAGTATGTGCGATCTCATACTCGGTTGTTGGAGCGATCAATCGAGTGGGATAAGAAAGACCGAAATGAGAGCTTTGTGTTGCGGGGTGATGACCTGAAGGATGCCGAAGCGTGGCTGATGCAGGGAGAACGCAAGGAGCCGAGACCAACGGAGTTGCAGCGGGAATATATTGGTGCGAGCCAAACGGCAGAAGAAAAGGCTCAAATTCTGTTTGTGGCAGGGCAGAAAGCAAAGCGGATGGTGCAGGTTGGGTCAGGGGTATTGGCATTAACGCTGATTGGAGCGGTAGCAACGGGGTGGTGGGCAGCGTTTAGGCTGAAGGAAGCAGAAGCAGGGACGCAAATTGAACGAGCAGGCTCGCTAGCACTGAGGACGCTTGAGGTACAGCAAGCAGAAGGATTGTTGTTGGCAATGCGGGCAGGATTTGATCTAAAGCAGTGGGTGAAAAATAAACCACTAGAGAAGTATCCTGCGGTTAGCCCAATCTTGACACTGCAAACTGGCTTAGACAATATCCAAGAGACTAGACTAAACTGAGTTCGGGATAAGGAATGAGACAAGAAAGGGGCAAACCCGATAGGCTGAAATTGCTAAAAATCACGCCCAGTTTGCCCTCCTGTTTAGTCTAGAAGAACTTTTTTGCTCGGTCGATGATTTCTGCAAACGCTTTGAGCCGCAGTGGAAACGGCAACTTTTAGGAAACGGACTTCAGCGACGCACTCGACCTCGCCGCCTGAGCTTGAGTGAAATCATGACGATTTCGATCGCGTTTCATCAGTCGTGTTACCGCAATTTCAAAACCTACTACCAAGAGAAAGTGCAGACCGAATGGGTAGATGCGTTTCCCGGACTCGTCAGCTACCAACGCTTCATCGAATGGGTGCCAGAAACGTTAGTGCCAATGTGTGCCTCTTGCGCTCCTGTTTTGGCAAGTGTAGCGGCATTAGTTTCATGGACTCCACAGCGTTGAGCGTCTGCCACAACCGTCGCATCGAGCGCAACAAGGTGTTTGAGCACATCGCCGAGCGGGGCAGAACCTCGGTTGCCTGGTTTTTCGGCTTTAAGTTACATCTGGTGGTGAATGACCGAGGCGAGTTGCTCAACATCATGCTGACTCCAGGGAACACCGATGACCGCAAACCTGTGCCGCAACTGTTGCAGCAGTTGTTCGGTAAAGTCTTTGCTGACAAAGGCTACGTGTCGCAAAAGCTCGCAAAACAACTGCTCAATACCGCAGGCATTCAACTGATCACCAAGCTCAAGCGCAACATGAAACAACGATTGATGCCCTGGAATGACCGTGTGTTGCTCCGCAAGCGTTCTATCATTGAAACGATCATCGACCAGTTAAAGAACATCTCGCAAATTGAGCATTCGCGCCATCGCTCTCCAGTCAATTGCTTTGTCAATATTCTCGGCGGCTTGATTGCGTATTGCCATCAACCGAAGAAGCCCTCGATTGCACTCGACCACAATTTGCTACTCCCGGCTTAACCCGAACTCCTAAGAAACAGTATCCCCTAGCGCATTCACAGGAAAACGCTCTGTGAGGTCAAATCCCAATGCTGCTGCTTGTTTTCGGAGATACTTCAGCTTGCGTTGCTGAAACTGTTGCTCATACTGTCCGGCTCCCACATCCTGATAACTTTGGTGCGTCACCCACATTTTGTAGAAGACCCGAGCCAGTTTGTGAGCCGTTGCGGTAATTGCCTTTGGAGCGCCTAATCGCGTCTTTAAGCGCCGAAAAAACGCGCCTAGCGCTGAGTCAGATTTTCCGGCTGCCATCGCTGCAAGTCGAAAGGCATTGGCGGCTCGACTTGACCCAGGGCGAGTCTTGGCACTTTTACGCTTGCCGCCAGAGATGTTGGTGCCAGGTGATAATCCCAGCCATGAGGCAAACTGTTTGGCACTGGCAAAGCGGCGCGCATTTAGCCCAACCTCTGAGAGAATGGTCTGCACGGTCAGCACTCCCATGCCATCAATTTCCGTAAAGTCTACACCACTAATCCGATGCAAATGGTGTTTCAAATCGAAACTCGGCTGATTTTGACGACGTTTGCGAGTGCATGTGGGTGGAGCTAGCGCGGCTTCGGCAACCTGCGTCGGCAGTTGATTGAGATAGTCTTCAATCTGCACATCGCACGCCACAATCTGCTGCTGATAGCTTTCATACAAGGCTAACTCCTGAGCCAACACAAACAGATGCTCAGGGCGATAATCGCCACTGAGGGCTGCGGCAATTTCTGCTTCACTCTTTCGCACCCGCTCATGCTTGAGGGCTGCGAGTTTGTGTGGGTCATGCTCCCCTGCCACAATTGCCTTGAGGATTCTTAATCCACTTAGCCCCGTTAAGTCGCTCAACACTTGGTGCAACTGAATATTCATCTGCGTCAATGCCTTTTGCATTCGTTGCACATGCCGTGCGGCATCAGCAATCAGCGTGTCGCGTTGCCGAATATAGCTTCGCAAGACGCAGATGGAGGCATCGGGGCGAAACGACCCGGACAACAAGCCATAGCTATGTAACTGTCTGAGCCATTGACAATCGAGCACATCGCTTTTGCGTCCGGGAACGCTTTTGACTTGATGGGCATTGACTAAGATCACCTCAAACCCGTGGGCTTCCAGCATCTGAAAGACCGGAATCCAGTACACTCCCGTCGATTCCATTGCTACCGTCTCAATCTGACACTGCTTCAGCCATGCTGCCATCGCGACTAGATCCGGGGTGTAGCAGCCAAACTCTCGTACTGCTTGTGAGTCCCGCTCTGGTGGCACGCTCACCCAATGGCTTGCTGACCCAATATCAATCCCACAAGCATGACGATGCAACACCTCAAACGCTTCTGGCGCATCCGCACCAATCGAGGACCGAGACTGAGAACGCTGTATCATGAAGGCACCTTATAAAAACATCGGGGGCAATCCTTCACCCGGAATCAGCGACCGTTGATCCTCCTAATCGGGATAAAGGGCTGCCCCTTTTCACCAGTGTCTTTCACGCGATGATTCCAGAACCAGACTCAGGACGGGCGGGACTGCACCAGTGTTCTAGCGGTTTTGGCTGTGAAGCAATTGCCTTACTCCCTAGACTACTTCAACTCTCTCGCTCGGCTTCGTTTCTTTCGCCCTTCCCGAAAGTGCCCCTTCGTTGGAGACTCAGGTTACTTAGACATTGGCAGGGGGCATGTCATCTGGCAAGCCAATGCGATCGATCCACTGCACCCGAACGACCTGTTCCACTTCTCGATCAGAGAAATTGAGATCGACTTGGAGTTAGGGGGAGATGCACCGGAATTAAGAGGGTTTTTGGACGACTCAGTCGAATGCGATTAATGCTGGTTTAGTTGTCGATCAATTAATACCTGATTCTCTTTTGTTTCTGATTGCTTCAAATATTCGATCGCAATCTGTCCAGCCGTAGGATAGTCACGACGGGCTTGTAGCAGTAAAGTCAGAGTATGCTGAAACCGGAGATGATCAAATTGTTTGTTCCTGACCAGCGAAAGTGCGATCGTACCCCCCAAAAATCCCAGTAATGCAGGCAGAACGGGTAACCACCATCCTATCAAAAACGCGCTATAGCAGCCTCCTATCAATCCACAGCTGACCAAACCTGCACTAACAATCAGACGGATTGGGGACCTGAACCACCAACTGATAACAGCTCCAATTCCCACCCATCCTACAATCCACAATCCTTCCAGCGGTTTAGTCCAGCAACGAAGCAGTGGTCGTCCGTCTAGAGCTGCACTTAACAATTGGCTGATCATATTGGCTTGCAAAACTACTTTTGGTATGCGTTCAAACCAGTATTTGCTGTAAGGGCTATTAATGCCGTCTTCCACATCTTCGGTAGCTGTACCAATCAGAATGACGCGGTCGTGCAACTGCTCTGCTGGAACTTGACCATTCAAAATTTGTTGCAAAGAAAACGCAAAAAAGTTTGTCTGTGTGCCTCGATAATTGAGCAAAATCTGGTAGCCCCCGGTGTCTCCATCGACATATCCTCCATCATTAGGTTTCAGTGGGTCGAAGATCGTTTTACCCAAACGTACACGACCAGATTCCGACTGTTCAGGGATAACCTTTTCAGTCTCTAAATAGCGTAGCGCGAGTTGGGTCGCTAAGCCGGTCTGAACTTGATTGTCCAGCCGCATTGATAGCAACGCCCGCCGTACAGTTCCATCGATATCCAAAACTATATCGGAAAATCCAACCTGCCCTAATTGCTTCAAGGTGGAGGGAGGAGCAATTCGCTTGCCAAGACTTTTTTCAACACCAAAAAAATTGGGTGTGGACTGAAAAAACTGCTCTAAATCTGTTTCCGCAGTCCGACCTCGATAGAGATTTAACCCAATCACACGGGGCTTCGCTGCTTTAATGATATTCAGTGCTTGAGCTAAAACCCGATCAGGAACTTTAGATCCAAATCGTGTAATATCAGACTCCTCAATTTTAATGATCGTAATCCGTTCGTCGCGGGATTCCATCGGACGTAGCAAAAAAAATTGATCTAGTAGTTTCCATTCCCAACCTTGCAGTACCCCCAGCATCCGGATTAGCAAAATTGGTACAGTCATCCCTAAAGTAATTTTGGGAATCCAAGTCCATCTAATTCTAAGTTTTGGAACCTCGTAGCTTGTTTGACGCCGTGCATCTGCCAAAATTTGACTTGCGTGTTCAACCGCTTTCAATACCTTTTGTGCTTCCTCGCTGGCTTGGCTGTTGCTGATATATTCCTGTTGAAGTTCCGTCGGTTTCGGCTCCTTTTGTTCTGCCTGCACCAGCCAATTATGAGATCGCTCCAAATCCTCACCCCGCAGCAGAAAGCTCTGACTCCGTCTTTCTTTTTTCCACTCGATCGCTCGTTCCAATAGTCTCGTATGCAATCGCACATGCGCTAAATCAGTGTCAATCGCGCTAATTAACTGCTCAAAGCCGCGATCGAAATTGTCCGACTCCCGAAAGAACAACCAGTTATGCCTCGCCAGTGCCTCATGCATTTGCTGAAAGCCATCACGATACACGATCGGCACGAG
>JACJNX010000089.1 GCA_014695255.1 Cyanobacteria bacterium FACHB-63
AATCTCGCCAAGTTAGACGCACTTCAACAGCACTCAGATCCAGTCTCATTTGTCTTCTCGATGACCAGTGTGAAGCGGCGAATGTTCAATCAGCATCTCCTCGACCGATTTATTTGCAACTTAGACCTGGAGCCAAGCCAAATTAAATCTCATCCCAACTACTCAAGCCTTTGCAATTACGGCATTATCGCCGCATAATTCTGTCCGAAGTATTGCTATCAAAATTCCTCGTTTTTTGTCGCCTAAATCTGCAATCGCTTGCCCTAAAGCGTTTTAGCAACAAGATGTCTCCTTAATTGAGAATTAGACGACAAAAAGTGGCGGACGGACCGTGAAAAAGTTTCTCTCTCAAAATCTAGGCGTAATCAGCATTTCAGCCCTGACACGACAAAAAGCGCCAGATCGACGACAAGAAATGCCGGACGCGACAGCTTTTCGTAACATGAAAAGGTCAGCCTGCGATCGCAGTTCTGCCAACTCCACCTGTTCTGCTGAGGTAAGAGTGTGTTCTTTGTTACGCTCCAACAACTCGAAATGCCGTGCCATCTCCTCCTCAGCCTTGTGACCTGTAGCAACCTTCCATAATGCCTCATCTTCTAAACGGTCGAGAGCAGCTAAATCTGCCTTAAACTCATCGGGTGCATTTTCCCAATCTGGAGGACTGCCGACTTTTAGCGCATGGAGCATAACCTCTTCAAGCGCACCCTACGGGATCAGCGAAGCTGCACGCCCTGTTGCGATCGCCGTATTGACCAATCGCTGATAGATAGGGTCTGGAAGTTGCAGTGTGACAGTTGCAGTCATACGAAGACAACAAGTTTATCTCCTTATATTCTACCGGGAGCCTCTTGAAGAGGATAGCCATCGTGCAGCTATACTAAGTCGCTTCTAGGAACACAGCAACCTACTTAATAATCTCTGAGTGAAGTTTCCCTATAGTTGGTAGGCGATCGCCTTTGGCAACAGCGAACCTCCCGCCAGGTTGAAGGCGAAACTGCTCCAACGAAATGACACGTAATCCTTCGGTAAATTTAGTAGAGCTTGAAACTACTCGGGTGTATAGGCTCTAACTTCTAAGCCAACGAAGTGACAATTATTTCTTCGGTAGCTCCACGAAATGACACATAATCCTTCGGTAAATCTAGTAAGGCTTGAAACTGTTATTACGTCAAGGCTTCAGCTTTTAAGCTAACAAAGTGACATGAAATTCTTCGGCGATCGCCAAGGAACAATGAAACCATTTCAGGACAAGGGTTTCAAGCAATGACTTACGAAATGACATTTATTGCTTCGGTAGCCCCACGAAATGACATTTATTGCTTCGGTTGGGCTTTCTTTATAAATTGAGCGATAAAAAACCTCAAAGCTTTATTCTGTAGAGCTTTGAGGCGAAGAGCAGTTGTGACATTCATTCCCTCGGTTGTGACACTAATTCCTTCACTCTACAAAGGCGCATTAAATTAATATGAAGGAAGGTTGTGATCACATTCTATTTTTGGGATTCTTCCGCAATCGTCTAATGTTAGTACCCGAATGGGTACTGTTGTTGTTGCTTGAAAAAGTTATAAATGAATTAGATCTGATCTGTGTATTGTTCAGAAACTACTAAGACTGCTTTGAATGCAAAGCTTCGCTACAGCTATTGTCTTGGTTCGTCTCCACAAGAGGATTTTTTCTATGAACCGCTTCACTCCTCAACCCTCGATCCTGAAACTATCTCGATTGTTAACCTTAATATCTGTATGCACGATCGCAGGCGGCATCAACCTGATTGAACGATCGCTCCCCGCTCAAGCACAAGAGTCTGCTGATATTTGTCAAGCCCGCACTAAATACGTTAAAGCCGGAGATTGGGAGACCCTGGAATCTTACTGGAATGCTACAGGACATGGATATTTCCGTGCGCCAGCAAATGCTCAAATTAAGGTTCGCTACGGTGCGGGTAGTATCTTCGGTAAAGACCGACAAAAGCAGACGCTGAATGGTAATACTGTTAAATCGCTAGAAATTGGGGCCTGGTCAGTTGCCTATGCTCGAATGCAAATCAAAGTTTCTCAAAATACCAATGTTAGCTACTTAGCTTGTAGCGGGGGCGTTGCTAAATCCTTACCCCCAATCAACTTTTAACTTTAGTTCAATCAATCGCCGTAATTTATTCCGATTACAGAGGTTTATCATGATGCAATTTCTGTGGCAATCCCTACGTCAATCGGTTACTCAATCAGCTAATCAGGCTGTCGATCGTCTCCAACGCGCTACTCTAGGTTTTGGAACGCTTACAAGGGTCGCGCTGATTGCATTGGCGTTAGGAGCGGTGTCAAAACCTGCACAGGCGTTCGACACCGGACACCATTTCGATCTCACTCGCGAGGCAATGCAAGATCAGGGCTTCGGGAGCACGGCGATCGAAGTTGCCCAACTCGAAAACTGGTTAACCGACTACTACAGCAGTAGCCCAACTTCATCAATTAAAAGTGAAGTTGGGCTACTGCATTTTGACAACCTGTTGAATACGCAGCAAGTGAACAATTATTGGGGGCATTTCACCATCAACACTCGCAACGCTGTGCAACAAGCAACCCGCGATCGCGATGCGCTTAAGTTATTAACGGTTATGGGCATTTCGCTCCATGCCGTTCAAGATTTTTATACCCATTCCAACTGGGTGGAACTGCGGGGCTATTCTCCATCTTTGTACCAAACGGCAAGCTGGTTTGATGCGCCTCCCTCCTCACAGAATGTCTTTACTGGCGTTGCCTCCTCGTTTCCGGGAACTCCTCCAGCAGGTCATCCAAAACACGGAGGCTACGATGATGGTTTGAATAAAGACCAGTATGGCAAACGGCTTTGGGATCAAGCTTACGTCTATGCCTTTGCTGCTTCCCGCGAGTGGGTGAATGCGATGCGAACCTGGGTGAGCGAAGTAGATCCAAACTTTTGGTCAACGGTACGATCGTTTAACGTCACAGGAGGCGATCGCTCCAAGCTTAATGATGATTTGGAAGCATTGTATCGCATCTCTGAATGGGTCAAAGATGGCAGCGAAGATGGACATTGGAAGGGTCGAGGCAGTGGTAGCCGCTCTGAATTTCTAGCGTTTGCTGCTGCATGGGTGGCGAAACCGGATGGTCGATTTGTATCGGAATTCAAGGATAAGAAGACCTATCGCCTGATAAGTAATGGATTAACAGGCAATACACCCCCCACGACTGCGGTACCAGTCGTTCCCAAACTAGCGACCAATCATCGTGCTGTGATTGTCAGAACGGTTAAAGTTGCAGAGAAAAATGATGTAGGAACGTTTGAAACAAAAATTGACCCATTGGGCAAAGCTGACTTCTTCGCCAGAATTACGGTTGCTGGACAAACCTTTACAGAGGCGATGCAGCTTGATCGATCGAGTGTCACACCCGCATGGACAACGATCAAATTTGTTCCCAACTCACTCGCCCAAGTGCCCATTCGGTATCAACTTTGGGATGAAGATGGGGTCGGGCGAGGCGACGACGATCACGTTGACATTAACCCTAGAACTGGAACTAGAGATTTAAACCTAACGTTCCTTGTAAACAACCATAGTTTGTCTGGGGATGTGGCTGGTATCCACGATACTCAAGGTAACTCAGTGAATATCGCAGGGGCTAAATCTGATAGCGATCGGGGAGTTCTACAGTTTTATGTCACAGAGCGATCGCTCCAGCCTGCTCCAACAAATTGAGTAATGGTTCAGCAGGGGGTTCCTGTAGCAACCGGACCAAAACTAACGGTAACAACTGCTTTATTCTACGTTGGCGTTAACTTGACAAGACCACTGCAATTAAGCAGACATTAGTTGCTGGATGCGCTGGGGTTCTTCACCGAGCCACTGAGGATGTTGAGCCGTGCCGTCAAAGATCGAAGAAGTCTTAAACGGTTCAAATTCCCCGCGCTTCCCAGCTTCTGCGGTTTTTGCTAACAGTGCTTGTACTTGTTCTTCAGTCATCGGCTGAAAGGCCTGTACAGCCTCAAACGCTTGATCAAGGATCTCCATACTGTCCATGCCTGTAATCACAACTGAAGTTGGCAGATTTAAAGCATAGTGCAGACATTCAATTGGCGTAACCGTGTTCGAGCGCAGGAGGATACCATTTGCCAAACTTTTCATGCCCAAAACTCCAATGTTGCGCTTCACCAGTTCTGGAACAACAAGCTTAGCAAAGCTACGATAGTGAGCATCCATCACATTGAGCGGCATTTGGACAGTATCAAACTTAAAGCCGTGTTGATCGGCAACTTCCAGCATGTGTAAGTGAACTGCCGGATCTTTATGTCCAGTAAAGCCAATATAGCGCACCTTACCTGCTTGCTGAGCTTCTAAGATAGCTCCCAACGCACCTTCAGGATCAAAGATGCGATGCGGGTCTTCAAACCTTAGAATTTCATGAAACTGTATCAGATCTAAATGATCTGTTTGTAAGCGTTGTAAAGATTGGTCTAGCTGTTTAGCCGCTTCTTGCTCCGATCGTCCATCAATCTTAGACATCAGGAATACTCGATCGCGATAGCCTTCCTGAAGCGCTTTCCCCATGCGAATTTCGCTTACGCCTTCGTTGTAGTCCCAACAGTTATCCATGAAGGTGATACCACGATCGATAGCAGTACGAACAATCCGAACCGCTAAGGATTCATCGACGTGAGGTAAGCTCAGATGCCATCCACCTAGTCCGATCGCAGAAACCCGCTCTCCGGTACTTCCAATTTCACGATAGAGCATTTCTGAAGTTGACATGAGCTGACCTCAAGAGTGACATAATCCCCGTACTGTCAAATCATTCAAGTTGACAAACACGGCTTTGAATTGTTGCATCATATTGCTGTCCTCAAGATTACTGAGTCTAGGGTATCTTCTCGTATATCCTACGGTTGATTACTTAAGGAATCAGAGGCTTTCTTTAGACAGTTGCTCATTTCAGGAGAATCCTTGAACCTTTGATTACAGAAACGCTCGATCTGAGAGTGATATTGGAGGGCGATCGATTCATTCGGCTAAAGTAGCCGTTCTGAATTTGTTCATAAAGCGCGACCGTCGCATACTCTGGTTCGACTTCAAGCTCTGCGTTGAGAATTTGGCGACACCGATCGTACTGAATCAAGGCTGCGTTACGCTGTCCGTCCATCACCAACGCACGCATCAGTGCCTGATGTGCCCCTTCGTTCCACGGTTCCAGTTTTAGTTGACGTTTTGCATAAAATTTCGCTCGGTGCCAATTCCGCTGATGCTCAAAGTGAGTGGTTAATTGCGTACAAACTTCTATTGCTTGTTGATGCAGTTGTTCGCGGGTGCAAGCCAGCCAATCCTCAAAGCGATCACACTCCGAAAGCGCAAAATTGGACAGAAATTCATTTTGATAAAGTGCGATCGCTTGTTCTAGATGCTCAACACAATCTAAACAAAGATCAGTAGATGAATGTGAATGAGTCGTTGTTGCTTTGAGATGGGCTGTAAAGGCTGCCACATCCACAGTGCAGTTGTAGTTAGCATTGACTTGAATGGTGTTGCGCGTTGTAAGCAGTAAGGGATGAGCGGGATCTCGATCGTCCAAGATTTTTCGGAGCATCGATAGTGCTTTCCGTAGATTACTTCGAGCAGATGATTCCGTTTGATCTGACCAAAGTAGAGCTGCTAAGGTATTTCGGTGATGTACTGCGTGTGCTTCAACCATGAGATACGCAAGCAGCGCTTTTACTTTTTCGTATGGGAAATGTAGCACTGGATGCCCATTCTTAAGAACCTGAAACGACCCTAGAAGCGACAGATCTAGTTGTGACATAAGGACTCCTGCTTTTCACGATACCTTCAAGAGTTATTCACGAATGACATCTAGAAACTATGCCTTTGTTTTCACAGACTACCCGTGAGGGTAAGATTTTGAGCATTACTAGCGTGAAGAAATACCTGAAACCCCTGCTAAGACTCAGTCTTCAAGTAGGATTCAAATTGAAAATTTCAACGCTTCATTGGTTCACGCTGAATTCACGCTGCTGTGGACGGAACGTAGACGATCGTTGGCTAAGGTTGATTCGTTACTCAATCAACAACAAAAGGAGAAGTAACAATGCCAACGTTAAATCGTTTACCTCGATTCACTCAATCTCTATTGCAAGCGCTGAAGGCAGCAGAGCCGAATCAACCGCTCTCGCTTTCTAGATTCGGAAAAGTCGCCCCGGCTGAAGTTGAAGCAGCTTTCGACAATCTAAATCAGGCGTTCTCATTTGATCCAACGACGGGACAGGTTGCTAGAAGTGCTGGAGTTGAGTTGTCTTCTGATGAAGAACAAGTCGTACAGCAACTCGTTGCTGGCTATCAACGCCAACTGCAAGCCGGAGCGATCAAACTACAGCGGGGCACCAATCAACGATTTGTTCCACTACCCGATGAGCCAGAAGAAGAACATCAGGGTGTCGTGACCAAGGCTCCTGCGGATGCTTCATTGCTGGCTCCAGAGACTGATGCTGAGCGAACCATGAGCAGCGATCTCAACGCGCTGGTTGCACAAGGATGTGGATGGCAGTGGTGGCGAAAAAAATACTGGTGGGGAGTCCGGATTAGCTTTAACCGAACTGCGGTCAATTGGCTTGCGAGCGCGGGCGGAGCTGCTGCAGGAATCCTTGCAGCGATGGGGATCGGCGGAATCGCTGCAACCGTGATTGCCTTGATTGTTGGAGCGTTGAAAGCAATTGCCAACAATAATGGCATCCGAATCTACATCACTTGGGCGGGAGTTTGGTGGGCAACCCCGAAACCGACCCCTTCGGGGGGTTGCTAAGCGGGTAGCGAGTTCACAGCATCCTCTATTTGGGTGTTAAAGAACTAAAGACTGCGCTGAATGACTCCAAAAAGCGACGCAGAGGAGCAAAGCCCTAGTGATGGGATAGTCTACCAATCTAAATGACCAAAACGGGAGTTGACCCTCTGCGCGATGAGGTCGTTGAGTGTCACAGATACTCAACCGACCTCTATCGTAAAAACGATAGCATTCACAATATTTTCAGGAGGACAATACTGTGTCAACGTTTTTCAATCGGACTCGATCGCTCTTCGCGATTGCATCGATATTGAGCTTGGAGATTGCTTTGTTTCAAGCTCCGAGTCTAGCTGCACCTCGAACAACCATGTTCTACGGCACATCAACGAAATACAACCGATTTGACTGTAAAGCAGGAATCGCCAAAACCTTGAAGCTAGCAGGAATTCCCCAAGTCAATAGCAATCACAGTGATAATACGTTTGTGAGCGGGTATTCGCCGAATGTAGGAGATACTTTAGTTTTCGTCACTTGCGTTCCGTTGCCCAATCAAGGTTTTTGTGGTGGAGAAGGAACGATGCCCGTTTTTGCCATTGCAGGTGTGACCAACGATGCCGATCGAGTTTCCAACAACATCCGTAGCGTCTACCGTCCCCCAAATCACGAAATCGGGTGTCTCTAAGAGGATGTTTTAAAAGTAATCGTTTGATGAGTGTTGAGATTGTCTTAGACCATCGGAATGAGCAATGCGTCTGGATAGTGCAAGTCAACAGTTCTCTCCTCTAGATTGCACTGCTGCAATCACGCCCATGATTCAAATCAGAATTCCAACCGCTCCGTCTCGCCGTCGATCGCCCGCCCCAGCAAACTCTCCACTTTGGCTACGAGTCACGGCATGAACCCCACCAAAAAACATGTTTTGCTGCTGCCACAGCTCTAGCGCTTGATCAAACGGAAAAAGGCTACGGTCAATCACCAATGACTCCGAGGTTGGTTCTAGGTTCAACACTCCATCTTCCCAGTGGATTCGCGGACTGTTCACAGCCTGCTCGACCGACATATTGAAATCTAGCAGATTGGAAATCACCTGCAAGATCGCCGTGCGAATTCGATTAGAGCCACCAGAACCGAGGACAATCTCTGGCTTCTGCTGCCGCAGGATCATCGTCGGAGCCATCATCGAGGAGATGCGAACGTTCTCCTGCCAATTGTGAAAGCCATGCGGATGCAAATCCGCTTCTCCCAGCATGTTGTTGGTCATGATCCCCGTCCCCGGAATCACATAACCGGAACCTTCACCGTTAGAAGTCGTGACACTGGCGGCGTTGCCTTCACTATCAATGGCACTCAGATGGGTTGTGCTGCCCCATTTATTGATTGGCTGAATATTTAACTGTTGGGCATAGGTTGCCAAATGCTCAGCTGCCAAAAATTGCTTTGCGACATCAGCCTGATAAAGATTGGCATCAAAACCATCGGCTCTAGCTCGGTTTGTAAGCTGTATCACGCGAGCTAACAGGTGTACCTGTTCAGTCGAGCCAAATTTCAGCATTGGCAAATCTGTGTCTTCCAGCAATAAGAGCGCAAAAGCAATCAGCGCTCCCCCAGAACTGGGTGGTGGATTTGTGAGAAACGTTCTGCCACGATAGCTAGTCGTCAGCGGCTGCCGCTCAATCACCTGATACTGATGCAAATCAGCTAGCGTTAAATAGCCCCCCTGCTCTTGACAGTCTTTCACAAGCTGATAAGCAATCTCACCGCGATAAAAGCCGTCGGCACCCTCTGCCACTAAGTGGGAGAGCGTTTCTGCCAAATCGGGCATCGTCATCAACGCTCCGGGCTGCGGTAAATCCCCTTGCACGGTAAAGACCTGTCTTGAGCTAGGGTTATTAAGCAAAATCGGTGCCAAAATCTGATAGCAGTAGCTCTGAAAGGTAGTGACTTCAACTCCAGTTTTGGCATAGTGGATGGCGGGTTCAGCGACCCAGGCTAGCGGCAACCGTCCCAGTCGTCGATGAACGTGCAGCAGTCCGCCGATCGTGCCTGGTACGGCAATCGAACCCAGCCCAATGTGAAACTCTTGCAAAACGCTACCAAATTTGACATGCACTGGATGAAAGTCAATTGCGGCTCGCGGACGCTTTTGGCGTGGCGTTTGGGTGAAAAAATCAAACAGAACGTTTTCCCCAGCCTGCGTATGCGCTAGCAGAAAGCCACCGCCTGCGGGAGAAGTCAAAGTGGGTTCAGCGACAAAAGATGCCATCACTGCTGCTACAACAGCATCAAAGACATTGCCGCCCAGACGAAACATCTCTAAGCCTGCTTCGACCGTTTTGGCATGTCCTGCGGCAATCGCGCCTTGAATTTTTGGGAGCATAGGGGCTGGTCTAACCTTTGAGTGTTGAGTTACGAGTGTTGAGTTAGTTTACCTGATCACCCAGTTCAGAAATCGTGCTGGGTCAAGCTCTAAAAATCGTGTTTTTCCCTGCTCTTTACAAAATCGCACTACTTCTTGCAACTGAACCTTGATAAAGCACTCCTACTTTGCTTGAGCTATGGCTGACAGCATGGGGTTACAGTGGCAGAGGTTTTTCCCTCTAGCCTTTGTTGCCGCAGTAAATTTCTCCAGGCATCAAGAACCGCTTGATTGTTTTGAGATTCTTGAATTTGTACGCCCAAAGCAGTCAGAGCGTCATACCAAATGCCGTATTTCGCATAAAGCTTGGCTCGATCGAGCGGGGTTTTGGCTTGTCTAAGTTCCTGTTGTAACGCGGGAGGTGTTGCAACGCGCTGAATCCTACCTTTACGAACTAAAGGTTTATCAAAGGTATTATTGTTCGGATCACTAGCAGAATTGCCTGCACTATCACAATAGAGAGCGAGATCCCATTGATAGGTGGCGATCGCAAGCGGCACACTTGCCGGAATGGAGAATCCAATGACACCGGGATTCGTTTTCGGCAAGCGGGAAGATGTTTTGTAGAGCGTCTTACCCGTCGCGTCACGTAATCTCCACTCCGCAAGCGTTCCCCCAGTAATTCCGGTGGGAACATCGAACCAGATCGTCGGTCGATCGCTGACTGTTAAGCCCCAGCGATCTTCAGGTACATTGGCATGAGGGGATGGAACTAATGCAGCTAGACCTGTGTAGACATCATCACAGGGGCCGCGAGATCCCCCTGCTTGTCCTCGGTCAGCAGGAGTTCCTGGATCGGGAGGCGTGGGCGGAGAAAAGTTAATTCGCTGTTGAGCATTCGAGAATTGAGAGATCGTAACTGCACTGATCAAAACGGCTCCTAATGCAGCCGGGGCAGTTTTCATAGAGGCTAAGAAGGTCATGGGAAGCGTCTCCTGTTATTAGTAAAGTGTTCAGATTGGGGTAAACGCGGCTTCTCACGTTGGTTCCCGCTCTAGCATCCGATGGTCTAAAAAACGATAAGCAACAATACTACTATTCAAAATGAGACCCAATAGTGCAGGGATCAATGGAATCCAGCCGCCTTGGGTGAGAATCAGCCAGCAGCCGCTAATCAGTACCACCACACTGGCAACCATAGCGAATCCAATCCAGTTGACCTGCCGAAAGCACCATAGAATCAGCCCACCTAAAAGCGTCCATCCTCCGATCCATAGAACTTCAATTCCAGGCGACCAGACCCAAAGTAAGGGGCGCTTGTCCAATACAGCACTGAGCATCTGGCTGATCATGTGGGCATGAATGAGTACACCGGGTAGTCTCTGCGAAAAACTCTTACCATAAGGAGTTGCAGCATAGTCTTTACTACTAGAAGCCGTGACCCCAATCAGCACAATGCGATCTTTGATTGCCGCTAAGTTGATTTGTCCGCCCAAAAGCTGACGCACAGTAATTTGTTGAACCATGTCCTGGGAAGATTTTGTCGATCGATAGTTGAGCAAAATCTGACTTCCGCGTACATCAAAGCGTTGATAGCCCCCGGTTGGATTGGTTAAGCTTGGAAACACCGTAGAACCAAGCTGTAAATGATTGTTCGAGGTGAACGTGGGTGCAATCTGGGGCTGTTGTGCAAACAGATATCGAAAGACTAGCTGCACACTCAGACTATAGGGAGCAGAACAGGCTGCGATCGTATTAGGACTCGCGAATAACAACTGCCGCCGAATCACGCCGTCTCTATCTTCGAGAAAATCGCTGAAGCCGACCTCTGATTGCCCAATTCCAGGGGGGGGTGCAATTCCTGTCGGGTCATTCGATTCTGGGTCAGGACGCTTACAGATCGCAATGAGTCGATCGGTTTGAGTCATTTGTTGCAGGCGTTTCTGTAAGCTAGAACGGCGGGCTGGAAAGTCCCGATACAAATCGAGTCCAATGACTCGCGCTTGTTGCTGCTCTAGGGTTTCCAGAATTCGCTCTAGCGTTTCATCAGAGAGCGAGCCAGCATTCTCCGGTTGTTTCTGAATGTCTTCCTCTTCCACTCGGACAATCATTAAACGCGAATCAGGTGGCTCTATCGGGCGGTGTTGCATCAGAACATCAAACGCCTGGAGTTCTAGAGGTTGCAACAATCCGAGCCAGCGTGTCCCAATGATCAAGCTTGTAATTAGCAGTGTGCTCAGCGCGATCGTTTTGGCTTGCGATCTCGTCATCGGTGGTAGAAGCCTGCGTTTTTGACCACACCAATCTTGCCAAGTTGGTGGTACTTCTGCGGGATTTTGACAAATCACGGGCAGCCAAGTTGCACAGGGAAATTCAGATTCCAGAGTTTGCAGTTTTTCTCGTGCCTTCCGAACCGCAGCATACAAAGATTGCCCACTGGAAAAAGCACTGAGAAAGGATTTGAGGAATTCCTGGGCAACTTGATCCGGCACAGGTTCCCGCATGACAATGACTTGGGGAAGCTGAAGATCAGCGAGATCCTGAGCAAGCCCCAAGCCGTCACAGGAGTTGAAGATTGCCAGCTTTAGACCTTGTGCGATCGCATGGCGTAAGCCGTATTTGAGTTGTTCGATCGTGAGCGTTTCTGTTTGATTGATTTGAATGTAGCCTTTTTCACTGGTTGAACTATGACCAGCAAAAAATAAAACATCCCAATTCGCTTGCCAAACTCTTTCCTGTAAATCTTGCGCGGTCGGTTCGACTAAACAATGAATTTCACTGTCCGGCAAACTTTCTAATAGTTTGCGATCGCGCTCAACATCGATGCCTTTCGCATTGCCAAGAATGCTCAAAATCCTCACTTTTTTGCGTCGAGGCGGAGATGGAAGTTGCAGCGATCGAGCAAATTCCGGCAAACTTAGCGCAATTTCAGCATGGGGATAGTCGGTGAGAAAATCCCACAAACACCAGGGCAATTTTAAGATCTGATTGTCTTTCGCAACAATCATTAAACGAATGTGATTTTGAGGCGAGAGGCGAGTCCGTAACTGTCGATCGATGACGCGAAAAGAACTTGCACTCAGCCACGCATTCAATTGAAATTGCAGATCGTGAGATAGCTGATGAAATTCTGAGGCGGAAATGTGAGTGACTTCTTCTTCATCAATTTCAAAGTCTGGATGGCGTGTTTGCCGCCATCCTAAGTGAGCATAAAGCGCTGTGTAGAGCGATCGCCATCGTTGATAGCGATCGACGATTCCCGGAATTGCGGGTAAGCTTCCGGTAAACTGCATGGGAGTCGATCGCCCAGATTCCCAAAGTTGAGCGATCACAGTTGGGAATCCATCTTGCCAATTGCCTTGCCCAAGATTGAGAACAACTAAATAATCCATAGTGAGCATCGCTGCCTGTCACATAAAATAAGCGTCACATAAAATAAGCAAGAACTCCGCCCATCTCCTAAACTATAAATCTCTCCGTTAAATCTGCCGAATCTAACGAAACTTGTAGCTTAAATCGTGTCCCGATCGAGCACCGAAATCGCCTCAGTTGAATGCCATTATCTTGATCACGAGCGGTCACTGATTGCACAACGTCTCCTGAGTTTGATAGTAACGACAAACGAATCCCCGTGGGCAGAATCGCCGTAGGTTCAGCAGAACCGAGTTGCACTCGAACCGAAACGCGATTAACGCTCCGCACACTGTCTAAACAATCGCCCTCCTTTTCTGATCTGACTAGAAGCCACAGCGTTTGTTCTCCGAGTTCTAACACTTTGGTTTGCTGCATTGGTGCATCGGCTAGTTTAACGGTGTGCCGAAACTGATGCGTGATAAACAGGTTGTTGCTCGGTTCTGAGTCTGATGGTTGCCGATGAGCCGTAAAGGTATTCTGTAACCATTGTCGGAGTTGGAGCAGAGTGTTAGAAGAAGTCATGGCAAACCTCACAAACAGAAGGTTAGGACAGCAAAGTCCGATTGATAGTCTTAGCCACGTTTGCGCTTGGAAAGATATGCAGTCGATCGCTCTCAATTAACGAAATTTCTGTCCCTTGTGGCTCGTAGAAGCATCATTCGGATACGCTCAATCGGATTGCGATCCTCTACCAGGGGTTGCCAATCAGCGTAAATGCTGCCCAGTGATGCGGGTGAGCGAAGTTTTCATTGATCGAGGACGCAATCCCTGAAAACGAGGGCTGATTGCGGAGACGTTGCCGAATTTCAGCCGAGTTGCGAATCATCTCGATCTGAGCTTCCCGTAACGCATCCGCCTTTACCTCAGCCGTTTTGAGTTGCCGATAAAATTCCTGCATCAGGAGCAATGTACTCGCATCACTCACCGACCAGAGCGACGCGATCGCCGCTTTACTTCCCGACTGCACGGCTAACCCCGCAAAGCCCATTTCTGCTTTACTATCCCCCAAAGCCGTCCGACAGGCACTCAACACTAACAACTGCACAGGCGGATTGCGTAACCCTAAATCCTGAAGCTGACTGAGCCGCAACTGCTGATCCCAAAACTGAATGTACGACTGGTTGACATCTCCTGGTGCAAATTCCGCATGAGTTGCCAAATGAACAATGCTGTAGGGCGTTCTCTCGCGGGCAGCTTTCAAGTTTTTGAGGGTGAAATTTTGATTGAGCAGCGCCGTTCCTTCCCAGGGCGGTTGAGTAATCGCCGATAGCTCGATCGGTACACCAGGCAGAGGTGGCTTATTGTCGAAAGTCGATGCACCCATTGCCAAAATCCTGGCGTTCGTGGACGTTCGCGCTTGGCGATCGAGTAAATTAAACGCAGGAATAATTGCCAAGTTATATTTTTCGATCAGAAACTGTTTACCATCATGCAGAGCAGCTAACGGCGTACTTCGTAATCCTGCTCCGAGACAAAACACGAGTTGATTAATGCCTTGCGCTCGTAACTGCGGCTCTAAGGGAGCAACAATCCACTGATAAAGCTGTTGACCGGGTTGCAGGTAATCCCCTGAGTCTGAGTCTTCCCGAACTACGCCCATGCGGAAGGCTTGAATCGTTTTAGTCAATGCCGCTCGATTCGCCCCGTTAATCCGGCGATGAATCAGTCTACCGTTTGCCGTTACTAACATTAAATCGAGATGATTTGCTCCCGGAATCGCGTACAGCACGGCAGATTTGCGTCCGGTGCGACGATTAATTTGTTCGAGAGACTCAACGATTTGAGGAGCAGACAGCACTTGAGTTGTAAACTTTCCCTGAAAGTACTCTTCGTATTGCTTTTTCCACCGCTGCTCAATTTGTAGAACCGCTTCCGCAACATCGCCACGATCGAGCGCTTGACCCACGAGATCCGGCTGTGGGCTGGGGGAAGGCGTGACCGAGGCGGGTGCTTGAGCAGGTTGCAGAGCGATCGGGGACATCACAACCGAAGACGTGAATTCGCATCCAACTAGAGAAATAGAGAGTACAACCCCAACAATCGGTAGATGCTTGTTCATAAGTCCTCAACAAAATAGCGGGTAGATAGTAGACAGCTTCAGTGAGGTCTCAGATTGATCGTTGAACGATAGATATGAAGAGTCATTAATCTCTAATTGATCAATCTCGTTTTCATGGATCTGATGCCCTGACGAATAAATAGCAGTATCTGTTGCAGGATTCATGAATTGGCGATAAAACTTTGGATTTTTCCCCTAAGTTCGTTGTCGCGGACTAGATTTTTGTAGCCCCGAATCGATTCACTAAGCTGTTTCCCAGATCGAGCCGTTTTAACATTGAAACGCTTCGGTTAGAATCGTATTGCCTAATGCAACCTGCAAACTAAATTCAGTTCCAGCAGGGCACTTAAATCGTTGTAGCTGAATTGAGTTATCTTGCTCCCGTGCTTGAACCGATTGCACAACATCGCCCGAAGCAGAAACCAGCGATAGCGCCAAACCCATTGGCAAACACTGAGAACGCTCTGCTAGACGAAGTTGCACTCGAATGCTGACTCGACCATCCGCTTCGGGAGCGAGGGCAACCATCAACAGAACCGTTTGCTCCGCAAACTCTAACGGTTTAACTCGTCGAACCCCAGCCGGTTCCATAACCTCCGTTTGGCGAAAACTGAATGCCAATTCTTCGGGATTCAGCCACGCCTCGATCGCGCTCCATCCCGCCGTAAACGAGTTCTCTAGCCATTGACGCAAATTCGTTGCAACCGTTGCATTCAGATTGCGACCTTGACGCAGTTGATGTAATCTTTCTCGCCACGATCGCGTTTCCAGTAATGATCCCCACAGCGTAAACGGAATTTCTAAGCGCGGTTGCTCCACAGTAGCCAGCCGTTGCAGTAAATTTTCTGCTTGTGTTTCCGCAACCGATGGTAATTCTGTAACCCCAACTCGTGTGGATTCCGTCGAATAGAGTTGACGCATGACCCACAACACCGCAATGTCCTGAACCAGAAACTGAGCATCGAGACCGTAAGCACGATCGCTAGAATCATACTGTCCGAGCGCCTTGATTTGTGCATGAGTGGTGTATCCCCAAATCCGCAGGGATGACTCATCGGGATTAACTTGAACCGCCAAATAATAGTCTCCAACCCAGCTAGGAACATCAATCCATTCCTGTGGAACTCTCAGTTCACTTGTGTCAAAACTTTTCTGTGGAATCAGCACCAAGCGTTTTTCATTCCACTCAATGGCGCAACCCTGAATCAAGTCCCACGCGCTCAAGGAAGCCGTCGATCGCGGTGCGTATTCCGCCTGCAACCACGGTAAAACCGTCTCCAAACAAACCTGATTCAAATACGCCGTCCACTGTGCTTTCGGCATCGAGTAGCGTTGACTTTGTTGCCAAGCGCGGTGATCGATCGCTTCGGAGATTTGTAATTCTAGTTGCGTAATGGTGTCCATAACCGTTGTTTTGATGTTTGTACGATTCAATCGATCCTCATCCCCCGCCCTTTTCCGCTAGCCATTCCTCCAATACCGCGCTGATTTGTTTTCCCACGTCTGAGGTTGGCGCAATATGCAAAGTGTCCTCACTCCAGCGCAGAAGCGCCGATAGTAACGCCTCCCGTGCCTTACTTAGCTTGCGAGACACAGCATATTGCTGAATTCCTAATTGTTTTGCAATCTCCTGCTGAGTTGAATTTTGTTGATAATAAAGCTGCAACAATTCTTGACTCGCAGGATCAAGTTTGGCGATCGCCGCTTCTAAAACTTGATTGAGCTGCGATCGCTGCGCCTGCCGTTCCTCAAGATCTTCCTGAGAAATCAAGTCGGTCAACAATGACTCTTGATCCGGATCAACTAAGTCATCCTGAAGTTCTTTGGTGTCTTCGCCCAACTTCGGCGCATTCAGCGAAGATACAGCAGGATAGAGGTGCGATCGCACGCGGTTGACACAAGCCGTTAACCATTTCTGGATCACGTCCGCACTTGCCTCAGCGCCAGGAGATCGTAGTTGATGGCGTTGCTGATTGTAGCGGCTGGCGATCGCGTCCCACGTTTCCCGATTAGGTGCAGGAAGTTGACGCAATTTGGGAGATTTTGTGGGCAAATAAGTCGATTCAAAACACGACCACGCTAGAATCCAGCGATCGATTTCATCCGCACTCAAGCCCGCATTCTGTAAAGACTCCGCCAATCGCTTACGACTAACTTTTAATAACAATCCCCAATCGCTACATAAATCAATTTCGCGACTCTGCCGCAAAAAATCTCGAATAATATTACTAAAGGCTTGACTGGCATAAGTTTTCAGACTGCCGGGATAATCAGGATTTCGCGCCTTGAGAATTTTTGGTACCTCCGCGATCGCTGCTTGAAAACAATCCGATAAGCGATACCGTGATTGTGACAAATGCGGCATCGTTTTATACGCGCTCCAGTAACAAGCCTCTTGCAGGTACGCAGATAGATGTCCAAACGCTGTCTTTTTATCCCGGTGCTGTTGCCAGACTTTTTGCCAATAAACGACCCAAAAAGTATCCGCGTGAGGCTCCGATCGTTCGGATAAATGCATCTGAATGCTGCGCCGCAATCGTGCATCAGTTGCCCATCCCCCAAAGCTGTCAGCCTTAAACTGCACAAAGGTTGAAAATAAATCAGTGATGCTTTGACGGGGTTGCATGAGATGCGCTCCTGCTGCACAAAGGACTCAACCCCTCAAACTACTAGGTTTAGCGATGGGTTTCAATATCCGATGTGCAAATTGTAATTCTTTCTATAGCTCCAGACGACGAACAATGTTCCAGCAAGGGACTTGAGAGGGGGAGCATCCCAAATGTGCAAATCTGAATCAGATAGCATAAAGTGAAGGAGTTCTCAATTCAGGAGCGAGGCAAATGGCTCCAGATCAACAAGCTTGATTGAAAGCCTGTATCCGAGAAGCGGCTAGTCTTTTGTACGAAGCCAGAGAGCAAGAGATGCAAACGTTGGAAGACATAGAGCGGACGGTGCGAGAGCAGGTGTTGAGCGAGGTTGCCCCTGAAATTGGAAATTTTTTATCGAGCAGGTCATGCAAACGGTTCAAGGGCGAGCGCGGCGAATCAAAAGCTGTATCGGGAAACTAACCCTGCATCAACAACAAGCGCAACGATTGGGAGTCGAACGGTACACTCGGATTAGTCCTATGCTGATTATTCCTTCGCTACCAACGGTAAAAACAACTCCGCCTAAACCCGCAGTTGGCTCAGAGGATGAAACGATACCGGGAGCGATTCCAGAGAATCCGACTGCTATTAAGCCTATCCAACCTGATGCAGTGACTCAAATGAGCAGTACGATCACCAGTATGGCAGGGAATGCCGACCGTCATTTATGTCTGACGCTCTTACCGATTCCACCACATGGCCCAGGAGTGGTGATCAATGGCAGCAAAACGGTGTTAGTGAATGGGCTGCCCGCCTGCCCTCAGAGTGATCGGATCCTGGAAGCGATCGGGCCACTGAATCGAATTACAAAGGGCTGTACCAACGTTCTGGTTGGGGGATAGGTTAGAGGGCAAGATGGTAATTTTACAAGCGGAGCAGATTCCGCTAATGAAAGAAGGGAAGCGGAAACTTAACCGCAAGATAAATAACACCCGCAAACGCAAAAAGTGTTGCAAACCCAATGTAAACCATCTTGAATTCGTGATGCTCGATCGCATCTTCAAGCTTCTGATTTAGTTCTTGACGAAACTCGTTAATCTTCTCTTTGCCGGTTTGATCAACTGGCGGACGTTGAGCTTTTCTAACCATAGCCTCTGTTTTTGTACAATCTTGCTTTGCATGAAGAGTACCCGATTCTGCTGAGAGAATTATCTTTCATCACCGTTATTCTGATATCGGCTTGGGAATCATAGGGCTATCTCTAAACCTTGCAAAACGAGTGGGGCGATCGCACGTGCTCAAAAACTTCTGGTATGCGGTTGAATTCAGTGCTGCTGTCACAACTAAACCGAAACAGATCACGCTGATGGGACAGCACTATGTTCTCTATCGAGATGCAGATCATCAAGTGATTGCTCTCGACGATCGGTGTGCCCATCGGGGGGCGGCTTTATCCGGAGGTTGGGTTGAAGAAGGTTGTCTGCGTTGTCCCTATCATGGTTGGAAGTATCAATCAGATGGAACTTGTATCGAAGTTCCAGCGAATCAAGCAGATGTGCCGATTCCTAAGCGGGCACGAGTTGGAACTTACCCAGCTCAGGAAAAGTATGGTTTTATTTGGATATTTGTGGGAGATGCGCCAGAGGCAGAGCGTCCGCCGATTCCACCGTTTCCAGAATACGGCGACCCAGCTTGGCGGCAGGTTCAAGGCGAATATGTTTGGAATGCTCACTATACTCGCGTGATTGAGAGTGGCTTAGATACTTCCCATGCGCCTTTCGTTCATGCTGCTTTTTTCAATAACCGGGATGATGCAGAGGTTTGGGATTACGAAGTCGAGAGCGAGGAATGGAGTACAAGCGCGACTGTTCGCACTAAGCCACCCAAGCGAGTAGGACTGCTGAAATACATTGTGAAGCGCGATCGTCCTTACTCCAGTGCAACCTTGACGGTTTATCTGCCAAACATCAACCGCATTGCACTAGACTTTAACTTCCGTGGCTATCAATATGTCTACTTTGCAACCAACATTCCCGTTGACGAAAATACAACCTTAACGAAGTGGATTGGAGTCCGCAACTTCCTCACGCAACCCTGGGCGGACTACAACTCGATCAAAAACACAGTCGATACCTATCTGGAAGACAAAGCAGTGATTGAGGCGCAAGAACCCCGCGTTGTGCCTTATGGATTAACCGAAGAGGTGTTAGTAGCTTCAGATAATCTACTCGTTGCTTATCGCAAACTACTGCGTAAGTTCCTAGATAAAGGCTGGGGAATTGGAGATTACTCTACTAAAGCAAAACACAAATCAGCTTCAGGGACTGAATCTAGCCAAAGTTTGTTTGAGCAATCGATCGCTCAGTCATCGGAACACCCTGTAGAAGTTGCGAAGACTTAAGGAGTCTCAACGATGTTCAAGAATTTCTGGTATGCCATTGAATTTAGCAAGGCAATCACACAGCGCCCAACCCTTGTTACATTAATGGGCAGGAAAATGGCGGTGTATCGTGACAGCCAAGGAAAAGTGATCGCACTTGACAATCGTTGTGCCCATCGAGGCGCATCTTTAGCGGGTGGATGGGTTGAAGGAGATTGTCTTCGCTGTCCCTATCATGGCTGGAGGTATGAGGCAGATGGTTCCTGTAGTGAGATTCCGGCAAATTCAGCCTCAACTCCTATTCCGAAACGAGCGAAAGTAGAAGCTTATCCGGTGCAAGAGAAATACGGATTTATTTGGGTGTTTGTCGGTGATTTACTGGAGGGCGATCGTCCCCCTCTTCCCTCGTTCCCGCAGTTTGAAAACCCAGTTCGCGCACCCGCTCAGAGCATTTATACCTTTAACGCTCATTTCACTCGCACAATGGAGAACACGCTAGATGTTTCCCATGCTCCATTCATGCACGGGGGTTCAGTCGGGAAAAGTAAAACTCCTGAGAACACGGTGATCGAGGATTATGACCTGAACGTGACTGAATGGGGATTATCCGCAACTTTAGGCATCAAGATTAACCGTATTAACGGGCCGATGCAATTTTTCTTGAAAGATGATGATCAAGACCCTTGGAAACAGTATATTTTTGCACCACCAAACATCACCTATTCCGGTGTGAACTTTGGCAAATTCAAGATTGAAAGTATCTTGGCTCATATTCCAGTGGATGAAAATACGACGATCGTTAAATCGATCAACATTCGCAGCTTTCTCAATCATGTTCCTGGGTTGAGCCATTGGTTAGATCACAATACATCTCAGGTCGGTACTCGCATTTGTATGGAGGATAACGTCGTTGTCCAAACTCAGATCCCTCGACTTGCACCGCTCAATAACAGTACCGAATTAATGGTTGCTTCGGATGCGACATTGATTGCTTATCGAAAACTGCTGAAAAAGTTTTCGGACATGGGGTGGGTGATGGAAGCCTCCTGATTTGTTTCACACTGCGGTATTGCTGTCATTGCCCTTCACTGTGCTGGATCTATGGTGCAAAAACGAATTCCTCTCAAAACAATTAGCTACGGGCTAATCGGGGCAATCTCGATCGGGTCGCTGGGATTAGGTGCAACGTATTTGTCTCAGTCTAAAGTGAAACAAAATGCGGATGTAGGTCTATCAAGCCAACCTGCACCTGTGCAGTCTGTGACTGCTTTAGGTCGAGTTGAACCGAAAGGATCTGTGATCAAGGTTTCTGTTGTGAATGCAAGAGATAGCCGAGTGGATCGGCTATTGGTCAAGCAAGGCGATCAAGTGCAAGCAGGGCAGGTAATTGCGATTTTGCAGGGATTGGATAAGAAGCAGGCAGCACTCGAACAAGCGAAGCAAAATGTTGCGGTGATGCAAGCAAAGCTGGCACAAACTAGAGTAGGCAGTGCAACTGTAAGTGGATTGTCTGCACAAAAGGCAGCGATCACACGGTTAACCGCGCAATTTGAAACCGAAATGGCTGCAAGACAAGCAGCAGTCACTCGTGCTGAAGCTGAAGTTCGGAATGCTCAAGCGAGTTATCAACGATCGCAGAAACTCCAAAAAGAAGGAGCAATCAGTGCCTCTCTTTTAGACAACGATCGCAGAAGCTTTGAGACTGCTACCGCATCCTTGCAAGAAGCAAAAGCACAACTGCAAGAAACAAAGCTGACTGTATCTGCCCAGATTCAGGAAGAAACCGCTAAGCTACAAGCACTAAGTGAAGTTCGTCCAACCGATCTTCAAGTTCCTCAAGCTGAGATAGAGTATGCGATCGCTCAACAAAAACAGGCAGAAACTCAACTGGGAGATTCGTATGTCCGCGCTCCGATCGCGGGTCAGATTTTAAGAATCAATACGCAGATTGGGGAGCAAGTTAATGCAGAGCAAGGCATCGTCGATCTGGGACAAACTGATCAAATGTATGTTGTTGCCGAGGTATATGAAACCGACATTCCCAAAGTGAAACGGGGACAACAAGCTCTGCTCACGAGTGAAAATGGCGGGTTTAATCAGCAACTACGCGGCATAGTCGAACAAATCGGACTTCAAATCAAAAAAACTGATTCGTTGAATACCGATCCAGCCGCAGACAAAAATGCGCGAGTCGTGGAAGTCAAAATTCGGCTTGATCCAGAAGATAGTAAAAAAGTTGCAGAACTCACCTATATGCAGGTACGAGTTCAAATTCGTTTGGACTGATTGGAATCCCTTACTCATTTAACTGCGACCATGCCCTTTCTTCTTCCCAAACGACTGGTTAATCGCTTCGCTCAGGAGCCTCCCTTAGCTTGGTCGCAGCTTTCCCATCAGAAAGTGCGTTTAATTGTCGGACTGGCAGGGATCTCCTTTGCCAATATTCTCATCTTTATGCAGTTGGGCTTTCGAGCAGCGATGTTTGATGGGGTATCGCGAATTCAGGAGAACCTCAAAGGGGATCTCTTTCTGGTGAATCGAACGACTCAGTTTCTTGGAAATAAAACTATCCCTAAAGCGCAACTGTATCGGGCGAATGGAATTCAGGGAATTGCTTCTGTTGATCCGCTTTACTACAGCCGGACTTCTTGGGTGAATCCACAAACCAAAGAACTCGCAGATGTGAATATCATTGCTTTTAACCCAGCACGATCGGCGATGGATCTACCAGAAATTCGTGGGCAACTTGGAACGATCGCACAACAAGATACGGTTTTATTTGATAGTAAATCTCTTCCGTCTCTGGGATCTGTGGGCGAACTGTTCAGCAAAGGAAATCCCGTTAATAGTGTTGTAGGTGGGCGAAAAATTTCGGTTGGGGGGCTTTATAGTCTAGGCAGTAGTTTGTTCAAACAGGGACATATCGTGATGAGCGATACCAACTACTTGCGGCTCTTTGGTCAAGCTGGAGCAGATGAAGTTCATCTGGGAATGATTACCCTGGAACCTGGCGCTAATCCGAACGCTGTGACTCAAGGTTTACAAAAGCTGTTACCGCAAGATATCAAGGTTCTGAATCGTCAAGAATTTATCGCATTAGAGCAAGGATACTGGGCGAAACAACCCCCTGGAATTATCTTCAATTTCGGCACAGTGATGGGGTTTATTGTTGGCATTGTAATTGTTTATCAGGTGCTCTACACCGATGTGAATGATCACCTGCCAGAATATGCAACCTTGAAAGCGATCGGCTACTCTGATTCGCGACTGTTAGGAATCATTTTTCAAGAAGCGATCGTTCTAGGCGTACTCGGTTTCCTGCCTGGATTTGCTTGTTCTGTGGGAATGTATGGGTTGCTTGGAACTTTAACTCGTGTTGCGATCGTGATGCGTCCTGATGTGGCGCTGCAAGTCTTCATTCTGACGCTGTTAATGTGTTTGATTTCAGCCGCGATCGCAGTGCGAAAATTGCGCTCTGCTGATCCAGCAGATGTATTTTAGAGAGAGCATTTATGTCTCAAGCTCCTGTGATTGTCGCTAAGCAGCTAAATCATTCTTTTGGTAGGGGCACACTCCAAAAACCCGTGCTTTCAGAGATTGATCTGGAGATTTATGCAGGTGAAATAGTGATTTTGACGGGTCCTTCTGGAAGTGGAAAAACGACGCTATTAAGCTTAATGGGCGGATTGAGATCAGTTCAAGAAGGCAGTTTGAAGATTTTAGATCAGGAACTCTGTGGAGCTAGTAAACAACAACTGGTACAGGTACGGAGCCAGATTGGATATATCTTTCAGGCACACAATTTACTGGATTGTTTAACAGCTCAGCAAAACGTCGGGATGTCTCTACGCTTGCACAAAGCTCTGTCATTAACTGAGCGGATCAATCGTTCTGTAGCAATGCTACATGCAGTTGGTTTAGGGCATCGGATTAACTATTATCCAAATGATTTATCTGGTGGACAGAAACAACGAGTTGCGATCGCTCGTGCTTTAGTCAGTCAACCGAAAATGGTTCTAGCAGATGAACCAACCGCAGCGTTAGATAGTAAATCGGGACGAGATGTGGTGGAAATCATGCAGCGATTAGCAAAAGAGCAGGGTTGTACAATCCTGCTCGTCACACACGATAACCGAATTTTAGATATTGCCGATCGTATCATTCACATGGAAGATGGACGACTGGTAGCGACTTAAGCTGCTCTAGGCCTTAGCTCGACTTTATCCATTCAATGAGTAGATGTGTCGTGTCAATTACTTTTGAGCTTCGCGTCAATTAGAACAAATGCTCAAATCCTTGCAGATGCACAGCGTTGCCTTCGGCTAGGCACAGCCACCGCATCTCAGTATAATTGTCGCGAACCCGATTCGTAATTGACGTGGCATACGAGGCGTGATAATTCTGTTTGCAGATCATGCTCTAGAAATCTCTCATTCTTCCTCTGACTCACCACTAGCATGATTTCTCCTCTTACCCTTTCTACAGAAAATGGTTGCTCTTTATTTTGAGATAAAATGCACCCAGAATTGATTGTCTGTGCAACAGGTTCTTTCAATTAGCCCATAGGAATAGTGGAGAAACTTACCCTTCGTATCCGGCGTTGCATAATAGAGGGGGGAATTGGGATGAGTTCTAATGCAATGTCCAGAATGCCAATCGACTCACATCCGTAAGAACGGCAAGAGAAGAGGGAAACAAAATTACATCTGCGTCGATTGTAGCCGTCAATTCATTGATAGCTATAGTGCGCCTCAAGGATACAGGGATGACATCAAGCAGCAATGTTTACGAATGTATGTCAATGGCATGGGGTTTCGCGGGATTGAACGAGTGACGGGTGTTCACCATACAACTGTAATCTACTGGGTTAAACAAGTTGGGGAACACCTGCCGGATGCTTATGACCCACTAGAAACCCCGCAAGTTGGAGAACTCGATGAACTCGAAACATTTGTTGGGGCTAAAAAAACAAAATCTGGCTGTGGACAGTGGTAGACCATTTTAGAGCAGGCAGTCTCGGTTGGGTGTTGGGGGATCATAGTGCAAAGACGTTTGAACCTTTGTGGGCAATCGTTGGAGCATGGCAATGTTATTTCTATGTGACCGACGGTTGGAGCGTCTATCCGGGGTTCATGCCAGCAGGTGACCAGATTGTGAGCAAAACTTACAGGACACGAGTGGAATCTGAGAATACCCGCTTGCGGCACTATCTCGCACGATTACATCGCAAAACATTGTGCTATTCCAAGTCAGAAGAAATGCTGCGGCATTCAATTCGCTTGTTACTTCACTACTTGAGGTTCTGGGATGTCCCCATTCCTGTTTGATTCCTCCCGCTATTATGCAACGCCGACAAGGGCAGATCACTCCACAGGCTCAACGCAGAATACAACTCTACCAACAGTTTACTAGCCAGTTAGGCGTAACTCCTGGTGGAAATCTTTCGTGCTAGAACCCAGTTCGCTTAACAACAAATCGCCCTAAATTCAAGCTTTTGTGTTGGTTCGTTGATCAGTAGCAATCTACTAAACAGTAAGGAGATTACGATGTTAGACAGTACATTAGACTCGATTAAAGTTTGTATTGATGTCTTCCCAGATGGAGATGCTCGTGGTGCCGTTATCAAAGACAAAAAGTGGGAACCAGGTCAAACGTTGCGGGTTCGCTTTCTAGATGGTGGTCTGATCGTTTAGCAAAAAATTGAAGCAATCGCGCATCAATGGAGCCAATATATCAATATTCAATTTCAGTTTGGCAATGACCCCAATGCTGAAATTCGGATTTCCTGTCAACCGGGCGGCTCCTGGTCTTACATTGGAACCGATGCTTTAACAATCCCCCCCGATCGACCCACGATGAACTACGGTTGGCTTAAGCCAGATACTTCCGATGAAGAGTACTCCAGAGTGGTGCTGCATGAGTTTGGACATGCACTGGGCTGCATCCACGAACACCAACATTCCGAAGCTGGAATTCCCTGGAATCGCGATGCTGTCTATCGCTACTACATGGAAAAGAACAATTGGTCAAGAGAACAGGTTGACATCAACTTGTTTACGCACTACAGCAAAGATATCACTCAATTTTCCCACTTTGATACCGAGTCGATTATGCTTTACGCTGTTCCGAAAGAATTGACTACAAATGGTTTCGAGGTCGGCTGGAATCGCTATCTGTCAGAAACAGACAAAGCGTTTATGAGTGCAGTGTATCCAGGAGAAAATGCTGGACGAACCTACACAGTACAACCGGGTGACTTTCTCTCAGCGATCGCTGAAAAATTCTATGGAGATGGAAGTGAAGCATCGTGGCGCAGGATTTATGATGCAAATCGGAACACAATTGGACCCGATCCAACAAAACTCACCGCCGGGATGGTTCTGGTCATTCCATAGGGGTCATGATTGAGTGTCATCCTTGAAGCCAGTGCTTGTCTACGATGAATTTCTTCAATGAAGGATATCGGCAGAGATTCATCACGTGGAAACGCAATCGTGAGAAAACTGCCATGCTAGACGTTACTGTTCATCACAATCGTATTCACATTGGAGAACGATTCTCGGTGTCATTCCAGCGCACACTGAGAGTCCCAGAGGATGGTAGCGTCTATCCCCTATCCCCAGGGCTTGGAGCTTTTCCAATTCACCCTTGACCTGCTGCAGTTTGGGAGTCACATTCACGAACGTGCTTACCGCAATCATCCGTCAGATGCTTCTAACGGATGATTGCAAGCGATTCTTGTATCATCAGGCTCAAATCCCAGCTTAAAACAGGGAGGAATGCACGATGATAGCTCATGTAAAAGTTACGCTTGGGGGTGTTGCTTCGAGCTACGACATCGGTAGTCTAGAAATGAATTTTTCGAGGTTTCCTTCAACAACTCTAAAATGATTTGTCTCTGCTCATCGACTGATGCTCCCTGTTCGACAATTTGCCACGATCGCACTTAACTGACTTGCAGAAGGAGAATGGTGATGGAGCGAACGGTTAGCGATCAAGACGGCATTACTTGGTCTTGTGTTGAAGCATTCACTGGATTATCTAATGAGTCTCAACACTCAGACGCTGCTCAAGTCAAAGGGCAAGAAGGCACCTACTGGGTCGTTTGTACACCGAGTGGTGGGGCGCAGTCCGTTCGGCTCAAGTTGTCCGGCGATTGGCAAAGTGCTTACTCGGATGAAGCGCTGCTGCAAGAGATTGCAGAGCAGTCCGGCTAAACAGAATTCGGCTCCGAATCAGATAGGGTGGCGGGAAAAGCACATCTCAGCAAATCATGGGACTCGCCATCTCCTACGATTTGAACCTATCGGTACCTTTCGCCTCGAAGTTGCCCCTATTTCAATCGCTTCATTCAATCGGGTGCCCTTGCGCTCTAAAGATTAAAGCGATCGCGGACTCATCCAGTGCGGGAGGAAGACAAAGCAGTCTTTAATTTGTCAGCCAGTATTTGCACATCCGGTTCTTTGACTAGACTGAAATGGTCTCCCTCGAACAGCTCAACCTTTGCTGATTTAGAAACAATTTTTTCCCACCCACGATCGCCAAGGTGATTGCTTGAGGCATTGTTGATTTGGTTGAAGTAGAAGCACACCCGACCCGAATAAGGGCGTTCTGGAGTGTACGCACGAACGGTCTGATGACTCCGTGCTGTCCATTCTCGCTGTGCTTTCTGCTGGAGCGTTTCTCCCCGAAGCTGACGTGCGACAAACGACGAAAAACGCTGGATTTGCTGAGATAGATATTTGAGTTGATCAGCAGGTTTCAGGGCTTTCAAGCGATGGTAATGAAAACCCAAGCTGCGAAACTAGATAGCTACTCCGATCGAGGGTGGGGGCAACTTACTCTAGCGGAATGGCGATCGTCATCCCAGCGCGGCGCAATCGTTCTGCTAAAACACTGCCTAGACCTGTTGCTGGCGTAAGAATGCCTCCTCTCGACAAACCGCCCGGTAACTCATCAATCTGAAGTGCCAAACTCAAAGCAGATTCACAGACGAATTTGACGGTCGCTCGATTGCCGGGGTCGCCTTGATCTCGAATCATGCCTCGCACTTTGCGTCCATCAGATGCAGTGCCGACTACTTCACAAGAGAACCATCCCTCGTTCATCGTTTGTTCAGAAGGTCCGTCTCCAGGTTGAGGCAAAATCGGTTGGATCAGAGATCGTAGAGCAGACTGCTGCAATGCTCCCATCAATAGCGCAAACCCTGTCGTCAAACCCACTGCTTTTAGCCCCGCCAGGGGTTCATCCAGCTTGAGATACTCTTGATAGGCGAAATCGGCGGCTCCATAAGGTTCTTGCCATTCCTCAAACAAAGCGCAACTCCGACGAACAATGCGGGTGTTGACAGGTGCCATGAAGAAGGGAGCAATCCAAGTGTTGAGATCTGGATCAAAAGAGGGAAGCTGTGGATCACGGTTACGCTCAATCTGAGATTGAGACTGATTGCTCGACGGATTTAACAGGAAGGGTTCGCTCATCTGCTTTAGTCCTTGAGCATCATAAAGATTAAACGCAGATGCGAGTGTGCCTCCATTGAAGCCTCCAGTCGCTTGAAAATAAGCAACTACCTGCTGACAGGGCAGATGCAATGCTTGTTGGATGTGCCGAACAATCAGGTAAGTGCCCAGGTCAGATGGGACAGAATCAAAGCCACAGCAGGGAATAATGCGGGTGCCATCGAGTGCGGCTTGAGCATGATAGCGATCGATTAATGTTCTCACCCAAGGTGTTTCTCCGGTGATATCAACATAGTGCGTTTTGAATCGTACACACGCATCTGCTAGAGCATTCCCGTAAAGCGCAAAGGGTCCAGCAGTAGATAGAACGACTCGCGTTTGAGACACGATCACATCAATTGCCTGCTGGTCTTGACTGTCAGCAACTAGCACATCCACAGTCACGCCAACTTGATCTCGAACCGCTTCTAACTTTTGACGATTTCGCCCAGCGATCGCCCAGCGCACTGATTCAGCAGTGGCGTACCTGGCAAAATATTGCACAGTTTGTTTGCCAACAAATCCACTTGCACCATACAGAACAACATCATAAGAACGTTCAGGCATAACAAAAACTCTCAGCAGTAGGACTTCAACTTATACAGGTGTCGATCGATCAAGCAGCGCGTCAAGAAACGAGAGCGGCTGACTCATATGCTCTGCAAACCCTAAAATTGCCTGATCTCGATGTTCATAAAGCAACTGACCCTGAGTATCAAATAAAAACGTTGCACCACGCTGCGTCAGATATACCGAGTTGGGGACATAAGTTTTCCAGTGACTCAGCACCTCTGTCATATTTCGCAGTCGCAAAGTAGCAAGTTCAAACGGACGCTGGAAACCGCTACCTCCCGCCCACCGAAACGTAGAGCCTTTGAGCGATGGGAGCGGTGGCGCTTTAACAGTCTCGTCATCTGCAATCAATTGTGGGGCTTGTCGATCGCCGCGATAGCCTCGAAAGACTTCCGCTA
Organism: Cyanobacteria bacterium FACHB-63; assembly: GCA_014695255.1. Classification (GTDB taxonomy): domain Bacteria; phylum Cyanobacteriota; class Cyanobacteriia; order Leptolyngbyales; family Leptolyngbyaceae; genus Leptolyngbya. The sequence goes on from JACJNX010000089.1 coordinate 29,052, forward strand.
AAGTTCCAGGGCTACTGATCCCAGCACACATCAGCAATAGATTGATCCAAGCGTTTTGTGATGGAGAGAGCCAGGGAAGCTTGAGCGATAATCCAGGGGATAGCTCAAGTTGCTGATGTAGTTCCGCCGTCGGATCGACAAAGAGGCAATCGGGAGAAAACCCTGTATAGGCACAGAACTTCTCGCCGGATTTGAGATCGCCAATTCCAACGGCGCGAACTACAATTCTGGCGGCTTGGAGTGATTTCGCCTCTCGCTGTAGCCACCAAGCATATTCGAGGCTGTCAAAGTCCCCCAGTTGTGACCAGAGCAACACAAGGGTTCGGGGAGCAGAATCACATCCCTCTAGAATTGGCACAGTGGCTCCATCACTGATGCGTTGCCGTTTGGTTTGGCTTAAGCGATCGTATAAGTCCATAGTGAGCGAATAACATCCTGCTTCAAAGCCTACTACGCCTCGCTTCACAATGCACCTGATACCTGCAACAATCGTTTTATGATTCTGAGCATGAGGTGAAGCCTCTGTATTGTTGCGTTGAGAGGAAATCAAGATGGCTGTGATCGACAAACTTGAAATCCTGATTGCGGATATTACTAAACTCGAAGTGGATGCGATCGTAAATGCTGCAAATCGCTCTCTTTTAGGCGGCGGTGGCGTTGATGGAGCGATTCATCGCGCCGCAGGTTCACAATTGCTCGAAGAGTGTCGAATGCTTAGAGGCTGTGAAACTGGGCAAGCTAAGATCACCAAAGGTTATCAACTGCCCGCAAAGTTTGTGATTCATGCAGTTGGTCCCGTTTGGCAAGGTGGTGCGAAAGGCGAACCAGAACTACTCGCCTCTTGTTATCGTGAAAGCCTGCAATTGGCAATTCAGCATGAAGCGAGAACGATCGCATTCCCGGCGATTAGTTGTGGCATTTATGGCTATCCGATCGAGCAAGCTTGTGAGGTTGCGCTCCGAGAAGCAGTCAGCTTTCTGCATGAGAATGATGCGATCGAGAAAATAATTTTTGCTTGCTTCAGTTCCGAAGTCTACAGCGCGTATCAAACTGCTTTGATTACGATCGCGTAACTAGCCCATTCTTTCGGTTTTGCAAAACGACCGTCTAGATCCCTACTTGATCGTTCTCCCGCAACAGTGAATTAACTCAAGTCATTTGTTGACAAACCGGGATCTGGATGATGAATTGTGTTGTTTCAGGTGAGAAACAACAATTTAATTGCCCGTGATGAGTTTGAGTAATGATCTGATAACTAAGAGCCAGACCCATTCCGGTTCCTTTGCCAATTATCTTTGTTGTAAAAAATGGATTGAAGATTTGATCGCGAATTGCTTCAGGAATTCCGATTCCATTGTCCGTAATCCGAATCTCGACCGACTCCGCGTTGAGTAACTGAGTCTGAACCCAAATTTTTGGAGTCCAATTCAGATGCTCGACACAACGAAGCTCTAGAGCGTCGATCGCATTACTCAACAAGTGCATAAATACTTGATTTAACTGTCCCGCATAACATTCGATCAAGGGCAGTTCACCATATTGCTTGATGATCTCGATTTCTGGATAGTTCGATGTCGCTTCAAGCCGATGCCGCAGAAGCATTAAGGTGCTGTCTATGCCTTCATGCAGATTTGCAGCTTTCACTTCGGCTTCATCAAGTCGCGAGAACGTTCGTAGTGACGTGACGACTTCGCTAATGCGATTGACTCCAGTTTGCATCGATTGAAGAATTTTAGGAAAGTCATCAACCAAAAAATCTAGATCAATCTCTTCAACGATCTTTTGCAAATGCTCATTAAGTGTTGGGTACTCAAGCTGATACGCATTTATCAACTGCAATAAACCACGCGCATAGGTTTCAGCATGACTGAGGTTACCGTGAATGAAATTAATCGGATTATTAATTTCATGAGCAATTCCCGCAACTAGTTGACCGAGCGAGGACATTTTCTCACTTTGGATCAATTGGCTCTGAGTTTGGCGCAATTCGCGTTCAGCTTTCTCGCGGTGTTCAATTTCTTGCTTGAGGCGATCGTTTTGAATTTGCAGAGTTCGAGCAAAATTTCTCAACTGTAGATGCGTCCGCACTCTGGCAATGACTTCTTCTTGATGAAATGGTTTTGTAATGTAATCGACGGCTCCGAGTGAGAATCCTTTCACTTTACTTTCTGTATCTGAAAGTGCAGTCATAAAAATAAGTGGAACCTGCTGAGTGAGCGAATCACCCTTGAGGTGACGGCAGGCTTCAAATCCATCCATTTCTGGCATCATCACATCCATCAAAATCAATTCTGGTAGGCGATACCGAGCTTGTTTAATTGCCCGCTCTCCACTTGTCGCCACAGCAACTTGAAATCCAGAAATCGTCAAGGCTTCGGATAAAACCTGGAGGTTCGTTGGATTGTCATCCACAATTAAGATAGCTTGCGAGGAGATCATAAAAATTGCTCAATAAAAGTTTGAATGGCATCAAGCTGGAACTGCTCAGCAGATCGACGAATCGTTTGAGTAAATGGAATCAATGCTGGGTCTGTGTCTAATTGATCGCACTGTTTAATCAGTTCATTCACCAATCCCTGCATTGTTAGGTCATAGAGCAACGCTAAATTATCTTTGGAAGGCGCAATCATTTCATTCGTAGAATTGACATCACTCAGCGGTTCTGCTGTCTCTAAGGTGCCGTAAATCCACTGAAGCTGTAAAAATCGCTGCAACAGTTCGAGTAATACCCCTGCTGGAACAGGTTTTGCTAAGAACGCATCTGCCCCCGCTTCAATGCTTTTATGCTGATCCAGCTCAAACACACTCGCAGAAGAGACAATCACAGGAATTCGCTCAACTGTCTCTGTTTGTCGCAGTTGTTTCAATAATTCAAATCCATCCATCACAGGCATGAGTAGATCTGTAATAATCAAGTCTGGACGAGAGCATTTTGCTGCGTTTAATCCTTCTCGACCGTCGATCGCCTCGATCAGTTCAAACCCGATCGCTTCGAGCAATCCGGCTAGAATTGCGCGATTCTCCCAGCGATCGTCTACCACTAGAATTTTACGTCTTTGTCCTTCATATCCGATAATCGTGCCTTGCGGAGCGGTGCGAGAAGTCGCTGACCAATCGATCGCCTCCGGTACATCAATTTCAAACCAGAATGTACTGCCAATCCCAGGTTGACTCTCCACATTCAACTCGCTGCTCATCAATGCAACAATGCTTTGACTAATCGAAAGTCCCAGACCCGTTCCTTCTGCTTGGCGCTTCGTATCTCCGACTTGCTCAAACGGTAGAAAAATCTTTTCAATCTGTTCTGGAGTCATTCCCACGCCTGTATCAGACACTTGAAAGCGAATTCGATAGTTACCACCCTCAAGCTTTTGAGTTCTCACTTCAAACGTAACTTTGCCGTTGCGATCGGTAAATTTAATCGCATTTCCTAGCAGATTAATCAGCACTTGACGCAGACGTTTCTCATCGGCTGAGATGGCGGTCACTAAGTCTTTTGCAGTGTACTGAAACGTGATGTTTTTCTGTTCTGCCTTAATTCTGCACATCTCAACCACACTTTGCAAAAATGCAGGGAAATAGAACTCGGTTGGATGCAAGGCAAGCTTTCGAGCTTCAATTTTTGAAAGATCCAGCACATCATTAATCAGCGTGAGCAAGTGTGATCCGCATTGATGAATGATCTCAATGCCTTTTTGATCTTTTGCGGTGAGGGAATACGATCGCTGCAAAATCTGGGCATAGCCTAAAATCCCATTTAGCGGGGTTCTCAGTTCATGGCTCATATTGGCGAGAAATTCGCTTTTTGCTTGGTTAGCAATGTCTGCTTTGAGCTTTGAGGCTTCGGCTTCTTCTTTCGCGGCTTGCAGTGCGGCAGTGCGTTCTTCGACTCGGTGTTCTAACACATTAAAGGACTCTCGAAGCTGTTTCGCCATTCGATTAAACGAGTCTCCTAACGCATTCACTTCAATCACTCTCGAAGGCACGATCGATTGCTCCCACTGCCCAGATGCGATCTCTTCAGAAGCCTGACTCAATCGGTGGAACGGCTGAGTAATCCATCGTGACGTATACAATCCAAAGAGAATCGTCACTCCCAATGCCCCCAAACACAACCAAAACGTTGTCTGAGCATTGGCGTTAATTTGCTCCATGAAATCTTTCTCAGGCACGACCACAACTACAAGCCAATCCAATCCGTATTGATCGCGCCAAGGACTGACTCTGACAAACTTTCGCTCACTGCCCAAATCAAACTCTAATTGTTGAGTTTGGGACAGCGATCGTAAATCTCCAAACTGTTGCTGGAGTTGTTTTGCGGTGGCTTGAATTAGTGGATTTTGACTTGCGATCGCAGCAATTCGTTCTGGTTCACCTTTCCCAACTCTAAAAGTTGGTTCTTCAGTAGATTGTGCTACGAGTAAACCATTGCGCTCGATAATAAAGACTTTTCCGGCTGAACTCACCTTCAGTTGGCGCAGAAAGTCACTAATTCCAGTGAGCATCAAATCTACACCCAGCACTCCTGCAAGTTGGCGATCCTTGCGATAGAAGGGAACGCTTGCAGAAGCCACAACGTATGAATCGTAGCCTTCCGCAGCATAGATGCGTGTCCAAGTCGGCTTTCCAGCTTTGACCGCATCGACATACCAAGTATCTATGGTTCCATCATAAGAAGCTCTTTCAACGACTCCCAAGCGATCGCCCTGAGCATTCGTAGCATAAGAAACATCATGGCGCTGAGTTTGAGCAGAGTTCTCAGTGATCAAAAGACCGTGATCTTTGAGCCAGCGTCCTGCTCCTGCTCCGTTCTTGTTGCTGAGCGTGAAGCTGATATAGCTTACGGTTGGATAGAGTTGCGCTTGTTTCCAGAAGTGCCGTCCTGCGCTCTCCAGATTGTTAGTGTCAAGTTGCCCGCGCTCGATCGCATCCAGATTCAACTGATTGATCTGCCAAGGAGTTGCAAGATAGCTATCGAGGCGTTGTGCGACTAATTGATTAGTTTTATCAATTAATTGATCGGCTAATTCATTAACTGCTTTCTGTCCATTTTTGAATGAAAGATATCCAACTAATCCAACCGTTACAAAGGTCTGCAAAACAAATGGAGCGACGAGAACTAGACGCAATCGCACTTTGCCAGCGGTGGGCATACGAGTTTGGGACTTTTGCATACTTTAGTAGGAACACGATCGACATTTAGGAAATGATGCTTTTTAGAGTTCCCAAAATAGTTTTCAAAACCATCAAGATTTCATATAGCTTCAGTGCGATCTACGGACTGCTAGGCTCAAAAAGGTGAAGTGTCATCAGTATTACGGCCAATTTATCGTGTTGAATGCTACATAGCATCATGAATTTTTTACTCTTGACAAAGTTGTAAAAATACTGAGAGACTTTAATCACTACAAAGAAATACTGATTCGGTTTGCGAATTATTTTCGTGTTTTCTCGCTTGACAATACTAGGTAATTAAATTCCCAATCTAGTCGTCATTCATCTCTAATCCTTTCACTATTAGGTGCAGATGCTGTTCAGATACTCTATCTGGGATAGCGCTTTACTGCTAGTTGCTGTGAGTCAGATGCTTTTTATTCTCTGGCTGGCAGTGACCTGGAATTCGCATCCTCTGGAATCTAAACTACTGCTGGGTTCCACGTATCTATTTCTGTTCTGGTACAACGCTCTTGTTGTCACCCACAACTTTGTTCATACTCCCTGGTTTCGCGCCAAATGGCTGAATCGAATGGCTTCGATCGTCAATTCGATCAACCTGTTTGTTCCTGCCTTGCACTATCGCTATCTGCATCTCAATCATCATCAATATGAGAATGATCGGAAAGATGCTACAGGTCGGACTCTGGATGGTTCTTCTACCTTTGCCTATGGAAAAGATGAGCAATCAGAACATGTTCTTTCTTACTGTCTACTTTCACTGTTGCGCGATGATTTGAGAGATACAGTGCGACAAGCGAACCACTCTCGCGAGACAGCGCAACTTTGGATAGAGTTAACGGCTTGTTTTGTGAGTTCGATCGCTTATCTGCTAATTTCTTGGCAATTCTTTGTGTTCTGTTTGCTCCCAGTGTTCTATTTTGGTTGGTGTTTGGCTTATCTGTCGAACTACTATGAGCATTATGGAGCTATTCCTGAGCAGCGGTATGCAAATTCAGCGAGTCATTATGGTCGAATCTATAATTGGCTGTGTTGCAATGAAGGCTATCACCAAGAACATCACCTGCGTCCGAATGTTCATTGGAGTCGGAGACCCCAGATTTACAAGCAGATGCAAGCAGAGTTAGAGAACGTCGATCGAGTTATTCTCACGTTTCCGCATCCTCTCGGTTTTTTGCATCATCGCGGTAAAACCAAAACGCCCACAAAACAACCTGTTTTACAGCGTTGATCACAATAGACACGACTTCTTAATTTTCACCCGGATACTATCTTATGCCTTGGGTACATCTGTTTATTGCTGGATTGTTAGAAGTGACTTGGGCGGTGACATTAAAGTGGAGCGAAGGATTTACGAACTTTGCACCCACTGCCGCAACTACTGCGTTTACTTTGATTAGTTTCTACTTTTTGTCGCAAGCGATGAAAGCGATTCCCATCGGAACAACCTATGCAGTCTTGGCGGGAATTGGGGCAGTTGGAACGGTCATCGCTGGCATCCTGCTTTTCGGCGAAGACTATCAATTAGTTCACATTGTTTGTATTGGTTTGATTGTTATTGGCGTAGTTGGATTGAGAGCATTCTAATCATGTTATTAGTCAAAACGAAGATTGCACCGAGCCAGATTCACGGGATTGGACTGTTTGCTGATCAATTTATTCCGAAAGGAACGGTGACTTGGAGATTTTGCCCTGGCTTTGATCCGACTTACACAGAGGCGGATATGTTAAGCATGTCGGAAGCAGCGAGAGAACAGTTTCTTAAGTATGCCTACTATGACAAAGAGCTAAGACTGTATGTTCTTTGTGCAGACGATCAGCGGTTTATCAATCACGAGTCGGGTAGCCCGAACATTCTTTCAACCCCGAAACAGGATGTTGCAGCGCGAGACATCTTTCCAGGTGAAGAACTGCTGTGTGACTATAACTGCTACGATGACACTTATTTCAACCGTGCGGGAATGCCCCAACTCTCGAATCTTGCCTTGAGTGCTTATTAAAACTTGAACAAGGGAATTGCGATCGTAAATTCAGTTCCTTTCCCAAGCGTCGATTTAACTTTAATAGTTCCTTGATGCTTCTCGGTGATGATTTGATGCGCGATCGCAAGTCCGAGTCTCGTTCCTTTTTCCACACTTTTTGTTTACTGGCAAAAGTGGGCGTTTTGCTGAGGTGACGGCATGGAAAAAACAGAGAGGTAGAAAAAAGAGATGCAGAAAACTACATCTCTGAATCATTCAAGTTAATACCGAAAATATTTATTGTTGCAGAGTTGGAGCAGCAAAGATTCTACTGGCGAGAGGAATTCTCGTTTCCGCGGGTTGGCTCACTTCTTGAGGTTTCGGAGTGTCAGTCTGCGAGACGACAGGTTTCTCGGGCGCGGGTTGTGAAGTAACAGGTGGTGTTACTTCAGGAGCAGATTCAGCAGCCACAGGCAGCGAAATCGAACTTGCAAGGCTTAAAATGACGATCGAATGAAACAATCTAGACATATGCACAAATCAAAAACGAGTGCGTCTAACCTAGCCTTGTATAGCAGTCGATCGAGATGCGAACATCTACGGAATCTACGTAAAGCAATGGTGAATCTTTAGAAAGCGAATGTCGATCGAATGATTCCGGTGACAAACGAATCGCTATCCGGTGTATGTCCCGGCTGCAAAATCCAAATCACACCAGGGGTAATGCTCAAATTATCATTCACTTGCCAACGGTAGAAGGCTTCAATGTGGGTTGTCGTTCCAGGTTGCCCACCCGATCGACCTAATCCAGTATTGAGAAAATCTGGAACATTGTTTCCAGCGGGTAAGTTACTGCGAGTGATTTTTGGTGGTTGTCCCACATACAATCCGCCAAGATTACCTTTGCCAAACAAATCTGGAAAGTTCAAATACACCATGTAATTCGTCGTTTCGACCCGTCCTGATTCACCAGGAATATAAGAGTTCGTGTATCCAAACCAACCTCCTAGACTAAGGCGTGGATTGATTTGCCAATTGACAGTTGCACCAAAGGCATTGGTTTGCAGTGGGGCAGAACTTCCAGTCGTTGGATCAACAGCAGTAAGCTGCTCATCACCGACATAGCTAATCAAGTTGCCATCGGGTGAATAGTCATTGATGTAGTACAGTGCGACATCGATCGGATCAATCGGTGTAATTGCGACCTGAACTCCCGCTGTGTTATGACCTTTCCCGCCGATGGAATTGGGAAAGAATCCTGGAATGTTGGTTGTGTAGAAAGCTTGTAAACTCGCTCGTTTTGCAAATTGCCAATCGAAGGCCACTCCCCCACGTCCAAAGCCAATGTTCAAAATCGGATTGCGTTGAGCAAAGTACGAGAGCGGCCCTGTGAATGAATTTTCAGCCCGATTTGGCCCCCGGAAGGCAAGGCTCGTATAAACGCCTTCTGTCCCGATCATTCCAGCCAGTTTGTCGGTGATGAGGAAGTGATAGTTCAAATCACTAAGATAAAGATCGAAGGCTTCCCCGTCATATCCGACGCGCCCATCATTGGTAAGCCTTGGGCTGCCGCTTCCTGTCTGATTCCAGAAGCCGAAGTACAGAAAGTCGCGTGGGCTAAATTGTGTAGTGAAGTAAAGATAGTTTTGATTGATCACATTGATGTTCGTTCCCGGATCATCGGTATCGCGCTGCCCGTCTCTGGGATTACGATCGCCCCGATTCTCTGTTCGTCCCTGCACTCCCACGAGCACAAATCCATTCATTTTCGTTGTGGTTGAGAATTGCTGAGCTTCCAACTTCGCAGTGCGAGCTTCTAACGCATCAATTCGTCCTCTGAGTGCCGCTAACTCTGATGAGAACTGAGCCTGCAACTTTTCAAGAGTTTTAAGGTCTTCCTGCTTGACTAAATCCGCTGTACTAGCGGCAATCAGTTCATTGATGCGATCAAGACAGGCATTCAAGCCCGCTGCAAACTCGTACCGGGACAGTGTTCGATCGCCCCGAAAGGTTTTGTCAGGATAGCCTGCAATGCAGCCATAGCGCTCGACTAAGGATTGCAGCGCTTGAAATGCCCAATCGGAAGGACGAATATCGCTGAGTTGAGCAACTGAGGTGACTTGATCCATGCCCTCCTCTGAGGCTTCAGCGATCGGAGACACGGTCAGATTCGGGAATTCACTGAGAGAAGATGCAACGGAACTAAGGCTAAATGTACTATTAAAACCAAGCGCGAGGACGACTGCTGTGATAGCCTGAGCGAGGCGATCAGGCACCAGTTGAGCAAAACGAGAATTCATCATTCAGGGAAGCAACAAGAATTGCCTTTAGATTTCCCTGCTTTCAAAAAATTATCACCTGAACAGTTTAATCCCCAACGGCATTGTCAACTTAACCCTCCCCTTTACCAGATAATGAAGGAAAGCAAACCTTCTTCAGTGTTTCATCATGACCGATCTGTCACTCTGGGGTACGTCCCTGACCCCCACTGCTCAACGGCTTCTCTTGCTTGGCTCCGGCGAACTGGGCAAAGAAGTTGCAATTGAAGCCCTGCGTCTGGGGTTAGAAGTCATTGCGATCGATGCGTATGCGAATGCGCCCGCGATGCAGGTCGCCCACCGATCGCATGTAATCAATATGCTGGACGGAGCACAGGTGCGGCAGATTGTCGAGCAGGAAAAACCGGGGCTGATTGTGCCGGAAGTCGAGGCGATCGCCACAGCTACCCTGGTTGAACTGGAACAGGAAGGCTGGCGAGTCGTTCCCACTGCAAAGGCGACTCAACTCACCATGAATCGAGAGGGAATTCGGTGTCTAGCCGCAGAGGAGTTAGGGCTGAAGACCTCGCCCTATCGCTTTGCTGAGACGGAAGCGGAATACCAGCAGGCGATCGCAGAATTAGGCTTACCCTGCGTCGTTAAACCCGTGATGAGTTCTTCTGGAAAAGGTCAGAGTACCATTCGTACAGAGGCAGACGTACAGCCTGCCTGGGAGTATGCCCAAGCCGGGGGGCGCACCAAAGGCGGCCGAGTGATTGTCGAAGGATTTGTTCCCTTTGACACTGAGATTACCTTACTGACGGTTCGTTCTGCCTCTGGGACTTACTTCTGTCCACCCATTGGTCATGTTCAAGTGAGTGGTGACTATCGAGAATCTTGGCAACCCTGCGCTCTGCATCCCCAGACTCTAGAACGGTGTCAGGAGATTGCCGAGAAGATTACGACGGCTCTTGGGGGATGGGGCATCTTTGGTGTTGAACTCTTTATTCGGGGAACCAGCGAAACAGAGCAAACCGTTTACTTCAGTGAAGTCAGCCCCCGTCCCCACGATACGGGCATGGTGACTCTGATTAGTCAGAATATGTCTGAGTTTGAGTTGCACGTGCGAGCCATCACGGGGCTACCGATCGGCGAGATTACCCTGATTCAACCAGGGGCATCAGCTGTGATTCTAGCTAATACGACGGGCGATAATCCTCAATTTACCGGAATTCGCGAAGCGTTGCAGGTGCCGACCAGTAAAGTCCGCCTGTTCGGCAAGCCTCGCGCCTATCGGAATCGTCGGATGGGGGTTGCTTTGGCACTGGGTGATAGTGTGGAGCAAGCCAGAGAGCGAGCAAAAGCAAGCGCGGCGGCTGTCACAGTTTTAGTATCGCAGGCTTGAATTATAGTTAAGTAGCTCTGTTCCGGGAAGTGGAGGTTAGATTTTGGTGTTTGATGCTTTAGTCATTGGCTCTGGACCTGCAGGGCTGGCGATCGCCGCCGCTCTTTGTGATGAAGGGTTGAGCGTTGCAGGGTTAGCGCCCGTTCCGCCTCCGGTTGCGTGGTCAAACACCTATGGAATTTGGTGCGATGAATTAGAGCCGATGAACTTGACCCATCTTTTGAGCCACCGTTGGCAAAACAGCATAGCTTATGCGGCTCAACAAAAAATTGCCCTTGGGCGGGAATATGGTTTATTCGATAACGTCAAACTTCAAAACTACTGGTTGGAACGCTGCGATCGCGGCAAGATGGTGTGGTATCCGGGCGCTGCTGCCACCGTGGAGCATTTCACCGATCGCTCTTGTGTCACAACCACCGAAGGAACGGCTTTATCCGCCAGAGTTGTGATCGATGCCAGTGGTCACAAACCTGCCTTGTTAGAAAGACTCAAAAGCGATCGGCGCAGCACCAAAGGCGATCGCATCGCTTACCAGGCAGCCTACGGCATTGTTGGCAGATTCTCTTCACCGCCGATCGAACCCCAACAGTTTGTCTTGATGGACTACCGGACAGATCACTTGTCATCTGATGAGCGCAAAGCCCCTCCCACCTTTCTTTATGCCATGGACTTAGGAAACGATGTCTTTTTTGTAGAAGAGACTTCATTGGCAAACAGTCCTGCTGTGACGTTTGAGGTGTTGCAGCAGCGGTTAGAGAAGCGGCTTGCCTTTGGGGGTGTGCAGGTGAAAGAGGTGCAGCACGTCGAATACTGTTTGTTTCCGATGAATTTGCCGTTACCGTCTCTCCAACAGTCAGTAATGGGGTTCGGCGGGGCAGCGAGTCTGGTGCATCCTGCATCTGGTTACATGGTGGGTGCGTTGCTTCGACGTGCGCCTGGAGTTGCGAAGACGATCGCCCACATGGTTGAAAATCTGAACAATCCTCCCGCGAGCATTGCTGTACCTGCATGGCAAACCCTGTGGTCAAGCGATGAGAGGCGTAAACGCGCCCTCTATTTGTTTGGCTTAGAGAATTTGATGCGGTTTGATGAACAAACGCTACAAGCTTTTTTTGCTTCCTTCTTTCAGTTGCCACGATCGCAGTGGAGCGCTTTTCTGGCAAATACCCTTTCTACTCCTGAAATGTTACAAACGATGATGAACTTATTTGGTCACACCACCAATGAAGTTCGCTGGAATTTAATGCGCTCTGCTTGGAGCGATCGGGCGTTGCTTTGGGATGCGTTGGTCGGGCAAGAATGAGGTGTACGGTCTGACTCTATTGGAGCTTTGGGTGCTTGTCAGTAGCTAGCCAGAATTAAATATAAAACGCTCGACGGGATAACCCCGCCGTTGACTTCGTTGCTCAATCACCTCCATCAGCGTGATTACTAAATCATGCTCACGGTAGCTTAATGACGTATTCGATAATCTGCCTACGGCAGATCTGCCAGCGTCCGCTCATAATAGCTGTGTATCCGATGGGCAGCGTGAATCACACAAGGGACAGCGAACCGTTCGTTGAACTGAATCAACAAATACCGGAACTTGCCGCTGCTCCGGAGCGAGTTCGTCATTCTGGAATTACACATGATCTTGGCTGGGAAGCAGGTGAGTCAGGATGTTCACTTTCTTTTCGATGCGATTTATCACCATTCTGACAAAGCTTCACCAAAACCTGCGGAGAACCAGCCAAGCCGTTATGCGTAAACGGATCAAGACCCAAAACAACAGCAGAAAGATGCTCCAGACTGGAATGACCAGCGATCGCAGACCGTAACGCAGAAGTTCTACTTTGATTATCATAAATTTTACCAATTAAAAAATGTGTACTTATCTTCGGCAGGACGAGAGCCTCCACATCACATCGCCCAATGGATAGTTCCGGCTGCCCTCTCGTTTCGAGTACCAGTCCGCAGATCCTAAGCCAGCAACGTGCAAATAGACCTGCGGACTCTTCACACTTCTCAACCCTGAATTGAAGAATAAGAGCATGAATGAATTTGGATTGTTCTCGGTTGATTGTTTGATGAGGCTATCCAGATAGGATGATCCATATCCTTGTCCCTGTCCCACATTGAACGTGTCGATCGTTCCTCGCTTCGTGTGTCGCAACGTTGCGGTAGCGAATCTAGGTTCTGCCGCAGTTGCTAGAGGCTTGCTAAAGACAAACGTATAGTTAGAATTGCCGATCGCCGTGTAGGTACTTCTTTGAAGTGGACAGGATGAAGGAGCAGCGGCAACACTCGGAAGCGTAAATGCTAAACAGCTAATCAGTGCAATCAACACGAATCGCGACAGTAGGGATATCGCTAGAATTGAACGAATCTTCATGATAGTTAGACAGAAGGAACAGCGGTTAAAATAGATTCCACCCAGTTGAATCAAGGCACAGTTACAGACTGAATCCAGTTTGAATTCGATCTCACATTGCACAAAGCAACTTATTTTCTGATGCGGCTCGGATTGCCTCCAGCGTTGAGGTAGTCCTTAACAAAATCTTCTTGACTGTAAAACAAGCTGCGGTTTGCGAACTTCCAGCCCTGGTTAAAAATCTGTTGCGCCAACGGGTGGTTCAGTTTGTCGGTCGCAGCAGCAAGCAGCGCATAGCTGGAATCCTCCACCAGCAGTTCCGGCTGTTTGACCAGCGCGTTGAGATAAGGCGTTGCTTTGTCGGGTCGCTTGAGCTGGAGATAGAGACGAGCCAGAACAGGATTTCCACCGCTTGGAGGTGAGAGAACTGCAACTCGATCGAGCAGTCGCAATGCTTTCGCGGGTTGTTGAGTGTCCGCATATACCTGCGCCAAACTGCTTGGAATTGTCACCTGAAACAGAAGGGGGTCTAGACCGACCTGACCGGGACGGATGAGCGGCACGATCGCAGCTTCGATCGATTCGAGGAACGGCTTAATCTTGGGCGTTTGTTGCAGTTGTGCCGCCGTTGCCAAGAGTGCGCTTAAATTCATGGCACGATCGAGGGCATCGGACTGTTTCAGGCTCAATTGAACCGCACGAGTCAGAACGGCTGTGGCACGATCCGCTGCGCCAAGTTGTTGATAATAGCGTGGCAAGCTCGACAGGAGTACAATTTTCTGCTGTGAATTGCGAATTCGCTCAATCTGAGCCGTGACTTGATCCAATACCTTGATCAGTTGCGCCTTTTGATTCAGTTGAGGAGAGCGGTCTTTTAACAGTAATGCGAGTCGGGGGACGGGCGGCGGTTCGGCAGCAGTACGATCAGCCCTTTGCACCAGCCAGAGATCGAGACCATTGAGCACTTCTATCTGGTTTGCATCAGGGGCAGCAGCAAGGGCGGCGAGTTCAGCAATTGAGCGCGTCACCGCATCGGGTGCAGGCGGAGTCGTGGGCGGCTGAGAGCGAAGAACCGTAATGGTTTGGGCATTGACGATCGCCATCTGCTGCCCATCTGGACTAAAAACGACTTTTGAGGCTGAGGAGTCAGGCTGCAGTCCTGGAGGAAAATCTAAGCTGCGGTTCGTTTGCACATTTCCAATGTGAAAGCCCGTCACGTCTCCTCCGTAAACATAGGTTTCACTGTCGGGGCTAAGTCCTAAAAACCGATCCGTTCGATCGGGACTCAGGTCTGCTATACGTTTGAGATTGCCCGTTTTAACCTTCCAGCGGTAAAGCTTGCTGAAGAGTCCATTATTGGTATAGGCGATGATCTCTTGCCGATCTGGGGTGAATTGAACCGCCGAAATTCCCAAAGGATATTTGCCTTCGCCGGTTTTGAGGATTGCTTGAATTTTACGACCGCTCAAATTCCACAGGTGAACTTGAGCCTGGTTGTCTACCAGCGTTGAAAATCCGAGCATCGAACTATCGAAACTAAAAGCTAAGTTACCGACGGCTGTAACCTTTGAGCTTGTCACAGATTGCAGCTTTCCCTGCGGCACACTCCACAAGCGCACACCCGGCTGAGACTGAAATGTAAGACCACTAATGCTGGTCGCCAGAATTTGACTGTTGGGACTAAACTCAATCTCACATTGAGCCGTTTGATTCGCCTGAATCACATGATCCTGAATTGGACTCGTCCATTGGGATTGCCCGGTCTTGAGGTTCCAGACGTTGAGTTCGATTTTGCGCTTTGGGGATACGATTGAAGCCGCGCGGGAATACATCAGTGCTGCGGCAAATTGTCCATCTGCACTCAGGGCGACCTTGCAGAAAGCAAAGCCAGCTTTGGCAGGAACCGTTGACTGTTTCTGCCCAGTGGTCAAGCTCCAGAGTTCAGCAGTCTGCCTGGTGGCATCAGTAGTGAGTAGATGTTCACCATCCTGGCTGAATCTAACCTGAGTCGCAGTGGCTGGCAAAGTAAGGCGCAAGGTTGGGCGATCCCAGGATTTTGCTATTCCTTGAACTCGCTTTCCTTCGCTCCCTATAGAGTGTTCACCTGCGTTGATGGGTAATTGGGTCAGATTAGAACTGCTAATCTCACTGAGATCAACGATCGTGGCTCCGTTTGTAGACTGAGAGTTCGCCGCTTGTGTAGGGAGGGTTATGGTCGTGAGGGAAATCGCTGAAATTAGAAAGAGGAGCGATCGTTTCATTCAGGTGACGCGGTTGGAGACTGTTTGTAGATTCCCAGAAGAACTGTGTGACTTCGGATAGGGTGTGCCGCTTCCCTAACTGGTGGATCTAAGGACAAGAATTGCTACGTTTCAGTTCCGTTTCCGGAGTTAATTAAAGGTTCTGATCGTCCTTGACTACATAAAGCGAGATCGCTGCCGTGATAATTTCAGTCCCGTTTCCGGGATTAAAGGTTTTGATCGAGATTCTAAGATCAATGTTCAGACGGGATTTAATCACGTCGGGCGATAGCGCTAACTTTGAAATAAAGGTATCAAGCAAGAAGTCATTCAGAGCACGACGTTTGAGGCTTACCCTTGAGAAGACAAACGAATGAACTATCCATCACACCCAGTAACATCTGTTCAAACCGTTCAAAAGCTTGCTTATTGAGAAGTTGCCTAATTTTCAAAGGCTGAATAGCTCATTTCTTCGTGACTATAAGTAAGTGTGCTAAGTGTGGTCATTTTCAATAACTAGAGCAAAATCTAGTTAAGTTGACAGCACCCTTGGCGATACTAAACTCAGGCAATTGATCGGGGCAAGATCAATTGCAATCAGTTCCCAAGTTAAGCCTGCATCTTGGGAGCGGAAGAGTTGCCCCGTTTGGGTTCCGAAGACTGCCCAATTTCCCCAAGTTGCGATGCTGCCAGTATTGATATTGTCTGAGAACCACTCTGGCAACCCTTGATGGCATTTCTCGAAGGTTCCAGGTTGGTTCAGAGATCGACGATAAAGACCTGCCTTTCCACCCCGCGGACCCAAAGAGACACTCATCAAAATCGTCGCTTCGCCATTATCGCTACACACGGCGAGCGCACGGGCATACGTTGCATGAAGATTGGCGCGATCGAACTGCCAGGATTCACCCCGATCGTCGCTCCAAGCAAATCCTTGAGCGGTGGCTGCGAGGACTAGATTGGGGCGATCGGGGATGGTTTTGACTTCATGCACATCGGCATGGAAGTCGAGGGTCGATTGCCACGATTGCTTCTGGTCATTTGATTTCAAGATGCCGCCGACGTGAACATTCACATAAAGATCGCCGAAGGAATTCATTGCCAGCGATCGTACATCGGGTGCACCACCCCAAGGTGTGTACCACGTCTCACGTCCCTCCGCTTGATCGAAACTGTCAAGGGACTCAATTGCTCCGTTTCCAATCTGCATCAGGTGTGCTTCTGATGTTCCGATGAGAATTGTTTGATCGATCGGAAGTAGACAATTTAAGCGGTGCTGATGGCTAGCACTGACAGCAAGCCACTTTTCTTCAGTGGAGCGATGCCATACCGCTTTATGATCAACGATCGCCCAAAGTTCCGTTCCCTCGGCTCCTTCAGAGTTGTGTTTTGTGCTAGATGCTAAGGCGGTGATTGAATGACCCTCAAGTTCGATCCGGGGTTCAGCGTCAAGAACACATAATCCTTGTGATGTTCCAGCAAGAATGCGGGGCGGATGACGCTCAGATGCAAATTGGGCAGCGGTAGGATCGACCTGAAGCTGGCTTGTGTTGATTGGTTCTGTGGTGTGAGGCGCGAAGTTAACCATGATGGCAATCTCCTTCTTGTTCGTCGTGCACTCCTGTTTTAGTCGCGATCAAGCAGGATAGGTACAGCGACAAGGCTTATGTAGAAAAATCTATCTAATCTAACTCTAGTCTAATGCTCATTTTCGAGAGTGTGGGTCATCACATCTTTTCAACTGGAGAAGAGAAGGGAGGTTGCAGGACATCTAAACCCCAAAGTGGGCATTTTTGCTAAAAGAGAGAAGCAGGTTATTTTTCAAACCCATGACAGCAACCCTCAATCCTTACCTTGCAGATAACTTTGCTCCCATTGAAACCGAATTAACCGTGGATGAATTGATTGTCCTGGGCGAGCTACCCCCGGAGCTGGATGGAATGTTTGTCCGCAATGGACCCAATCCTCAGTTTCCGCCCTTAGGTCGTTACCACTGGTTTGATGGGGACGGAATGCTGCACGGGGTTCAGATTCAGAACGGTAAGGCAAGCTATTGCAATCGCTACATCCGGACTCAAGGATTTGAGCAAGAGCGGCAAGCAGGACGAGCCTTGTTTGGTGGGTTGCTGGAGCCTTCGCAAGCAGGCTTCAAGAACGTTGCCAATACGGCTCTTGTGTGGCATCAAGATCGCCTGCTCGCACTCTGGGAAGGTGGTGCACCTCACGCCATTGCAGTACCGAGTTTAGACACGATCGAGGCTTACACGTTTGATCGCAAGCTGACTTCCCCGGTGACTGCTCATCCCAAAGTTGATCCAGTGACTGGAGAAATGATGTTTTTTGGCTATTCCCTAGCACAACCGCCCTACGTGAAATACAGCGTCGTCTCCGTTCAGGGAGAACTGCTGCGAACTGTTCCAATCGATTTACCCGTCGGCGTGATGATGCACGACTTTGCAATCACCGAACACTACACCATTTTTATGGACTTGCCCCTGACATTCCGCATGGAGCGGCTCCAGCGAGGAGAACCTGCTTTTGCCTTCGAGCGCGATCGTCCCAGTCGATTTGGGATTCTGTCGCGACACGGCGATCCTCAAACCATTCGCTGGTTTGAAGCGTCGAGTTGCTATGTTTTCCATACCCTCAATGCCTATGAAGCGGGAGATGAGATTGTTTTGATTGCCTGTCGAATGGGCAGTACTAGTATCTTAGGGGCGTCTCCTGGTTCACATGAGGGAGACAATCGCGCCATTGAAAGTGATGTGCCATTGCTGTACCGTTGGCAGTTCAACCTGGAGACCGGAAAGGTGCAGGAGCAGACAATCGACGATCGCGCCTGTGAATTTCCCCGCATCAATGAGCAGTATTTGGGACAACCGATTCGCTACGGCTATGCAGGCAGCAGTGCGCCAACTGCAATGCCGAAATTTGATGGTTTACTGAAGTTCGATTTGGATCAGCAGCGCACTCAAAAACACTCGTTTGGCAAGGGAAGGTACGGTGGGGAGGGCGTGTTTGTACCAAGACCAGGCGCGACGCTGGAGGATGAGGGCTGGTTGATGACGTTTGTGCATGACGAGATTCAGGATACCTCTGAGTTAGTCATTGTCAGTACTCAAGCAATGTCTGATGAAGCGATCGCCCGTATCCAAATGCCCCAACGGATTCCCTATGGCTTTCATGGCACTTGGGTTTCATATAGCTGAGAATTGAGGAACAGTCATGCTTTTTCAACCGATGTAGTACGGTGTATCGGGCTGCTGCCTTTCCATTTGCTAGCGCTCAAGCACCCAGTTGACTCTCGATCTTTAAAGCAGGTCTAATAGGTGGCGACAATCGTGATACGTTGTGCAATTTGCTTGACTGATCCAGCTTGTTAGAACTTGCTGATACTCGGTCAAGCGTTCTGCAAAAAACATATGTCCCATTCCCGATAAAACTTGGAGTTCTACTTGGGGAATTGTTTTCGCTAGATGTTGAGTCTGATGATGAGAAATGACAGGGTCGCAGTCCCCTGCCAGGATTAATACGGGCGACTGAATGCGAGACAGTTCTTCTGATAGATCCATACTTGCAAAGCTATGAAATAGATAAGCTAAATCGTCAGGGCTGTGGTGAATAGCCTTGGAATAAACTGCACTGAGGGTAGGCTCTAGGCTGGACGCATCGAAGTAAGCAGAGCGATCGCCCGCAAACAGTCCACTTATCCACCGATAGAGGAATGGATTTAACGTTAATAATTTGTATGTCAGCTTGAAGAGCCAAATGCCTAGATACCCCATACAACACAATCGCTGAAGCCCTCCCATGACACCGTTCCATTGCCCATTTGCAGAGCCAGAAATACAGAGAACACGGCTGACTGAAGTAGGATAATAAGCCGCTAGACTAAGAGCTGCCAGTCCACCTGCCGAATACCCAACTAGGATGACAGGGCGATCGTTCACAAGGGCTTGAATTGCTCTGTGAAGCTGCGTAGCAAGTTGCTCACAGGTCAGGGGAAGACTCTTAGCTTCAGGAAGGATCTGGGATGGATAGTGGGCAGGCAAGTTGATGAAGTAACAGGGAGTTGTTGCCAGGGTAGTGGGTAACGTTGGGAGCCAGAAATCAGCGACTAATGTAATCCCATGAAGAAAGACAACAGGAATACCAGGGTATTCTTCGTTGTGTGTAAGAATTGATAGGCAATGACCATCGACCTGAATACTATGTTGCGCCATGAATTATGCTTCGATCTTGTGTACGACAAATAGGCGTGTCCTACTGAAAGACAAAAAGTATCAGACGAGGAATACACTATGAACAACGATAACTTGATTGAGTTCAAAACAACCAGCGACAACAAAAATATTCACAGATGTGCTCACGGCACTAATTCGGCAGGGCGCACAGCAAATCATTGCTCAAGCGATCGGATCAGAACTGCAAACCTTTCTGAAGCAGTATCAGCATCTGTGCGATGAACAGGGACGCAAAGCTGTGGCGCGAAATGGGTATTTACCAGAGCGCACTATCATCACTGGAGTCGGAGAAGTTGCCGTGCAAGTGCCAAAAGTGCGCCATAGAAGTCAAAGCAGAATTAAGTTCAACTCGAGCTTGTTACCGCCCTACTTGAAGCGCTCCCGCTCGGTTGAAGAAGTCTTGCCGTGGTTGGTACCTCAAAGGCATCTCGACTGGAGATTTTGAAGAGGCACTGAGTTCATTGTTAGGGGTGAATGCGACAGAATTGTTATCGAGTACTATCAGTCGCCTGAAGGCAAAGTGGGTGGACGAACATCAAGACTCAAGTTAGTTCAGTCGGCTCAGAAGCGATGGTTGCGAATCCAGAAATTTAATCAATTGGCGGAGGTGATTGAAGGCGTGAAGTTTACCGACGGAATTCGCGTTGATGAGTGCAGGTACTCTGCAGCGTGAGGCGAAGGCAACGTTTAAAGAAACGGAAAGATGCGGCTTAATTCTCCCGTACACCACATTTGACAATATTTCTTGTGCCATAGTATCATCCCTCCTAGGAGTTCAGTAATGAGACTTGCCAACTCTTTAGTTGTGCTTCATCAAAAGTCTCCCTTATAGTCCTCCTTATGTTGGTACTCAGAATTTTTGGGCATTCTTCACTAAGCACAGTTCGGATAAGTGAGTAAGGTTTTGATCAGCCGTTTTGTCGGATTAAGATAATCTATTTTTAGATTACCGCTACCGCTCTTATCTACGTCCTTTCCTAAAAAGCACTATCAGATTGATTAATGGCAACCCACTTATCGTCTTCCCATTAGTCAACTTAATAGTTAGTAAGCCGCAATTCTCCTCGATTTGCGAGTGGGAGCAGCCCTCCTCCCCAATCATTCTCTATTTTCCGTTGGCATCTCCCCTAGTTCTCCTCGATTGCCTGATGTAATTCAAATCAACCACGAAATAACCCTCACTCAAGTTTTTCAATGGGAAGACGATAAATGGCCTCCCACTGTTCAGCTTTTGCTATGCCGCGATTCTTCTCAATTTGTGAGCTACCGTGTACACACAAGTTGAGGAGAATCTGCTACCGCAGAAATCCTCTGCCCCCTAAATCCCTCATGAATGGGGGACTTCGATCCAAAACTCCGAGTTCAAAGTCCCCCAAAATGGGGGACTTAGGGGTCAAAGCCGGCTCAACCGAAGCGGGTTACGACTTGTGTACACGGTAGCAATTTGTGAGTGAGAGCAACCTTCCTCCCCGATCGTTCTCTGTTTTCTGTTGGCATCTCTCCTAGTTCTCCTCGATTACCTGATGTAATTCAAATCAACCGCGAAATAACCCTCACTCAAATTCTTCAGATGATTGATGCATCACTTCTCCTAAATCTGTTCAAGGTTCACTTATAAAGTTAAAGTTTCATCGCTAGCTTAACTACTAAATTTGAACAGGTTTAATTTCGTCTGCTAATTTGCACTTTGCTCCCCTCTCTATCAACTTTAAAGTATGAACTTCATCGATTCCCTCAAGCACCAGCTTAAAACTCTTGTCATCGGCTATCGCTTCATGCAAGTTGTTCAAGCTCCCTACGGAGCATTCACCCGGATCGGCAAGTATGCAGATGCTTTGATGGATGAACATGGTATGCAGCTCATGATGAGAAGCCTTGCTCGCACGCCTCAAGGAAAACAGGCATTAACAGAGCGCCGCTATTTAGGAGCAGTTGATCTTGATGCCCTGCTTCAGCTTCCTCCTGATACGTTAGGTCACCTCTATGCAGCACACATGAAGCGCAATGGGTTGCTGCCTCCTCCGGTTCGTGAACCTGCGCCCAACGATTATATTTACTTGTTCAACTACGTCTCTGAAACCCATGATATCTGGCATATCGTGACAGGCAGCGATACGACAAAAGCAGGGGAACTTCAGGTTGAAACTTTCTCGTTAGCACAGTTCTATCCTTCTCGTTTCTGGGTTGCCTTGTTAGCCAAGAACTTCCTGAAGACCGCGCTCTACGAGATTGAACTTTGCGAGGAATTGATGGCAGCCGTGGTGCGGGGCTGGATTATGGGCAGACGGGCAAAATCTCTGTTTGGTATTCCTTGGCAAGAACTGTGGGAAACACCGATCGATCAAATTCGTGCTGAGTTGAATATCAACCCTTTCTTGCCCCCCGAAATCGAAGCGACTCTGGCACAATCTAACCTTGATAGTTCCATCAACCTCGCTTCAGAAACCGCCTTAAGCGCTTCCTCCTCTCCACTCACTCCCGCTCTACGAATTGGTTCATGACGACTCAACTCTCAACTTTTGTGGATCTGCTACAGGAACGCGCCGATTGTTATCCCGATCGCATTGGCTACCGTTTTCTCAATGAGTCTGGAGTTGAAGAATCCAGCTTGACTTACTTAGAACTGCATCAGCAAGCAACGACGATCGCTGCTGCATTGCAAAGTCAGGGCGCTAACCAAGCGCGTGTACTTCTACTCTACCCGCCTGGGCTTGACTTTATTGCTGCCTTCTTCGGCTGTTTGTACGCAGGAGCAATTGCTGTTCCTGCCTACCCACCTCGTCCAAATCGATCGCTCAGTCGTCTGCAAGCCATTGTTGAGAATGCTCAACCTAAGTTTGCGTTAACGAATCAGCAGGTGTTGTCGATTGTAAAACCGCAATTGAACAATCTGCCAGGCCTACACGATCTGCAATGGATTGTCACTGACGGACTCTCTGAAACCTCACCATCTGAGTGGCAAATGCCGGAAATTAGCAAAGAGTCGATCGCGTTTCTGCAATATACCTCTGGCTCAACGGCAGCTCCCAAGGGCGTTATGGTTACTCAGGGTAATCTGTTGCACAACTCATCCCTAATCCATCAGGCATTTGGGCATTCATCTGAGAGCTGTGGTGTAATCTGGTTGCCGTTCTACCATGATATGGGATTGATTGGAGGCATTCTCCAACCGATGTATGCCAATTTCCCTGTCGTGCTGATGTCTCCAACTACCTTTTTGTACAGACCGTTCTACTGGCTCCAAGCAATTTCTCGGTATCGAGCAACCACCAGCGGTGGACCCAACTTTGCCTATGACCTGTGTGTGCAGCGCGTAACCGAAGAACAGCGTGCCAGCCTTGACCTCAGCAGTTGGGAAGTGGCATTTAGTGGCGCAGAACCCGTGCGGGCAGAAACGATCGAGCAGTTCTCTAATTGCTTCGCGTCTTGTGGATTCCGTCGAGAAGCTTTCTATCCTTGCTATGGCATGGCAGAAACAACGCTGATTGTTACGGGAGGCAATAGGGCAACTGTTCCCAAGATACAATCCGTTGACCAGGATGCTCTGAGTCAAAATCAAATCATTCCTGCTCTCACTGGAGAAACAAGAACTCAAACTCTAGTAAGCTGCGGTCAACCTCTATCTGACCTTAACGTCATTGTCGTGAATCCTGATACGCAAGTGCGTTGCCTGCCCAATGAAATTGGTGAGATTTGGGTATCTGGTCCTAGTGTTGCTAAGGGATATTGGGACAATGTTGGAGCCACGATCGCTTACTTTCGCGGTTACCTCTCTAAAGATGAAGCTCCCTTCTTGCGTACAGGTGATTTAGGGTTTATGCAAGACGGAGAACTCTATATCACTGGACGGTTGAAAGACTTGATTATTATTCGGGGACGCAACTACTATCCCCAAGACATTGAAACAACGATGCAGCAGAGTCATCCGGCTTGTAAGGGGGGAAATGGGGCAGTCTTTACGATCGAGCATCACGGTGAGATACGCTTAATCGCTGTGCAGGAAGTGAATCGCCAGCATTTCCGCAATCTCAATATTGAAGAAGTGACGGGTCAGATTCGGCAGGCAGTCCTACGAGAGCATGAATTACAGATTCACACCGTCACGCTGATTAAACCGAGCAGTATTCCCAGAACTTCCAGTGGTAAGATTCGTCGCTTCGCCTGCCGCAAATATTTCCTTGCACAGAAGCTAGAAGTTGTGCCCACTCAAACTCAAATTCCTGCTCCCGTTTAGATCTAGCAGTTAGCCGATGAGGAACCCGAATATGCAAGCTACAGTTTCTCCCGATTCAGAGGAGTCGCCCCTTAAGAAGAGACTGATCAGTAACAGCTACATCAAACTGATGCAGAAGCGCCATTTCTTAATCTGTGATGTCGTGCCTCTGATTGGATGTATGATCGCGATCGCTCTACTGTGGCATGAATCGCTTACTCTGATTGACAGCATTGTTTTTCTTGGAATGTGTTTTCTGACTAGCACAGGTATTACCGTTGGCTATCATCGACTTTTTACCCACCGTAGCTTCAACGCTCATCCTGTCATTCGTCAGCTATTAGTTATTCTGGGTTCGATGAGTGCTCAAGGTCCAGTTTTATCCTGGGTTGCAAACCATCGTCATCATCATCGCTTCAGTGACCAATCTGAAGATACCCATTCTCCCCATACTGCGCCTAACAAGTTACTCGGTTTGTGGCAGTCCCATCTATTCTGGAAGTGGGAGTACGAATATCCCAATCCTGTCTACTATGCACCGGAACTCTTGCGAGATCAGACAATTCTGAAAGTAAGTCGCTGGTACTATGGCTGGATTGTTTTAGGGCTGGTGTTTCCTGCGATCGTCACTGGAATCGTTACACAAAGTTGGATGGGTGTGTGGCACGGTTTCTGGTTAGGAGGTGTGATTCGTCTCTACTTTGCCCAACATACGACCTGGTGCATTAACTCAGTGTGTCATCTATGGGGGCAGCGTCCCTTTCAAACCAGCGATCGCAGCGTGAATAACATTTGGTTAGCGTTACCAACCGCTGGAGAGTCCTGGCACAATAACCATCACGCTTTCCAGAATTCCGCAAAGTTTGGACTTTACTGGTGGCAAATTGATCTCGGTTACTGGGTAATTCGGCTACTGGAAATGACTGGACTGGCATGGGATGTGACTGTTCCAACGGAAGCCATGATTCAAGCCAAAAAGATTTGAACAAAGGTTCAAGAAGGTTCCTACCCAAACGGGTTCTCATTCGATCTCAAATTAATTCCTCATTTCTAGGAGAATCACCATGCAAGCTAATGTTTCTGTTTCTACTCAAGCCTCTCCTACAGCAGATGTTATTCAAGGCTGGATTATCGATTTCGTTGCAAAAGTGTTGGAAATTGAACCGACCCAAGTTGATACGAAAGCCGCTTTTGATCAATACGGTTTGGATTCAGCAACCGCAATTAGTTTGATCTGCTATCTGGAAGACCAGTTGGGACATGAACTGAATCCTACCCTCCTGTATGATCTTCCGTCGATCGAAGTTTTGGCTCAACGTCTTGCTGCGGATTAGCTATCACAATCAGCCTCAACTTGGACTAAATTCGCAAACTGAGATGATTCATCAGTTCACTCAACAATCATTCAATCAAGCATTACAGGCAAAACTATGAACGCTGCAACTTCGACACTGTCAACTTCTACTGGAGCTTCTGCGGCTGCAATCCAGCATCACTACGATGTCGGCAATGATTTTTATCAACTCTGGCTTGATCCTACAATGGTTTATTCCTGTGCGCTTTGGGAAGAAAACGAACCAAGCAGCAATTTGGAGAAAGCACAGATTCGCAAAATTGATTACCACATCGAACAGGCAAGAGCGCAAGGGAAAAAGCGGGTTTTAGATATCGGCTGCGGCTGGGGTGGCATCCTCAAGCGATTGGTCAACGAGCATGGTGTTGACCAAGCGATCGGGCTAACGCTGAGTGAAGCACAGGCAGACTGGGTGCGGTCACTAAATCATCCTCAGATCGAGGTGCATCTCGAAGGCTGGCAGAACTATGAGCCGACTGTCCCGTTTGATGCCATTACATCGGTTGGTGCATTTGAGCATTTTGTGAAGCCAGAACTGTCCAGCGCAGAAAAAATCGAGGTCTATCGATCGTTCTTTCAACGCTGCCACGGATGGCTGAATCCCGGTGGCTCGATGTCGCTGCAAACAATTGCTTACGGAAAGCGCAAACCAGAAGAAGTGCAGAAGCTACCGGGTGCAAAGTTCGCCAACGAAGAAATCTTTCCCGAATCGGACTCGCCCCGCTTGGCAGAGATTGCAGAAGCCGCAGAAGGCATCTTTGAAATCGTCACTGTGAGAAACGATCGCCTGGATTATGTGAAAACGCTGGAAGTTTGGCTGAAGAATTTACGAGCACGTCGCGCCGAGGTGGTTCAGGCGGCTGGAGAAGCGGTGTTCCGGCGCTACGAACGCTACCTCTACCTGGCACTGCTTGGATTCCTGACTGGCGATCTGCTCCTGCTGCGCCTCACTCTGCGGCGAATTGGGTAATGGGCGATCGCAGGTCTACTGCCCACACTCGAATCAAATTTGCTTTCAGTAGATCTGATTAACCAAAAAGCTTGCAAGGCTTGTACTTATCTCTGAATTCATCTCTCAACCTATAACTTGAAGGAAATCATGTCGAATCAAATTGTTGGAACTTGGAAACTGGTAAGCTGCGAAACTCGAACCATTGACGGTCGTGTGTTTCAGCCCTTGGGATCTGATCCCGCAGGTTATATCGTCTACACCGAAAATGGCTTTATGTCGGTGTCAATTATGAAGGCAAACCGCCAACGATTCCTAGCAGGAGATATTGCCGGAGGCACAGCGGAAGAGAAAATTGCAGCAGCAGAGTCCTATATCTCCTACTGTGGTAGCTACAAACTGGAAGATAAAAAAGTAGTTCACCACGTTGATGTCAGTTTCTTCCCGAACTGGATTGGCATTGATCAGGCTCGCTTTGTTGATTTGAATGGCGATCGTCTTACCCTCAGCACGCCTCAAATGGTGGTTTATGGCATTGAGCAAGTAGGCTACCTGATTTGGGAACGGGTAGAAACCTTCCAGCCCCAAACTTCAGTTTATGCCGCTGCGACTGCTTCATGAGTCAGCCCCAGACTCGCTGATCAGTTCTAGAGGATGGTTGAATAAAGGACAATGCAGGACACCTTCAAACATCCTCTCCCTTCTTTTTCAAGTTGGCAGATACTACCAGAACTAGACTACAGCCATGCATATAGCTTCAAATTCCTCATCATCTGGAGCAACTTCTTCTGAGGCTGACTCTATCACTCATTACACGGATGCTGATTATATTCGAGTGATCCGCCCCTTACTTCCAAAGGAAACATTTCAACGAAAGCCAAGTTCTGTTCTCTATTTTTTATGTTGGTTTGCTCTTGTTGTGGCTAGTATTTTTCTTGCTCGATCGATTACAAACCCAGTCTTGCTCGTCCTTGTTTCCTTGCTCTATGGCCACAGTATAGCCGGATTATCTGTCTTCGGTCATAATTTAAGCCACGGTGCTGTCTTGCCTCAGGGACTATTGAAAGATTGCTTAGAAGTGATCTCATGGAGCTTGAATCTTATTCCAAGAACAATGTGGATTCATGTTCATAATCAAACGCATCATCCCTATGCAGGGACATTGAAAGACCCCGATCGCCCCTGGTTAGACTTTGAGGAAACTTGGTTGCGAAAAGTTTACAGCTTGGTTTTCTACCCTCAAGGCTTCAAGCAGTTTCCTTGGCTTTTTAATCCCATTCAGATGATTCACTTTGTTAGCTATATCAGCCGCAACATCATTGGGGTTTTCTGGACAGAAAAGAGTACCTATCATTTTGTTCCCTATCAAAAGCCCTACACCCAGAAGGAACGGCTTGCAGTCCTTGGAGAACTTGGAATTATTATTGCGCTGCAAGTATTCCTCTTCGTAAGTCTGGGCTGTGATTTCAGGAAATATTGCTTTATTGGTATTTTGCCTCCGCTATTCGCGTCTTCTTTTCTCATGGTTTACATTAAAACGAACCATTTTCTGAATCCAGTTACACTAGAAAATGACTCCCTGACTGCAACAACGTCTGTTGTCGTTCATCCAATATTTAATCTGCTGCACAGCAATTTTTCTTATCACACAGAGCATCATCTATTCTCATCAATGCACTCGGATTATTATCCTCTGGTGAGCCAACTGCTGAAGCAGCATTTTCCCGAACAGTACAATCAGATCCCCATTGGAGAAGCCTGGAAACGGCTCTGCAAGCGATCGACCTTTGCCACTCTGACAAGTTCACAAAAATAAAAATTCTACTCTGCAACGCCTCTTATTCTCAGGAGAAAGTAGTTATGACTCTCGATCGTGTTTGTATTATTGGTGCAGGTTCCTCTGGAATTGCTACAGCCAAAATTTTGCATCAAAAAGGAATTCCCTTCGACTGCTTTGAAAAAGGTTCGGGGGTGGGTGGCAACTGGCGTTACCTGAATGATAACGGGATGTCTTCCGCCTATAAATCGCTTCATATTAACTCCTCGAAGCGAAATATGGAGTATTCAGACTTCCCTATGCCAGATGACTATCCCGATTATGCGAGACACAGCCAAATCTTGGACTATTTCGAGGCTTATGTTGATCACTTTGGATTCCGTCACAAAATCACCTTTAAAACTGAGGTAGTTCGAGTTGAACCGCTCATCAACGGCACCTATAACGTTACGACCCGGAATGATGTAGGTGAACGAACCGAGTCTTATAAAGCTGTCATTGTGGCGAATGGACATCACTGGCATCCAAAATATCCTAAATTCCCTGGCGAGTTTTCTGGTACGGTGATGCACTCTCACCATTACAAAACACCAGATGGTATGGCAGATAAAAACATTCTGGTGGTCGGGATAGGAAATTCTGCTTGTGATATTGCCTGTGAAACCGCTCGAATTGCCAATCAGACTTTCCTATCAACTCGGCGCAGTGCTTATATTCTACCGAAGTACATGCTGGGTCGCCCGCTAGACAGCTATCTGACACCCTTCTTCTTTGCAATGCCCCTATGGTTGCGCCGAATTTATGGACAAATCCTGCTCTTCCTAGCACGAGGTTCCCAGGCTGAATATGTCCCTGTTCCCAAACACCCGTTCCTCAGCGAGCATCCCACGATCACATCGGATCTATTAAACATGGTGGGCTATGGCAGAGTCAAAATGAAGCCCAATGTCAAAGAACTGGCAGGCGATCGAGTTCGGTTTGAAGATGGCACAGAAGAAGCGATCGATGTCATTGTGTACGGTACGGGCTACCAGATTTCTTTCCCCTTCTTTGACAAGAGCTTTATCAATCCAGAGAACAATCATTTGCCGCTCTACAAGCGGGTCATTCATCCCAACTATCCCAATCTCTACTTCATCGGACTATTTCAACCGATCGGAGCAATTATGCCGATCGCAGAATGGCAGTCGAAATGGGTTGCTGACATTTTGGCAGGCGAAGTTGTATTGCCTAGTCCGGTGGAAATTAAACGGGAAATGCAGATCGAAGAAAAGCGCGTCAAGCAGCAATATGTAGACTCCCCACGCCACACGATGCAAGTAGATTGGCATCCCTACGTTAATCAGATCAAGCGAGAAATGAAACGCAAGGCTAAAAAACAGCCGCGATCGCGTGTTGTATCCCAAGCGGGTCATGAAACTGTATCTGAGCGTCTTGTTTAGTTTTTAATTCAGGAAAAATGAGGCTCTAATGAAAGTACTGCTGGTATATCCACTCTTTCCAAAAAGTTTCTGGTCGTTTGAAAAAGCCCTGGAGTTAGTGGGCAAAAAAGCTCTCATGCCCCCACTTGGGCTAATTACGGTTGCCGCCATTCTTCCCCAGAGCTGGAACTTTAAGCTAGTGGATTGTAACGTGCGTCCAGTATCCGAGGCGGAGTGGGAGTGGGCAGATCTGGTGATTGTTTCTGCCATGATTGTGCAGAAGGAGGATTTTTGCCGTCAGATTCATCTCGCAAAGCAGCGCGGGAAGTCTGTAGCAGTTGGTGGACCCTATCCCACGGCTCTTCCACAGGAAGCGAAGGCAATGGGCGCAGATTACCTAGTTCTGGATGAGGGAGAAATCACCCTTCCCATGTTTGTGGAGGCACTGCAACAGGGTGCACTTAAAGGAACATTTCGGGCAACAGAAAAGCCTGATATCACCCAAACCCCCATTCCTCGCTTCGACCTGTTGGAGCTTTCAGCCTACGATTCGATGGCGGTTCAGTTCTCACGGGGCTGTCCCTTCCAGTGCGAATTTTGCGACATTATTGTGCTGTATGGACGTAAACCTCGCACCAAAATGCCGTCGCAACTGATCCTGGAACTGGAAGCCCTTCATAAGCTGGGCTGGCAGGGTCGCGTGTTTATGGTTGACGATAACTTTATTGGCAACAAGCGCAATGTCAAACTGCTATTGCTGGAGCTGAAAGCGTGGATGGCAGAACATGGCTATCCCTTCAAGTTCTTCACCGAAGCATCGGTCAACCTAGCAGAAGATCAAGAGCTCATGGATCTGATGGTTGACTGCAATTTCTATGCCGTGTTTCTGGGAATTGAGACTCCCGATGAGGAAAGTCTGAATCTGACGAAAAAGCATCAAAATACTCGTAATTCGCTCTACGACTCTGTAACTGCCATTATTAAATCTGGGCTAATGGTCATGTCTGGATTCATCATCGGCTTTGATGGAGAGGAAACGGGAGCGGGCAATCGCATCGTTCAATTTGTGGAGGAAACCAGTATTCCGATCGCCTTCTTCAGTATGTTGCAGGCACTTCCCGACACCGCCCTCTGGCATCGTCTAGAAAAAGAAGAACGGTTGCGGCTGCAATCTGGCGACGTGAATCAGACTACGCTAATGAACTTTGTTCCCACTCGCCCCATCGAGGAAATTGCTCAGGAATATATTGACTCCTTCTGGAAACTCTATGACCCTGCTAAGTTTCTCGATCGGGCATATCGTCACTACTTGATGATGGCAGAGCCAAATCACAAATCCAGCGCACCGAAAATGCAGTGGCTAGAACTCAAGGCTTTGTTTAAGATCCTCTGGCGACAAGGTGTCGTTAGCCAAACACGCAGGCTATTCTGGAGAAACTTCTTCGGCATTATGCGTCACAAGCGTAGCCGTCTGGCAGAATTTATTGCGGTTTGTGCCCGGCTTGAACACTTTCTGGACTACCGAGAAATTGTTTGCCGTGAGATTACCCAGCAGCTAGAGGAATTTAAAGCCAACGAAGCCAGAATCGTCCAGGAGAAGAACACTGCACCCCAAATAGACGCTATGTGCCAGACTGTTGAGCTAGTTACTTAATGCAAGACCTGCCAGAACTTTCCAGCTTTGCCTCCCAGCCCTTCAACGTTCCACAGAATTGGAGGATTCAGGCGGCACAAAACCCTCAAGTTTGTCTCAAAAAACCACTATGATTCATCAACCTTCTCATTCCGCTCGTCCTTCTGGTCGATCGTTTCAAAATCAGGTTGTGATTATCACCGGAGCCTCATCCGGCATTGGCGAAGAACTAGCTTATCAGCTTGCAACTCAGCAGGCGCGACTCGTACTGGCTTCCCCGGAAACTGAAAAGCTAGAAGCAGTCGCGTCCCGGTGTCGAGAGCAGGGAGGTGAAGCACTGATTGTTCCGACTGATGTCAGCGATCGCTATCAGTGTCAACAGTTAATTCAGCAGACGATCGCCACCTACGGACGCATTGACACTTTGATCAACAATGCGGGCATCACGATGTATTCCACTGTGGAGGAGATTGAAGATATTCATCTGCTAGAACACTTGATGCAGGTCAACTATCTGGGCAGTGCTTACTGTACCTACTACGCCTTGCCCTTTCTTAAACAAACGGATGGACGAGTTGCCGCAGTTGCCAGTGTGGCTGCTTTGAATGGAGTTCCGACCCGCAGCGGCTATGTTGCCAGCAAACACGCCATGATGGGATTCTTTGATTCCCTGCGAATTGAACTGATGAATTCAGGGGTGAGCATCACTGTTTTGTTTCCCGATATTGTAGCGACGGGAATTCATGCTCATGTGATTGGGTCAGATGGTCAGCCTCACGATGTGAGCCATACCGTGAACTATCAGAAGGCAATGACAACAAAGGTTTGTGCCGCCCAGATGCTCCGAGCGATCGCCTCCCGCAAACGGCAACTCATGATGTCCAACCGTGCTCAAGTTGGGCGATGGGTTAAGCTCCTCATTCCAGCGCTAACTGATCGGATTGCCAAACGAGCCGTTACTGCCACCGCAGATCAGAACCAGGAAGTCAACCAACAATGTCCAGCCTAATCAATCACTTTTATGTTTTTGGAGACAGCCTTTCGGATATGGGCAGTCTGTTTGAGATAAACGGTAGAACCTATCCGGCAGATCCCCCCTATTTTCAGGGACGGTTTTCTAATGGTCGCGTCTGGGTGGAATATCTGGCAGAGCAGTTCGGTATTGCTCCAGAGCATATCACTAACTATGCGCGGGGTGGAGCAACCGCAAGTCGGGTCAGTCCTCTTGCTCCTAATCTGATGGTGCAGTTGCAGTCGCTTCTCCAGTCCCATGTCCAGATAAACTCATCTGCGCTGTACATCTTCTGGATTGGTGCAAATGATTATTTTCAGGGAGAAACGAATCCAGTCCTACCTGTAGAGACTTTGACCAGGGCGATCGCAGAAGTGGCAAGATTGGGAGGTAGAAGAATCCTGGTGGCAAACCTGCCGGATTTGGGACAACTTCCCGCCACACGCATTCGTGATAATGCTGAAGCCCTCAGTGCATTGTCCAAGGCACATAATCTCAATCTGCATCGCGCTTTGGGGCAAATTCAAGAAGAATTGCCTGCCGCCCAAATTACTTTACTTGATGCCTGTGAACTTTATCAGTGCGTTATGACCAATCCCCTCCCGTTCGGCTTGACGAATACTCAGCACGCTTATCTCAGCGGTCAGTTTAATCATCGATCGCCAGAGCAGTTTCTGTTTTGGGATGGTATTCACATCACCACTGCTGCCCACAAACTTATTGCAGAAACAGCGTTCAATATCTTGGTGCAACCAGAAGCCGAAATTGCTCAGTTGAATTCAACGGTTGTGTCGCAAATACGATGAATCTTGAAGTTGTTAGCGAGATTACAGCATTAAGGTAGAAGATCGCAAAGTGGTTTTACCATCATGATCAAAAAACCGATGCGAACTCAGGCTAAAACTCGCTATGATGATCCCATCCACTGTCAATGAATCTAGGTCTGCTCACAGTGATGTATTGGTTGTGGGTGGTGGTCCAGCCGGGCTTGCAACTGCACTGATGTTAGCAAAGCGGGGATGGACTCGGATTATTGTGCTAGAACAGCGTCGATCAGCGGCGGAGTATGAACCAGATAAGTCTTTTAACTATCTGATCGATGGGCGAGGACAAAAATTAACCGACCTGCTGGGACTCACTGATGCAGTGTCACAGATCGGTGTCCCGAACACAGAGTTTCGGATCACCCGAATTCAACCGAATGGCAAACGGAAAACCTCAAAACTGCCGCTCCTCGATCCCAGGCGAAAAACAGCTTACTGGTTACCTCGCAGAGCCTTGGTTCACCTACTCTATGAAACGATCGAGCAGCAATGGAAAGATCACATTACTGTCTGCTTCAATGCTCGATGTGTCTCAATGGAGCGCGAACAAAATACCCAAAGGCTAGAGGTCTTCGTTCAGCAAGGTGATGAAATCGAGCGGTTACAGCCATTTTTCTTGATCGGCTGTGATGGCATTCAATCGATCGTGCGTCAGACGCTCAGACAGTGGGATACAGAACGGTTTGAGATTCAGCAATTTCCTTCTCCAAGTTCCCGGTTAAGGTACAAAGTATTGAGCTTGCCGCCAAGGTTTCCGCTAGATGCCCACACTCAAGATCAGGCTGTAGCAACAATGGCTTATGCGATTCGCAGCAAGTGGCGGGAGCGAGGACGATCTCTGTCTCTGGGTTTGCTGCCACTTAAAGATGATACAGCGCCGCGCACTGCCAACATTGTGACCTACCCTGATCATCAAATCTGGGACTTAAAAACAGGTGAGCAGTTGCTTGATTTTTTAGCACAAGCCTTTCCGCAACTGCCAATTCGTCAAATTATTCCGATCGAGGAAGCCGATCGATTTGCCAAAAGCCAGGGCGGGGCGTTTCCAGTTCCGCAATTCTGCTCTGGATTGACTTATCTTCTGAAGCAGCAAGACTCGATTAGTGCTGGGGTCTTGCTGCTAGGAGATGCAATTCATTGTTTCCCACCGGATATCGGACAGGGAGTAAACTCTGCCTTAGAGGATGTGTTTGTGTTGAATGAGGTGCTGTGCCAATGTCAAGATGACTTAGCGCAGGCGCTACCGCAGTATGAAACGATTCGCGCTAACGATGTCGGCGCAGTCGTCCGCCTTGCCCAAATTGCTGCTCCTTGGCAATACAATCAGAACCGCCTGCGAGGACGATTGTGGCTGGTTCAGTTTCTACTCCGCTTAGGGATCAGTCGGCTGTTTCCAGCGATTAGTCCTCCCGCATTCTTCCTGTTGCAAAATCACCAACTCTCTTATGAAGAAATCTGGAACCGAGAGCAACGAGGCAGCCTAAGGCTCAAAATATTGAGTCTGATGGTAATGGGTGGATTACTGGTTGGATCTCTCGTCGCAGGACTGCGATCGTGAAAGATGCAGCAATGTTAACGCGATGTGCAACTAAATTTTCGGGCGTTGCATAGTGGGAATATGAATTGAGGGCGTTTTCCATGCAATGTCCAGAATGCCAATCGACTCACATCCGTAAGAATGGAAAGAAAAAAGGTAAACAAAATCACATTTGCGTCGAGTGTGGACGACAGTTCATTGATTGCTATGACCCCCCGCCCGGCTACTCGGAGGCAGTCAAGCGGGTTGTGTCGCAAAAATGCTAATCTTGGAAAGCTCAATTTCCTCTCACTTCAACCTAAATGGCTTCCCAATCCCTGTTTACATGGCGGCACTTCTGACCCGAAATCCTTGTATCGAATGTGCGGTGGTCCTGTCGCTATGCTCTGAGCTACCGGGATTTAGAGGAGATGATGGCGGAGCGAGGAGTGGAGGTGGATCATTCCACCTTGAATCGTTGGGTGTTGAAGTACGCCCCAGAATTGGACAAACGAATTCGATAGAGACGGAATTACGGCAAAGCAAAGACCCGAACAATGTGCTAATCGCAGGATCATTTGTCGCTTTAAGATCTTTGCGACACAACCCTCTAACTTTTTCAATTAAGAATCGGTCGTTTTGATCCTTCCTGGAGAGGCTTTCATCCAACGTCTAACCGACTCGATCGCAACTCTCTATACTGAAGATAGAGGTAGGCAAAGTATATGGATAACTTTTTTGAAGAGCTGGAATCCCTCGTCGATCAAGGTTTTGAAGGGCTGCTGGACATCGTCCGGGTGATCGAAGGGCGCGAACCGAATGAGCCTGACGTTCGCGTGACCGAGCGGAGCGGTTCAATCAATGAGCCATCAACGGACTCTATCTCAGCAGTCTTTATCCCGCCGCCGAATACCGATAGTGTGCCGCCGCCCACGATTGCTGGAGTGGGTGGACTATCACTGGTGTTGCACGAGTTACGCGAACTGGTGGAACTTCCCCTTAAGCGCCCTGAACTATTAGCAGCCCTGGGATTAGAACCGACGACAGGGGTATTGCTCACAGGTCCTCCTGGAACTGGCAAGACGCTCACAGCGCGAGCATTAGCTGCTGCTCTTGATATAAACTACATTGCCCTGGTGGGTCCGGAAGTGATGGGCAAATATTATGGGGAAGCAGAAGCTCGACTGCGAAGCATTTTTCAAAAAGCGACTCGCTCTGCCCCCTGCATTATTTTCATTGACGAAATCGATAGCCTTGCGCCCGATCGCGCCAAAGCAGAAGGGGAAGTCGAAAAACGAGTTGTCGCGCAACTGTTGAGCCTGATGGATGGATTCGCGAAAACGAAGGGCATTGTTGTCCTGGCAGCGACGAATCGTCCGGATCATCTAGATCCCGCACTGCGTCGTCCTGGACGCTTCGACCGCGAGATTACATTTCGGGTGCCTGATCGGGCAGGACGCTTGGAAATTCTCGCGATTCTAACCGCTCCTATGCCGTTGCATGAATCCGTAGACCTCAATGAGATCGCAGATCTAGCAGGCGGCATGGTTGGCGCAGACCTCAAAGCTTTGACGCAAAAGGCTGCTTACCTTGCCCTGCGGCGACTATTACCAACTTTAGAGGGTTCCTTGCCTGATCGCATGACCGTCACGCAAGCGGATTTTCTTCAGGCGATCAAAGAAATTAAACCTGCGGTGCTGCGATCGATTGAGATTGAAGCACCTAAAGTGACTTGGGATGAGATCGGTGGACTTGACTCTATTAAGCAAACCCTACAAGAATCCGTCGAGGGGGCGCTACTTTATCCCGAACTGTATCACCGTACAAAAGCCAAAGCACCTCGCGGCATTCTGCTATGGGGTCCGCCTGGAACGGGAAAAACGTTGTTAGCGAAAGCCGTTGCCGCTCAAGCACGGGCGAACTTCATTGCAGTGAATGGTCCAGAATTACTGAGCAAATGGGTTGGAGCCTCTGAACAAGCGGTGAGGGAATTGTTCACGAAGGCGCGGCAGGCAGCACCTTGTGTCGTATTTGTGGATGAGATTGATACGCTTGCGCCTGCACGCGGGAGATATCAAAGCGATTCAGGGGTCAGCGATCGCGTGGTGGGTCAACTCCTCACCGAACTTGACGGCTTGCATGACTGCCTTAACGTGCTTCTCATTGGGGCGACCAATCGCCCAGAAACATTAGATCCTGCTTTATTGAGAGCCGGACGACTGGATTTGCAACTCAAAGTCGATCTACCCGATCTAGTGAGCCGTCTTGCGATCTTGCAGGTTCATAATCACGAGCGTCCATTGGCGGATGTGGATTTAGAACCGTTTGCGGTGCAGACCGAGGGATGGAACGGTGCAGATCTAGCACTGCTCAGCAATCAAGCAGCGCTGGAGGCGGTTCGTCGCTACCGTACTCAAGGCTTGAGTGATCCCAGTGCCTTGCAGATTACGATGGAAGACTTTGCGATCGCCTACCAGCGACTATTGCTACAACGCGAAATGACTCGTTGAAGCCCTCCAGACAGAACTACCTCACAGAATTTGTTGTAGGAGAAAATCTCTTGGCGGAAACGTTTTCCCTCTCGAATTCTCAAACTCCACGGCAATTTTGGTTGTGTCGCAAAGATTATGAAGTGACAAACGAACGGGTCTCATTCGTATCGGCTTAAGCAATCACTCTAAAGAGTTCATTGATAAATTCTGCTTCAGATACACTCTCCCTACGAATGATTCCTTTCAAACGATAGCTTCGCTTCACGGAACGTGTGCGAATGCGTTTGTCTAATTCTGGCGCAAATTTCAGCACCCAGCGATTGATTGTCGAATGATCCACCTCGACCCCGCGCTCTTGCATCATCTCCTCTAAATCTCGATAACTCAAAGAGTAACGACAATACCAGCGCACATTCAGCCAGATGATTTCGGGGAGAAAATGCCGCCCTTTGAACAGAGAGTCAGTCGCCCTTGAGAGCAAGACTAGAGAAAATTGAGTTTCCCTACCCTACCTTTTTTGCGACACAACTAGTCCATCTTCAACATACAAGGAACCGCTACATTAGCATAGGAATTCTCAGGACTAGAACAGTTTATTCAGCACGGTTTTACTAAATCGGCTCTAGTGATTCGTAGCTATTGCTGCACTCTATTAAGTTTTCCAACTGTTTAAATCCAATTATCGAAGGCACTACGGACATTGCAAATTTTTTGAATCTATCTATAGGGGTACTCTTTCCCCTCCTATAGATAGAAATATTGTCGTGCGATCGCCACTATCGTAAGAACAAACAAATCGATCACGTTTTTTGCTAGAAACATCGAAACTTGGTCGAGGACTTGTATTACTCCTACAGCATTAACTACTCATGAACGTTCTAAAGACACTTGATTTCGATCGAGCGGTTTTGTCGCGTCGTCGTGCCCTGAAATGGGGACTCTTCGGTGCTGGAACTGCATTACTCGCAAGCACTCCCAAGCTGGTCATGGCTCAAACACGAGCGAAACCGCTCACCTTCAATGCCGATGATATTGGGATTCTGAATTTTGCGCTGTTGCTCGAAGAACTCGAAGCTGCGTTCTATGCCGCAGCCCTGAAAAGCGGTAAGATTACCAATCCGAAAGAACGAGACTATCTCACTGCGATCGGAAGCCATGAAGCCGCGCACGTTGCATTTCTGCGTCAAGTTCTCGGAAGGAATGCGCTGTTTCAAACCCGCGATCTCAGCTTAAATTCTTCAGGTCTGAATGCACTGTTAGCAAGCCGCGACAAGATTCTGAGTACAGCCGTCACTTTAGAAGATTTGGGCGTTCATGCCTATAACGGCGCAGGTCCGAGTTTGACCAATCCAACCTACATCTTGGCAGCAGGATCGATCGTTTCGGTTGAAAGTCGCCATTCCGCGGCAGTGCGAGAACTAGTCGGACGACCTTCAACCGAACCGGATCGCGATCGACTCGTTCAAGATACAAACCTAGTGGCAAGCCTCAATCCATTTAAGGGACGTGCCTACGACGAGCTATACACACCAAAACAAGTAGTTGCTGCGGTTAGCTCCTTCAAAATTTTGAACAATCCCATTAATGGAACATTGGTCGCCTAGCTCAAGGAATTTCTCAACTATGAAATCTTTTCTGAATCTGATCATGCACCCGGTTCGCTTTCTTATGAACCGCTCCAGAGCTGTGATTGCAGTCGCGCTGCTGCTGACCTTTTCCTTCTTCTGGATTGCTCCCGCTTATGCTCAAACTGCAACCCTTACGCCGCGTCAAGTCGTAGAATATGCGCTGACGTTGGAAAAATTAGAAGCTGACTTTTACCGTCGTGCCGTTGCAGAAACTCAAAATGGACGGTTATCGAGTGTTCCTGAAATTGCAAAAGCAGCACTGGTTTCCTACGGACAAGACGAAGCACAGCACGTTATCAATCTATCTGCTGTTCTGAGCTCGATCGGCGGTAATCCCGATGCCATTCAATTACCTGCCAATCCAAACTACAGTGCGATTCTCGGTCGCGATCCGTTTGCGAATCCTACTGATTTACTACTTGCGGGGCAATATGTGGAAGATTTGGGAGTCGCTGCTTACAAAGGTCAAGTGCAAAACTTACTCGCAGCAGGTGAAGCAGGTAAAGCCGTGTTAGCGGGGGCGTTAGAAATTCACTCCGTCGAAGCGCGACACGCCGCAGGCATTCGATATCTGCGCCAAACTCTCCTCGGTACGAATGTGCAACCGTGGATCAATAATCCGAAAAGCGTGATTTACAACGAAGACCGAAGCGGTTCTCTAATTCCGTTCAATTCTGCAGCATTTGATGGCTATGCCACTGAAACGGAAGTGTTGGCGTTAGTCAAGCCAATTCTGATGAATCAGCAGTCGAACGCAGCACCCAATTCAACCAGTGGAGCCGAGCCTGCTCAGACTAGCGTTCAAGGACTGTGGTAGAAACACGATCGCGCGACTGTGCCTAAATATATATGGTTAAATGTCGGTATCTGCTGAACGATAAAAGCGGTACTGACGTTTAATCATGGCGAATGACGATCGAGCCACCTTCTGACGATTACTCTCTGATAAAACGTATCGCCCAGCAGGATCAAGCTGCAATGGCACAATTGTACGATCGTTATGTCTCGACGCTCTATGCGGTCGCATTTAAAACGCTCAGTTCCGCCCAGGAAAGTGAAGAAGTGGTGTTAGATGTGTTTGCTCAAGTCTGGCGAACGGCAAGCCGCTTTGATGCAGCTAAAACTGGGGTTGATACTTGGCTGTTTATCATCACGCGCAGTCATACGCTCGCTCGATTGCGAGCCATGCAGCAGACTGAAAAAACAGCGACCGCGGCGACAGAGTTTCCTGCTAATTCGAGCGACAGTGATCCGATCAAAGATGCGTTAATCTCAGAACGACGCGATCAAATTCAAATCGCACTCGCTCAACTTTCACCCGAACAACGTCAAGTGATCGAACTTGCTCATTACGGAGGACTCTCTCACTCTGAAATTGCTCATCAACTAGGTCTTCCACTGGGAACGGTTAAAACGCGAATTCGACTTGCCTTAAATCGGCTACGAATGACGCTCGATACTTGGAAGCCAGATTAAGATGGAACTTTAACGAACTCAGATGGATGAACACTGAAAACCGCTGCTTCTGTGAACTCGCTCCGCTCTATGCGCTTGATCTTCTGACCGAAGAAGAACGGGCTTGGGTCGAGCAACAAGCGGCGGCATCTCCAGATTTAAAAGCTGAGTTGGAGGAAATTCAGACAACGGTTGGCGCACTTTCCTACAGCGCTCCGGTTGTTCCTGTGCCTTCAACTTTAAAGGATCGATTGTTTGAGCGACTCAATCAGCCGATACCTGACGCAGAACTTTCGCTGCCTAATGTAAGGCAACCCGTGAGTGAAGATCGTCGATTCGCGCAAAATGCAGCTCCGCAAGAACCGCGTCCTCGTCGCTGGCGATCGTTGTGGCAGCAAAACAGTGCAATTGCAGCATCTGTACTGCTCGGAGTCACAGTCCTGGGAAGTGTGATTCTCGGCATTGAGAATTATCGTCTGCGACAAACGGTTCAAGCCAATCAAAGCATTATCGCGACGTTACAGCAACCTAACACGAATATCTATGCGCTGCGAGGGACTGAGAAAGCTGCAAATGCTTCGGGTAAGATTGCCATTGATCCGGGTCGAAATTCGTTTGTGGTGTTGGTGCAGAATTTACCGAATTTGCCCGCAAATCAAGCTTATCGACTCTGGGCGATCTCTCCGGGTCGCACTCAGCCGAATTACTGTGGGCAGTTTACAAGTCGTGAAGCTGCGATCGGGCATCAATCTACGTTGCCTTCTGGATGTGCGTCTCCTGCAATACAGCTTTTAATCACGGCAGAGTCAACGGTTGCTCCCCTAGTTCCAGCCGGACCGCTAATGATGAGAAGCCTTTGATAGCAACAAGTTGAGAGTGCACCGCCTAGCTGATGCTTTGTCGAACAAAATCTGATTGTGATTAAGGATTCTTTCTCTTCATGATTGCTCGCCCTAGATTCACGCTTATCCTGTGTTGAGTGTGAACAATTTTCGCTGGCGCTCGGGCGGGTTGTGTCGCAAAAATGATAGGGTAGGACAGCCCAATTTTCTCTAGCCTTGCTCTAAATAGCGACTGACTCCTTGTTCAAATGGCGACACTTTTTGCCCGAAATCATCCTGCTAAACGTGCGCTGGTATTGTCGTTATTCCCTCAGCTACCGAGACTTAGAGGAAATGATGGCAGAACGAGGAGTCGCCGTGGATCATTCCACAATCAATCGCTGGGTACTGAAATTCGCGCCAGAAATAGACAAACGCATCCGTCCGTTTCTGAATCCTACAAATGATTCATGGCGCGTAGACGAAACTTACATCGAAGGGTTGTATTGCAAAGATTTTAAGGTGCGCTTCGCGTTGAGCAACTCTGGCAGACACAACAGTTCATTTGACAAGTCTCCGTTCTAGATGCTCTCAAAACTAACAAAGTGAATGCTCTTTAAATCCACCGTGCGATAGAGCCTACCCTTCAGCTTTAGTGCTACACTCGCAGTCGTGATTTCTAAGCACTGCCAAAAGGTTAATCATGTTTATCGACTACATCACGCTCATGCTGATTAACATGGTAGCTGGACTGTTTTTGTTGGCTCATTATGTCTTTCGGGGACTGGATAGCCCGAATCAAAAGCAGTGGGTTCCTGGCTTCGGCATGACGGGTGGTGTCGCCCTGGCTACTGGGCTGCACATGGTTTGGACGTGGGCTGTTCCAGGGAGCTTTAACATTGCATTTGGGGAAACAACTGTTCTATTTGGCATCCTCTTTATTACCACAGCTTTCGCATTAGCAAAGGGGTGGGAGCTTTTGACGATTGCAATCTACGCTTTTTTTGCGGGTATTACTGCAATCGTGATTGGCATCAGGATCATCAATCTCGGTCTGACTCAGCAACCATTACTTTCAGGGGTCGGCTTTGTGCTAACGGGGTTGGGAGGCGTTTTTGCAGCACCAACACTCTATCTCAAAACAAATCGAGCCTGGCGATCGCTAGGTGCAGCAGTTCTAGTCGTGGCAGCATTGATCTGGGCGTTTACGGGATATCTGGCTTACTGGAATCATCTAGAGACTTTCCAAAAGTGGGTTCCTCTGCCGATGCGGTAAGTACTGAGTTCTGGATAAGAAAGGGCGGGGGAAGTACGACGCTGAGAATTACGAAATCAATCAGCATCCCCCGTCCTATGTTTAGCTTAGAAGAACTCTTTTACCGCGTCGATGACTTCTGCCAAGGTTTTGAACCGCGCTGGAAACAGCAATTGCTGACGCATCAATTACAGACTCGTCAACGGCATCGGCAGATGGGTCTGAGCGAAATCATTGTTTCAATGGCTGGCATTACCTCAATTGAAGTCAAAGAAAGTCTGGAAGACTTAGCGCTCCAGCTCCAAGCCGCAAAAACGTTGAAAGCCAAGGAGCGATTGCAAGTTCTGTACTGGCTGAAGCAAGACAATCCGCCGAGTATTTTAACGATTTCCAAAGCCATCGACAAACATCGCAACACGCTGCAAACTTGGTTGATGCAATATCGAAGCGGCGGGATTGAGGCAATGCTGGAAGTCAAAAAATCGCCTGGAGGAGTGCGGGTGATTCCACAATTTTGCGGCGGATGAGAGTCGGTTTGGTCTTAAGACCCTGTTGGGACGATTGATCACCGCTTGCGGAGTCAAGCCCATCGGCACGTGGGAAGGGTTGTTACAAACGATGATGAACTTATTTAGTCACACCACCAATGAAGTTCGCTGGAATTTAATGCGCTCTGTTTGGAGCGATCGGGCGTTGCTTTGGGATGCGTTGGTCGGGCAAGAATGAGGTGTACGGTCTGACTCTATTGGAGCTTTGGGTGCTTGTGATTGATGCTTAAAGAGATCAGTCCATCAGCCATCGTTAGTCCTAAGCACTTAGTTTTAAACACTTAGTCTCTTGTAATGCAATATGTGAGAAGGAAGAGCCAGAGAACTAGCTCGATTGCAGATCCGCCAATAGGAGATTTATTCGTTCTGCTACATCTGCTCTACCTTCTGCTGGAGCATCGCGCAGAAAGACATCAATAATAAACCAGCGGCATAAGAGCGGATCGATCGGTACGAGATGCAGCATCACCTGATTGAGCACTTCGGTGAGGAGTGCATCCGGTAGCCGACGCAGTTCATCGCGAATTACGATCGCTTCTTCCAGGTTTTGGCTCTGACCCACTTTCAGCACAGCTTTGACAACAGAATCGACTAAACGATTGAAATCTTCGGCGCTGAGTTCTTGATTGAGCGACTGACCTTTCAAGAGATGATTCCTTTCTTCGTTGAATTAGCAGGGCTTAGGCTATTAATTTAGCGGAATGCTGAGCAAAACACTATATTACTCCCACTGGAAATCTTAATTGATAGCAGGAAGTTATCCTCCATCTGAAGATAGAAAGCAGCAAAATTACCTCTATTGGTAGAAGTCATCTATGAACGTGGAAGATGGATAATGAGTTCGGAATACGTCTCTGGTACAGCATTGAAGCAGAGAAAATTCTGATTTTGGCCTAAACTATCAGTCCACCTTGCCATGACAACCGCACCTCTCACCAGCGAACCGGATAATCTTGACCTTCAGCAGCTTTTCAGAACGCTGGTTGAAGTGAAAAAGGGCAACTTCTCCGTCCGAATGCCGATCGACCAAACCGGAATTGCAGGGAAAATTGCCGATACGCTCAATGACATCATCGAGATGAATGAGCAAATGGCAACCGAGCTAGAGCATATCAGCACCGTGGTTGGCAAAGAAGGCAAAATTAGCGAGCGGGCTGCGATCGACAATGCGCGGGGAGCATGGAAGGCATCGATCGGCTCTGTGAATACGCTGATTACAGACTTAGTACAGCCTATGACCGAGACGACGCGGGTGATTCGGGCAGTCGCGACCGGAAATTTGACTCAAACGATCGCAACTGAGATTGAGGGCAGACCCCTACAAGGGGAATTTCTGCAAACGGCTCAAATCGTCAACACAATGGTGGATCAGCTTAATTCCTTTGCTTCGGAAGTGACGCGGGTGGCGCGGGAAGTGGGAACCGAAGGAATGTTGGGAGTGCAGGCAGATGTGCCCGGAGTCGCAGGTACATGGAAGGATTTGACCGATAGTGTGAACTCGATGGCGGGCAATCTCACGGCTCAAGTGCGGAACATTGCCGAAGTGACAACGGCGGTGGCAAATGGTGACCTATCAAAGAAAATTACGGTCGATGTCAAAGGTGAAATTCTAGAGTTGAAAAACACGATCAATACGATGGTGGATCAGCTCAATTCCTTCGCTTCGGAAGTGACGCGGGTGGCACGGGAAGTGGGAACCGAAGGAAAACTCGGAGTGCAAGCCGATGTCCGAGGAGTTGCTGGGACGTGGAAGGATCTCACGGATAGTGTGAACTCGATGGCGGGCAATCTCACGGCTCAAGTGCGGAACATTGCCGAAGTGACA
This sequence comes from Cyanobacteria bacterium FACHB-63, assembly GCA_014695255.1. Taxonomy (GTDB): domain Bacteria; phylum Cyanobacteriota; class Cyanobacteriia; order Leptolyngbyales; family Leptolyngbyaceae; genus Leptolyngbya. The sequence continues at coordinate 73,411 of JACJNX010000089.1, forward strand.
ACGGCGGTGGCAAATGGTGACCTATCGAAGAAAATTACGGTCGATGTCAAAGGTGAAATCCTAGAGTTGAAAAACACCGTTAATACAATGGTGGATCAGCTTAATTCTTTCGCTTCGGAAGTGACGCGGGTGGCACGGGAAGTGGGAGCAGAAGGAAAGCTTGGAGGTCAAGCGCAGGTCAAGGGGGTTGCCGGAACGTGGAAGGATCTCACTGACAGCGTGAACTTTATGGCGGGGAGTTTGACCGCACAAGTGCGGAACATTGCCGAAGTGACAACTGCGGTGGCAAATGGTGACCTATCGAAGAAAATTACGGTCGATGTCAAAGGTGAAATTCTAGAGTTGAAGAACACCATCAACATCATGGTGGATCAACTTAACTCGTTTGCTTCGGAAGTGACGCGGGTGGCGCGGGAAGTGGGAACCGAAGGTAAGTTAGGGGTGCAAGCTCAAGTGCGTGGCGTTGCCGGAACCTGGAAGGATCTGACCGACAGTGTGAACTTCATGGCAGGTAATTTAACCGCACAGGTAAGAAACATTGCCGAAGTAACCACAGCCGTTGCAAATGGAGATCTATCGAAGAAAATCACGGTCGATGTCAAAGGTGAAATTCTCGAACTGAAGAACACGATCAACACAATGGTGGATCAACTCAGTTCATTTGCCTCAGAAGTCACGCGGGTGGCGCGAGAAGTGGGTTCTGAAGGAAAACTTGGGGTGCAAGCTGATGTCCGAGGGGTTGCTGGGACGTGGAAGGATTTGACTGATAGTGTGAACTTCATGGCAGGGAGTTTAACCGCCCAGGTAAGAAACATTGCAGCCGTGACAACTGCGGTCGCGAATGGTGACCTATCGAAGAAAATTACGGTCGATGTCAAAGGTGAAATTCTAGAGTTGAAAAACACCGTCAATACAATGGTGGATCAACTCAATTCGTTTGCTTCCGAAGTCACCCGCGTGGCTCGTGAAGTGGGTTCCGAAGGAAAATTAGGAGTACAAGCAGAGGTCAAGGGTGTTGCCGGAACGTGGAAGGATCTCACTGACAGCGTGAACTTCATGGCGGGAAGTTTAACCGCACAGGTGAGAAACATCGCTGAAGTGACAACTGCGGTGGCAAATGGCGACCTATCGAAGAAAATCACCGTCGATGTCAAAGGTGAAATCCTAGAGTTGAAAAACACCATCAATACGATGGTGGATCAACTTAACTCGTTCGCGTCTGAAGTCACCCGAGTTGCCCGCGAAGTGGGAACCGAAGGAAAGTTGGGTGTGCAAGCCTATGTCCGGGGTGTGGGTGGCACGTGGAAAGATTTGACCGATAACGTCAATCTGATGGCAGGCAATCTCACAGCACAGGTACGGAACATTGCAGAAGTGGCAACTGCGATCGCGAATGGCAATCTATCCAAAAAGATCACCGTCGATGTCAAAGGAGAAATCCTCGATCTGAAAAATACCATCAACACAATGGTCGATCAGTTGAGTTCCTTTGCATCGGAAGTCACACGGGTTGCCCGTGAAGTGGGGACTGAAGGGAAATTAGGCGGTCAAGCGCAAGTCGTTGGAGTCGCTGGAACCTGGAAGGATCTCACAGATAACGTGAACTCGATGGCAAGCAACCTCACGGCTCAAGTGCGAGGCATTGCAAGAGTGGTGACTGCGGTTGCTAACGGAAACTTGAAGCTCAAGTTAATGCTCGATGCCAAAGGTGAAATCGAAACCTTAGCCGACACGATTAACGAAATGATTGATACGTTGGCAACGTTTGCAGAACAGGTCACCACCGTCGCGCGAGAAGTGGGAAGTGAAGGCAAACTGGGGGGACAAGCGAAAGTTCCGGGAGCATCGGGAACGTGGCGCGACTTGACCGACAACGTGAATGAACTCGCAGCGAATTTGACAACGCAAGTAAGAGCGATCGCTGAAGTCGCAACGGCGGTTACGAAGGGAGATTTAACGCGATCGATTTCGGTTGAAGCAAAAGGAGAAGTCGCGGTTCTCAAAGACAACATCAACCAGATGATCGCCAACCTGCGCGAAACGACGCAAAAGAACACTGAACAAGACTGGCTCAAAACCAACTTGGCGAAGTTCACTCGAATGCTGCAAGGTCAGCGCGATCTAGAAACGGTTTCCAAACTGATTCTGTCGGAATTGGCTCCCTTGGTTTCGGCGCAACACGGTGTCTTTTATCTGATGGAAGCTAGCGAGAATCATGTATCTTATCTCAAGTTACTCAGCACCTACGCTTATCGAGAACGCAAGCACTTAGGAAACCGCTTCCAACTGGGAGAAGGACTCATCGGGCAATGTGCTTTGGAAAAAGAGCGCATTTTGCTCACCGAAGTTCCGCCGGAATATATCAAAATCAGTTCGGGATTGGGCGAAGCGTCTCCATTAAATGCAGTGGCGCTGCCTGTGTTATTTGAAGGGCAGGTGACGGCTGTGATCGAGCTTGCCTCGTTCTCTCGGTTTAGCGATATTCACTTGACCTTCTTTGACCAGTTGACTGAGAGTATTGCGATCGTACTCAATACGATCGCGGCGAGTATGCGAACCGAAGAACTCCTCAAACAGTCGCAATCTTTGGCAGAAGAACTTCAAAGTCAACAGAAAGAACTCACAGAAACCAATCAACGATTAGAACAACAAGCCCAATCGCTGAAAGCTTCTGAAGAACTCCTCAAAAATCAACAGGAGCAGCTCCAGCAAACCAATGAAGAACTCCAGGAAAAAGCAGAGCTGTTAGCGGTGCAAAACCGGGAAGTTGAGCGCAAAAATCAAGAGATTGAGCAGGCGCGTCGATCGTTGGAAGAAAAAGCCGAACAACTTGCCTTGAGTTCTAAATACAAGTCTGAGTTTCTGGCAAATATGTCCCACGAGCTGCGAACGCCGCTCAATAGTCTATTGATTCTTGCTCGTCTCTTTGCCGACAACACTGAGGGCAATCTAACGGATAAGCAGATCGAGTATGCCCGAACTATTCATTCTTCTGGAAACGATTTGCTGGGGCTAATTAATGACATTCTTGATCTCGCGAAAATCGAATCGGGAACAATGTCGCTCGATCCAGAACCCATGACATTTACTGATCTGCGGAACCATCTCGATCGTACCTTCCGGCAAGTTGCCCAAGATCGCAGTCTTGATTTCCAGATGCACTTTGAGCCGCAGTTGCCGCGCAGCGTGTACACCGATGCCAAACGGTTACAGCAAGTGCTGAAAAACTTGCTCTCGAATGCTTTCAAGTTTACTGAACAAGGTCAAGTGAGCCTCAGAGTGAGTCTTGCAACTGCGGGCTGGAGTTTTGATCAAGAAATCCTAAATCGTGCCGATCGTGTGATTGCCTTTGCAGTTTCTGACACTGGAATTGGCATCGCCCCGAACAAACAACAGGTGATCTTTGAAGCATTTCAGCAGGCAGATGGAACTACATCTCGCAAGTACGGCGGTACAGGCTTAGGCTTATCGATCAGTCGGGAAATTGCTCGATTGTTGGGTGGCGAAATTCAATTGCAAAGCGAACTAGGGCGGGGAAGTACGTTTACGCTATATCTCCCCCAAAGTGATGGCGGACGTTGGGACTCATCTAGGTTTGAATCAGCGATCTCCGCTTCCCAGCCTTCGATATCTCGGTCTGCGGCAATGCGATCAGCCGCCGCAGCTTCTACCAACAATCCGTCAGAAACAGCAATTACGGTGCTTGAGCGAGCGATCGAAGATGACCGAGAAGGCATTCAGCCTGAAGACTTGACCTTGCTGATTATCGAAGACGATGCGAATTTCGCTCGCATTCTACTGGATTTAGCACGGCAGCAGGGCTTCAAAGGCATCGTTGCAACGCGTGGCAATGTTGGTTTAGAACTAGCACAACAGTTCAAGCCTACAGCAATCATGCTCGACATTCGCCTGCCCGTTCTGGATGGTTGGACGGTGTTGGATCGGCTGAAGCATCACAATGACACTCGCCATATTCCCGTTCACATCATGTCCGTCGAGGAAGGCTTACAGCGGAGTTTACGGCAGGGTGCGATCGCTTACCTGCAAAAGCCAGTGAACAGTGAGTCTCTACTCAATGCCTTGGCGAGCATCAAAGAATTCGTTGAGCGTCCCATGAAGAGTTTGCTGGTTGTGGAAGATGATGACGTGCAACGTCGAAGTGTTGTTGAGTTGATTGGCAATACGGATGTAATCAGTACGGCTGTAGGAACTGGGGCAGAAGCGCTAGAAATGCTGCGATCGCAACGCTTTGATTGTCTTGTTCTAGATCTAGGGCTGCCCGATATGGATGGGTTTGCCTTCCTTGAGCAAGTCAAGCAAGAGCAGAGCCTCATCCATTTACCCATTATCATCTACACCGGAAAGGAACTCACTGCCCAAGAAGAACGAGAACTGCGGCGCATTTCGGACACCATTATTCTCAAGGATGTGCGATCGCCAGAACGCTTGCTTGATGAGACTGCCTTGTTCCTGCATCGGGTACAAGCGAACTTACCGGAACTGCAACGACAGATGCTAGAGCGATCTCAGCAGCAGGATACTACACTTGCAGGCAAGAAAATTCTCATCGTGGATGACGATATGCGGAATATCTTTGCCTTAACGAGTGTACTAGAGCGTTATCAGATAGAAATTGTCTATGCAGAAAATGGTCGAGAAGGCATTACAATGCTGCAAGAGCATCCAAGTATTGATTTAGTATTGATGGATGTGATGATGCCGGAAATGGATGGCTATGAAACAACCCGCGCGATTCGACAAGTCAACCAGTTTTCAGACTTGCCGATCATTGCACTGACCGCAAAAGCAATGCGGGGCGATCGAGAAAAATGTATGGAAGCCGGAGCATCAGACTACATCACTAAGCCTGTCGAAACTGATCAACTCCTCTCCGTACTTCGAGTTTGGCTCCAGCGCTAGTTCTATAACCGTCGAGGCGTTCAGAATGACTTGATTGAATCGTTCTAGGCTCTTTGTCATGATGAAACTCCTTGTACAGAATGTGTGTATAGGAAACCTGAATCGCAAAGCGATTCAGGTCGTTGGGAAGAGTAGAAGTTGCTCCGCAAGAGACGAAGCTGAATTTGATCGGGAGCTTTATTGAGGAGGTAAACATTTAGCAGCAGTTCAGTCTTCTTGCGCTTCCTGAGAAAGCTCAGCAATTTCATCAAAACAGAACTTATGAACTAATTCCGTTAATACAGTTGCTAGATTAGAGTCTGGAGATTGTTGAACTAACTGTAAGATTCGATCAGCATCGACAGCAAGCGAGGCTTGATGCAGTTCTGCAATCCAATCTGGGCGCATTGCCGCGAGCATTGAGCGGGTTAATGTTAACTCATGGGATGAATCAATTGGATGTTCGTTATCTTCTTCGTACAGATAGTTCACCCCAAGGTGTTGAGCGAGTTTCTCAAATAAGTGAGCTTCTCGAAAGGGTTTTGCCAAAAAATCATCGCAACCAGCCGCCAGAACTGAAGCGCGTTGCTCTTCAAAGGCACTGGCGGTTAATGCCAGAATCTTTGACCGGGTTTGAGCCGATTCTAGCGCCCGAATTTGCCGAGTTGCCTCATAGCCATTCATGATCGGCATTCGCATATCCATCAAAATTAGGTGCGGTTGCCATTGTTGCCACTGTGCGATTGCATCTTCTCCATTTACTGCTGATTGCGTTTCAAATCCCACCATTGTTAACAATTGCTCGACAAAATCTCGATTCTCAGGGCGATCGTCAACGACTAAAATTCGATACTGGGGTTGCTGCGGTGCCAGTTGCAGCACTCGTTTTGAAGTCGAGGTGGGTGCAACTTCTGCCGGATTCGCGATCGCGATTTGAACGTCAAAGGAAAACGTTGATCCTTGTCCCACGGTTGATTCAATGTGCATCTCTCCACCCATCAATCGCACAAATCGGCGACTAATGGTTAACCCAAGTCCTGTGCCTTCTCGCAATTGAGAACCGCTACTGGTTTGGATAAACGGGCGAAATAGCTGGTCAAATTCTTCTGGAGCAATTCCCTGCCCCGTATCTTGAACTTTGAATTGAAGCGCTAATTCTGACTGCACGGTAGCTTCTAGCGTAATACTGCCACTGTCTGTAAACTTCATTGCATTGCTCAGCAAATTGATTAAGACTTGGCGTAGCTTGTTTTCATCGGTTTGAATATACTGAGGAAGATTGGGCGCGATCGCAAAATTCAACGCGAGTTTCTTTGCTTTTGCTCGAATCAAGAACATCTCTTTTAGCGTCTGTAAAAGATGATGCAGATCAAAAGAAACTACATTCAAAGTCGTTCTTCCTGCTTCGATCTTCGACATTTCTAACACATCGTTGATTAAATTCAGCAAGTGTTCGCCACTGCGATTGATAATGGCAAGGGAATCCCGTTGACGATCAGGAAGGGCAGCATCGCGTTCGATCAATTGCGAAAACCCTAGAATTGCATTCAACGGTGTGCGTAATTCGTGGCTCATGTTGGCTAAGAATGCGCTTTTTGCTAGATTCGCTGCCTCAGCCGCTTCTTTGGCAATGCGTAAATCGGTTTCGGCGATGTGTCTTGCTCGTCCGATCGCGATCAGTTCGCTCACCAGTTTGAGACAGTTGATATCTTCTTGACTCCAATCTTTCTGAAAATGAACTGTGTCGATTGCCAAAAATCCAGTCACCTGACCGCGATAGATCACCGGAACTCCCAGCGCTGATTGAATCGACTGACGAGCAAATAGCTGTCGCTCGGCTCCTTCCGGCATCGTCTGAACATTCACCGTTTGCAGGGCTTGTCCTGATAGAAACTGTTGATGCAAGTGTGGATGCTCAAAAACGCTCGACCCTCTTGCTTCCGGTGTTAGTGGGGCAATTCCGTCACCACACCATTCGTAAACTAATTGGCATCTCGTCTGGTTAACGTCGTACTCGAAGATTGCGCCTCGTTCTGCGCCAATATGGCGTGCGATCGATTCTAAAGCAATATGAATCGCAGTTTCTGCATCCTGGTCAATAAACTGCCGAGAGAGAGAGCTGAGTAAATGCTCTAACCTGGCTCGACGTTGCAGGGCTTTTTCGGCAGCTTTGCGATCGCTAATATCTCGCACCATCGCTAAAACATGCGGCTTTCCGTTGTAAATACAGGTTGTTCCTTTGACTTCAATATCAATCAGACTGCCATCTTTACGAACATCAACTGCTTCACCGCAGAACTGCTGTTTTAACGTCATTGCTTCGACAAAGCTATGAAACACCGGCAGACTGTCCGGATGAATATACTGTAGTGGATGTAACGCTAAAAACTCCTCGTAAGAGTACCCATGCATTTGACAAGTGGCAGGATTTACTTCAACCACACTCATGGCTTCAAGATCCATGATGAACAAAGCATCAGTAATCGCCTCAAAGATAGTGCGGTACTGTGCTTCTTTTTCCTGTAAGGCTTTTTGTTGAGCTTGCAATAGTGCATTTTGATGCAGCAACATTGCTTCAGCTTGTTTTTGCTCAGTGATATCGGTTTTAGTTCCAATCCATTCTTGAATGTTGCCTTGCTCATCGAGGATAGGCACGCCCCGAACTGAAAATAATCGATACTCGCCGGATGCCACTTGAATGCGTTGCTCTACTTCGTAGACTTTTCCAGAGCGAACTGCTTCTAACCAAACTTCTGCGGTCCTAGCCCGATCGTCTGGGTGAATGCTCTCTAACCATCCCCAACCATTCGCACTAGCTTGGCTGCGCCCGGTTAGTGCACACCAAAGGGGAATATCTTCGACGACTTCTCCCACCGCGTTGGTCATCCAAACGGCTTGAGCCGTTGCCGTCACGAAAGCCCGATACCGCGCTTCACTCAAACGCAAGGCTTCTTCGGTTAATTTACGATCGTGGATGTCTCGCGCTACGCCAACGATTTGTAGTTCTCCGTCCGCTCCCAAAGTAGGCGCAACGTTGACGACTTGCCATCGAAAGCTGCCGTCTTTGTAGCGCGATCGACATTCAAGCCCAGTCTGTGGCTCATGGGTCTCGACCATCTGTTGATTCTGCTCGAAACACAGCTCAGCATCATCAGGATGCAGAAATTGAGTAAACGGCTTACCAATCATTTCTTCGGGTAAGTAGCCCATGACGTTAGTAACGTTCGGCGAGACGTAGCTAAAAATTCCCTCGGGCGTATTGACAAATAAAATATCATTTGCGTTTTCTACAATGGTGCGAAAGTGTTGTTCGCTACGTTGTAAAGCCGCCTCGGTTTGCTTGCGATCGCTAATATCTCGAAAGAATGAGATGCGCCCATAATACTCGCCTGTAGAAGATCTAACAGCTTTACTATGACGTTCGATCGTCCGCCCATCTTTCAACGAAAGCTCATCGTGAAGTACTTCGTCTAAGTTTTGATAAAGCGCTTCGATGCGTGCTAAAAAGGCTTCTGGATCTTCAAGCTGGTCGGCAACCATTTCGGCAATCTGTCGAGAATTTTGAGTTGGCAAAATTCCAGGTAATCGCCAGATGTCGCAAAACGTTTGATTGTAATCGACAATATTGCGGTGTTCATCTGCTACTAAGATGCCATCGATTGATGCTTCCTGTTGAGCTTTCAGTAGAGCATTGCTACGACGAAGTTGCTCTTCAATAGCTTTCTGTTCGGTGATATCTCGCAGAATCGTGGAGACAAATTTGAGTGATCCATCTGGATTTTTATGCGTCACAATGATTTGAGAAGCTGGAATTTCTCGCTTATCTTGCGCGACAAGAACCGTTTCCCCAATCCAGATGCCGTCTCGAAGGGCGATCGGAAAAGCTTCTTCAAACAAAACTTGAGCTGCTTCGGGCGGATGATATTCTGCAATAGTTTTATGTGATAAGTCTTCGGTATTGCCAAATCCTAATGTTCGACGTGCAGCCTGATTGAAATAGAGGGTCTGTCCGGTTGCATTGGCAATGCCAATTAGATCCACAGCGGATTCTAAAACCGTAATTAAGTCTTCACGTTGCAGTTGTTGAGTTTGAGAGGTTAATGCTTCACTCATGAATTCATCCTTCTAAGCAGAGGCTTGCAGTTTGATAGAGCGATCGTAGCGTGAGTCCATCGGTTGGATAGTTCACTGCGGCATAACGATAAATTAGATTCGGAGTTTCGAGATGCTGCTGTTGCAACATAGCTACAACCTCTAATAACTGCTGCTGCAACAGTGCTTTTGTGGTTTGAGAACTGGCAATGATAAATTCACCATTTCTCCAATAGCCGAGAATTTCGCCGTCACAAAAACTAGCTTGCAAGCATTGCCCAGTTTGTTTGAGAATCTGATTTCCAAGCGTGTGGCCCTGCTCAATGTTGATTTGTCTTAGCGTTGGAATGTAGAGAATCGCAAGGGAAGTCGTTTGATGATTGCGGAATTGAGCTTCGATCGCTTGACTCGAATAAAACTGATTTGCAAGCCCGGTAATCGAATCTCTAGTACTCAACGTTTGTAATAATCGTAACCGCTCTAACCGTTGTGTGAGCCGTGAAAGTAATTCTTGCCCGACAATCGGTTTGACAACATAGTCATCGGCTCCGGCTGCAAAAATTTGTTGAACGGTTGCAGTATCTTGATGAGCGGTAAGAAAAACGATCGGCAAACTTTGCCAAGTTGGATTTGCTCGAATCGCCTGACAAAGGGCAACTCCGTTCATCTGCGGCATCTCGACATCCAGAATCAGCAGATCGGGATTGATTGCTGATAAAACCGTCCAAAATTGCAGCGGATTATCAATTCCCGTTAGGCACATTCCCCAAGGTTCAAGGAGCTGTTTCAAGGTAGCAAGAATGATCGGATCATCATCGACTGCCAAAACTGTCCATGAGCGGAGAGATTGTTTAGCATCTCTCCTATTGCGGAAGACTTCAGATTCAGAGTCACTCATTTGTGAGGAATTTAGGGGACTTCCACCCGATTCAGCCGGAGCCGAAAGATTCAGAATATCCCCCAAGCGTCGAACCATAGATCGCACTTCTTCTACTGGCAATTCAGCTTGTGCTTCAAATTGTTTTTCAAGCTGTCGAGCAATCTGCGTTCCTTCATCTCGATCGAACATGCCTAAAACACCCGCCAACTTATGAGCAGCGCGTTCTGCTGCTTCTCGCAGTTCGATCGATAAGGGGTAAGTATCAACTGCGTGTTGTATCACCGTAAATCGTTCTTTCATTAATCCGCGATACTGTTCCCAAAGCTGTGCAACTTGGTTGTCATAGGACTGGGTAGATTGCTCCGGATTGGCTTCAATTCCTTCACGCAATCGATATCCCAACCCATACACGTTCTCAATCCAATCGACTGCGCCTCCTGCTTTTAGCTTCTGCCGCAATCCTTTGATGTGGGATTTGACGCTCTCTTCTTGGGGTGGATCGTCAAATGTCCAAAGATGCTCGATAATGTCTCCACAACTAAAAACGCGACTGGGGTGGCGCAGAAACAATTCGAGCAAACTATATTCTTTCGGTGTCAGTGGCAGTAGTTTCTCAGCATAGGTGACTTGGCACGATCGCGGATCGAGCTGTAATTTACCGATCGTCAAAACTGGGCTTGCTGCTACCGTGCCTCGTCTCAACAAGGCTCTAACTCGTGCTTGAAGCTCTTCTAAGTCGAACGGCTTTGCTAAATAGTCATCTGCTCCTGAATCTAAGCCTCGAATTCGATATGTGCTGTCGTCTTTGGCGGTCATCAATAAGATTGGAGTTCCACAACCGCGATCGCGGATTCTTTGGCAAAGCGTGATCCCGTCCAATTTTGGCAATCCGACATCAATCAGGATCAGGTCATAAGTTGTGCTCTCAACACATTCCCACCCAATCGCGCCGTCCTCTGCTGTGTCTACTGCGTAATGGTGTTCGCTCAACGATCGTGTAATCGCGTCTGTCACGATCAAATCATCTTCAACTACTAGAACCCTCATATCTATCGCTCACCTAGCCGTAAAGCGATTGTAAGGTAATTCATCCCGCGTCTTAAAGCATTCTTACAAGAACGCAACAATCGAGCAGGCATAAATTAGTTTTTCTCCTCTAGTTCTCCCCGATTATTCTCTATCTTGAGAAACATCAAGCGAACAGCTTACATTCAAGCTTCGCTAAATCTCAACTTTATGACCACAACAAGAGGACAATTATGAAGCGTCAATTCTGCACTGTTGCTATTCTGACAACTCTGGGTGTTTTGTCTTTTGCATCGATTGCAAAAGCCGGAGTCACTTTGAACGGCACATCATTGGATGGTTCCACTGCCGAGCATACCCAGTTGTCTCTTCAACCTGAAGATCCTGCTAGTTCAGACTTTTATGGAGTCGTTTTGAACGGTACATCAGTAGATGGTTCTACTGTCGATCGTGCCCAGTTGTCTCTTCAACCTGAAGATCCTGCTAGTTCAGACTTTTATGGAGTCACTTTGAACGGTACATCGGTAGATGGTTCTACTGTCGATCGTGCCCAGTTGTCTCTTCAACCTGAAGATCCTGCTAGTCTAGACTTCTATGGCTCCAACCTAAACGGTACATCCTTGGATGGTTCTACTCTTGATTGTGTCCAGTCGTCTCTTCAATCTGACGCTCCTGCTAGTCTAGACTTCTAGCAAAATGCCAGCGTAGTCAACGAGACAGCGAATCAGAATCACATGACCGCAAATGAGTAATCTCTAGTTTTCAGCCTCAGGTGATTTGCTTGAGACTTGTTACTCATGACTCAAGCCCATGTCTTAATTTATTCGAGGCATGGGCTGCTGAATCACTTTACGTAATCCTAGCTCATGAAACAATCTTGGTTTAGCTCTCTATTTTGCTTGTCGATCGCCATTAATATTAGCATTGTTAATTTTGCTAAATCTCAACCGAGTTCTGCCACCGCGATCAATGCTCTAGCACCGGGAACTACGATCGTTGGCTTCGATGCCCAAGGACATCGCTTGAAGTTTCAAATTCGCAGTATTGAACTCGATCCGCAAGATCCACAGCAAGAAATTTACCTTTACACCGTGTTCTATCAAACCAAAAACCAGGCTTGGCAAAACTACTGTCGAGCCACGGATCACTTTGCGGCGAAAGCAATTGCACTTCGAGGAACCTGGGATCGCAGCGGCACTTACCAAGGTAACGAAAACCGCATCACGTTTAGTTGCTTAAGCGGTGCATTAGCAAAGTGTGTTCGCTTAGGCTATAAACCTTGGCAAAACATTAAAGGACAATCGCTCAAAGAGTATCATCAAGCTTGTGTACGGATGATTCGTGCTGATTACTGTGGCGACGGAACAACGCATACTCAGGATGGAACACAGATTAATCTCTACGATCGCTTAGGGATTCGGAAACGGGCTGTAGTCCCTGGGATGAGTTTTGAAGCAGCGTGGGGGAGTGATGGAGCGCAATCGATTCATCATACCCGCTATCCAGAATCTTTAGCTTATGTGCAACGAGTTTGTCCCCATCGGCTCGCAAGCAACACAAAAGCAAATCAAACTTCGATTCAATCGCAATCTTCTGTACTCCTATTCAACGATTCTATGATCAAGAAATTGAAGCGGTAGTAAGTAGTACACCACATTGATTATGATAGGGAAATAGTTGGATACAGTCGCTTCAATCTGGTTCTAGCATCGGTACTAGGGATAATTTTCACAAGAACTCACGCCCCTACAGTGGATAAGCACAGAATCTACCACACTGATCGCCCGGTTTGCACAGACGCGATCGAATACACTGCGATCGCCGCCCAAATCAGCAAAAACGTCACCGCATGAATTGCTGTAAACGGTTCACGATACAACACCACGCCGATTAAAAGCGCCAGACTCGGTGAAAGATATTGAAAAAATCCCAGCGTCGAAAGCTGTAATCGTTTAGCAGCAGTGTTAAACCAAAGCAAAGGCAGCGCCGTTACTACGCCACACCCAATTAACAATGCGCTGATTTGCCAAGCTGTGGCAAAACTCCCCACTCCAGTTGCACCGAGATAAGCAATCCAAAATAGCGCGATCGGCGTTGCCAGTAATGTCTCGACCGCTAGTCCAACCATAGGCGTAACCGTAATCAGTTTACGAAACAAACCGTACAATGCAAACGTGAATGCTAGCGCAATTGCAATCCACGGCACTTGCCCAAACTGCCAAACAAAATTCAGTACCGCGATCGCTGCCAGTAATACCGCAATCTTCTTGCCTAGATTCAGCCTCTCTTTTAGAATGAGCGATCCAAGCAGCACTGTCACCAGCGGATTGATGTAATATCCTAAGCTCGCTTCAACAATATGACCACTGTTTACACCGTATATATAGATACCCCAATTTCCAGCGATCAACGTAGTTGTGAGAAGCAAAGCAAGAATAGATTTGGGCGATCGCCAAAGTTGGCGAAACTCAGCGATGCGGTTCTGTCTCCACAGCAATCCCATCAATAACACCATCGACCAAATAATTCGATGACACACCACTTCAATCGCTGGAACTTGCGTCAAAAATTTCCAATAAATCGGGAACAGTCCCCAAGCAGAATAAGCCAGAACCGCGTAGAGCGCCCCAGTCTTTGAGGAGAAATAACCTTCAGTAAACTTGTTCAAAATAAAAACAAAACAAAACAAAACAGCAGTCTGAAATTCTAGCAATCGATCTTGAGCTTTAGCCATGACCTGAAGTTTGAAAGACGAATTTGCAGAAGTTGATTGACCTGACTGTAATCAAAACGTCTGTGGTATCTAGAGCCATACGAGGATGCGATCGTACAATCACTCAACACTCAGACTCTGACCTAGAACGCAGGTTAAGTTTAAACTCTGATGCCGCTTTGTAAACTCTACTATCATTTTGTTAGTCAAAGCACGATTGTCTTCTGGTTCGCAACAAGACCAGAGAATTTGATTAAGGAATAAAATTCTGTTCTCTCTTTCAATGTGATGTAACGCCTTAAACGGGGAACTCTACACACATGCAAATGATAGCTAGGGAGTCAGGGTGATGAAGCTAGCGCCGGAAGCAACGTTAGTAACGTTTTTATCGTGCAAGCCATGAATACTGCCTCAAATTAATCAGAACTAGAAGCTTAAGTCACTACTGCACCCTAAGAACAATTGGCTCCTATGGATACGAGTTTGAAAGAGACGCTTCCCTTCATTGAAGTTGTGGATGTTCGCGTTACTGCTTTAGGTTTTGAAGCCCAAATTGCCTTAATGATGCAATGGGCGAAGCAGCAAAAGAGCAGAGGTGTTTGTGTGGCAAACGTACATATGCTAGTGGAAGCTCATCGAGAGCCTGCATTTGCCGATATCTTGAAGAAGGCTGATCTCGTTACTCCTGATGGGATGCCCCTGGTATGGATGTTGAGATGGTTAGGACAACCAAGACAAGACCGAGTTGCTGGTTTAGATATTATCTTGGCGCTTTGTAGTCGTGCGATCGAAGAGGACGTAAGAATTTTTCTCCTAGGTTCAACCCCTGAAATACTGGGACGCATGAAAGCGAGATTTGAAAGCGAGTTTCCAAACTTGAAAATTGCGGGTGCAGCGCCCCTGCCGTTTCGTCCTTGTACGGAAGCGGAAGATAACGCGATCGCGCAAATGATTAACGAGAGTGGCGCAGGATTAGTGATGGTTTCTTTAGGATGCCCTAAGCAGGAGGCATGGATTGCCAGACAAAAGGGTAAGGTGCAAGCTGTCATGATTGGTTTAGGTGGGGCTTTCCCTGTCTATGCGGGACTGAAAAAACGCACTCCTCGCTTGATTCAAAATGCTGGACTGGAATGGTTGTACCGTCTCATTCAAGAGCCAAAAAGACTATGGTGGCGGTATGCCAGTACGATTCCGATATTTATATTTCTGGCAGTAAAACAGCTAGTCGTATCTAAGGTATATCAGGGAAGTCTAATAAAACAGACTGAGCAAAGTTAATGAATTGCAGAAGGCAGAAGCTATGAGGGAGATATTTTTTAATCCGATAGTCTTACTGCTCGTTGCGATCGTTGGGGCAATCTATTTGCTGCTTTTTTCGTCCTGGGTGACTCGTGAGGAGAATAACCATCGCTTACGCTGGCTAATTACATTTATTTTTCTATTTAGTGGGTTGCATCCAACCATTGCGCCATTCCCTTACTTTCAGCCAGAAGCGCTCGCTGGGTTCGATAAGTCTGCTGAATCTGCATTCGTGCAATTAACCCTCTATGGTGCGGTCGCTCTTTTGCTAAGCGCTTGGTTTAGGAACTTCTTGGGCGGCTTGCTTTATCTAGGCAAGAATCCTTTTTTGTCCGGGTTATTGCTTTTGGCGCTGTTGTCTGCTTTTTGGTCAGAAACCCCGATTTTATGTTTTAGATACGGTTTGGTCTTTCTATTTGCGACTTTGTTTGCGATTCATATTGCTAGAGAATACAGCTTCAAAGCGCTATGCGTCATACTCCGACGATTAACGTTCGTGAGCGGCATTGTCAATTTCTGTTCACCGGCGATCGTGCCCTCACTGGCAATTAAAGACAAGGGACTATCCGGGATTATGCCTTTTCCGATTGATCTTGGTAATTTTCTGGCATTCGGTGTTGCGCTCTGGGTTTCTTATGGCTTAGATGCTCCTAAACAAGATCGCTGGAAAGCATTTGCGATCGCAGGTTTTTTGAGCATGGTGATGTTAATGGCAAATTCTGCTCAGAGTATCTTTATTTGTGTTGTCTTAACGGTATTAGTCATTGTTCTACAATCGGTGAAATTCTTGGATAGTAGATACTTTCCAGTGTTGCTAATCGGGGGGCTAATTTTAGCAATTGTAATCTCTGTGGTTATGCAGTATTTACTTCCACTCATTTTTGCTGCTTTGGGCAAAGATATGTCTCTGACTGGGCGTACTGAGTTTTGGCCGCAACTGCTCGATCGCTTAGAGCAGCATAATTTGTTTGTCGGCTACGGCATTAATAGCTTTTGGCAGGCTTGGCGTGGAGATGATGATCCGGCTCATGGCATTATCATCTATGGTGGCTTTATTCCAACTCATGCCCACAATGGTTTTATTGATTTAGCATTGAGTTTGGGAGTGCTTGGACTCATTCTGTTCTTGATGTCCTGGTTTGTTGGACTCGCTCAAGCAGTGAAGTACAGCTTACAAAGCGATTCGGCAGATTGTAGTTTGCCACTTCTTATCTTGGTTTACCTGGTTTTCTTCAACGTCTCACACACATTGCTGACAGGGGCAAACTATATTTGGGTGTTGTATACGATCGCGTTAACCCGTTTGCAGATTGAAGACAGACAGCGAAGAAAGTTGACTCCTGAACTTGAATCTGTCAGGAGCTTACCTGTATGAATCAATCCTGGGTTCAACTTCTGCCTCCGTTTCTTCGCACTAAGCTAGAGGGGCGCTATACCGTACAAAAGATTCTTGGCAATACGGGATGGCTGCTTGTCGATCGCATTCTCCGCATGGGACTAGCGCTGGTCGTGGGCGTTTGGGTTGCTCGATACTTAGGACCAGAGCAATTTGGACTGTTTAACTATGCAATCGCTTTTTCTGCGCTCTTCAGCCCCATTGCGACATTGGGGTTAGAGGGGCTTGTGGTTCGCGATATTGTGCAATCTCCTGCTGATAAGGATGAAATTTTAGGCACGACTTTCCTGATTCGATTGGTAGGTGGTGTTTCGGCTTGGTTGTTATCGGTGGGTGTCATTTACTGGATGCGCCCAAACGATGCAATAATCCAATGGCTTGTAGGAATTACTGCCGCAGGATTTATCTTCCAAGCCTTTGACATTATTGACTCTTGGTTCCAGTCACAGTTGCAATCAAAGTATTCAATTCTTGCAAAAAGCGCCGCCTTCATTTTTACAGTTGGGGTGAGAGTGATGTTAATTCAGATCAGAGCGCCCCTGATTGCTTTTGCTTGGGCAGCCTGTTTTGAGGGCATCCTAATTGCAATTGGGCTAATTGCAGCCTACTGCTCTAGAGGATTTTCTTTGACCTCGTGGCGGGGAAGTATCACTCGCGCTCGGACATTGCTAAAAAACTGCTGGGCTTTAATTCTGTCAGGCTTGGCGATCATGACTTACATGAAGATTGATCAGGTGATGTTGAATGAAATGATGGGGAGTGAAGCGGTTGGAGTCTATTCGGCAGCCGTGAAGCTGTCTGAGATTTGGTATTTTGTACCGATGGCTCTAACCTCCTCAGCCTTTCCTGCGATTGTAGAACTACGATCGAAAGATATTGATCTGTACTATCAACGGCTACAAGGTCTATTTAACTTTCTGGTGCGGCTTGCTTATGCGATCGCGATTCCGGTCACTTTTTTAGCAGGATGGCTGATTATGCTTTTGTTTGGCAGCGATTACTCAGCATCTGCACCCATTTTAGCAATTCACATCTGGGCAGGTGTGTTTGTGTTTCTGGGGGTTGCTCAAGAGTCATGGAGCTTTGCTGAGGGATTTCTGAAGCTGTCGTTACAGAGGACTCTGATCGGTGCGGTGATTAATGTGCTGCTCAATTTTATTCTGATTCCAATTTACGCTGGAGTCGGCGCGGCGATTGCAACAGTGATTGCTTATGGGTGTGCAGTGGTCGTAACAAACTTCGTTGATCCCAGAGCAAAACGGATTTTAGCGTTACAACTCAAAGCTCTCTTCTTGATTGGATAACTTCTGATGAAAACACTTCCTATGCTGCTAAAAAACAATCTGAAAGACTTGAAAATGACACTTCGGGATGGATACTCCAGAAAGTCCTATTCTCAAGAAGGTGAGGATTTGATTTTGCATCGTGTGTTTGAGACGGTCGATCGCGGATTTTATATCGATGTGGGTGCTCATCATCCTAAACGGTTCTCAAATACTTTCATCTTCTACCAAAGAGGATGGTCAGGTATCAATATTGATGCAATGCCGGGAAGTATGGAGCCTTTTAAGCGCTTGAGACCAAGAGATATCAATGTGGAAGCCGCGATCGCTTCGAGTCCCAGAGAAATGACATTTTTTGTGTTTGACGATCCGGCATTGAATTGCTTCGGTCGCGAACTAGCAGAACGAAGATGGCAGGGGGCTTACTCTTTGAAGCAGGAAATTCAGATTGTTACGCAGACTTTGGGAGAAGTGCTGCACCAACATCTTCCGGTAGGACAGAAAATTAACTTTTTGTCGATCGATGTTGAAGGCTTAGATTTGGAAGTGCTGCAATCGAACGATTGGTCAGCGTTCAGACCGGAGTACGTTTTGGCTGAATGCGCTGAGATGGACTTAGAGCAGATTCAGAAAGGTAATGTCTATCAGTTCTTGACAGAGAGAGGGTATTCTCTGTTTGCTAAAACGCTAAGTACCGCCGTTTTTAAGGCAAATGAATGATTCGAGAGAGCCATATGAAAACCCCTGTTGCCCTGATTATCTTTAAGCGTCCGGATACTACGAAACGAGTGTTTGAAGCAATTCGGCAAGCTAAACCAGAACAATTGTTGGTGATTGCAGATGGTGCTCGCGCCGATCGACCCGATGAAGCTGAAAAGTGTGCTGCGGCTCGTGCCGTGATTGATTCGATCGACTGGAAATGCGAGCTTTTGACGAATTACTCTGATCTCAATCTAGGGTGTAAACATCGGGTTGCCAGTGGACTTGATTGGGTGTTTGAAACGGTTGAAGAAGCGATCATTCTAGAAGATGATTGTTTACCGCATCCGACGTTCTTTCCGTTTTGCGAAGAACTGCTTGATCGATATCGCGATGATAAGCGCATTATGTCGGTTTGTGGAGACAATGCGCGATTAGCCAGTCGCAGAACAGAGTATAGCTACTACTTTGCGAGATCGACTCCGATTTGGGGATGGGCAACTTGGAGACGAGCTTGGCAGTATTACGATGTGAATATGGAACTTTGGTCTACGATTAAAGCGGGAAACTGGTGTAAAGATATCTTGATTGATCCAAAGATTGCTAAGGCTTGGGAACACACATTTCAGTCTGTGCATGACAACTTAGTTGATACTTGGGACTATCAATGGACATTTGCTTGCTGGGTGCAAAATGGAGTTAGCGCGATCGCAAGTACCAACTTAATTTCTAACTGTGGTTTTGATGCGGACGCAACTCATACAAAGGAATTCAACCCGCGTCTAGCAAATCGACCGATCGCAGCAATGGAATTTCCTTTGAAGCATCCACCTTTTGTCATTCGCGATACGCGGGCAGAGCATTCTCACTTTACGCAAGAAGCACCGAGTTTAGCTTTCCGTGCCAGCAGAAAAGCTCAGAAAATGCTCAAACAATTAATCCATCAATAGAGGGTAATTCTAATTTCAAAGTCTCCCACTCGTGGGGATTTAGGGGGCAAGAAGTCGTCCTATCGAAGCAAAAACCTCATTGAACGAACATTAGCCTAGTCATCCTTCAACCAAGATATGGAAGTTCTTCATTTAAGTTCCTCAGACGTTGCAGGAGGAGCAGCTCGTGCTACTTATCGATTACATCGCGGGTTGCGGCAGGCGGGATATCGATCGCAGATGTTAGTGCAAGCGAAAAGCTCTCGTGATTCTTCTGTGCTAGTTGAAAGAAAGCTCTTAGGAAGGTTCAATGAAAAACTTCTAATCAGTGAAAGACTCGATGACTTACCTGTACGATCGCGCAGCCATTCAAGATTTTCGACGCAGTGGGTTCCGAATCGGATTGTCTCTCAGGTCGCTCAACTCGAACCGAGTGTGATTCATCTGCACTGGATTTTTAAGGGATTTCTGAACATTGAAAACTTAGCACAATTTAAGCAGCCTTTAGTGTGGACACTGCACGATATGGCTGGATTCACAGGTGGATGTCACTATGCGGAACAGTGCGATCGCTACACAAAAGCTTGCGGGGCTTGTCCTCAATTGCAAAGCTCACAGGAGCAAGACTTATCTCGCTGGATCTGGAATCGAAAAGCAAAAGCTTGGCGCGACCTTAATCTTGTGGTCGTGACTCCAAGCCAGTGGTTAGCCGACTGCGCTAGCCAGAGTTCTGTATTTCGTCACACTCCAGTTAGGGTAATTCCGAACGGATTGGATCTGCAAATTTACAAACCGTTCGATCGACAGGCCGCTCGCGATCGACTCAATCTTCCTCAAGACAAATTATTGGTGTTATTCGGAGCGCTCGATCCAACGAGTGATACTCGCAAAGGTTGGCATCTACTTCAGTCTGCTCTGCAAAAACTGAGGACAACCGAGTGGAAAGACAAAATTGAACTGGTGATTTTTGGAGTTTCACAGCCAGAAGAGTTAGTTGACGTGGGCTTTAAGGTGCATTATTTGGGACATTTCAACGATGATGTTTCACTTGCGATCGCCTATGCTGCGGCAGGGGTGATGGTTGTCCCCTCCGTGCAAGAGGCGTTTGGGCAAACTGCATCCGAATCTCTAGCCTGTGGAACGCCTGTTGTTGCCTTCGACGCAACTGGCTTGAAAGACATCGTTGATCATCAAGTTAATGGCTTTCTTGCAACAGCTTACCAACCCGAGAGCTTAGTTCAGGGAATCATTTGGGTTTTAGAAGATTTAGAGCGTCATCAATTTCTGAGTCAAAATGCACGAAAAAAGGCGGAAACATCTTTTTGCTTAAGTCTGCAAGCTCAGCAGCACGTTGAACTTTACTCGGAGCTAGTCGAGAAAACTGTGATTTAAGGGATTTATAAGCTCAGGGGGCTGACAAACTGCATTGAGAAACGATGATCGAGAAAAACCTTCTAGCGACATTTTCAGTTGTTTGGAAGAGCGAACCGATGAAAAGCCGCTGATTTCAATCTTTAAGAACCAATTGGGGAATTAATAGCTAAAGCAATTGAAAGGTTGAACTATGACTGCTGAGAAACTGAGAATATTGCTCTCTGCATTTGTCTGTCATCCGGACAAGGGATCAGAAGAAGGCGTAGGTTGGAATTGGCTCAAGGAGATTGCAAAAGAGCATGAAGTTTATGTGCTCATCTCTGACTTTCTCGGACAAGAAGAACCTGTAAGAGCAGCAGTCGATCGACTTCCTTACCGGGACAACATTCACCTCATTTTTATTCCAATGCCACGGGGGTCTAGGCTCATGATGGCTCTTTTTCCACGGTTTGAATTTTACAATCTATGCGTTGAATGGCAAAAACAAGCTTTCATCGAAGCACAAGAACTGCTTGAAGCCGTGACGATCGACCTTGTTCATCACGTCACCTATGGTTCGTGGACAATTCCGAGTTATTTATCTCGGCTTCCTAAACCCTTTATCTTAGGGCCGGTCACTGGGAGTCAAAGTGTTCCTCTCGTTGGCTATTCGTTCTTGCCAGCTAAAGGAATTGCCCAAGAAATGATCAGAATGGCTTATTTTATTTGGACAAGATTAACATCTGTTGCAGCCAGAGAGACAGTCAGGAAAGCTGAACTTGTGCTGTGTGGTAATCTAGAAACACTGAGCGAAATCCGCACGATGCGGGCTTCTGAGGCGACTTTCTTGATGTCAGATTCAGGAATCCCTAAGCTGCCTGAGTGCTTGGCCAGAACTGAAAAACGTGAATCTACTGAAATTTGCTTACTTTGGGCAGGTTTGATTGAGCCACGCAAGAATTTTGGACTTCTTTTACAGGCATTACAACACCTACCAAGCAATATTTCTTGGAGATTGCGGGTGGTGGGCAGCGGAGTGCTTCTGCCTTATTGGAAAAAGAAGGTTATTCAGGCGGGATTACAGTCAAAAATTGAGTTTTTAGGACAAGTTCCCTATCGGGAAATGAGCAACTATTACCAGCAAGCAGATATCTTTGTGTTTCCAAGCTTGCGTGAAGGTTCACCCAATGTGATTCTCGAAGCAATGGCTTATAAGTTACCTGTGATTGGTTTGAAACTGAATGGTACTGCAACTGTCTTATCTGAGGGTTGCGGCATCTTAGTGGATGTAGGAACTAAGCAGCAAATTATTCATGATTTCGCCAGTGCAATAACCAGTCTTGCCGCATCTCCAGAACTCCGTAAAAAGATTGGCGAGAAGGGTTACGAACAGATCAAGTCTCTCTACACGTGGGAGCAACGCGGGAAAAAAATGTCTTGCCTCTATCAATCCGCCTTGAATACAGCTTCCTAGCTGATTTTTTGCTCGTTAAAACTTCAGTAATTAGACGCGATCCATGAAAATTTTGAACTTGACCACCGCAATTCCTAGCAGATTCGGAACTGGAGCAGATATCGCCTCTCAGCATTTCATTAATGCGATGAAAGCGCTGGGTCATTCGGTGTCGATCGTGGGCTATCGTCGTTGGGGCGATCCTCATTCCTACAGCAAAGAGACGATCGAGGTTGGTGAACGCCACATTGAGACATCATCTGCTGGAATCCATTCACTACTTTGGGCAGCGATCGCCTTGTTTCGTCAGTTGCCTTATAGCTCAGCAAAATATTACTCAGATCGCTATGTGCAGACGGTGCGATCGTTGTTGTCTCAACAGCATTATGATGTGATTGTACTGGAACATTCGTCTCAACTTTGCTGGTTAAAACCTGCGCTTGTCGAGCATAGTAAGATTGCTGTTTTAGCCCACAATGTAGAACATGAAATCTATCAACAACGCCTCAAAGTCAGTCCAGATCACCTGAAAAAACGGGTTTATCAGCGAGAAGCGCAGTTAGTCAAGCAAATAGAAGCGAACCTTGCTGTGACCAGCGAAGCAGTCTGGACTTTGAGTCCGCATGATGCAAGCTACTTTAGACAGTTCAATAAAACGGATTCAGTGAAAGTATTTGAACTTCCCGTCAATGTTTTTCCAGTGAATCCGACTCATCGCAAAACTTACGATATTGGCATGATTGGCAGTTGGATCTGGAAACCCAATGCAGATGGATTATGCTATTTCTTTGATCAAGTTTATCCGCATCTCCCGGCGCATGTAACGATTCGAGTTGCGGGTCGAGGGGCAGAATGGTTAAAGGGCCAATATCACAACGTTGAGTATTTAGGATTTGTAGAAGATGCTCAAGCATTTCTAGCGGAAGCAAGGGCGATCGCGGTTCCTTCTATCTGCGGCGGCGGCGTGCAGCTTAAAACCTTAGAAGCGATCGGACTCGCTCTGCCTGTTGTGGCAACTCCTTTTGCCCTACGTGGATTAACAACGCTACCAGCAACGGTTTACCCTGCCGAACATCCAGAGCAGTTTGCTCAAGCTATCCAAACTGCGATCGCTCGATCAATAACGGTTGACGACCTCGATTCGGTCAAAACTTGGGTTCAAAGTCGGTACAACCAATTTCTGCACAGCGTAGATACCGCCTTGTCCCTGCTTACTCATGAGGCTTAAACAACGATGAAGCAAACAACGATCGCGATTCTCCTGACCTGCTACAATCGCCGCGAAAAAACGCTGCGGTGCTTGCAGGCTTTATCTGAGCAAAACCTTCCACCGGAAATCGAGGTAAAGCCTTATCTGATTGATGATGGCAGCACCGATGGAACAGCAGAAGCAGTACGAAAGAACTATCCAACTGTTCAAGTGCGTCAAGGAACCGGAAGCTTATTCTGGAATGGAGGAACGCGGCTTGCCTTTGAAACGGCGCAGGCAGACCATCCCGACTATTACTGCTTGTTAAATGACGATACAATGCTCTATCCTCATGCTCTAAAGGCTTTGCTAGAGGTAGCAGATCAGCTTGCGGCACAAGGAGAACAGAAAGCGATCGTTGTTGCCTCTACCCTTGATCCTGACACCAATCAACCCAGCTATGGTGGAGTTATTCAAACTTACTTTTGGCATCCGCTTAAGTTTCACCAACTTAATCCCGATCCAGAACAACCCCGTCGTTGTGACACCTTTCACGGCAATTGCGTTTTGATCCCCAATACGGTTGCAGCCTTAGTCGGAAACTTTAACCCAGTCTACACACACAATCTCGCAGATCATGATTATGGTCTAAGAGCGCGCCGTCGAGGTTGTTCGATCTGGATTGCACCCGGTTACTTAGGAACCTGTTCTGCAAATCCCCATCGAAGTCGAATGGTTAAGAGCGATTTAGCTGGGGTGCAGTTAGAGCGAGTGAACCGACCCAAGGGATTTGCGCTAGAAGATGTGACGCTGCATTCTTTTGAAGAGTGGAAAGCATTTTGCCGCGAAAACGGTGGGATGCTCTGGCTTTTCTATTGGTTGTTGCCTTACCGCAGATTGCTTTGGTTGATGTTGATACAGCGGATGTCTTTTAGCGTTCGTTAGTTGCTGCGAAATTTCCCTAGCTACTTAATCTAATCGTGAGAACCTTGTCCAACATTCCCAAACTCTTGCCTAAGCTGAGAAGAAAACTTTCTGAGGGGCTATTCGGCTGGTTTTTTTCGCTATTGTATGCACCAAACAGAGTTGTATCAGTAGATGAGAGTGATCAGGTTGAAGTAAAAACTGTTTATCCAGATACCGTAGAAAGCGGTTACAGCATTTATCGCATTCATCAAGGCAAGCTGTTTACCGATCGTCGCGACTGCATTGCGGTATCGTGCGATCGACTCCTAGTTCCGGGTGCATCCTGGCAATGGAAAGACGGCATCATCTTGCCGCCTGAGCAAAATCCTGTGTTAAGCAAAGGAACACCGCGATCGATCAGTCGCTTTCGCAAAAGTGTACTCTCACTGTTAACGGGTGGCTCCGGTAATTACAACTATTATCATTGGCTCTATGACGTTCTTCCACGAATTAAGCTTTGCGAATCTGTAGTAGATATCGATGAGGTAGACCATCTTTTAGTTCCAGATCTCTGCTACCGTTTTCAATCTGAAACGCTAAATCTGCTAAGCCTCAAAAATAGCTTGATTTCTAGTGCTAAAGTTCAACATCTTTGTGCTGAGCAGCTTATCGTTACTGATCATCCCAATCCAGACTTCGCCAATCCGCCCCGGTGGATCATTAATTGGCTCAGAGAAACATTTTTACCAAAAGCAAACTTAGACCTAAAATTTAATCAGCGTGTTTACATTGAGCGCGGAGACTCTGTGAATGGACGACGCTTACTCAATGAACATCAGGTATTTGCATTTCTGGAGCAGCAAGGATTTTCACGCTATCGTTTATCAGACTTATCTGTTCTGGAACAGATTTGCTTATTTCATCAGGCTGAGATCATTGTCGGTGTACATGGTGCGGGGTTTACCAACTTAACTTTTTGTCGATCGAACACAAAAGTAATTGAGCTTTTCAGCCAAGAGTACACTCCAATAGTATACGAACAGATCGCAAAGCATAATCATCTCGTTTATACATCATTAATTACCGACGACATAGAAGCAAGTGAATCTCCACTCACGGCTAACTTCTCTATATCTTTAGCATCACTTCGGGAACACTTACAACGAGTGATGTGCGAGTTAAGGAGCTAAGCAACGATGCCTTATCAATTCTATGGACTTCTGCATTTCGCAGAAAATGAGACCAGTGCAGTAAACTGTGCTGTGACTTCCTTTAATGAACAAATCCTGATTTATCTCAGAAATGCAATCAGTTTGTCTCGATCGCTTAGAAGTAGAGGAATTAGCTTTATTGTTCTGACGAATCAGAAGCAGGAGATTGAGCGGCTATTAGAGCAAATTGGACAGCCAGGAATTCTGGAAATTCAAGAACTGTGCTTCAATATGCAGCTTCCACATGGTTTGAGTTTTTTCTCATCCCACTTCAAGTTAGAGGTTTATCAATATCTCGCTTCTCTTGATCCACAGTCCTATTCCTTACTGATTGATTTAGATGTCATCGCAGTCAATCCGTTGCCGCGCTGCTTTGATTACATTGTTGAACATCAAGTTCCGCTTTACTATGACATCTCGGATCAAATGATCCCCGCTTATAGTCACGATCGACTCCTCACCGATATTCAAAAGCTCATGCCAAATCCGAGTGAAGGCAGATGGTGTGGGGGTGAGTTCATCGCAGGAAGTCCCGATTTTTTCAGCACCTTATCTACTGAAGTTCAGAAAATTCTAGATACATACATCAGTCAGATCGATGTCCTTTATCATCAGGGCGATGAATTAGTGACTTCTGTTGCTTTAGAGAAGATGCGGCAGCAGGGTTATGTGATGGCAGATGCAGGAACGCTGGGCATTGTTTGGAGATACTGGAGTACGCCTCCACTTCATCCTCAGAAAAATCTTGACTACATGAAAAGCTGTTTTTTGCTGCATCTGCCCACAGATAAGAAGTTTCTAGCAGAGTTAGATGAAGAAGCGGCAAGCAATCAAGCAGCTTTTCTCAAAACCTACACAACCTACCATTGGCAAAAACGGAAGCGGTTGAGCAGGCAGAAAAAGCTGTCTGGAGTGAAGGGATTTGTCAAACAGTATTTGCGGCCTTTAAGAAGCAATTCGGCAGCAATTTAACCCTCTCAATCTGAGTTGTAGCCTTCATTTTTGATGGTTTACGGCTGCGATCGGGCTTACTGTTCAATAGGCTCTTACTCCGTGCCTCTTATTGACAGCAAGGCGAAACTTGAGATGAAACTTATGTCTTTTACTCGGTTCTATCAATTCTGCTCTGTGGCAGGCTTGGTTCTACTGGCAGGCAACCTTGACGCGAGATTCGTCTACAGTGCCGACCCTCCTGTTGCGACTCCTTCCATTGCTGCTGCGATCGATGAATCCTACACTTTAGGAGCCGGGGACTTAGTACAACTTGATATCTTTGATGCTCCTGAATACAGCGGTCAAAACGCTCGCTATCAAGTTCTAATTGATGGAAGCTTCAATCTTCCTCTTGTTGGCAGCGTTCCCGTTAAAGGATTGACCCTGAATCAAGCAGGTAAACAAATCACTCAGAAATACTTGCGCTTCTTTCGTCGCCCCTTGACAACTGTTACCCTGATTACCCCCCGCCCGCTTAGCATTACCCTCACCGGAGAAGTCAATCGCCCCGGTTCTTACCCGATTCCCCTTACGCCTGCGACTCCTACTGCTACGCTTTCTTTTCCGACCTTAACCAGTGTGCTCAAACTTGCAGGCGGCATTACTCAAGCAGCAGATGTCAAAAATATTCAGATTCAAAGAATCAGCGGCAACAATCGCCAAACTCTGACCGCGAATTTAGGGAAGTTTTTGCAATCGGGCGATCGTACTCAGGACGTAACCCTCCGAGATGGAGATTCAATTGTGATCCCAACAGCCGCCAAAATTGATCTGACTGAATCCGCACAACTTGCTAATTCAACCTTCGCAGCCGATCGCGAACCGATTACGATCGCCGTAGTTGGCGAAGTGTTTCGACCGGGCGCTTACGTCGTAGCTGGGAATATCCGCACTGGGGCTGCAGGCGTTCCCGGTGCTACGAATCAAGCGACGATCGAGCCATTTCCGACCGTGACTCGCGCCATTCAGAGTGCAGGCGGCATCAAACCCCAAGCGGATATTCGTCGCATCCAAATCCGCCGCTTAGCCCGTAACGGAACAGAGCAGACCTTTGAGATTAACTTGCTGAAGTTACTAAAAGAGGGAGATCTGCGCCAAGATGCCATCTTGCAAGCAGGAGACACGATCGCGATTCCAACTGCAACCCAACTGACTCCTGCTGAGGCGGCTGAGATTGCAAGTTCTAGCTTTTCACCAGATACGATTCGCGTCAATGTAGTGGGTGAAGTAAAGCAGCCTGGAACCGTGCAAATTCCACCCAACACTTCGCTGAATCAAGCATTGCTGGCGGCTGGCGGTTTCGATCAACGCCGCGCTAACACAAGAGCAATCGATTTGATTCGATTGAATGCTGATGGAACGATCGCACGACGGGAAATCGCGATCGACTTATCCCAGGGAATTAACGATCGCACCAATCCCGCGATGCAGAACAACGATATTATCGTCGTCGGTCGATCGGGAATGACCAGAATCGGAGACGGGATTAATTCAGTGTTAGCCCCAGTCGGCAATGTTTTCTCAGTCTTCAACATTCTGAAGCTTTTTGGGCTGTGATTGAGGGGCGCATCTCGTCAACTATGTATGGGTAATTGAGTCAAAAACCGAGATGAATAAACCGCCGAATTCTCTTTCACCTTTGCCCGAAACGAATGGCAAATTCTCGCATCCTAGAATCGAAACTGTAACTGCTCATGAGGTCGAGCAAGAGAAATGGGACTTAGGCTGGCTGATCGGAGTTGTCCGACGCCGCGGGATCTTGATGGCACAAGTAACGCTAGGAACCACTGTGCTAGCTGGAGGAGCATTTTTATTAATGACTCGATCGGCTCCCGTTCAGTATGCAGGTAAGTTCCAACTCCTAGTTGAACCGATTACCGCAGAAGAGCAACTGGCACGCTCTTCCACTCGTGCTCAAGGGTCAGAGGTTACCGATGCTCAACGGATTAATATCGATCAATCTAGCTTAGATTACGAATCTCAAATTCGGATTCTGCAAGGTCCGAAACTACTAGAGCCTGTGATTGATCAGATGCGCCAACGCTATCCCGATATCACTTACGACACCTTAATTCAGAAGCTAAAGATTGCTCGAATTATCACACTCACATCAGATAAACGTGAACAAGGAACTAAGTTAATTGAGGTCGGCTATCAAGATACTGATCCAGAGAAAATCGAATTTATTCTAAATCAACTCTCTCAGGTTTATCTAAAGTACAGTCTAAAAGAACGCCAATCTACCATTCGACGCGGGGTTCAATTCATTGATAGTCAGCTTCCACCCTTGCGGCAACGGGTAGAGACTTTACAGCGGCAAATTCAAGCGCTTAGGCAACAGCATGGCATTGTTGATCCTGAGCAGCAGAGCCGATCGCTGGCTGAAACTGAAGGCAAATTGCGACAAGTTGCGGCAGATAATCAAACTCAAATTGCGGAGGCAGAAGCGAAACGCAATACGCTGCTGCGACAGTTGCAGGCGGCGAGTCCCCAAACCGTTTTAGGCGAAATGCCCTACTATCAAACGCTATTAACGCAATATCAGCAAATTGAGGGACAGATTGCGATCGAATCGGCTCGACTCAAGCCGGATAATCCTGCATTACAGGCATTACTCGAAAAGCGGCGCAATCTGCAAGATCTGCTGAATCAAGAAGCAATCCGCGTTGTTTCAAAAGCAGGGGATGCGGTGACGGTCGCAGAAGCGCGTCGTCAGGCGATTAATCAGGTGAAAGCTCAGGTCGATCGCGAAGTTCAACAGTTACCTGCGATCGCTCGTCAGTACAGTGATTTACAGCGCGAATTAGCTTTAGCAACAGATAGTTTGAATAAGTTTGCCACCCGACGGGAAGCATTGCAGATTGATGCTGCCCAGCAAGAAGTTCCTTGGGAACTGACCATTCCGCCTCGCTTAGATCGAGATGGATCAGGTAAACCGATGAGGACTAACAGCATTAATAAGGTGCGATTTCTCGCATTAATTGCGGTCTTGGGGGTGTTACTCGGAATTGGAGCCGGGTTTCTGGTCGAAACCCTTCAGGATGTGCTGCATAGTCTGGATGAGGTGAAGCGTACTGCTCGATCGCCTCTGTTGGGGGTAATTCCGCACAACAAGGCTCAGCCTCCAACCATTTCTATGCCAATGATCGAAGCATTGCGATCGCTGTCAAAAAATCTCCGTCTTTTGAGCAAGAATCAGACCTCGATGCGTTCTTTGATGATTACGTCGGCTGAGGCGGGAGAAGGCAAAACGACGATCGCGCTAAATTTGGCAATGACTGCTGCTCGGATGAAACAAAGAGTCTTGCTTGTTGATGCAAATCTGCGCTATCCTCAAATTCATGAGCGCTTAGGGTTGTCGAATCAGCAGGGATTGAGCGATTTGTTGCTCGGTGATCAGGAGCTTCAAACTGTCGTGCAATTTCTTCCCGGTTATGAAGACTTAACGATTCTGACGGCGGGACAAGCTTTCTTTGATCCAGTTGAGATGCTCACCACGAATCGCATTGAGCCTTTGTTCCAAAAATTTCAGATGATGTTTGATTTGATTATTGTAGATGCGCCGCCCTTATTAGGCTTAGCAGATAGTGGGTTGATTGCGGCTCAATGCGATAGTTTAGCGCTGGTGATTCGGTTAGGGAAAACGAATCGATCGTCGATCGCTGCCGCTTTAGAAGAACTAAAGTTTGTGTCAACGCGGGTGCTTGGGGTGATTGTGAATGATGCACCACAAGCGTCATCCTTGCCTTTTCGCAATTCTAGTCTCGTGCATAAGCCTTCATAGATCAAATTCATTCTTGGGGCGAGGAAAGTTTGACAAGCTGGACTCTCTGCAAAAGAGAGCGGCTTGATTGTTATGAATGCGAGTGTACTTTTTAACTCACTCTGCTGGACTTGTCAAAATCCCATTCTGAAGGACAGAGAAAACGTATTGTTGTTGAGGCGAACTGCACGATCGAAGCTATCAAAGCCATAGTCGTACAGTGTATTTCGCCAAGCAAAGCCAAATATCGGACTGTCGGGTTGAGTATTTAACCGCCATTGCAGTCCAAGCCCATAGCGATTTGAAACCGTATTCTGATTTGCCAGGGTCACAAATCCAGTCACAAACAACTGCGCTCCAAGCTGCAAGCTCACATCCACAACCGAACTTTCCTCGATCGAATTCGGTAAAAGATCCCCAAAAACTTGTGTAAACCCAACCGAAATCGGAGAAAAAGTTCCTCGCGCCTCGATCGCAACCGAACTACCTTGTGCGTTGGTGTCTAAGTCCTGAATCTGAGTATCTTGATCGATCGCCCAAGTTGCCCGTGCTCCCAACGAGAAACTTGCCCGATTGCTCAAACGAAACCGCTTCGACAATCGCCCACTCAAGCGACTGTAATAGTCATAGTCTGGATTCGAGTAGCCGATTCCACCAACGCTATAGCTCCAACCTTCTGCGGTACTGCGACTATAATCCGCTCCGATGTACGCATTCAATGATTCTCCTAGAATTGCGCCCATGTAATACCGCAGCACACTATCTGCACTCGTCACATTTCCCGTATAGCTCAAATGCGGAGAGTAGCGAATGCGATCGACCTGTTGCACTCGATTCACGAGATCAGCATCATGCTCAAACACGGTGAGGTAAACCTGAGTATAAAAGTCTTCTAGGTTGCTCGACGAAAAGCGATCGTTGTTAATCACCGAAATAAAGTTCACCGAATCATTAATGCCGCCCTCGCCGCCGCTTTGCTTGAGAACGCGTCGATCGCTCGTCAATTGATACCCTAGCGTGGTGAAAATTGTTCGCTCAGTAATCGGAGATAGTCCAATCCAAACGCCGTTGTACGAAGCTTTGGGAAGTTTGAGCAGATTTGTAATTTTGCCTTGAGAAGTTTCCGCCCGTCCAATTCCAGCTTGATAGAAGGTCAAACTACTATCGGGTATTCGAGCATTGTTCATCGCAAACAAGAGATTTCGATTCAGACTCGGATTTGGCGGTTTGGCGGTTCCCTGTAGTGTTGGAACTGCATCTGGCAGGGCTTCTGTCACAAGCTGAATAGCAGAATTCAGCGCTAAATTCTCATGATCCCAAACAAAGCCATTTCCCCGAATGGTGCGCCCGATCGCGGCTTCTTTTGAATTTGCCCGAATCACTTGATGAACACGGGAGTAGAGCGCAGCCGGAGTAAAGGAAAAGTTCTCTTGTCGATCGACTGACATTGTACGAGATTGCTGATTACCAGGATAAGCACCAGAGTTAATCAGCAGGGCATCGAGCGCAACTTCTTGCCCATTTGCCCCTCGTTGAAATCCTGGCTTTTGCATCTCGGCAATACTTTCAGGTGTGACCACTGTTCCAACGTTTGCAGTTTGGCGAACGCGTGTCGGGATTAGAAATGAAGGATCGAGCGCACTCTCATCGATTACTAATCCAGGTGTATAGTTACATTTCTGTTTCGGATCGACACCAGGAAGGGTACAGTTCGCGACTAAGCTCATCTGAAGGCGCTGCCCGAGCATTGTGTAGGGGCGACGTTGCTCGATCGTTAATTTCCGCTCTCGCAGTACAGTCATAAGCTGTAAATATTCTGCTCGTTGTTCCAGGGTTAAAACATTGTTGCGGGTGATGCTTTCCTGAATTTGATTGCTCAGCTCGATCGTGCCATTGAAGGTGACATTTCCACTTCTACCTTCACCAAAATCAATTCCAGAGCGGACTTCTCCGTTCATCAAATGATTTAATACTGCTCCGTTTAAGAGGACGCTAGTTACATCAGGCGCAATTTTCTGATCGGGAACAATGCGCGGTTTAAGTCTGTAAGGTTCCGGTTGAAGTTGTAAGTCTTTAGCGGTGAGTCTCGTCTGATGAACTTGGGCAGAACTCGACTGAGTTGAAGCTATGATCGCGCTACTGATGCAGAGAAGAAGAAACGTCGATCGGCGCAATGATAGGACGAGCGATCGGGTGGACATCATACAAAAGCCTACAGGGACATCATAGGAAAGACAAACGAGAAAATCATCCAATCAACAATATCCCTCTGAGGACATCAACCATCGCTCAGAGGGATCGCATCTCAACTGTCTCGATCAAACTTAATCAAACATGGGTTTTTCGGCGGGTGCCGCATCTCCGTAGTATTCCGGTTCGCCTTCATAGATAAAGATGTTTTGATCGGCTGTACCAACAATTGCTTGCGTTGAGGCAGTCTGTCCAGTTCCATCTGCTGGACGAGTCCAGGCCGGAGCATCAATTCTGCGATCGCTACCAAGCGCAAAAGTTGCATTTCCCATCATGGTGTTCATTGCAACTGCAAGTGAATCGCCATCACTGACGACTGCTGACATTGCAACACCAGTCACAACACCTGCATTGTTGATGCTAAATGCCGCAGAACCCGCAGCCGTTTCTGCCTTAGCTTGCGAAGCAAAGTTAACTAAGCCCACTGCAGTCACACAAGCAACTAAAAATTTATGAGCAGTCTTCATCGATGTCCTCTTGAGTGATTACTCTTTGATGGTGACATTAATATAATTGCAAAATTTGATACAGGTCGCATAAGAGAAAATACGCAAATAAAAGTAGATAGAACTCAACAATTACCGTAGTACACCCTATACAAAACAAACATAAGTCGGTTAAGTGGAATGTTTGGGACTGAGTGCAATAATGTTGTCTGTCAAGCCTGTTCTTGCTGAGACATTGCTCAGGAACTCCTGCTTATCTTAACGGCTGATGACATAGTTCATGGATTGTAAATTATCAGTCCGGTTTAGCTATCAATCCGGTTTAGCATTGTCGATCGCTACCACCCTGCACAAACACCATCTTCGCTGTTTTCACTCACACTGTTTTCAATCGCACTGTTCTCGCTTCAAACAGCAACACTTGTGTTCAGAAGCGAAACATTTCTACTTTGAGCAAGACTGTTCCCACTTCAAACAGCAACATTCCTGTTCAGAGACGAAACATTCGTGTTCAGAAGCGAAACATTCCTACTTTGAGCAAGACTGTTCCCACTTCAAACAGCAACATTCCCGTTTTTAACTCAACTTGTCTCAGTTGACGCACTAATCTTGCTGCTCAAAGCCCCAAACGGCTCTAGTCTTCAAACACAGGCGACCAAAGCTCTGAAATTTGTACTTCCCAACCCGGTAACAGATCCGGAACGGTCAATACATCCCCATCTTTTAGGGTCATAGGCTCAGTGTTCGATCGACGCACCTCAACCCATCTCTGCTCCGGATGCACCAAAATACCGACTCGCGTTCCCTGTGCGAGAAACTGGTCAATTTTGGCGCGTAATTTTTTCAGGCTATCCGTTGGAGACTTAACCTCAACCATGAGATCCGGTGCGAGTTCTGCAAAACTCTTAGGGCTGCGACGTAATCGCTCTGCTTGCACAAATGACACATCTGGAGCACGTGTATCTGAGTCTGGCAGAACAAACCCCGCTCCCGCGCCTGTGACTCGTCCGAGTTTGCGGGGTCTTACCCAATTGCGTAACTGTGCACCAAATTCAAACGCAACCTCATCCGACTCATAACCCGATGGACTCATCAGCACAATTTCTCCATTGATCAGCTCGATCCGGTAGTCTTGCTCAAACTCATTAAGCTGAGCTTGCACCATTTCTAGGTCTTTCGCAGTGAGCACCATCGCAACCTCCTGAGAACTTACTTTCTATTTTCGTCTGCGATCGCACCTTGATCGAATGCCAGTATGATAGGCGAATCGTTTTACGATCGTGCTTCCCATGACCTCGATTCGTCTCCCCCGGCTTTTGAACGCTGTCGAACGCCCCTCGCTCTCGCGTCAAATGATGCGAATCGGCACGGCGATCGTGCTGATCTTTATCGCGATCGCGCTGCTTGCTCCGATTTTGCAAGCAATTGGAATTGTCCAAAGTCCGACTGAATTTTTGGATAATCCTCCTCATGCTGCACCCAGCGCTCGACATTGGTTTGGCACATCGAGCTTAGGATACGATGTGTTTTCGCGGACGCTGTTTGGCACACAAGCAGCCATTCAAGTCGTGATTCTGGCAACGGCACTGAGTTTGATTGTGGGTGTGCCGTTAGGGATGGTAAGCGGCTATCGGGGCGGAACGCTCGATCGTGCGCTCCTCTTCTTGATGGATACGATTTACACGCTGCCAGGGCTATTACTCTCGGTCACACTGGCATTTGTCGTCGGGCGGGGGATATTGAATGCAGCGATCGCGCTGAGTATCGCCTATGTGCCACAGTATTATCGCGTCGTTCGCAATCAGACTGTGAGCGTGAAAACAGAGCTATTCATCGAAGCGGCTCAAGCGATGGGGGCTTCAACTTGGCGAGTGTTAAAAAAATATCTGTTCGCCAACGTCATTCAAAGCGTTCCAGTTCTGTTTACGCTGAATGCCGCAGATGCAATCTTGACGCTGGGGGGGTTAGGCTTTTTGGGATTGGGTCTGCCCGATGAAGTGCCAGAATGGGGGCATGATCTTAGAGAAGCACTCGATGCCCTTTCAACTGGGGGAATTTGGTGGACAGCTTTATTTCCGGGATTGGCGATGACTCTGCTGGTGGTGGGATTATCGCTGTTTGGAGAAGGATTGAATGAATATGTCGATCGTAAAACTCGCTAAATCTTCCCTGATTTGCCAGGCTTCAACCCGGATTCAATTACACCATCGAGAAAAATACTCTAGCTTGCCAAAAAACTCGATCGTTTATATTCCGCAAAACAGAAACTTTTTTGTCAATAATAGAGGCTGATGTAAACAATTCTTCAGACTTTATTGCACCGCATCCCGATTACTGATGACCCCGACGACCTCGAACCCCGACTTCCGCTATCCACAGAAAACCCTCGATCGAGCCACCCGCGCTGTTCGATGCGCTCCGTTTCGGCTCAAGTTTTACGCGACCATGCTGACTCACAGCGTCGCGCTCGGTGCGGTTGCAGGCACCTCTGGCATTCGGAATCAGTACAGCAAACGAACGCTCTCAGAGCTTGCCGCAGACGGGGAACTTCTCTGGCTCATCCAAGTCGGCATTTTACGACGCGAAGTAGATGGGCAGGGACTCACCGACAGTTTTCGCCTGACTCCGCTGGGTCGGCAACTGGTGCAGCAATGGCAATCTGTCGGGGGGTTTGGTAAAGCAAGATTGAGCGATCGCATTCTGAATGTGATGCACCGCTGGTTCCGGCTTCCGTTTTAGACCGACTTATTCCGCTTACCGATCGGAGGTGAATTAATGAAAGCAGTCATGGTTGTAGGCACGACCTCGCACGCTGGAAAATCGATGGTCGCAACTGCGCTTTGTCGAATTCTGGCGCGAAAAGGGTTTCGGGTGTCGCCGTTTAAGGGACAAAATATGGCGCTAAATGCCTACGTCACCGCGAACGGGGGCGAAATTGGGTATGCTCAGGCGGTGCAGGCTTGGGCGGCAGGAGTGCAGCCTTGGGTGGAGATGAATCCGATTCTGCTGAAGCCCCAAGGTGACATGACTTCTCAAGTGATCATCAAAGGGCGCGTTGCGGGACGAACCAGTGCGGTTGAGTATTATCAAAATTTCTTTGATATCGGCTGGAGCGCGATCGAAGACTCACTCCGCCGCATCAGCGAAGAATTTGATCTGGTGGTTTGTGAAGGAGCAGGCAGTCCCGCCGAGATTAACTTAAAACATCGCGACTTAACGAATATGCGAGTGGCGAAGTATCTAAACGCGCCAACAATTTTAGTAGTGGATATCGATCGCGGTGGCGCGTTTGCTCACGTCGTCGGCACACTAGAACTGCTTGATCCCGATGAACGAGCGCTGATTAAAGGAGTCGTGATTAACAAATTCCGGGGACAGCGATCGCTGCTCGATTCGGGGATTGAATGGCTGGAGAAGAAGACGGGAATTCCGGTGATCGGGGTGATTCCCTGGCTCGATCAGGTGTTTCCGGCAGAAGATTCGCTGTCTCTGTTCGATCGCAGTTCCACAAAAGCGAGCGGCGATCTGACGATCAGCGTGATTCGCTTACCTCGCATTGCCAACTTCACCGACTTCGATCCGCTTGAAGCAGAGCCTTCGGTGAATGTGAAATACGTCCATCCGAAGCAATCGCTAGGGCATCCCGATGCGGTGATTATTCCCGGGTCAAAAACGACGATCGCCGACTTGGTTGCGCTGCACAAAAGCGGCATGGCAGAAGAAATTCAAAACTACATTGCAGCCGGAGGAACGGTACTCGGTGTTTGTGGCGGATTTCAGATGCTTGGTAAAATTCTTGCTGATCCCGAAGGCATCGAAGGACAAGAAGGACGCTATCGCGGTTTGGGATTGCTGCCGCTCAAAACGGTGATCGCAGGTCAAAAAATCGCCCGTCAGCGCAATGTCACGTCTAACTATCCGCAAGAAGGGCTACCCGTTTCGGGCTATGAGATTCATCAGGGTAGAACCCGCTTACTCGAAGACGCAGAAGGCACACAGGCACTCTTTGATGATGCGAATCTCGGTATTGTGGATGAGAGCCAATCGGTATGGGGAACTTATCTGCACGGCATTTTTGATAACGGACCTTGGAGACGCGCTTGGTTGAATCGATTGCGGCAGCAGCGCGGATTGCGATCGCTGCCCACCGGAGTTGCGAATTACCGCGAACAACGGGAGCAAATGCTCGATCAGCTTGCTGACTCGATCGAGCCGCATTTAGACCTCAAGCCAATTCTGCCCTAAAAAAACAAGCGCACCAGATAGCCTGAATGCGCTTTTATCCCTAACCCTTTCGGTGCAACGTACCCGTTTGTCCTTGATTTATACAGTAGAGGCAAAAACCTCGAAAGCCAGTGGCGTTTAGACATTCTTTAGAATTTTGTTATGAGTGTTTGCATTCGATTCTTGCCGGATGATGTGACAGTGGATGCGGAAGTAGGTGAACCCCTGTTGCAGGTTGCCGATCGTGCGGGCGTTTCAATTCCCACAGGCTGTCTGATGGGGTCGTGTCATGCCTGCGAAGTGGAACTCGATGACGGGGAAACAGTGCGGAGCTGTCTCGCTTCGGTTCCCCCCGGACGCGAGACGCTGACCATCAATCTCTTCTTTGATCCAACCTGGTGAGATTGCCGATGCCTGAGGGTTGGGGATTGGGGATACTATGACTCAGCTTTCTCAATCTTCAAATTCATGCAATACCCCTTGGAACTGACCTTCAAATTTTGGTCGCTCACGCCGCGAATGACGATCGTCGATGCTGGAGGCAAGCCGATTTTCTATGTGCGGCAAAAGCTGTTCAGGCTCAAAGAAGTGATCAATGTATTTTCGGATGTCCATCGATCGCAAGAGTTGTTCACGATTAAAGCCGATCGCATCATCGATTTTTCTGCTCGCTACAATTTCTCAGACCCAAGCGGAAAGATTGTTGGAGCCATCAAGCGGCGCGGATTAAAATCTCTCTGGAAAGCTCACTTTGATATTTTTGATGGCGAGACTGTCGCTTTTACGATTCAAGAAGAGAATCCCTGGGTGAAAGTGATGGATTCGCTGTTAGGCGATTTGCCCTTTGGTAGCTTCTTCACCGGATATCTGTTTAATCCGACTTATTTAGTAAGCCGCTCTGATGGAACTATGGTGATGAAGCTATCCAAGCTCCCAACGTTTTGGTCGCGCAAATTCACCATTCAGCAAGTCGATCGCACGAACGATCACGAACAGGCTCAAATCTTGCTCAGCTTGATGATGATGATTTTGTTAGAGCGCGATCGTGGTTAGTTTCGCGCATAATCGCGGAATCGATCTAGATCTGCTTGAATGTTGGACTGCACAAAGCGATCGACCATTGCGTTGTTCATGATCTGAGCCAAAAGATCGGGCACAGCATAGGAGAGCGTCATTCTAACAATGCTGCCCTCGGCTCCGCGATCGTAAAACCGGATTGCTCCACGATTTGACAGGCCACTGACGGATTCCCACTGAATAATCTGGTTGGGAATTTGCTTGGTGACGCGAGATTGCCAACTAAACTGAAGTCCGCCTGTACTCAGCGTCCAGCGTGAGAGATCAGGCTGATCTTCGGAAATTTTCACCGAGGTAATCCAGTTCATCCAGTTGGGCATCTGCTCGAGATCCGACCAAAGGCTCCACACTTTGTCGATCGATGCCTCGACTTCAACTTGGGCGGAGTGTTCTAACCATTGAGACATTTAAACAATTCCAGCATCTTCGCGTACTTAAGACAAAATAATAAAGCCGAATTTGCATGGAAGTAAGGATATGGCTCAAAGTTTACTCGCGATCGCAACATTTGTGGCGCTGATTGGGGGAGTTATTTTCGGGGTGTCCCGCTATGAAAAATCCACCACAAGACGCGAGGATTCAATCGGACAGGTGATTCAGTCTATGCCAGAACTGAGGATTGACCCTGACCCGATTCCCGCCGTCCCTGTTGCCGAAGAAATCTCGACTCCGCCTGAAGAATCAGAGCCGATCGCAGAAGCAGTTGAAGAAGCTCCAGAACCCACTAAAGAAGCACCGATCGCAGAATTGCTTTCAGAAGCAGAAAGCACCGAAACGCTAGAAGTAGAGGAAAGGGTGGCGGAAGGGTCGATCGACGATGCCCCAGAACCCAGAGATGAAGCCGTTGAAGTCGTTCTCCCACCAACCATTCAAGATTCAAAACGTCGAGAAGATGAAGTCGAACCGAGAGAGCAAGTCGTTTCCGTGCTTGTCCCACCGACGATCCACGATCCAAAGCGTCCGAATGATGGCAAGCTTGAAGACCTGACTCAAGATCTGCTGGCTTGGGGACAGTCTAAAGATCTCAAGCACATCTCGAAATTAGTTCAGTACACAACTTATGCAGAACCGCTTGTGCGGGGAACGGCTGTAGTTGCACTCGGTCAAATTGTCCGTCATCATGCGGTTCGAGGTGAGGTAGAACAAGCGATTCCCGTGCTTGGCAAACTGACGCTGGATTCTGATCTGAGGGTTCGACTGTATGCAGTACAGGCACTAGGACGGATTCGATCGGAGAAAGTTCTACCGTATTTAGAAAAAGCGTTGCAGAGTCCATCGGGGAGCGTGGTGAAAGCAGCGAATGGTGCAATTCAAAATCTGAAATTGCAGTATGGGAAAACGCCAGCGATGCAGGTTGCCCAAAAGATGTTGGAAAAAACGAAAAAAACATCAGTTTGATTGGGGGACGATCGATAATCACCGATAAACCCGGTAGAGACGCGATTAATCGCGTCTCTACCGGGTTTGCAATTGGCGTTTCTACCGATTTTGAGATCGACAAATCACGCGCTAATCGTTGCGGCGTCTTGTTTGTACATCAACTCCCGCACCTTCACCATACCCGCGACCAAACAATCCATCTCCTCGCGAGTATGCAGCGCATTCACCGTAATCCGAATTCTCGGTTTCGCAATAAACCAAATCGGCGATACCCAAATTCCCAATTCCAGCAATTCCCGCGCAAACAGCTTCGGATTCAGCTCCGGCGGCAGCAGCACCGGCACAACGTTCGTTTCCCCGATCGCTTCAAATCCCTGAGCGGCTAAGCGCGATCGCAAATATTGCGTACTCTCTTGCAGGCGCGACACCAATTCTGGCTGCTCCTGCACGGTGCGGAAACTCTGCAAGGCTGCGGCAGTCAAAGGCGGTGCCAGCGAACAAGTTCCGATCGAGGTCGGCGAGCAATTCAGCAACGGCTTTAACTCTGAAACATGGGTGCTAATTGCCGCGCCAACTGATGCCCCAAACTTCGCGAACGTCGAAAGAATCAGCGGATTAACGCCGCGATCGATTGCGTCCTGGGGCTTCAGTCCGAAATGCTCGTAGATCCCGCGTCCCGTCGCACCGATCGCGCCCGTCGCATGAGCTTCATCCATCAGCAGCGTACTATCGGGATAATTCGACAAAATTTCGATCATCTCTGGTAGCGGTGCAATGTCACCATCCATCGAGAACACTGCATCCGACACCACCATAATGCGATCGTCGGGGCGAGCATGACGCTTCAGCTTCCGCGCTAGGTCTTCCATATTGCAATGGCGGTATGCCTTGACGCGGACTCTGGGACTATAGCCGAAAAGTTTTCCCGATCGCGTTCCAGCGTGAGCCAAAGCAGACACAATACAACCGTGATTTAACACATCAGTCATCACCAGCGTTTCGCGAGTGTGCTGAAATCCAGAAACGGGGATCGCCAAATGACAAAAGGCATCCATCAACGCCTGCATCGCCATCCACGCATTCAGAAATAGCTGGGTATGGGGTAAATGCTTGAAGCTAGCAATCTCGTCTTCAAGCTGACGATGCAGGTCAATCCGACCGCTGAGCACCGAGGTTGAGCTATTCGAGGTGCCGTATTGGAAAATTGCATCGATCGCGGCTTGTTTCACCGATTCGTTTTGGGTCAGCCCCAGAACATCGTTTGTGCAAAAAGTCAGAACGGTGCGCCGCTCTCCGGTTTCAGCCTCCTCAATCTCCACCATATTCCCCTGGCGTTGATGACAGAGATACTCATCCGGGTCGAGTTCACTCTCATACCAACGCCGCACGTATTCCTTAACAACTTGCACAGTTTACTCCTCTCACCTGCATGACGTTCGCGATTTGCTTCTGACTCAACAGTATATT
The DNA here is from genome assembly GCA_014695255.1 of Cyanobacteria bacterium FACHB-63. Classification (GTDB taxonomy): domain Bacteria; phylum Cyanobacteriota; class Cyanobacteriia; order Leptolyngbyales; family Leptolyngbyaceae; genus Leptolyngbya. The sequence continues at coordinate 114,339 of JACJNX010000089.1, forward strand.
TGCAGACGAGGAATTTCGCCCACAAACGCATCGTGTTCGATCGACTGGTCTCAAACATGAGGCGTGATATTCAGCTTATCAGGGACTCTTAGCAAACGAAATAAACAGCGATCGTTCCAGGGGTGAGATCGCTGTTTATCGTCAGATTGCTGCCCCTAAATTTCTGCGACTGCCCGCTCTATCAGACGACGCGCTAAAGTTTGCGTTCCCGTGTGGGTGTAGTATTTGACGGACACATCGAGAAATGCGCCGACGTAATCGAGTTTGTCGACGGTGATATCGATCGCACCGCGAACGCGATCGAGCAGGGTTTGCTGAGTCAGATTGCGCGAGGAGACAAAATCGCCCATCCAGCCTTTGACCGAATCAAAACTCTGTCCGATAAAGTTTAGCTGTCCGGCTGAGTCACCGCCGGGAATCAAGGGCTTGACGCTCTTGAAGGATTGATTCTTTTCGAGTTCGTCTGGGGTGGTTTGGCTAATTGTAGACAAGCCTTTCTGAATAAAATCGCCGCCGAGCGGGATTAAACCGTCGAAGCTCACCAGGGCTGCCATCCGCATCAGGGATTCGCCGCTGTAGTCGCCGAGTGCCGCAAGGAAGTCACCGATACTATCGCCAGGGATGCCGTTGATTTGGCAAAAAGCGACGAGTTCGACGACGAGCTTGACGCAGAGATCGAGGCTCTGGAGTTTTTCGGGCTTGGGCGTGAGATTTTTGAGGAATCCCAGGAACGAGATGTCTTGTCCGACTTTGTTGGCGAGTGCAGCGGCTCCGAGTGCGCCTGCGGCGCTGTCCACGGTTTGATACAGCCACAGGGCACGTTGATAGCCTTGAGATTCGTCGTTGTAGAGATAAACGGCGCGTTCTCCGATCGCTTGAATCAAGCTCTCGTCGGTTTCACCTGTAACCGTGCGAATCGTGTTGGTGAATCCGGTGAGATTTTGCCACTGTCCGGGCACGACAAAATCAAGGCTCTGAAGTGCCTTGACGGTTGTGCCACGGGTGGGAAGTTCGTCCACCAGTTCAAAAATGGGTTTACTCATGAAAATTCCTATGATTCGTAGTTCAGTATTCGCTGAATGCCCTAGCTCTTGAGCTGTGACAAGCCTCTGAGGTCAAATTTTGAAATCCACTTTTCGCGCTCTGCCTGGGTAAACGAGGGATCACGCGACAAGACTTTGACTTGATATTTACCTACTAAAACTCCGGTTTGGGTATTGCCCATCGTCATTGCAGGGAAGCCGTTAATTTTCTCGGTGCTGTTTTGATACTTCGCAGCCGCAGCAGGCAGGCTAGAGGTATCGGAAATGGACAGCATGGCGACATCTTTGCCGTCTTTTTTCAATTTGGCTTCTGCAAAGCCTTTTTTCTCTTGGGTGTAAACGCGCTCATACCCTGTACCGGGCTTGGGGAAGTATTTGTTAAATTGGCTCCCTTGAGTTGCCTCTTTGGAAACAGCCGTTACTTTTGGTTTAGTGCTTTCTTTTTGCGCTTCGGCAAATCGGGAGGGTTCTTGAGTTTGGCAGCCTGTGACGAATAGCGCGATCGCAAGCATCACCGCCACAACGCCGCGCCGCCAGTTTGATAAATTCAATCGATGTCTCATAAGTTTGCTGAATAGTAGTCTTCTCGATCGATCTACGATGACCGCTGAATTGCTGCAACCTACTCAGGGATGAGTTTGTGTCACAGCACAGTTCAGAGGTCTTTTGACACTTTAGAAGAATTTTTGCAGGCTGATCGCGCTTCGTAATCAAAAAAGAATGTTCACTACCGAGAAATCATCTCAGAAGACTGAAGGGTTTGCTGATAACGATCGTACTGCTTCACAATCAAACGCTGCACCGCAATAATGGCAGGATTGACTTCGACATAGCGCCGTTGCGGATTTTTGAGATAGTTTTCTTGTTCGCTTTCGATCATTTCAATGTCTTGGTGCAAGAACGGTAAGAAAAGTAAATGTAAGACCACAGGCTGTAATACTCGGCGCACCGAATTCAGCAACCAAACGGGAATCGGTAAACGCAAAAATAACATCGCAAATGATCGACTCTCGGTTTCAGAAATCGGTAATCGCATTAAGTAGAGAGCAGATACACCTTCGAGCTTATTGATGTAGTTAGGATATTGATAATCGACGGAAATGATTTTTGTAGTGACACCGCCCGATTCGCTCAGCCCTAAAAACTTCGTCAGGATGCCTTTGTAAGACACCTGATATTCTGCGGTGACAGCCTCATCGGTTTCGCGCAGCTTCAGCAACACCGGATCAAACCAGCCCTGAAGATTCTGGTGCAAATAACCGTGAAACACATCCATTGTGTTCTCGTTACAGATGGAAAAATGCGCTTTGAATTCAGCCCCGATCGGTACCATAAAGCACTTCGGATCATCGTATTCGGGGATTTCTGGCACCGAAGCTAAATGAGCAAAAGCACGATCGCCCGGAAACAGCCAAATCAAGCCATATCTTTCCTGCACAGGGTAGCTCCGCAGTTGGGCACAGGGGAGCTTTTGACCTTCGCTCCAGTAGGGAATGCCTACACAGTCGCCTTGCCCGTTAAACTCCCAACCGTGATAGCCACACACGATCGCGTCGCCCTGTACCTTACCCTTATCCATTGCCACACCTTTATGCGGACAGACATTTTCGACCGCTTGAACTTGATTTTGGGAATCACGGTATAGGGCGATGGATTGATTCCAGATGCGAATCGGGAGAATCTTTCCAGGCTTAAGATCTTTTGCCCAAGTAACTACATACCAGTGATTTGGATTAATTCCGACTTCGCGCACTCGATTTTGAATAGTTTGTCCCTGGAGTGTCGTCGCCAATTCGAGCATCACTTATCCTTCCTTTGGAATTCGTGGGTTTATATTAACAACAAAATAAAGCCAACAAAAAAGGGGAACTCTGTCCCCTTATGAGTGAAAAACTAGACTACCAGAAATTAATTCGGCGTGGATTGAAGGTCGGGACGTTCTTCGGGAACGATCGCGCCTTCAACGGGACAGACTTGCAAGCAGATGCCGCAGTCGATACAGGTCGAAAAATCAATCCAGTACCAGTCTGTTCCTTTAGTGTTTTTTCCAGGGCCTTCGTGAATGCAGGCAACCGGACAGGCATCGACGCAATCCGCCACCCCTTCACAAGTATTTGTAACGATCGTATGAGACACAGTGTTCTTCTCTCTGAGCAAATCGACATTCGGATAGCTCTATTCTCGTATATGTTTCAGCCCAATTGCCCAAAGTCGGACTGAATTTGAAGAAGTGAAAAACAAAAAAAGAGCCGTGATCGCGGCTCAGTGCGTGAAGAGTAAGTGAAATTGAGTTAGATGAGATGACGACGTTCTGCTTCAAGCAGCGCCAGCAAAGCCTCATCGCCCTTCTGACGAGCACTCTCAATGCGACGCTGCAAATTTCGCTGCAAATTCGCACGGTGCGTCAAAAACAGATCTTTTGCTGGCTGCGATCGTCTCACATTGCTAAGCGTCGGTTTCCCGTCTGGATAGCCCACCCAGTACCGATTGCCGCGATAAATCAGTTCACGCGGATAGTCTTCAACTGCCGATCGTACAGGGCGATTCGGGTCGAGTTGGTAGCGATTGCCGCGATAGGTCAGCGTGATCGGATCATGGAACTGAGAAAAACGATCGTCGCGTCCGCGCTTTGTTGGGTCGTATTCGTATTGAACACCACGATAAATGAGCTTCATAGTCGCCTCGAACAATTGAAATGAAGTGATATTGAGGCGCGTTCCTTCAGGGGAACCCCTTACTTCCGTCCTTGGCATATAGCAAGGATGAACGTTCATATCTGTATTATAGACTACTGTTTGTAGAATTTCCAAACTTCTATCGATGGTTAGAGAGCGATTGCTACAGGGATCATTACCGTACTATTGATGTGATCGATGCCGACCTTTCATGCAAATTCAGACACCAGACTGGGTAAAGAACGCAGTTTTTTATCAAATTTTCCCCGATCGATTTGCTCGCGCCAAGCAACGGCATAGAAAACTGCTCAAGTCGATGCGTTGGGAAGATTGGGATGCGACTCCGACGCTACAAGGCTACAAGGGGGGCGACCTTTGGGGCATCATCGAGAAGCTCGATTACATTCAGGATCTAGGCGTGAATGCGATTTACTTTACGCCAATTTTCCAGTCGGCTAGCAATCACCGCTATCACACGCATGACTATTACCAGGTCGATCCGATGTTGGGTGGCAACGAGGCGTTTCGCGAGTTGCTCGAAGCGGCACATGAGCGAGACATCAAGGTTGTGCTGGATGGTGTGTTTAATCACGCCAGTCGCGGCTTCTTCTTTTTCCACGATGTTTTAGAAAACGGTGATCATTCGCCTTGGGTGGATTGGTTTAGGATTCATCAGTTCCCGCTGCATCCGTATACGGGAGAGCTTCCAGCAGGGTATGAAGGCTGGGATAACAATCGCGCTCTGCCCGTGTTCAATCACGATAATCCGGAGGTGCGAGAGTACATCATGGAAATCGCGGAATATTGGATTAAGTTTGGCATTGATGGGTGGCGGTTAGATGTACCGTTTGAGGTGAAAACGCCGGGATTTTGGCAGGAATTTCGAGATCGCGTCAAAGCCCTGAATTCTGAAGCTTATATCGTGGGTGAAGTTTGGGGCGATTCGCGTCAGTGGCTCGATGGCACTCAGTTCGATGGCGTGATGAATTACCTGTTTGCAGGTCCAACGATCGCATTTGCGGCGGGCGATCGAGTGGTATTAGATCAGGTTCAAAGCCGGGATTACCAGCCGTATCCGCCGATGTTTGCGGGTGAGTATGCTCAAAAGATGCAGGATCTATTGAAGCTGTATCCTTGGGAAATTCAGCTTACCCAACTAAATTTATTAGCAAGCCATGACACAGCGCGATTGATGACCATTGCAGGCAGCGATCGTCCGAGCATTGAGCTTTGTACTTTGTTGCTGATGACGTTTCCGGGTGCGCCGAGTATTTACTACGGTGATGAAGTGGGATTACCGGGAGCGATCGATCCAGATTCTCGGCGGGGTTTCCCGTTAGAGTCAAACTGGAATTACAAAATCTACGAGTGTCACCGTCAATTAGTCAAACTGCGCCATGCTTATCCCGCTTTGAGAACGGGGGATTACAAGGTGTTGTATGCGGAAGGAACAACTTACGTTTTTGCGCGAACCTTAGACGATCAAACGGTGATTATTGCGGTGAATGTGGGAACCGTTGCGGTGAAAGCTGCGATTCATTGGAGTAAAACGGGGCTTAAAACGCATCCGAATCGCATCGTTTACGGCAATGCAGAATTGATTTGGAATGAGCAAGAGCTAGAGATTGATCTGCCTGAGCGATCGGGCTGTATTGTCGCCTAACAGAGCCTAAATCCACAGAACTCGCTTCGATGTTGAATCCGGATCGCCCCCTAAATTCCTCACGAGTGAGGGACTTTGAAGGTGTGAAATCTACTTGATTAGAGGAATCACTTTTTTCTAAGTCCCCTAGAATGGGGAATTTAGGGGCAATCAGCCGCTCAAACCGAAGCGGAAAATTCATTCTCAACTCGCCCAATCTCGCGCCCAGTTGAGCGTTTGGTGAACTTGATCGATCGTTGCCGCTTCACAATACAGCCGCAAAACGGGTTCTGTCCCACTAAAGCGAATCAACAACCAGCTTTGATCCTCAAGCCGGAACTTATAGCCATCATCGGTCTGACAGCTAATTACTGCTTTTCCAGCAATAGTTTGCGGGGGTTGCGTTTTCAACTGCTCCAAGAGTTTGGCGCGGACTTCCATGCTGGCAAGGGGGAGATCAATGCGATCGTATTCCGACAAAAAGCCGGTTCTTTCCTGTAAACGGCGGTAGAGTTCGCCTAAATCGGTTCCTGTTTGCACCACAGTTTCGAGAACATACAGTGCCGACAGTAACGCATCGCGCTCCGGAATATGATGACCATAGCCGATCCCGCCGGACTCTTCTCCGCCGAGTAGAACTTTGGCTTCAAGCATTCGATCGGCAATGTATTTATAGCCGATCGGCGTTTCGTGTACAGGCAGATCGTAAAGCTTAGCAACCAACGGCATTAGATCAGAACCGCTCACCGTTTTGACAAATTCGCCGCTAAAGCCTTTTTGTACCAGATGCTCGATCAGAATCGGGATCAAGATTTGGGAACTGAGAAAATTGCCTTTAGCATCGACTGCTCCAACGCGATCGGCATCGCCATCAAACACCAAACCCACCGCTAAGCTATTCTCATCAAAGTTCTGAATCGTCTCTAAAATCTTTGGCAAATACTTCGGTAGCGGTTCTGGTGCGCCTCCTGCAAACAGGGGATCGCGATCGCTGTTCAATTCGTGAATTTCCACACCCAGCAATCGCGCTAATCCAGTCGCTGCGGCTCCGTGCATCACATCGGCAAACACCGTGACTTTCCCTTGCTCAATCGCCGTTTTAATCGCGGTGGTATCAACGAGCGATCGTAGTCCTTCGCAATAACTTTCCCAGGGATCAAATGTGCGGAATGTTCCCGGTTGTGCATCAGCCGCAGGCACACCACTCGCTAACAAGGCTTCAATCTTCTTCGTCACTTCCGGCGGCACTGATCCCCCGTGAGCGCTTTTAACTTTCAACCCCGAATAGTTACCGGGATTATGGCTTGCCGTAATCACGATCGCACCCAACGCATTCAGCTTCTTCGCTGCCCAACTAAAGGCAGGAGTCGGCGCGAAACTTTCAGAAAACAGCACATCAAAGCCAACTTTGCGAATCGACTCTGCGGCAGTGCGGGCGAACTCTTCAGATAAAAATCGGCGATCGTAGCCCACAATCACGGTATTGCTTCCGGTTTCAGCACCGTAAACCTCAGACAGAACTTGAGCCGCGATCGGGGCAACAGTCATGACGCGATCGAACGTGAAATCAGCAGCAATCACGCCGCGCCAGCCATCGGTGCCAAACTGAATCGGATTAATTGTGGTAATTGTCATCGGCGCGTGAGCCATGCTTGCACTTCTCCTGCTGCAAAAGGGATTGGGACAGAAACAGTGTAACGGGGATATCCCAGACTTTATCGAGTTTTATGATCTTTCCCCAGTTTCTTTACAGAGCGACCCAAGGCTTCCAAAACCCTTCAAAATTCCCCTACTCCCCACTCTCCACCCCCCACTCCTCAACTACCCTTGCAATATAAACCTCACCGTTCTTTCATTTATGCGTTCTTCACTAGTTTGGATGATGGCGATCGCGTCGGGCGCAACGGTCGCAAATTTGTACTACAATCAGCCGCTTCTAGCAAAAATAGCTCAACAGTTTGAAGTTTCGGCAGCAGAAGTCGGAACGATCCCAATGTTGACGCAGATTGGATATGCAGTCGGAATGTTATTAATCGCGCCGTTGGGCGATCGCGTGGAGCGACGGCGGTTGATTGTAATCATGACCGGATGTACTGCGATCGCCCTCCTGATTGCGGCATTATCCACGAATCTTGTCGCATTAAGTCTTGCAAGCTTTGCGATCGGTCTTAGTGCGGTTTCAGCTCAGATTCTAGTTCCGTTTGCTGCACAACTCTGTAAGCCAGAGCAACGCGGCAGAGTAGTCGGCATGGTGATGAGCGGATTGTTTATCGGGATTTTGGTCGCACGAACGGTGAGCGGACTTGTCGGACAAGCGCTAGGTTGGCAAGCGATGTATGGAGTTGCTAGTGGGGTGATGGTGCTGTTGGCGATCGTTTTAACAAACCAGTTGCCGCGCTATCAATCGGATTTAACGTTGGCGTATCCGGCGTTGCTGCGATCGATGCTGAATTTGATTCAGCGAGAACCCATCCTGCAAGCTTCATCCTGGATTGGGGCAATGTCATTCGGTGCGTTCAGCGCTTTCTGGAGTACGCTGGCATTTCTGCTAGAACAACCGCCTTATAGGTACGGGAGTGATGTTGCGGGACTGTTTGGATTAGTCGGAGTGGTGGGCGCATTGGCAGCGACGATCGTCGGAAAAATTGCCGATCGTCGCAGTCCAAGCTTTACGCTGAAGATTGGCATTTTGACGACAACGACTTCGTTTTTAGTGTTTTGGGCGTTGGGAAAACAGCTAGGCGGCTTGGTTGTAGGGGTGATTCTCTTAGATTTAGGGGTGCAGACGACTCAGATCTCGAATCAGGCCACGCTCTACAGTTTGCCTGCGGAAATTCACAATCGCTTAAATGCGTTGTACATCACGCTTTATTTTGTTGGCGGCGCAGTTGGATCGTATTTAGGTGCTTACGCTTGGAATCGGTTTCAGTGGTCTGGCGTGTGCGCGATCGGCTTTGGGATGATGCTGTTGGCAGGGGCGGGATTGTATTGGCGGCAACAGCATCCAAAGCGTGAGAAAGCAACGAGGGGCTAAAGAGAATCATCAAAGCAAATCCAGACCTGAAATCCTGGTGCATTGCGATTTGCGCCGAGGAACTTCAGTATGTCTCCAAGCATAATCCCGCCGTGAATGGATTTTTCGTCGGCGCGCTGGCATCCTTCGAAGTGGTAGAGGCTGCCTGTATGATTGAGCAGGCTGGAACTGAAATCGCAGGCGGAAGTGTGGACAAAATCACGAGTTTCCCTTTGTTGAGCCAGCCAGAGGATATCGTTCTTCAGCACGAGCGACGGAATTGAAAGGGTTCTCCAAGAGCGATGCAAAACCGAAATCTGCATCTCAGAAGAATCGTAAAAAGAAAAAATAGGTACGATTCATGAATATCTAGCTTGATGTTGAAGCGAGTTATAAGGAAGCCGCAACCATGCACTTATCCCAGCAAGATGCTGCACTCTATTACGAACTGATGTGGGCACTGCAATTTCACATCAAACAGGCGCTCAATCTGTTTCCGGAGGTTCAGTCTCTTGAGCAATATGTTGACCTGCCTGTGGAGCGTAAAATTAAAGTCCGGGAAGCTCTGTATAGTGATCCGACTTGGGTTGACCGATTCCTGCAAGAGAACCCTCAACAGTTTTCGGATGAGAAATGCGCGATCGTCGCCAGTTGGAAGCACTTTATCGCCGATGATTTCTACATCGAACGAATGCTGAAAAAGTACACCATTTTCATTTCACAGAGTGAGAAAGTCTAGGGCGTGTGGGGGCTACAAGATGATTTTGACGCAATGCTTCATCCGAGTCAGCTACCTTTGTGCGTTCGTGCCGTCTTGCTGCCTTTCCAAGACAAAATCATTTACGACGGACTTTTACAAGGCTATAACGTCCTATTTGGTAGCGGCATTTCGAGCCGATTAAAAGAAGTGTATTTATCCGCAAAACAGCGCGGTGAAATCATTGAAACTTTGAACAGTTCAATCTCTCAGCCCACCATTTCTGTTGCTGCGAAAGCCGTAAAAGATTGGTCACCTGAACTGGAAGAACTGCTCACCAAAGCCAGTAAACTCCGAGGTGGCAATGGACAACCCGCCGTTTATAGCCCGATCTTCAGTTTGATTAAAGCCAGCCTTGAATTAGGACAAGCAGCCACCCTCAATCCTGACGATGCGGAACGCTTGTGGAAACTCTTTGCAAAGGTCGAGCAGGCAGTGAAAAAGGTCGAGCGGGAGCTTCACTGAGAAGGCATCTCCATAGGATACCTGCGGTTTCTACATAGATTGCATTGCTAATTTGGGTTCTTCATTTTTGGGAAGCAAGGGAACTGCGATCGCTGGAGGTTGCCGTAGTCCAAGCGGGTACAGTTCGGCTTATTGCAAGGCTGTCATCGGGGGTAGTTTGAGACACCCGTTTTGTGATTGCAATGCGGTAGCGATCGCTGATTTGGTCGTCTAGAGCATCTGCACACTGCTACGCAGATACCGGGTCGCAACAATCAGACGGCTGTGAACCTCTGATCACAAATCGGGGTTTTCCAAATACGGTTCATGCGGGGAAAAATCGACTGATCAAAACTGATAGCGAATTCGTGCTTGAACAAAATGATCGCTGACATCCCGCTTGCCTAAAATTGTTTCGTATCCGACTCCGATCGATAAATTATTCGCAAACTGAGTTTGGACTCCCGCGCTCAGACGAATAAAATCTCGATCGGGTTCACCCGTTCTGGTGCGGTTGGGGATTCCGGGCTGACCAACAAGCTCGGTGACAATTTCGCGACTTCCGTTGGCAAATTCATGCTCATAGTTTGCCGCAATAAACGGCGTTACCGTTGCAGCAGGAGAACGGAAATCATACGAAAGCTGCGCTCCAACATTCAAAATTACAGAATCTGCTTTTTGATCCGCCACATTCAAATTCAGAATGCTACCATTTTGCTCAGTGTATCCATCAATGTTAACTCTGGTATATCGAACACCAATCATCGGCCCGACAGATAACTGTTCTCTTCCAAAGTTATACCCTGTGTTCAAACGAACAGAAAATTGATTGCCGTTAGTATTTGCAGTTGCAGAGCGGAAACCCGTCACATTAATTTTTCGATCGATTTCAAAGTCATTCCAGCCATAGTTAATCACTGCATCTGCATAGAAGCGATCGCGCTCATAACTTCCATAGGCAGAGAGCGAATAACTATCAATATCAACTCTGCCGCGATTGTTGTTTAAGTCGCTATTGCTGCTTGCATAATTAAATGCTAGTCCCAGTGCTAAATCATTTGTGACGCGATAATCTGCTCCGACTGTAACCCCTTTGGTATCAAAATCAAACCCTGTACTGCGATCGTTCGCATCCTGATCTCCAAAGTTAAAATCTCCGTTCACAAAGACACCCAACCTTTGATTGGGGTTTTGAGTTGGATTTCGCAGCGTTACTAATCGACCATCCAGATCGCGAGTGGGACGACGCGCTACACCCAGTGCAATCTCGGCTTGGGGCACGATCGTTTGTGGAGCCGTCAAAATATCTAGCGCATACTCTGAAATAAGTCGATGCGCGGCGGTTGTCGGATGAATATCATCCCAAAATAGAAACTGATCGCAATTTGCGCCCGATAGAATACAAGATTGAGTCACGTTGGTAAAGCCAAATCGAGCCGGATCATTGAGCGCTTCATTGAGTAGTGCACCGATATCAAGTGGAATGATATTCACATCTGGCTGACTTTGCGCTAAGGCTTGTAATGAGGTTCTTAAGCCTTGATTGTGCGTGGTTGAAAGTTGAGTCAGTCCTGCGCGTCGCTCTGGAGTCCTCGCTCCCGGCGTTATGCCTAAATCCGGCAGGTTTGGCACGATCAAGGTTCTTGTGCCTGCTGCGGTCAGGCGTTGCAAAATGCTAGAAATATTTCCCAATGGAATTGCAGGATCAGTAACGCGACCACCAAGATAATCATTTGCGCCTGCCCAAACGACAAACACACGATTGGGGCTAATACTCGGTGAATTCTGCAAAAAGCCATTCACCTGAGTCGTCACGCCAGGTCCGAACGGAACCGTTGTATTTGTCGTTCCGCTTGAAGCTCCAGCAAAGGCAAAATTAACCGTTGTAGTCGTTAGGTTGAGTGTTTCAGCAAGGCTTTCAATCCAAACAGGTCCATTGCTCAACCGACCGTTAAAATAAGGAGGACTCGGCGGAACTAAACCATTTGTCGCTCTGAAGAGATTGCCATTATCTGAAAGGCTATCTCCAAAGACTGTAAATCCTTCAATCGCTTGAGCTGAGACGCGAACAGGTAGTAAGGAAACCGCGATCGCCAACGGAATTGTAAAAACCTTGGATTTCATCATACTTTCTGATGCTCCATCACACTTACCCTAGAGTGTAGAGCAGAGCAGCTAAATTTTGTAATTAGTAATTATTGTTTTAACGACACCTCAGAATGATAGAGAGCGATCGAGGATAATTTCATGACTCAATCAAAGATCAAATTTTCGAGTTTTGAAGAATATTTGTCTTATGATGACGGCACAGATCAGCTTTACGAGTTATTGAATGGAGAGCTAGTCGAGTTGCCACCGGAATCAGGACGAAATTTTGAAATTGCTACTTTTCTACTTTTACAGCTTGTCCCGTTCATTGATTACCGTAGGATTCGAGGGCATGGATTAGAGCTACAAGTACGCGGCGAACCTCAAAATCGCTTTCCTGATTTGACCGTGCTTCGCGAAGAACACATCGAGCAGCTAAAACGCCGTAATACGATCCGTTTATCGATGGCTCCTCCGATGCTGGTGGTTGAAATTGTCAGTCCAGAGGAAACGAATCGATCGCGAGATTACATCAATAAAAGAAAACAATACGAAAATCGCGGCATTCCTGAATATTGGATTGTTGATCCTCAATCTCAGGTGGTCATGGTGCTGCAATTAGAAGCAGGAGCCTATCAAGAAATCGGAGCGTTTCAGGACGATCGAGCCATTCGCTCCTTGGCATTTCCATCGCTGCATCTAACACCCGCACAACTCTTTCAAGAACGCTGACGCAAGATAAACTCTGCAATCGCTAAATCCACAGGCGTTGTAACTTTCAAATTCGTTTCTTCACCTTCCACAATCCGCACCGACAATCCACATTGTTCAAAGAGTGCCGCATCATCCGTCACTTCCCAGCCGTTTTGCCGCCCTTGTTCATGGCACTTCTTCAGCAGTGAAACCGAGAATCCTTGGGGAGTCTGGGCTGCCCAAAGTCGCGATCGATCCGGTGTACTTTCAATCGCTCCGGTTGCATCCACAACTTTGATCGTATCTTTGACCGGAATTGCAGCAATGAATCCATCACAAGATTGCAATGCTTCAGAACACCGATCGAACAGTTCTGGCGTAGCTAAACATCGTGCGCCATCGTGGATTAGAACAGATTGCGATTCAATCGGGAGTGCTTGAAGACCGTTGTAGACTGATTCTTGGCGAGTTGCGCCACCCTGAATAAACTGAACAGGCTTTGTCAGATTCAGCGCCTCAACAATCGATTTGAAGTCTTCCCAATCGATCGGCTGCCCGATGATGCCGATCCATTCGATTGTTCCTGAGGCTTCTGCGGCAAGCAATGTCCAAGCGATTAAGGGCTTTCCAAGGAGATCGAGCAGCAGTTTATTGCGCTCACTGCCCATTCTTCGTCCGGAACCCGCCGCAGGAATTAGTAAATACACGATTCGTTCCAATAACACTCCGAGTTCATAGTCTATCAGCGACAGCCGAGACTTTGACGAGTTGAGACATTGGTAATCGTGTTTGTTCCATTCGCAGTCTGACACAATTGCGGCACGATCGCCGGATCAAGCTGCGCTCCTGTGAAATCGACATTGCTCAGCGAAGTGTTAGCGAAAGTTGCTCCCCGCAAATCCGCATTTCTCAACACAGCATTGGTCAGATCGGAGAAACTGAACTGTGCGCCTGCAAGCTGAGCATTGTCCAATCTGGCGTTTCTCAGATACACACTAACAAGCTGCTGATTGCTCAGGTTTGCGCCATTTAAGTCTGCACCCCCAAAAAATGCAGATCCAAGCGTCGCACCTTGGAAATTTGCACCCGTGAGCCGAGCCGAACCGAAATCGGTGTTTAGTAAGTAAGCATTGGTGAAGTTCGCCCGATCGAGAATCGCACGATTGAGCGAAGCCCGACTGACATCAGCGTTGGTGAAATCTGCTCCAGTAAAGTTGCTCGTTCGCCGATCGCTCGATCAGGCATTCACAACTAATTCACCTGCCTGAATTCCACTAAGGTTTGCTCCAGTCAGGTTAGCACCGCTGAAATCGCTGCCGAACAGCGAAGAATTGATCAAACGTGCATTGCTCAGATCGGTATTTGTCAAATTCACGTTGGTCAAGTCGCACCCGCGACACTCTTTGGTTGATTGCAACTGTTGAAGCTGCTGTGAGTTTTGAGCTTGAGCAGATGCGGAGAGTAAAACTCCCGTGAGCGTGAGAAGCGCGATCGAAATCTTCTGCATAAGGTTCAACAGAGTTAGAAGTGCCTTTCTAATATTAGATTAAGGCCAAGACGATTCTTGCATCGGAATCACCATCACTTCTGGAATCACGGTCTCCGGCGGTTGGGTGAGAATGTAGCGAATAGTATCCGCAACATTTTTCGGGTCTTGGAGCTTGTCAAGTGGCGTATCGGGGAAGCGATCGAGAATAAACGGAGTCTGCATTCCGCCTGCAATCACCGCCGTAACTTTGACCCGCTCTGGACGGGCTTCAACGTGCAGCGCATGACTAAACCCGACTAAGCCCCACTTACTTGCATGATAAGCGGTTGCATTCGCCCAGGTGCGCTTTGAGGCAGTCGAAGCAATGTTGACAATATGCCCAGATTTGCGCTGTTTCATGTGGGTGATCACCGCTTTCGACAGAATGAATGGGGCGCGGAGGTTCACAGCAAGAACCCGATCCCAGTCTTTGACATCGAGTTCTTCGATCGACACTGTGACATCAATTCCCGCATTGTTGATGAGAAAATCCAAGTGATCATATTCTGCAATCACTTTGTCAATGCTGGAGAGAATTTGATTCTCATCGGTAACATCTAAGCGCAGAGCGGCTGCTTTTCCACCTTCTGAACTAATTTCGGAGACAACTTTCTCAGCGAGATCCTCTCGAATATCTGCGACGATGACAGTGACACCAGAGGCAGCTAAAACTCGACAAATTGCTTCGCCCAAGCCCTGTGCGCCACCTGTTACTAGAGCTACTTTTCCAGTTAAATCACTCATTGTTTTCTCCTAATAATTTACAGTTAACGGAAGTTCCGAAGCTTGTTTACGATTCTGTAATCTTAATCGTTGTCGCTTTGGTTTCTGTTCGTGATTCACTACCCATGCTTCAACTAATTCGCAAAGCAGGTGAATGACAACGATTTGCACTTCCTGAATGTGTTGGGGATCAGCCGCAGGAACTACGATCGATAAGTCACAGAGCGATCGAGCGTGTCCCCCATCGCCGCCTAGAATTCCAATGCTCGGAATTCCCAGACGTTGCGCTGTTTCAAACGCAGCAAGAATGTTCTTCGATCGACCGCTCGTACTAATTCCAATGACTAAATCATTCGGTTGTGCAAATGCCTCAATCTGACGAGAAAACACCTGATCGTATCCGACATCATTCGCCCAAGCGGTTAATAGCGCGCTGTCTGCGGAGAGCGCGATCGCAGGAAGTGCCCGTCGATTCGGAATCTTGAATCGTCCGACAAATTCTGCTGCACAGTGTTGAGCATCTGAAGCACTCCCACCATTGCCACAAATCAACACTTTGCCATTCTGAGTAAAGCAATTGGTGATCAAAGTTGCCGCTTGAGTAATTTCCGTTTGCAAGCAGGAGTGCGCCGCTTGAATCGCTGCAATCACTGAATTGAATCCCCGATCGATTACTGCCGCAGAATCTAACACGGTTGACTGATCAATCAACACAGATTGATATAGGTTCGCCATCGAATCTGCCACACTTTGCCAAGTAAACAGATCGTTGGCGCGTCGAATCGCTTGACGGCTAAGCTTCTCCATTAAGCTTGGATGAGCATACAAATGAGAGAGACGATCGGCGATCGCATCAGGTTGATTGGGTGGCACAAGATAGCCTGTTTCACCATCTGCAACCGAGAATTTCACCCCGCCGACATTTGAGCCAATTACCGGAGTTCCGCAAGCCATTGCTTCAAGCGGTGTAATTCCAAAAGGCTCATACCAAGGAGTCGTAATAAACACATCTGCTGCACTGTAGTAGTACCGCAACACTTCCCGCCCTTTGCGTCCCACGAAATGCACTCGATCGACCACTCCCAACTCTGTTGCAATTGCATTTAATCGATCGACCTCTTTCGCAATGCGCGGATCACTATCATTCAGTTCACCCCCCACAATGATCAACTGTGCAGGCGTTTTCTCGGAGAACTTTGCAAATCCCCGGATTGCAGTATCTACCCCTTTGCGCGGAACCATGCGACCGAGCTGTAAAATAATTCGATCGTCAGGATTCCACCCCAAAGCAACTCTCGCTAGCGCTTTATCCAAACACCAAAACTCAGACGGATCAAAGCCACAAGGCACGATCGTAATCTTACGCGGATCAGCATTGTAGAGTTCAATCAAATCCGTTTCATCTTGAGGACATTCAGCAACAATGCGATCGGCTTCCTGCACCAATCGATCCTCAATCTCAAAGCGTTCATCTGGAAATTCATCATTTCCGCCTTGATGAAATCGCCGCACCCGTCCCAACGCATGAAACGTGATTACGAACGGAATTTTCAACGTTCGCTTCAATTCTGCGGCAACCAGTCCAGACATCCAGAAGTTAGCATGAACGAGATCATAATGCGTATGCTTGCAGAAATGCAGCATATACGCTGTGAACTCCTGCATATGCGGCAATAAATCTTCTTTGCGAATCTCAACCGGATCACCTGCGGGAACATGAATCAATCGAACGCCCTCGCTCCAGTTGGCAATTTCCGGTAGTAACGCTCGATCGCGTCGCGTAAAAATATCCACCTGATAACCGCGCTTAGCTAAATGCTTCGCCAACTGTCCCACATACACATTCTGTCCACCACTATCCACACCGCCTAAAATCCCAAACGGTGAAGCGTGTTCACTGATTAATGCAATCCGTTTCATACGAGGGTCATAGTAGGTTTACGATCGACAACTTGTGCAAATGCCCGATTCCAATCGCGCTTAAACCGCTCGATATTGAATCGTTCTTCGGCAACTTTCCGCGCCCCCTGACTCAATCGCTGAGCTTCCTGGGGTGATTTCTGCAACTGCTGCATCACCTCAATTAAGCGATCGACATTCGTATCCACATAGCCAGACACTCCGTTTTCAATCACTGTGGTCATCTCCGTCGTCGCCAGTCCAATGATTGGCATTCCGATCATCATGGCTTCACAGACCGATAAGCCCAAGCTGGTGTAGCGAATCGGATTGAAAAAGAATCGATAGTGTGACGTAAACTCAGCTAACTGTTGATGCGGAATTTCGCCCTGTCCGCCGAGCCTTTCCGCCTGCATTCCGACTAAGTCTAACGGCACTTGCGATCGCACCCGCTCAAAGATATCGGCTCCGAGTCTTCGTCCCCTTGCCTGCAATCCGTTCACTACGACAATGCCGCGATCGATCTGCCCTTGATAGCGCACAGATTCAGGAACCATAACACCATGTTCAATCACACAAGTCGGTGTCACACCACTGTCCCACATCAGATCATTAAAGTGCGTCACATGAACTAACAGAACATTCGGATCATTCACAACATGCTGCGTATCGGTTGGATGCTCGCGGGGTGGATCATGTTCCAAATAAAGCCGAGGCAAGGAGCGCTGTTGATCAGACAAAATCTCGTACTGATCTTCGAGATAGTTTTTGCGCGATTGGAACAGGATGCAGTCGAACTCCAAGTTCCGTACTTCTTCAGCCGGAACATTATGCACATTGTCACCCCAAGCAAATCCACCTAACTTACCGCCATATCCTTCTGGAAATCCGGGCTTAACGGGCAGAAAGAATTGATGTGGAGACTGAACAAGGTAATACAAATAGCTCCCGTGGACGTGCCAGGTGAGAATCCGAAGAGGTTTCATAACTAGAATTCCGAGTAAGTGCGCGTTCTTGGAGCAGAACAATCAACGCAAAACAAACATACTGAATGATTGTTCTATATCATGCAAAATCTAACGAGAGAATACATTGGGCATTTGCACAAGATGTAGTGAATTTGTACGCTCAGAGATTGTGCAAATGCCCAACTTACGATCGCGAACCGCTAAACTTTCCGAATGCGAATCAACAAAAGAGCGCAACAGTAGTGCTAATCGAATCTGGATCGCATCATCAAATAGGCGGGGATTTAGTCCAGTTAATGAAGTGATTTTATCAAGACGATAACTTAAAGTATTCCTGTGGATAGATAACTTCCCGGCTGTAGAAGACGGATAGCAATTTTCTGCAAAGAAAATTGCTAGCGTATCTATTAACTCTGGCTCTTGATCTAACGGACTGAGAAGATGTTTTGCTAAATCAATTTTTGTGCTTTCGTCCGAAATACCCACGAACGCAGCAACGCCTAAATCGTCTAAACAATAAACTTGGTTCTCGCCCGAAAAGTGATGTCCTAAAGACAATGCCGCTTGTGCATCTTGATACGATCGCGCCAATCCCTGAATGCCTGGGTGATAGCGCCCAATTCCAATGCTTAGGTTTGTCCCGGTTTGCGATCGTAATTGATCCAACAACGCAATGCTGGCTCGTTTTAAGGCAGCTAAATTTGCCCACGATGGATTCCCTGCTGGGTCTTTCTGGTCTGCCCAAGCTTTAAGATCCTGAGTGCTACTGGCTTTTAAGACTGCAATCTCACTTCCGCCAATGTAAGCGCAAATTGTATCGTTAGGGAGATGAAAGAATTTAACAATACTTTCAATAATCACCTGAACTCTGCGTTGAGTCTGAACATCCAACATTTCAAATGGCTTAGTTGGACAAGAGAGCAAATATTCAGCCGCATCAATCAAAATCACAGCTCTTGGACGAGTAAAATCTAAGCCCAAAATCTGCGCTTCTCGTAACACTTCAGATTCATCTCGGCCCGGAGAACGCAGCAAATCATGAATAAACTTGTTTTTCAGTTCTGGCTGAAAAGGCTGATCTGCGATCGACATTGCCTGAGCAATCACCAACTCTACTAAAACTTGTGTTAACCGCAGCGAAATCTCATCAGACTCTAAATGACTGAGGATCAGTTCGCCTCGTTGGTGCCCCACCTGTAAAGGCAGTCTCAGATTCGACGGTGCATCAAAACAGTGTCCAACTGCCTCATTCTCGGTGCTTACAACCACAACCGCCCGATCGTCCACCACAAACACTCGTGCATTCAGCACCTCTTGGATCCGCTGAACAATCACTTGAGCAACCCGCTTAAACCGAGTTAGCGCAGCTCCTTCTCGTGTCACACTGCCTCCCGAAGAGTACTCAGCATCTCCTCAATACTCGCTCTACACACCGACAACACTCCGCCTCCGAATTCACAAGACACTCCGCCTCGCACCGGAATCCCTGCAAGATAACAAGCATAAGCAACGGGATACGGCGATCGATTCCCATCAGGTAAGACGATCGCTGCATCAAATTGCTCAACTTTCAGCAGTTCAATCAAATTCAGCAATCGCTCTGGAACATCAGACAAGCCTGTTTCAGAGATAGCAGAATGCACCAAGACCTGATCCACTTGAGCAATCGAGAGTGCAACTTGACTTAACCGAGCCGCACACAACACAACAATCTGCGAACTTGGCAACTGCGATCGCACCTGCCTAATTCCCGATCGCAACCCATCTGCATGATTACCAATCTGGATCACCAATACCTTCTTAGGCAACATACAGTGCCTCCTGCTGTAATAGAGCTTCAACCTGCTCCAAAACTGTGCTAGCCGAAGCAGGAGGCACAATCGATCGATGTCGTTGGCAATCTAAAGGCGACCATCGCTGTGGATCAGACCCACTAAAGATCACAACACTCGGAACCTTAAGCGCCGCTGCAAGATGCGAAATTCCCGTATCATTGCACACCAGCAATCGACAGCTTTCTAGCATTGCCGCCAACGTTCCTAAACTGGTTCGTCCCGCTAGATTGATTGTCGGAGCTTTGATTAATCGTGCGATCGCCTCAGTTAATCCCCGTTCCGCACAGCTTCCGGTCAATACTATCTGCCACCCTTTCTGAGCGAGATGCTCTCCGATCGCTGCAAACCGATCGCTCGACCAACAGCGCGACGGAACACTTGCCCCGGCATGAATGCAGACATACCGATGTAGACCATAAAGCTGCGTTAAAGCTTGTCCCTCCTGTCGATCACTCTCTTCGATCGGAAATTCCATCTCCACATTCGACGCTGGAATCCCGACAAACTCCAGCAGACGTAAATACCGCAAAATTTCATGTTCCGTTTCAACAAACGGCAAAAACGAAGCAGGATCGGGACAAACTTGACCTGGTTGAAAAAATCCGATCGTTCGACTTGCATCGAGTTCCAGTGTTAGCGGATTCGTGACAATACCGCTTCCGTGCATCTGAATCGCTAGATCAAACCTGCGCGATCGCATTTCTGCAAAAAAAGCTGGCAAAGCAGATAAATCAACAGGCTGCTCTGGCAAACCAGGATAACCAGGCAGCACTACAAACTCATCAATATATTGCTCAAATCGCTCGGCTAATCCCTGCGAATTCGGCAAACCGATCAGTGTTACCTTTGCTTGAGTATAAGCGGCTCTCAGGGCACGTAACGCTGGCACTGCACACAAAAAATCCCCCAACCCTGGTAATGCCCGAACGATCGCAATTCTTTCTGCTCTTGAAATTGCCTCACTCACACTATCTACCTACTACACCTTGGAGCAGAGTAGAAGCTCTAGCTAAATTATGTCGTCCCCTCAGAGATAGAGCATAACAGGAGGTTAATCCAACCCAGGATAGAGAGGGTAAGGAAGCAGATCAAAAATTCACTTCATGCTGGACTCATTGGCAATAACAGCAATCTAAGTTCTGCGTCAGATATAATCATTGCAGTTTTCTGAGTCATTTGATGGCACAAATTAAGATCTACGGACTGAGACAACAGCTTGAACCGATTCGATCAGAGCTTTCAGAAATAATTCATGCTTGTGTAGTCGATGCGTTCCAATACCCTGCCGACAAGCGCTTTCATCGATTTTTTCTGCTCAACCCGTCTGATTTCTATTTCCCCTCAGATCGCAGCGATCGCTATACAATTCTCGAAATTAGCATTTTTGAAGGGCGCAGCATTGAGGCGAAGAAGCAGTTGATCCGCCTGCTGTTTGATCGAGTTCAATCGCTTGGAATTGCGCCGCAAGATTTAGAAATCACGATTTTTGAAACCCCGCAGCATAATTGGGGATTTCGAGGACTGCCCGGAGACGAACATCAACTGAACTATAGGGTTGATGTGTGATTAGGTAAGCTCTGTAACATCAGTCGGCTGAGAAGACGGTGCACCCTCCCAAGCATTGAGAATGACTGCATTTGAGACGTTTCCGATGATGTTGAGAACAGTTTTGAAGCCATCCGTTAAGCGATCGACTCCCGCCACAATCGCCACTCCTTCCACGGGCAACCCTGATGCAGTCAGAACAGTCGTCATCATAATAATTCCAGAACCAGGAACACCCGGAGTGCTGAACGAAACTAAAAAGGTGCTAAGTACGATCGCCAGTAACAATGAAGGAGTCAAAGGAATATCAAACATTTGAGCAATAAACACCGCATTAAAGCCTTGCAAAATTGCTGATCCATCCCGCTTTAATGCTGTTCCTAATGGAATCGCAAAGCTAGCAATGTCCTCACGCAATCCATAATCTTCCTGAACATTCTTCAGCACGATAGGCAGTGCAGCATTAGAACTGGCAGTGCCAAAAGCTAACGACAACGCTGGAACAAGACTTTGAAGCAGTTTAACGGGTTTGGCTTTTAGTATCGCGAGAATCAAGACATAGAACGTAATCATGATCAACGTCGAAACAAAGAGCGAAAAGACATAGGTAAATAACTTTACGATTAGCTGTAGTCCTTCAGTTGCAATGACTGAACTCACTAGGGCAAAAACACCGATCGGTGCAACATAGAGAATGATCGACAGAACCTTTTCACTGATCGCATAGCAACTTTCGACAAAGCTAACAAAGCTTGCTGCCTTTTCACCCACAAGCTGAACTGCCACTCCAATCAGTGCAGACGAGAAAATCACTTGCAGTAGATTACCTGTGCTGAGTGCTTCAATTGGGTTTGTTGGAATCAAGCTAACTAACCAATCAATTAGTGATTGTTGTTGAGCGATCGCACTAATTTGCACATCAGTTGAAACCGACACGCCAACCCCAGGCTTAACAACAATCGCCATAACCAATCCCAATGCCACAGCAATTCCACTCGTGAAGCAATAGCTCACAATTAGCTTTACCGCATAACGCCCAACCTGTGCCGCATTCTGAATCCGAGTCAAGCCTAAAATTAATGACGAAAAAACGATCGGCACGACCACAAACTGAATCAACCGCAGAAATGCCGTTCCAGTTGGATTGAGCAAGTAGCGATCGAGCGGCAATATTACCGTTGGAAAGAAATCATGCAGCACTGCCCCGAACCCGATTCCCACCGCCATTGCTACCAAAATCAGCGTCGATAAGCTCATAGTCTTGACTCTTCAACCGTCAGGACTCACTGTAGCATTGTCGATCGCTTCAGTTTGTCTGACTTTTTACGGCGGCTCTCATCGATCGAATTGCCTCAAGTCTCGAAGTTTGAGCCATCAGCACACATTGCGTTAGAACGTCGAGGTTTACGCGATCGCTTCTTCTGCCAAAGCATCTAACTTACCCTCTGCGATATCTTGCTCGATTTGTTCATCCCAACGCTGATAATCTAAATCCGCAAACCATTGTCTGAGTCGCTGAAATTCATCAGGCGGAAGTGTAAGAATGGCGGCTTCAATTTGCTCAAGGGTTGACATACCGGGTTTTACCTTTGAAAACTCAGCACAACTACAAGTCTAACTGTAGCCAAGCTTGGCGAATACAAAATGCGACGATCGACCATTCGTTTAGCAAGGTCAAGAGCGCGATCAGCACCTTCTCCAACAACCAATCGACCTCAAACCATCTAAACTGCACGACCTATTGCAAATAAGACCATTTCAAATAACTCATTTGCATTATTGCTACAGCCGATTGCACCTCGGCGACGGGCTTCCGCAATGTGTTCGGGTGACCTAGAGCCAGCATAAATAATGAATGGTGTTTGATCTCCTAGTGACCTGAGTTTATCGAGAAGCGTGTATCCTGCCTGAGAATCAGGAGGTCTACCCATATCTGAAATGATGGCATCAAAACGCCGACGACTTAGCTTCTCCAAGGCTTCTTCTGTTGATGTGGCTAATTCAAAACTAACTCCCAAAGCTTCCAGCGATTGCCGCTCATAAAGATTGTTATTTGGGCGGTCATCAACCCAAAGAATTCTTGATCGACTTGCGCGTTTAGCAATACGAGGGTTGACAGCTTCAGCAACCAGATTTAAAGCGGCTTTCGCTCCTTGTGCCGCAGTTTCAGGAGTTGAAGTTTCGCCAGGCCTGGATATTGCAGCAGCAGCTAAAGCCGCTGCCGCTTCAGCTTGCTTTCTCTTCAAAGAAGCTTCAAACCCTGCTCCTTTGAGGGATAACTCACCTAAGCCTGAAAAGAAATCACTTAGATCTCGACCAAAACGAATTAAGAAAAACAAAAGCACTGCTGGGTAGACCAACACGCTGAACAACTTCGTGATTGCATCAACTAACTTAACAACGTCATCAACACTCATCGTCTAGCTGAACAAAAGTTCTCAACTTAGCTTATAGCAATTGTCCATACATCGACCGAGAGTATCTACTTCAGAAAGGAATTAAGTAGATTTTCAATCGACCTACTTCACAGCCGCCTCATTTCCACTCTCAGCCGCTAATTGCTCTAATCGCTCTTGCTGATCCTGAGAAATACAGGTTTCAATCACATCCTCTAGATCACCTTCTAGCACCGGATTCAATGCGAAGTTCTGCCCCAATCGGTGATCCGTTACGCGATTGTCTTTGTAGTTGTAGGTGCGAATCTTCTCCGATCGCTCTCCCGTCCCGACCTGCGATCGACGCATCGAAGTAATTGCATCTTGCTGCTCTCGCAACTTGATGTCATACAGCTTTGCTCGGAGAATTTGCATCGCTCTTTCTCGGTTCTGAAGCTGCGATCGTTCTTCCGTACAAAAAACCCGAATCCCTGTCGGCTTGTGAATTAAATCTACTGCCGTTTCAACTTTGTTGACGTTCTGACCACCTGCGCCGCCCGATCGTGCCGTCTTCATCTCAATATCTTTTGGATCGATGTGAACTTCCACATCATCCACTTCAGGCATCACAGCAACGGTCGCGGTCGAAGTGTGAACCCGCCCGGATGCTTCTGTCACCGGAACGCGCTGCACTCGATGAACGCCCGCTTCAAATTTCAATTTACTGTAAACGCGATCGCCCTGAATTTCCATCACGGCTTCTTTGAATCCGCCCAAACCCTCTGCCAGTGATTCACTCGCCATCTTGACGCGCCATCCCTGACGCTCCGCAAAACGCGAATACATTCTGACCAAATCACCTGCCCAAATGCTGGCTTCATCGCCTCCAGTTCCTGCCCGAATTTCTAGCATGATGTTCTTGTCATCATTCGGATCGCTTGGCAGCAGGAGAATTTTCAATCGGGTTTCTAATTCTTGCAGCTTGGATTGGAGTTCTTCCACTTCCATCGCTGCCATTTCTTGCATTTCAAGGTCGCCGCCCGACTCTTTTAGAAGTTGACGTGCCCCAGCAAGATCTTTTTCTGTCTTGCGCCAAAGCTCATACGTATTGACCGTTTCCTCTAACGACGATCGCGACTTTGCTACGAGCTGGAACTCACCCGGATCTTTTGCAATATCCGGGTCAGCCATGCGGCGCGTCAATTCGTTAAAGGTTTGCTCAACCGAATTTAGTTTGTCAATCAGGTATGCTTCAGCCATTAGACTCGCCTCAAAAAATAGAAAAATTTCGGTGAAAAGACAATCGCGGCAACTCAAAACGCGATCGTCGAGTGAGTTTTCAACCGAGTTGTCCTATTTTTGTTCTTCGCTCATGCCGTACTTCCGCAAGAACCGCTCGACTCGTCCCTCAGTGTCAATAATCTTCTGAGTTCCCGTGAAAAACGGATGATTGCCCGACCACACATCAACGTGCAGTTCTGGCTTGGTCGAACCCACCGTCGCAACGTGTTCACCGTTACAGTAAACCTTCGCTTCGGGATACCAGTTCGGATGGATACCTTTTTTTGCCATTGCCTTCTCTCCAGTGTTCTATACCGATTGTAACAATTAGCGCTTCGAGAACTGAGGAGCTTTCCGGGCTTTGCGAAGACCGTATTTTCTCCGTTCTTTTGCTCTCGGATCGCGGGTTAAATACCCTTCGACTTTAAGCGGCTTCCGGTTTTCGGGATCAAGCTGGCACAATGCCCGCGCTACACCAAGTTTAATTGCGTCCGCTTGCCCGGTCAGACCGCCGCCGTGAGCCGTCACCAAGACATCGTATTCACTTTCCAAGCCAAGAGTTTCTAAAGGTGCTTTCGCGCCAGAAAGATACTCAGCATTGAATTGTAGGTAGAGATCGCCGGGCTTGCCGTTGATCGTGATGGTGCCATCGCCTGGAACCAACCGGACACGAGCGATCGCGTTTTTACGCCGACCCGTGCCTTGATACATCACTCTTCCTTCTGTCGCTTGCATCGATTACTTCTCTCCCGGAATCGTGTTGATTTCTAAAACTTTGGGTTGCTGTGCAGCATGAGGATGATCTGCACCCGCATACACTTTCATTTTGGTGAACAGTTGGCGACCCAGCGAATTTTTCGGCAGCATTCCTTTGACCGCTTGCTCAATGATGCGCTCTGGCAATCTCGCTTGCAGTTTCTCAAAAGATTCGGTTTTCATTCCACCCGGACGACCGGAGTGGCGGCGATACACTTTCTGGCTAGCTTTCTTGCCTGTGACCGCAACTTTTTCGGCATTGATCACGACGACAAAATCACCCGTATCCAGGTGAGGAGTGTAAGTAGGCTTGTTTTTACCACGAAGGATCATCGCGATTTCAGTCGCTAAACGACCCAAGCGTTGATCCGTTGCATCAACAACGTACCAATCGCGCTGGATCTCAGCGACCGGAGGTAAGTAGGTTTTGTTTTCCATGAGCTTGAGGTTTGGTTAAAAAGGAGTCAGTTCGGAAACAGTCGATCGCGGCAAAACCAGTTTCGGCTGCGAATCAAACCAGAGTTCTGGGGGAAAAGGCATCTCCGGATAGCCCACTCTCAGCAAGCAGAGTCCTTGAGGCGGAGCCGCGTACCGCACTTCATCACGCCGTTCTTCTGTCCACAAGCGCGTAAAGTCCTGAATTGATCGATCCCCGCGTCCTACTTCTACCAGCAGTCCGACCAGCAGCCGCATCATGCCATACAGAAATCCACTTGCCTGAACTTCAATATAGAGAAACGAGCCTTGTCTCACACATTCCGTCGCTTGAATTTCCACCCAAGCATGGGGACGGCTCGAATTTGCCCGTTGAAACGCTGCCATGTGATGGCGACCGATCATCGGATCAAGCGCTTTCTGAATTTTGGATTCATCCAGCGGGGCGTGGTAGTAGTGCCAAGACAACGATCGAGCAAATAAGTTCGGTCGTGCCTCGGTATAGATCGTATAACGGTATCGTCTCCAGGAAGCTGAGAAGCGAGCGTGCCAATCAGAAGAAACGGCTGTCGATGCTCGAATCAACACATCATCGGGAAGTCGAGCATTAATCACATCCGCCCATCGGTGTGCCGGAATCAGGGAAACTACATCGAAATGCGCCACCTGAGCCGCCGCATGAACGCCCGTATCGGTACGCCCTGCCGCGTGAATCACCACCCGATGTCCTACGACAGAAGCGATCGCGGTTTCGATCTCTTCTTGAACTGAGCAATGATTCGGTTGCCGTTGCCACCCATAAAATCGAGTGCCCAAATACTGAATTAGTAGAGCGACTCGTTGGGGGGACGGCTGAACAGTTGCCATTTTAGGTCAATTCGATAATTGCCATTTCAGCATTGTCACCGCGACGACGAATCGTTCTCAAGATGCGGGTATATCCGCCTTTGCGATCGGCGTATCGTTCCGGGGCTTGCTCGAACAAAGCATGAACAAGCTGCTTATCGTAGATGTATCCCATTGCTTGACGACGCGCCGCGAGAGAGCCGTCTTTAGCGAGGGTGATCATCTTTTCTGCTTCCGATCGCACTGCTTGAGCGCGAACTTTGGTCGTTTGGATTCGACCGTTGCGAATCAGTTCAGTCGTTAGCGCTCTTAGGAGTGCTTTTCGCTGATCCGCAGGTTTGCCCAACATGGGGACTCTACAACCGTGACGCATAGCTTTTTCTTAGGATTTAGATTTTTCTTGCGGCAGGGTGATCCCCAACCGTTGTTGCAGTGCTTCGACCACTTCCTCAGCAGATTTAGCCCCGAAGTTTTTGATTTCGAGCAGATCTTCTTGGCTGTAGTCGAGTAAGTCCGCGACCGAGTTGATTTGAGCGCGTTTCAGACAGTTGTAAGCTCTGACTGAAAGCTGCAGTTCTTCGATCGGGATTTGATTTTCGATCCGCTCATCGCTGAGATCATCACCATCCGAAGGCTCGAAGGTAATGTCTTTCAGAGGATTAAACAGATCGACCAGGATATTTGCAGCTTGACTCAGCGCTTCTTGCGGAGTCAAACTGCCATTTGTCCAAATTTCCATGATCAAACGGTCTTTTTCAGCCGTTCCACCTTGGCGAGCATCCTCAACGCTGTATTGCACTTTCCGGACTGGCATGAATACAGAGTCGATTTGCAAAAAGTCGAGCGCGGTATCATCGGTGAACTTTCCAGCCCCCCGATAGCCTTTACCCTTCTCGATTTTGAACTCCATCTCTAACGTTGCGTTCGGAGCAAGCGTTGCAATGTATTGATCCGGATCAACCAGTTCAACTTCCGAAGGCAGATCAAAGCTCTCAGCCGTTACGGTTGCGGGTCCTTGAACCAGAAGCCGACCGATCTGAGGCTGAGACGAATACGTTCTAAATACCAGCTTTTTCATGTTCAGCATGATATCCAGCACGTCTTCCCGCACTCCCGGAATTGTCGCAAACTCATGCGTAACACCTGCGAGTCTCACGGCAGTCACAGCTGCACCTTCTAAGTTCGACAGCAACACACGACGAAGGGCATTACCCACCGTCGTTCCTTGTCCCCGCTCTAGCGGCTCCAAAATGAACTTACTGTACTGGCTCTGATCCTTATCCGTCGTGGTATCAATACATTCGACCTGAAACTGTGCCACGGATTAGCCTCCCTTTCTCCTTGCTTGTGAGGGTTATCCCTCGATTTGACATCCAACCCGTTTCGTGCCGTCCATTATAGACAGCAAAATCACGTCTCAGACGCGACGACGCTTGGGTGGGCGACAACCGTTGTGGGGAATAGGGGTCACGTCTCGAATCAGGGTGATTTCGATGCCAGTTCCTTGTAACGCCCGAATTGCGGTTTCACGTCCAGCACCCGGACCGCTCACCATCACTTCAAGCTGACGCATTCCTTGATCCATTGCCCGACGTGCGGCTGCTTCGGCAGCGGTTTGTGCCGCAAAGGGAGTTCCCTTCTTTGCACCTTTGAAGCCGCTCGATCCGGCAGATGCCCAGGAAATGACTTCACCTTGAGTATCCGAGATCGTGACGATCGTGTTGTTGAAGGTCGATTGAATATGGGCGACTCCACTAGGGATATTCTTTTTCGCCTTGCGCGGACCCGTTTTCCGCTGCGGTTGTCTTGCCATGTCAACTCTCTGTTATTTACGCTGCTACGTTCCTACAAGCCGTGATTGCTAGAATCACTCTATTTCTTACCGGGAGCTTTTTTCTTTCCGGCAACCGTCCGACGACCGCCGCGACGAGTCCGCGCATTGGTTCGAGTCCGCTGACCCCGTACAGGCAAGCCCATCCGGTGCCGCCGACCGCGATAGCAACCGATATCCATCAATCGCTTGATCGACATCGATTCAAACCGCCGCAAGTCTCCTTCAATCTGATAGCCGCCTTCCACTGCTTCGCGCAGGGCGGCGACATCCGCTTCGCTCAGGTCTTTCACTCGCGTATCAGGATTGACTCCTGTTTTCGCGATGATTTCTTTCGATCGGGTAGGCCCGATTCCATAGATATATCGAAGACCAATTTCCACTCGCTTATCGCGAGGCAGGTCTACGCCCGCAATCCGAGCCACGCTGATTCTCCCTAAAACATAGATAAACAGTCGAAAATGTCTGCCGCGATCGGAGGCTTTCCCCGTTTCGGCAGACTTGCACATGCAGTCTTGTTAACCCTGGCGTTGTTTGTGCTTCGGGTTTTCACAGATCACCATGACGCGCCCCTTCCGACGAATGACGCGGCATTTTTCGCAAATTCGTTTCACTGACGCTCGTACTTTCATGCCCTATCTCGGCAACATTACAAACACAATATCCTATCAATTTTATATAGCGCTTGTCAAAGGGATCTTTTGATGCCAACTAACGACCACCTTTATTTTTCAGTCGGTAGGTGATGCGTCCTTTGGTCAGGTCGTAGGGAGTGAGTTCGACTTTGACGCGATCTCCGGGAAGGATCTTGATATAGTTGCGTCGAATTTTTCCAGAGATGTGTGCGAGGACGTTGAAGCCGTTGTCGAGGTCTACCCGGAACATTGCGTTCGGGAGCGAATCGACGACGGTTCCTTCCATTTCAATCAGGTCTTGTTTAGACAAGCGGCAATTTCCTCCAAATAGAACGGGTCGGGGTTGCATTTTACCCTATTCGAGTGTAGATCATTCCACCCCTTTTCGACATTTTTTGGCGATCGACAACTCAATACACTTCATCATGAGTACCGACATCGACAAAGACGGCGTTTCCATCTTCTGTGAAGTAAAATACGACTCTTTCGTCGTATTCAAGGCTAAAGCTCCAATAATCTTTGAGTTTTCCAGAGAGTTTGTGTGTTCTCAAACTCGGCTCGTATGGAGTTGACCATTAGCGTATATTTCTTCGCGCCGCTCTTCCCGCAAGTACTGAGTTAACAGGGCTTGAATCTCCTGTTTTTCCTCGAAAGATAGGGTTTTAATCGTTTCTACGACATCGTTAAAGCTCATAGCCCGAATCATACCTTTGCTATCACGCTAAATATAATTTAATTTTGGTTGAATAGATTGAGGAACTGCGATCGCGTTTCCTTAAGCCTTCAAAAATTCAGTCACCGACTGATTAAACTCGTCGGTATGTTCCAGGTAAACCCAGTGTCCGCAATTATCAAATATACGCAACGTTGCTCCGGAAATATTATTCATCGCAACTTCAGAACCACTAACAGGAGTAACTTGATCCTGCTTTCCCCATAAGACAAGAGTAGGGGCTTTAATATTCGGCAAACTATCACGAAGATTGCTCAAAAACTCTGGCTTCATTCCCCAAAAGTTTGCAGAGGTACGAAATGTACGAAGCTGAAATTGCAGCACTTCTAGAGGTAAGTTTCTCTCAACTAAATCGACAAACTCATCGTTAAGAATTGCTCTGGGTTATAGGCGCATTGACGAATGAGAAATTTAGCGATAGCACGACTTGGACGATTGAGTGCTTCACCAATGCCGGGAATAGCAGACACCCGCATTCCAAACCCTAGCCCTTTCCCTAAACCCACACTTCCAACCAAAACTAATTTCTGGACTCGATCGGGCGATTGAGATGCAAGTTTCATTGCAATGATGCCACCGCCCGAAGCCGCGACGATGTTTGCATTCGACAAAGCGATCGTATCCATAAAATGAGCCACGAATTGCGTTAAATCATCATAGGTGTAGGTTGCGTTAGGCTTATCGGATCTTTCTGAGCCAATCCAATCGAAGGCATAAACTCGATGCTGCTGTGCCAAAGCAAAAACATTCTTGTACCAGTAATCAGCCGAACCGCCTGCGCCATGAATCAAAAGAATTGGAGTTCCCGTCTCACCAACTGACCAATAGCGCGTTTTAATTTCATCTACTACAACGTATTGATCAGTTGGTGTTTGCCTCTCGCTTGCTCTTTCAGTCCTAGATCCTGAATCCTAGCATTGTTTAATTGCACGCTGAGTCTGATCGTATATCCCTGAAGAAGACGCATCTTCTCAAACCATCGCATGGGCGTTTGCGTTGCTCACGGTTGAACAAGTTCGTGGAGCGATCGCTATTCGTTATCGATCGCCGCAAGGATAAACGCGATCATGCTTTCCCTCATGATACCTCCCTATATTTTATTCGCCTTCGCTTGTCGCGCATGAAGATCGAGCTTTGCTCTCAGTTCGTCTTTAATGCGATTCATAATCGAATCCTCATCGAGTGAGGCAAGAATTCTAGTCACAACCGCTTTCGGGCTTTCTGTTCCCCAAGATGCGTCATTGGCAAGATAAGCTTTGGTCACTTGAGCGATCGCATAAGTCGAAACGCCTGCAACGGCTCCCTGGGTCAGCGCGACCGAAAGATAAGGCGCGATCGATAGTCCCCCAGTTGCCGGAGCCGATAATCCTAACACTGTCTTGAGGGAATTTAAGCCTAAATTTGCCAGTAGTTCACTTGCCGAAATTCCACCCATTGCGATCGCGATCCGTTGAAGCAATTTCACCGCGCCTTGCTGCGTCATATGAATGCTATAGAGCTTCGATAAACTCATAATCATCGCAACATCGATCGCAGCACTGCTAATAATGTCGAGAACAATAATCGGATTAACGGCAGTAACGATCGCTTTTGTCATTACGCCGTTCCAGATCACGCGATTTGCATTCTGTTCTCGAATGGTTAATTTTCGCTGAAGTAAGCGATCGTGAACATCATCGGCAAACAGCATCGAGTTCAGTGCAACCAGCGATTTTCCTTCCCGGTGCAGCACTTCGAGGATTTTTAGCTTGAGATCTTCAACTTGTGGCTCTGCTTTAATCATCTGGGCAGACATTCGCCCATCAGGACGTTTTACCGCTCGTGCAATCAACGGAGAAGCCGCCGCCATCACAATTTCATCGGGTGAAAGCAGTTCTTTCACTCGTTCATCACGGATTTTTTGATAAATACTCATGCGATCAGTATCCGGATACTGATCGATTTTGTTAAACACCAGAATGATCGGTTTCCCAACTTCCCGCAGTTCCGAAAGCGCTTGAAACTCAACTTTCGTAATGTCACCCGAAACAATGAACAGCAATAGATCCGCTTGTTGAGCGACTTGACGCGCTAAAGCCTCTCGCGCCTCTCCGTTGACCTCATCGATTCCGGGAGTATCAATTAACTCGATTTGAGCGTGACTGGTACTCGGCAACTTAACGCGCAACACTTCTTGATCGGTGCCTGCGATCGTCTCACTCGCAACGCTCCACTGAGCCGACTGCTGCGATCGTGTCACGCCATGGATTGCACCTGTTTCAAAAATCTGTTGACCTAGCAGGGCGTTTAAGAGCGAGGACTTGCCGCGCCCCACCATCCCGAATGCCGCAATTTGAACCACAAGACGATCAAGCTTTTCTAGCATCGTCCCTAGCCCGTGAATTTCTGACTCCAACCCCGATCGCTCCTGAGCCGTTAAATCTAGATTCTCAACTAGCTCTCGTAGCGTCGTTTGCGCCTGTCGATAATTTAGCTCAGCTTGGATCTCATCAAACCCAGAAATCGCTTCGTCTAGTCCCTGATCCAAGGGTTTACCAGCGTCGGAAATGGAGTCAGTCATAAATTCACGGAAAGAAGAGCAGCGTACTTCTCACATCCTAGCAATGCTGCCAGTCAACCGTTTCTAACAAAAAATCGATTCTTGGTTTAAGAATCGACTGTCACCGTTAGCGGTAGCGGCGATTGCGTCGAGCGACGATCGCTTTACGCTTGCGCTTTTCGAGTGGGGTTTCAAAATGACGGTGCGATCGCAGGTCTGCTAAGATTCCAGCCTTTGAAACTTGACGCTTAAATCGGCGCAGCGCTGAATCGATTCCTTCGTTTTCTCCGAGAACCACTTGGGTCATGCTGTATCCTCCAATTGAATCAAAAGTTTTGGGTTTCTCATCGGACTAAAAATCGCTGTCCACACATGAGTATGCACAGCATTCTAGAGAATGAGCATCCTACCATCGTGTAGATTAGCATAAATCCCAAACGCTAGCGCACAAGCTGATGCACAAAACACAAATTCAGAGTGCTGAAGTTCGTACTTAAAGCAATCTGTAGATTTTCCATCGCCGCAATTAGCCATTGAACGCCATCGCGACTGTAGCTTTCGTAGTGATGAAACAAAATCGAAAATCGCTTCTCCAAATAAGGCTTAATTCGTTGACAAAGTAAAACGATTTGCAGCAGAAGTCGCGTGGTCGAGGTTGCGCCCAAGTTAGATAGCAAATCAACAAGTACGAAATGCTGGGGATTTTGAGCGCTTTCGACGACAAGAAAATTCAGCAGTTGGCTACAAGTCCGCAGCATCAGAAAATCTGTCAGCGGCTGTGATTCGCTCTCTGGATGAATGTTATCCAACAGATTAGCAAACTGCCGATTGAAGTGCCGCTTGCCGTAAGCTGGGTTCACTACATCAGTCAGATAGCCATACAGCTCTTTTTTGAATTCCTGATACGATCGCACTTCCTGACAATGAGCAGAAAATCGCTGCGCGACTTCGCGACAGGTATCATTCCCGTTTACTTTTCCGGTGAATTCGTGTATTGCTGCGCTAAGCGATCGTTCATCTAATAACGTTGGATTTTGCACCGGATAAATGACGCGATCTGGTGTCGCAGCATCACTTACAGCACGACGAACTTGGTAAGTCACATACTTAGAAAGGTCGATTTCAAATTGCTTTTGTCGTTCTACCTGAAGTTGGCGAATTGAAGCTTGTTGACTCGCGGGCGTTCCCTCAGCCACAAGACAATGTTCGTATAGATAGGGGTAACGGCGGATCAGTGTTCCGAAGCGCTCGGTTTCGATCGAGCATTCCGCAGGCTGCAAAACAGTTGCCAGGCGTTTAAGCGTAAGGTACTGCTCCGTGCTCTGGAATGCTTGAATCAGATGACGCTGTTGCTTGATGATGCGCGATCGATAAAGGTCTGACGTAACTGGGCGAGTCGGAGCTAATTCAAATAGAGCAATGAGTTCTGCGATCGCACGGTGGCACTGGGGTCGCGATTGCCAGCGATTAATCAAGATATGGCAGCAACGATTGAGAATAAAGCGAAAATCTTCGCTAGAGTTCTTAAACTGCACAAGGCGATCAAGGTCTTGTTGCAAGATAGCATTCGGATAGCCGGTGGCTTCAATGAACAGAAGGCGAAACCGTTCCGTCAATGCTTGCGGCGATTCGTTTTGAACCAGATATAAAAGGTGATCATAGAGCCGCTGTTCCTCCGGCAGAATTCCCCGACTTTGATAAATAGACTCAGCAATCATGGCTCTCGCACCTCTTAACCCCAGACTTCAGGAACATAGATTTAATCAGCGGATTTAATCGACTTCAAGCGAGTTTGACCGGGGCAAAGTCAAAATACGGGCAAGCATCATTGAACTCGCGGAGGCTCGGTGTAATCTGTGTCACCTCACCAAATCTTTACACAAATATCCGCAAGATTCCTGCGTATCTTTTACTACTACTTCTGGTCATTATTTTCCAGATTTTATCCTGCAATCCGGGGAGAACCTGGAAATTTACGTAGACTTTAAGAACACAAATTTTACAAGCTCTCTAATCCCAGGATCGTAGCGACCCTAGAAATTGCCAAATTTAGCGGAGTATCGCGATCGCAGCATTCAGGTTCTTGAGGGTCGGGCAAAAAGTGCGATCGCGTCTTCTTAGCTATGCCATTACTGGATGAAAGTAAAAGGCGAGTCCTAGCACTAGATAGGCTGCTAATAACAATGTTCCTTCTAACCAATTCGATCGACCATCAGAGCTAATCGAATTCGTGATTAACACCGCCACCGCAACTGCAACCAATTCAAACGGATTAAAATTCAAATCCATCGGTTGTCCAGTTAACCAACCCACGATCACCAAGACCGGAGCAACAAACAGCGCAATCTGCAAACTTGAACCTACGGCAACCGAAAGCGACAGATCCATTTTGTCCTTCATCGCTACCGTGACCGCAGTAGCATGTTCAGCAGCATTGCCAATGATCGGCAGCAAAATGACTCCTGTAAAAAGTGCGGTCAGTCCTAGTTTCTCTGTAGCAATCTCTAAACTATCAACCAGTAACTCCGATTCAACTGCAACCAGCACTGTACAAATGAGTAAAACAACAGACCACAACACAAGATTCGGCTTTTTGGTTTCATGGGCTAAGCTCGCCGCTGCAAGTTCCTCTTCTGCTACACCCGCATCATAGAGATAAGTATGAGTTTTCATCGAGAACAGAAGGGTAAGGGTGTAAACGCTGATCAGCACGATCGCAACTGCAACCGACAAAACTTGCAGCGTCAATGGCTCGATTCCAGATGAAGTGATATTTACTGCTGTCGGCAGTAAAAGTGCAATCACCGCCAAATTCATTGATGACGCATTCACTCGCGCCACGATCGGCTGAAATTCCTGCTCTTTATAGCGCAAGCCGCCTAGCAGCATTGCTAAGCCCATCACCAAGAGTAGATTGCCGATGATCGAGCCAGTGAGGCTGGCTTTCACTACATCAATTAGACCTGCATTCAGAGCAACTAGGGCAATAATTAACTCAGTTGCATTGCCGAACGTCGCATTCATCAGACCGCCCAATGTTGGACCTACAACAACCGCAATTTCTTCGGTTGCAGTTCCCATCCAGGCTGCTAACGGTAGAATCGCTAGCGCTGCTGTGGCGAAAACAACAAGCGATCCCCAATGGAGATAATGAGCCGCGATCGACACCGGGATCATCACGAGCAATGCTGTAAAAACTATATTCTTGAATGACATTCGCGTTTCTAGATGAGAAAATCGTCCTCCATAGGATACTCACGATCGACACTGGCGGCAGCATAATTCTTTGTGTTCTGCTCAACGCTTCACATCACGAAAGATGAACTTTAGTGGCGCGATCATAAAATCCTATATGAAGATCTTAAAGAACTTTAGGAACAGGTCTAAAGTGCGATTCAATCAAGAGAGATGATTGCAGAACGATGAATCTCGCATTTTATTCGTCATCCTGCTTTCACATCAGCGTTGTCACAATCTAACTCAATTCGTTGATTTCCATTCCAACAGAATCAATCCTGAGTTAGGTTGTGGTTTTTCTCGCGCCTGCTAAGGTCAGACACAGCCTCATCTCCGCTCTGCGCGATCGGGAAACCTCCGACTGATTTTAGTTTTGAGAAAGCTGCTTCCACTCCGATTTTTTTAGTTTGATACGTTCTGCTTACACTCCGATATGCTGCTGCTGCGAGTGTGAGTGTCTTCTTAGGTGGAACTTGACCCATGACCTCATCTGCTTCATCCCGCTTGTCTGCTGCCGATCTCAATACTTCAAACTCCGATGCTGTAAGCGATCCCGTTGAAACTGCGATCGGTGTTTATGTCGCAGTACATGGACATTTCTATCAACCCCCTCGCGAAAATCCTTACCTAGATGCCATCGAGCGACAGCCCAGCGCCGCTCCATTTCACAACTGGAATGAACGGATTCACCACGAATGTTATCGTCCGAATGCGTTCGCTAGAGTGTTAGATCAGCAAGGACAACTGTTGGGGATCGTCAATAACTTTGAGTATCTAAGCTTCAATATTGGCGCGACGTTAATGAGTTGGATCGAGCGGCATGATGTGGAGGTGTATCAGCGCATCGTTGATGCCGATCGCAAAAGTTGCGATCGCTTAAACGGACATGGCAATGCGATCGCTCAAGTCTATAACCACATCATCATGCCGTTGGCGAACGATCGCGATAAGCGGACGCAGATTCACTGGGGTAAGGCAGATTTTCGATCGCACTTCGGACGCGATCCCGAAGGAATGTGGCTAGCTGAAACCGCAGTGGATTACCCAACCCTGAAGATTTTGATCGAGGAGGGGATTAAATTTATTGTTCTGGCTCCATCGCAGGCAGAACGCTGTCGATCGGGGAATGACTCTACCTGGATGGAAGTTGGCGGAGGTCAGATTGATCCCACTCGCCCCTATCGTTGCTATCTACAATCAGGTGATCCTGATTCTCCTTATTTAGATATCTTCTTCTACGACGGTCCGATTTCTCGTGACATGGGCTTTGATTCAGCGTTAAGCAGTTCTCATCATCTCGCGAGTCGTTTGAGTCAAGCAGTACGCGGGGATCATCGTCCCACTCAGTTAATCTCAGTCGCAACCGATGGTGAAACTTTTGGGCATCACAAAGGGGGCACTGAGAAATGCTTGGCATATGCTTTTATTGAAGAATTTCCAAGACGCGATTGGACAGTCACTAATTTTGCCCACTACCTCAGCCTTAATCCACCGATCTGGGAAGTGGTGTTGAAGCCCGTAACGGCTTGGAGTTGCGCTCATGGAGTCGATCGCTGGCAAGATGACTGTGGCTGTGGAGGCGGCGGTCTATGGCACCAAAAATGGAGACGACCGCTTAGAGAGGCACTAGATTGGCTGCGGGATCAGTTGATTCGTGTGTACGAAGAGGCAGGGAAGAAGCTGTTTGATGATCCTTGGCTAGCGCGAGATGAGTATATCGAGGTCATTCGCGATCGAGCTTCGGTGCAGAAGTTTCTCGCTCGGCATCAGTCGCATAAATTCAGCAGTGACGATCGCTTAGATGCGTTACGTTTGCTAGAAATGCAGCGTCATGCCTTGTTGATGTACACAAGTTGCGGCTGGTTTTTTGAAGAGCTTTCTCGACCAGAAGGTGTACAAATTCTCCGGTATGCCTCACGAGCACTTGAATTGGCTGGAGATGTAGCAGGGATTCAGCTTGAAAAGAGCTTTATCAAACGACTTGCACTGGCTCCAAGCAATGTGGACTGCTTCAAAAATGGTGCGGAAGTTTATCGTCAGCTTGTGATCCCCGCTCAAATCACCTTCGAGCAAGTTGCAGCCCACTATGCAATCTCTTCTCTGTTTACAACTTATGCACGAGAACAGCGCGTTTACTGCTACAGCACTTCTCAGTTGGACTATCAGATTCAGCGCTTGGGATCGGTGACACTCGCGATCGGTCAGGTGCAACTCACGTCTGAGATTACTCGTGAGAGTCAGCATTTTGTCTTTGCAGTGCTGCATTTATGCGGTTGGGATTTTCACTGTTGTATTCAGCCCTTTGTGGGGCGGCGGAACTATACGCAGGTGAAAGAGCAGCTTTTTGAGAAGCTTGCACAAGGTAGCGCCGCTCAAGTCATTCTGAAAATGAATCAACTGTTTGGAGATGTGGCTTACAGCTTACAGGATTTGTTTGCAGAGGAGCGCCATCGCATGATGAGATTGCTCACTCAAGAAACCCTAACGCGCTTAGATCAACTTTACACACAGGTCTATCGCGATAACTATGGAGTTTTAATGGCGTTTCATCGCGATGAATTGCCTGTCCCCCAGGAGCTACAAGTTGCGGCTGAAATCGCACTCGGACATCGGCTGTTGCTAACGCTGCGATCGTTCGAGCAGGATGCAGATGATCTGGACTCGACTTTGATGATTTTGGGGCAGTTGGAAGCGATCGCAACTGAAGCAGTTCATCTGCACTGTCAGCTTCAGCAACCAGAGGCGCGTGAAACTTTGCAGCGATTGATCGAGCGATCGTTGTGGACGCTCTTTAACGAACATGAAATAGAAAATTCAGAACCTCAAATTCGCGTCTTAGAGCGGTTGATCACGCTGAGTGGACAGTTTGGGCTAGGGGTTTCTTTCACTAAAAGCCAGGAATTATTTCACCAGTGGCTGCATCGATCGCCCACAGTAACTCCTGCAATTGCCGACTTAGGACGCAAGTTAGCGATCGTAATTTGATGGATCAGTTCGTGAGCATTTTACAAATTGACACAAGGGAGTCGATGCCGTTCTCCCAATTTTTCAATTCGTATTATCCGTTTACAATCACTTCTACCCTTTCTCAGACTTAACTCAAGAGCGGCTTCTAAGCACCCGAAGCCGCTTTAGAACAGACATAGAGCATTTGGCTTCAAATGCTTCTCTATGCTTTTGATCTACTCCTTCAGACGGAGAATCTGAGAAGCGAGCTTTAAAACTCTTTACAAACTGAAACTTTTTCCCTAATATGTGAAGTGTGGTTAACACCACTTACATCATTCTTCAAACAGTAATTATCCAACCATGGCAACGACCTTACAGAGACGCGAAAGCGCCAACCTGTGGGCGCAGTTCTGCAACTGGGTGACCTCGACCGACAACCGCCTCTACGTGGGCTGGTTCGGCGTGTTGATGATCCCCACCCTGCTCGCTGCTACCATCTGCTACATCATCGCCTTCATCGCTGCTCCCCCTGTGGACATCGATGGCATCCGCGAACCCGTCGCAGGCTCCTTGCTCTACGGCAACAACATCATCTCCGGTGCAGTCGTTCCTTCCTCGAACGCGATCGGTCTGCACTTCTACCCGATTTGGGAAGCCGCATCACTCGACGAGTGGTTGTACAACGGTGGTCCTTACCAATTGGTGGTATTCCACTTCCTGATCGGTGTATTCTGCTACATGGGACGTGAGTGGGAACTCTCCTACCGTCTCGGTATGCGTCCTTGGATCTGCGTGGCTTA
>JACJNX010000009.1 GCA_014695255.1 Cyanobacteria bacterium FACHB-63
CGACTACTGGCGTGGTATCGCCGCTCTATGGGTCATGCTATTTCATGGTTTTGGAATGGTCTATGACAAGCAGCTTCATCCAGCGGCTGAAGTGATTAAAGCGATTGCTGCTCCCGGCTGGCTCGGTGTACATTTCTTTTTTGTGATTAGCGGTTACTGCATTATGTCCAGTGCCTACCGCTTGACCCTAAAGGACGGGAGTCCCTGGACGTTTCTGAAAAATCGTTTCTGGCGACTCGTTCCGACCTATTGGTTCGCTTTTTTCAGTGTCGTGGTCTTGAACTTAGCCTCTCAACCTTTTAATCGGGCGAGTCTTGAAGCCCTCGTGCCTTTATCCTGGCAAGCTTGGGTCGGCAATTTATTGCTGATTCAACCTTATATGAATGTTCCGTTCTATGTCGTTGTTTACTGGTCTCTAGTGGTTGAGATTGGTTTCTATCTAATGATGGCAGTCTTACTTGTGATTAGAAATCGCTTAGGACAGTCTGTAGCTCTTTTTATTGGGTTATCCACTGCTGTTGCCTCGGTTGTAATCAAGACTCAGTGGGCGGTACTCACGTCGTGGTGTGAGTTTGTTTGTGGAGCGCTGCTTTTTATCGCGTTGCTATCTGCTGCTCAGGGTCGTGTTCATCATCGACATTTAGCGCTCTGTTTAATTGCAATCCTCGGTGGTTTAAGCCTTTTAATAAACCAAACGTCGCATTCAAGTTGGGCTTGGTTTAGCGCGGGTTTTGCCTTGTTGCTGTATTTGCTTTACCCACTCGACGATCGTGCGACTTCAATTCGCTCCCTCTCCTGGCTCAGCTTCGTCGGTCTGATGTCGTATTCGCTGTATTTGATGCACGCCCCTTTACAATTTAAAGTGATTACTCTGGGTAATCGATTTATACAACAGAGCAGTTTAGGATTTTTGGCATTACAAATCCTTGGCTGGATTACAGCATTCGCTGCAAGTTATGTTTTTTATTGTTGCGTTGAGCGCTCTCTAAGTCAGCACCGCAGTCTCTCAAGATAGCCCTCAATGAGCAGATCGGACTCGATCGTTTGCCACCTCACGCGGACTAACTGAATCGCGTCCGTCATCTTTTCTAAACCTAAATCCCCGATCGGTGTTGGGGCATCACTTCCGCCAATAATCTTCGGTGCCACAAACGCCCAAACTTTCTGCACACACTCTTGAGCGATTGCCTGCGCTGCCAAGGTGCCACCACATTCCCACAGCACTGTATTCAAGCCGCGATCGTACAACTGCACCATCACCGCATCAGGCGTTAACTCTTCCAAATTCACAACCTCAACACCCTGTTGAGTCAGATGCTTCTGAACGGTTTGATCTGCATTCAACTGAGTAAAAACGATCGTTGGTGCGCTCTCTGTGTTCCAGAGATTCGCCTTCACCGGCAGATTTAGCGATCGACTCATCACGACCCGCAGCGGTTGATGCTGCGAGAGTCCGTGGGTTGTCAACTGCGGATCATCTTTACGAACCGTATTGCCGCCGATGACGATCGCATCACACATTGTCCTGAGTTGATGAACCCGGTGTCGCGATGCTTCACCTGTAACCCAACTGCTATGTCCGCTAGTTGCGGCAATCTTGCCATCCAGCGTCATTGCATATTTGAGAATGCCAAAGGGACGCTGCCGCAAAATTCGATGCACAAACGCCTCATTTAGCGCCTGACAATCCGCTTCCTCAACCCCCACAGTTACTTCAATTCCTGCCTGTTTCAAAGTCGCAATTCCGCCGCCTGCGACCTTTGGATTTGGATCAACCATACCGACCACCACACGCCGAATTCCCGCTTCAACTACGGCTTCCGAGCAAGGCGGCGTTCTGCCATGATGATTACAAGGCTCCAGATTGACGTATAACGTTGCCCCTTGAGATCGCGCTCCCGCCTGTCTCAGCGCAAACACTTCTGCATGTGGCTCTCCCGCTTTCGGATGAAACCCTTCCCCGACAATTTCTTCATCCGCCACAATGACACAGCCCACCATCGGATTCGGAGCTGTCTGCCCGATCGCAGTTCGCGCCAGTTCCAAACAGCGCTGCATCATCGCTCGGTCAAACGCTGCCGACATTAGTACAGACTGCTAGAAGTCGAATAATGGCTCAAAATTTCCTGTCCCCACCGCACCAGCCGCTCTGAGCCTTCGATCATCAGCAAATACTGACCGCGATCGAGATGGTGTCGATAGATACTAGCCGTTGTCCCTTCTCCGAACAAGCCGAATAGCGCCCCAATCACTGCCCCTAAGAAGCCACTGACGATCGACAATGCCGGAATTAATAAAGGATTTTGCAGCTCTGGAATGCTCAGCCAGCCCAAATGACCTGCAACAACGAATAGCAGTCCTGCGATCGCGCCGATTGTCCCAAGCGTCACACTCAGAAACCGCGCTTTGCGAACAGCAAGCTGCATCGGCTTCATCAGTCCGACACTTTCGGGATTGCTGTAGCCTGTACCGACGATCGCAAGATGTTCAGGGGAAATGCCGTGATAATGAAGCAGGCGATAGGCTTGAAAAACAGAAGCTTCGTCCGGGAAAACCATCACGGCAAGGAAAGATTGACGACGCATCAAGCCATTTTTGCGGAGGAACCGTGTAACTGACACAGGAGTAGCTCAGGAATAGCAATTTATCCCTGAATTCTAAACCCTCCTGCTTGATTTACCTACGGACTGAAGGAGGAATTTAATTATTGTTTTCATCAGTTTTATAACAACGCTGTTACCGGAAGGTTGACTCCGGATTAAGTCACAGGTTTACAGAATTGCGATAGAGAAACTTGAGAGAAAAGATTGCCCCCACTTTTGTCTCTTCCTACGTTGTGGCATGAATGCAAGGTTTAGTTGCGATCGTGCCCTTGGCTTGCTCCTCCCAGCGCTGCCACGATGACTTCTGCTTCGCCGCTAATGCGCCACAGGGTTCGACTGGCTTCCTTGCTGACCAACTCATATTCGCCTCGAAACGACTCAATCAGCGCGGGAATCGCACATTTTGCGTCTGGGCCAATACAACCCAGTGCGTAAGCCGCCACCCATCGAACCTGCCAATCTTCATCTTTAAGCGCAGCAATCAAGGCGGGGACTGCTGGTTTTGCTGCGGCATTAAAACTCGCTAAGATCCAAGCGGCACTGCTCCGAACATGAGCCACTTTTGAGTCCAGAGCACTAATCAAAGCTGGAAGTGAGCTAATGCCGAGCTTACCCAGTGTCGCAATCGCTTCTCCGCTGACTCGTCGATCCTCATCGCGTAAACGTTCTACCAAAGCGGGAATTGCCGTTCGCGCTTCAGGGCCGATGTTCCCGATCGTCCGTGCCACTTCCCGCCGGATACACCAATCGCGATCCTGAAACTCTCGAATCAACGCAGGCAATATATTTTTCGATGCTGCACCCAACTCCCCAAGCTCTCGGATCGCTTCAAGCCGCGCGATCGTCTCTCCGGTTGAAAGCATTGGCGTTAAGCGTCTCAGTCGTTGCTCGATCTGAGATTTACGCAACACTTCTGCGCTCAGCCCGACTCGCTGCCCCAGTTCTTCGAGCACAAAATCCGGCACATCAATCTCGGTGCTCCGCGTTAAGCAACAATCCCGCATCGCCAGCAAGAATCCTTGAATCGTGTCCGGCGCACCTGGCATGGTATCTGCCTGCATCAACCAGGTACTCCAAGCCGTGCGATCGTCCTGATACTGCTCTACTAAATGCAGCGCCGCTAAACACTCGGCTAACGGATCAAGAGAAAATGTGATTTGATCTTGGGCAGGACCGATCGCATGGACAATTCGCAGCCGTTTTTCCAGGTGCCTGAGTCTTGCTTTTACGGTCTCTTCGTCTGTCTCAGTTTGAGCTTGCAGCGCATCTAGAATGGCTTCGCGTTTCGCTGGAGCCGGACGATAAAAATGCTTCAGGCATTCCCAAGCAATAATTTTTGTATCTTCATGCACAGTTAGATTGTCTGGCTCATCTTCTGCGGCATCGCGATTCAGTTCGTTGAGATAACTCAGCATCAAGTCCGGAATATTATCTGGTAGAACGCCCTCACTGCCTTCTTTTTTCGCGATCATCTGCTCTGCGTAAAGCTTTGCCAGTAGAACAGTGATATTGCGCTGTCCTACCATTCTCGACAGTTGACTACACGCATCAAAGTATTCAGCATCCGTGAACAATTCCCGCTTGTGGCGTTGATTCAAATACGCTTCCAGAAATGAAGACAAGCGATTTCCTTCAATACGTAGGGGCTTCACGGTTGTTTTAGGAACCTCGTCCAAGGTTTCTTCGACCCGCGAGGTGACGACCAAGGCGTTGGCTGGAA
The DNA here is from genome assembly GCA_014695255.1 of Cyanobacteria bacterium FACHB-63. Taxonomy (GTDB): domain Bacteria; phylum Cyanobacteriota; class Cyanobacteriia; order Leptolyngbyales; family Leptolyngbyaceae; genus Leptolyngbya. The sequence goes on from JACJNX010000009.1 coordinate 4,324, forward strand.
AGTCAGGATGTCCGGGACGAATTTGCTGGCGTGTTTCTTCGCTCAGTTCAGATAAGCGATCGACAATCACCAGAATTCGCCGCTGTCTCAGTAATTTCTCTAAGAATTCATCACAGAGCGGGTCGGCGGCATCAATCAAGGCTTGCAGTTGTCCCCGAATTGCCTCGCGGAACGGACTCTTATCTTCGGGTAGCTTGAAATCTAGTTCCTGCTCGATCAGAACAGGCAGCATTCGATGACGGCTTAAGCGCTCATCCGGATCGTCTGACATTGCCCATTTTGCCAAGTGACAGGCGAGGCTGGTTTTTCCGACTCCACCCTCGCCCCAGATTAACAAGCACTGCCGCCCGTCCCAAAACGTTGTGTGTAAATCGTGGCTGCTCAGCTCTGCGATCGCGTTGCCGTCCATCACCACTGGAATTGGAATATACACTCTGCGATCGCTGACCGTACTTTTGTGAGCAAATGCCTCCCGCGCAACGTTAATCTGCTGCTTCACCCACGCATCTAACACTCGCGGGTGATAGTGCAGCCAACCAATAAACAACACGAACCGCAATGGAATTTTAATACTGCCGCCTAAAGGACTCGCAATCTCAAAATCTGTGTAAGGCTGTAGTGCATTATTCAGCTTAAGTAACCATAAGGGACGAACGAGTAATACAGTGAGCCACAGCGAGGGCATCGATAACAGATAAAGCGCGATCAATGCGGCTGCGGGATTTGCCTGTGACCACTCAAACACCCGCTCGAATAGCCGTGAATCCTTTTCGTTCCTAAGAACATTCAGAGATCGACGCACGGTAGCGGTAACTTCTTCGTTAAACTGAGCTTGCGGATTTTCTAGAATAGGTAATGCTGTTTCGAGAGTGCTGTAGGCTGCAATTAGCTCGGAAGCAGATAGCTTTGCCGCTTTATCCTGCAATACCCCTGCCAATTTCCCTACTGATACTGCGGTGTTGACGCGCACCCTTGAATCCTCATCTTTAAGTGCGTTGACCAACTCTGGCAGCGCCGATGGCGCATTCATTCCAATCCGCCCTAGAGCAGTTGCAGCATTAGAGCGGACATCTTTATCCAGGTCTTTGAGCAGGTAAGTCAATTCCGGAACTGCTGCTCCTGCCTCTGAGCCAATTCGCCCTAATGCCATTGCTGCAAATAATCGAGTTTTGCGATCGGGGTGCTGCAAAGCGCTCCTCAGTTGCGGAACGGCTGCACTTGCCTCTCCTGCAAATGCCCCTAATGTTGATGCAGTGGTCATCCGAATTTCTGCATCTGGATCGGTTAGCAACTGCGCTAGGATAGGCACTGCTGATTTCGGATCTGCACCTACCTTGCCGAGGGCAACGATCGCCGTGAGTCGCACGTCTCTTTCCGATGCATTCAGCGCATCAGTGAGCGCAGGAATTGCAGACTGAGCATCGGCTCCAATCTCTGCAATCGCATTCATCGCTTTGAGTTGAACAGTGCGGTTCGGATCTTCGAGTGCGGCAGTTAAATCTGGAACAGCTTCCTTTGCAGCGCTGCCAAACTTGCCAATGGCTTGTGCCGCGCCAATACGAATGTCGGCATCTTTGTCTTTAAGTGCAACCATCAAGGTGGGAATTGCGCTTTTTCCGGGATTTTCTAACTTTAAAAGCGCAGCTAAAGCGGCAAGCCGAATTTCTTTAGATGAGCTACCAATCGCCTCGGTAAAGACTGGAGTTGCGGCTTTGGCGTTCAGTTCCCCTAACCTAGCAATGGCAAACAAGCGCGATCGCTGCGGTTCTTTCTCGTTCTGAGCAAGGGCAATTAGGGCTGCGATCGTAGGCTTACCGCGCTTTTTAAGATCTGCGGCGGATTGTTCTGTCGTTGGCAGCTTGCGAATCTCTGCGAGTGTCGTTTGTGCTGAACTTGAGCTTGAGGCGAGTGTTAGCGCCAGACATAACAGCGTCGCTTGACTCGCTAGTGTGAAAATCTTGGGGGTGTGCGATGCCATAGAAAAAGCCTGCAAACGAGATCCATCGTATGCAGGGCTACAACTTGAATTTGGATGCGGATGAACTTTACGGTGAGAAGTCCGTAAATTTCCTAATCTTCAAACACGATGCAACCCTGACCCCGTAATAGTTCCCGGAGCGATCGACTAAATAACGCGCACTCACAGGCAAAAGCAGCGCTCCAATTGGTTCGTTCAATCTCACTTCCGCTAAGTATTTATTCTTAGAGCGAGACGAGAGCAGGAATCAGTGATTGAACTCAATGATTGTTATGGATTAATTCGTTGTTTAAACTTTCTTTAATTACTATTCATTATTTCTAATCTTTTCCCTATACTGACTTTCATAAGAGCGGCGAGTTAAGTCGCACACGAAAAAGTTTTCGCATTCCCAATAAACCTTATCTTTAGGAGTAAAGTGATGACCCTGGCAAACAGTCAAAGCCTGGAAAATTCTCATATCTTGTTTACCTTAAAAAGCTTCTTAATCTGGGTCTTTACACTGACTGTCTGCATGATTGTGATTGGTTTTCCGGTGTTTGTTCTGGTTGTTTCAGTGAGCGCTGTCGCTGCCTTTGCATTAAATGAAATTATGCCTTTTAGCTCGATTCTGTTTGTATCGACGTTTGTAATTGGCGTTCATGCTTTTGGCATTATGTTTGCGGCGGCATGGTTGACTGCAAAAGGTATTCATCCTCAAGAAGTTGAGTTTCTGCGCTGGTTGAATGGTAAAGAAAACCCGTTGCATACTTCGGTGTATGCGTCTTGCCCCTTAACTTGCGAACTCAGCGAATAAGCTTTCATCAATATCATTCGGTGAACTGGTCTGACACGCCCGACTTTGGTCGGGCTTTTTTATGAGTGTTTACTTCACACTTCTTTATATGTTTTAATCACAGTTCCCGAATTATGATGAGTGGGCGATCGACTCCGGATTTTTAAGTCTGATCGAAGTCGAATACCACTAAGTAAAGTTTTGCTGAGTTGAGTGAGTTCCCATGCTAAAGTTGCCGCTTCCGATCTGTGTGATTGTGGGAACGCGCCCCGAAGCAATCAAGATGGCTCCGGTAATTCAAGCGTTTAGGCGATCGCCAATGTTTGATACGCAGGTGGTTCTGACAGGTCAGCATCGCGAGATGGTGGATCAAGTGATGCAACTGTTCGATCTGTCTGCCCAGCACGATCTGGCAATTATGCAGCCAAAGCAAACGCTGACAGACATTACCTGTTGGGCGCTGCGGGGATTAGAAGAATTATTTCAGAAGCTTCAGCCGCGAATGGTTTTAGTGCAGGGAGATACAACAACTGCGTTTGCGGCAGCGTTGGCAGCGTTTTATCAAAAAATTCCGATCGCTCACGTTGAAGCAGGTCTACGAACGGAGAATGTTTTTAATCCGTATCCGGAAGAGGCAAATCGACGTTTAGTTTCGCAAATTGCTCAGCTTCATTTCGCGCCGACCTCGCTTTCTGTAGAGAATCTACAGCGATCGGGGGTGTTGGGTGAGGTTCATCAAACAGGGAATACGGTAATCGATGCGCTGTTAACGGTTGCTGATCGACACCCTCCCTGCGAGATTCCGGGGCTGAATTGGTCGAAGTACCGCACGATTTTGGCAACGGTACATCGCCGCGAGAACTGGGGGCAACCGCTCGAAGACATTGCTCAAGGATTTCTCAAAGTTTTAACCCAGTTTGAAGATACAGCATTGCTGCTGCCGTTACACCGCAATCCGACCGTTCGAGAGCCGTTAACCGCAATTCTTGGCGATCACCCGCGAGTGTTTTTAACGGAACCGCTTGACTATACAGATCTGGTCGGTGCAATGCAGCGATGTTATTTATTGCTAACGGATTCGGGTGGAATTCAAGAAGAAGCACCCAGTTTGGGTAAGCCTGTCTTGGTGCTGCGAGAGACAACTGAGCGACCAGAGGCAATCATGGCGGGGACTGCTAAGTTGATTGGCACGAACGCAGACGATATCTTGAAAGAAGCAGGTGAACTGTTGAGTAGCTCGATCGCCTATCAAACCATGGCAAATGCCATCAGTCCGTTCGGAGATGGTTTGGCTTCTGAAAGAATTGTTGAGATTGTTGAACGATACTTATCTCAAGAGTCCTTATAATTGGACGCTTCACTCCTGGTCGTCAGGTGAAGGATCGAATAAACGCTGTTGAATTTCTATTACAACTGCTTTTAATGGCGGTAAACCTTCCTGCACTGTTGCCCAAACTACGTTCACATCAACCCCCCAATATTGATGTACAAGAACATCACGCATTCCTGCGATCGACTGCCAAGGAATTTCAGGATACCGAGCGCGAATCTGATTCGGAATTTGCTTCACGGCTTCGCCCAAGATTTCGATCAGCTTGACGACTGCAAAGACTTTCTCTCGGTTGTTCCGAAAATCTTCAAACTCAACATCAAGCGTAAAAGCTTCAATATCAGAGATCGCGTCGAGAACATCCTGCAAAAATTCTGATAGTTTGCGCCTTGTCATACATAGATGACTTCGGATAAGACGCGATCGCGAATTCTCGACTTCAATCCATTTTTAGTGACCACATCAACTTTCATGCCCATGAGTTGACTCAAATGATTTCGCAGTTCGACCAGCTTGAATAAAGTTGGAGCATCAACGTAATCAATCAGGACATCAATATCGCTAGTCTCAGTTTGCTCTCCTCTTGCGTATGAGCCGAAGATTCCTAGCGCTGTAACTCGATAATTCTCTTGAAGAAAATTCTTATTCTGATTCAAAATTTGCTTGATCTCTTCGAGGGTCTTCATGGGGTTAGCAGTGTAAGTTAAGCTCTTGAACAAATTCTGCATAAAACTGCTCGTGAGATCCAGAAAAGTTGTCCATGCCGTGTTTTGTTAAGTACCCCTTAATACGTCCTGTATGCGGATCTCGGATGTAACTCCAAATAGATTTTGGATAGCGTGGATTCTCATGCCAAGTAATGTTAAATGCAGCATAGGTTGGGAAAAACTCCATCCTTGCATAAGAGTCTCGAAAATGGTCGTGAATCCACCACGCTAATGCTGTCCAGTCTCCTGTGCGCTCATAGTAGGGAAGGAATGAAGTTACAACAACACAGGCAGTTGCGCCCATGTAGTTATTTTGATCGCGTCTGTCCCAAATATGACCTGCATCGTCATTAGCAGCGCAATTGTACTGATTATTCTTTTCAGCGCCCTTTGCGTTAACATCGTAAGCTCGATAAGCCGATCGAATACTAATTCTCCCCAGTTGCTCTTGAAGCGGCTCCAAAATGTTCTCACACAGATTCTTTCCAGTCTTGATCGCTAAGTTTGGAGCATCTGGAGTATTTTGAATTCCGTAAATCTGTGAGATTTCGGAGTACAAAAACTCTCGCATGAAGAAACTTTTAGAGAGTTGAACTCGCCCTAATTTCTCCAGCGTTTTTACCGTTTCAGGTTTGCCTAAAAATCTTGGTTCTGTCATTGTTTAACTACTCGCTTGAATTCCCCGCGCTCTAAGCTGGTTGACAAAAAATTCCTCAAGCGAGGGACGTGCTAGATCGATCGAAATCAATTGCCCATTCATCAAGCCTAAACTGCCTAAGAAATCTTGGGGTTCGCCTTGAAGATGCCCTGTCCATAGTCCGTCCTGAAGTTCCAGATCGGGAATCCATTGATGTAGCATTTCTGGCTTTCCGCCTTTGACCGAAACACGATACTGCTCGGCCGTTCCAAGAAGCTCTTGCATCGAGCCGATCGCAATCAGTTCACCTTTTGCCAGCAGCGCCACGCGATCGCAAATCTTCTCCACATCCGATAGCACATGGCTGTTGAAGAAAATCGTTTTGCCCTGCGATTTGAGCGACAAAATAATCTCACGCATTTGGTAGCGTCCAAGCGGATCGAGTCCTGACATCGGCTCATCGAGAAACACCAAGTCTGGATCGTTCATTAACGCTTGCGCCATTCCAATCCGTTGCAGCATTCCTTTTGAGTATTGCCGCAATTGTTTTTTCTTTGCAGCAGACTGGGCTAAACCGACGAGATCGAGCAGTTCAAGAATTCGTTTGCGCTGGTGAGATCGCTCAATTCCAAATAAATCTCCGGTAAAGTTCAGCACCTCCCAGCCCGTGAGATAGTCATAAAAATAGGGATTCTCTGGGAGATAGCCGATGCGCTGCTTCACGGTACGATCGCCCAGAGAAGCTCCTAACACCGTGGCTCGACCGGACGAGGGGCGCACAATTCCCAATAGCGTTTTGAGCAACGTTGTTTTTCCGGCTCCGTTCTGTCCGAGCAATCCAAATGTTTCACCCTCGTATACGGTGAGACTAACGGAATTCAGAGAAGGTACCTTTTTATTCATCCAGAACCCAGTGCGGTAAATTTTGCTGAGTTCGTAAGTTTGAAGTGCGATCGAATGTTCGATCACCGGAAGTTGAAGGCGAGTTGCAACAGCAGAATCCATAGGTACTCCAAGCTCTACTGAGTAGCCATTTAATCACCTCCTATCATTCCCGTCGCAGTAATCTTTGCGATCGCGCCTTCACAGAATTTTGTAGACTTTGGTTAGAAGCGTATCTTTCCTCGTTTATGAATCGTTCAAAATTTGTCGCAGTGCTGACTGGAATTATTTCTCTGATGCTGGGTGTGGGTTACTTGTTGCTGGTTCAACTGCTTGATTTTCGCGGGGAAATGCTTCCGGCTCCGCTCGAAGTGATTCCGCCGTTCTTTTTCTAGATTATTTCCAGTCGTCGATCGTATCTTCGGACGATCGCGGAATTTCCTCGTACTCTGGCATTTTCAACTCTTCTAAAGGTTCTGGCGCTTCTGCTTTCATCTCAAGCTGCAATGGTCGAATCACTCGCGTCACCGCCTCTTGCATAAACGCTTTGATAAACTCATCGCGCCGATTGAGTTGAAATTGCTTCTGCACTACTTCGGAAACGCCACCGTCACCCCAGTTCTGACCATTGCGGAAATATTCGATAAAGCTCCGACCTGCAATGCGGGTTAAATACGCAGCGCTCACGCCTTGAATGGCTCGACCTGCAATAAAGCCTGCCACACTGAATTGCATTGCAGTGGTCACAACTTCGATCGCGCCTCGAACAATTCCCAATCCAACTAGCGTTTTTGCGAGTGAAATCGCCATCTCCCGTGCATGATTGATCGTAATTTCACACCCATAAATTCGCCCAATTTCAACCACCATCTGAGCATTGACCGCCGCTGTTGCCAGCAAATCAATGATTGGAATCGGTGTCGCAGCGATTACCCCGGCTCCGATCCACTGATAGCGATCGACTAATTTCTCTGCCTGTCTGCGTCGCTGCTCATCAATTAATCGCCGCGCTTCTTCGCCTAAACGCTGGGACTGAATCAAAATATTGTCCGCCAGTAGATCTTCGCCTTCAGTCCGTAGAATCTGGACGATGCGATCGATCAGCGCTGTCATCTCCGGATCAGGATAGAGCCATTCTCCGGTTTCAGTTCGCATCGCTGGAGGATTTGCTGCGGTCGCTACAACATCCTCGAATGCTACTGTCCCGCGTACTCGCTGTCGTAACCGCGCCAAAATTGCCTCTAAATCTTCTTCGGTGTAGAGATCCGCTTTGTTGAGAACCAGGATTGATCGCTTGCCAATTTGCGTTAATCCCTGTAACGGCTCATACTCCGACTGCCGCAAGTCGTTATCCAGCACAAACAGAATTAAATCCGCTTCAGTCGCCAATCGTCGCGCGATCGTTTCTCGCTCAGTACCCACAACTCCCGCTTCCAGAATTCCGGGAGTGTCTGTGATAATGATCTCTCGATCGACTCCGCTTAACTTCAAGCGATACGTTGCGCCTGCTTCCGTTGTGCCCATCGGTGCGCCCACTTCGCCCACAATCTGCCCCGTTAGCGCATTAACCAGCGAAGTTTTTCCCGCTGATCCCGTACCAAACACTACGAGCCTAAATTCTCCTCGCGCTAAATCTTGTTCAATCAGCTTCGATCGCAGCATCAATTCTCGTCGCGCAATCTCGTCTTGAATCTGCGTGACCTGCTGCCGAACCGCTTGTAAATTCTCTTGTGCCGCTTCTGTTTTGACTTCTGAAACTTTAGGGGTTGCCCGTCTGCGGCGTTTGGTTTGATTTGGCAACCAGAAAAAATAATAGGTAAAGGCTGCAATCAAAACTCCCAGCAGCACAATCACCAGAAAAATCACCAAATTTGCCAGAAATGGATTCGCGATCGCCCAACTCAATCGCGTGATCGAGTCGATTAGCCAGATCACCAGTCCCAGGATCACCGCGATACCGACAACCAGCGTAATCAGTCGAGATAGGCGCATGACTTTTACTTAGAGCGACTTTTCTCTATTGTGGCGGATCTGCCTCTCATCGATAAGAGACCTGAACGATCGTCGGTTGAATTTCTGAGCAAGATTTTCTATCGTCAAAACGTCGATACTTTCAAAATTCTAAAACGCAGAAACTATGAGCCTTTTTGATCAAATCGTCAGCGCTGTCTCTAATCCACAGCAGCAAGCCTCTACCGACCAACTCGGCAGCATTTTAGGCGTTGCTCAGCAAATCGGAGGCAACCAAGGACTCGATCCAAATCTCACCCAGACCGTGATGTCGTTGCTTGGTGGTCATGTCCGATCGTCCTTACAGCAAACTCAAGCCACCCAAGGCAATAACCAGGTGCAAAACCTAGTCAATCAGTTTGCCGGACTCGGTAGCAATCCACAAGCTGTCAACACGCTTTTTCCAGGAGCCGCTCAGCAGCAGGTATCTGAGAACATTGCACAGCAAACTGGACTGAACCCAGGCATGATTCAGTCAATGCTGCCCGTGCTTGTGCCGCTGGTTCTCAATCTGCTGCAAAGCGGATCGATGCAGCAAGGTGCTCAATCGGGGGGTGGAAACCCAGTGCTGAATACCTTTCTCGATGCCGATCGCGACGGAGATGTCGATGTCGGTGATGTCATGGGCATGGCTGGACGATTCTTAGGTCAGCGCTAGTCACCCAAAAAGCAAGAAAGCGGGCAGGATTTTTAACCTGCCCGCCTTCATCCTTCCTCAATAACTGTTTTTGCTAAAGCTCTTGCCGCCGGCTGCGCCCGCCCGCGATTCTCGCGGCTTCGCTTTATTCACTTTAAGTTCTCGACCCAACCATTCTGCACCATCTAGCTCAGCGATCGCCGCATCTTCCTGGGCATCTTCTGCCATCTCGACAAAGGCGAATCCTCGTTTTCTGCCCGTTTCCCGGTCTGTCGGAAGGCTGACTCGGCTGACTGTGCCGTACTCAGCAAACACTTCTTTGAGATCGTCTTCGGTTGCCTGGAAGGACAAGTTTCCAATATAAATAGTCACGTTACTCTCCAAACCATTCTTGTGAGGGGCGAACTCGGAGAAAGCCGATCGAGCAGAAAATCAATGCAACCCAACAGCCGTCGCCGAACTCTTGTTTTGAGAGTATTATACTAGACTCATTCTGAATTGAGAAGCACAGTTGCTGCGATTCGTCTACCTGTAAAAACAGGAAATTCTATCATTCACAACGTGAAATCTTATCGAAGCTTCCGTGTAATTCGTGACAAAGCGTTTTCAATCGTAAGAATTGAAAGTTTTTTTCTCAGAAAGTTGACAAACTGTTACAGAATCGCGACCCTAGAAGATAGGAATCAGTGCTAGTGCGCTGTTCTAGAACGAACGAGTTTATGCAGAAGC
>JACJNX010000090.1 GCA_014695255.1 Cyanobacteria bacterium FACHB-63
CAGATGGACTTCTAAAATTTCGTACATTTATGTTTCCTGGCGAAGTGCTATGACATTGACTCACACACTGAACAACATCCAAGTCGTTCGTGACCCTTTTCCCCACATCATCATCGATAACTTTCTAGACGAGGACTTGGCTCGCCAAATTGAGCGGAACTTTCCGAAACCAGAGGAAATGCCACGTCACTCCCCAGACTATGGATTGCTAGATGGCTGGCACCTCAATCCCCGCCACCAGACGATCGCACAGCGCGCAAGCTCAAAAAGCCTGTTCAAGCTGCTTGAATCTCCAGAATTCAGGAAGTATATGCAAGAAGTTTTTGGAGTAGAGCAGCCTTTATTCTGCGATCCGCTCTATCAAGGCGCAGGGTTTTTAACTGCTAAAAAGGGGGGTGTACACAAAATCCACCGCGATCGCAATCGTCACTTAAACACCCACTTTTACCGTCGTCTCACCCTACTTACCTATTTCAATCGAGGATGGAAACCCGGATATGGCGGCGAACTGAACTTATGGGATAGGAAAATCGAGCAAAACGTTGTGATTGAGCCATTATTCAATCGCTGCGTTGTCTTTGAAAATACAAGACATGCTTTCCATAGTGTTTCTGATGTCACTTTGCCAGCGGGAATGACTCGTAAGGCAATCAATTTCTATTACTACACCGAGTTTCCTGCGCCCGAAGAGCGTTATACCCATATTCACGATACAGAGTTCTTTGCCGCTCCTGGAGAGAAGCTACAGTTTTGGAAGTATGTAACATTCACACGCTTTCCGATCCTTTTAATTGATACTGCGATCAATCGCAACGAAGCTGCTGCTCGATTTCTGCAAAAGAGTGGACTACGATTGCTATATTTACGCTCAGCCGCAGCAGTGTTAAAGATAGTTTCTCCAAAGAAGTACCAGAAGTTGCTTAAATCTAGCCGGTGGAACTTGTTTCAGAAGCCAGACGCTCGATTGATCGAATATTGGAAGAGATACAACAATCAATAGACTTTGCGAGATTGCTCAAAGCGCTAGAACTTTGAGGCTTTACTGCTGCTTAGAAGGGCGATCGCTCTAGTTCAAGTCGATCGCCCCTTTATCCTCAACCCAACAGATTTTTCCGAGCGCGTTCCTGCCGCGATTCGGCTTCTTCCATCAGTTTGGCGAAGTCCTCGATCGCTTCTCCCGGATAATTCTCAAACACACGAGTCGAAAGCGAAATCCGACCCCGCCCTTCATCCAAATCGACAATCATCGCTTTAATCACCTGTCCAACTTGCAGCAGCGAGGGAAGGGATTCGATGTAGTTCTTACTAATTTGATTGATATGAAGTAGACCCGTTGTGCCATCAAATTCGGCAAACGCACCAAACGGCTTGAGACTGGTAATCGTTGCTTCGACCAGTTGACCCACTTCTAACTGACTAAAGTTTGCCGCTCGTGCTGCGAGGCGATTTGATAAAACAATCTTGTTACGATCGCGATCCAGTTCCAAAAACGTCGCAGATAATGTCTGCCCTTTCAGCGCATCGAGATTTTCACGTTCGACTAAGTGCGATCGTGGAATAAAGCCCCGTAATCCCTGCACATCAACAGTAACGCCCCCTTTATTTGAGCCAGTCACCCGAACTTGTAAACTCTGATTGGTTGTCTGCAAATCTGCAAGGCGCTCCCAAACTTTCTGAAGCTCAAGCTGGCGCAGAGAAATGGTCACGCGCCCATCGGCATCCTGTTCGCGCACAATGACGAATTCTCGCTCCTCATCCAACGGCAGAACTGCCGACACATCTGTCACTCGTCGCACACTCGCTTCCTCGATCGGCAAAAACGCCGGAGATTTTCCTCCGATATCGACTAAAGCACCATCGCTTTCGTAACTAAACGCTTTACCCGTCACTCGTTTCCCCTTCTGAAACTCGTAATCGTGCTGCTCTAGAGCTTTAGCGAAATCTTCCATCGAAAAGGAAGCATTAGTCGATCGATCTAGCATTTCTACTGATTCCTGAAAAATACGATCGCCACTTGACTGGCTTTCTAATTCTAGTGCCTTAGTCTCAAAAATAACGTCTTAACTTGTTCCCAAGCATCCGCCGCCGCAGTGGAATTGTAGTCCGATCGCTGATCGCAAAAGAATCCATGTCCTGCTGGATAGCGAAAGACACGATGATCAATATGATGTTCTTTCAGCGCGGCTTCGATCTGGTCAATTTGGTCGATCGGGATCAGTGGATCTTGTGTGCCGAAAAAGGCGTACAGCGTTCCTTGAATTTCTGGCGTTCGGGCGATCGTGGGTTCTCCCCCGCCCGGAGTCATCGTCGCAATTCCTGCACCATAAAAAGAAGCGGTCGCCTTCACTTCAGGCAAAGTTGCTGCCAGATAGACAACGTGCCCACCGAAGCAAAACCCGATCGTGCCCACTTCGTTAAAGCCTTTGGCTTGCAGAAACGCGATCGTCGCCCTCAAATCGCTCAACAATTGATCCGTCGTCGTTTGATCCTTGTGGAATCGCCCTAGCTTGGTATCTTCCTCACTGTATCCCACCTCAAACCCGGGTGCGGTTCGTTGAAAGATTGCGGGTGCGATCGCCAAGTAGCCCTCTTGCGCCAATCGCTTTGTCACTTCTTGAATATGCGAGTTCACCCCGAAAATTTCTTGAACCACAATAATTGCTCCCGATGCGGAAACATCCGGTTCGCTGATGTAGGCATCAATATCAAGTGAACCATTTGAAAGTTTGATCCAGGAGGAATTCACGATCGCGTCTCACAACACAACACTCTGTATTCTGAACGAAAAACGCAACTCCAGATCGACGAAAACAGACCACTCTGACTTTAACTACCATGACAAATTCAAAAGGGCGCTTGAAATGTCGCAGGCTATACTGTCTGTATCAGGGTCAGTAGAATTAATGGTAAGCAGATAAAGCTGAGTTCATAAAAGCGGAAGTGATTCAGGAATAATAAGGTCTAGTTTCAGTACAAGCGATCGTAACCCCGAAGCAGTACCCAACTCATTGCCTCCGGTCTCTTCTAAAATGGGGACAACGTTTGTGGACTGATTAATGTGGGCTGATTAAACGCACAACAACTAAAAGATTTTTCCAGTAAATTCCATGATTGAGGTTTGAGGGCACGGGCATGGTGCAATTTCATATTCAGCCAGATAGCGATATCCCGGCATCAACTCAACTGTATAACCAGATTTTATTTGCGATCGCATCGCGGCAATTTCCACCCGGACATCGGTTGCCCAGCACTCGACAACTGGCGATGCAAACTGGACTGCACCGCAATACAATTAGCAAAGTGTATCGCCAACTCGAAGATGCAGGCGTAGTCGATGCCCAAGCTGGGTCTGGAATTTATGTGCGTGACCAAGGGCACGATACGGGGTCACGTATCAAGTCTCCACTGCTTGAGCAATATCCCCAGGCACACAAAATCATTCAATCTAGCTTAGATGAACTGGTCAAACAAGGCTGCTCACTCGGACAAGCGCGAGAATTGTTCCTTGCCGAGATCGATTGGCGATTGCGCTGTAGTGCTTCAGTTCTGGTGACGGCTCCCCAGCATGATTTGGCGAACGGGGAAGTTTTAATGCGGGAGCTAGAACGCGCTCTAGCAATTCCAATGCAGCTTGTGCCGATGGAAGAACTTGGACAAGTGCTCGATCAAACGCGATCCAGTACCGTCGTTACCAGTCGTTACTTTATCGCCCAAGCCGAAGCGATCGCATCGCCTAAAGCAGCGCGAGTGATTCCGATCGATATCTACGACTTCGAGCAGGAATTGAAGCAAGTGAAAGCGATGCCAAAAGGCACTTGTTTAGGCATTGTCAGCTTGAGCGGTGGAACCGTCGGCGTAGCAGAAGTGATTATTCACAGCTTACGCGGCGACGATTTGTTAGTGATGACCGCGCAGATAGACGATCGCTATAAGCTCAATGCAATGGTGAGAACGGCACAAACAATCTTTTGCTTTGATCAAGTGAGTTGTGCAAGCGTGAAAGCAACGATTTCAGCTTCTCGCGATGACATCATTCGCCCGCCTCAAGTCATCTGCTGCGAAAACTTTATTGTGGGCAAATCGATTAATCTACTGAGACGAGAGTTAGGACTGGAATAAGAATTAGGCCATTCTGATGGGTAGAGCCAGCTTCAAAACTGTCATTCCCGATCGCTGGCTCACAATTAAATCTGCACCTAAATCAAATGCGCATCGTCGCAGTAATGCCAATCTTAAGGTAGAAACATTTTGTCTTCGCTGCGGCGCAATTTCTTCAGCATCCTCCAAAACACAATTCGCAGAGAGACAAAACGTTTGCCGCTCAAAATCAATTTGCGTGTGAAGTTGAATCGGTAAATCAGGAGTCAACTGATTGAGATGCAAGAGCATTTGACTCAGCGCTTTTTCCAACGTAGGCAAGTGAACCAGCAGTTTGGGAACTGGGTCTAGCGTTCGTTCAAGCTGAATTACGATCGTAGTGTCTCGCGAAAATCGCTCGATTAGAAGCGCTAACCAGTCGTGAATTTGCACTTCGTTCAGCGGCATCGCATCCAAAGAATTTGACGAACTCTGAAACGCAAGCAAATCGCTCACTAAGCGGAATTTCTCTTGCCACCCCTGCCGCAGAATGCTTAAGTATTGACCTAACCGTTGAACATGAGTGTTGGGGGCATCTGGATCGTTAAGAGAATCAACTCCACGCTCCATCAGTTCAATCACCATCCGCATATTCGTTAGCGGTGTCCGCAGTTCGTGAGACAGCGCTTCAATGAACTCATCCTGGAGTGCCTTAATCTGCCCCAGTTCCGCAATCTGCGCTTGTGCAATCTGGCTTTGCTGGGCAGATTGATAAGCTCGAATCGCTTGGCTTACCAGTTGCCCGATCGCTTCGGCTTGAAACTCGCTCCAGCGTGGGTACTCTGGCAAAATGATGCCGAATTCGCCGATTGTGCCGTGCTGTCCCTGAATTGGGCAGACAACCACTTGAGGCAAGGCACGATAAATCGGCGGCAGAATTTCCAAAGGCGGGCAAATCCAGCACTGGCGCTGAAACAGCCGGGAGTAAAACGACGAGAATTTTGCAGTCTCTACCATGCGCCGCAGCAGCGATCGCGGTTCCGTATCTTCAGCATTAAACTCGGCAGCGATCGTCGAAATCATCGCGGCTGGGTCGTGAAAGGCAATCCAACTGTAGTGAAAGTTTAAGGTTTGCCCAATTTCTTGCAGCATCCATTGGAGAAATTCGGTTTGATCGGTATCGCAGCGATCGAAAATGTGCTGGCGGAGTCGATCAACCGCGATTGCAAATTGAAGCTGTTCAGTCCGCTCTTTTAGCTGAGCGCTTAACAGCGATTGCGTGGTCTCCAGAATTTGCTTTTGGGCATCTAGGCTCGACTCGCGCTGGCAGCGATCGCTCATATCCTGAAACACCATAACGCCACCAATAATCTCTCCGTCTCGGTTGCGAATTGGGGAGGCACTGTCACCGACAGGGCGCTTCGTTCCGTCGCGCGATCGTAAAACCGCACGAGCAGGTAATGTAATTGTATCACCCTGACATAAAGCTGCCAGAATCGGGTTGTTGATCGCTGCTCCAGTTTCTTCGTCGATCAGATCTAGCACCCGTCCTGCAAATTCTCCTAAAGCTTGCTCCTGCGTCCAGCCTGTGAAAAACTCTGCGGCAGGATTCATAAAGGTAATGAATCCATCGACATCAGTGGCGATCGTGGCATCCCCAATGCTGACCAAGGTGGTGGCATACCATTGCTGGACATCTTTAAGGGCGACTTCCATTTGGTGACGACGCAGGGCAACCTGAATTGTGGTGTGCAAATCTGCTTCGTGAAACGGTTTAATCAGGTAGCCAAATGGAGAAGTTTCGGTGGCGCGTCTGAGCGTGTATTCGTCTGCGTGAGCCGTGAGGTAGACAACAGGAAGATTCAGCTTGAGATAGAGATATTCTGCCGCAGAAACGCCGTCGTTTTTTCCCTGCAAGCAGATATCCATCAAGACCAAATCCGGGCGCTGGCTAGCGGCAATCTGGATGGCTTGACGAGCACTGGTTGCGATCGCAATGACTTGATAGCCGAATGTTTGTAATACTTCCTGCACATGCCAAGCGACAACGCTTTGGTCTTCAACAACGAGAATTCTTTTCACGCTCACCGCTCTCACTTCTTAACTCGCTCTTATTGTAGGCTCTGTTGCAATAACTTTAAACAACAGATTTAAGCGCAGTTGAATGTGACATTGAACCGAGTTTTTTGAGTTTTTTCAACTGTAATCTGAGCATTTAATTGATTCGCTAAAGCATTAACTAAGCGCAAGCCCATCGATCGAATTTCTTGTAGCTGGAAACTCTCAGGAAGAATTTTTCCGTTATTTTCTACGGTTAGGCAAATCCCAGAAGAATCATGGTTCAAGGTGACTGTTACTTCGCCGGTTTCTTCGTTCATAAATCCATGCTTCAAAGCGTTGGTCATGAGTTCATTTAGAATTAGCCCACAT
Source organism: Cyanobacteria bacterium FACHB-63 (assembly GCA_014695255.1). GTDB lineage: Bacteria > Cyanobacteriota > Cyanobacteriia > Leptolyngbyales > Leptolyngbyaceae > Leptolyngbya. The sequence goes on from JACJNX010000090.1 coordinate 6,508, forward strand.
GGAATTGCTTTCTCTAAGCTGACTACGATATTTGGCTGAACTTGAACCGATAAGCTTACGTGCTCTGGCTGAATTCGATAAATGTTAAATAAACTTAGCGTCAAAGACTGTACATATTCTGACAGGTTGATATGAGCAAAATCTTCAGAGCGGTATAAAGTATCGTGAACTAATGCCATCGAACTAATGCGGCTTTGACTATCCTTGAAAATTTCTTTTACTTCAGGATCCTGAATGCGCTGTGCTTGTAAATAAATTAAGCTCGAAATAATTTGCAAATTGTTTTTGACGCGATGATGAATTTCTTTCAGTAATGCTTCTTTCTCTTGTAGAGACGCTTGGACTTTGGCTTCTGCTAACTTCTGAATGGTAATGTCTTCGATCGTTCCGGTATGCCCAATTAACTCTTCCTGTTCTGAAAGCATCGGAGCAGTTCTGACGTGCAGCCAGCGGATTTCTTGAGCCGGGGTAATAATTCGGAATTGCTCGGTGTGAGGTCGCCCAGCCTTGGCATCTTCGATCCAAGGGTGCAAAACGCGATCGCGATCATCGGGATGTACATAGTTTAGCCAACGCTCGCCAACACTTTCTTCAAGCGTATGTCCAACGATTTCTTCACAGCGAGAATTGATGTAGGTAAGCTGTCCCTGCACATCACAGCTAAAAACGCCAAAGGGTAAACAGGCACTGAGCGCTAACCACTGTTCCTCGGTTTGATGCGTTGCGATTAGCAGCGATGCAGAGTGCGGATTAAGCAGCGTTTCGAGTTGAACAAGGACAGTCGAGAGGGAGCGATCGATCTCAGGTTGAACGGGTTGCGGTAGAGCGGCGATCGAGCGGTGAAACGCCTGAACTTGTGCTTTAAAAGCACGAATGCGTAATTCTAGTTCAGGAGGATTCGGGCCTAAAGTCTCGTCCATATGACATGAATCCCAGAGGTCATAGCAAACTTTATCAGAGATTTAGCCCGATATTTGAGCTTAGCAGCAGGCTTTACCTTGAAAGTGAGAGCCGAGCTATAGCGATCCGGTTTGAGTTGTGAACGCTAAAAGGGTGGGGAGTAGGGAGTTCCCTACTCCCCACCTAATTTAGAATCGCTATACCTCCGCCTCTATCGGAGAACCGATTAAAGAGTTCGGCTTTCTCTTTCATAGATAGTACGTACGCTAAGCAATTTTCGCGTATGATGATTCTAGTTGAAATATTTAGCGTACTAAATAAATAGGTATATCAATCCTCCTTAGCCCTAATCTGTTCACCGCTTCACTGTGAGATCTGTCATGAAAGCTGCCTCGTTAAATGGTCATCAACCCAAACAAGTTGAGATTCCCCAAGTTTCAGTCATCGAGCCGAAACAAGCCCCGGTCACTACAGCTCAGCCAATCGCCGAACCCCAAACTGCCCCGGCTGGAGAAAGTCCTGTTCCTGAATCTCCGAAAGCCTCTAAGAATTGGAAGGGTTTGAAGATGGCGTTAGCAGGGCTAGGTGTGGGTGGTGCGATCGTGGCGGGTGCATTCGGCTACAACTATTGGCAATTTTCCTCAGCGCATCAATCGACGGATAATGCGACTGTCACCGGAAATATTCACTCGATCGGTTCACGAGTTTCAGGAACGGTCGAGCAAGTGTTCGTTGAGGACAACCAGGAAGTTGAGATGGGACAACCCCTGATTCGACTGGATCAGCGTGATTATCAAATTAAGCTCAGTCAAGCCCAAGCAGATCTTGAAGCCGCTCGCCGGAAAGCAAATTCGGCTCAGTTGAGTATTGCTCTGAACTCGAAGAATGCCGAAGCTGCGACGAGTCAAGCCCAAGGCGGAATCGGGCAGGCACAAGCCGAGATCGCTTCAGCGCAGGCGCAAGTGTCAGAAGCTCAAGCCGGAGTGCCGCAGGCACAGGCAGCCCTAGACCAAGCAAACGCCACCTTGCAGAAAACGCAGACTGATTTCAATCGATTCCAGTCGCTCTTTAGTTCTGGCGCGGTGTCGCAGCGCGATTTAGACTCGGCACGGCAAGCATATGAAGTCGCCAGAGCACAGCGTGATGCGGCTTCACAAGGAGTCCGCCAAGCCCAAGCGAAGGTGGCTCAAGCTCACCAAGCTGTTGCTAATGCAGAGTCAGGCTTGAATACTTCGCAAGGCGGTATCGAACAAGCTCAAGCGAAAGGCGTTCAAACGGAAGTGAGCCGCGCCGATTATCAAACCGCACAGGCTGCGATCGCTCAAGCGCAAACTGCATTAAAGAATGCGGCTCAGCAGCTCTCCTACACTTCGATTACGGCTCCTGTGAATGGAAGAATCGGACGGAAGAATGTGCAAGTGGGTCAGCAAGTGCAACTGGGAGCGCCGTTACTCGCGATCGTGGATGATCAGTATTGGGTGACTGCAAACTTCAAGGAAACGCAGTTAGAGAAGATGCGTCCGGGACAAAAGGCTGAAATTAAGCTGGATTCGTTCCCGCATCACACCTTTACTGGGCGAGTTGAAAGCTTGTCTCCGGCATCGGGTGCTCAGTTTGCCTTACTGCCGCCGGATAATGCGACGGGTAACTTTACCAAGGTCGTGCAGCGAATTCCGGTGCGGGTGGTGTTCGATCGTGAAAGCGTTCGAGGATTCGAGCAAGCGATCACACCGGGAATGTCGGCAGAAGTCACGGTTGAGACGGGTAAGTAAATGAAAAAGGGGCGATCAACGATCGCCCTTATTTTATGCCGCTTCAGGCTCCTCTTCTTTGACGCGATCGAGATGCACATCTAAAACATTCATTTCTAGTCCGGCTCTCGGCACGTTTCCAACACTAGAGATATAAGGATTGGGTTCGACTGATCCGGTACAGATGACTAGCGATCCTTTCTTTAGATATGGGAGTGCCCGCCAAGCGGCTGATTTTTCCCAAATACTGAGCGACACGGTAAACGACTCTTCCCGATTGCGGGACTTGCGAACATAAAGCGCTACGTTTGCGACCTGAGCGGCTCTGCCGTCTTTTAGCGTTACTGTTTTTACGCTGGCATCGGCGGCGAGATTGCCGCTGACAATCCACTGGTTGAGTCCCGCGCTCGACATAAAGCTTCCTCTTTGCTGGGGTTTAATTCAGAGTGCCCAGTGATCAGAGGTTAGACACAAAAAAAGAGGCACAATTGATCGTGCCTCCTAAGACTATTTCAAGGTGAATTACTCAACGCCTTCGATTCGATCTTCGACTTCTTGATAGAGTTCGCGGAGTCGATCGAGGTTTTCTTCGCTGGTTTCCCAATAGCCGCGACCGTTGGCTTCGAGCAAGGTTGTCACCATCTTGCGGAATGAGTTGGGATTGAGGTCTAGCAGACGCTTGCACATTTCCTCGTCTTTGAAGAACGTGGTGTTAGTGTCTTCGTAAACCCAGTTATCGACTGCATTCGCGGTAGCTGACCAGCCCATTGTGTTGACTAATCGCTTCGATAGTTCCCGGACTCCTTCGTATCCGTGGCTCAACATGCCCTCATACCATTTGGGATTGAGCATTTTGGTACGGGCATCGAGTCGTACCGTCTCAGAAAGGGTACGAATCTGAGCATTGGCGGTCGTGGTGTCTGCCATGTAAGAAGCAGGCATCTTACCGTCATCACGCAGTCGAGACACAATCTTTGTTGGGTCAGAATCGTAGTAGTGCGAGACATCAGTAAGCGAGATCTCAGAAGAATCAAGGTTCTGAAAGGTCATGTCGGCAGTCTTCAGCGAGGCGCGGAACAACTGCTCGTTTTGTTCCATCATTCCAGGATTGTCCGAGGAGAAGGCGAACCCTTTGCGTGCGAGGTACATATTTTGTAGTTCCTCTTCGTTTTCCCAGGTGCCATTCTCAACCGCTAAATTGATGTTTGACGAGTACGAACCGGAAGCGTTGGAGAACACGCGGGTTGCCGCTTGACGCAGGTTGATTCCGAGTTCGTCGGCTTGCTTCATCGCGTGTTTGCGAACGAAGTTCATCTCTAACGGTTCCTCGGCTTCGGCTGCCATTTTGACCGCTCGATCGAGCAATGCCATTTGGTTAATGAACAAGTCACGGAACACACCGGAGCAGTTAACGACGACATCGATCCGAGGTCTGCCCAACTCTTCGAGCGGAATCAGTTCAAGCTTGTTGATGCGTCCGAGTGAATCTGGCATCGGGCGAACACCAACCATCCAGAGAATCTGCGCGAGAGATTCACCATAGGTTTTGATGTTGTCGGTTCCCCAAAGAACGCAAGCGATCGTTTCAGGGTAATCGCCATTGTTTTCTGCACATTGACGAGCGATCAGACGATCGACCACAATTTTTGCCGACTTGACGGCTGCGGCAGTCGGAATCGATTGCGGATCAAGCGCATGAATGTTCTTTCCAGTGGGTAAGACATCCGGGTTCCGAATCGGGTCGCCACCTGGTCCCGGAATGATGTATTCTCCTTCGAGTGCGGTGAGCAATGCACCCAATTCATTATCTGCAACGACTTGTTTGAGGCAGAACTGCAAGAACTCGACCAACGGCTTCATTGCTTCTTGATCCACATTCGCGTAGCCTGCTTCTTGGAGTGCTTCGATCCAAGGCTCTTTCTTGCCGCCGAAGTTGAACAGATTACCCAACATCGAAGTTTTAGAAACGCGACCGTCTTGATCGACTTGGGCTTTTACCATTGCAGTCACCGCCGCACGAGTCGCTTGATTGATGTCGTTTAACAGTTGCACATCGTCGAGCACGCCTCGATCGCTGTTCTGGAAAATCTCATCAATGTCGCGGTTCAAGCTATTCGCAATGATCCGAGGCAAGCTCACCATGTTTTCTTCAGGTCGATCAAGGCTAGCAATGTTCACTAGCGTTGCGATCGCTTCATCGGCTGAGGGTGGCTTACCAATGACGTGCAATCCACAAGGTAACAGTCGCGATTCGATTTCCATCAGTTTGATGTAGACCTTACCGACGATCGTGTCTCGCTCTTCTTGCGTCAGTTCAGCGGCATTGTCCGGGAATGTGATGTCTTTATCAAGGTTACAAATGCGAGCTTTGTCCATGATCGTATCGACAATCTGAACACCCCGTCCGGAGTCTTTCAGCGTTTGATAAGAGCCGACTAATTCGCTGAGTTCTTTTAGACCTTTGTACAGTCCAGCATTCTCAGCAGGTGGAGTTAGGTAGCTAATCGTTTCGGCATACGATCGACGTTTAGCGATCGTTGCTTCTGATGGATTGTTCGCGGCATAGTAATACAGGTTCGGAATCGTACCGATCAAGCTATCCGGGTAGCATTCCTCAGACATTCCAATCTGCTTACCGGGCATGAATTCGAGCGATCCATGGGTTCCAAAGTGCAGCACTGCATCCGCTTTCCAGATTTTCTCTAGATAGGTGTAGTAAGCTGCGAATCCGTGGTGGGGACTTGCCGATCGCGAGAACAATAGCCGCATCGGGTCGCCTTCATATCCAAAGGTCGGCTGAACTCCGATGAAGACATTACCGAACGACTTTCCATACACTAATAGATTCTGTCCATCAGTGTTGAGATGTCCAGGAGCAGGACCCCAAGACGGAATCAATCGTTCATGGTACGGGGTAAGCTCCTCGTACTCTGGCACCGACATTTTGTAGGCGATGTTGAGTTCTGGGCTGTTGTACTGTGCTCGCGCATCATGCAGCACTTCCAGCATCAACGCTTCCGCCGATTCCGGAAAATCTTGGACATCGTAGCCGTTTTGCTTCAGCGACTCCAGCACTTTATGAATAGAGCCGAACACATCAAGGTAAGCTGCCGTTCCCACATTTCCTTTATCTGGCGGGAAGCTAAACACGGTGATCGCAACTCGCTTATGCAGTTTCGGCTTGCGGCGCAAGTTTGCCCACTTAAGAGCGCGTTGTGCGATCGCCTCGACTCGATCTTGCAGGGCGATCGCTTTTCCGGTTGCGCCATCTCGACCCGAAACGATAATCGGTTCGATCGCACCATCGAGTTCCGGTAGCGCAATTTGCAGCGCCACTTGAATCGGGTGTAAACCGAGTTCGCTATCTTGCCATTCTTCGGTAGTTTGGAAGACGAGCGGCAATGCCACCATGTACGGGCGATTCAGACGACGCAGAGCTTCGATCGCTTTCGGGTGATCCTGACGAGCGGGACCCCCAACCAGCGCAAATCCGGTGAGCGACACGACCACATCGACGATCGAGCCTCCGGTAATCGGATCATAAAAGAAGGCATCCACAGGCTTCGAGAAGTCCAAGCCTCCGGCAAACACCGGAATTACCCGCGCTCCCATCGATTCGATTTCTTGCACCATTGCCACATAGTGAGCATCGTCACCTGTCACTAAGTGCGTTCTTTGCAGCACTAAGCCAACGGTTGGAACAAGCGGATCGCGCATATCTTCTCGAATATCTTTGCGCGAGTTAAACCAGTTCAGATACTCTTTGAGATCCTCGAACATGGCTGGAGCCATCGGATGCCAAATACCCAGATCCGGGAAAACTTGCGGATCTTGAACTTCGCCTCCGACTTCACCCTTAAACACATACTTATCTGCCAACATCAGCAGGAAGTTTTCCAGGTTCTCAGCGTTGCCACCTAGCCAATACTGGAAACTCAGCATAAAATTGCGAGCATCCTGCGCCTTGTCCATTGGCAGATATTTCAGCACTTTCGGCAGTGTATTCAAGAGCTTTAGCATTGCGTCTTGGAAGCCTGCGCCAGAGTTTTCCTTGCGCTTCTTCATAAACTGCGCGATCGCGCTCTTCGATTGCCCTAACTGTGCCATCGAGAAGCTGCCTAATTTATTCAGGCGCATCACCTGTGGCATCGACGGGAAGACGACTGCGGCATCTAAGCGATCGCGATGCGGCTCGACTGCGGCAACGACTTTCTCAGCTAAATCTTCAAGAAAGATCAGTGAAGCAATGAAAATATTCGCTTCAGAAACATCTTTCTCAAAGGCTGCATAGTTCTCCGGGTTACGGAGTTCTTCGATCAGATAGCCACTGATTTCGACCGCAATTTTCGGATGATTCGCGTTAATTGATCGGACGGCGGCGGAGAGCGCACTTTGATATTGTGGCTCTAACACGACATAGACCACCTTGAGTAAAGACCGCCCTGTTAAGTCCTCAGGAACAATGTGTCGAACGGTGGGCTTGACGTGAGTGAACATTCGCTCAGACTCCTTGTATGCGTGTTCTTTTGTTAAAACAGCGAACCAAGCACCCAGTTCAGATCTGAACCTGAACCAAGCTAGAGAATGTAACGCTTTATGAAGCAATCTTCTCGGCTTAGCGATCGCAAAATGGATTTCATCTACATTTGTGTTTTTACCAGAAAACGTATGCAGAAAGAGCATTTCGGCGCTTATCTGACACAAATTGATAAAAAACCTGCAATTTTTTGTTACCTAGCGTTACAGAAATTTGAGGATCGTTTATTCTTTTGTTAATCTTTCTTCAAGATTTATTGTTACAAATCTTAATCTTTTACTTCTGAGTCTTTCAGAATGACTTGCTGTACCCAATCTGGCAATCGCTCTGCTCGACCCAGAATCGACATTGAAAAGCCGACGACCATCAAGCTACTGACGATCGCAATGAACGGGGAATGTTTTGCAATCCCGGAATCCCTCAGGATTCTGGCGATTGGGCGACTTTGCCTGCGGAGTTGCTGACTCGATAATTTTTTCACCCGAAAGGGATCGCGTACATAATGACCGCTCAAGCTGACGACGAGGCGCGATCGGCAATGCGGGCAGGTAAGCAAACCACCCACCGATTTAACGGAAGGCAATCCACCAACGCGATGGCAAACCGGACAAGCATTAGAACCGCGATCAAAGGTATCAGCATTCATTGGACGCAGGAAAGCAGCAGGACAACAGGGTTAAGGTTGCTAAAGGCGCTTTTCTTAAATAGGGAAATGTGAACTAGGGCAAATCCTATTCAGACTTAAGTAATGGAGCGGATGAGATTTTGAACTATTTGAACTAACTAATTTAGTTATAACCAGTCTACCCGCCATTGATAAGATCGACAGAAATTGTTCGGCAAGATCGTTGAAACTTGATACTTCCCTCATTCTTCCGAATCATTTCGCCTAGACACGAGGGCAATCCGCTCCAAGCGCTTCACCACAACCAGCGTAATTAGAGTCAGCAAGGTTCCCAGAACGGTAAGCTGCCAAAGTCCTGCTCCAGCCGTGATGCCCAAGGCGGCTGTGACCCAAATCGAGGCAGCAGAAGTTAAGCCTTTGACTTCCTGTCCATTTTTGTTGGGGCGCGATCGATGCAAAATTTCTCCGGCTCCCAAAAATCCAACACCCGTCGCTACACCTTGAATCGTGCGGCTTAAGCCATCGGCTGAACCGCTCACTTGGATCGGGACGAGAATGAACAAGGCAGACCCCAGGCTGACGAGCATGTGGGTTCTAAGTCCCCCTGCTTTGTGGCGCTGCTGACGCTCCCAGCCGATCGCGCCGCCTGCGACGATCGCGCTTCCTAATCGAAATAACAATCCGCCCCAGTTGTGAATATCGATCAAATAGTTCGCCATAACCTATAAACATTTACCATCACAAAATATTGACGCAAGAAACCAAGAACAATTCTCATGGTCTCCTATTTCTTTTGATAACAACCTAATGATTTGATCGTATCCAAGACATTTTTTTGGCTGTAGAAATCATTACCAAATTTAACTCCATTATCTAGGGAACTCCACCCACAGAACGGGTAGCTTGCCCATAGCGAAAATTAGTTTGTCCTTTTATCGTTTAAATAGGGCTGCGGGTGAAAACCAAAACACAGTAGCGCCTCTATTCCAATTACGGTCAAAAGTCATGCCTGAATGTCCTTGCTGCTCTGAAAAGCTTTTACGTCACGTTCGTCATGGCAAAGTGTACTGGTTTTGCACTCATTGTTGGCAAGAAATGCCAAATTTAGAAGCGCTGGTTTATCAAGCTGCGGTCGTACCCAAAGAAAGAGTTGCTAAAAAAGACGCTGTATTAACCTGATGTTGTTTAGCTAGATTTGGGAGTACGATATGGCGCTGGGAATGATGGTAGATGGCAAGTGGACAACCGATTGGAATGAACGCGATAACAGCGGGAAATTCAACCGAACTCCCACAAAGTTTCGTAATTCCATTACTGCTGATGACAAGAGTGGCTTTCCAGCCGCATCAGGTCGATATCACCTTTATATCTCACTTGCTTGTCCTTGGGCGCATCGCACATTAATTATGCGATCGCTCAAAGGGCTAGAATCTGCGATTGGGCTGTCGATCGTGGATGCAGTATTAAGCGATAAAGGCTGGTATTTCTCAAACAATTCTGGCGCAATGCCTGATTCTGTAAATCACACTGAATATCTGCAAGAAATCTATCTAAAAGCAGATGAAAAGTACACGGGACGAATTACCGTTCCGGTGCTTTGGGATAAAGAGAAACAGACGATCGTTAACAACGAATCTCGCGAAATTATTCGGATGCTTGACACCGAATTTAACGAGTTTGCAACGCAAGAAATTGATCTTTATCCGCGAGCTTTACGGCAGCGAATTGATGACACGATCGACAAGATTTATACGCCGATTAATAACGGGGTTTATCGATCGGGATTTGCCACGACTCAAGAAGCTTATGAAGAAGCAGTTAGAGAGCTTTTTCAGAATCTAGATTATTGGGAAACGGTGCTATCAGAGCAGCGATATCTATGCGGAAATCAACTCACAGAAGCGGACGTTTGTATGTTTACAACGCTGCTGCGGTTTGATTCAGTGTATTACGGCCATTTCAAGTGTAATGTGCGTCGAATTGTCGATTATCCAAATCTATGGAACTACCTGAAAGATCTCTATCAGCATCCACAGATTAAGCCAACCTGCAATCTTGACCACATTAAGCGGCACTACTATATGAGTCAAACGCAAATCAACCCGACTCGGATTGTGCCGATCGGACCTGAGATTGATTTCGACGCGCCGCACGATCGATCGCGATTTGCTTAATCGAACCAGCCAATGTCTTGATCCGAAACCTTGGACGATGCAGGATCGTTCGGAAAAATCGGGTGTGCTAAAGCGGCAGCTTGACGCTTTCTCATGATGTCCTGGTGACTTCTGAGATCTGCGTTATCTGCTGGAGCCTTTGTCGCTAACTGCGACGGCTTTTCAGGCTGCTTTGCTTTAAGCTGCTGATTTTCTTCGATCAGCTTCTGGTTGGAGTCTGCAAGTTGTAGCGCGGCTTGTTGGGCTTGTGCGAGGTCAGCGCGAAGCTGCTCCACTTTTTTCCCGTCAGTTTGAAGGTGCTTGTTTTCTTCTTGAAGGCGCTTGTTTTCTTCAATCAGCTTCTGATTGGCTTCGGCAAGATGTAGCGCGTCTTTTTGGGCTTTGGCAAGCTCAGACTGGAGATGAGATGCTTTTTCAGCAGCATTTTTCTCCGAATGTTTGAGCTTATTTTGTAATTGAGTGACTTCTTCAGCGCTGTGCTGATTTTCCGCGAGTAGGTTTTTATTTTCTTCAGCTAATTTCAGTGCGGTTTGCTGAGCTTCTTCGAGGTCAGACTGAGCTTGATTTGCTTTTTCGAGGTTGGTTTCAAGCGTTTGAGCGATCGCTGTTTGCTCCTCGATTTGAGTTTGCAACTGTTCGATCGTGTGTTGCAGTTTTTTCTCGTTTTGTTGCGTTTGTTCTAGCTCATGTTTCAAGTCTTCAATTTTTTCGAGCAGTTCTGCATGATTAGAAGGACTAGCCTCTGGTGCGATCGTCGGAGTTTTGCCGTTTTGCGCGGGTGTTTTTCGCTGCCGTTGCGTTGCCATTGTTCGTTCCCTTAGTTGCTATCTTCAACCCTACACCCGATTCAAGATTGCTCAAACCGATGTTGATGAATCTTTGCTTGAGAGCTTTTGTAGGAAGTGGGTACAGCCCATTGGTAGATCAAAGATGTGCAGTTGAAAATGACGAGATAGCTCTTCGCACACTCTAATACCGCGTACACTATTTCCGTGAACATCGAGCAATGGTGAAAAGACAGCAATTCCAACCTGATTGGGCACGACTGCGATAATACCTCCGGAAACACCACTTTTCGCTGGAAGCCCAACTTTATAAGCCCATTCGCCTGCAAAATTGTACATTCCACAGGTATACATCACAGATAAGATATCGCGAATATATTCGGTAGCGACCGCGCGATCGCCAGTAATCGGATTAATCCCTTTGTTTGCTAATGTGGCTGCCATCACTGCTAAATCATGGCAGTTTACTAAAATTGCACACTGTTGAAAGTAAAGATCCAATGCTTCATCGATCTTTTCATCGATCATGCCAAAGTGATACATCAAATGCGCTAAAGCACGATTTCGGTGTCCAGTTGTGCGCTCAGACATAAATACAGAAATATCGATAAAAACATCACGTCCGGTATATTTCTGAAACACTTCTAACAATCGATTGACTCGCTCGGTGGCAGTGCGCCCTTGAATTAAACTTGTGGTTGCGATCGCGCCTGCATTCACCATCGGGTTATCCGGTCGCTTGGAGTTCTCATCGAGCCGAATAATCGAATTAAACGGATCGCCCGTTGGCTCGACTCCGACTTTTCTCAGTAAAGTTTCTCGCCCACGATCTTCCAATGCCATACCATAGGCAAAGACTTTTGAAATCGATTGAATCGTAAACAGTTGGCTTGAATCTCCAACTTGAAACACTTGCCCATCAACGGTCACAACGCAAATACTAAACCAATCTGGATCGGCTTTTGTAAGCTCTGGAATGTAGGTCGCAACCTCGCCCTCTTTGAGATTGCGATACTTTAGATATAGTTCTTCGAGGAAGCCTTGGAACGGATGAGACATTGTTTTAACCGATGCAGCAAAAAGATAGTATCGCTATTTTCCTAATATGTTTCAAACGACGCGACGACGATTAGCACTTTGGTATACAACGGTAACAGCAGTATTGCTGTTCGTATTTGCGAGTGGATTCTATTTTTATGTTCGATCGACGCTAATCGAGCGGATTGATGATACGTTAAATCACGTTGCAGAAGTCGTGCAGCGATCGCTGGTGATTCAAGCGGTGGGCGATCAAGTCAGCGTTAATGTCGAAGCCAGTTTTCGCGATAATTCGGTTTCACTCGAAGATGATCACATTGATCTTGAATGGTTTGATCCGAATGGACATCAGCTTTGGTCAACGTTTGCCGAACCGCTTTCTGTGCCGTTACATCTCAATCATGACGGCGAAACCGTTCATGCTTCAAAAACACAGCTTTTACGCCAAGTCACAGAGCGCGTTCAGATTGGGCAACGCGTCTTGGGATATTTGCGCGTGAGTCATCCTTGGTTTGAGGTGACAAAGCCGACTCGTCAACTGTTTTTTGATTTGAGCCTTGGTACAGCAACAATGATCGGAATTGTTGCCGCAATCGGTTGGTTTCTTTCCGGCATCGCGATGCAGCCGATTCGCGAATCTTATCAACGCTTGAAACAATTTACGGCGGATGCCTCTCATGAACTGAGAAACCCGATCGCAATTATTCAAACGAATGTACAAGTTGCGCTTTCTGATCCAGATCCAGATCCACAAACGCAACAGCAACATTTACAAGTGATTGAACGCCTAACGCGACGCTTAGGAAAGCTAGTCGATGATTTACTTTTTCTTGCTCGACAAGATAGCGGCATTGTTCAACCGCAACGCAGCGCGATCGAGCTAGATGAATTGCTCGATGAAGTGTTAGAAGAACAAGGAATGACGGCAGCAGAAAAAGAAATTTCACTTTCGTACAAAGTCGATCGCAGCTTGGAATATTGGCTGCAAGGCGATCGCGATCAATTATCAAGATTATTCACGAATTTAATTAGCAACGCGATTAAATACACACCAGAGAATCGAGAAATCACAGTAGAGCTAACACAGTTGAAATCTGGATTACAAACGAAAGTAATTGATACTGGAATCGGAATTCCAGAAGATGCGATCGTGCATTTATTCGATCGTTTTTATCGCGTTGATCCAGCCCGCACAAAGTCAACAGGCGGATCAGGATTGGGTTTAGCGATCGCGCAAGCTATTGTAGAGAACCACAACGGACAGATTCAGATTGAAAGTCAAGTCAATCAAGGTACAACGGTGACTGTTATTCTGCCACAAGCACAAATAGAGTTAGCATAATTTCTTAGATTCAAAGCAGCAATTGTTCTACGCGGTTCACGAATAACTGCGCTGCCGCTAAAGTAGACTCAAATTGACTGTCCGTTAGTTCATCATCATCGTAATCGCCGACTTGCCGCAGCGTGTAAGTTTCACTGAGTAACTGAGAAAAATCTTTTGGCAGCTCGCCTGTTTTAATGAAATGCTGACCAAAAAGCTGAATGACTCCACGATGAGTGCGGCTCTCGATCGATTTAGAAGCTAAACACGCTTGAGCAGCATAGAACATCGCGTAGTAACAACGAGAAACGCAAACCCGACCAAGATTGTTTACAAGAAGAAGCTCTGCGGCAGCTAATTCCTCATTAGTACGCCCCAGTAAGCGCGAAACTTGAGTCATAGAGGTTGCATCATACAGTAATTCCCTCCTTGCGAACATTCTTCATAAAAGGAGAGGTACGCTGCTCAAAGTCAAGCTCTGAGACTGGAAAAGCAGCAATCAACTCGTCGTATTTCAGATTCAAATCATTGACCAGACTGCCCATTCTAAAGATTTCGTCACCCTTAGAAACCTTTCCACGCAGAACGACCATGACATCAATATCGGAATCTTCTGTTGCTTCGTTTCGGGCTTGAGAACCAAACAGAATCAGTCGGGCAAATCGATCGCCGTACAGTTCTTGCAAGCCTTGTCTCAGTTCCTCAAGCAGTGCCGTTAGCTTCTGATTCATACTGGCAGCAATTCTGCTTCTGGTTCTTCTTGCCAACCCGATCGAGACAATCGCTCGATCGCTTGATCCAACAACTCTAAGCCTTGAGTCACGTTCTCGATCACGCTCAGTTGTCCGCGCAGTTCTGCTGCACCTGCAAAGCCTTTCGAGTACCAAGTCATGTGCTTTCTAGCTTGCCGCACACCCCGATCGCCCTTGTATTCCCAGAGCATCTGTAGATGATCGCGGGCGCACTCTAAGCGCTCGATCGGTGTTGGTTTAATCTTCTCAGTTCCCGTCTTGAGAAAGTAATCAATTTCGCCGACTAAGAACGGATATCCCAACGTTCCCCGCGAACACATCACGCCATCTGCTTTAGTGAATTCCAAACATCTGACAGCAGCTTCAACCGAGAAGATATCGCCGTTAGCAATCACCGGAATCGAGAGAACTTCTTTGACTTTGGCGATCCATTCCCACTTTGCAGCACCGTTGTAGCCCTGAGCGCGGGTGCGACCGTGAACCGTAATCATTTTGGCTCCCGCATCTTCCATCCGCTTGGCAAAGTCGAGAATGTTGATTTCCTTTTCTGTCCAACCAATGCGTGTTTTGACCGTAACCGGAACATCCACCGCATTGACGACCGATCGCACAATTTCCTCTGCCAGTTCCGGTTGACGTAACAGCGATGAACCGCCCCCATTTTTGGTGATCTTATTCACCGGACAGCCCATGTTGAGATCGACTGTATCTGCCCCTTCACCGACTGCTTTTTGCGCCGCTTCTGCTAAGAAATCAGGACGACAATCAAAGAGTTGAATGCTGATCGGACGTTCGTTTGGATCAACTTCCATCAAGATCGGTAGCTCTTTGACGTAGTGCAGACCTGTTGCGTTCACCATTTCCGTGTACATCATCGAGTCGGGTGCATGACGACGCACCAATCGACGAAATACTAAATCTGTCACACCCGATAGTGGAGATTGCAACACGCGGCTTTTGACCTCAAACGCTCCAATCTTCAGAGGTTGAGCAAGGCGAGTTTGCAGGTCGGAGGAAAGAGTCAACATAGCCAGCACAAGCGATCGTATTCGACGTTTTCCAGCATAGACGATCCTGCCAGAGTTCGACTGAAATGCTTCAGCTTCCGAGAATGATTAGTGTTTATATCCGGCTTCGTGTTCACGCAAAGGTCTTCTTAATGCTTCGGCAACAAGATTAATCGATCGCTTATCCGTGACCATCCAAGCATGAAGCGGCACAGGAATTTGAATCGATTCACCCACAGGTAACACCGAACTATTTGCAGGCACGATAATTCCATCAAACGGTGTCCAAATCGAGGTGAAATTAATACGATCGAGCATCTTCACATCCCGGTTCAAATCATGGATGAATTCACTATTTGGGCGCATTTGCACACAACCTGAACGTTGCGATAAATAAGCTGCGATCGTGCCATTATGCGGAGCAGAAATGCTGACAAATCGCTGCACCCGATCAATCCCACCTAAGCGCTGAACATAATAGCGACTCACCAATCCGCCCATACTGAATCCAACTAAATCGATCGGCTGATTCGCAGGTAAGCTCACTTCGATAAAATCTGCTAATTGTTGCGCAAGTCGATCAAGTTCACAATCTCCATTTGCCGGAAGCAAATCTAAGCCATGAGCTCTCCAACCTTGACGTTCAAGCGCTTGAGTCATCGTCTTAAACAACGAAAACGTATCAGTAATGCCATGAACTAAAACAACCGGATTGAGTGTCATTGTCGATCGAGAAACGCATTTCCCTTACCCTACTATTTTTGGTTGCCGTTGGTGTTATGAAATAGACAGCCGCACAAATGTCCTATTCAGGCGTTTCTTCTGGCGATCGTTCTGTGCCATTCCGTCGTTTGGATTTCGGAATTGACTCTGGATCACGCACACTGGGCGGCTCTTTCAGGATTGCAATTAATGCCGAAACTCCAGCTTGTAAATTTGTGCTACTCAGCACGTCAACGACTGCGGCAGCAGCAGCTTCTTCGATTAAAGCAATAGTTTCAGCTTTCATCTGGTTTTCGAGTTCACTCCGGAACAATTGAGCGATCTCCTGTTGTCCTACTTCAATTAGAAAACATTCTGCGGGGGTCGAGATTTGTTCTAGAACGATCGCAAGCTTCTCATCAAAAAATTGACAGGTGACTTTTTCTGGACGCTGTCCGGTTCGCTCTCGATAAAGTGCTTGTAATTTCTGTCCAATCGTGCGCTCAATCTGTCCACGGGTTGGATTATCGTTTGTCATAATTTAATCAAACATCTCAATCTCAATCGAAACTGAGCAGATAAGTATAAAGCTACATTTAACCTAGACTTAAGGTAGGCAGTTTAATTGATTTTCTCCTCTATCAATAGAAAGGATTTAAGAGAAGAATATCCGCTGTTCCTGAAATTTCTCAGAGTGTCTTATGTCAATTCTCAAAACGATTCTAATCTCCGGTGGATTGCTTGTTTTTTCGTCTGGAGTGTTGTCTGTTCAGGCGACTCCACTGCAGATTGCACAAGCGGCTAAACCGTCTGCTGAGTCTAAAGTCAATCAAGGCTTAGCGCTGATTCAACAAGGCAAACTGAATGATGCGATCGCTGCCTTTCGCCAAGCCGCACGCCTCAATCCTAACCTCGCTGCGGCTCACTATAATCTCGGTCTTGCACTCAGACAAGCGGGACAGCTACAGCCTTCGGCAGATGCCTTTTATCAAGCCCTCAAAGCCGATCCAAATTTTGCGATGGCTTACGCTAATTTAGGAGCAGCGCTGCTTGAAGGCAATAACATCAAGCAGGCACGAGACTATTTAACCAAAGCAGTCCAACTTGATCCAAGTTCTGGCGTGGCGCAATATAATCTCGGGTTAGTGCTGACGCAGGAAAAGAACTATGCAGGCGCAGCGCAAGCCTTTCAAAAAGCGGCAAGCTTGAGTCCGAATGCACCGGAGCCTTTATTCCAGCTAGGGCAAGCTTATCAGCAACAGGGGAAAGCCCAGAACGCGATCGCCGCCTTTCAGCAAGCGATTCAGCGCAATCCTAACTATGTCGAGGCGCACTACAGCTTAGGATTAGTGTTCTACTATCAGAACAATCTCGATCGAGCCTTAGATGCGTTTCGTCAAGCCACTAAGATCAACTCCAAGTTTGCAAGCGGCTATTATGCCGCAGGTCTAGCGTTTGTGCGGCAGGGCAAAACAACAGACGCAGAACGAGTCTTGCGATATGCAAAAGATTTGTTTGTGGCTCAGGGCAATGCAGCGTGGGCAAAGAAAACAGAGCAGCAGCTCCAGCAGATTGAGCGCCTTGGACGCGGGCAACTGCGAAACCGAGTCAATTAATAGCGCAGGTCTGGCGATCGTAGGCATTATCGTGCAATCTTCATGCTGAAGCGTCCTTCTACTGCCTTAGTGCAGGAAGAGATGCCACAAAGCTAGATCTCAAGCTGAACTGAATGCGGTAGGTTCTCATCGATTGCGTCTTTTGCGTAATCCATAAAAACCTATCGCATTCTTTGTTTTGGTTAAACAATCGCAAACTGTGGGCACTCCACGCCGTACATTTTTCGCCCGACTGCTTCGGCAACCGGCTTGATGCTGCGAACCAACTGCATCATGGTTTCGAGCGACAGCGCTTGCTGAGCATCCGATACGGACTGATCCGGCTCAGGATGGCATTCGATGATTAAGCCATCTGCTCCACAAGCGATCGCTGCTCTCGACAAGTCTGCAATTAATTCCCGCCGTCCGGCTGCGTGGCTCGGATCAACAATCACAGGCAAGTGTGTAAGCTGTTTCAGGGCTACAACCGCACCTAAATCGAGGACATTGCGCGTGTAGCTATCGAAGCTGCGGATACCCCGCTCACACAGCACCACATTGGGATTACCGTGGCTCATTATATATTCGGCTGCCATGATGAATTCCTCGATCGTCGCTGCCAGTCCGCGCTTCAATAAGATCGGTTTCCCTGCCTGTCCCAAAGCTTTGAGCAAATCAAAATTCTGCATATTGCGACTTCCGACTTGCAGCATATCTGCATAGGCTGAAATTTCTTCAATCTGCGAAATTGCCATCACTTCGGTGACAACGGGCAGATCATAGCGCTGGCGCACCGTTGCAAGAATTTCCAACCCTTCCAGACCAGCCCCCTGAAAAGCGTAAGGGGAAGTGCGCGGTTTGTACACACCTCCCCTTAATGCTTGAATCGGAGCCGATTTGAGTTCGCGGGCGATCGTTTCCATTTGCGTTAGACTTTCGACGGCACAAGGGCCGCCAATAATTACGACTTCCTCACCGCCGATCGACACCTCTTTTGACAAAGAAACAATCGATCTCTGATCGGGGGTAGCTTTGCGGACTAATCTTGCATCTTTCATGGACTGAAA
Source organism: Cyanobacteria bacterium FACHB-63 (assembly GCA_014695255.1). Classification (GTDB taxonomy): domain Bacteria; phylum Cyanobacteriota; class Cyanobacteriia; order Leptolyngbyales; family Leptolyngbyaceae; genus Leptolyngbya. The sequence continues at coordinate 24,762 of JACJNX010000090.1, forward strand.
CTCCTGTAAATGTAAATGGGATGAACTTCAACAAAAAACCCGGAGCCTCTCAGGGTTCCGGGTTGGCAATTGCAAATGCAAAAAACTCACCCAGAACGCCTTTGGGTAAAAAAGTAAAAACCGTAAAGCCAGGAAGTGAGGTGAGTCATTGCAATCGGAAATTGAGGACATTAAAAAAGCCGCAGATCTTAACTCTGCGGCTCACCAGACGGACACATGAGGATTTACCTCGCCGGGTGAGCCGCCGATCGCCAAAAAAAGTAAAAGTAGGAAACGCTGTAACGCATTTGCTGATTTGGCTATAAAGTTCGATACTCTGAACCGTAACAGAGAAATCGAGCGAAAGTCAAGCCCCCCGATCGGGTGATGTCATGATTTCAAGAAGGTAGCTTCAATCGCCTTCTTGTCTGATCGGCAGTGAAATCACGAATTCTGTTCCTTGATTGAGCGCCGAATGAACTTCGATCGATCCCTGATGTTTCTCGACCACAATTTGCCGGACGATCGCGAGTCCTAATCCTGTGCCTTTGCCCACCGCTTTCGTTGTGAATAAGTGATCAAAAATCCTCGATCTAACCTCCTCACACATTCCCTTGCCGTTGTCGCGGATATGGATTTCTACCCTATTCTCTCTAGTCTTGACGGTTTGAACCGTGATTTTTTGGGGATTAGCTTCTAGCTCAGTAAAAGAAGAGTGTTGTGCCATCTCATCGAACATATCGATCGCGTTCGCAAAAATGTTCATAAACACCTGATTCAGTTGTCCCGGAAAACAGTCAATATTCGGAATGTCTCCATAGTTCGTCACCACTTCAATGGCAGGACGTTGATCATTCGCTTTCAGCCGATATTTGAGAATCAGAATGGTGCTGTCGATGCCTTCGTGGAGATTTGCTGCGATCGTATCTTCTGTATCCGCGCGGGAGAAGGTTCGCAGGCTGGTGCTAATCGCTTTGATTCGCTCCGTGGCTGTTCTCATCGAGCGTAACAGTTTAGGCAGATCGGTTTTGAGAAACTCGACATCAATCTCGTCCGCAAACTCTTGTACAGGCGGAGCCGCATTCGGATGATGTTGCTGATACAGGTCTACATACTTCAGTAAGTCCTGCACAAACTCTGCTGCATTATTAATGCTGCCATTCAAGAAGCCGAGCGGGTTATTAATTTCGTGAGCCACACCCGCTACTAAGTTACCCAGCGCCGACATCTTTTCACTTTGCACCATTTGCATTTGAGCCTGCTGAAGCTTTGTTAAGGCTTGCTCTAAGCTCTGATTCTTCTCCTGGATGGCAAGCGTTAGGTGTTGACGATCGGTCACATCCAGCGAGATCGAAACGCCCCCTAAAATTTCTCCATTTTGAGCAATCAACGGCGCATTAAACCACTCGCAGATAATACGTTCCCCATTCTTCTTGATATTTTCATTCAGGGCTTGTGTTCCGCCAGTTTGCTGCAAAATTCCGGCTGCTACATCATCGACGTAAGGCTGAAACTCCTCTGGAACGATGATGCGAAAATGCTGTCCCATGACTTCTTCGGCTGAATAACCAAAGGTGGCTGCGGCAGCACGATTCCAGGCTTGAATTTCAAATTTTGTGTTCCACTCCAGTACCGCGATCGGAGATTGCTGGATCAAAAGGTTTAATCGCTGCTGGGATTGTTCGATTTGGTAAGAGCGTTCTTGCTCTCGTGCGTAGAGCTTTGCGTTTTCGATCGCAATAGCAGCCTGTCCCGTTAAAATCTTCACAGTCTCTAAGCAATCGATCGTAAACGCTCCTTTTACCAGGTTGTTCTCTAGATACATCAATCCAATGAGCTTTCCTTGATAAGTGATCGGAGTACAGAGTAACGACTGAGGTTGATGCTTGAGAACATAAGGATCATTCACATAAATGCTTTCAGATGCAGCATCGCCTGAGACGATCGCACTTTGAGTGCGAGCCACGTACTGAAGAACAGTCAAGGGGACATCCTGGCTTTGGGTGAGTGGGATTGCTTCTACGACAATTGCTGACTCTTCTTGATCGGTATCTGCGACTTCAATAAAAAGTTCACCGTCGCGATCGAGCACAATGCACCCTTTCTGTGCCCCTGCATTTTCCAAAATGATGTGTAAAAGCCGATCGAGCAATTGATTCAGCACCAGTTCGCTAGAGATTGCCTCAGTCGCTTTGAGAATGGTTGCTAGATCTAAAAAGCCACTATTTGTACTGCTGCTGCTCTTGGTATGGGTAATGGTAGCAGAGTGTATGGGATCAAGTGTAGAAAAATAGCGAGGATACTGCGCTTCGAGTTGCTTCACTTTTGCAGTTGCGCCCCACTGCTGATACTGTTGGTGCGCTTCAGTTAAGTACGCCTGAGCAATTTTTGGCTTGCTCAGACTGAAGTAAAACTTAGCAGCAAGTTCATTTGCTAATGCTGCTTCTTGAATATAGCCCTGTTCGATCGCACCTGCGATCGAGCGATCGTACTGTTCCATTGCTGCATAGGTATCTCCAACAATGCGAGAACGCTCAGCTTCTACAAGATCATACTTATGTTGGAAGTTCATCGGAGCAAACTGCGCCCAAATCCGCATTTGATTCTGATTGAAGGCAACACTTTTAAGCATTGCAGCACTATCGATAGAATGATCCGAGCAAATTGCTAGGGTTGCTAATGAGTCGTATAAATTATAGATTGCAACACAATACATCCCCGCAATGCCATGAATGCAGAGTTTAAGTTGATTAGCTGTCGCGATCGCAACCTCATATTTTTCAAACCCGTAGCTGAGAATCAAGAGATTGAGTAAACGGTAGCATTCTTGAGTTTGATCGCTTTTAGAAGAATTGCTCTGATCCTGGATTAGACGATACACATCATTAGGCTGAGCAATCAAAGCTGAAACACTCGTTTCCCAAACTTGATGAAAATTCAAGATGGCTTCTTGGTGTAAGCTATCAATCTTCTGCCTCCAAAGTAGCATCTCTGAATAGAGGGAATCTAATCTGTTTCCGGCAAAGTAGGCGTAGACACAGTAGCAGTGCAGTGCAAGCGCAGCAAACTCCAAATCTCCGCTTCCAATCCCAAATTGATAGGCTTTGAGCAGTTGTGGAATCGTCTGTCGCAGTGCTGTTCCCCAAGGATTGACAAATCCTTCGAGATTGACCAGTGTGCGAGCGTGCAAATCTTTGCTGATTACAGTATTCAGTAGCCTTGCAGCAAGCCGTCCAAACTGTAATCCTAGCGGTAGACTATCGCTATGGCTGCACAAAACTTGTCCATACACCGCATAGAAAAATACAGACTCCGGTGCGTTTCCATGCAACATTGATAGATGAATTGCAGTCTCAACCAGGAAACGGTGTAATTCTGGGGTTGAATAGTAGACTGTTACCTCCACACTGGCACAGATTCGTAGAGCTGCTAGATACCGATGATCACGCATTCGAGGAAGGTCAGCTAGTGCCTTAACTTCTGCTTCAGAGAGGGTGAGCAAGGTCGATCGCACTGCTGTCTGCTCGGTTGAATCTGGGGGTGCTGTGCGAATGGAAACACCCAAAGATTGCAGAACAACGATCGCAAAATTGACCGCATCAATCATGCGATTTTGTGCCATGCAAGCTTGAATCCAAAGCTCACAAACTCCTACTCGATCCAATAGGTCTAAACTATGCGCTGAGACCCGACTGCCCAGCGCCTCTAGCTGGGCAAACTGTCCTGTCAGGTAAGCAGCTTGTGCTGCATCTTCATAGAGTGACAAGGTGGCATGATAGTTTTTTTGCCAACAATCAGGCGGTAAACAACGAATTGCAATCTGCAAATAGCCTAGAGCATGTTGATACGCGGCAGAGGATTTCGCTCGAAGTGCAGCAATTCGGTTTAGCTGCACAAGCTGATCCCGCTCTGCTTCAGAAACAAGGTCGATCGCGCTATTCCAGTGATTGACGAGTTCAAAGACATTCGCCTCGATTTCGATCTCTGATAAGTGCTGTTGCAGAAGGCGAGCGATCGCAAGATGCGTCAGTTTTTTCTGATTGTCGGCAATTAGGGCATAAGCTGCTTGCTGGACGCGATCGTGGAGGAACTTGAATTTTGGATTTCGGGCTTTCAGATCTACACTCCCGGTTTCATCTAAAAAAGCACGATAATGCTGATCTAATGGCAAGATGAACTCTTGGTCGATCGCGCTCCATAACGCTTGTAAAGTCTGAAAGGCAGAGAGCTGACTGACGGTAGAAAGCGTTTTGAGATCAAATTGATTCCCAATACAAGCGGCTAATTGCAATATCGTCTGAGTTTGTACCGAGAGTTTTTGGAATTTCGCGACCATCAACTCTACAACATTCTCAGTGATGTTACATTGGCGGATTTGTTTGATGTCCCATTGCCAGGAATTTGTTTCAAAATTAAAGGTGAGTAAGTTTTCAGAATGCAGCGCCTTGAGTAATTGCGTTACAAAAAAAGGATTTCCTTGCGTTTTGTCATAGAGTACTTTTGCCAAAGGTTGAACTGTAGAATAGTGACAACACAAGGCATCTGCAACGAATTGCATCACATCATGCAGCGATAAAGCTTCTAAGGTGATGTGTTCAAACCTGACCGCTTTCGATTCCAATTGTGTTAGCACCTGCATCAAGGGATGAGTTGCATCGACTTCGTTATCCCGATAAGCCAAAATTAATAAGCGATGTTGGTTCTCTGGGCGACTTAAAAACTCAGGCAGGCTTGAAATTGTAGCTGCATCTGCCCATTGCAAATCGTCCATAAACTCAATCAGGGGAGCCTCTGGTGTTGATGCTGTCAACATAAAGGCAAAAAAGGTTTGAAAAAAGCGTTTTTGGGCTGCTACCGGGGGGATTTCGGGTAAGGACGGTTGCTGACCGATTAGCCATTCCAATTCTGGAACAATGTCAATCACAGCCCGTCCATTTGCACCAACCGCAGCAGAAAAGCGATCGCGCCAATATTCTACCTGTTCTTGAGTTTCGCCCAAGATTTGTCGGATTAGTTCCCCATAGGCTTCTGCAACCCAGGTGTAGGGAACCTCTCGTTTGAACTGATCAAACTTACCCGCAATAAAATGCGCGTGACTGGCCGTGACAGGCTTGAAGAGTTCTCGAATTAAGGCGGTTTTACCCACTCCAGAGTAGCCACCGATTACGACTAATTCACAGCTTCCCTGTCTTGCTCGCTCGAATGCGGCTAGCAGTGTTTGGAGTTGGGAATTGCGCCCATAAAGCTTCTCAGGAATGTTGAGTTGAGCAATGCGATCGAGCCTACCAATTTCAAACGGCGAGATCGTTCCCGTTGTCTGTAATTCGTCTAGGCAGTGTTGCAAATCCGCCTGTAATCCCTTTACGCTTTGATAGCGATCTTCTGCGTTTTTTGCCATCAGCTTCGTGACAATTTCGGCGATCGCAGTTGGCACTTCTGGCCTCAGCGAATGAATTTCAGGCGGTTCCTTTGCTAGATGACTGTAGACAATCTCAAGCGCATCTTCCCCAACAAAGGGAACTTGTCCGGTGAGAAGTTCATAGAGCGTCACACCCAATGAATAGAAATCGCTGCGGTAGTCGATCGACCGGTTCATTCGTCCCGTTTGTTCGGGAGAGAGATAAGCAAGGGTTCCTTCGAGTTGATTGGGGTGCTGAAGTTCTTGAGTTTGATGAGACAGTTGAGAAGCAATGCTGAAGTCAATCAGGCGGATTTGTTTTGCGTCAGGATTGATCAGAATGTTTGCAGGCTTGATGTCTTTATGAACGATTTTATGATTGTGTAAGTGACCGAGTGTAATGCTGAGTTGCAGTGCGATCGAGAGAAACTCAGCGGTCGAGATTTGCTGATGCTGTTGTTTGATGTGTTGTAGGTAGTCGGACAAAGACAGCCCGCCACAATCTTCCATTACGAGTACATCCCCATCTTCACAGGACTCTAACCCGATCGCCTTGACGATTCCGGGGATCTCTAGCTGTTTGACCAATGTGTATTGATTGCGAAACTGCACCTTTTCTTCTAAGGATGGCGCTTCATGACGCAATCGCTTCAGGATAACTGGCGTTTGATCGGTGATCCGGACAGCACGATAGACCAGAGTTCTTGAACCTCGATACAGTATTCCGATCACTGAGTAGCCTGACAATCCAGCTATTGGGTCAAATGTTGCCTGCATGATGAGGGTTTAAGTTTCTTAAAGCCGTAAATCTTATGCAGAGAATACCCATGATTCGCGGTGCGCTCATGTCATGAGATCACACATAGCAATAGATGTAGATCACAAAAAATCATTTGAGCCATTTTCAGAATAGGCGCGATCGATTGTATTGGGGTTTCTTTCGATCGATAGAGGTCGTCTGATTTGTAAATCGATATCTAATCAGTAAGCTGCTTGAGGAAAGCGATTCTAAGTGCAGTGCAACAATCTATCAGACGAGCAGGAAATCAAAATGGTTGAAGTTGGCTATCATGCCTCGCACGAGCAATTTAAGCCGAGTATATTAATCAAGCTTGTGCAGACAGCAGAGCAAGCCGGATTCACACGCATTTCTTGCTCGGATCACTTTCATCCTTGGAGTGAACGGCAAGGAGAAAGCGGATTTGCTTGGTCTTGGCTCGGTGCTGCGATGCAGGCGACAAATTTGCCGTTTATTGTGGTGTGTGCGCCTGGACAGCGCTATCACCCTGCAATCATTGCTCAAGCCTCAGCAACTTTGGCGGAGATGTTTCCAGAACGGTTTTCGATTTGTGTGGGCAGTGGACAAGCGCTGAACGAGCTGATCACGGGCGATCGTTGGTTAGCGAAAGCCCAACGCAATCAGCGCCTCAAAGAATGTGTGGATGTGATGCGATCGTTGTGGGCGGGAGAAACGGTGACGCACTATGGCTTGGTGCAAGTGGAGGAAGCAAAGCTGTACACAAGAGCGATCGTTCCTCCAAAGATAATTGGAGCCGCCATCACTCCTGAAACGGCAAAATGGGTCGGAGGATGGGCAGATGCGTTAATTACAGTTTCTCAGCCCTTGCCAAAACTGAAGGAAGTCGTCGAAGCGTTTCGGCAAGGGGGCGGAACTGGAAAGCCGATGTATCTCAAAGTCCAGCTTTCGTATGCTGAGGATGAAGCGTTGGCACGTAGAATGGCCCACGATCAATGGCGCACAAATATCTTTCAGAGTGCGGTGTTGTCTGACTTACGAAGTCCTCAGCAGTTTGACCAGATGGCAGAGTTAGTGCAACCCGAAGAAATGGATGAATTTGTCCTAATTTCTGCTAAACCGGATCAGTTTGTTGAATGGCTTCAGCAATATGCTGATTTAGGATTTGACACGCTCTATCTACATAATGTGAATCGCGAACAAGAACAGTTTATTGAATCGTTTGGCAAGAGTGTATTGCCAGCGATCGCACGCTCGCGATTGTACGCTTAACTTACCACCAGCGCAACTGCAAGTAATTGCGATCGGGCTGACTTAATTCTTGTTCGGTCAACCATTCGACGGGCTTGTAAGTGCCAAACACATGATCCCACCAGTCCACAGCTAAACCAAAGTTGTGATGCCACATGCCGTATTTATGATGTACGTAATGAACAGGCATTTTCATCCAAAAGCATTTGGTGGGATTTTCGTGCTGTAGCTGATGCGCGTAAGACGAGAATGCAGCATAGACCAATCCACCCAAGAACCAACCGATTCCCGCCTCGATCGACACAAAAAACAACAGCCCCATAATCAAAATCGTGCCCTTGAGGTAGTCGAAGAATTCCCAGAGTACGCCTTGTCCTTCGTTGCGGCGATGATGATCGCGATGCCGTTCGCCTAATTTATACGGCTTGTGCATCAGCCGATGTACCCAATATTCAACCAAACTTGCCAACACAAACGCGATCGTAAAACACAATACGCCAACGCCGATTCTTCCAAGCACAACCCGCTTCTCCTAACCTCACAACATCTGTTATTGTGCCGAACATTTCCCGGATGTGTCAAAATCCGAGAATAAGATTCTGAGATTCAAATGCTGAAAATCATTGCGATCGCGTTAACGGCTTTATTTCTATGCGCTACTCCGGTTTGGGCAGCAGAACCCAGCGGAGCAAAGCTGTTTGAGGTGCAGTGTGCGGGATGTCATGCGAATGGCGGCAACATTGTACGACGGGGTAAAACGTTGAAATTGAAAGCATTGGAGAAAAACGGATACGCCACCGTAGACGCGATCGCCAGCATTATTACCAACGGCAAAGGGAATATGTCGGCATACAAAGACCGACTCAGTGACACCGAGATTCAGACCGTGGCTCAGTATGTTCTCGATCGAGCCAACCAAAACTGGAAATAAGACTGCTCTAAGTTGGAAAACTTAGGGTATCGTGTGGAACACGGAAAATTGATCGTGAAAAGGATGCGTTGCCATGTCTCAAGAGGTTGTCGGTTGGCTCAGAGAAGTAAAAGACTTACAGCAGCAAGTGAAAGCAGTGCGAGCTTCGGAACTCATGGCACATGCCAGCGCCGATAACTGGCGTAAACGCTATGAAACGGAAGCCGAACAGCGCCGCAATCAAACCCAAGCAATGCAGAAGACGATCGCGCAATTGCAGGCTGAACTCGATCGCTTAAAAAATCAGTCCTACTCTTCTGAGATTGATCCTGAAGTTGCCCAACTGCAAACCGTTGCTGAACTGCAAGCAAAATTAACTGAGGTTTGGCGCGATCGCAATCAACTCGCCCAAGCGCTCAAAGCCGAACAACTTAGCCACGCCCAAACCCGCAACAACCTGACAACTGCATTGGGAGACACCGTAGATATGCTCTCGAAGCTAAAGCAGACTTAAGAAGGCGCACTTAACGATCGCCAGAAGGCGCACTTAACGATCGCCCACGCCATGTCCAGCCCCATCCGGTTTCGGTTTTGACGATCGATCCCAACATGATCGCACACACGATCAATCCCCCTATCCCCATTGTCCACCAGTATCGCGGCGAAATTGAGAGAAGCGGTTCGTTCTTGGCTCGAATCCAATAATGCTGCACCAGTGCGATCGCGCTCAATCCCAAAACGATCGCGTTCCAAATCGTCAAACCAGAGAATACGAGATTCATTAGCCCGATCGCTAGCCCAATCGAAGGCACTGCAAAAATCAGCAGCGTTACAAACGCACAGTAGAGTGTAGATTGATAATCGCGATTCGCTCCTTCAAACCAATTTTTTGTCCAGCCTTCCCATAAAGCAGAAAACGATCGATACATCTGCACCTCAGCCAGTCCTCGCCCTAAGCCGTACCACAGCTTTAATCCTTTCTGTTTAACCCGACGACTTAGCTCAACATCTTCAACCACACAATCATGGACAGCAGCATGACCTCCGATCGCGTCATACGCGCTGCGTCGAAACAACATAAACGGGCCTGCGGCAAAGGCAGTATCTGACTTTGGATCGTTGACAAGAGCAAACTCAAACCCAACATCCAGCAGCATCACAATCAGGGGCTGCACTAACCATTCCGACCAGTGCCGACATAAAACCACAACTGAAAGCGATAACAAATCGGTTTTTTCTTGTTGGGCATAAGCGATCGTCGTTTCAATACACTGTGGCTTAAGTCGCACATCCGCATCAATAAACAGCAAAAATTCGCCCTGTGCGTGTTTTACTGCTTGAGTACAAGCCCAATTTTTCCCGACCCAGACCTCACCCGCAGGACGCTCGCCCGCGGAGAATAGCTTCAATCGTTCATCCTGTCGCGATTCCTGAAAAAGCCCCACGATCGCTCTAGTTTCATCCGTCGATTGATCGTCGATAACTAACACTTCAAGCTGATCCGCATTGAGCGCTGTCCCCTCCAGCACGGCTGTCAAACAAGCTTCAATATTTGCAGCTTCGTTGTATGCCGGAATAATCACAGACACTTTGGGCAAAGGCTCAACCGACTGCGATCGCACTGCAATCGTCGGCGCACCTTTGAGCGCTCGATCGAGGTTTTGAGAAAAAATCGCGATCGCAACGACTGAAGCAACCAGAACAAACGCAACGAGCAACACCATGCCGAACCCAACACCTAACGCCTTCAACCTTATCGCATAGATTTCAAAACCGTTGTATTTTGAGAGAGAAAGAGATACCACGATCGCACTATGAAAAAGCTCCTCCATCCTTTCTGTCGGGGCTGGTTCCTTGCTTTGGTTTTAGCTACCTTGGCTTGGACTACTCCCGCTTTTGCAACCAGTTTGTACGAAGTGCCGCCCGTCACTGATGACGTGCGCGTGGTTGATTTAGCTGAGATTATCAGTCGCTTCAATGAAGGCAAACTGACCGAAACCTTCACTGATTTAGCAAACAAAACCGGACAAGAAGTTCACTTTGTCACGATTCGACGGCTTGACTACGATGAAACGATCGATTCATTTGCCAATAAATTATTCAAGCAATGGTTCCCCACGCCTGAAGCCAGCGCCAATCAAACCCTGGTGGTTTTAGACAATGTGACGAATAATGCTGCGATCGTCACTGGCGAAAAGGTCAAATCCATTCTGTCTGACCAGATTGCTCAAAGTGTCTCTCAGGAGACAATGCAGGTTCCCTTGAAAAAAGGCGATCGCTATAATCAGGCATTTTTGGATGTGGGCGATCGTTTAGTCGCGGTGCTGTCAGGTGAACCTGATCCGGGACCGCCTGTAGTGGTCGATGAGGTGAAAACCGAGGGAACTTTCGCATCGCGAGAAAAAACCGCGCAAAGTAATGCACTTCCCTGGGTGGTTGGCTTGCTGATTGCCGCAACGGTGATTCCGATGGTGACTTATTACTGGTATGTGCGATAGCATCCGTGATCGTAGCGACGCGATTCATCGCGTCGCTACCAGAAATTCTAAAGCGGGTTGCGATCGCCCCTCAAGCCTCCAGTGCAAGCTGAATTAACTGATCCACTAAGCTCGGATAAGAAATTCCTGCCGCTTCCCACATCATCGGGTACATACTGGTTGCCGTAAAACCAGGCAATGTATTGATTTCATTAATCAAGACTTCACCCGTAGATTCAACATAGAAGAAATCTACACGGCTTAAGCCCAAAGCATCCACCGCACGAAACGCCTGTAATGCTCGCTCTTGAATCAAGCTAGTAATTTCCGGAGGTAAATTCGCTGGAATGATATGGCTTGATTTGCCTGCGGTGTACTTGGTTTCATAGTCATAAAAATCGCTGTCAAAGCGGATTTCACCGACGACTGAAGCCTTCGCTTGATCATTTCCTAAAACCGCACATTCAACTTCACGCGCTACGACTCCCGCTTCAACAATAATCCGTCGATCGTAACTCGCCGCACTGTCTAACGCTGCTTCTAGCTCTGCACGAGTCCGCGCCTTTGAGATTCCGACTGATGATCCGAGATTCGCAGGCTTGACAAAGCAAGGATAACCCAGCTCCGCTTCGATACGATCGCACAATTTCGGAAACACACAGGGATTTGAATACACCTCAGCCCGGCTGACTCCCAAATATTTTACCTGCGGTAAGCCTGCTTGAGCAAACGCCATCTTCATCGTCAGCTTATCCATTCCTACCGCAGATCCCAACACTCCAGAGCCAACAAAGGGTTTCTGCATCAAGGTCAGCAAGCCTTGAATCGTGCCGTCTTCGCCGTTAGGTCCATGCAAAATTGGGAACCAAACATCAACTAGAGAAGCTTCAGCCGGAAATTGCCAGAGATTCGTGGCACTATCTTCACAATTAATCGCACCGGACTGCAACACCGATCGTGCAATCTCCGGCGATCGCCATTGTCCGTCTTTCTGAATATAGAACGGCATCAAATCGTATTTCTCGGCATTGGCCGGATCGCTGAGGGCTTGAGCAATCGATCGCGCCGATGCGATCGAGACTTCATGTTCACCGGAGCGCCCACCAAACAGCAATCCAACGTTGAGCTTCGTCATAATCTGATCCTAATTTTCTTTGGCACTTTAGACCATTTGGAGAACTGCGTCTAGGGGAAGTCCAGAAATTCCGCAACGATCGATCAGGCGCAACGTGCATCAATCAAATAGGTATAACACCAGCTACAGAGTGTGATACACCCATTTCTTTAGAATTAAGCATTATGAAACTTTGCTCTAAGAATAAAAAATCTCTTTGAAATTTCGTTAAAGTTCAGTCGCCGCCTTCTACGTATTTTCCGCAGCAGTGATAACCTTCGAGCAAGTGCATCAAAACAGTGCCATAAGCTAGCATCTCCTCATTTACTGCATGGAGTCCAGATTCTCAAGCAGGATTTGAAGTCAGCATCTACACCGCCAGCAATTACATCTGAATTGATGTTTTGTGAGTCAATTTACAGCAATTATCTGAACGTTATTAGTCTCCATCACAGTGCCTTAAGTCTGTGATGGTCTCAGGCTGCGCGATCGAGTATCTAGAGCGCGCCCAGGGTGATCAATGCCGCAACCTATACATCTTGTACATCTGCCGATTCAAGTCAGGTTGGGTTTTGCCTGACGATTTTTGGCAATCCCATTCTTAGTGTCAGGTTGACGCTTGCCCCGCCGTCGATTTTATGTTTAAGAAAAATGCAAAATTCTTCTAATGTCCTAGATTTAGAGCATTTAAGCCATTCTTCCCGCTTTGATTCTGCCCCATTTCATCTCACTAATTCAACCAGTTCACAGACACTCCGAGCAGCGCAGCCAGCGAGCTTGCCCGATCGCTTGGTTTTTATTGATTCCTCGATTGAACACTTTGAAAGTCTTGCCCAGAGCGCGACCGCGGGTACAAAAGTTGTGCTGCTTGATCCCGGCAGCGATGGAATTGATCAAATTAGCAAAGTTCTCGCCGAATATCGAGACATTGCCAGCATTCACATTCTGTCTCACGGCAGCATTGGTAGCCTCGCTCTCGGCAGTGCAACACTCGATCTCGGTTCGATCTCTCACTACCGTAATCAACTTCAAACCTGGTCAGATGTGCTCTCTGCTGACGCGGACTTGTTGCTGTACGGCTGTAATGTTGCGGCTGATAACTCCTCACTGATCACACAACTCAGTGAAATTACGGGAGCAGATGTTGCAGGCTCGATCGATATCACCGGCAATCTTGCCCAGGGTGGCAACTGGACACTCGAAGCGGCGACAGGTGCGATCGAATCCACCTTACCGTTTGAGCGCGATCGACTTGCCTCTTATACAGGCATACTTGCCGAGGGGAACGGTCTACGCGGTGAATACTTCGACAACATCGACTTCACGAATTCAAGACTGACCCGCACCGATACCACTGTAAACTCTTCACCACCACCGACGATGGAGTGCGGCTGTTCATCGATGAACAGCCGGTAATCAGCAGCTTCATTAATCAACCTGCAACTGAGCGCACGGGCACGATTAGTTTGATGGCAGGTCAACGATACAACATTCGCCTGGAGTATTTCGAGAACGGAGGACAAGCGGTTGCACAACTCGCTTGGGCGGCTCCAGGCATCACAAAACAAACCGTACCGGGCACTCAACTGTTTAACAGTAGTACCCCAGGTACTCCGCCACCGCCAACCACGGGTACGGGTAATGGTCTACGCGGTGAATACTTCGACAGTATGAGCTTCACAGACTTTAGATTTGCTCGGACTGATGCAAACGTGAACTTTAACTGGGCAAGGAGTTCACCTGATTCGCGCATTGCTCCTAATACCTTCTCGGTTCGCTGGACGGGTCAGGTTCAGCCCCTTTACAGCGATACCTACACCTTCTTCACCACTACCGATGATGGGGTACGGCTGTTTGTAGATGGAAAACTAGTCATTGACAACTTTGCCGATCAAGCCGCGACTGAACGCAGAGGCACGATCGCACTGCAAGCCGGACAGGGATACGACATTCGCATGGAATACTATGAAAACGGTCTCGATGCCCTGGCACAACTCGGTTGGTTTAGCGCGAATCAAGCTCGTCAAATCATTCCACAATCGCAGCTTTACAGCAACAGCTTCTCGGCAAATCCAGGAACGCTCGTGATCGGAACCAATAGCGTCAGCGTCAACGAAAATTCAGGCACGGCATCGATTCGCGTCGATCGAGTCGGCGGTAGCGATGGGATTGCAACTGTCCGCTACACCACCGGAGAAGGGAGCGCCAAAGCGGGAACAGACTTCACCGCCACCGTAGGTCAACTTACCTTTGCAGCAGGTGAAACCAGCAAAACAGTAACGATTCCAATTCTGGATGACGGCGTCGCAGAAGTCACCGAAGATTTTGGCTTTGGATTGGGAGAAACCACGGGCGCAGCCTTGGGAATCAACCGCACGGCGCTGATAACTGTTATTGATAATGATTCGCCGTCTAGCTATACCTTTAGCGCCGCAGAATACAACGTCAATGAGAACGCTGGAGTGGCAACGATCACTGTTCGACGTAATGGAAATACCGCCCTCGCTGGCAGCATTAACTATGCCACCAGCAATGGGACTGCAACGGCTGGTTCAGACTACACCGCAGCCTCTGGTATCCTCACTTTTGCCGCCGGAGAAACCACCAGTAAGACCTTCACGATCGCGCTCAGAGATGATACAGAAGGCGAGCGCAATGAAACCGTTAATCTCACGTTGAGCAATCCGATCGGGGGTAGTTTAGGCACTCAGCCAGCCGCAACACTGTCGATCGCAGACAATGATTTCGGCAATATCAGTCGTCAAGCAGTGATTTCGGGACTCTTGCAGCCAACTGCGTTCGATTGGACACCGGGCAGTGAATATATGTTCATTGCTCAGAAAAATGGCGTAGTGCGAGTGGCACGCAATGGAGTGTTGCAACAAACGCCAGCCGTAGACATTTCTGAAATTGTCAATAGTCCCCGCGATCGTGGTTTGCTCGGTTTAGCGGTGCATCCGCAATTTTTTAATGGCAATCCGTATGTCTACTTGCTGTACTCGTATGATCCGCCTGAAACGCGCAGTGCCTCTGGTTTGGCGGCTCGTGATGGCGTAGGCAATCGTACCGCACGATTAGGACGATTTACCGCAACGATTACCAACGGAGTGGTGTCGATCGCTCCGGGCAGCGAAGTGGTGATTCTTGGTAAAAACAGTCTTTGGCAGTACATCAGTCGCCCAGACTTAAATAGCACCAACGATTTCAGCGTTCCCGAATCAGGTCGAGACGCGAGTGGCAACTATGTTCAGGACTTCCTAATCATTGATAGTGAATCACACACGATCGGATCGGTGAGATTTGGTACGGATGGCTACTTGTATGTGAGTAACGGTGATGGTGCTTCATATAATGCAGTTGATCCAAGAGCATTCCGTAGCTTAACGCTCGACAACTTATCCGGTAAGATTCTGCGGATTGATCCGATTACAGGAGCTGCGCCGTCCTCAAATCCATTCTTCGATGGCAACGCTCAGAGTAATCGATCGAAGATCTGGCAATATGGTTTGAGAAATCCGTTCCGCTTTACGATTAACCGAACTAATGGACAGCCTTACATTGGTGATGTCGGTTGGTCACAGTGGGAAGAAGTCAACACCGGACGGGCTGGCACAAACTTTGGTTGGGTGGCATATGAAGGCAACTTCAGAACGGGCGGCTATGATAGGCTGCCCAATGTCCAAGCATTTTATAGCAGTGGTGAAACGGTGACGAATCCGGTTTATAGCTATCGTCACGATGGCGGCGGTGGCAATGCGATCAATGTTGGCGATTCTACACCGGAAATACTTTTCCTGCGGTCTATGACGGTAATTTATTCATTACTGATATGAGCCGGGGAACTGTGGATGCGTTGATCTTCGATGAAACAGGAAAATTTGTTGGTCAGCGGCGCTTTGCCCAGGATCTATTTGGCTTGACGCAAATCAGAACCGGCGCTGACGGCAACCTATACTATTCCAGCTTAGCTACGGGTGAAATTGGGCGCTGGCGACCTGTATAGCTTGGACTAATCATCACGAAAGACAGGGTTGATTAGCGTGCAGCCCTGTCTTTCGTCTCATTCTGCTTCAAGCATAAGCAGAATGAGACGATCGACGCATCCCATCAGGTCTAGAAGAAGCACAGAGATTCTCATCTACAATCAGGTCATGTCCGCTCAGTTGGGTCATGCTTAATTGTCATGCTTAATTGTCATGCTTAATTGTTATCGTCAACTGTTAGAAAAAATGCCTGCGGTGCTGGCAACCGTGATGCAGGTCAAAGGCTCTGTACCGCGTGAAGTCGGCGCGA
>JACJNX010000091.1 GCA_014695255.1 Cyanobacteria bacterium FACHB-63
AGCTAATAATTTCACCAGGGAAGCGATGACGGGAGTACATGGGCAAGCAGTCGTTCTTAAAGTTGAACCAGTACGATTATTCTACGTTCCGGTTAACCTGACAATACCCATCAATCTGTTTCGTCAGCACGGCTTTGCTTCGATGACTCAAGCATTAAGACAACTTGCTCATGATGTGCATCGCCTCTTTTCCTTCTTTCAATAAATCAGCCCTGCTGCATGAACAGGGCTTTGCCATTGCTATCATCAATCCTCGACAAGCACGAGACTTTGCTAAAGCCAGTGGCAAGTTGGCTAAAACAGACCGAATTGATGCGGCTGTTTTAGCTCACTTTGGGGAAGCGATGCAACCTGCCGTCACGGTTTTAGCCACTGCCAACGAACAAGCCCTACAAGAAGCAGTCACTCGCCGTCGTCAACGGGTCGAGATGTTAACGGCTGAGAAGAACCGTCAAAGTAGTCTGCGCGGTAAGATGCGGCAGAATGTGGATGAGCATGTGGAGTGGTTAGAGAAACGCATTCGGCAACTCGATGATGAAATCGGGCAACTCAGTCAAGCTCATGAACACTGGCGATCTTGTCGCTTAACTCGCTTTATAACCGGATTAACACATTACTTGGGATCTTACGCAGTTTTGGTGATTTGGAATCGGCAAGGTTTCTCAGCCGTTGAATTCGCAGTTCCCCTTGTCATCATGCTCGTTCCCTTTCACCAAAATTGCGCATGAGCCCAAAAAGCCCCGGACGCGACACCTGCGGGATTTTCCTGGCAAAAACTTAGTCGCACATCGCGTAAGTTATAAAATTTATTGCATAGCACATCGAAACAATAAATTTTAAGATTTTATAGATCGCTCCAACGATCGCGATAAGGTGTGTAAAGAACGTCTCCGCAGAAGTTCTACTGTTTGTACCATTCATCTCCGAGGGGCGGAGGTGATTTATGAGCACCTATGATTTGCAGTTGAAGAATTTGCAATTGACGCAAGCGACGCATGACCTACGATCGAGCATTGCTGATCTAAACACAGTCAATCCTTGGATAGGTTTACTGCGCTTTTGTACTTTGGGATTTGTTTGCTTGAGCTTGATAGTTTTAGCTTGGTTGTCCCAAACCTCGTGGGGCTTTGTCGGTTATAGCGCGATCGCTGGATTTGTGTATGCAATCTGGTTTATCTGCACTCACGATGCTACTCATCATACGCTCACCGGTTGGGTCTGGTTTGATGAAGCACTGCCGCGCTTGATGTCTTACCCAATGCTTTGGATGCATAGTGTTTATGCACAAATACACCGCCTGCATCATGGCTGGAATGGTACCAATTTGCAAGATCCAGAACGAGTCCAGTGGACACTCGAAGAGTATGAGAATGCGAGTGTTTGGATGAAGTGGTATGTGCGGCATCAATGGCAAGTTGACCTGTTTGTGCTGGGTGGATTGGGCATGATTGCTAAAACAATTAGCCATGGATGGCAGTTCGGTAAAACGATTCCGGCAGTTCGCCGAGCGCTTTTATTTGATGTGATCGGCATTGTCCTGGTTCAAGCAAGCTTTTTAACCGTGGCACTGTTCACACAGCATCTATGGCAATACCTTATCTTTTGGTTCATTCTGGAGCGAGAGATTGGCGTGGTCGTTCAAGCACGAGATCATCTTGAACATTACGGAATGTGGAGCCAAGCACCCGGACATCAACTGACACAGCTTTACAGCAGTCGTAATCTGACTGTACATCCGATCGTCGGTTGGTTGGTGGGCGGATTGAACTATCATTCTGTTCATCATGCCTTTCCAAGTATTCCCTTCGATCAGCTGCCTGAAGCTTTCAGTAGAATTGAAAGCGTCCTGAAACAACATGATCTACCGCCAATGACTGTAGGATGCGGCTATGTTAAGGAGGTAAGCCGTTTAAGTACGCAACCCTCGGTGATTGGAACAGATCAAGCGGATAATTTAACAGGTCGTTATCAGATGTTGAATCTGTCGTGAGAGCAGAGAACTTCTAGATTAGACATCCTTGTACGTTGAGGGAAGGTGGCAGACCGATACGTCCTGGGTTAACAAAACCGTCATGCAGTAGGGTCGCCACTGATTCACTCGCAGTCAAGGCTCGCACTATCGCTCGGATGTGAGAATCCGCATTGAATTGCAAGGACGAGTGTCGAGTTTCAAATTCTGGCTCTTTCCTGACTTTGATACTGCTGGCGAAACTTTTCTTTAAATCTGCAACCCTGATTCTGTCGTTGATTAGATTACAGAATTTAACTGTTTGAGGTTGATCGACAATGAAATTTCAAGGGGTTTAAGTATTAAGCAACGTTTCGCCAGCAGTATCAAAATCTAGCAACTGGTTGCGGGTTTTTCTGCATGAGTGAACTTGTCTGAAAGCTTCTGTATGTCTGAGTTTCTATCGTTTCTGACTAAAATGGCTCACGTCCTTTTCGTTTGACAGTTGCTCGGAGCAAGAATGGCTCAATCTCAACAATGGCAATCGATTCCCACTCAGTTGACCGTAGAACAGTTTGAAGAATTTGTTTTGCCCCACCTGCACCTTGGCAGCCGTGGACCTCAACCCAAGCTCGCTTTGCACAGGATCTTCAACTACATCCTAAAACTGCTGTACCTTGGCTGTCAGTGGAAAGAACTGCCGATCAAGCAGGACAAGCAAGGGCGACCAGAAATCCACTACACCCGCATTTATCGCGCCTTTCGACGCTATGAAGCTCAAGGGTGCTTCGATGCTATTTTTGCGGGGACGGTAGGACTCCTTCACCAGCGGGCGTTGCTGGATATCAGCGTGATTCACGGCGACGGAACCACCACCGCAGCCAAGAAAGGTGGGGACAATCTCGGATACAGCGGGCACAAGCATCTCAAAGGGGATAAAGTCGTTGCCTTCTGTGACCGCAACTGCAATGTGATTGCCCCGTTTGTTTCAGCTCCTGGCAATCGCAATGAGTCGCCGCTGTTGCAGACAGCCCTGCCACAAGTCACCCGCATTGCTCAAAAGGTCGGACTCGACCTGAACCAGTCGATTGTCTCTCTCGATGGCGTTTACGATAGTCGGGCGAATCGCAAAGCCATTTTCAATCGCAGCATGGTTCCGAATATTCCGGCGAATCCGCGTGGGAGAAAGACTCCAAAGCGAGGACGCAAACCGATCTTCGACCCGACAATCTTTCAGGAACGGTTTCAAACAATCGAGCGAGTGTTCGCATGGGAGGATAAGTTCCGTCGTTTACTGCTGCGCTTCGAGCGGATTAGCACGCTGCACTACGCTTTGAAAACCTTGGCATACAACTTGACCAATCTGCGGCATTTCTGCCAGGGCTAATTCCTTTGTGATTCCTGTCTTTTGAGGTCTCGGCAAGAGAGACCCAGACTTGTCGTGCTTTGAAATCGGCAATATGAGCTAAAGCAGCAGAGAAACGACCTCAATCGATCTCGCTGTTGCTTAAAAAGCTCCATCTGACCTTGTTGTTCAAGATTTCACAGCAGCTTTCAAACAAAACCCGCAACCAG
>JACJNX010000092.1 GCA_014695255.1 Cyanobacteria bacterium FACHB-63
GGGTGCGAAAATCTCGCACTTGCTTCAGATGCTCAATCAGGCTCATCGGCTTACTTACACGGTCACAACTGCTTCATTTTGCTTTTTCTCCCTCCAATAAACTAGCCCTGCCCATGATAGGAGTAGTGTATGAGCCAAAACAAACGGAAACAACACAGTGCCCAATTCAAAGCGGAAATCGCCAGTCCTTACAGCGTGCATCCGACGATGATTCACAACTGGAAACGACAGCTTTTAGACGGAGCCAGTGAGTTGTTTGAGCGGGGAGCAAAATCGAGCGCCACTGAGCCAGAAACGAGTGCCTAAATTGACGAGTTGTATCGACAAATTGGTAAGTTGCAGGTGGAACGAGATTTTTTAGCCAACAGGTCGGCACGATTGGGCTTGCCGACCGAAAAGCCTTGGTAGAACGCGACCACCCAGAATTAAGTATTGCGCGTCAGTGCGAACTGATGTCGGTGGCTCGGTCGAGTTTCTACTACCAAGCGATGCCGCCCAGTTTGGAAGAATTAACGATCATGCGGATACTTGACCAGCAATACCTGGAAACGCCATTCTATGGCAGTCGGAAGATGACCGTATTTCTGCAAACTCAGGGCCACAAGGCCAATCGCAAACGGGTGCAGCGCTTGATGCGCGAGATGGGCTTGTTCGCGATCTACCCACGACCCAATACAAGCAAGGCACAGCCGCAACACCGGATCTATCCGTACTTGATGCGCGGACTGGCTATCGAGAGCGCCAATCAGGTGTGGTGTACCGACATCACGTACATTCCTGGCGCAAAAGGACATTTCTATCTGGTGGCGGTGATGGATTGGTACAGCTGCAAAGTCTTGTCATGGCGCATCTCGAACACGCTTGAAGTTGAATTCTGCGTTGAAGCGGTGAGTGAAGCATTATCGAGCTACCCGAAGCCAGAGATCTTCAACAGTGATCAAGGAGCGCAGTAAACTGCGACTGCTTTTATTGATTGTCTCCAAGCAGCAAACGTCAGAATCAGCATGGATGGACGCGGCAGATGTCACGACAACATTTTTATCGAGCGATTGTGGCGGAGTTTGAAGTATGAATTAATTTATCTCAAGTCATTTGAGAATGGAAAGCAATTGGCACGGGAAGTGAAACAGTGGCTCCATTGGTACAATCAAGTCAGACCGCACTAAGAATTAGAATACAAAACGCCAAATCAGGTATACTGTGATAACCTAAAGAATGTGAACGCAAAAGGAGTAAGATTATGAATTGATTCTAGACCAATAAGGTTAGTAAAACTGAGGTCTAAAACTGTAGCTGACCAACTATCTATCTTTTGTCCAGGCTTTTGGGTCCATCTCACTGCTGCCGAGCTAGCCCAGAAAGATGCTATAGCAGTCTATCCAGTAGGTGGATGGTGGAAAGAGAAGAAGTACCTAGAGCGTTATGACCAGTTCTCCCATTACTCGCTGATTGTATCAATTCGAGTTCCAGAAATTGAGGTTGATATATACACTCCAGTTTCTAATCTGATTAGGACATCCATTCCTATCGATGTGTAAAGTCTCCTACTCGGAAATACAGTGAGTCAAATTACGATCGCTCCTAAACTTCTTCTTTCACCAACTCAACCCAACGCTCAATCCCTTTCCGCGTTGGAACTCCCTTCTCTGTAAACGCCCAAACTTCTCGCTTGCGCTGTGCCCCGTAGCTGACGTGAATCGGTCGATCACCTCCATAAAAATATAGCGAGTCAAACGGTGATCGCTGTTCTAAAATCCACTCCACGAGACGATCGCTCTGCTTGCTGCTTTAGTGATCGATATTGCTTCGATAGGCTCTGTTATCGTCTACCATCAATCCTTTGAAGCCACTCTATTGCGAAGATTGGCTCAAAACTTTCCTGAATGTGCAGAGCATTTGGAATCGATTGCGAATCGATTGTGGGATCTCGAAGACATCTTTAAGGAACACTACAAGCATCCTGCTTTTCGGGGTTCAACTTCAATTAAGAACGTTCTTCCAACATTAGTTCCTACTTTGAGCGACAAAACACTAGCTGTCCAGCGCGGTGGTCATGCTCAGACTGTTTGGGAAGAGATGATTAACTGTGCAGATCAAGCTGAGAAAAAGCAAGCGGGCACGTACCCGTGTAGCGAAGCTATCGCAGACTTGCAAACCTATTGCCAGCTTGACACCTTAGCAATGGTCGAAATCTATCAGGTGTTACTCCAACTTTGTACTACTCAAGATTCTTTTTAGAACAATCCAATTCAAGAAGCTCTTCAAGGCTCCAGCATTGATCGGAATGCTTGTGTAAATGAGGTTGCAACTTCAGTAACTCAGCCTTCTGTAGGATTCCCCCTTGCATAACTTCAATTAAGTGATCGCTAGGTTGAATTCCAGCCGTTTCAGCGAACTGGGTGATCGTTCTTGAGTTCACGCTCCCATATCGAGCTTCAATCTCATCAGCGATCGTATCCTGAATCATTTGCGGTAAAAATCGTTGTTCAAGCGATGCAGTTGCTTTGGATCGTTTTGACTGCTTTGATGACGGCGAAATGTTGAGTAGACCGATCGCCGCTTGAAAAATCTGTACAATTTCTGGTCGCACGTTTGGCAACCGTCTGAAGAGATGTGCGATCGTTGCCTCTAGCACCATCGCCAGTTCTGATATTGCCAGTTCTGATATTGATAGTGTCGCTAGCTGCTCAATTAAACTCTGCGCCTCAGATTGTGTTGGTGCTTCAAGCCCTAAACAGGCTCTCAAGTTAATGCTTACCTTCGGGGAAGCCCGAATCATATCGGCGGAAATTCCAGTTCCATTGCTGAGTTTCTCAACCCCCTCCTCATTGATACCACCCTGACCGCTCTCCCAACGGCGAATCGTACTATGCGTCATACCAAGTTGAGCGCCAAACCCATAGGTGCTGGCATCTCCTCGTAAGCGCCTGACTAATCGCCCTAGGCGCTGACTGCGATCGTTTTCGTTGACCACCCGAACTACATCATGCTGATTGAACGCTTCAACAGTAGCACTGATTCCCTTTGATCTGACCTGTAGACTATAAGTCTTCTTGCTCAGC
Organism: Cyanobacteria bacterium FACHB-63; assembly: GCA_014695255.1. Taxonomy (GTDB): domain Bacteria; phylum Cyanobacteriota; class Cyanobacteriia; order Leptolyngbyales; family Leptolyngbyaceae; genus Leptolyngbya. The sequence continues at coordinate 3,063 of JACJNX010000092.1, forward strand.
GATCGAAATCAATCGACTACTCACATATATCGGTCAGAACACGATCGACTCCGAGCGATCGCCGATTCAACCAGACGAAATTCCAGCCGTGGTCAATTGCCTGATTCAACCGACCGGAGCCGAAGGCCGAGAGCTGGAGCGCCAACGGGCGGATCGACTTGCGGAACATTTACGAGCAATGGGAATCAACCCAGACGAGATTTAAAGCCTCAGTTTATGAATTCCTTAACAGAAGTAGTCAGTCATAGCACAAAAAATACGATCGTGTCCCTCATCCAATTGGTGTTGAAAATTGGAATAATTCGACTCTCAATTGCATCGACAGCGGCAACACAGTCACTCAGCAGATAGTAGCAAGTGTAGCGTGGAGCCAATCTTACGCTCTCTGATACTTCTAAAAGTGATTCAGTTCAGTCAAAAGCATTGTTAGGAGAAAGGCTGAATTGTTGTGTGCTGTTCTAGCCATTGTAATTCGCAATGACTCGTGTAATTTTTCCGGTTAAATCGACCTCCACAACCTCACCTGCCTTAATTCCGTTTTGATTGATGTAATAAAGAACCACGCTTTGCACGCCCCACAGGACATCAATCAGTTCAAACTTGAGATTGGGATAAACCTCCAGCCCCTTTTTGAAATACGCTCGTAATGCCGCTTTGCCGCTAACAGTTCCTGAGGGGTCATTAAGAAGCTTCGCTGCGATCGGGGACACCAAAACCACATCCTCGGCATAGTGCGCCAAGATTTCATTCAGATCATGAGCATTCCAAGCTGCAATCCAATGGGCAGCAGGTTGCTGCGCCTGTTCCTGAGTGAGCATAAATCGATCCTGTCAATTGTTTAGTACGGACGACCATCTTTGTCGGTAAGTATCCACTGACCATTACTTGCTTGAGTGGCTTTGAGATCATCGTTTGGGTATTCCACTTCATCTCCTGGAGTACGATCGCCGATTTCTAGGTATGTCACTGTGTCTTGAGATCGATTCACCAATTGATGAGCAATTCCTGTGCCTGCCTTAAATCCATAGCAATCACCGGGACTCAATGGAAATTCCTGTTCTCCCAGCACCAATGTTGGAGATCCCTCCAGAATCAAAATAAATTCTTCTTGCTTTGAGTGACTGTGAGCAAGAGCAGACACAGCCCCTGGCACCAGTTGAGTCAAGTTGACTCCAAACTGAGTTAGACCGAAATAGTCGCCCAATTTACGCTTCAGTCGTCCTTTGACCTGTGAAGCATAAGGTTCTGGGTAAATCGTTTGTCCCATTGTGGCGGGAAGGGATTGGGCTGAAATGGGAAGTTGATCCATAATCTTGTCCTCATCGTTTTACCAAAACAGGATTAACGGCAGTTCAGGTCGAAAATCGACTTGCTGTCCTTGTGTTTCTCCATCAAGCCCAAGTTCAATACAATAGTCCTCTCCCGTGCGGAGTTTGACCTGTCCAGTATCGAGTACCGCTTGCAATTCTGGAGAAGGTGGGGACGCAACCGGACTAACGACTTCTACACGAGTGATTTCGCGTAAACCGATCGGATGCCCTATTGGTTGAGCTTTCTCAGGTGGGGCTTGATCCGGACGCTTTCCAAACGGAATCTGAAACAGCATTGGCTCAGATAAGATCTCACTGTTGTTACCGACAGCAATGCTCAAGGATAGTGGCAAATAGGGCGGATGGTATTCCCAACTCGAAAAAGCGACGGCATCACCTGAATCTTTACCAGGACGCAGACAGATCCCAAAAGGGCAAACGCGATTGCCTTCGGCAACAGCAAAGCTCCCGTCTCCAGTAACTGAGAGGCTCCAGCGCTCCCAGAGCCGAGTCCGACAAATAACCTCAGACTGAGCTTCAGTTGAATCGTGAATCCATAAGAATTCCAACATTGCATTGTGAAAAAAGAATCGCCGATTGGCAGTTCCTTGTCCAGGATGCTGACTCGATGATCCCTCCACCAACCCAAACGAGACGAGCCGATCTGCATTTGCTGCTCCTACATCGGTGCAGATAAACAGATGATCAAATTCAAAGGTCATAGCTTCTGAGTTTACTGACGACATCGGCAGACTGACATCGGCAGCGAAATAGGTCAAATTGGTTGACATATTGAATTTAGCCGAGCATCGCTTAATATGTCAATATGGTTGACTTAAATGATCCAGATTCTCAGCGTGAGCAAGAACTGAACCAAGCGCTCGAATCCCTGCATTTTGCGTTTCGCGCCGTGACCGCAAAACCCGATGCTATCCTTGGAGATCGAGGACTTTCGCGTGTCCATCATCGGATTTTGTATTTTATTGGTCGTCATCCGGGCTTAAGTGTGAACGAACTACTGGCAATGCTCAGAGTCAGTAAGCAATCGTTGAATGCTCCCTTACGGCAACTGATGCAGTTAGGGCTAATCGAATCGCAAGCGGACAAGGGAGATCGCCGCATCAAGCGATTGACGCTGACTCCAGAGGGATTAGGTTTAGAGCAAGAATTATCCGGGGATCAACGGCAACGGTTTGCGAGGGCATTTGAAATCGTCGGGCGAGAAGGCGAGGCGACCTGGCATCAGATTATGAAATTGTTAGCAGAGGATGTATTTCCGACATGATGCACCAGAAGCAGAGCGACGCAATTCAGATGAGAAGGCTTTAGCTGTCGTTAAAAGCCATCCTATCTAGTGCAAGTCTTCTGAATAGGAAAGCTTTGTGCAACATGACGAAGAACACTGAAAATGTCACGCCATATTGATTACTTCAGTCAAAGCCACGCGAAACGCTTTAACCCAAGATCTAGATAGCATTTCTCAAACTATTCAAGATCGCCTAGTAAGTCTTTGTCATCGACAAAGATAGCATCGTTTTTCTGGAACAGTTGCTGACCTGTAGAGGTATCAGCCGTCAGGAGTGTGGTAGAAATTGGAGACTGAATCGGTTCAGGCGTTTTTCCAATCTGCTTCGCATTCTGAAGGATCAGGCACTTACCTATTACTTCAGGGTTACTGCTTGGTTACACCTTGGTAGACCCATTTGCTAAAACCGTTGCCGTATAATCTTTCCGCTCATCGACGAGGACAGCATAGGGCCTCGATCTGACATCAATGTGGCAAGGCTGCGATCGCTTATGACGTAATCTGTTTTCCGCAATGCTACAACTCATGCGCTCTTTGCCATAACACTGTCAGATTTAGCGTGTACGTTGCGGAACAACAAGCAGGGGGGCTTTTTAGAACGCCGCATTCAGCATTGCCTCTTTCGTTCAACCATAGTGACAGGTTGTTCCTCTTTTGTCGTGCAGCCACAACCTCCTGCTTCACACCTAACGCCAAGTGTGGAAACCACATGCACCGCATCACCTACAAACTCCCGCATCGTTTACCTTCGAGATTTCAACGCCATGTTCAACAAGGGTTCCAAAAAGTTCCACATCACACTTCCGTTTGACCAGGGCAGTGAGATTGAAACGATCGCCACCCAACGAGGTGTACCTGCGGCTCAAATATTCGAGAACGCCTTGGTACATGGCAGCCCCCAACTGCTCCATTGAGAGAACCTGAAGAGCTAATCCTACAAGCTGACCTGGTAGCATTCACCACTCAATTGCAGCAGCTAACCGAGCAACTCCATCAACTACAGCAAGTGGTGGCTCAGTTGAGCGATCGTCCTAATTCCCCTCAGCCTGACCCACAGATTCGTGCTGCGCTTCAACCCGTTCATACTCGCCTACAGCAGATGGATGCCCAAGTTGGGGTGATTGGCAATTTGGTGCAACAAATCGTCCAACAAATTATCAAACACCAACTCCGTCTCGAAGGTTGGCTCGAAGCCATGTATGTCATCTTGCAGCCGAGATCCTCATGGACAATCAACCCGAAGAGGTGCAGCAGGGTCGTCAAGCCTGGATTAAAGAGTTTCAACAGCGATTAGAACAGCATCTAGAACCCCACAAATAACAATGGTTGTCTCGATTAAAAATATTTCTCCTACACACGGCAGTCACTATTACACGAAAGAAGGGAATTCCCTCGATTTGTACGATTGCTCGAACTGGTACGGCAGGTTGGTACAAGCTTTTGAGCTTGCTGAATCCGTAGAATCTCATCCCTTAACCTGTTTGCTGCGTGGACGATCTCCGACTGGGGAAACGCTGATCGACAAATCCCGGATTCATTCCCAATCTCAAATCAAAGAACGGGCAGGAATTGATTTAACCACCAGTGCGCCCAAGTCTGTTTCCATTCAGGCGCTCGTGTTTGGCGATCTCAGATTAGAGCTGGCTCATCAAGTTGCGACTGTCCGCATGTTGGATGTCTTAGAAGAACGGTATGCGATCACGCGCCAGATGCAGAACGGCAAACGACAGAAGGTGGTGACTGGGAAACTCGCGATCGCACAATTTCATCACGACACCAGCCGCGAATTTGATCCGCAACTTCATACCCACAACATTGTTCTTAACCTGCAACAACTTCCCAATGGAAAGTGGCGCAGTTTAGACAACACAGCGATTTATGAGGCAAAGATGCTGTTAGGGCAGATTTACCGAAATGAATTAGCGAGAGAAGTGCAGGAACTTGGCTATGAAATCCAGGTCACAAATCACCATCTGGGGCTGTGGGAATTAAAAGGATACTCTAGCCCACAAATTAAAGCGTTCAGTAAGCGCAGTCAGCAGATTCAGCAACAGGCTGGAGAAGACGCAAGTAGTACACACAAAGTTTGAATCGCAATTTCATCAGGACGCAAAGAAAAACAGCAGGTATCGCGGGAAGTGCTAGAGACAAGATGCGATCGCGCTAGGGTTGCAGCCAGTAAGTGTCCAAGAACCGAGAGAAATGGTGAGCCTCAAACTCACGAAAGCAATTGCCCATGCCACGATTGATTACTTAGCTCAACACTCCACAGTGTTTCGACGAGAAGAAATTGAGCGAATTGCATTGAGTCAAATGGGGCAAATCAGTTTTACGGCACTGCAAATTGCGATCGATGACCACCCCAATTTAACCTTTCATCTGAACGAAAAAGGACAACCGTTCTGTACCTATCAAAAGACAGGAATTGACTATGACTCAATCTCGCATGATCTTTGGAGACTTACCGAGCAAGATCGTGCCGACTCGACTTCAGGGTTACGCCCAGACCGTTCCGAGTCAGCCAAAGCCCTCGAACAATTCCGCCAAGATCTCCGCACCCTCGCCGCCACCTGCCCAGGTATCTCAGGTTACAGCATCGATCGTGTTCTTGCCGAATGGAACCTCTTTGCAAGAAGTTCTCCTGTCTGATGGACTGGCAAAGCTGAATTTGGGCGACCTCAATACGCTGCCTGACAATCTGGTACTCAAACTGAAACAGGCAGAAGCGAAAGCCAAACTTCAACATAAGAACGTCTGGGGTGATCCTCATCATGCCTCGCCTCACTGACCAAAACCTGAAAGCAATTCAGGATGTTCTCGCATGGATGATGACGGGGATTTTGCTACCGATCGATTTATCTGGTCTTAGCGACGATTGGCTGACTGGATTAAGCTACATTGCTATCGCTGTTATTCTTTGTCCGCTGACTATGGGAGCGCGTTGGCTCAAAATCACGATCGCATTCATTGTTTCCTTTATCGTTCAACTCTGAATCATGACAACCTCGACATCTTTAACCCGTAGAAATGAATGGTGGGAAGCGACAAAAACGGCGGTTTGTGGATTAGCGATCGCAGTGGGCTTCCATACCTTTGTGGCGGAAGTGCGTTACATCCCTTCCGAATCGATGACTCCAACGCTTCAGGCGGGCGATCGCATCGTCATCGAAAAACTGAGTTATCGATTTCGTGTGCCTCAGCGTGGGGACATTCTCGTTTTCAGCGCGACACCAGAATTGCGATCGCAAAATTTGAAGGATGACTTGATCAAACGAGTGATTGGATTACCTGGGGATACGATCAGGATTCAGTCCGGGAAGTTGCTCATCAATGGTAAGCAAATTTCTGAGGCTTATCTTCAAGATGCGCTTGAGTACAACTATGGACCCGTAACGATTCCTCAAAAGCAGTATTTCGTGTTGGGGGACAATCGAAACCACAGCTATGACAGTCATTTATGGGGATTTCTGCCCAAACAGAACATCATTGGTCACGCGGCTTTTCGCTTTCATCCTTTGAGCCGTGTCCATGTGTTTTCTCTAGATTCATAGCTGAAACGTCCGATCTTGCATAGGTTAGCCTTAGCTTAGAGTGGTTGGGGTAATAGACTTGTTGGGTAATAAGCTCAAAAATCCTTGAAGCCTTCTTCTGGTCAGGGTTTCAGCGATTTTGGTCAAAATCCTTGAAACCCGCTCTGCATAAGCTTTTCAGTGATTTTTCTCGTTATTCCCTAACAGGTTTAATTTCTTGTAGCAGTACAAGAAAACTATTGTAATGTTGGAATAGCTCCTCATATCGTCGTTGCGGTCATGGCAAAATCTCGCAAGCTGGAACAACTTCTCGCTCAACTTGAACCTGTGCGACGCGATCCTCATGCACCAGAATCCACGGTCGTTCTTCGCGATCTGCTTGCCTCGAAACACTCAATTGCAGTCGCACAAGCGGCAAAACTGATTGGAGAGGCAGAACGCTATGACTTGATTCCGGATCTCGTGGCTGCGTTCGATCGTTGCATGACCAAGCCTGTTGAAACTGATCCGGGTTGTACCGCAAAACTCAAAATTGCGGATGCACTCTATCGCCTGGAATACAGCAACGAAGACTTATTTCTCAGAGGAATTCGACATATTCAACAAGAGCCAATTTGGGGCGGTTCAGATGACACAGCAGCCGCATTGCGCGGAACTTGCGCTTTGGGGTTAGTCAGAATGAATTATCCGCAGGTGATGAGCGAACTGGCAGATTTACTCGCTGATCCAAAGCCAGATGCTCGAATCGCGGCGGCAAGAGCGATCGCATATAGCAGCGATCCTAGCGGTGTTCCTTTGCTACGACTACGGGTTCAAGTCGGTGATACTGCACCTGTGCTATCAGAATGTTTCCTATCGTTACTCCAGCTATCACCGCAAGCATCACTCCCATTGATTAACGGCTTTTTAGCCTCTAATCGAGATCAGTTGAATGAAGTCGCTGAAGTGGCGGCATTAGCATTGGGAGAATCTCGACTACCAGAAGCATTTCCGGCTTTGCGAAACTGGTGGCAACGAACAAAGATTGCAGAATTGAGATCGACAGCATTGACCGCGATCGCACTCCTTCGTCAAGATGACGCGATTGCTTTTCTACTTGAATTAATCGACACTGGTGAGCTTCCTGATGCGAAGAATGCGATTATGGCACTCAGCATCTACCACCAAGATCCCGACCTCTGGCGCAGAGTGGGCCATACAGCAAGCCAACGCAAAGAACCGAGCTTACTGCCGTTGTTGCGCTTCTAGCTTTGCTTGCCGCTTCTCGAAATACTGCTGATGCTCCTCAGTTGCTAACCAGTACGCAGAGGCAGCTTGAATTTGGGTCACGATCGATTTGTCATACCGACCAGAACGATCCAAAGCAATTTTGGATTGTTGTGCAATCTCTGCTTGTTCTGGTGTGTGATAGAAAATAACCGATCGATACTGCTCCCCCCGATCCGCCCCTTGTCGATTCAAACTTGTCGGCTCATGAATACGCCAGAACACATCAAGCAAGGCTTCGTAGCTGACTTGCTTTGGGTCGTACTGAACTTGGCAGACTTCTGCATGACCCGTAATGCGAGAAAGAACATCTAAATAGCAGGGATTCTCAAAGTGTCGCCCATGTACCCCACTGAAGTCGAGATGACTCCAGGCACTTTGCGAAACGCCGCTTCCACACCCCAGAAACACCCAGCACCAAACGTTGCGGTTTCCATCCTGCTGCCATGAAAAACTCTACAATAGCCAGTGTACGTGCTTCGGTTTGAAAATCTGCTGCCATGCTTAAAACCCAAAACGGAACACCCGCAAGCCGCCTCGGATTTGCTAGTCAGTATACGCAAGACCCGACTTGCATTCGGGCAGCATTTGAAGCAGGGATCAACTATTTCTTTGACTATCAATTACCCAAAGAACCGATTCTGGCAGAATTAAAGCCGCTTTTAGCCAGCGATCGAGCATCAATTCTCTACACGGTTGGAAGTGAATCTCGCGATATTGAAACCTTGCGTCAACAACGAGACGAAATTCGGCAGCAGCTTCAGATCGATTGCATTGATATCTTTTTTACAGAGTATCTTTCACCGAGCGATCGTGCGGATGACATCCAAGTGGTGATCGAGGAACTTTACGGCTGGAAAGCACAAGGACTGATCCGATATGTCGGTGTGACAACTCACCATCGCCCGACTGGACTCGCTGTAATTGAACAACGGAATTGTGATGTCCTAATGCACCGCTACAACATGGCACATCGCAAAGCAGAAACAGACTTGTTGCCTGCTGCTCAAGCTGCAGAAATTCCAGTGGTTGCCTTCACTTGTACTCGCTGGGAAACACTGCTAACACAGCAACCGACTGATCCTCGAACACCACCGACTGCCGCAGACTGTTATCGATTTGCGCTGCACCATCCTGCCGTTGGTTTAGCTTTGACTTCGCCTCGCGATCAACAACAGCTTGCCGAGAATCTGCGAGTATTACACGCACCTCCGCTCAGCGCCGAAGAGCTTGACCATTGGCAAAATTATGGAGATTTTATCTATGGGGAAGGACAACATATGTTTGAAACCCTATACCCGTAGCTTTATCGCCAGACTTAGTTCTGTTGACAGTACTAAGCGCAGCTTTCTGCTGAGAAAACCTGATTGGTCAAGGTACAATTAAAGCTTCAGCAAGCGAAAAAAATAGCCTCGGTCGAAAGACAGGCAAGATGCAGTTGGTACGGCAGCTTTACGAGGCAGGATATAGTGCAGAGCAGATACTAAACTTGTTCAATTTTTTGGATTGGATTTTAGCGCTACCTAAACGATTAGATACCGAGTTTTGGACGGAGCTAAAAGCCTACGAACAGGAGCGACAGATGCCTTACATTACCAGTGTTGAGCGGATTGGTTTCGAGCGCGGAGTTAAGGAGGAAGCGCAACGATCGCTAGAGCGAGAACGAGCCTTCATTCTCCGCCTTCTGAACCGAAAGCTTGGCTCTATTCCCGATGCTACGATCACTCAAATTAACGCTTTGTCGATCGAACATCTCGAAGCGCTCGGTGAAGTGTTGTTGGATTTTGAATCGATCAAGGATTTGATTGCTTGGTTAGAGAATTAGGAGCGATGGTCGCTCAACTCAATTACCCTGATTTTGCATGGCAGCGGGCAAACAAAACCTGAACGTTGTTCCTCGGTTCAGTTCGCTTTCTCGACACAGGATTAGTTGATAACCTACGGTTTGCTGCGATTGGGGAAAAGACCTTACGGCGTATTGCTGAGGATATTTAGGCTTCCGTTCAAGTTGAAATTTCCCTTAATCCCCAAACCTTAACTGATGCTTCAAAAACAATAGATTCAGTTAGACAAGCCGCAGACAGCAAATTTATACACTACGCTTTTTTCCGTTTGTTTTTATAGCGGGCTAGAAAAGTTTGAACCGCTTCCGTCACAACCTGCTCAACATCCTCTTCTGATATTTCTAGATTCATAACCAGAAAGCGAGGCCAAAAAATAACATCATTAATCATCCCCAGAAATTGCCGTGCTGCCAGGGGAATATCACCAATCTGAAAGCGATTGAGTTCACTTTCCTTTTGCAAATAGGTGTGAAGACGTTTTAAGTAAGGTTCTTTACCACGATAGTACAATTCCTCACCCAGTTCAGGAAAGCGTGGAGCTTCGGCAATGATGACACGAAACAATGCTTCTACCTGGGGTTGCCGTAGGAGTTGAGCATATTCGTGACCGATCGCCGTCAAGATTGCCACTGAATCTGTTCCTCGCTCAACGGAATCTGATGGATCAATCCCCGTTTCCCAAATGCGCTCCATAATGCTGCCAAACAGGGCACGTTTGGTAGAGAAATGTTTGTACACCGTTGCGGTCGAAACCCCTGCACTTTTTGCCACCAGATCCAACGTCGTGCGCTCATAGCCGATCGCCAAAAAATTCTCGATCGCCGCATCAAGAATCGCTTGTCGCTTCTGTTCGGCAACATTTTTGCGGTACTCCTCAATGGGCATCGGCTTTAACTCCTAACGGCTTCTCAGGTGATATCTATACCAACTATAAACTAAGTCAATCAACTTACCTTGACGAAAACGGGTAAGGTGTGCAAACTAGTTATAGTAAGTTAAGTCACTCACTATAGAAACAGGTTGAATCTTGTGAAAAGCAGGGACGCAAATTAGCGGATCATCTGCTCGTGTTTGAGTCAGTAGGCTTTGGCGATCGCGCGATCGCCAACAAAGCTTTCATTCACCGTGTGTACTGAGTTTAATGCACAATTCCGCGACTGAAGCTTTTTGATATCAAGGCAAGTGTGACGCGGGATGCAGATCAATTGGTGTAATTCCATCAATCAATTTTTCAAACAAGTTAGGAGAGTTCAGAAGATGCAGATCAAGCTTGGAAAACTGTTGGCGCTCGGATTGACAATGGCGCTCACTCCGACAGAAGCCATTGCTCAAACCTTGAATCGAGCCGCACCGATGAACTTTCAGGGGCGTTATCTCATGTCAATTTCAGATGCTGATATGCTGGCATCCGCCTATGTAAACGGGCAGCTGGGACCACGAGACGGGCGAGATGCTTTGAGTGTGATTCCATTAGGAGGTCCCGTCAGAGACTTACGAGCCTACGAAACAGAAGCCACAAATTCGGTTGCAGGTCCACCTGTTGCCGTTGCAGCTACGCCCGATGGTCGCTATGCGCTCGTTGTAGAAACCTTTCGACCCCGACCCGATGGAGATTGGCAGAACCAACGATTCTCCGATTTGCGTCACGGTAATCGCATTTCGGTGTTTGATTTGAGCAAGCCCACTCGTCCGACAAAGGTGCAGGAGATGGAAATTGCGGAGCGTCCTGATTCCGTCAGCATTAGTCGGGATGGTTCTCTCGTCGCGGTTGCCTTTAATCCGCAAGGGGCGGGAACCGAAACGCCGCTGGCAATCATCTCATTTAGCAACGGGCGATTAGGGCAGCCTGTTTATCCAACTGTACCTCGGCTTCCCAAAGGACAGAGATTAATCCATGCAGAATGGCATCCTAAAGACAATGTATTGGCATTGGTGAATGAGGATGCGGCAACTGTAGGATTTGTGCGGGTGACGGGTCAAGCTAACACGTTTGAATTGCAGCCGTGGGGAAATGTAGTACAGATTGAAAAGGCTCCCTACATGGCTCGATTTACGCCTGATGGTCGCCATGTGATTGTCAACGGTCTGTATTGGGGACGTGATGTAGAAGGACTATGGAGTGAAGCACCACGGGGCAGTGTGGTCAGTATTCGATTAGAGGCAGGCACTCAGGCGGATGGTTCGCCACGTCATGCGCTAGTGTCGCGGGCAATGACGGGCGTAAGCCCAGAAGGATTAGCCATCAGTCCGAATGGTCGATATGTGGTAACAACCAACTTGGAGCGGAGCTATCTTCCCTATGAGGACGATCGCATCACCTGGTTCTCGTCCCTGACATTAATGACGTTAGATCCGCAAACTGGACAGTTAAATCGCGTAGCCGATTATCCGTTTGATGGAATCTTGCCAGAAGCGGCTGCGTTTGATGCATCGAGTCAGTACCTCGCAGTGGTCAATTACGATTTTTTTGACGATCGCACTCCGGGCGGTTCGGTTGACTTTTGGCGTATTGCAACTGATCCCCTTAATCCGCAGCCAATGCTGGTTCAAACTCGTTACTCAGTTCCAGTCAAGAGAGGCGCACACTCAATGGTGTTAGTTCCATAACAGTAGCAGGTTTTTCTTAACTCACTTGTTAGAAGAAGTTTATGCTGCGGATTCTCGCAGAGACTTCTGAATTCGTTCTTCAACACTATGCAAAAATTGCTGCACAATGGGTGAAAAATTATCGCGACGATGAGCGATCGCTAACTCTAATTTGGGTGCAGCTCCAGTTAATCGTCGATAGATGACCTCGGTGTCTCCATCGATTTGCAAATGTTCTGGTACAAAGGTAATTCCCATACCAGCAGCGACTAACCCCACTCTCGTCTGGCTCGTTTCCACTTCTTGCACCACGTTAGGATAAAACCCTGCCTGTTCACATAATCGAATAATTTGGTTATAGAAGGCAGGTCCTTCCTGACGTGGATGCAAAATAAAAGCTTCCTTCGCAAGCGCACTTAGAGCCAGTTGTTTTTGATTGGCTAAAGGATGTTTTTTAGGTAAGGCAACCAGCCAAATTTCTTCTGTGATGGGCTTTAGAGTCAGCCATTTCTCGTCAACGGGGAGGTAGAGAAAGCCTATATCTGTCTGATGATTTTGCAAGGCAGTGATTTGATCGTTTGTACAGCGTTCATTCATGGTCAACTGCACATCTGGATAGCGATCGCGAAACACACGCACCGTTTCTGGGAGAAAACTTCGCAAGGCTGAAGCTGTAAAACTGAGTCGCAATTGTCCAACTTCTCCTCGCGCTACCCGCCTGGTCATTTGAATAGCTTGTTCTGTGTGGTGAAGAATTTGCTTGGCTTCCTCAAAGAAGGTTTGCCCACCGATCGTCAGTTTTACACTGCGTTTGGTGCGCTGAAAAAGCTGTACATCCAACTCGGCTTCTAATGCCTGAATCTGCCGACTGAGCGCAGGTTGAGTCATGTGCAGCCAACTGACCTTCAATAAATCATCGCGATCGCCGCTCAAACTGAATACGATCAGGGTTTAGCAGAAGCCAACACCGGAAATGCCAGAGCACTTCAGACATTAATCAATGACTACGATATCCAGGTGCGGCAATTGCCATCAGATGTGATGGAAGCGTTAGGCAATGCATCAGGTGAAGTCATTGCAGAGATGCGATCGCAGGGAGATGACTTAATGAAGCGTACAATCGATTCTTTCCTGTCCACTCGTCAAATCCTGATGCCGTGGAGTCAGATGACCGAACAAAGTTTTTTGACTGCAAGAACCCTGCCATTTATTTATAGCTAATCGTCCTTAGGGCGATCGCCTATTTATGCAGAATCGTGTCTCTTCATCCCAATTACAGTTAGATTTTGGAGACTGACTCATGCACAATTTTTTGCTTTTTAAACGTCACTGGATGAAATGGATAATTTTGTTTTTGAGTACTCTTGTCTTAGCAGTCATTCTGTCTCATACATTGAATCGATCGCCATCACTCTCTTACCGACCAACCTCATCAAATCAACCTTCAACTGAATCATATCCAATCACAAATGTGACTACTGATGAAGTACAAGTTCAATCAAAATACGATCGCTCTTTAGCTCATTACGCTACAGTGTCTCGTAGTGATGGATCGTTTCGTCAAATGTTTGTGAATGAAGAAGCAATCACTGCCATCCAACCAGGAGAACCCTTGCCCGATGGAACATTGATTGTGATGGAATCCTGGTATTCTCCTGAAAATCTGGGGACTGTGTTCGTCAAACAGAAGCAAAACGGTGAATGGCGGTATGGCTCATTCAGTCTCGATCGCCCCAATTACCAAATGCGATTTAGTAACAGTTGCCATAGTTGCCATGCTCCATTTCCAAAAACAGATTTTACACTCACGAAACCACTGTTAGAAGCGGCATTACAAACTCGTCAGGTGCAAACTGCTTATTGCGATCGCGCTGGACGAACTCCATGTGATCCCACAACGTACATTCCTCATACTAGTGATTCGTCAAGTATTTTCTGACGGGTGATGTGCCGCGCTAAGCGCGGCACATCACCCGTTTTAACCATCAATTTTTAATTGACAGACCACTAGCGATTTTTTCTAGGTCAGTTTGTTTTGCCCATCCTCAGCCAACCTTATTTGAGAATGAGTGGTGTTAACACAGGAGCCATCAACATTTCAAATTCTAGATTGGTCGCACTGACCACATTCTCCACAATCTTTCCCTCTCGCAGCCGCATCACATGAGTTTCAATAAACGTGATATCCCGATTGGTAGCGGCAACACCAAAAAACTCTTTGGCATGTTTTTGCACGGATCGAAACCGAACGACTACTCGATCGCCTGCTGCAAACATATCTTCAATCATCATCTCGAAGCCCGGAAGGGGAGGAAAGGCATCAAAAAAGGCACTAAACACCTGCTTGTAAGCTTCACGTCCTTCAATGGGTCCATTGGGTTTTAACCCGGTGATTGCCTGTACATTTTCGTCCAGCACATCCGCCGCTACGGTCATATCGCCTTGACCCAAAAACTGCTCAATGAAGATACGAGCGATCGCCAAGTTTTGTTCTTCAGTTAGAGTCATCATTCTCATTTTTCGCTGTCGTTGATTTGTTGTTTCGATGAGATGAATTACCAGGCGAGTGCCACTGCACCCCCAGCCTTCCGCATCTCTGCAAAAAACTTGCCCTGTGCCCCACCCTCTGGAAGCGTTGCCAGATAGATGGCAGTTTCAGCACCCTCATCAGCGGTGAACGGCGCATTGGAGCCACCCATATCGGTTTGCATCCAGCCAGGAGAGTAAGCATTGATTAAGATATTGGTGCCCTGAAGTTCCTTTGCCCAGAGTGCGGTTAGTCCATTCAACCCAACTTTAGACAAGCGATAAGACGGAGCCAATGGATAGTAATCGCTGCTCATTGAAGTAAGGGAAGCCATCTCAGTAGATACGTTAACAATTCGCCCGTAGTTTTGCGCTTTCATTAAGGGCATGAGCGCCTGAGTGATTCGAGCTACGGCTAAAACATTGGTTGTCAGGGTTGCCAGCATCGTTTCGATTTGAACTGTGAGCAGGCTAGCTTCTTCGGCTTGCATCGTGGGGTTAACCCCCGCATTATTGACCAGAATATCGACTCTGCCGTAGGTCTGCTGCACCCAGGTTGTAAACTGCTGCACACTGGCATCACTTGTAACGTCTAGAGGATGAAAATCCACTTGAATATTTTCTTGGGATAGCCGCTGTTGAGCCGCAAGACCGTCTTGCTCTTGACGACTGCTTAGTACCACCCGAATATTCTCTTGCTGTGCTAGCTGGCGAGCGATCGCATACCCCAACCCTTTATGGCTACCCGTGATTACGGCAATTTTCTGCGTCGTGCTCATGAAGCGTTCCTCAATAAACTGGCTGTACTGTTACAATAACGACCTCCTAAACTATTAAGCAAGGCAATATTCTAGATATATAACATCAATGAAATCGATAAATTTGGCGGCGATCGACTTAAATCTGTTAGTTGCCTTTGAAGCCCTGCTAGATCAGCGCAGCGTTACAAAAGCTGCCGAACAACTTCAGATTGGTCAACCTGCCATGAGTGCAGCACTCAGTCGTTTACGAATTTTGTTTGACGATGAATTGTTTGTGCGTTTGGGGCGACAGATGCAGCCAACGCTCAAAACCCAGGCGATCGCCCCAGGTATTCTGGCGGCATTGCAACAGATCCGCCAAGCCGTTACTGCCAGCCAAACCTTTGAACCCTCACTGAGCGATCGCACCTTTACGATCGGTAGTTCAGACTACACCAGCTTTGTCCTGATGCCGCCGTTACTGAAGTTTAGCCTTCAAAACGCTCCCTCCGTCAACGTTCGGATGATTGAATTTGAGAAAGACAGGGTTGGGACTTTGTTAGAACAAGGGGAAATTGATGTGGCAGTGGGCGTTTTTCCCGACCCACCTCGGCAAACGCAATGGGAACCCATCTTTGAAGAACGATTTGTGGGAATTGCCCGTCGAGGACATCCGGCTATCCACCAAGGAACGATGAGTTTAGAAGCCTTTGCCCGGTTTCCTCACGCCCTCACAACATTACGCCGAGATACAGCGGGCGAGATCGACAAGGCGTTGAATGAGCAAAACTTAGAGCGTCGGGTTGCATTCACAACGCCGCACATGATGGTTTTGCCGTTTGCGATCGCATCGAGTGATTTAGTTGCGGCGCTTCCCCAACGCATTGCGCTGTGTTTAGCAAATGTCTGTAATTTGACCGTTTTTGAATTGCCAGTTAACACAAAACCGTGGATGGTTTCCATGCTGTGGAGTACTTTAAGCGATCAAGATGAAGCTAATCGTTGGTTACGCAACACAATCAAAGCAATTTCTCAAACGATCGAGACAAGTTAAGCCCCAAGTAGCCAAACGATAAAACTCGCAATCATTGAATTTCTAAAAATAATCTCGGAAACATAAGAGAATTCTTATCCACGGTTTACCTTAAATTTATTTAGCCTGTGCATAGTAAGTGATACACGCAGAGGGGTCATTCAACTAGATAGGAGGTATCTGATGAGATCGCAGTTCACTACAAAAGTAAGCGATTCAAAAGTAGGTTCTAAAGCTCCCAAAGCTCCGTCACGTTTTAACTCTGCTTTCAAGCAGTTGTGGTCGATTCACTGGTGGATGGCAGGTTGTTACCTGATTTTATTTGTCGGGGAATTTAGCATGGTGCGAATGCCAGAAAGCGCTTTACAAGAGAATGCTTACACGCTGCATAAATCGTTTGGGGCACTGACGATGGCACTATTGACCCTGCGAATTTTTATGCTGCAACAGGTGTGGTGGCGCAAGTACACCCGCCGTTTGCCCAAACTCACAGGTGAAGGGATACGAACTTTCCTGCTGCACGCCGTCATTGATGTGTTCATGCTAGCAGTGCCCATCAGTGGATTCTTCTTATCCAACTCCTATCAGAGCGGCAATGTTCCGTTTTTCTGGGTGGCGACACTCTACGACATCTTCCCCGAAAATGCAGCCGTGGTTGAACTGGCACGCAGTTTACATTTCTGGATTGCCTACACGTTCCTGGGATTCATTGTGCTGCACGGGATTGATCAGCAAAAGTATGTGCGATCGCCCTGGCGGCGTGCAGGGCAGTCCCTTAAAAAAGCAGCATCCAAACCTTCCTGATGTTGGAGTGAAGTTGATGTTACCGCTTACATCCAGCAGTTCAATTCAACAGTACGTTGGTCATTTGCATCAGCAGATGATGGATCGCAGTTCGCCTCCTGTAGGATCAGGCTATGCTTCTGAAGCAGAAGTTTCCCCAGCACAGTCCCAGATCGTTCAATCTCTCAAGGTAGAAGTGACTCTTTCGCGCCAGTTCAGGGGGTTATCGTGAGTATTTCAAACGTATTCAAACCCTGGTGGCAGCGGTTGAACAACACCCGTCCTCGGATTTTGGTCTGGTACTTTTTGCTCACGACTTTCTCCAGTGTGACCTCCATTCTGGTGACTCATCATATCCTTTACGAGCAGATTCGTGAGCAGTCCCAGGAGTATGTTTCTCGTCATGTTCAATCGTTTCAACAGCAGGTGCAAGATCTGCCGATTGACAATGCCCAACCCCTTGAACGTCAGACACAAGCTCTCTTATACCAATTCTTGAAAGTAGAGCTACAGAAGGTATACAGCTAGTATTGTGTTCAACAGCGACGTATGGCAGGCGTTTACAAGTTAGAGATTCAAGAGAGCGAAGACGACCTGA
>JACJNX010000093.1 GCA_014695255.1 Cyanobacteria bacterium FACHB-63
AGGGGATAGTGTATCTGGAGCAAGATTCATCAACGAACTGTTTGGAGTGAGTGCTTGAAGCAACACAAACGAGACCAGATCGTTTGTCACTTTAAAGTCTTTGCGACACAACCAGTCTCTCTGACTCTGACTCAGAGAGAGGTTGGTTCGACCCCAACTCCTGCATCCATTTCAATGCCCTGTTGTAGAGCGAAGGCGGCACCCAGATTCGAACTGGGGGATGAGCATTTTGCAGACGCTTGCCTTACCACTTGGCTATGCCGCCATCTAAGCAATCTTGATTATATCACTTTGTACCGAATAAACGATCGCCCGCATCGCCCAATCCCGGAATAATATATCCGTGTTCGTCTAACCCTTGATCGATCGCGGCTGCATAAATTGGCACGTCTGGATGCTGTTCTTGAAAATGAGTAATGCCCTCAGGAGCCGCCAGAATGCAGAGGAATTTGATCGATCGCGGATGTGTTTGTTTGAGACGATCGACGGCCGCGATCGCAGAATTACCCGTTGCCATCATCGGGTCAACGACGAGCATATCGCGTTCTTCAGTATCGTCTGGGACTTTGAAATAGTATTCGATCGGCACTAGCGAATTGGGTTCCCGGTAAATACCAACGTGACCCACTCTAGCGGAGGGAATCAACTGTAAAATTCCATCCAGGATGCCTTGTCCGGCACGCATAATTGACACGACAACGAGCTTTTTGTCTGGGGCTAAAACCGGAGCCTCCATTTCTGCCATTGGAGTTTGAATGGTTTCGTAGCGTAGAGGTAGATCCCGCGTGACTTCATACGCAAGTAACAGACTCACTTCGGTCATCAGCGATCGGAATTTCGCCGTACTGGTGGATTCTCGCCGCATCAAACTGAGTTTGTGCTGAATCAAGGGATGCTCGATGAGGGTGAGGTTTGCAGCCATAGTTAAAAAACGGTTCCGTCGCTAGAAATTTGAATCGGGGGAGTTCCACCGGGGCGGAGCGATGCGGCAATTTTGCGTCCGGCTGTCCAGGTTCCGCCTTGAAGAACTTTGACGAGGGGAAGCGCATCAGAGGTGAGATTAAGCTTCCTGCGAATGGTGTCGGCGATGCGATCGAGCAAACAAACGGTTAGCGCCCGCCATTCTACAATCAATTCTGAGTCCGGAGAGTGCGGAATTTCTGCAAGCTGTGGATTTTTCAGTTGGAGCAGTCCCAGATCGAGACACAAACCCCCATTGCGGTATTCGGGGAGTCCGGTCATTTGGTCAAGATCAGTAATTGTGATTCCTAAATCTTGCAAGGGTTCAAGTAGGGAATAGGTGAGCCACTGTGAGAGCTTGTGAAACGGAATCAGTTGGTCTGTGTATTCACCGAATAAAGCGGAATGATGCCAAACATCGCCTAGATTTGCGCCGCCGATCAACAATCTCCCCGACCAGATTTCGCCGAAACCGAGCAGAACTGCGTTTAATACCGTCACCGCCGAAAGCTTGCCTTGATTGGTCTGACGCATCAGATAATCTACTAGATTTCCAGGGCGAGGAGAATCTCCAAAGAGATCCGGGAATTGCTCGATCGTATGCCCCAGTTTTTGCAGCAGGTGCGATCGTCCTTCGAGTCCCACTAAGGGATTCTCAGGAGTCACTTGGAAAAGATTGGCAATCTTCTCCGGTGTAATCTGCTTCAGTTCCTCGGCATCGGTTTGATAAGGATGGTTTGAGAACGCACCTTGGCAAAAGGCATCAAACGACGCGATCGCTAATCCCTCGGATCTTGTCCAAGTTTGTCCGGTGGAAGATTCGAGGTACTGCCAGCGATCGCCCGCTCCAGCATCGAGCAAGACACTCGGAACGACTAGATCGAATTTGGCTTTCGCTTGATCGATTGGGGATAAGTCCTTTAACGCCTGTTCGAGTTGCTGCACACGCGGAAAATTGCCGACTTCAAAATGTCGCCAGCGACTGTGAAATGGAACCTCTAAATCGGGGTATTGCTCACGCATCACAGCGATCACATAGTCTGCAACCGCATCAAGCTGCGTCAGATCCAGCCGAAAGTAGGCGAGCTTATCCGCCTCTGCAAGCTCAAACAACCGATCAGCACGATCGCGGATGGCTTTGGGCGATCGCAAATAGTCCACCAGATTAGTCACTCAGTCCCCGTCCTTTAATCTCAGCTAAGGCTTCTTCGGTGAGAATTTCGCTTTCGGTGTAGTATCCGGCTGCTTTTTTCGCCTCGATTTCGACCATTGCATCAGCCGGGATGAGTTCTTCGGGAATGGGAACTCGCGTGACGATCTCGATGCCAGATCGCGTCACCGCATCGTGTTTCATGTCGCTCATGGAAATAAAGCGATCGATGCGAGTAATTCCCAACCAGTGCAGCACATCGGGCATGAGTTCCTGGAAGCGCATATCCTGAACCCCCGCGACGCATTCGGTTCGGGCAAAGTAGGCATCGGCGCGATCGCCCCCCTCTTGACGTTTACGAGCGTTGTAAACGAGGAACTTGGTGACTTCACCCAGGGCACGTCCTTCTTTGCGGAGATAGACGATTACGCCTGCACCGCCTTGTTGAGCAGTTTGCACACATTCTTCGATGCCATGAACCAGGTAGGGGCGACAGGTACAGATGTCAGACCCGAAAACATCAGAGCCGTTACATTCATCATGCACACGAACGGTTAATGAGCGATTCGGATCAGCGATCGCATCAGGATCACCCACGATATAAACGGTAATGCCACCAATTGGAGGCAGAAAGACTTTGACATCCGGGCGAGTAATGAGTTCGGGGAACATTCCGCCCGTTTGCTCGAATAACGTGCGGCGGAGCAGACCTTCTTCAACGTTGAGCCGTTTTGCAATTCCAGGCAGATACCATACTGGTTCGATCGCGGCTTTCGTTACGACTAAATCGCCGCCTTTTTTCATAATTTCGCCATCTTCGCGCAGCCGACCTTTGGCGATCGCGTCTTGCAGTTCTGGCATATTGATGTGCGCTTTGGTAATCGCGATCGTCGGTTTGATGTCATACCCCTGATCGTACAAATCGCGATACACATCGCCGACCATCGCGCCAAAGGGATCGATCGACACGATCTTTTCTGGATCAGACCAAGCGGAATGAGGATGAAGCAGCGCGGCAGGAGCGGTATTGGTTAGATCAGCGCGATGGTTGGCATCGAGTTTCCCGCTGGCAACCGCAAGCGCACGATAAACCGCATATGAGCCGGAATGCGTACCGATCACGTTACGATGCGCCGGAGTGGTAAGCGTTCCGATAATGGCACCGCGTTTGATCGGATCAGCTTCGCCCCAATGAATCGCGATCGACTTCGAAAATTTAGCAGGATGGGAGGTAAGAACGATCGGCTGTGAACGTTTAATCGGTTGTGAACGGTTGGGCTGACTAACCATAGACACTCTCTCGCACCGAATCAGGATTTGAAACCCCGATCGTAGCAAGAGTATTGATAGATGGATAGTGTCTTAGGTGGCAAACCTCGAAAATTTCTTGTAGATAAATCTTTTAGAAACGATTGAGAAACTTCTGTTGTACATATTTCAGGTCTTGGTGAGTTAGCCACAAGCCAGGTGGCAGCGTTTTTAGCACAATAGGGTAGCAGATCCAAACGGAAACGAGCCGAATCATTGTCGAACCCAACAGCGCTAACCCCAGTCCTAGCAGTCCAAACATTGGAGTGAGGATCAAAATCAAGGGAGCGCCCAACATCAAGCCAATGCCTTGAATCAGGGTGACGATTCCCGGACGATCGGTTGCCATGAATGCTTGCGACAGAATGATGGCGGTGCCACCGAGAACGGTTTCGATCGCTAACACCCGAAAGATCGGAATCGCTGCAAGGTAAGCTTCTCCGTACAGTAAGTGCAGCACCCCTGGAGCCAAAGCCATCATCGAAATCGCCATCAAAATTGCCAACATGCCGCTAATTCTGGCGGCTCTCCCTGTCATTTCAACCACTTCTGAAACGGGACGGGCTGCCGCTTTGGGAAATAGCACCGTTACAAAAGAACTTTGCACCACATACAGCAATTGACACAAACTAAAGGCGATCGCATACAGTCCCATCGCGGCAGGAGCCAGAACACTAATCGCTAACACTTGCTGAATTTGTCCTGCCAATGCGCTGATCAAATCAATTCCATATGCCCGAAAACCATAGTGCAATAATCGTTGAATCGAGTGCTGAATCTGCGTAAAGCGAATCGTAAAAAATCGCTTCGCACAGGCAATCATCCAAACCAGCATTGGGATTCCGGGGAGCCAGTAGGACAGAACAGCGGTGAAGGGCGTGAGGTGTTTGGTCATCGCCAGGATAATCAGCAGTGCCAAGGTACTCAACGGCGGAAGATAGCGAATTTGATTGGCGATCGCGAATTCGTCGCTGGCTTCCATTGCAGATCGCAGCACTTCCGTAAACACCACTAGCGGCACCGCCAACATGAGTCCTTGTGAAAGGTAAATCGCTTCAGGCGGATATTTCTGCATCAAAAACGGAATCGTGATGACTCCAACGACACCGCTAAAAACGCTAATAAACATACCCAAGAACATCGCAGCAGAAAAGGTCTGCGATCGCTCTTGAGGATAGCGCTTTAAGGTATACAGCAATGCGCTAGGTAATCCAAGCGACAATGAATAAGCGAAGAACTGGGGCCAAATCGCCATTGCCGCTTGCTCTCCGCGTCCCGCAGGACCTAAGATGCGTGCGGTAATTGTTCCGGTTGCAATATTCACGACAATGATCAATGCACGAGCCGCCAGCGTTTGAACGATCGCGGCTGTACCATCACGTCCACGCAGAGATCTCGTTCCACGTTGCACCCAAGTCGAAATTAAGTTTCTCATGCACTCGCTTTTTTTCGGACGCACCGATTATCTTAGCGCTGTTCTAACAAGGCGAAAAAGCCATCGTCTAATTCATATCCGAGCGTTTTAGTCATCGATTTGAGGCGCGATCGTGATTCGATCTGCTGCTGTTCGAGCCAGTTCATCAGCACAAAGGTTTTGCTCATGACGAAGATTTCCAGCGCTTCGGGGTTGTACTCGATGCCATCGGGCTGCATTTCGTGGGGAACTAACATTGCCGCATATCGCCCTAGCTCTTTCTGCGACCAGTCGAGCAGAAACGGCAACCACGGATACAGGGCATCTAGCCCAATGAACCACAGTCGCACTTCTGGCACTTCGGATAATTCGCGGGGATCTCCGGGTTCAAGGGGGTAATCAATTTTGAATTGTAGTTTTTGCTCGTACTGCCGGATGTCGGATTTGAGCGGTTCGATCGCCGCGATCGCGGGTGTTAGATCGACGCGATCAATGTGGTCTGCATGAAGGTGAATCACAATTGACATAAAAATTTCTGCCGCTACACGCCTTTCATCTTCTAATGATTTGCGATCGTTTGTGCTAAATGAAGATTGGTTAATATAATTGTTCGCGCTTGAATGGCTCGAAACGAGGAACAGAAGTT
The DNA here is from genome assembly GCA_014695255.1 of Cyanobacteria bacterium FACHB-63. Classification (GTDB taxonomy): domain Bacteria; phylum Cyanobacteriota; class Cyanobacteriia; order Leptolyngbyales; family Leptolyngbyaceae; genus Leptolyngbya. The sequence goes on from JACJNX010000093.1 coordinate 5,479, forward strand.
GCGCTGCGAGAAGTACGATCGCGCCTGCAAAACGTTTTATCCATCACCTTTAATTTGACTGGGTACAGGGAATCTCAATCACAAATTCGGTACCTCGACCCAGTTGAGAATTGCAGAAGAGCGATCCTTGATGTCGCTCAGTGATCACCTGATAGCTAATTGCAAGTCCCATTCCTGTTCCAACTCCAACAGGCTTAGTGGTGAAGAAGGGATCGAAAATGCGCTTTGAGGTTTCTTGGGTCATCCCAGCGCCGGTGTCTGCCACGCGAATTCTGACCGAGTAATCCTCTATAGCTTCTGTGGTGATGGTTAAAGTGAGCGGATTGGTACTATCTTGCTGGAAAGCTTCCTCGATCGCGTCGATCGCATTGGTAAACAGATTCATAAAGACCTGATTTAGCTGACCTACATAGCATTCCACCAGAGGTAGCACGCCATATTGTTTCACGACATTAATTGCAGGGCGGCGATTATCTGCTCTTAGCCGATGCTGCAAAATCATCAATGTACTTTCGATGCCAAAATGCAGATCGACCTGTTTGAACTCTGCTTCATCCAGTCGCGAGAAGGTACGGAGCGACAAAACAATTTCTCGAATCCGCTCTGCTCCGTTTTCCATTGAGGTCAGGAGCTTTGGTAAATCGGTGGTGAGAAAGTCTAAATCGATCGACTCGATCGCAGCCTGGATTACAGAAGGCGGCTGAGGATAGCATCGTTGATACAGTTCTATCAGGTGCAATAAATCGCGGATGTACTCTTGGGCAGGTTTAAGATTGCTATAGATAAAGCTGACTGGATTGTTGATTTCATGCGCCACGCCCGCGACCAGTTGACCTAACGATGACATCTTTTCACTTTGAATTAACTGAGTCTGTGCGCGTTTTAGATCATGTAACGCACGTTCAAGAGACTCGGTTTTGTAGCGAAGCTGTTCTTCGGCTTGCTTACGCTCTGTAATGTCCTCATGAGTTCCCAAAATTCCGATGACTTCACCTGCATCGTTTCGCAATGGGATTTTACTGGTGTCTGTCCAAAATGATTCTCCATCGATTTGAGGATGTGCTTCGATCAGGTGCAATTGCGGCATTCCACTGCTGAGAACTTCCGCATCACGAACTTGAAACAACTCAATCTGCTCAAGCGACCAGGGTAAATCATAGTCCGTTTTGCCAACAATCTCGCTAGGGTCGTTTAATCCGGCAACGATCGCAAACGACTTATTACACCCCAAGTAGACTGAGTTTAAGTCTTTCCAGAAGATTAACTGTGGCGCATTGTTAATCACAGTTTGCAGAAGTTGTGTCGCTTCTTGATGTTTTTTCTCTAAGCGCTGCCGCTCCGTCTCTAGATAGATGCGCTCAGTAATATCATTCTGTATGCCAATGAATTGTATTACCTGTCCTTCTGCATCAAAGATGGGAGAAATGGTGAGTTCATTACAGAACAGTGTGCCGTCTTTGCGGTAATTCCGTAGGATGACTGTGCAGCTTGTACGGGTGCGTAGGGCTTGCTTAATCTCTTTGAGTCCGGGTTGCTTACGATCGTCTCCCTGCAAAAAACGGCAATTTCGTCCAACAGCCTCAGCAGCAGTGTATCCAGTCATGCGTTCAAACGCTGCATTGACAAAAATTGTAGGATAATCAGGATGGTGTGCATCTACAATTACAATGCCGACCGGAGTTGCTGCGATTGCTTGCTGCCAGTTGATAGATGCTAGAGACGCAAAAGACTGAGAAGCGATCGGAAGATTCATATCAAGAAATGCAGGTGAGGTCTACAGTATTTTGCCCTGCGCCTAGAAGAAAGCTACGGAGGGTTTTTCCACACTAGGAAGAAAATTAAGATTTAGATTTAGTCTAGCTAGCCTGAGAGTCGTCTGTAATTAGGAGATGCAGTCTTAATTAGATCGTTACAATAGGATCTGTCTTCTTTAACCGATCGATATTTTGAGCGCTACTTATTCCCCCAAAATTGTTCTTGTAGACGGTCATTCGCTGGCATTTCGCGCCTATTTTGCGTTTGCCAAAGGTCGCGACGGTGGTTTACGCACCTCGACTGGAATTCCGACCAGCGTTTCCTATGGTTTTCTTAAAGCGCTTCTTGAAACTGTAGAAGCTGAGAAGCCGGATTATCTGGCGATCGCGTTTGATCTCGGTGGTGCAACTTACCGGCACGATGCCGATGAAACCTACAAGGCAGGTCGCCCTGAAACGCCAGAAGATTTCATGCCTGATTTGGACAATCTTCAGGAACTTCTAACGGCGATGAATTTGCCGATCGTGGTCGCTCAGGGTTATGAAGCGGATGATGTGATTGGGACGCTGGCGCGAAAAGCAAGTCAAGAAGGCTTTGCGGTACGAATTTTGAGCGGCGATCGTGATCTATTTCAATTGGTCGATACCGATGGAAAGATTAAGGTGCTGTACATGAGTACAACCTACGGTAGAGGTGCTCCACCGCCCAAAGAATTCGGCGTGGAGCAGGTTAAAGAGAAGCTAGGAGTGCTGCCGTCTCAGGTTGTGGACTTTAAGGCACTGTGCGGTGATCCGTCTGACAATATTCCGGGTGTAAAAGGGATTGGTGAGAAAACAGCCGTTCAGTTATTAAGCACGTATGGATCGCTAGAAAAGGTCTATGAATCGATCGACGAGATCAAAGGTGCAGTTAAAAAGAAATTGGAAACAGGAATCGAAGATGCCCGTCATTCACAATGGATGGCGCAGATTCATTTAGATGTTCCACTAGAGATTGATTTACAAGCTTGTAAGCTTCAGGGATTCGACGAAGACAGACTGCAACCCTTAGTTGAGCGCTTAGAATTCAAATCGTTTTACAACAAAATTCGGAAATGGAAAGAGCAACTGAGTGGTGAGACAGAACTGACTGAGACCGAAGGCTCAAAGCAAGCCGCAATTGAATCAGGAACACCGATCGTTCGGCAATATGCAGACGATGATTTGTGGTTCTTTAGCGCTGAAGAAACCGAAAGTGCGGAAAAATTCGAGGTCGTGTCGATCGCGCCGCAAATCATTGATACCCAAGCCAAACTCGATGCACTGGTCAAACGCCTCAAAACTCACACGAGCGAAAAGTCTCCGGTTGCTTGGGACACGGAAACCAGCGATCTTGATCCGATCAAAGCTGATTTAGTGGGAATTGGTTGTTGTTGGGACTCAGAATCTGATGCAATGGCTTACATTCCGATCGGTCATACTTCAGGAACGAATCTTGACCTTGCGATCGTGCTTGAAGCCCTGCGCCCGATTCTCGAAGATGTCAAATATCCGAAAGCGTTTCAGAATGCGAAGTTCGATCGCTTAGTCTTCCGGTTCCAAGGCGTTGAGGTAGCAGGCGTTGTCTTCGATACCATGCTAGCAAGCTATGTTCTCAACCCTGAAGCCAGTCATAAACTCAGCGATATGAGCTATCGCTACTTAGGCATTCAGGCTCAAGAGTATGAAGATCTAGTACCCAAAGGAAAGCATATTGGCGAAGTTGACATTCCTGCGGTTGCTCACTACTGCGGAATGGATGTTTATGGAACATACAACTTAGTGCCGAAACTACGATCGGAGCTTCAAGAACTTCCCAAGCTTAATGATTTGCTAATTGAGATCGAACAACCGCTTGAACCTGTGTTAGCTGAGATGGAAGCAACCGGGGTGAGAATCGATCGCAACTATCTCGAAGCATTCTCGAAAACGCTGAAAGAAGACTTAGATCGCATCGAACTAGAAGCTTACGAAGCCGCAGGCGAGAAGTTCAGCCTAGGTTCTCCTAAACAATTGAGTGAACTATTGTTTGAGAAGCTAGGACTCGATAAGAAGAAATCCCGCAAGATTAAAACTGGATTTTCAACGGATGCAGCAACCTTAGAGAAGCTTCAAGGCGATCACCCGGTTGTTGATGCGATCGTTGAACATCGAACCTTGACTAAGTTGAAATCAACCTATGTTGATGCACTACCGACACTGATTAATCCGAAGACCGATCGGGTTCACACCGACTTTAACCAAGCAGTCACCTCGACAGGTCGGCTTTCTTCCTCGAATCCCAACCTCCAAAACATTCCAATTCGGACTGCCTTTAGTCGCCAAATCCGCAAAGCCTTTATTCCTGAAGAAGGTTGGCTCATGGTTGCGGCTGACTATTCTCAAATCGAACTGCGAATCTTAGCGCACCTCAGTCAAGAACCTGTTCTACTCGAAACCTACCGCAACAACGAGGATGTTCACTCACTCACGGCTCGATTGTTGTTGGAAAAAGATGACATCTCCTCTGAAGAACGGCGACTGGGAAAAATTATTAACTTCGGTGTCATTTATGGCATGGGCGCACAGCGATTTGCGCGAGAATCGGGAGTCACTCCGGCTCAGGCCCGCACGTTTATCGATCGCTTCAACAGTCGCTATGCCCGCGTCTTCGAGTATCTCCAGCAAATGCAGCGAGAAGCGATCGCCAACGGCTATGTCGAAACTATCAAGGGGCGACGACGCTACTTCAATTTCTCATCCGATGCAGTCCGAAAACTCCGAGGAAAATCACCCGATGAGATTCAACTCGATAAACTGAAGCTGCGCGACCAATTCGAGGCACAAGCCCTTCGAGCCGCAGCGAATGCACCGATTCAAGGTTCGAGCGCGGACATCATTAAGATTGCAATGTCTCAGTTGCACGAAGTTCTGAAAGCTTATCCTGCACATTTGTTACTGCAAGTGCATGATGAATTGGTGTTTGAAGTCGAGCCTGATGCTTGGGAAGAGTTGCAGCCCAAGATTAAGCGAGTGATGGAGAACGCGGTTTCTCTGAGTGTCCCGCTAGTTGTCGATATTCGTGCTGGAAGTAATTGGATGGATACAAAATAATTCAGGAGCAGAAGCACTATCGTTAGTGGGGAAACAATTGGAACGGACTTTACCGATCGTGCTCCCAAAAACTGAGCTTGCGGAATTTTGTAAACGGCATCATCTTTGCAAGTTGTCTCTGTTTGGTTCAGTGCTGCGGAATGATAGAGTCCTAAGCTTGGTACTGCTGCAAAAAGTGGATCACGCCCGTTTGTAGCAAAGCGATCGTACCATCCGCAATGTATTGCACCGCCAGCGCCGCCAGCAACACCCCTAAAATTCGAGTCACCACATTGACCCCCGTTCGACCCAAAGCTTGAGCTAAATACTTTGCCAGGATTAACAATGCATAAGCGATCGCCAGTACGATTGCAGTATCAGTCAAAACAATCACTTCTCCCAGCACATGACTATCCGCTTCCTTGATCAAAATCAGCATACTAGCGAGCGTACCAGGACCCGCAATCAATGGAATTGCCAACGGAAAGACACTCACATCCTCACGCAGTTGCGCTTCTTGCTCCTCTTCTTTGGTTTCTCGTTCTCGTTGGGCAAACACCATATCAATCCCAATCTTGAAGAGCAAAATTCCGGCAGTGACCTGAAACGCCTCCATGCTGATGTCGAGATAGCGTAAGACAAAGGCTCCGGTGAGGGCGAAGGTCGAAAGAATTCCGGCTGAGACTAAAATAGCGCGTCGAGCAATGCGAGATTGTTCCTCCGGCGATCGACCTTCAACTAGGGTAATGAACAAAGGAACTAATCCGATCGGATCGACGATCACAAACAGGGTTAAAAAGGCTTTTGCGATGAAAGCAATGGGAAGATGTTGCGCCAAAGCCTGCCACTCCGCAGGGAACGACACAAATTGAAAATCAAACATAACTGCTCTATCTAGGAATATTTACACAGCTTGCAGAATTTGTGTCCACGCCGAATCGGCACAAGTAGCTACTTTTTGTCTGGCTTCTTCTCTTTTTCTTCTCGTTTCTCGTCTTGGCGCTGCTCTTTTCCTTCTTTTTTGTCCTCCTGCTCAGATTGAACAGGTTGCACCGCAGGGGGTAGCGGGTCAGGGGTTAGGGATGGAGATGGCGAAATCGTCGGGCTGGCAGAAGGCGCTGAGTTCGTTGGCGGTTCTGGAGCGGGCGCTGGTTCGGGCGGTAGGGGATCAGGGGATGCCTCCGGTGTAGCCGAGGGCGATGCTTCAGGAGCAGACGGTTGGCTGGTCGAAGTCGGTGCTGGCTTGGGACGCGCTGGTGCAGACGGTGCAACGACATCCTCACGCTGTTCTGGACTGATCGACGGCTGATTCTGGGGTGACACAGTGGGTTGAGATGTGGGTTGAGACACTGGAGCGGTGGATGGGCTTAAGAATCGAGTTGCCCACAGGCTTAGAACTGCTACCGCGATCGCAGCAATCCCACCCCAGAGCCAAGGCTGTTTGGATTGATCGTGGTGTTGGGGGATCGGCGGTTCTGTGCGAACGTTCACGCGATCAGCTTGATCAGAATAGGGTGATCCAACCGCGAGGGTGGCAACTTGGCTGATGGGTGCCCTTGGAGCCGGAACCGATGCGATCGGCAGGGGCGAGATCGCTTCCTGCTTTAGCTCTGGCAGCAAGGCTAACCAGTCCTTCACCGTGGCGGGTCGGTGCTGCGGTTCGAGCGCCATGCCCTGTAAAATCGCCTGATTTGTCCTTGGACTTAGATCGGGGCGAACCTGTCGCGGTTCCGGCAGGGGTTGGCGATCGCGCAAGACGGATGCGATCGGCACCTGACCTGTGACGAGAGTGTAAAGCGTTGCCGCCAGTCCATAGACATCGATCGCAGCAGTCCGTTTGGCGTGGGGTAAATACTGCTCGATCGGCGCATAGCCCTCGGAAAACATGCTCGTGTGGGTCTGCGTTAAGCCTGGAGAAAATTCCCGCGCTGTGCCAAAGTCAATCAAAATTACCTGATCGGTTCCCTGACGCAAAATCAGGTTTTGTGGCTTCACGTCCCGATGCAGTAATCCCAGCTGATGCACGGCTGTTAACGCTGCTCCCACTTGCTGGATGAAGGCGACCGCGGTCGCTTCGGGCAAAGGTGAATGAGCGACAACCTGCGCCAGCGTCAGACCCGGAATGTAATCCATCACCATGTAAGGCAAGCCTTCTTCGGCGAAAAAGTCGTTGACCCGCACAATCCCTGGATGAACGCACATCGCCAGCCGTTTTGCCTCGTCTTGAAACTGACGCTGGAAATTGGCAAAGTTTTGGTCTTGCCGCAGGGCATCGTTCATTGTTTTAATCACCACGACTTGAGCGAGCCAGTGGTGAGTCGCACGGTAGGTCACGCCAAACCCTCCCCGTCCAAGTTCTTGATCGAGGGTGTATTTGCCGTTTGAGAGCGTTTTGCCCACGAATATCGTCATGACGATCGGTGTAATGGGTTAACAAACGCTTCTAGTGTAAGCTACCGTCGTTCGATCTCTGAGTATCTGTGGGTGAAAACAGAATTAACTCGTTTGACGAATTGACTCCGAAGTTCCGGGCAGCAATCGAATTGTGATTTATCGATTTGCAGAAATATAACTCACTGTTGATTCAACCGATCGCACAAATCGCGATGTCTCACAGGAATGATTCCGTACAGCCCGTTAGAGAAGTGGATACAGGGGCATTCTGGAGATGAGTTACCCCCCACCTCAATCACTTGAGCTTTGGGGTGGCACGCTCTACCTGTTTTGTCCCTGTTTCAATTTTTATGCAGGATACCGTTCATCGTCACCCAGGAAAAAATGCTCAACCAGAGGATGTCATCAACTTCCGGCGCTTGGTTGAAATAGCCCATGATCTCAGTTGGGTCTGCGAGTTAGATTGGACACTAACCTACATTTCGCCCCAACTCCAGACATTGTTCGGGTATGCACCAGAAGCCTGGGTTGGACGATCGTGGATGCCTCTAATTCATCCCGAAGACTACCTCCGAATCGAAGCGATTTTACAAAGTGTAATTAGAACGGGTGAAGATCTCGCAGGCATTGAGTTTCGTCATGCGCTTAAAGACGGAAGCTGGCATTGGGTGTCGTTGAATGTGGGATTAATTCAAGACCCTAGTGGAAACTCGATCGGGCTGCAAGGAATTGTGCGAGACATCGACGATGCGAAGCACCGCGAGGCGGAACGCAAAGCCACAGAGATCCAACTGCGAGAGCAGGAGCAACTTCTTCGCAGTGTGTATGAAGCGGTCGAACACAGCATCACGACTGTCGATGTGCGAGAAGATGGAGAGTTCTGTTTTGTCGGCTGGAATCCTGCAACCGAAAAAATTACTGGGATTTCCAATGAAGCGATCTTGGGCAAAACGCCAGAAGCGTTAATGGGTGAACTGCACGGCAAGATGGTGCGGCAGGATTATCATCGCTGTCTAGAAGCGGGCACTTCAATTACCTACGAAGAATTTTTACCAATCGGAGGACGTGACCTCTGGTGGTTAACCACGCTCAATCCGATTAAAGACGATCGCGGCAGAATCTGTCGGATTGTTGTGACCTCATTTGACATTACCGATCGCAAACGAGTTGAAACAGAACTGAAGCAGAAAGAAGCCCAATACCGCAGCATCTTTGAAACGCTAAACGATGGCATTTTAATTACGGATTTAGAGACAGGTCAAGCCGTTGAAGCAAATCCTGCGGCGCATCGCATCTATGGCTATACCTATGAGGAGTTCATGCAGCTCGAACCCTCTGAGTTTGTCCATCCAGAGCATGTGCAACACTTTTCAAATTTCTTGACGACAATTCGAGCTGGCGATCGCTTCTTTTGCGAGGTGCTAAATCTACATAAGGACGGTAGCTACATCTATGTTGAAGTGATTGGAGTCCCCTTTTTGTACAACGGAAAGCTCCACGCTCTATCCGTTTTTAGAGATATCAGCGAGCGCGTCCGCGCCGCAAGCGAACGCGAAATAACGGAAGCCGCACTTCAACAGAAAGAAGCCATTTACCGGGGCATCTTTGAAACGATTAACGATGGCATCATTCTCACTAACTTAGAAACTGAGCAACCCGTTGAAATCAATCCTGCCGCCTATCAAATGTATGGCTATACCTATGAAGAATTTATGCAACTCAGCCCACCTGAGCTTTTGCATCCAGCCTCTCTACCGATCTTCGCCAATTTTCTCACAGCCGTAAAATCAGAAGAAAAATTCCTCTGTGAAGCAGTCGGTATCCATCAGAATGGAACTCAGATCAATGTTGAGGTAAAAGCAGTTCCCTTAACGCTAAACGGTAAACCACACGCTTTGACGTTGATACGCAATATCACCGATAGCAAAGCCGTAGAAGTTGCGCTGCAACAGGCAGAAGCCCACTACCGCAGCATCTTTGAAGCAATCAATGATGGCATCAACATTATCAATTTAGAAACAGGCAGGGTTGTCGCTGTTAACCCTGCATTCTGCCAGATGCACGGCTACACCACCGAAGAATTTCTTCAGCTTGAACCCTCTGAATATGTCCATGCAGACGCTTTGCCAAAGTTCTCTCGGTTTGTTGAGACGATTCAGGCAGGAAAACAGTTTTTCTGCGAGGGGATGGATCTGCACAGAGACGGGACTTGCATCGATGTTGAAGTCACTGCGGTTCCTTTCTTTTATAACAATCAGCCTTGCGCTCTATCGATCATTCGAGACATTCGCGATCGCAAAGCGGCTGACACTGCACTCAAAGAAGCCAACGCTTTGCTCACTTCCGTATTAGAAGCGACACCGGGCTTGTTTTTCGTCAAAGACCTAGGAGGACGGTATCTTACCTTGAACTCCAACGTCGCGAAGCTTTTGGGTAGATCAATGGCAGAAATTAGCGGCAAAACGGATGCTGAACTGCTACCACCAGAAGCTGCCCTGACCTTGATGCTCAGAGATCGGGAAATCCTGGAGACAGAGGTGACCCAGCAGGTTGAAGAGGTGATCCGGCTTAATGGAGATGAGTGCACTCATCTCACCACGAAAACGCCGCTGTATAACGCTAACGGCGATTTGATTGGCTTAATTGGCTTGGCGCTGGATATCAGCGATCGCAAAGCTGCAGAACAAGCGCAAGCAAGACTCACTGCCATTTTAGAAGCGACTTCTGACCTAGTGGGCATTGCGGATATGCAGGGTAGAATTCTTTATCTCAATGCGGCGGGACACCACTTACTTGAAATTCCACTTGAAGAAGACCTGATTGGTTTTCCAATTGATAGTCTGCACCCGCTAGCCATCCACCAAATGCTGGCTACTCAAGTGTTTCCGATCGCGATTCAGCAAGGCATTTGGCAGGGCGAGTCGATCGTCGTGACTCGTAGTGGATGTGAAATTCCAGTCTCACAGGTCATCATTGCTCACAAAAAAGCCGATGGCACTCCTGAATATCTCTCTACAATTATTCGCAACATCACCGCACAAAAACAAGCTGAAATCGTCCTGCAACAGAAAGCACAGGAGCTAGAAGCGGCATTGCAGGAACTCCAGCGTACCCAACTGCAAATGATCCAGGCTGAAAAGATGTCTTCTCTGGGGCAGTTAGTCGCGGGTGTTGCTCACGAAATCAACAATCCAGTGAACTTTATCTATGGCAATGTCTCGCCTGCGGGCGAGTACATTCAGGATTTGCTCAAATTAATCGAGCTTTACCAGGCGCAGTATCCGAACCCATCTCCGGTCATCCAACACAAGATCGAGGAGATCGATTTGGAATTTATTGAAGCGGATTTGCCTCGCTTGTTCACGTCGATGAAGATGGGAGCCGATCGTATTCGTCAGATTGTTCGTTCTTTGCGAACCTTCTCGCGGTTGGATGAGGCGGCTTGTAAAGAAGTAGACATTCACGAAGGCATTGATAGCACCTTAGTCATTTTAGAGAACCGTCTCAAAGCAAAAGCCGAACAGCCTGCGATTGAAGTGGTCAAGCAATATGGCGATTTGCCGCTGGTGGAGTGCTACGCCGGACAACTGAATCAGGTGTTTATGAATGTTTTATCGAATGCGCTAGATGCACTAGAGGAGCAAAATCAACACCGCTCTTTTGAGCAGATTAAAGCGTCTCCTAACCGCATTGAGATCCGCACTCAGGTCTTGAATGGCGATCGCGTTGAGATTCGGATTGCAGACAACGGTACTGGCATTCCAGAAGCAGTGAGGCAGCGCATTTTCGATCCGTTCTTTACAACGAAGCCTGTCGGCAAAGGCACAGGCATGGGAATGTCGATTAGCTATCAAATTATTACGGAAAATCACGCGGGGAGGCTTCAGTGTTTTTCCACGCCGGGGCAGGGCGCAGAGTTTGTGATTGAGATTCCGCTACGGCAGCAGTTTTCCGAGTAAGAGGATTAGGAATGCGCGGAATGCCAGGTTTGCAGGGCGATGCGATGCACTTCTCGCCAGGGTAAGTTTGCTTCTCGCGCAATGCGGGCGCAGTCTTCGTATTCGGGCTGTACGTTGACGATCGCGCCATTTTGAGAGGCAATTTTGACCTGAACTGAGCCGTATTCGGTGTGGATCTGCTCGAATCTACGATCGAGGACTGTTCGCTGTTGGGTGATGCATCGAATTCCTAATGTGGTTGTTTCATGAAATAAAATTGTTTCGCACTCTGCTGCTTTTTCTGGTGAACAAATCACTGTTAATAGTGTTCCGGGACGTGATTTCTTCATTGCGATCGCTTGTGTAAACACATCGAGCGCTCCAGCTTCAAATAAGGGATCGAAGACATATCCGATCGCTTGAGGGTTGAGATCGTCAATCTGAGTTTCGAGGACTGTAACCGTTTGCGGTGTGCTTGTCTGATGCACAGTAGATTGATGATCCTCGGTAGTGCCGATCCAAATTCGCATCATATTCGGAATCGGGAGGTCGATCGTTCCGGCTCCGAGTCCGATTTTTTGCAGCGTCATCTTTGGCGGAGCGCTAAAGTCTGCGGCAAGGGTGGTGACGATCGCGGCTCCGGTGGGAGTGACTAATTCACGCTCGATGCCGTTGCTATAAATCGGGACTTGCCGCAGTTCAAATAATTTCAGCACGGCGGGAACAGGAACAGGTAAACGTCCGTGTGCTGCCCAGACGGTGCCACCTCCGGTGGGTAAGGGTGAGCAAACAATGCGATCGACATTCAGCCAATCGAATCCGAGACAGGTGCCGACGATATCGACAATGGCATCGATCGCGCCGACTTCGTGAAAATGCACTTCTTCCGGTGGAATGCCGTGGACGGCTCCTTCTGCGATCGCTAACTGTTGGAATACCGCCAAACTCCAAGCTTCTGCCCGTGGAGACAGGTTTGCACCGTGGATCATGCGCTCGATTTCGGGTAGGCAGCGTAACTTGTTGTGAGGATGATGCTCGTGTTGATATTCATGATTGTGAGCGTGAGGATGTTCGTGGTCGTGAGGATGTTCGTGGTTATGAGGATGATTGTGAGCGCGGGAATGCTCCTGAGCCTGATGCTCGTGACGATGTGAGACTTGAGCATCTGACTTTAATCGCACATGAACTTTAGTTGCGCGTTGTCCATTGCGGTGTACCGTTTCGGCTTCAAGCTGATATTCTTCCGAAATGCCTAGTCGATCGAGGCTTTCGGTTAGATACCCTAGAGGAACGCCCATATCGACTAATGCTCCAAGGCACATATCCCCAGCAATTCCCGTGGGGCAATCCAGGTACGCAATCTTGCTCATCACACATGAAAAGGGTTAAATACCTCTCCACAATACACCCGCTCAGCTATGGCAACCCTCTACAAAATTCATCCAGATACCCCTCAATCACGCAGCATTGATCAAATCGTTTCAGAACTGCGTAACGGAGCCGTGATGCTCTATCCCACAGATACGGTCTACGCGATCGGCTGCGATCTCAATTCCAAATCCGGCGTGCAGCGGGTTCGACAACTCAAGCAACTGGCAAACGAGAAGCCGTTAACGTTTCTTTGTTCCTCGCTTTCTGATATTTCTCAATATGCCGTGGTGAGCGATCGGGCGTATCGAATTATGCGGAGTCTCGTTCCGGGGAGTTATACCTTTCTCCTGCCTACGACGAAATTAGTGCCTAAGTTGGTGATGAGTCCCAAGCGTAAGACCACCGGAATTCGAGTTCCTGATCATCCGGTTTGCCAAGCGTTGTTAAAGTCGCTGGGAAATCCGATTATTTCAACTTCTGCTCATGTTCCCGTAGAAGATGAAACCATTCCGCTCAAAGTGCGCGATCCAGAGAATTTATCGCTGCCAGAACTATTCGATAGTATGGATCGCTTAGTTGATTTGATTGTCGATACCGGACAGGAACCGACGCAGGCAGTATCGACGATTCTGGATCTCACCACCGATGAGCCTGAGATCGTGCGAAAAGGATTAGGCTGGGAGGCTGCGGCAGATTGGGTATTGGAATAGATTGGAATTACCCAAACTTAAATTCAGCATGGATACTTATTACAACCCTGACCACCTTCCCAACTTTGGCAAAATCAGCGAGGGCAATCCTGAACTGGCTGAAAAGTTCTTTGCTTATTACGGTGCCGTGTTTGAAGAAGGCGCATTGTCGAAGCGCGAAAAAGCGTTGATTGCGATCGCTGTCGCTCACACGGTTCAATGTCCTTATTGCATTGATGCTTACACGAAAGAATGCCTCCAGCAAGGCGCAGATCTAGAGCAAATGACCGAAGCGGTTCACGTTGCCACCGCCATTCGAGGTGGATCATCGCTGATTCACGGGCTGCAAATGCTGGATCAAGTTAACAAGTTAGCAATGTAGAGCATGACTTCACTTTTAAAACGCCGATCGCCCCTCACCTCAACCGACTATCAGCAAAGCCTGTTAAATAACCTGCCTCTAAAGAATGGGAATTTCTCCGATCGCTTAGCTGCTCAGGGTTGGGACACGCTCCAACCTGCTGAACTGGAGATTTTCCAAATTAATGTTGGCAAGCTGTGTAATATGACCTGTCGGCATTGTCATGTCGATGCGAGTCCCGATCGCAAAGAGATCATGACCCGCGAAACCGTGGATCTGTGTTTGCAGGCGTTAGATCAAACAAATGCTCACACGGTCGATCTCACAGGCGGCGCACCGGAACTTAATCCGAATTTTCGTTACTTGGTCGATCAGTGTGTCGCGCGTGGGAAAAAAGTAATCGATCGTTGTAATCTCACTGTTTTACTGTTGCCAACGATGGAAGATCTGCCCGAATGGTTGGCAGAACGCAAAGTCGAAGTCGTTTGCTCTTTGCCGCATTATCGACAACGGAACACCGATGCTCAACGCGGAGATGGTACGTTCGAGAAATCGATCGAAGCTTTGAAGCGCTTAAATGCAGCAGGCTATGGAACGGGAGATCCCGATCGACAGCTAACGCTAATGAGCAATCCGGTTGGTGCGTTTCTAGCCAGTGGACAAGCCAAACTCGAACAAGAGTGGAAAGCTGGACTGATGAAATATCAGGGCGTGAGCTTCGATCGCCTAATCACGCTGAACAATATGCCAATCTCACGGTTTCTGGAATGGCTTGAATCTACCGGAAACTTACAGGGTTACATGGAATTGTTAGTGAATTCATTTAATCCGTCCACAATCAATGGGTTAATGTGTCGCAATACACTATCGATCTCATGGGATGGATATTTGTATGATTGCGACTTTAATCAGATGCTGGATTTGAAATGTGAATCGCCACACCTGCGGGATCTCGATTTAGAGAAATTGAGGAATCGGACGATCGTTACGGGGCGACATTGTTTCGGTTGCACCGCCGGGGCAGGAAGTTCTTGCGGCGGTGCGCTGACCTAGACTCTAACCGCCTAACAGATATTGCAACTGAATCTGAGCGGTTGTGTCTGTTCCCGCAACAAACACAGCCGCTTCACTAAATCGCGGCGCACCTGTCCGAATCACCGGATTGCGCGAAAACCCAAATCCCTCGGTGGGAATGCCCACAAAATTCCGATCGAGCCTCCCATTTCCATTGCGATCGTGATACACCGCGATCGCGTAATTGCCTAACGCTAAATTCTGAAACGTGACGGCGGTGCGTCCTTTCTCCACAGGAACACACTGCGCTCGTACTGCTCGATCGCTCTTGTCAGGAAATCCCTGGCTGCCCGCAAACAAGCTGACACAGACTTGTCCTTGCTGTCTTTGAATGCCGTTGACCACGATCTTTAAGTTACTGGTCGATTGTGCCTGCGCTATCGTCGAGATCATTAAGCCTGCAAACAGAGTCAAGGCTGCAACCTTCGGGTAGGAATTTCGCACGGTTTTCTCCTTTGAGATAGTCTTTACATTCTGTAATAAAGCTGTGAGTATTGTGACATTCCGATCGCAAATCTGAAAAGCTTCTGTAGATTTTGCGATCGATGCCCTTCCCGATAGAAGCTAAAAATACGAAACTTTAGCCGCTCTATTGCTGTGAATCATCCTCGACCGATTGCTTCAGAGTTACCCCAAACCGATTGGCATGGCAGTTTGCGCCTCGAATTTGAGAATCGCCGTGGAATTACTCAGCTTATTCGCAATCAGGGAAAAGCTCCGCTCAAAGTCCAGCGCCCGTTCTATCCAGAAAATAGCGGAACTTGCCACAGTGTGATCATGCACACCGCAGGCGGAATTGTCGGGGGCGATCGCTTAACTTTCGATGTTAAACTTGCGCCCCAGAGCCGAGCCTTAATCACCACTCCCGCCGCTGCCAAAGTTTATCGTACCAATGGACGCGAAGCTCAACAGAGCATCGAGATTGATTTAGCAGAAGGCGCTTGTCTAGAATGGTTGCCGCTCGAAACGATCGTGTTTAATCAAGCCTCATTCCGTCAAGCCATGCGCGTGAATTTAGCTCCGGGTGCAGAGTGGATCGGTTGGGAGATTACCCGATTTGGACGCAGTGCCAGAGGGGAACGCTTCATCGAAGGAAATTGGCGATCTCACACGGAAGTTTGGCAAGCGGGAAAACCGATTTGGATCGATCGCCAATGGCTTCCGGGCAGTGAAGCCACTTTCAACAGTCCGCATGGATTAGCAGGCTGTCCGATCGTTGCTAGTTTCGCTTGGATTGGACAGCCTGTAGAGTCCGAACTGGTGGAAAAAGCACGCGCCCTTTGGACAGGCAGTGAGGGCGAAATTGGGGTAACGCGCTTATCCTTGGGCTTATTGTGCCGCTATCGGGGTCACTCTAGCAGCGAAGTCCGACGCTGGCTGATTGCAGTTTGGGGATTGGTGCGATCGGTGTCGGGTCGCCCTGTTTGCATTCCGAGAGTTTGGCAACTTTAAGAACAGTCCGTTCTCCGAAGAATTACCCAAATGGGTAAGAGGGAAACACGATCGCGCTTCATACGATTGAATCAAGACGCACTTCACTACCCCTCGTTCAGCGTTGAAGTCGTACCTAACCCATTCATTCGATGGAGCCGAACTGAAACTATGTCCAAGCCCAAACGTTTGATCGCACTTAGCTCGATCGCAACTCTTTCTGCACTCAATCTAGCCAGCTCATTGTCCGTCTCAGCGCAAACCCGTCAACTCGAAGTCAACTCGGATGCGGTCAGAATCAAACCGGAGACGGTTCAAATCAACAGGCGGGCACCGCTTCAATTTCAACCCTTCGAGGTGCGAGATCCTGAGACTGGCAAGCCAATCTCACCAGAGGCAGTGCTAACTTTGCCGGATGGTAAACAAGTCAAAGCAGGCGAATACTATGCCGAACTGAACCGCCTTGAGCAACAATTCAGCCAGATTGGTTATTCATTCCGACAGCCGGAAGAAAGCGTCGTCCTGCAAGAAACGGTGATCAACCAAGCCGAATTGAAACGGCAGATTGATTCCGTGTCGATCGAACACCGCAAAATTAGCCCAGAGCGATCGCTGTTCAAAACCACGCTTGATCCAAGCCAGATTGTCAAGCAGCCTGATGCCATTCCCAACCTGGAACTCCGCCCCGGTGCACTGCAAAATTTGCAAGTCAATCCTAAGTTCGATCTTGGTACTCTCCAACAATCAGAACTCGGTACCTTGCAGCAAAAACAACTGCGATCGCCGGTGTTCAAGCCGATCAATCCAGATCTAATCCGAGTGATCGCACCTGCACCGAAAGGCTACAACAAAGCTTGGAACTACAATCTTGGCAATCCCAACACCTTCTCCGCTTACGTCAACGGAAAACTTCAGCTTCAAGGCTCAACCAATTTCTCCAAAGCTTATGCAGAAGGGAATGCGGGTGGCTATATGTTTGGCAACCAGGCTAACCTCATCCGGGCGACTGCTGCGATGAACTCGCAAAAGTCTGGCAACTCCACGCTTGATGTCCGCCTGAATGTGCTGGGACAGAGCGTTTATAACTTCCAAGATAGCCGCAACACGCTGCTGATCAAGTCTGATAGTTTCTCGCGATCGGTCGATCGTCAGGTTGCAGATCTGCGGTTTAGCTTAGGTCCAATTCCGATGCGAGCTTCGTTTGGAGTGCGGGGAAGCGCAGGCATTCAGTATCTGGCGATCGCAAATCCAGCCATTGTTTCGGCGTATGCTCAGGTGAGTCCATTCGTGGATGCAAGAGCCTATGGTCAGGGCGGTGCGGATATCTATGTGGCAGGTGCGGGGGTCGGCACGAACTTACTCCTAGTGCGTGATGATCTAGATATGCGGGGACGAGCTTATCTGGCGCTCCAGAACAACAATCCTTACTTGATGATGCAGCTATCGGCATACAACTCGCTGGAAGCACTGAGCGGTAATGCTTACGCTTATGCCTATATGTATGTTCCGAAGTTTGGTATCCCACCGTGGAAGAAGAAACAGTGGAACTGGAACATCTGGAGCTGGACGGGCTTCAAGACCGACGGTTATCTGTTTGATGAATCTTACAAAGTTGCACTGTAACGATTAGTTCAATTTGATTCTGTCTTTTACTGTCTCGAAAGACAGAATTACACCACTCTACTGCTCCTGAGATACTGCTCCTGAGATGAGATTATGTCTTCTAAAATGCTGCCTCTACATCGTCGATCGCTATTCGCACTGTCTGGATTGTTACTTGCATTAGCCATTCCTGGAACGCTAACGTATGGCAAACAGATTGGTGAATTTGGCACAATTCTGAGTTCGTCGATTGTGGCTCAACCTTCACCGCAATATCAGTTCAAAGTAGGCGATCGTTTGACTTACAAGTTGGACTATCGCAATGTTGGAAATTCCGATTTACGTGCTCTGTTTGGTGATCTAAAACCAGATAGTAATGCAGAAGCTCCAAGTACCTTTGTGAGTAACTTTGACAACCGGATACGAGCGGATTTAGTGATGACTGTTCTGGAGCAGAAGAACGATCGCGCCACAGTTGCTTATCGGTTGCAAAATCTGAATGTGCAGATTCTCTCGAATGGTCAATTGATTGCAGAACAGTCTCAATTGATTCAGAAGGATCTCGCTCAAGATATCTTTGCTGAGGTTGATGCTCAGGGCAAGATTCTATCAGTGCGGTTTGATCCGAACATGAGCAACATTGCTCAGAGTTTTGCACGATCGCTGCTGGCTTCGACTCAGTTTGTTACTGCGAAATCTCCCACAGTTAGCACTTGGGAAACACAGGAAGACGATCCGAACGGACAATACATTGCTCAATATTGCAGTAACTTTGATCAGTTCCAAAAGTCAAAACTACGCTATCTACAACCTGATAAAACACCAAGAAGCGCCAAACTCACGCCAATCATTACTCCACAGGGGCAATTGACCGCAAAATTTGACACAAAAGCAGGTCGTCTTTTGAGCCTGAGCGGGAAAGAAACTCAAAGCTTTGAAGTCTCTAAGAAAAATATTGGACAAAGCGAAACAACACTGAATCTAAGTTATTCTGCACAGACGCAATTAAGTGCAGCAGATTTGGCAGCGTTACAAAAAGCTAGTGCAGCACGGCAAACGCAAGCGATCGCGCTCTCCTACACCATTCCTGAAGAAGAAGCGGAAGCAAAAATTCAGCGTCAACAGCTAGGAGAAAGCACCTTAGAAAGTTTGTTGTCTGAGTTAGACGCACTAAGCAAGTCACCCGACAAAGCTCAGAACACCACTGATCTGTATCTCAAGGTCAAAGCGTTGATCTATCTCAAACCAGAAACCAGTGCAACTTTTGCTCAGCGTATTCTCAAGAGCGAAGCCACTCCAGCGATGCAATTAGTCGTAGGTGCATTAAGTGCCGTTGGACATTCACAAGCACAATCTGCTTTAGTTCAAATCATCAACGCTCAAACTCAGGATTGGAAAACACTCGCGGCACTAATTCCCAGTCTTGCAACCGTAAAATCTCCAACTCCAGAGACGATCGCGCTCTTAAGCAATTTTGCCTTCAACTCTGACAACTCGCAAGTTGCATCAACCGCACAACTCGCCCTTGGTACAGCCGCACATAACTTACTTGAGTCTGCACCGAATCGAGCAAACCCGATCGTCGATCGCTTTGTTGAGCGACTCCAAAAATCACAGTCAGCCGATGATATCAAGCAAAACTTGCTGGTGTTAGGAAATGTTGGCTCGGCTCGATCTCTGGATGCCGTCACAAAGTTGGCAAATTCACCGCAGGTAGAGATTCGAGCGATTGCGGTTTCATCTCTGCGCCTAGTTCCTGATCCGACGGTCGATCGACGCTTAATTCAAGCCCTACAGAGCGACACAGAAGAAGCGGTACGCGCTGAAGCGGCAGTGGCATTAGGATTTCGCGAGATGTCGCCAGAGAACTACCAAAGCCAAAAACAAGCCATTCAATCGGATAAGTCCGTTAAGGTCAAAATGGCGCTGCTTAGAAACCTGTGGCAAGTCCAAGCCCAGTTTCCAGAAGTGCAGCAACTTGTGCAGCAACTCGCGCAAAAAGACGAATCCGAAGAAGTGCGAGAAGCGGCAAGCAGCCTACTTTCAACGCTTGGGGCGCAGCAGTGAGCTAACCCTGTCCAAGATTTCCAAAAATCTTCACAACATCTTCTGTGCTTTTGTCATACATTTAATTCCGAGCCGACCAGAGACAGAATCGATGCAACTCACGCCCCAAGAAAAAGATAAGCTTCTCATTTTTACTGCCGCTTTAGTCGCAGAACGCCGCAAAGCGAGAGGATTGAAACTCAACTATCCCGAAGCGATCGCCTACATTTCTGCGGCAATTCTCGAAGGAGCAAGAGACGGGCAAACCGTCGCCGAGTTAATGAACTACGGAACCACGCTCCTGACTCAGGACGACGTGATGGACGGAATTTCCGAAATGATTCACGAAGTTCAAGTCGAAGCCACCTTCCCGGATGGAACCAAGCTTGTCACCGTTCACAACCCGATTCGATAGGAGAATAGCGCCATGATTCCAGGTGAAATGTTCATCGAAGACGGTGAAATCGAACTGAATGCAGGACGAGAAACCGTGACTTTGAGCGTGGCAAACCGAGGCGATCGCCCGATTCAAGTCGGGTCACATTTCCATTTCTTTGAGGTGAATGCGGCATTGGAATTCGATCGGGATCGTGCCCGTGGAATGCGCCTCGATATTCCCGCAGGTACCGCCGTTCGCTTTGAACCCGGAGACGATCGAGAAGTGACGCTGGTTGCGTTGGCGGGATCGCGTCAAGTTTACGGATTCAACGCCAAAATCGAAGGCGCACTGGATGGGAAGTCGAAGAAAGGTAAAAAGAAATCTAAATAATCGATTAACCGAAAAGGTCGATCGATTATGGTGAGCGTGACGTTTAATCCAATCTCAAAGTTATGCACTTCAAAGAATTACGTCGCCTTAATCTGAATTATTTGAATACGGTGAGATCAGTTCTAAATTTATTAAAAAGTTCAGATGGAACTGAATCCGTTTACGATGTCGAGGACGCACTCTTGCGATCCCATCCTCAAACGATGGAAGCATCCGTTAAATATATGCTGAGCGATCCAGGAGTTGCGGCGTTAGCGAACGATCGTTATTCTGCGCCTGTCCCGGATATCGAACAATTAATGACTTGTCCCCCAGATTCTTTGGGGTATGCGTTTGCTCAATATATCTCCGGTGCAGGCTTCGATCCGGGATTTTATCGAAAAATAGAAGTCGTTGATGATGCCACTTGCCTGCTGTTTCGATTGCGCCAAACGCATGATGTCTGGCACGTCGTCACCGGAATGAGCGTAGATGTTCCTGGTGAGATTGGACTGAAAGCGTTTGAGATTGCTCAAACTCATCGTCCGCTGGCTGGCATACTCGTTGCGGGTGCGTTTCTCAATACTATGCTGAACCAGCCTGAGCAATTAGGGAGATTGCTCGATCGCATTGCCGCAGGGTATCGCATGGGCGCAAAAGCTAAACCGCTGCTCGCGCAAAGATGGGAAGAACACTGGGAAAAACCATTAACAGAATGGCGATCGGAGCTTGGGATTGAGCCGATGCCTGTGTACAGTCCTTGAGAAAGCCGCAATTTTGTTCGTACTCTCTATCATACGGCAGAGGAAATAATTCACAAAAGCCACTAGCATGAGCGCTGACTGGGGTTAACTTGCCGTTTAGGAGAAAGAGTATGTCTGACTTAAGGAGCAATCGTTGGATGCGAAATGCTGCGTTTGTTGGAGTTGGTATCACCGCAACTTCCGCTGCCCTTTTATCTTCAATCTTTGCACCTAGTACCGCTCAGAATACTAACTTTCGCGATACGCAAAACTACTGGGCAAAACCATTTATCGAAGCCTTAGCAAGTCGCAATGTGATCAAAGGCTATCCAGATGGAACATTTCGCCCCGATCAACCCGTCGATCGCGATGAATTTGCTGCAATTCTGAGAACTGCATTCAATCAACCGCAAGAACGGCAGATCGGAAGTGGTAGCGACTACCGCGATGTTCCCAAAGGTTATTGGGCATCCCCTGCCATTAAAGAAGCTTACGAAGCTGGATTCATGCGCGGTTATCCGGACGGCACTTTTCGTCCGAATCAGTCTGTGACGAAAGTAGACGCATTAGTTTCACTGGCACAAAATATTAACCTAAATTCAAAAGTCCCTGCCAATAATCAGGCTGCGATCGCTCAAAGCGCGAATACTCAAGCCGCGAACAATCAAGCCGCTCCGCAAGGTCGAGCCAATCGCCGCTTAATGTTCCCCTTTCCGATGGCAAGCATGATGCTACTTCAGCCGCTTGTAACTCCGGTTGCAAATCGCGTTGCGGCTGCGGCTCCAGCACAGTCTACTCCTGCCACTGCTGCAAAAGCCAGCACTCCTAAAAATCAGCCTTCCCTTTCGTTGAATCAATACTACACAGATGCAAATCGCATTCCAAAGTATGCGGCTAGTTCAGTTGCAGAAGCCACTCGATCGAATGTAGTAGTCAATCATCCCAATGTTCGACAGCTTAATCCGCTCCGCCCTGCAACTCGTGGAGAAGTGGCTGCGATCGTGTATCAAGCAATGGTGAATAAAGGCTACGCTCAACCGATTTCGCAGGATGTTCCAGCGTCGAAGTATGTGGTGCGGGCTGAAGCTGCGAATCGATCGCGCTAAACCGTTTCTAAGATTTGCGGTATCGATCGCCAAGGTAATGCCCCTTAGAGATCGAGGATGATTAGTTGTTTGCAGCTTGGGCAAGTTTTCTGACACTGTTCTTTGCCCGGCTTGCGGCACTCTTGCGAACGCGATCGCTTTTGCGCGTTCCGCCTGCCATCTCATATTCACGACTATCATTGCCGTATTTTGCCGCCACACCTTGCAGCAGTTGATCAAGCAGATTGCCCATGTTTTTCTCCATCTCCTCGATCTCTTGTTTAGCAAGGTCGAGCGCTGCAAGGGTGGTGTTGTACTCAGTCAATTTGTCGTGCAACTGCTCGATTTG
The DNA here is from genome assembly GCA_014695255.1 of Cyanobacteria bacterium FACHB-63. Classification (GTDB taxonomy): domain Bacteria; phylum Cyanobacteriota; class Cyanobacteriia; order Leptolyngbyales; family Leptolyngbyaceae; genus Leptolyngbya. Next base: position 28,154 of record JACJNX010000093.1, read on the forward strand.
CTGTTCGAGAGTGGAAAGATTGCGATCGTTGCCGAAGCTCATGTAAGGATCGATGGTTTTGAGTCTTAAGATTCGCAGTTGCCCTTTGTCGAGCATCCGCGAGGTGCGATGTAAGCGAGGCATAGGTAAATGCTTCCTTGCAATAAATGGATAGTGCTAGTCTGGCTGGTTTGAATTGCAGTGCGGTTGAGTGAATGGCGCAAAAATTCATGTTGATTCGATGAAAGTTTGGCGGTAAAAGCCGTGATTTCTTTAGCTGATTTCTAGTCGATCGGTATTGTTGCTGAGAAAATTAACCCGTTGGTCGCGACAGCTAACCCATTCGCGACGGCAGGGTTAGGAGATACGGTGAACGTTGCGGTTTTCACTAGGATCGGGTTTGTTGTGGCGACGACAAGAATCCGATTCTTTGGGACAACAAACTCAGTTGCGGCGACGGGGTTAGGAGATATCAGCACTGGGTCGATCGTCACTGTTACACGGCTAAATTGTGTCGTCTTGCTGAAGCTGGTACGCAAAACGGGGAGGATAAGTTACAAGAGAAATGTAATGGTTGGGCAGAAGCTTATGGAACCGATAACGTGGACGGCGGCTGGACTTGCAACGCTTGCATTTGGTGAGTTTGTTAAAGCGGGAATGGGAGAGATCGCGAAGAAAACGATCGAAAGCATTGAGCCATTACGATCGGTGATCAAGCAGCGATTTGCTGGAAAGAAGAAGGCAGAAGAAGCGATCGCCAAAATCGAAAACGAAGGATCGACGGAAGCCTTGAATAAGCTCTCAGTCTATCTAGAAGATGAGATGGACGATATGCAATTTGCCCAGTCTTTGCAGCAGCTTGCAAGTCAAATTACGAATGTGCAAAATACTGCCGATCGCCAATATATCAATCAAGGACGCGATCAGATTAATATCGAGAACATCACAGGTAATCCTAGAGTTGGCGGATCTTAGTTGTGGCGCGACGGTATGACAATCAAGGGCGCGATCAGTACAACATTGAAAACTATGTTGTGCAAGATCGATCGAGAAAACGTCCGGATCAAGAAATGATATGGCTCAAAGCCTTTGAAAAAGAAATTGAGGGTCGGTTAGCGAGTTCACTGCACAATCGGATTTTGATCAACTTGGGAAAGCAGGCGCAACCGGAACAGGTGCAGCGGCTTTGCGATGTGCAGGTCAAAAGTGGAGCAATCACCGAAACGATTCCGCCAGAGATGGAGATTCTGGAAGTCTTCGATCGTCTTAAAATTGCAGGCAAATTATTGATTTTGGGAAAGCCGGGAGCGGGGAAAACCACAACACTATTGGAGCTTGCGAGAGCATTGGTTAGAAGAGCGATCAACGACCCCAACGAACCGATGCCGTTTTTGCTGAACTTGTCGTCTTGGAAAGAGCCGACGCAAAGTATTAAGGATTGGACGGTCAAGGAACTTTCTAGAATCTACAGTGCCTCAATGCCCTGGAAAAAATGGCTAGAAAATCATAAGCTTTTACCCTTGTTTGATGAATTAGATGAAGTGCGAACACAGCTTCAACCTGCCTGTGCTACCGCGATTAATCAGTTTCTGAGTAGTGAGGCGAAGCTTGTACCAACTGTTGTTTGCACTCGGCACGAGGAATATGAACTGTACCCTGAAAAGCTGAATCTCAATGGCGCAATTTATCTGCAAGAACTGAGCGATGAGCAGATTGAGAGATATTTGGAGGAGATCGATTGCGCTTCGCTTTGGCAAGTTCTAGCAACAGATATGGCATTGCTGAATTTAGTACGGCAACCCTTGTTATTAAGTATTACGTTGGTGGCTTATCGGGAGGAACTTTCAAAGCAATGGAAGGTGTTACAGACTACTCAAGAACGAGTGCGGTTTTTACTTGATATCTATATTGAACGAATGCTAGACAGACGCATTAATAGCCGAATGTATGCTGCCAGGAAGGAGCCTACTGTAAGACAAACGCAATCATGGCTGATTTTCCTTGCCAAACAGCTAAAACAAGAATCACAAACTGATTTTTTAATTGAAAGAATACAACCTTCCTGGTTATTTTCCGCAAAACAGCACAAAATATATGGTTGGTGTAGGGGATTAATAGTTGGAATATGTTTAGGGCTACCAAGTGGAGCCTACTATGGTTGGGGAATTGGAGCAGCATCACTGCTCATCGTGTTTATCTCTGTAGTCCTTGGCTCAAGTCAGATTATTGTGCCAATTCACACCCTACAGTGGTCTTCTCTCAAATTGAAAGTATTTGCAATATTAGCGCCTATTGGAGTTGCTTTCGGAGCAATTAGCGCATTCATTCACGCAATAATTATCATCACAACAGAAAGTGTCGCTGCTGGAATAATAGTTGGTCTAATAGCTACACCTGTTTACAGCTTAATATTTCTACTATGTTTATTACTCTTCATTGGAACAGTTAATCCTGATTTAGATATCAACCGCTTGCCTAACCAAGGTATTTTCAACTCCGGTCAAAACTCAATTATTCTTGGAACAACTGCTGCGCTAATTCTTGGTGTAGTTTTCGGAGTATCTAGTGGATTTGTTTCCGGACTGCCTGGTGGAGTTCAAACAGGACTAAAATTTGGATTACTTGGGGGACTACTTGGTGTAAGTATTGGTGGCGGATTTGCTTGTTTAGAGCATTTTTTGCTTCGGCTCATCCTGTTCTTTAACCGCTCCATTCCCTGGAACTACGCCCGCTTCCTCAACTACGCCACCGATCGAATGTTCCTCCAGCGCATCGGCGGTCGCTACCGCTTCATCCACAAACTCTTACAAGACCACTTCGCCCAGATGGAAGAGTGAGGTGTGGGGTGTGAGGTGCGATCGTTCTTCTCAGCGCGTGGTTAGGGAGATAAGCGCTACCAATTGACGATCGTTAACTCCCTCACTTTTGCAAACTCTCGATCGCGAGTCACCAAACTTGCTACGCTTTGCACAGCCATTGCAGCAATCATGGCATCCGGCAACTTCAATCGATAGTCCTGACGAATCTCAATTATTCTCTGAATCAACCCTGTATCGCTTGCGATCAAACTCACCACTTCCACCCGCTGAAGAAACTGCTGAAACAGCTTACGGTCACTTTGACTTAACCCGACAAATGCTAAAAATTCAACCTGGCTAATAATAGCAATCCCAACCCAATCCGCACTCTGCAACAGTTGAATTAATTGAACTTCACCTTTCAGCAGTGCCACGATCGCATTCGTATCTAGCAAATAGCGACTACCACTCATCCCGGAGCGTCCTTTGCATTAACACTGCATCACCTTGCCACTCTAACCGCCCCGCTAAATCCGAAAAATCATAAGCAATCTTCTGAACAGAAGCAGATGGATTCAGAATCACCACGACATCCACTTGTCCAGAGGATAGTTCCGTGGGAATATCCAAATGCAAGTTTCCAGACTCATCAACCGTCCCAGTAAATTTAAGAACTTCCATTGCAAGGGTTATTCTGTGAATGTTGCTTCATTTTAGAATCAAAAACCACCCACGTTATATTCGCTGGTAAAAATAAGCCGCGATCGTCCTTCTCATCGCGTGGCTACGGAAATAAGCGCGATCACCTTACGATCGTTTCTCCAGCGCATCGGCGGTCGCTACCGCTTCATCCACAAACTTCTGCAAGATCACTTCGCCGCAATGAATGAGTAAGAGCAGTAAAATGAGAGGACTTGCTTTGGAGATAACAATGGCAACAGTAGAGTTTCAAGCAAAAGTTGAGAATGGCGTTATCGTGATTCCCGATGAATATAAACAAGAAATTGTGCAAGCAAACACTGTCAAAATTGTTGTAGAAAAGCAATCTGCAAAATCAACAGCTTCGCGACCCGACATAATGGATGAACTCGCACAAAATCCAATCAAAGTCGATCGATTTTTAACCAGAGATGAGAGTCACGATCGAGCCTCATGAATCAGCGATCGTACTTCTATTCAGAAGATATGCAGGATGGTTTACTCGTTGCTGACCGACTCACGATCGTTAATCCTTTCAAATGAAGTTTGTTTAGCTAAACCCGCTTCCTCAACTACGCCACAGAGCGCATGTTTCTCCAGCGCATCGGCGATCGCTACCGCTTTATCCATAAACTCTTACAAGACCACTTCGCCTAGATGGAACAGTGAGGCGCGATCGACCTTCTCATCGCGTGGTTATGGGGATAAGTGCGATCGATAAAACGTGCGATCTGCGATCGTAGTTCCTCAACCTAAAATCCGTAGAATAGAAAGCAACAAGTTTATCTCAACCCTATGGACTGGCAAACCCGAATCACCCTTGACCCAAACATTCTCGTTGGCAAACCCATCATCAAAGGCACTCGTCTAGCCGTCGAATTTATCATCGATCTGCTTGCTCAAGGTTGGACGACTGACGAAATCCTCCGCAACTACCCTGGAATTACCCTTGAAGATATTCAAGCTTGCCTCAGCTACGCGAGTGCTGCCCTGAAAGCTGAAAAAGTCTACGCGCTACCCACCTGACTCATGCGCTTCCTTGCGAATGAAAATTTCCCAGGTGATGCAGTAGAAGCGCTTCGTCAAGCAGATCACGATGTTGTCTGGATTCGTACCGATGCACCTGGAATTTCTGATCCAGAAGTTCTATCTCGCGCCCAAGCAGAAGAACGAATCCTGCTCACCTTTGACAAAGACTTCGGTGAACTTGCATTCCGTTCACAACTCCCCGCTGCGAGTGGAATTATTCTATTTCGAGTGAAAGCAAGCTCTGGTGCAATGACTGCTCAGAAAGTCCTTTAACTGTGAGGTGTAAGGTGCGATCGTCCTTCTCATCGCATGGCTTCGGAAATAAGCGCGATCGTCACTCATCCAATAGAACCGAGTAAACTAGAATCAGTCCCTCGATCGGATTTCAACAATGCAAGTCAAAGATCTCACCACCGAAGAGCTAAAAGCACTCATTCGAGAAACCGTCCTAGAGACACTTGAAGACTTCCTAGAAGATCCAGACGAAGGCAGAGAGATCCGTCCTGAAGTCAAACAACAACTAATCAAATCCATGCAGCGAACCCAAGCTGGAGAACGTGGCGTTCCCCTCGAAGAAGTTGCTAAAAGATTGGGCTTGACAAAGTAATGGCGTATGCGATCGAGCTAACCAACGATGCAATCTCCGCACTAGAAAAACTCAGCCAGAAGAACCAAAAGCGCGTTCTTCGCAAGCTCGAATGGTTAGCCGATAACTTTGACGAACTCGATCCGATCCCCCTGACAGGAGATCTCAGTGGGCTGTTCAAACTAAGAGTTGGTGATTATCGAGTTCTTTACACCTTCAGCGAAACAGCAGAACTTCTCACTGTGCATCGAATCAGACATCGTAGCGAAATCTACCTGTAACAGCATCGAAGCCGAAGCGATCGTCATCTACCGGATCAAACACCGCAGTAAAGCCTATTCCTAGAACTCCCATGATTCAACTCAACCCCGAATTCCTCAAGAAAAACGGCAAACCAGAAGCTGTTCCGCCAAATCCGAGAAATCATAAATCGGTTTCTGAGCCGAACCAAAAGGATGATAGGCCGAAAGCTAGATTTGCTTGAATCCTTCAACCTCCTCACAACTTCCTCAACTTTCCTGCCTAACTTGAACAGTGAAGCATCACCTCAAGTATGGTTTCATGATGCAGGCAATGATTCTAGATGCCTCTGGGCAACAGTTACGGTTGGCTGATGTTCCCGTCCCTGCTCCTCAACCTGGACAGGTCTTAATTCGGGTGCATACCTGTGGCATCTGTCGAACGGATTTGCACATTGTCGATGGCGAATTGGCTGATCCAAAGCTCCCACTAATTCCAGGTCATCAAATCGTTGGAACTGTAATGCAGTTTGGCGATCGAGTGGAACCTTTCCCCCAGAACGGTGACGAAACTTTCTCGATCGGAACCCGCGTTGGAGTTCCCTGGCTCGGTCATACCTGCAACCATTGCCGCTATTGCCAGACGGGGCGAGAAAATCTCTGCGACGAGGCGCGATTTACGGGCTATCAAATCAATGGAGGCTACGCAGAATATGCCGTTGCAGATCAACGCTTCTGCTTTCCTATTCCGGCAGGCTATCCCGATTTACAAGCGGCTCCGCTGCTTTGTGCTGGACTGATTGGCTACCGAGCGCTCAAACTGGCGGGCGAGGCAGAACGGGTGGGATTTTATGGGTTTGGTGCAGCCGCTCACATTCTGATTCAGGTGGCTCGTTATCAAGGTCGGCAAGTCTTCGTCTTTACTCGCCCTACCGATGCCGAAAGTCAACGATTCGCACGGCAATTGGGCGCAGTCTGGGTAGGTAGCTCCACTGAACTACCGCCAGAGCCGTTAGATGCGGCAATTATCTTTGCCCCCATTGGCTCTTTGGTTCCTGCGGCACTCCGGGCAGTTGCAAAAGGAGGAATCGTAGTTTGTGCAGGCATTCACATGAGTGACATTCCTGCGTTTCCCTATGAGATTTTATGGGGAGAGCGAGTGTTGCGATCGGTTGCCAATCTCACCCGACAGGATGGAGCAGAGTTTTTAGCGTTGGCTCCCAAGATTCCAATTCAGACGCAAGTTCAATCCTTTCCCCTAAGTGCAGCCAATGAAGCGTTGGAATCGTTGCGGATAGGAAACATTCAAGGCGCAGCAGTATTGGCTGTGAGCCAGGATGATACTGCCTGATAGCCTTGTCAGGACAATTGAAGCGGGATTGCTATATTCTTAAATCACTGATTGCAAGTCCTGGCGAAACTCTAATAATGCTAAAAACAGTGCTAAAAACACAGGTACCAATGCGCTAAACATTTTCCCAATCTCTCAACTTAAACTAGAGGCGCGATGTTTGAGAACCTATTCATCTCCAATCCCGATGCCCCAACTCCGAATAGTCCGATTCGCCCCCGCAAGGGAGTCATCATTGGGGCTGGGCATGTAGGTATGGCTTGTGCCTACTCCCTCTTGATTCAAAATTGCTTTGATGAACTGATCCTCCAAGATGTTGCGATCAAGTTGGTCGAAGGTGAAGTAATGGATTTGAAGCATGGAATGCCCTTCATTTCATCGACTGCGATTCAAGCAGGAACGATCGCAGATGCGGGGCAAGATGCGGATATCGTGATTTTGACAGCGGGTGTGGCGCAACAACCAGGCGAGGATCGCTTGTCTTTAGCCGAACGGAATGCCGTTCTTTTCAAGCACATCCTGGGCGATGTCGTGCAGCACTGTCCGAATGCGATTTTGCTAGTAGTCAGCAATCCGGTTGATATCTTGACGCAGATTGCCTTAAAACTCACGGGCTTTCCAAGTTCGCGAGTGATCGGAACTGGAACTGTCTTAGATACAGCTCGATTTCGATCGCTGCTTGCCGCAAAGTTAGGGGTTGATCCGCGCAGTGTCCACGCCTACATTATCGGGGAGCATGGAGATAGCGAAGTTCCCGTTTGGAGTACGGCAAACGTGGCAGGAATGAGATTCTTTCATAATTCATGGGAAGTTGCCCCAACTGCAACTCAGGCTGAAGTTATCGCAATCTTTGAGCAGGTGAGAAATGCCGCCTACGAGATTATTCAGCGCAAAGGATATACCAGTTATGCGATCGGGCTTGCCGTGACCGATATTGTCAAAGCCATTTTGCGCAGTCAAGAACGAATCTTAACCGTAAGTAGCTTAGTCCATGGACTCTATGGAATTCACGATATTTGTTTGAGTCTACCGACGGTTGTAAACGAGAAAGGAGTCCTCAAGACCGTTAACCTTACGCTCAGTGATCTTGAGAAACAGCAGCTCTTAAACTCTGCTCAGGTCTTGCAAAGCGTATTTAGCCAATTGCAACTCTGAAACAAGTTCTTTCTAAGACGCTGAGTTGAAACATTACTACGGTATTGTCGATCAGCTACATCGAGACAATAAGCAAATCATTTGAGGAACTTGTGCAGATTGCATACTCTTAAACTTGCGATCTTCACAAGTTCCTCAAGTTCTTTTTCTAGCCTGAACGTAGAAGCCAAGACGCGATCGCTGCTTCGGCTCTACTCCATTCTTTTGACCTAGCGGAGGTTTCTATGTCTTTAATCCGTTGGCAAACCATCAAGGAACTACCACAAAGTGTGATTCGCTATATTTCAGGAGCAGTCACAAGAATTTTTGGTTTGAATGATGATGATTATCCGGCAACTGGAGTGCAGCCTTTTGAAGGAGATCCACCTGACGAGAGGCATCCTTAGACAGCGCTTTCAGTACGATCGATCAAAACTAGGATAGAAACGATGTTAGATATTGACGAAATGAGTTCAAAAGCGATTTTAGAACTCTTGCAGAAAGTTGGCTATGGGCATCTTGGCTGTATTCACGAAGGAAAACCCTACGTTACTCCGATGCAATACTACCTGAAAGATTCGAGCATCTATGTGTTTACGACTGAAGGCATGAAAACGCACGATATGGATGCAAATCCAGAGGTGTGCTTACAAGTTGAAGATGTCCAAGATTTGGAACATTGGCGAAGCGCGATCGTCATGGGTCGGGCAGAGCGTCTTACAGATCAGCAAGAGATCGATCAAGTGATGCACTTGGTCAAAGCACGAAATTCAACGCTATCGCCTGCAATTAATCGAACCTGGATCGATGCCCAGGGACGACCCGAAATCATCACTATCTATCGCATTCATCCCACCGAAATGACTGGGCGAATCACGAGTAAAGCGTAGACCGATCGCAGAAGTAAAGCTGACCGTAATCTGCACCCGACTGTGAACGCGATCGCACCCGCAATGCTTTTTGTGCTTATTTGTCATAAGTTTCGGAAAGAACGATTTCACGCACAATCCGAGAGACTGCCTCAAACTGCTCAAACGCGACGGAATGCCCAGCGTTCTCAAAGCGAAATAGTTGCTTGCGGGGTGCCTTCAATGCGTTAAACCACTCCAATGCTAAATCTCGTCGTGACTTAAGTTCGGCTGCGCCATCGAGTAGATAAACGGGAACTTGCAGTTGCTTAACCGTTTGACGAAAATCGATATCCTGCAACTGGGGATACATCACGGCAAACAGGTCGATTAATCCGCGCAGAACATTGACTTTTTCGACTAGGTTGTACTCTTGACCTAAAATTCCCCAAGGCCCTAGATGAGCAGCAGTACCCCGCTCGATGTAAGACTGAGGAGGAGTATAGGGCGGGGAAAGCCGATCGTACTGCTGCATGACAAAAGCGTTTGCATAGGGGCTATCGGCATAGGGTGGCTCACCGTAAGCCTGCATCTTCGCTGCCAATGCAGTATCTTTCTCTTTAGCGGCTAGAGCTAAGATGTCGTAATACAGTCGTCGATCGGTTTCGCGCTGGCTGACCATCTGACCACTGCCTATCCAGGCATAGTAAAGTTCGGGTCGGCGTTGTACAGCAAGAACGCCCAATGTGCTGCCCCAAGATTCTCCGAGCAGGTAGATCTTTTGCTGGCGAAAGCGCGATCGCAGAGATTGCGATAGTTCGATGGTGTCTGCGATCGCTTGTTCTAAAGTCAGCGTTGAAGTGGGATCGAGAGAGGCGTAAGATTTTCCAGTACCACGCTGATCCCAACTCACCACGACAAAATCGCGAGTTAGATCCTCAAACAAAACTCGCGAGTACGGTAAATCGCTCTGTCCTGGCCCGCCGCTGAGATACAAGAGTACAGGTTTGTCGGTACTCTGCCCCCGCAACATAATCCACTGCGTTTTTCCGCCTAGCTGAACCTTCTCCAAACTCGCAATGCTGCCGATTAAGGATTGACCATTTGTTCCGCGAATCGGCGGTGTGCTGGCAGGTAGCGCAATCCACAGAGAGAGCAGCAAGAGTCCCGCCGTTGCCGCGATCGTCCATCGACTGGGTTTGATAACAGGAGTAACCGACAGAACGTAATTAGTGATCGCAATGCCCCAGGAAACGCCAAGAATCATCGGGAGCACACCCACTAACCCATGAAATCCACGCCCCAAAATTAATGCCAAAATCCCAAAGGGTTCATCGAGCCGAAGGGCATCAACGGTTGGGCCGATCATCGGCAATCGTCCCAGTTCGATCGCAATCATGTAAGCAATGGGAGTGATTAGCATTGCCCATCGAGATCTCAAAATTACGCCTGCGAGACAACCTACGATCAAACTCGTTGCCATGACCAGGAGTACTTGAGTAGACGTGGCTGGACTACGAGGCATCGTATGAGCACTGATGAATCCCAGCAGTGCTGCGGCTCCTGTCACAATCGCTGCTGCTATTGGACGATTCCGCCATAATTTCCGCAAGAACAAAGATGCAGTGTGCCTCATGACAAATGCTCCTCGGAAATAGCAACGCCTTCCGCTTCTTGCAGTCCATAGCTATCTGCCATTAATTCTTGGAGCCGTCGAATGAAACGCGCAACTGGCGCACCATCTGTTACGTCATGATCAAACAGGATAGTCATGCCCACGTACTCACGAATCACAATCTGGTCATGCACAGCACCAGGTCGTTTTGCGATCGCACCCACTGCCACAATTAAGGGATGAATTCCAATCGGAATCCCCCAACTCATGCCGCTTTGACCGCTCATTCCGATTACCGTCATGCCAACTGTTCCCATGCTTTGCTTGAATCGGAAGGGATTGCGAAATACAGGTTGCCAGAACAACAAATCTCGCAAAATCCTGGGAAGTTGAATGAAGAGTTTGGTTAACCAAGTGATGCGAGGTGAACTGATCTGCACTTCACCAACTCCGATCGCTTGCTGTTTCGCCACGCTAAGTTCTGCATGGAGGGTTGCGATTGTTTTCTCGTTGGCTTTGCGAATCAGGTAGGGCATCGGCAAGGTTTCGTCTGCATCGGATTGAGCGATCGTCCGTTCTACCAGGATTGCCACATCCACATCGTCAAAAATGACCAGTCGCCGATTCCCCTGGCGCAGCGCTTGGATGGACTGATGCTCGCTGACTGCCTGAGCAATACACTTCACCATCCAAGCGGTAAACCCAATCCGTTGTCCCCTTCTTTTCTGGGCACGAATCGCAACTCTTGCGTCTGTTACATCGATTTCGAGCAAGACAGAGATATGATGCCGTTTGCTGCCCCAAATTAGGGTATCGATCGTGGGATTGCGAAACTTCGGAAACTCGCGTTCCTCATAGTTGCCAATCAAATCGGGTGGAGCCATCTTTCATCTTCCTGTTTTTTCTGGAGTTCCTCCATACCTCTGCTTAATCAATTGCTACGCGAAAAAGTTCAAGATGATTGGCTCAATCAAGCCTCAAAATGCAATCATTGTATCCGCCTCTAGATTTTCAAAGGTCAGAGGAACACACCGCTTTCTATTTTGAGTCAACACTCAACAGATAAGTTACTGTTTCAACAACGCTAGAACTGCAAATGCTGATAACTGAGGCTTGAGTAAGCAGAAATAGAAGGCTGAATAATCAGTGATGTTTAGCGAACTAAGCCGAGACTCAACAGTTCTTGAGGAGAGGCCAAGACATCGATCGCTGCAAAGAAAATCTTACCTTCGGGATTAAGCAAAAATCGCCACGCCAGATTGAGCCGAACTTTGTCACCCGCCCAAGGGGTTTGCACAGACCCCGTGACTTTAATCTGATCGAAGCCATTCTCTGCGCGCTCAACCATGCCGCGTTCGGGAGTCAGCTTCAGTCCGTAACATTCCTCCTGCATGTACGTGAGGATTGCCGATCGACCGACGATCGGCTGCTGAAAGGGGGGTTGCAGTGCGCCATCTTCGGTAAACAACTCCACTGCGGCTTGAAAATCGAAGGCGTTCATCGCCTCCATATAGCTCAAGACCGTTGGGTGATCAACGCCTTCGATCGTCACCGCCGATCGAGCAATCAGATCTTTAGGTACCGTAACAGGCTGCTTGACCGCCGGAGATTCACCAGTCGGAGCGTATCCCATATTCAGCACGACCTCTCGCAAGACAGTCAGTTGCTGACCGGGTTCAAGTCCGCGAATTGCCTCTAGTGCTTCCGAGGCTTCCGGCGATAAAACGTAGCCTTGGGGAATCGGCGCAACGATTCCCTGCTTCATCCATTCGCCCAACTGATACCAGAAGCCTAACTTAACATTCATGCCGAAAGACGAATAGGTACGGCAAATCGGCGTATCCGTGTGGTTGACCAGATCACACATGACTTGCGCTTGCTGCAAGGTCGGCATCTGCCTGATTTGCGTCAGGGTTTCTTCTGCAAAGATCATATTAGCGGCTCCCATTGCCGCAGGAGTGATCGAACTTCCCATCTCAGTGTAGGCAAACCAAAGCAGGGCTAACTGATCCTCAGCACTGAGTCGATCGCAAGCGGCTACCGTCGTCGGAATCACAGCCGAAACCTGTGTATCGGGGAAAATGGAACGAGCCGAATCCAGCGTATATGTCATAATCAAAGTCTCCTAGAAACGGCGTTTTCAGACCAGAGTGGCTGAAGTAACTGAACCGTTGCTTTGATAGTAGGATCAATCCTCCGATCGACCCAAGGTTTCTTTACATCTCTACAGCAGTCCACCAAATCAAACACGAAATCAAACATTGACCTGTCACAGCAGCACTCATAAGATGTTGAGCCAGTCAAGCTGTGAAAGCAATGGCGCAGACGATCGCTCAACTGAAAGCATCGTGGCAGATCACAGCTAGCGCCCCACTATTAGAACGAAGGACTATAGCGGATTGAGAAGTAAACACCGTTTTCTTGCAGTGTGCGTTTCTCTGAATCCAGCGACACGATCGGAATGCCCCAATTTAGGCGAACAGAGAAGTCGTCTCCCTGTCGCCATAGCAATCCCAGTCCGATACCAGCCAGCGTGTTAGATGATGGATTGCTATTGCCGTCTCGATTCCACCCGACTCCTACATCGACAAACGGCGTTAACTGCAAGATGCCAGTTTTCGATGCTGTTCTCAAAATAGGCAATCGTAACTCTGTCGAGAACAAGAAGCCGTTATCGGTGAGCAACGCATCTTGACGGTAGCCGCGTACAGTTTCTGCCCCTCCAATTCCGACTTGTTCAAAAGGGACTAAGGCTCGATCGCTCAACTGCAAATCCCCACGCGCAATCAGCAGCGTATCCGGAGCTAACAATCGCGTCCATTGTGCCTGTCCGCGCCACGCAAAAAAGCGACTATCGGGAGCGGTTGCATTCTGCGTCGCGTTGAACAACCCAACCCCAAAGCTGAACTGCGATCGTGCGGCAAAAACTTCTCGATCGCTGCGCTGCACATAATCTTGCAAAAAGCGCACCGCCGAGATTCGCGTGCGTCCCTGCTCGTCTGCGCCGGGTGAAAGCTGAAACGGTCCAATGTTATTGATTCCCAGTTCAGTTTGGCTACTTTGGTGGGATAACGTAACGCCTAACGCTAATTCTTGAGTAGGACGTTGAACGATCGGCTGGCGGTACGTCAATTCGTAATAGCGCGATCGCGATTGAATGTCTAAAATGTCGAAGGGCTCCTCAATCACCCGACTACGATTGCTGCCGTAAGCAAATCGCAGCGTTCCGTTGCGGGGATTAATCGGGATGATGTAGCTTAGATCCAAACTATTACTGCCATCGGTGTTTGCGTATCCGATTCGCAATGAGTCACCAAATCCCAGCAGATTCGCTTGTGCAAGTTCAAGTCCACGTCGCAGCGTTCCGACACTGGGAGATCGAGCATTATCAATAAAGGGCGCGATGCTTAGGGTTTTTGCTTCTGAAACCGTGACTTGTAAAATGCTCGTTCCCAGTCGAGTCCCGGCTTGCAGGTCGGCGGAAATTGTTCTGATTAGCGGATCGAGTTGCAGCAACCGCAGTTGTTCGAGTAGAGCCGTGACGTTTAGCGGTGCTCCGGTCGCAAGCTGAATGCGGCTGCGGATATAGTCTGGATTTAAGCGCCGAGTTCCTACCACATTGATGCTTTCGACAGACCCTTCAATCACCTGAATTTTGACAATCCCATCCGATAAGGTTTGAGGGGGAAGGATGGCTGCTGAAGTCACGTATTTTGGTTGCTTCGGATCACCAATGTAGAGATTCGTAATTTCTGTTCGAACTTGCAGTAATTCAGCAAAGGTCAGGTTGCGATTCGTGTATTTCCGGGTAATTTGGTCAAAATCTGCTGCACTAAAAACCGTACTGCCCACCACTTCGATTCGACGAACAAAGATCGTATCTGGAACATTGATTGGACTTTCTGGTGTGGGTTGGGGTCTAGGTTGTGGCAACAATTGTTCAGGAGGAGGAAGCTGGATCGGAGCTTCGGGAAGTCGAGGCTGCGGGACTTGTGGGGGAGTGATGTCTTGCGGCTGAAACGGTGGTTTTCGTCGAGGGGGTTGAACAGACTGCGCCCAAACTGGGCTAAACAGGACGATCGGGGATACGGCTGCAAGAACGTGCGAAGTGGTTTTGAGCAAGCAAGGTGAAACGCGATAAGGCATGATTGTTAGGGTTCACGAATAGGTACTGGGCAAACAGTAATTCATTAAGTTCGCTAACTGCGATCAATCCTTACATGATTTCCTTGGCTCAGTCTACGACAGGTCGCCCTCATAACTATCTGAAGAACATACTGCCACTGCTCAACGCTTCTGGAATCGCGGCTTCTACGTCTGCTAGGGTTGCCGACGTTACTAAATGAAAGCATGAATTTGCCCTCATCTCCAACCCTTCTCCCACGGGGAGAAGGAGCTAGAGTTCTTGTTCCCTCTCCCACGGTGCGCCCACGCTGCCCCTAGAATCTGGAACCGTTCCTGACTTTCTCAAACAACTCGGTCAAACCCTACCCCTACCCAAAGCCATCCTAGTTATTTCGCCGCATTGGGAGACACAGCGACCGATCGTCAGTGCCGCAACTCATTTGCTTCCTTTGCGGTTCGTAACCATCCGACTGATGAACATTTATTGCCCATATTTGTGGCAATGGGAGCCGCAGGAACCCCTGTAGAAGCAACGCAACTGCATTCAAGCTTTACCTATGGCGTGTTGAGTATGGCAGCCTATGCGTTTAATAGCAAGAAAGCAGAAATCGAAGTCTTTTGATTGAATTACCAGCATCGACAAATCGTTGATTGTTCGAGAATTTAAGATAAGTTGAAAGCTTAACCGTTGATACTTCTCAAACCCTCAAGATGTCTTATTCACTCGATTACAACGAAGATGCAGCCCTCATCCAAGCAGTTCAAGCAAATTTGCAAGAAATTGCGCTTCAACTCGGACAGCCACAGGATGCAGAGGCGATCGCATCTCTCTACCAAACCGCGCAATCGCTTGTAAGCCACCTTTCTCCTGATGCACTGACGCTTGCGCGCGTGGCTGGAGTGTTGCTGGTATACCAACTGTCCGATGCCGACCCAAACGAAGTTCAATGGTTTAAATCTGAACTGCATCATTGCCCAGATGTTGAATCGATCGAGGAATTGATTGATTCTCTTTCTCGTCCTGATTCTTTGTAATACTGCCAAGCTTGAAATCAGGAGATCGCATTGCCTTCGGCTCATGCGAAGCACGTTCGTGCCCTCTTGCCAGAAGACCAGAACCGCTCACAACCTTTAAAGCCAACTCTACCGATCGACAACAACAGTTCTGCCCAATTACAGACCAGGCTGCTGAATCCAGTACGTTAGACTTTACAAAAGTTCACAATAACGTCTCTCATTCTATGACTCCGAATCTGTTAGAAGCAACGCATGAGTACTGGCACAAACTGAATGAACTCGAAGCCGCTTACCAACGAGGGGAAGTTACGCTTGAAGAAGTCGATGCCAACGTTGAAGAATTGATGGCAGAACTGGGGCGATCGCGACGCGCAGCGTTCAGCTATTGCTTCAGTGGAGTTCGTCGATTGTGGGAGGAGCAGCGAGAGGCGATCGTGGGCGTTTTGGGATTGGGCGTTTTGACTTACGGGTGGCTTGTGGTTCGCTAAATGATTGACGATCGCGAATCGCAGACTTCCGGCACAAGGGGGATGACGAAAGTGAGCCCAGTTGCGAATGATTAAACGATAATTGTTTGAACTCACCCCCAGGCTATGCGCTAAATGCTCAACTCAAATCAATACGTTCGCTACTCCCACGATGTAGAAGTCAAGCAACCGAATGAAGATAGACTCATCCGCGAAATTCTGAACTCTGTTGCTCGGCAAGGACAAAAAGTGTTCGACAAACATCGTCATGCGATGCGCGGCGCCCATGCGAAAGGTCATGGCGGACTGAAGGGGGAACTGCAAATTTACGACAACTTACCCACTCATCTCGCTCAAGGGTTGTTTCGTGAACCTCGCACTTATCCGGTGATGATTCGGTTCTCAAGTGTTCCAGGTGATATTCTGCCGGATAGTCTTTCGACCTTTCGTGGCATGGCAATTAAGGTGATTGGTGTAGAAGAACCGAAGCTTCTCGCGACTGAACCCAATGCTGTAACACAAGATCTTTTGATGCTTAACAGTCCGGTTTTTCCATCAGGGAACCTTGCTCGCTTTCTTCCTGAACAGTTGCTTCAGGAAAAGGTGGTCGTCAGTGCCCCAGAGGAGGCGCAACAACTATTGGGACTGACTGCCCGCGCAGTAAATGCAGTCACTCAAAAAGTAGGCATCGACCTCTATCCGACTGCGCTGGGGATTACGCAACCAGAGACCCATATTTTAGGCGAGACGTACTATACCTCTGCGGCTCTGCGCTATGGAGACTACGTTGCTAAGTTAAGTGCAGTTCCCATCTCTGCAAGTCTTCAGCCGCTGATCGGTAAAAGAATTGAGATGCAGAATGCTTCTACTCTGCGTGATTTGATTGTAGAGTTTTTCCGAGAACAGTCGGCTGAATATGAATTGCGTGTCCAACTTTGTACCAATCTAGAGACGATGCCGATCGAAGATACCTCGGTTCGGTGGTTAGAGCAGGATAGTCCTTATCAAGCGATCGGTAGAATCACGATTGGAATGCAGGAAGCCTATAGTCCAGCACGTCAGGTGTACGTGGATGAAGTACTGTCTTTCAGCCCCTGGCATACCCTTGCTGAGCATCAACCGCTAGGCGCAATTCAGCGCCTCCGCCGGGAGGTCTATGAGGCTTCGAGTCTTTACCGCCATGAAATGAACCAACAGCCAAAGGGAGAGCCACGCAGTATTGAGGAGATGCCCGATTAGAAAGGTGGCAGACCCATACTTTCTAGATCAGCGTTTATTCTGCATTTGAGGTTTCAGTTTGCCATGATCCGACCTGTCTGACCACCCTAGGAGTTGCCCATGACCTCACCCCTTTATCCGACGCTGTATCAGGTCAACACCCGCGTCTTGCTGCAAAACCTGTCTAGATCGCTCGATCGTCCTGCCACCCTAGACGACATTCCAGACTGGATGCTTGATGCCTGGGTTGGGGTAGGGTTTGACTGGATTTACTGCCTGGGAGTTTGGCAGAGTGGAACTGCTGCGCTACAAGTCTCGCGATCGAATCCAATCTGGCTTGAAGAATATCATCAGCTTTTGTCGGATCTGCAAGATGAAGACATCTGTGGCTCGTGTTTTGCAGTAATAGACTATACAGTCCAGACCGGGATGGGCGGGAATGAGGCAATGGAGCGGTTGCGCGATCGTCTCCACCAGCGCGGGCTGAAACTGATGCTGGACTTTGTCCCCAATCACACAGCTCCTGATCATCCGTGGGTGCAGGCGCATCCGGATTTTTATGTGCAGGGAACCGAAGAACAGCTAGCGAGAGAGCCGCAAAACTACTGCCGTGTTGCACTTGCCTCTGGAGAACAAGTCTTTGCGTATGGACGCGATCCCTACTTTCCGGGCTGGCGCGATACATTGCAGCTCAACTACGGCAATCCGAATCTGCAAGTTGCTCAACTCGATGAATTACTGGAGATCGCCCATCTTTGTGATGGGGTACGCTGCGACATGGCAATGCTAATCCTGCCGGAAATCTTTCAGCAAACCTGGGGTATTTCAATTGAGCCATTCTGGGAGGAGGCAATCGGAAAGGTGCGATCGTCCAATTCCAGTTTTGTGTTTATGGCAGAGGTCTACTGGGATCTGGAGTGGACGCTGCAACAACAGGGGTTCGACTACACCTACGACAAACGTTTGTATGATCACCTGCGCGATCAGCAGGCTCGTCCAGTACGAGAGCACTTCTGGGCAAATTTAGACTATCAGCAGAAATCTGCCCGTTTTCTAGAAAACCATGATGAGCCTCGCGCTGCCGCCACCTTCCCTCCTAATATTCATGAAGCAGCGGCGATCGTCTCTTTTTTCTCTCCGGGCTTGCGCTTTTTTCACCAGGGACAGCGTGAAGGCTACCAGAAAAGAATTTCAGTGCATCTGAATCGTGGGCCTCAAGAACCGATCGACGGTCGATTGAAAGAGTTCTATGATCGGTTGTTTAACACGCTGAAGGACCCCTTGTTTCGAGAGGGAACTTGGCAACTACTGGAGTGCCACCCGGCTTGGGAGGGCAACTGGACAGTTGACTGTGCGATCGCCTTTAGCTGGACGCACCAAACCATTAGGAATGCGTTAGTTGTGGTGAACTATGCGCCGAATCAGAGCCAGTTCTATGTCAGCCTCCCCTTCAGCAATCTTGAAGGCAGCATGATTCACTTCAAGGATTTGATGCAAGACTATCGGTACAACTATTCCGATAATATTCTGCATCAGCCTAGGCTTTATCTCGATTTACCGCCCTGGAGCTATCACGTTTTTGAAGTCAGCCGCATTGCTTAATGGGAGCATAGCTTTAGTCCACGACGGCTAGCATCAAGCTCGATCGGCAGAGTCAGCACAGAGAAGACCACCATCAAACTAAAAAGGAGAATGCCCAACCACATCAGTCCTGTAATACTAACGTCAGGCTCTAGGTTCCATAACCCCTTGTTCATGCAACAACGCCGGAGGAATCTATGAAAGTTGCTAAACCAAAGAAATCAAACTTAAAGTTCACTCATTTCTGTGCATGAACATAGTCTACAAAGTAAAACTTCGGGCGAATCCAGAACTTCAGCCCACTATAAACTCCTAGCCCTAAGAAGGCGATCGCAATCCAGGGCAGACCGAGCTTCACTCGCAGTGCGTCTGGCAATAGCGCAACGATCGCGACGGTAAAAGCAAAGTATATCAAGAGTGCTATCTGTACCCGGTTAATCACCAAAAGTGCTGTACGGCAGCTACTGCAGTGCTGTGTATGTTGTTGATAGCGATCGAGCATCTGTTCGCGATTCTCATTCCAGCGTGGTTGTGCTTCGATTCCAGCTTCGCTCCATGGCAACCGCCCTTGGCAATACTGATCGAACCAGTTGCGGAATTCAATGACTAAACGATCTGCGCTCGTCGGTAGCTTATAAGCCGTTTTCCAACTTTCAGCGCGCGTTTTTTGATGCAGAAAATACTCCTGCTGCTGGAGCAAAATCATATCTCCATCTAGAACCTGATTGCGCGTCTGGATATGTTCCCACCAGCGCGGCGTAAACCGCTGCAGTGCTTTGGCAAAGTTGCGAGGAAACTGAGCGACGATTCTAGATTTCCCTGGAGACACAGGAATGCAATAGGTGACAAGTCCCACTTGCTTGCTGCCGTCGCCGAACTGAATCGCATACTCTAAACGGCAAGGTGGCTCAAACGTAATCGTTGCAGGAAATCGCCCCGAAGCGGTCGCTTCAATCCGTTCGGGTGTAGATTGCACAATTTTAATGGGCATTGGGGCAGCTTTATCGCGATTGCCCTGTACACCATGATGGGCAAATGGCACATGACTGGGATCAGTTACATTTTCCACTAAGGTCTGCCAGTCGTATTCTAGATCGCGGACAAAAGAAGACCAGACAAAGCCTTTACTTGCATCAACTTGAGGCGATAAAGGCAAGGGGGTTTGCGCGGCTTGCTCAGAAGAGGCGGCATCTAGCCAAACCCAGAGTAAATCTTGCTGTTGGCGCACCGGAAAGGCGATCGCGCATAAATGGTCTTGATTTTTACTCACTAACTCTGGATTCTCCGCTTGGGGAATTTGAGTACAAACGCCTTGCGGATCAAATTGCCAACCGTGGTAACTACACATCAAATTTCCCGTTTTTTCGTCAATTCGTCCTTCGCTTAACGGAGCAAGACGGTGAGGGCATTGATCTAAAAACACTTGAAATGTCTCGGAAGACTTAGGTTTCCAGATGACTAGCCGCAATCCCAGCACTGTAACTGCGGTGGGCTGATTGAGATCTAGATCTTCAATAGGGATAAGCGGATACCAGTGCTGAAAGAAGTTAAATTGAGGTTCCATAGATCTGAAGAGTTAAGCGAAGGAGCTATCGCTATTGTGCTATATCATCGCCTTTCACAATCATCCCACCTCTAAATAACCGGTCAATGAGTTAAAACCCCGCTAAGATCGCGCGGTTATTCAGATTCGCCAATGAGGGTAAAAGCTGCCCAGCCGATTGGGTCAGGATAGGATTGCATTGTTTCAAGCATGGCAGCGCGTAAAGACTGAGCTTTGTTTGGAGTACGCTGGAGATTTTGATAAAACGAGGTCATCAGGAAAGAGGTTTGCTCATCGGGAACTTTGCGAAGAGAGACAATCACGGTGGGAACTCCGGTGGAGATCCAGGCACGAGATAAGCCAATAACACCATCTCCGGTGATTCTGCCACTTCCGGTGTCGCAGGCACTTAGGACAACTAATTCTGCGGATAGATTGAGGTTGAAGATTTCGCTGGAGGTCAGTAAGCCGTCATCTTGATGGAATGGAGAAAGCGCGATCGCGCCTGGTAATTCTTTTTGGATTGCGCCTGTTTCAGTTCCGTATTCTAAAAGTCCGTGTGTTGCGAGATGAATGAATCTAGCTTTAGCCAGTTTGGGAAGGATGATTGCTTTAGTCGCTTGATTGCCAATCAGAGGATTGGTTTTGAATAGAGATGCGATCACTTGAGCTTCTTCTTCTGAACCCGGTAAAGGAGGGAGTTGTTTAGGCGATTCGCCAGCTTTTAGCACGACTTTCGGCATGATGGGATTGCCGACGATCAGAACAGATTGATTGTTTGTAGTGCGTTTTCGCTGTTGATGCGTGAATTCCAAAACTTGGATTGAGGGAGCAGTGAGAATCGTGTGTTGTTCGATCAGAAATTTGCCTTGTGAGTTTTGGAGCGCGGCAAAGGGAACTAAGAAGAGGGATTCTTGTGGAATGAAGATGATGGACTGATTTGGATTTTTGGGAAGAAGTTCTTCGATCGGGGAAATCAACAGTTGATATAGCTCTTTGAGTCCTGGATATTCGCGGGATTCTTCTTTTTGCAGGGATTTTGTATCTGAGGTGCAAAGATCTGTTGGAAGCAAGCAGAGTGAGGATTGAACTAACGATCGTAGTGTTGTTTGCTGTTTCCACAATGTCTTGAGATCGACTTGACGAAAGCTTACTTTACCCGTGGGTTGAACCACCCAGATATGAAGTGCGGCTTCTCGACCGCGTTGTTTGCCGCGAAATTTGAACAGTTCATCCGGCACGATCGAGTAAGAAACCAGTGTGGCGTTCTGTTGCTTTGCAATCTGGCGAATTTTGTCGATCGAGGGAGTGACTAGCAATTGTTTTTTAGCATTGAAGCGAGTCGCTAGGAGTTGCGCGAATGCCCGAACTCGTCCTTGCTCTGTGGCTTCTAGAGCCGCTTCAGGTTTGTTGTCAGCAACGTAGACTTGCTGAAGCAGATTGTAGGTCGAAACCTGTGTATCGAAGATGTTAATTTGCTCAAAGTCGCTGAGTTGCGATCGCACTTGATCTAGAAGCTTGACTGCGATACGAAGTTCGGTTTCGGCTTCAGAGAGACGACGGGCTGCGAGGAAAGCATGAGCGAGGTTATTTCGGGCAAGAGCTTCTGAGCGAGGATCTTGGCTGGCTTTCGCGATCGCAAGACTTTGCTGATGGGCTTGAATTGCTTTGGGATAGTCTTTCTGATCTTCATAAATCAAGCCTAAGTTGCCGAGTGCATCGCCTTGGAGTCGTCGATCGCTGATTTTCTGAGCTAGAGTTAGTCCTTGCTGATAGTATTGAATGCCTAAGTTATTGTGTCCTAGCACATGATGGGTTGTACCTAGATTGATGAGGATGCCAACTTGGAGGGGTAGATCTTGAATCGATTCAGCAATTTTCAAGCTTTGTTGATAGAAGGCGAGTGCTTTTTGATCATCCCCAATACTGGTGTAAGCGGCTCCTAAGTTACTTAAAACATTGCCTTGTGCTGTGAGATTATTGAGTTGTTGCGCGATCGCTAAACTTTTTTCGTAAACTGCGATCGCTTGATCATAATTTCCGATCGTGGCGTAAGTATTGCCTAAATTGCTCAAAAGCTGTCCTTCAGCTTGATGATTCTGTAATCTGCGAAAGATCGTTAATGCTTCCTGTTGAGACTCGATCGATTGTGAATAGTTGCCTAAGTTTTTGTAGGCAACTCCTAGGTTGCCGAGTGCTTGTGCTTGCGCTTCTTGATTGTTCAATGCTTTCGCAATTTGCAGTAACTCCTGAGCATACTGGATCGTTTTGCGATGATCAGCGATCGCTAAATATCCTGCGCTCAGTGCTCCAAGGGTTGCGCCTTCGCCTTGTTGATCGTCCAATTGTCGAAACTGCTGGAGTGCTTGCTGCCAAGATTTTAGAGCGGCATCGATTTGGTTGGATTGATATTGCTCAACGCCTTGTTGGTACAATTGGGCAGGGAAAGACTGCGATCGAGCAATATCTTGTCCCGTGAAAAGTGCAAGACTAAGCAAGAAAGAAGCGAGAATCGATCGAACCTTCATTACTTATCTACAACTTGAAGAACATTGCCTTCAGTCGAGGAACCTGCACAGGAATTGCTAGAAGTCGTTGTGCCGCGCTGGGGTGTAGAATTGTTCGAGGCAACAGCGGTAGAGCGAGTATCACACTGATCTCCTGTTGTTCGAGTGAATTGCCGTTGAACGGTCTGCGGATCAGGGCGATTCGGGCGAGGAACGGCGGTGATGCTGAAGCCAGAAGTTAAATTAGCCGGAGAGCTAAAGAAACTGCTATCTTTGAAGACAACTCGGAAATTGCCATTTGTCGTCGTAGAGCCAATTGCACCACGAGTTCCACTCGCATCTTCAGGAAAAATAAATGGGGTAATGAGCGTCGCATCAATCCGGCTTGGATCTTCGTTAAAATTCGTGATGCCGCCTGTTACAAAAGAAGTCCCGCTGTGTGTGATCGCAATTGTGCCAAGCGCCTCATTTGCTCCGATTGGATTGGTTACACCTTCTGATTGCGTAACGTTTCCACTTGTACGAATACTAAAGTTAGAAGTGTCAAATCCAATCGCTCGAAATAATCCCGCAGCTTTAATCTCAACATTTCCACCCTTGCCCCCTACACTGAAATTACCTGTCCCTGTGTTAATCCACGCAACCGTAATGTCTCCAGTTTGAGAGGAGAGCTTGACATCTCCTCCACGGGTCGTTTTATTCAGTATGGCAGCTAACGTAACTTGCTCTGCTTCGCTATACTCAGATGCTAAAGTCGATAAACTAGAGCCTGTGGTGATCACTCCAGTCGAAAGATTAGTCTGAGCATGGAGCGAGACGTTTCCTCCAGATAGAAGCTTGCTCGTACTCGTGTCAATCTGGTTTGTCGCAATATCACCGGATGCGATCGCTTGTCCCGACCCCGTCAGTTTCACAACTCCATTCTCAACGGTGACTCCTGTGGCCTCGTTGGACGGTTTTCCGGTTAAAAGTGCCGGAAGCGAAAGTGGTGTGAACGGCAGGGCATTGATTTGCTGCTGACTTGCGATCGGTAGCTCTAAGCTCAATACGCTTCCTGAATCAGAAATGCGAACTAACTGATTACCGGGAACAGTTGCGATCGTAATCTTCCCACCCGGAGCCGAGATCGTTCCCGTACTTACGACCGTTCCACCAACCAGCGTAATGCTTTGACCTTCTTTCTGAATGAGATTTGCTGCATTAAAGATGCTACCCGGTTGATTTGTAAAAGCAAAATCTCCTGGATTGCCGACTAAAGCACTATAATTGTTCGTTCCCACAGCATTAAACCACTTACCATCACCAAAGCCGATCGCGTTTGCAGTGGTAGCGGTAAAGGCTCCGGTCACATTCAAGCTTGCGCCTTGCCCAAAGATGATTCCGGCTGGATTGATCAAATACAGATTTGAATTGCCACCAATCACTTGAATTGCACCATTGATCACCGAAGGATTGCCGCCTACCACTCGACCGAGGATGTTTTGGATCGCAGGACTGGATTGAAACGTTGCAGTTTGTCCTGCATCCACTCCAAATGTTTGAAAGCTATGGAATAAATTATTTCCGCTGAGTGTTCCGCCTGTGATGTTAAGTGCGTCAACAGATGTATTGGTTCCGTCACTGGCTGGGGTAATCTGCGCCTGCGCGGGAGATTGTAAAACTTGCAGCAGGAGGAAGGATAGAACAAGCGGTTTCAATTTCATGGGCTTTACCTAATTTGAATCCATTGTCGATCGCACTCTGCTGTCTCAATATGATAAGCCCTACACGAATTTACTTCCTGAAACGTAACTATTTTTCACTGTCTCTAAAAACTGAATGGGTCTGATCTAACTCTGATCTAACAAAGTCCAGCCTATGTAACCTGACAGTTGGGGTACGATCGCCAATTATTTTTCGCGATCGCGCCCTAATTCTCAAGTAAAAGCTGCTCGGAGGTTTGTCGATCACTGCATAATTCCAAAACTTGGATCGTACTCGGTAAATAGAAACCATTCATACACTTCTCCAAATCATGAAATCACTCAACCAGCTTTTCCAAAAACGAGTTCTTGGTGTTGCTCTCCTACCTCTCACTGTTTTACTCAGTGTTACTACGGCTCATGCAAGCCAAGTTGCTTCTGAATGGTACTTTGGCAAATGGAACTGTCAGATTGATGGACGACCCGCCCAAATGCAGTGGAAAGTGGTGGATGCTTCAGAAACGCATTGTGAGGGCGGAGTTTGCTCCTCGACTTCTGCGGTGAAGGTGGTCGGTGGATTTAGCGACAGTGGAAGCGCTTGGGTTCCTTTAGCAAAGCGATACATTCGCGGCAATGATTTTGGCATTCGGTATCAAGGTAAAGAGCAGGATAATTGGTTCCTTCGCTACAATCCGCAAACGCGATCGGCAACAGGTTGGACAACTTGGCGCGGCAACCGATATCCATTAGCTTGCCAAAAACGGTAGTCATCTCATCGATTCGCGGGTTTGGCGAAGGGCTGAGAAGCAAGCGAATCGAGTTGAGCAGACTTCAATAAGTTCGTCCAATCTTGCAGGAGTGCAAGATCAGTGGGTTTGGTTTGACGAGATTGCGCCACCGTTGCGATCGCATCATACCAAATCCCTTTTTCAGCATAAACTGCTAAAGAAGCTGGCACATTCAATTGAACACGCTGTATCCAACCCTCTGCAAAAATTGGCTCAGGTACTGTGCAATTCATTGTCAGCTTTAGGTACCAGTGATACGTTTTATTCACTTCCAAAGGCACGTTCGTCAGTGCAACACCTTGAATTCCGGGCGTTTGAGCAGGGGGAAGAGAAGTACGATAGATTACCTGATTCGAGGGCTTTGCTTCATCTCGGAGAATGACTTGAATATTAGAAATCGAAGCTTTCGTATAAGGCTGATAAAACCACAGCATCGGACGCTCTGCCGCCGTCAATCCCCAAACTTGAGACGGTAATTTTTTACCTTGTACAGTCTTCGGATATTCAGGCACTAACGCGGTTAAGCGCTCAGAAGTTGCCTCACAATCTCCACGACTTGCTGCACCTCGACGATTGCCAGCGGCTCCTCGATTCGGAGGTGTGGGCAATCTGAACTGAGCCGCCATCGTTGCACTAGAAGACAACAAATTGATCGCTGTTCCTAGCATGATAGGGATCGCAGTCACGCTTACGTGTGCCATAGGTATCGCACAACTCAAACTAGAGAGTAATGTCAGTAAACGAAGTTTCATGATTCGATTTTATTTTGGTGAACAGCGAACGCGCTAATGCTACCACTTACAATCAAAGCAATTCCAGCAGGCACAAACGGAACCCAGATTCCAATATTTAACAGTGCTAAACATGAGCCGAACAACAAAGCGATCGCTGCACCTCCTGCAAAAGCGAGTTGAACCGGACGACGAAAGACGAATCCATCGATCGCACCCAGCACTGCCCAGCTCCAAACCCAGAGTAATTCACCTCCCAGCGACCAGCTTCGTAGCATTCTACGTCCGTCTAGAGCAGCGCTGATGAGTTGACTTGTCATCTGTGTTTGTAACACGACTCCCGGAATCGATTGAATGTTCCCATCAGGGGTTTTGTAAGGAGTCAAAGCTCGATCGTGAAAGCTTTCCGCCGTTGTTCCAATCAAGACAATGCGACCTTTAACTAATTCTGCGCTAAGCTTTCCAGCG
The DNA here is from genome assembly GCA_014695255.1 of Cyanobacteria bacterium FACHB-63. GTDB lineage: Bacteria > Cyanobacteriota > Cyanobacteriia > Leptolyngbyales > Leptolyngbyaceae > Leptolyngbya. The sequence goes on from JACJNX010000093.1 coordinate 54,559, forward strand.
AGGACTTGAGATAAAGTAATTCGAGGTGCGATATCGAGTAGAGTTGGAGTCGATCGATAGTTCATCAGAATCTGATGTCCACGCGAATCGAGTTGCTGATAGCCTCCAGTATGCGCTTCTAAGGGTGCAAGTTCTAACTGACCAAGCTTCCAAGTTTCATTGTCTTTAAATTCGAGTGAGATGCCGCGAGTGGCTAAGTAGCGCAATGCAAGCTGCACACTTAAAGCATAAGAAGCCATGCAAGGCGAAGCAGGAGAAGGAGTCAGCGCGAGATAGTGACGACGCACAATTTGATCAGAATCGAGCAAGATATCACTAAATCCTTGTCGATCGACATCAATTTCAGGCGGGGCAGCAACACCCGGATCGCCTCCCTCTTCACTGACTTTACAGACTCCGAGAATCCGATCGCTGTTTTTCATCTGTTTTGCCAATGCTGCGTAAGGCTTACTTACGGGATAGTCGCGATAGATGTCTAAGCCGATCGCAACAGGTTGATATGCTGCTAATTTCTGAATCAGTTTTGCCAGCGAACTATCGGAGAGGGATCCTCTGCGGGGTTCTGGATCTTTGAGTTGCGATCGCACATCGTCTTCGGTCACTGTAACAATCAAAAATCGCGAATCGGGCTTTTCGGCTGGACGTAATCGCATCAGTTGATCAAATGCACTCAGTTCCCAAGCCTGCAACAGTCCTAGATGGCGACCTCCCATGATTAGACTTGTGATTCCAATGCTCGCTGCTAACGCCCACCGGAACGATCGTCCTTTTGTCGATCGAACTTTGGGAATGGGCTTGACTTGCTGCAAATTTTGCCAAGTTAGCGGCAAGACTGCTGGGTTTTGAAACATTACAGGTAGCCAACTTGCACAGGGAAACTCGCCTTCTAAGCCTTGCAAAAATTCTCTTGCTTGCCGCACTGAGTAATGCAAAGATTCGCCGCCTGAGAAGGCTTGAAGTAACTGTTTGAGAAATTCCTGAGCAACGCGATCGGGCACAGGTTCGCGCATCACTATCAATTGCGGAATGTGCAGTTGTTCTAGCTCGTAAGCGAGTCCTAATCCATCACAAGAATTAAAGACTGCAAGCTGCAAGCCTTTGGCGATCGCACGTCGCAATCCATAGCGCAACTCTTCCAGCGTCAAGCTTTCCGAAGGATTAAGATAAAGTCTGCCGTGCTGCTGTTCGGTGGTGCTATGTCCCGCAAAAAATAAGATATCCCAAGCTTGATCCCACAAATCGCGATAGACCTGTTGTCGAGAAGGTTCTACTAAAAAGGTCACATCTGCATTCGGCAATGCTTCTAGTAGCTGTCGATCGGCTTCTGTATCAATCCCTTGTCGATCGCCCAAAATCGCCAAGATTCTGACCCGATCGTGGGTTCGCTCTGGCAAATTAACTCGTTCGGGCGAACTGCTGAGTAGAACCTCTGTCTGCGGGTAGCGCTCGATAAAGTCCCAAACGTGCCAGGGTAAGCGGTAGAGTTGAGCATCATTGGTTCTGAGCAAAATCTCGATCGAATCTTGCGTCGCTAACGTTTCGCGCAAACGCTGCTCGATCAGTTGAAACTCTGGCGAGGCTAACCATTGTTTTAGTCGCGTTTGTAAAGTGTTTGAGACGGTTCTACAGTCTTGGATCTCTGATAGCTTTCCGGTCTGAACTGAGATACTTTCTAGCGAGATGCGAGTCACGCCTAAACTCTGGCGATAGTGTTGTTGCCATTGAGTAAGCTGATCCAGTAGATCGGGCGCAGCAGGAAGTGAGCCGATCGCTTCAGTAAACACAGGAGTATTGCGATCGCTAATTTCGAGAATCACCCGAAATCCCTGTTCTAAGCTGCCATCACATCGGAGAACTACCCGCTTACTCATAGGATGAACCGCTCCGTCAGTGTTTGTCCATCACAAGTAATTTCAACTTGGAACGACTCACCTTCACTAGCTCGAAACTGTAGCTGCATTGTTTCTGTGACCGCAGCACTTGCCCGCCCAATCTCACTCCCATTCTCTGAAAGTAATCTCAACTGCGTTGCTCCCGGTAGATAAGTCGCTCCGCCTGCGGAATGAATCTGTAATCGGATTCGCCGCTCAGTCTCGCTTACAGGCGAAATGCCAATTACCAACGCAATCTGTCCTGTCGCAAAACCATAGGCTTTGGCGCGGTAAATCTCACCTTCGATCGCTTGTGCTGCATCAGGACTACGAACCGCGATCGCGATTTGTTGCGGTAAAAGAATGCGATCGAGCAATTGCCATGCTGCATCAATCTGCCCTTGAAGCCATTGATTCAAACGAATCGGAGGTTGATAAAGTCTCTGCCGTAAGCTTGAATTCTCTAGTAGCGCAGCCCAGGAAGTAAAGGGAATCTCTAGGCGTGGAAGCACAACCTGGCTTAATCGTTCAATTAACCGATCCGCTTGCGCCGCTGGTAAAGTCGGAATTGGAGCGATCGTGGCTCTTGTTTGATCCGCTGTGAAATGAGGATAAGACAACCACAGCGCATTTAAATCAGCATTCAAATCTTCAACATCTAAACAGTACGTTCGATCGTTTGGATCGTAAGTGCTTGCTTTCAGTTCTTGATGAGTTGCATAACCATAAATTCGGAGTTCGCTTTCAGCGATTTGCACGGCTAGATAGTAATCTGCTGCCCACTGAGGAATATCAATCCATTCTTGCGGAACTTCTAGTTCGGTTTGGTCGATCGCGTCCGTTGGAATCAGTGCAATTCGCACCGTTCCGACCGTGATCACTGAGCCATTGACAAAATTCCAAATTGATCGAGATTCAGTCGCATTCGTCCAAGCATTTGTCGATGGAAGATAGTCTCTTATCCAAATCAGGCACGATTCTAGGCAAAGCTGATTCAAATAAGCAGTCCATCGTCCCAATTCGGTGGGCATCGATCGACTAAATTGCCAGGCCGCCGCCCGCGTTTCCGATGAGACCTCAATCACCCAATCTTGGGGTTCGACAAACGTTGAAACCATATCAATTCTCCGGGACAATCACATCATGAACAATCAGCCATGCTCTTAAGGCTGTACTAATCTGTTTAACTTCTGTTGGGTTGGGGAATCGGTTGAACTGGGACTGACTCCAGTTTATTAAAGTATTGAGCAATGCCTCTTCTGCTTTCTTCAATCGCCGAGAAACTGTCGGTTGGCTAAGTTTCAAATGGGCTGCTAATTCTTGCTGAGAAAGCTTTTGTTGATAAAACAGTTGTAAAATTTCTCTCAGGTCGGCATTGAGTTCAGATAAGGCTTGATCCAGCACAGTTTGAAGCTGAGATCGTTGTTCTTTTCGCTCTGTAATGTCCTCTTGCTTGATCGCGCTGTCCAGCAGCGATTCCGATGAGCTTGCTAATGTATCTTGAATTTCTCCGGCTTCCTGTCCAATTTGAGTGCGATTGAGCGAATCAACTGCGGGATAAAGGTACGATCGAATCCATCGAGCGAGTTTGGTCAATCGGACTTCAATCTGTTCAGCAGTCAGCGCAGAACCTGAAACAGAGAACTCTTTACGTTTGGAATTGTAGAAGTTCGCGATCGCAGTCCAAACTTCAGCATTCGGCTTCGGTAATTGTTCTCTCGTCTCAGATGGAACATACAAAGTCTTAAAGCAAAACCAAGCAAACTGATATTGATCTGCCTCTGTCGCAACGACTCCAGCATGAGTAATCACTTCACCAATTCGCTTTTTGCTGACTCGCCGCAACAATGACCAATCCGAGCAGATATCTGCCGCTTGACGTTGCCGTAGCATATCTTTCAGAACATTGGTCAGAACAACGGATGCGTAAGACTTTAATGCAATTCCACGATCGGAAGAAAAGCTTTTGAGAACCCGCTGAATTTCTCCATTCGTAATCTGGAAATAGTCCGCAACCGTGTACTGCACCGCCTTAAATCGTTGTGAAATCTGCTGAGCAACCCAGTAGCACGATTCTTGTAGATAAGCACTCAGATGAGACTCAGCAAATTGGTTCTGACTTTGCCATTGTTTGAACCAATAGAGCGACCAAATCTTATCTGAGGCTTCAGAGCTATCTTCTAAGCAGCTTTGCATACTCCGTCTTAACCTCGAATCAATCATCCATTTTCGGAAGTATTCATCTTCCAAAACGGCAAAGGTTGAGAATTGATCGAGCAGTTGAGTTCGAGGGTGCATAGGGCAATACGACTCAGATGAATGATGTTTTTCAGAATAAAGGATTTCTGCGATCGCAAATATGCAGCCTTGCTTAAGAGAATGTTTCAAAAGTACAAAAAGTCTCTTCGCTTCGATGCGCTCCCACCCTGAAATAAATTACTGATTCATCAGCGAGAGCCTACTGATGTAGACTCAGAGCTAGTTTCAAGTTCTTGGTTCTTTTCAAAGGACTTCATCTTATTAGCACGAAATTCCATTTCAGGGCGGGACGGCGCATTGATGAAAAGGCGTTAAACCACATTCTAGAATGGACATGGACGAGAGATACGACCCGAACCACAAGAAACGCTACTGTCTGTCGCTGTTTCTTTCTGAACGGCTGAAAACTGTGATTGATTAGCGATCGCGGAAGGAGGTCGAACTATCGTTCCAAACCAAGAGCAGAGAGTGAGAGCAGATAAGCTAGCGGCTGCAAAAGTAACGAGTTTCATGGATTGTCTCCGGTAGATTCTTCTACACATCTCTACGGTGGAGATCACAATCTGATTCACTCGTTCCTAAAAGCGATAGCCAGCACTGAAATAGAAAGCTTTATCTTGGGCGTTTTCTCCTCGATCGCTTAAGTTCACGAACGGCACAGCATAATCGACCCGAATCGTTAGACCCGGAGCAGGTTCAAGAATCACACCCAGTCCTCCCCCCGCCAAAAATCTTTGGTTGGGGAGATTGTTCGGGTTATTCGATCGATTCCAGACCGTTCCAAAATCGAGAAAAGGAGCAATTCGTAAAATAGGCGTACCTGACGGATTCTTCTGTAGTGTGATTTGATCTTCAAGAGACACCCGGAACCCGTTATCCCCCGATCGCGCATTTTGCCGAAATCCTCGCAGATTTTGACCCCCTCCAATGACAAACTGTTGAGAAGGCAGCAAACTATCCGGAGTGAGTTGCACATCAGCTTGAGCAATTAGTAGATTGTCTGCACTCAGTCTTTGCACTCGCTGAATCTGTCCGAGCCAGCTAAAGAAGCGTCCATCAGGAATCGGATCAGCGTTCTTTGTTGCATCAAAAATTCCCAGTCCAAAGTTGAACTGCGATCGTACTGCCCATGCACCTTTTAAATCTCGTCTGATATAGTCCTGTCCAAATTTCAGTACGCGAGTTCGACTGTTTCCATTCGCGTCAGGGCCAATTCCAAATGGAGTCGGAATGTTTTGAAATAGAAAGGTCTGTCCATCTTGAAATGCCAATCCGAGCGATAGTGCAACTTCTTCGCGTGGAGAACGAATCAACGGTTGCCGATAGTTAATCTCATAGAAATCAGAGTTTGCACGAATGTTAAGCGCCGAAAATGTTGGATCAATAATCTTGCTGCGAGTCGGTGCAGCTCGAAGCTGAATGGTTCCATTCATTGCATTGACTGGTACTCGATAGTTAAAGTCGAACGCATTTGAGCCACCCTGAGCTGTCCGAAAATAAGCAGCACTCAGTTCGTCTCCTAGTCCCGTTAAGTTGCGATAGTTCAAAACTGCTCCAAACCGCTCTGATCCAATACTCGGTGGAGAAAAGTTATCGGCTCCAACAAAGCCACTCAAAGCTTTTGCTTCTTTAATTTGAACAGTTAGGATACTTTGTCCTGCACTTGAGCCAGGCCGCAAACTTGCCGTTACAGTTTCAAATAACGGATCAACCTTGAGCAATCGAAGCTGATCTTCTAGGGCGTTTTGATTCAATGGCGTTGTGATTCCGAGATTAATACGATCGCGCACATAGCTAATCTTCAGTCGCTCTAATCCCTGAATTTCAATCTTCTCAACCAGGCCTTCAATCACTTGAATCCTAACAATACCATTGGCGATCGCTTGTTCAACCACAACGGCTCTAGAAGTAATGTATCCCCGATCAAGATAAAGCTGAGTAATTTCGTCTGCTACCTTCTGTAATTCAGCCAAAGTAACAGATCTTCTCTCAATTGTTTGTGTAATCCGTTCAAGTTCAGCAGGTTTGAATACTGTTGCACCTACCACTTCAACTTTACGAATTGAGAATTGAATCGATGGGGGTGCGGGTGTAGGGGCTGGTGTTGGCGGAGGCCCGATCTGATTGGGTGGTAATTCAGGCGATGGCAGAGGTTGGGGAAAGCGATCGGGATTCGACCTCGGAAGCATTTGAGCTGGCGGAGATTGTGTGGTTTCTTCGGAATTGCGCTCTGCGCCAAGCGCGTTTGATAAGAACAATCCTCCAAGCAGTCCAGCCGCGATCGTGGTTATCTGAATCAGTTTCATAGCGTCCTTACGATTAGCAGGTGAATAAAGCACTGTTCAATCAGACTGTTGGAGCGATTATATCTTTTCACTGCAATCTATTCCTTGAGAGCTAGAAATGTTCACATCTCAAGTTTTGCCTCTCAAGTGTGAATAGAACGAGAATGCTGCTCGTAAGAAAGCTTAGACCGCCTACAGGCTTATCTTTCCAATCAATTTACCGGAATTAGGAATTCGATCTATGTCTAAGTTAAGGTTGCAGCAACGCACGATCGCTCTATTGTTTGCGTTGATTTATCCCACCTTGGGAGTCGTCACGCTATCGGCACGGGCACAAGAAGAAGAACCCTCTGGAAACGCTCAAACAGAGGTGAATGTGATCAAAGGTGATGCCCAAAAAACCTTTGAACCGTTTGAGCTAAAAGATCCAGCAACCGGAAATCCGATTTCAGCCGATCAAAAACTCACCTTACCCGATGGTCGAGAGGTCAATGCTGGAGAGTATTATGCCGAACTCAATCGATTCGAGCAAGAGTTCAATCAACTCGGCTACTCGCTCCGTGACAAAGTTGGAGAGAGAACTATTCAAGAATCGATTAGTCGAGATCAAGAGCGGTTCTCTCCGCAAATTCAAAAAATGCAGGAGGCACATCAACAGCTTGATATCAATACAATTAACCAACTGCGTCAGCGATTCGATTTCAACTCAGTGCAGCAAGAAGTTCTCCAGCAAGTACAGCTTGAACAAGAGATTCTGCGTGCCAGAGATGCGGCAAAACCAGGGAATGTCAATCCTGGGCAAATCGATCCTGGTCGAGTGTTTAATCCTCGGCTCAATCCCGCGATCAATCCTGCGATTAACCCATCGATCAATCCCGCGATCAACAAAATCAAGCAATTTAAAATTCCAGTCAAGGATAGGATTGATATTCGCGATCGCTTTCAATTCAGCGACATCGTTAAGCAAGTAGCGTGGGAGCAGCAAAGTCGAGATCAAGCGAAACCTGCAACTTACTACGGTGAACGCAGTCTCTGGTTTGGGGATAAAAGTCGGTTCTATGCTTATCTAAACGCAAGAGTCGATATCAGTGCTTCCGGTCGTGCGACTCAAGTAAATGCCGAAGGAAAAACAGGCGCTTACCTTTTCAACAATCATGCACAAATGGTTCGGGCGACTGCTAATCTTCAAGCTCCCGATACTGGTGATCTCTTGGCTCGCGTCAATGTGTCGGTGTTAGGAAGAAGCATCTACGATCGACAACTCAAAGCACCCAAACTTCAGTACTCTGACAGCTATACAATCCCGCTAAATCAAACAATTGCAGAGTATCGGTTTGCAGTCGGGCCGATTCCAATGAAAGCAAGCTTTGGAGTTCGGGGAGCGGTGGGTGTCCGCTATGCGCTTGCTGCCGCACCTCGCTACGCCTACGCAAAAACGACTCCTTTCACGAACATTCAAGTTTATGGGGAAGGGGGAGCGGATATCGTCGTGGGGGGAGCCGGAGTCGGGGTCAGCTTGACCTTGCTGAATGATGAGTTAGAACTCGGTGCTAAGGCGAATATCCGGACAGACTTCCAAAACCGCAAAGTCTTTCTCGATACTAACTTCTATGCCTACAACAAGCTAGATGCTTTGAGCGGCAATGTCTATGCCTATGCCTACATCTACCGACCTGACTTTGGCATTCCCCCTTGGACAAAAGAACAATGGAACTGGACGATTTGGAACTGGAAAGGCTTCCAGCAGGAAGGGTATCTGTTCAATGTCAATGAATCCGTAGCTTTGTTGTAATTCTTTCAATCTAGCAGCATGGGCGATCGTAAACCGATCACCCATTCTTCCCCACCCTACATTCCTACACCATCATGCAACTCTCACACTCTCGCAAAACATTCGCGATCGCAGCAAGCATTCTCTGTCTCAGCGGCACTTTTGGCATTGTCGCAGGTGGCAAACAGCTAGAAACAATCAGAACTCAGATCGCCCACCAACTTTTAACTCAAGAAATCACGGCACCTCGCTATCAATTGTCGATCGGGCAACAATACAGCTATCAACTCAACTACGATAGCCACGCAAAATCTGATTTGCGAGTGCTGTTCACAGACATCGATAAGACTCCTGAAGCCAAGCGCAATGCTCCTAGCTCTCTTGTCAGCGACCTCAACGTTAAAATCAACAGCGAAGTCATCATCACAGTCTTGGCAAAGCAAGGCAATAACTATCTTTTGTCTTACCGTTTCAACAATCCAATCGTCAAGATTCTCAGCAAGGAACAACTGATTAAGCAACAATCACAGCTTGTTACAGAAGACTTAAAGCAAGATATCGTTGCAACCGTTGATCCACAAGGTCGAATTGTTGCAGTTCAATTTGCTCCAAAAACGGCTGAGATTTCGCAGACTTTTGCCCGATCGATTCTTGCCGATATGCAGTTCGTCACCCCAAACAATAGCGATCGGCTCAGAGAATGGACGCAGCAGGAGGAAGACCAGAACGGTAAATTTCTCGCACATTACGAGGCGGCTTCGAGCTTTGAGAATCGCGGCTCAATCCTTCCCTTCCGTAAAACTAAAGTGCAGTACTTTCCACGTCCCAGTAGCACTCCATCCCGCCAAGGCAAACCCAAATCTGATCTTACGATTCACCCTCAAGGCGAATGGCAAGGTAAATTTGATGCTGCAAAAGGACAACTGCAAGAACTAACGGGTCAAGAAACCCAAAAAATCATCATTTCCAACAAAGAAGTCGGAACCGATGAAACAAAGATGAGCCTCAAACTTCAAAGCGTCACGACCCTACCAACTATTCAACCTCTACAAACAAAGCTCCAACCTCAGTTAAAAGCTCCCTCAATTCCACTTTCCTACCAAGTCTCTGAAGCCGATGCCGAAGCTCAGATTCAAAAGCGACAACTCGGAACTGATACCCTTGAATCTATCTCAGCCGCGCTCGATCGAGCCGAAGCCACCCGCAATCTTCAAAATGACTACACCCCGCTCTATCTCAAGCTAAAATCCCTGATCTATCTTCAACCCAAGACCAGCGAAATTTTTGGAGATCGCTTATCTATCGCCAAGCCCGATAGCTTATCTTTCCAATTAATCACCGGGGCGTTAAGCGCTGCCGGACATCCTCAAGCGCAGGCGGCTTTATCTAAAGTCATTCTTCAGCGCGTCGCAGATACCAAAGTTGCTCTGATGCTGATTCCAAGTCTCAGCGCTGTTAAAAATCCGACTGCTGAAACGGTTAAAACGCTCGATCAATTAGCCTCAACTCCTGATCCTGAAGTGACGACCACTGCCCAACTTGCTTTAGGAAGCGTTGTCGCTAAATTGAATTCAACTGAAGCGAAACCGATCGTCGATCGCTTTGTGCAAACTCTACAAACCACAAAACAACCTGAAGAGCAGCGCCATCTCCTTCTAGTCTTAGGCAATGTGGGAACATCCGAGCTTCTTTCTGTGATTGAGCCATTCACACAAAACCAAGATGCCGCCCTAAAAGCCGCCGCAACAGCTGCTTTAAGAAACATTCCTGATGTTCGCGTTACGCCAATTCTGATTCAAATTCTTGAAAAAGATGCGGATGATAACGTGCGACTAGAAGCTGCTATCGCATTGGGTTTGCGTGAAATGACTCCAGAAAGCTTCAGTGCTCAAAAAGCAACATTCACAAAGGATAGCTCTGTGAAAGTGAGATTAGCAATACTCAATACGCTGTGGCAAGCTAGAGAGGCTTATCCTGAAGTCGTCGCGATCGTCAAAAACGCAGCCGACAAAGACAGTGACAAAGATGTTAAAGAAACAGCAATGAAATTACTGCTAGAACCGTAAAATTAAGGGGCTATTCTTTAGCCACCAATTTCTCAACAAGCTTCTGCGGTTTGAGTAGCAGATTTTGCAGCAAAGACTTTCAACTACGAGTCAATAGGAAGTCTAAACTCAGCTTGGGTTGGGAGTCTTTCACTAATCTTGGATGAGTCGTCGATATCGAGCTTCGATTAGAGAGTAAATGCTATAAGCAATCAAGCCCAACGCCACAATTCCTAAAATCCAAGCTCCATAAGGCTGCTGAGCTAATACAGCCAACGCCTCTCCTAGTCCTTTGACCTCGGTTGCGTCAGACTGCCAAGCAGCAATAATCACGAACAGTCCAATCACACAAAAAACGATGCCCCGTGCAGCAGTGCCAAACTGCCCGACTCGCTTTGCCCATTTTCGCTCCGATGACCGCATCTGATCTAGCTTAAAATGTCGCTGAAATTTTGCTGTATAGGCCTGGTAAAAGTGCGATACGCCAACTCCCACGACGATCGCACCTGCCAAGCCAACTAGCCATTGTCCTAAGGGTTGAGCCAGCACAAGTTTTGTCCAATCTTCCGATGCTCCTCCGCCTGTTTTGCCTGCTCCACCTGTTCCTAGAATTAGCTTAAGCGCGGTCAGCGCCAGTCCTGAATAGGCGATAGCGCTCAACAAATAGCCAATCCGGTTGACAATCCGTTTTGCAGAGTTGGGTCTGCCCGCATGTTCTGGATCGAAAATTGCTTGGACAAACCGCCACAATACATAACCAACAATGCCGATCGCAACAAGGCTTAGAAGGAGCTTGCCAAACGGTTGCACCACGATTTCTTGCAATGCTCCATTCGTATCGGTGGTTCGTCCTCCCGCGCCAATCGCAGCTTGTGCGGCTAACAATCCCACAATGAAATAAACAACTCCTTTGGCAGTGTAGCCAAGCCGAGCAAGCTTTTCAAATCCAGGATGATGAAGGGTCTGCTGTGCAGATTGCTTAATTGGAGTAGGAAGATCAGGGCGAGTCATAGAGCGTAAAGTAAGACTGCCCCTACAGTGAGACGCTTGATTAGTTGCTGCATCTATCGGAATAGGTAACTTCAGCGGTCGATCGCGAGGCTGCAACTTGGATACAGTATTTTGGGCAATTCTTGGTTACCTCATTGGCGGCGTTTCTCTAGTGGCAGCCCTCAATCATGCCCAAGTTGCTCGGCACGAGGATTAGTCGATCGTGCCCTCAAAGTATATTTGCTTTAGTTTAAGTCCCCCTCAGCCCTCTATCCACTAATCAACGCTTCTACAAACTCGTAGCTAGAAAATGGGCGTAGATCTTCGATGCCTTCTCCGGCTCCAATAAAGCGAATCGGCAATCCAAGTTGCTCTACCACTGCTAGCGCAATTCCGCCTTTTGCGGTTCCATCTAGCTTCGTGAGTACAACTCCGCTTAGTTGTGCTGCTTGTGCAAAGACTTCTGCTTGTTTCAAGCCATTTTGTCCCAGCGTGGCATCAAGAACGAGCAGCGATTCAACCTTGGCGCTTGCGGCTTTTTTATCAATGATGCGGCGAACTTTGCTGAGTTCATCCATTAAGTTCTTTTTGTTCTGAAGTCGCCCTGCGGTGTCAATTAACAGTAGCTCGGTTCCACGAGATTGAGCCGCAGTAATGGCATCGAACACCACTGCCGCTGGATCAGTGTTTTGTCCAGGGTTGGCGATGACCTCGACGTTGCTGCGCTGTCCCCAAACTTTGACTTGCTCAACTGCCGCCGCCCGGAAAGTATCTGCTGCTCCGATGAGACACTTGTAGCCAGATTTTGTTGCGATGTGGGCAAGTTTGCCGATCGTTGTCGTTTTTCCCGCCCCATTCACACCCGTCATGAGCCAAACGTTGAGGACATCTTTTTCAGGGGCGAAGAAGGCGCTATGTGAACCTTGAAGCGGTTGATCCAGCAGGTCTCGCAGGATTTGCTTCAAGTATGCGATCGCTTGATCTGGCGGTAAGGTTTCTTGACGTAGCTTAGCTTGCAGCGCTTCGATAATTTTGTCGGTTGCCTCAACGCCTGCATCGGCTTGTAGTAGTAAGGATTCAATCTCGTAGACGGCATCTTGATTGAGAGGCCCTTGACCCACGATCGCCTTTAACTGATTGACTAAGCTGCGACGAGTTTTATCGAGTCCCTGACGCAAGCGTTTGAGCCAGGTAATTTCTTCGATCGAGACATCTTCTGCCCGACGACCCATCGCGGCAAGCACATCCGCCGACCACAGAAAGCCTTCGTCGATCGTAAACACCGGAAGTTCTGGGGCGGGCGCTTCTGTAACGGATTCGATGAGTTCGGGTTCTTCTTCGATGGCGGTGGCTCTGAGGCGTTCGAGTCGAGCTTGGCGATCGGCTTCGGCTTGTGCCCAAAGCGGTAAGGCAGGTTGACGATCGGCAGCATCCGATTCAGTTGGCTCGGTTACAGACGCGGCAATTTCCGCAGCTTCTTCGGCTTCAGCAACTTCAGCCGGGGCTTCAGGAGTTACTGCCTCGGTCACGGTTTGAGCTTCGATTTCAACTTCCTCAGTGACTTCAGGCTCCTCAAGCTCTGCGGATTCGTCGTTAATTGCATCGGTTTCTGCGATCGGCGCTTCAGCTTTCTGAGCAGCTTCTTGCTGTCTAAGGCGGAACGCTTCGACGATCGCGCGTGCGTTGGCGATCCGGATGTCTTCCTCGGAGGGTTGCTCGTCCACAGGTTCAGCAGACGTTTCCTCGGTAGCTTCGCTTCCTGAAAGGTTCGGTGTTTCAGTCGCCGGGGTGGGTTCGGGCTGTTGCTCGTCTTTTTTGTTAAACCGATTGAACCAATTAAACGTCATACCAAAATTCCAGATCGCTTATCTTCACTTTACTCCGTACTTTAATGAAAATTAGCGATTCACATTGAGCGAGTCGGTGACGCGGCGGAGAATTCCATTAATAAATTTGTGCCCGTCTTCGTTGCTGTAGCGCTTTGCCAGTTCTACGGCTTCGTTGATTGCTACCCGATCAGGAATGCCCAGAAACATCATTTCAACCGTAGCGATGCGAAGAATGTCGCGATCGATCATCGCTAATCGGTCAACCTTCCAATCGACCAAAATATCGTTGAGCAGTTGATCAATGGCGGTACGCTCAACTTGGAGCCGCGTGATGATTTCCATCGCATAAGCGCGGACTTCTGCTTGGTTTGCTAGCTGAATAAATTCGGGAAGCTCGATCGCACCGCCGATGCGATTAATCGCGCTTTGAGCCAGGGTGATCGCCTCTTGTACCATCGTGCGTGCAGCCTCAAGATTCGCCGCGCGGGTTTGACTCTTGAGCAGTTGAGCATCGCCGCGTTGCAGTTCTGCCGCAGCCGTTTCAAGCGTGTCGCGGGCTTCGGCGGCAAGTGTGCGAATCGAAGCAAGAACGAGATCTTGCATTCTTTGTTGACTCACTTTTTCCAAATCAGAAGGAAGCTGGCTGATGCTGAGGAGTGCCAGTTCACGGGAAATTCGACGGGCTTGCATGGCAGGTTTGGGGTTCAAATTGGCTCACGTATCTTACTGTATTCGAGAACCCGCTTAAAGACCTGATGTTAGATCCGTCAATCTATCAGACGGTTTACCCGCCGCTAATTTTGGCTTTATATCCCAATTCTGTGAGTAATTGCAGCAATTTTTGCGCGTGATCACCTTGAATCTCGATCGCCTCTTCCTTAACCGCTCCCCCTGTTCCACACTGCGCCTTCAATTTCTTGGCTAAATCGCTCAAAATCTCCGGCTTGTGTTGAAATCCTGAAATTATCGTTACCGTTTTACCACCGCGTCCTTTGCGGGACACCTGAATGCGGACATTTTGCTGATTCGGAGGCAAATCAGGCACAGCGCGTTCAAACACTTCTGAATTGCCGAACTCAGAATAAACAACGCGGTCGCGATCGGGCTTCGGTTTCTTTCCCATAGCAAATCTTGATGTATCTAAATATTACAAACAAATCACAACTGAATCTTAAGGAGGGCTGAGTCTCTAAAGAGAGAGTGTTAGAATTCCTAGCAGAATCACTTTAGAGGCTGAGCTTGCTCAATTCTAAACGTGATGGGTGCTGTGGAAACGCAATCCCGTTGCAACGATATCAACCCCGATTTAATAAAACTCTCATCCGACTTGTGCATACCCAGAAGCATCACAAGATTGATCTCGGTACGGATTATCCCTGTCCGTGCCGCCGCCGCGGTCGCTTGATCCCGATCGCGCTGACCGAAGCGTTTGGCTGCAATCGCTGTCAGCAGATTTTCGTTGTCGAAGAAAATGGTTGTGTGATTGAACAGCTTGCCACCACTTATCCGTATAAGCGATCGTGGCGCTGGACAGGACACCAGTGGAATGTGGTGCAACCGGGGCTGGGAGATAGCTATCTGCCTTTAGCACTCGGTATTTTGCTGGTTCTACTGAGTATTTGGCTACCTGTTGCGCTGCATTCGCCCTCCGGAGCAAGTATCATGTTGTGGGCGATCGTGGCATTGGTGTTAGCAGTGCTACCTGCGCTCATGGTTTGGTTAGCCTATCGACGGTAGCCCAATGACGACGGATAATTTGGGGGCATTTGACCCGATTTCAGCCCTACGTGCGGCTCATACGGCTTCGGTAACGTTGTCCTCCGCGAGCGGCGTGAATCGGAGTCGAGCAGTTCAGGCGATGGCGCAGGCGTTGTGTCGTCGCCAAAATGACATTCTAGAAGCGAATACGCTCGATCTCGAAATTAGCCGGGAGATGGCGATTTCGGAGTTGCTGCTGGAGTGGTTAAAACTGACCCCGGAACGGCTGCAAAACGTCGTTCAGATTCTCAATCGGTTAAGCGAACTGCCTGACCCGATCGGGCGCGTCATGCCTGCGAATTTTCAGACTGATCGCGCTCAGACATACTCGCAGCTCATGCCGTTGGGCGTGATTGCGCTAATTTACGAAGCTTTCCCCGAATTGAGCGCGATCGCGGCTGGGCTGTGTATCAAAACGGCAAACTGTCTGATTCTCAAAGGCGGCAGCGAGGCAAGCCACTCGAATATGGCGATCGCGGAAACCTTACAGCAAGCGCTAGAGGATGAAGGGTTACCGCTTGAGAGTGTGCAGTTGCTTCCGGCAGAAGACGCGCCGATTCGGGACTTGATTATTCAAGATCGATATTTGAATTTGGTGATTCCGTACGGGCGACCGAGTTTGGTTCAGCAAGTGGTGCGGCAAGCGACTGCGCCTGTCTTGCGATCGGCGATAGGAAATTGTTATCTGTATTGGTCGCCATCGGGGAGTTTAGAAATGGCGCGATCGATGATTATTGATAGCCATCTGAGCGAACCTGATCCGGTGAATGCGATCGAGAAAGTGCTGATTCATCGCCAACAGAATCCCGCATCTCTGGTCATGCTGTGGGATAGTTTGCGTGAAAAAGGATTTGAAATTCGGGGTGATGTGACGTTAGCCAACGAGTTCTCAGGAATTCGGCTGGTTGAGGATTCGGAATGGAATCAAGCGTATCTCGATCGCATTATTAGCTTTCGGATTGTGGATGGATTGCCCAGCGCAATCAACTGCATCAATCATTACAGTAGCGGTCATGCCGATTGCCTTGTCACCGAGTCTTATCAAGAAAGCCGTCAGTTTGCTTTGGGAGTCAATAGCGCGACCACGTATATTAATGCGTCGCCCCGGTTTTATCGCAATCCAAAACGTGGGGATGCAATCTTTTTAGGGATGTCGAATCAGAAAGGGCATCGACGCGGATTAATTGGGCTGGAGACATTAACCACTGTAAAACATATTGTTCAAGGAACTGGATTGATGTAGCACTGGGGTGAACATGAACCTTGGATAAGCAGAACTTAGGGGAGGCGAATTAGCCCTCGCTTCAGCGAGACAATTACAGCTTGAGTTCGATCGCTGACATTCAATTTACTCAGAATGTTGTTCACATGCAATTTGACTGTTCCTTCTGTAATTTGCAGCGCTTTCCCAATCTCTAAGTTACTCATGCCGATCGGGATCAATTGCAGCACTTCGCGTTCTCGCTTACTCATCATAGGTTGTGAGGACAATGAGGTGGGCATCGGGAAACTGTGATCGAGTTTGCACGATCGTGTCTACTCCGCTCAATTCTGGCATTCGCAAATCGACTAATCCGCTATCCGGTTGCAGTTGAGCAAACAATGTAACCATTTCATCGCCGTTCTTAGCTTGACCAACAACATGAAGGTTCTCTGCTGGATCAATTTCAAGCATTGCGGCAATCCCGGAGCGGACTACCGGATGATCGTCTGCAATTACAATGCGACTGGGAGGTTTTGGGATGCTCCCGCTCAGATTTGCAGTGTCCATCTGCATCATCACCCCGGTAAACACTTGAGCGAGACTATCATGAATCTCGCAAGCAAAGCGGTTGCGCTCTTCTAGAATTGAAGCGGCTTCAGCACGTTTACGATCGCTAATGTCCGTGACCAGACCATAGTATCCTTTCACTTGAGTCGTATGACCCGTCCAAATTCATAGCAACTGATGAACAATCACTACGATGTCATGCAGCCACTCGGACTTAGAGAAGCAGATTGTCTTAGCTCATCGCTTAATTCCGGCTGGTAGGGTCAAGTATTTAGTGAGGTGAAGCCGCCAAACGAGAAACGGGGAAGGGAACTAACCCTTACCGTTTTCATCGACCATCGACAACATTCCTTGCAATGTTGCTGGAATGCTGCGCGGGTCCATAAACATCACCTTGCTGCTATCGCTCTTACCCACCGTGGTACCCATATCCAAATAGCTCATTGCTAACAGCACCTTACCCGCTTCAGCCGCACGTGGATCACCCTTAAGCGCTTGCGTTACAATCCCGATCGCTTCTGCAGTCGCTTGAGCTTTCAGCACCGCTTGCTGACGTTCCGCTTGGGCTTTGAGGACAATCGCTTTTTGCTCCCCTTCAGCCGCCAAAATCGCCGCTTTCTGACGCGCCTCAGCATCAAGTACCTGCGCTTCCGCCTTACCTCGTGCAGAGTTTACCGCCGATTCCCGCTCTCCTTCAGACGTTAGAATTGCAGCCCGCTTGCGGCGTTCTGCGGACATTTGCAGTTCCATTGATTCTTGAACCGCTTTCGAGGGGATAATATCGCGCAGTTCAACGCGAGTCACTTTTACGCCCCAAGGATCAGTTGATGTATCAAGTTCACGCAACAGAATTTCGTTGATGTGCGATCGTGCTGTAAACGTTTCATCGAGTTCTAGCTGTCCCATCTCAGCGCGGATTTGCGTCAAGACAAGGTTCACCATTGCCGCTTGCAGATCTTGCACCTTGTAATAGGCTTTCTCCATATCGACAATCCGCCAGTACACGACTGCATCCACCGTGATCGAAACGTTATCGCGAGTGATACAGCCTTGCGGCGGAATATCGAGGACTTTTTCTCGAATCGTTTCTTGGAAGGCGACGCGATCGAGTCCCGGAATCACAAAATTCAGACCAGGAGAAAGCTTGCGATCGTAGCTCCCCAATCGTTCAACCAGCGCCTCGTTTCCCTGCTGAATAATTTTGACGCTTGA
The DNA here is from genome assembly GCA_014695255.1 of Cyanobacteria bacterium FACHB-63. GTDB lineage: Bacteria > Cyanobacteriota > Cyanobacteriia > Leptolyngbyales > Leptolyngbyaceae > Leptolyngbya. The sequence goes on from JACJNX010000093.1 coordinate 72,350, forward strand.
AACTGCTCCACCGCCGACCACAAGTGCAATAAACCAACCCCACATAAAACCTCTCCTTAAAATTCTTCTGGCATCACTATCAAAGTTGTTCCCTTGCGTCCCACGACATAAACGCGCCGACCCGGGGGAATCTCAATCATCGAGCCTTCACACTTTGCTGCCCAAGAGTTCCCTTCATACCGAACTCGCCCAACTTCTCCGGGAAGAATCGCTGTGAGCGTTTCGGCTTCGGTCGCATCGAGCTTGAACGAGGCACGACGATTGACAAACCGACGAGACACCCACATCAACACGATCGACAAAATCACCCACAGCACCACTTGTGCGCCAAGCGGCAAGAGGTGAGCAACAAGTCCAACCAGTAAAGCACTCAAGCCCAACACAAAGGCAATAAACGCAGTCGGCAGAACGAATTCAACCGCACAGAGTCCCGCACCGACAATCAGCCAAACCATCGTAGGAGTCATAATTTCAGACCGTTTTTCATCCCAATCCAACGTGCAGCGATCGCGTACTGGAAAGTCATGCTTTAATACAAACTTCAAACCGTGAATGCAACATTCCGGCAATCTGTTGATCATTTCGGCACAGTTGACGGTAAGATGCGTTGCGATTCGCCCCTTCATCCTAGCCTGGCACTATGAACCTAACTGGCAAACTCTTTGATCGTCCTTCCACCCTGGCTGTGAGTCGCGCTCAACCCCAAGGGTTTCATTACGTCTGGGCAGTAGGAACGGCTGCACAGCGCAAAAAAAATGGAACGACGATCGGCGATCGCTACGAGGTCAAGACTTCCCAAATTTGGCTAGATACGCAACCGGAAAGCGAGCCGCAAGCGCCGCTAATTGCGTCAGAATTGGCACAAAACTATCTACTGCTGTATCCGTATCGTCTACATGTTCCGGAGGTGTATGGAGTCTGCCGCGACGGGGGCGATGAGATTTTATTGCTGGAAAATGTTCCGATTAATGAGAAGGGAGAATTGCAGCCTTCGATCACTGAAGCCTGGTATCAAGGCAGCGCCACACGGCAAATTTATTGGCTGTGGCAGATTTTGGAACTGTGGACACCGCTTCGAGAGTTGGGAGTTGCTTCTAGTTTGCTTTCTCCGGATCACATTCGGGTTGAAGGCTGGCGGATTCGGCTAAGAGAATTAGTTTTAGATGAAGCCAATACCGAGGAATCGTTCTGTCAGCCGACGCTGGCAAATCTGGCAGAAAGCTGGCTGATGTTGCTCTTGGATGCGAAACCTGCGATCGCGGACTCTCTACAAGTGATCTTCGCCTTGATGCAAGATTCAGATGCAACTTATCGCGATATTTCCAAACGGTTGAATCAGCTTCTACTCGAACAGGCTTCTCAACTGCCGCTTAGAACTCAGGTGTACGGTGCAACGGATATCGGTCGCCAACCGCATAACGAAGACACCTGTTACCCGATGACTTCTAAAACTCAAACGTTTGATGACTTGTCAGCGCGGTTAACGATCGTTTGTGATGGCATTGGCGGACATGATGGCGGGGAAGTTGCCAGTCAGTTAGCCGTACAGTCGATTCAATTGCAGGTAAAAGCGCTGCTTTCAGAAATTGCGGGACAGCCAGAACCCTTGCCGCCGGATTTGATTTGTGATCAGTTGGCGGCGATCGTTCGAGTCGTGAACAATTTGATCGCCGCGCAGAATGATGCCCAGAATCGTGTGGCACGTCGGCGGATGGGCACAACGCTCGTCATGGCACTGCAGATCCCGCAGCGGGTCACTTTACCGGGAGGATCGATCGCCAATAACTCCCACGAGCTTTACATCGTCAGTGTCGGAGATAGCCGCGCTTACTGGATCACACCGGAATACTGTCATCAGCTAACGGTCGATGATGATATCGCGGTGCGGGAAGTTCGTATGGGTCGATCGCTGTATCGAGAAGCGCTGAAGCGTCCGGATTCCGGCGCACTGACCCAGGCAATGGGAACTCGTGCCGGACATCATCTGCATCCGAGTGTGCGGCGCTTTATTCTCGAAGAAGACGGAATGCTGCTGCTGTGTTCCGATGGCATGAGCGATAACGGCTTTGTGGAGCAGTCTTGGTCAGATTATGCGGAACTGATTTTAGTGGATAAGTTCTCGATCGAATCTGCCGTTAAATCCTGGCTCGATTTTGCCAATCAGCGCAACGGGCACGACAACGCTTCGATCGTTCTCACTCACTGCCAAGTTTCTGCCGCTCTGCCAGAAGTTCGAGTACCCGTTTCCATGCCGTTACCCAGCGCAGAGGCTCCGGACATTCCACCCCCGATCGTGATTCCGCCAACTGAGGTCGTAAAGCCGAAACGCAAGAATCGATTTGTGCTGAAGACTCTACTGGTTTTGATGTTGGGTGGGGGTGCAGCATTAGGAACTTGGTACTACCGCGATCCGATCGGAATGCCGCAGCGCGTTAAGAGCGAAGCCGGACGAATTCAGCCGATGATTGAATCATTGCGTCAGCGCATCAATAACGATTTGCTCAAACGATAGAGCGATCGACACGCATTATGCAAAGATTAAAAAGTTGTCTATCCTGCGGTTAGGTCAAGTAATTGTGGTGAATCTTGCGGAGAGAGGAACACTCAAGGTGATGAAAATTGGCGATCGTGTTCGGGTGAAAGAATCAGTCGTGGTGTATCACCATCCAGAACACCGCAACCAGCCGTTTGACATTAACGGTCAAGAAGGCGAAATTATGGCGATCGTAAAAGAATGGCAAGGTCGTCCGGTGAGTGCAAATTTTCCGTATTTAGTGAAATTTGCAGGAAAATTCCGCGCTCATCTGCAAGAGTTTGAACTCGAAACGATCTAACTTCTTCGCCGAAACCAACCGAATACATTGACATCGCCGCGCATTCTATCAAGTTCGCGGCGATGTTGTTCTGATGCAGCAGCATACCATTCACAGTAGCGATCGTGCGCTTCACGCGACTGTACCTCTTGATAAAACTGATGCGTCGAGCGATAAATTTCAAGTAATTCTGGCTCGATCTGGACAGCGGGAAAAAACCATCGATGATTGTGAATCGGCATGAGTCAAATCGGCGAACAGATTCTGACAAGCTAGCGCATTTTACTAAACATTCCGTGATCAGTCCTCACGATAGAGTCAAGAATCTATAGGATTTGTAATGATGCAATCTAGGAGTAGTAGCCAAATTCGCCTGACGCAAACTTAAAATTTCGTAAGTTGAGTAGCTATCCCATCCCACCTATGATCAATTCAGATTGAATGCTTCTGACTTTTAGGAAGCAAATTTAGATAAATCTTTTTTAGAAGACTTCGATCGTAGCGTTATGAATGAATCAAAAAACATCCGCGATCGACAAAAACTAATACAACAATTAGAAACCGTCGATCAGCAATTTAACCAACTACACCAAGCGGCTGATAAAACAGCTTTGGCTACATCAGATGCCTCATTTCCGGAGTATCTTTCTGCACTATCCGAAGCTTTAGAAGAGCTAAAAGTCATCGAAGAAGAGATTTGTGAACAAAATCAACAACTTTCTGAGACAAGGCAAGCATTGGAGGCTGAGCAGCGGCGTTATGAAGAGCTATTTGACTTTGCTCCAGACGCATATTTAATTACCGATAAACACGGCAAAATTCAGGAAGCCAATCGCGTTGCATCTGAGCTATTACAGATCGAGAAAAAGTATATTGTCGGAAAAGTTTTAATTAATTTTATTGCAGAAGAACATCGTAATGTTTTTCAATCACTTTTGCTGCAACTGCAATCGATCAATCAGGTGCGCGAGTGGGAAATTCCGTTTGTCACTCGTAATGGCGCACGATTTGAAGCCGCATTAACGATCGTAGCCGTCAAGACAGAAAACGGAGAAACGGTGGCGCTCCGCTGGTTACTGCGAGATATTACAAATCGTAAGCAAATTGAAGAACAATTAAGAAAAATCCAGCTACAAAACTTAGAGATGATCGAATCCGATCGACTAAAAGAGCAATTTATCGCAACGATGTCTCACGAATTGCGTACCCCTTTAACTGCAATTCTTGGATTTTCTGACTTATTATTACGGCAATTTCATCGCCAAATTCCGCCACATCAGATGAAACTGATCGAGCGGATTTTTGAAAATGGGCGACATTTACTCAGTTTAATTGAAGATATTTTAGATTTTTCTAATCTGCGTACAAAGCGAATTGAACTTCAGCTAGAAGCCTTTGATTTGAATGAATTAGTCACACAAACCGTTCAAGAAATGCACTCGCTAGCGGCACAAAAAAACTTACCCATTCACACCCATCTTGCTCCAAGTCATCCCATTTTGATTAACGATCGTGCCCGCGTCAAACAAATTCTCGTAAATTTAATCTCCAATGCCATTAAATTTACGGATTCTGGATCGGTTTACGTTCAGGTTCATTCTGGGAAATATGACAGGATTCAAATTGTGGTTCAAGATACGGGCATTGGCATTGAAGACTCTGAATTCTCAACCATTTTTCAGGAGTTTCGGCAAATCAATCAAACCTCAGCACGACAGCATGGTGGCACAGGGTTAGGTCTTGCCATTACCAAGGCGCTGACCGAGTTGATGGGGGGTGAAATCTCCCTCCAGAGCAAGCTTGGAATTGGCTCTACATTTATGATCGAACTGCCCTCCCGCATCTCCCGCCCCTAGAGAGAGCGAGATGACAGCTTCACTCTGCCAGTGTGTAGATTTAATAACTTTTTGCATTGTCTAAAGTGATGCTGATCAGACCGGTTTAGGAGCAAATCATGCCTGATTTAGATGATCAAGCGATTAGTAAAGTTGCAGAAGTAGGCATAAAAAGTCAGCTTGACGAAGTTAAAAATTTAAACGTTGCAATTGATATTGATCCCCTTAAAGTCATTGCTGGCACACTCAATTCAGTTGCGATCGCAGGCGAAGGAATGGTGATGAAGCAAGACCTCCGCATCGAGAGCATGGAGTTTAATACCGGCTCAGTTGCGGTGAATCCACTCAGCCTTGCCTTCGGAAAAATTGAGCTAACGCAGTCCACCGAAGCAGAAGCGATCGTCACTTTAACAGAAGTGGACATTAACCGAGCATTTCGATCGGATTTTGTCCGTAGTAAGATGCAAAATCTGAATTTAGAAGTGGAAGTTGACGGTGAGACCGCAACTGTTGATACAGAAAAAATCAGCTTTGGGCTACCCGGAGACGGCAAAGTTCGCCTGAGTACAGAGGTAGTTTTACAAAACTCACAAGAACGAAAAATAGTTGCATTCACTGCCGTTCCAAAAATCAGTCCAGATGGGCAGCGAGTCGTCCTTGAAGATGTCGAGTATTTAGATCACCAAGAATTACCCCCCGCCTTTACCGAAGCAATGCTGGATGAAGCGAAAGAACTGCTTGATCTAAAGAACTTCGAGGTTGGGGACATGTCACTTCAGATCAAACGATTGGCTGCATTGAAAGGAAAGTTAATCCTTCAGTCAGAAGCGATCGTCCATCAGTTTCCGTCATCTTAGAAGCTAGATTACTCTAATCAGGAGAACACTATGTCTAGAACCACTCCAAATGTTCCGCTGCTGATTGAATCGGACGAGGCGGAATTGCGCGACAGTGGCGTTCCCAGCACCGTTCATATCGCCAAGCACCCGCTGCACCCGCTGATTGTAACTTTCCCGATCGCAATGTTGACCAGTACCCTACTGACCGATGGCGCTTACTGGCTGACCAGTGATGCTTTCTGGGCACGCGCTTCTTTCTGGCTCTTGATTGGTGGTCTAATCTCAGGTTTGGTTGCTGCGGCAACAGGCATGAGTGATTTTCTGCGAATTGAGCGAGTGCGCGAACACAGTGCAGGTTGGGCGCACATGGTTGGCAACATCGCAGCGTTGACATTATCAGCAGCAAACTTGTGGCTTCGTTGGGGCAATCAAACGGGCGCAATTTTGCCGACTGGAATCATTATCTCAGTGCTTGTTTCAGCCATTTTAGGTATTACCGGATGGTATGGCGCTGAGTTAATTTATCGGCACAAAGTTGCAGTGATTGGAGTTGGACCAAAAGGAAGACCCTAATCAATTCAGCCGATTTATGTGAATCAACTTCACGCTTTCGGACGATTAATTAACTCATACATTTGAAGGAGGTAGTTTCTGCCTCTTTTTCTTATTTTTATATCAGATAGAGTTCAATTTTTTACTTTATGAATAACGATTCAAAACCTGCTGACAATAGTGGTGAAATTAATCAACCGATGACTCCTCAAGAGGTTGATCCTAAACAGAAATTAGCGCAGTTAAAAGAGCTTGAAAAAGGTGGTTTGACGGCAAATCCTGGCGATCGAATTGATGAATCGATGTCGATCGAAGAAAAAGCCCAACAAGTTGCAGTCGATGCCCCTGACATTACAGGCGACCATATTACCGTTCCGACCTACTTCGTGGTTGACACGCCCGAAGGTGAAAAGAAAGCGCTGCACCACGTCAAAGATGCTGAGGAAATCTCTGACATGATTCGTATGGCTCGTCTAGACGAGAACGGCAATCAAGTTTGGCGGTAGTTTTTTACCCTGGGTGATCCTCTCAGGATTGCCCAAGACGCCAATGTGCAACACCACAGGAGGATCACAATGGTACAAGCCTCAAAGAAGCAAACAACCCAACCCGCCCAACAGCAAGACCAGCAACCGGGGCGCGAGTCCCAAATGAATCCACTGCCTCGCAGCCAGGATTCTAAATACAAAGGTAGCGACAAGTTACTAGATAAAGTGGCACTAATCACAGGTGGTGATAGTGGAATTGGTCGTGCTGTTGCGATCTTATTTGCCAAAGAAGGCGCAGATGTCGCTATTTCATATCTGAATGAGCATGAAGATGCCAAAGAAACCGTCCGCCTAGTTGAACAAGAGGGTCGTCGCTGTATTGCGCTTCCGGGCGACATTGGCGAAGAAGCGGTCTGTCAACAAGCAGTGCAGAAGACGATCGAGGAATTCGGTCATCTTGATATTTTGGTAAATAATGCGGCGGAGCAACACCCGCAAGAGACGATCGAAAACATCACCGCAGAACAGTTAGAGCGCACCTTCCGCACCAATATTTTCAGTATGTTTTTCATGACCAAGGCAGCTCTGCCGCATCTGAAATCGGGAAGCGCCATTATCAATACAACTTCTGTCACTGCCTATCAAGGTAGCCCACAGTTGCTAGATTACTCTTCGACCAAGGGCGCGATCGTGGCGTTTACGCGATCGTTGTCTCAATCCCTGGTCGAGAAAGAAATTCGAGTGAACGGGGTTGCACCAGGTCCAATCTGGACACCCTTGATTCCGTCTACCTTCCCACCGGAAAAGGTCGAATCGTTTGGTCAGCAAGTACCGATGCAACGAGCAGGACAACCAGAAGAAGTAGCGCCCAGCTACGTATTTTTGGCATCGGATGATTCAAGCTACATGTCGGGTCAAATCTTGCATCCGAACGGTGGTAACGTCGTCAACGGATAACACAACGCTAAATCGATGCTAAGAAAAAAGTAATTGGTGATGAGTTGTATGCTTGTTGCTGATTACTTTTTTCTTAGCTATATCTCTAGGGGTCTAGCTAGTATTGCAGAAAATATCTCTTAAGTATTGATCGTATCGGATTGAAACTATTGCTACAGCTTTAATCAGAAGTGTTTCATAAATTAAATATTATCTGACCCTTCGTTTAAACTTTTTAACCAGCATCAATTTTTTACTGTTTGCATCGAAGAGTAGCTTCTATGGTGCGAACGCAGTATTCTTAGAAAATAATAACTTTTGTTAAGAAATGAACTGGAGAATCTTACTTGAGCCGGAATGGTTCAGCTTCACCTCACCTTTACTTAGAAGAAAGCGATCGGCGTTTGACATCGAAGATTTACCGGGATTGTGGCGGGTGCACTGGCAATTAGGCGACAAAACCGTCTTCTCCACGTTTTACACCCGTATCGATCAAGCCTGTCTCTTATGGGGAGTGATCTCGACTTTGATTTTCTCGATCGCTCAGTTCTGGATGGTGGATTGGCAACTGCAAGCAGTGCTGTGGACAGGATTGACGGTTGTAGGGACGATCGCAATGCTCAGGCTTTCTCGGCACTGGCGCACGATTAAACCACTCAACGATGTGATCAACGCTTGGGTGTTTCTGATGGTGTTCGGAGTGGTACTGACAGATTTAGGAGTTTTTCTGGGCTGGGGCTATATCCTGCTGAACCTATGCCAGCTCTGGCTTGTGATCGACGGCGTAGGCTATCTTTACACCGGTGCGAAAATGCAGTCGCGGGCTTTCGCGTTTATTGGCTTGTTAAATCTGGCAGGGCTGACTATCTTACCGATCGTCAGTGAGTGGCAGTTTCTAGCGACGGGATTAATTACGGGCATCAGTACGTTGCTGATGGCAGAACTCCAGTGGGATTCTGGCGAGGTCTGCGCCCACTTAAAGAGTCTTCAATCGCAGGAATCAGATTTTTGAATGTTTCTTAAGGGGTATTTTCTATTTTCAGACTGTCGCATAAGATACAGAATATATTTAAGTTGCTCATCCGGTTTAGAGCAAGTCAGTTAGATAAAATCCTGAGTTTTCTTATGCGACACTCCCGTTTTGCTCAATCTTATCAATATTCTGCTCCGAGCCTTGAAGTCACCGAAGCAGAAATGCGCGATCGTCGCGCTCCCAGAGGCTGGACTTGTCAGACGATCACTGAGATGAACATTCCTCGTGCAGACTGGTCGGAAGCATCGCGAACTCGCAGCACAGTGCAGCCCCTGCAAACCCCAGCGAAATCTCGACGACTGAGTCTTGTACGGCGATCGCCCTCAGTAAGCGATGCTCACCGTGCCACAATTCAGCGCAATGTGACCCGTCGAATGCAGGCGGCAAAAGAGCGGGGCGATGAGAAGCTATTACGCGCCCTAGAAGCAGAATTGCGAGAGATGGTCTCCGCATAAGCGCGATTTCAAGTTTGTAGGTGAAGGTTAGCAGGTGGCGTGACTCACAGTTTGCGCCACCTTTCTTCTTATGTATTTCTCTGAGTCAGTGAAACTACGATCGAGATTAAAATGTCTTCCGTAACACAGACACTACAAATAACTAAGCTATGCTGAAGTACAAGGCAGACTTTGTTAGACTATTGCTCCTGTTCTCAGCCTGAACAGTCTGCTTGCTCTCTCACACCAAGGTATCTCATGGCAAATTCTCCCTTTTCGGCAAATCCGACTGACCCAGCCCACCTCAGCGATTCTCAAATGTGGGAAAGTCTGAAGCTTGCGATCGCAGAAAGTTCAGGGTTCCAGCGGTGGCAACTCGATCGCAGCTTCCAAGAAATAGACTTAGATGCGCTGGTACATCAATATTTGCGCGAAACGCTTGAAACCTTAGCGTATTAACAGGCTTTTATCTCAATTGAAGCAGTCGATCTAAAACGAGATCGGCTGCTTCGTTTTTAGCGCAAAATGCGTTCTAGCGGACGTAAGCGATCGACGAAGTCGTTCAACTGCCGATATGCTCCTTCAATTCGATCTCCATCAAGAACCACGTCTTCCGTGGGATAGTTTTGCAGAATTTCGATAATTGAAATCGCTCCATCTCCGCTTGCCGACAACACTAAAGCAGCCCGGAGCGCTTGGCGTTCGGCTCCACCTTTTGGGGTCTGAATTCCCTGCCCCAATTGATCAAGAACTTCATTTCCAATCGGACTATTGAGAACGCGATCGAGCAAAACTGGATTGACCTTGATCGGTCGATTCAAGGTTTGTTGAACCGTTTGAGGGTTCTGACGCGAGAGCCGAAGATAAGTTTTCAAATCCTCGGAAGCCTCGCCGGTTTTAGCAAACTGAGTCAGTTCTTCAACCGAAACCGACTCGCGCAGAATTTTGTATTTGAGCACAACTCGCTTTGCCGCGAGCGCTGGAGAACTCGCGACCAAAAGCGCAATCCCGATTCCTAGACATGATGCAATTGATTTCTTTAAGTAAGACATCACAAATAAAGCATTAAACTCCTTCTATTACAGACGACGCTCAAGCTTCAAAGATGCACAACTCCAAAGAATCTATCTTGCGATAGGCTATTTTCCGGTACGATCGAAACCTTAAGCAATCAACAGATCAACATGGGCAGTACGTTTGGACATTTATTTCGCATTAGCACCTTTGGGGAATCACATGGGGGCGGTGTCGGTGTTGTAATCGATGGCTGCCCACCGTTGATCGAGCTATCTGCGGAAGAAATTCAAGTCGAACTCGATCGCCGTCGTCCCGGTCAAAGCAAAATTACGACTCCGCGAAATGAAGCCGATCAGTGTGAAATTCTCTCCGGCATCGTAGATGGCAAAACGCTGGGAACCCCGATCGCAATTCTGGTACGCAACAAAGACCAGCGATCGCAAGATTACAGCGATATGGCAGTGAAATATCGTCCCTCTCACGCCGACGCAACTTACGATGCGAAGTATGGCATTCGAGCGGTGGCAGGCGGCGGACGATCGTCGGCGCGAGAAACGATCGGACGAGTCGCAGCAGGCGCGATCGCTAAAAAAGTGCTTCAGCAGTCCGGCGTTGAAATTGTCGGATACGTCAAGCGGATTAAAGATCTCGAAGCGGCGATCGATCCAAACTCGGTCACACTAGAGCAAGTTGAAAGCAACATTGTGCGCTGTCCTGATTCCGACTGTGCAGAACGAATGATTGATCTGATTCAGCAAGTCGGAGGACAGGGAGATTCGATTGGCGGCGTGGTCGAATGCGTAGCGCGTGGCGTTCCGATGGGATTGGGTGAGCCTGTGTTTGACAAGCTAGAAGCAGACTTAGCAAAAGCAGTCATGTCTTTGCCAGCGACGAAGGGATTTGAGATTGGTTCGGGGTTTGCCGGAACGATGATGACCGGAAGCGAACACAACGACGAGTTCTACACCGATGAAGCAGGCAAAATTCGTACTGTGACCAATCGATCGGGCGGAGTGCAAGGCGGAATCTCAAACGGAGAAAATATCGTCATCCGTGTAGCATTCAAACCGACCGCAACCATCCGCAAGGAACAGAAGACCGTAACGAATACCGGGGAAGCCGTAACGCTAGCGGCGAAAGGTAGACATGATCCTTGTGTGTTGCCGCGTGCGGTTCCGATGGTTGAAGCGATGGTTGCACTCGTACTGTGCGATCACCTTTTAAGGCAGCGAGGGCAGTGTGGTTAGCGGAAGGTTTTTCTACCATAGGGTTTTGCGGTAACGTTCAATACCCTAAGATTCGCCTAAGTATTGCAAAATGTCGGGAACCTTTACTAGGCGAATTCTCGTATGAGTCTTATTGGTGAATCACAAGTCCCTGATCGCTCACAGGCAAATCAGGACTATCCGTTGTCTGCCGTGCCGATGTCCGATCGTAGACCAATTTGGTCGCTGGCTCCTTTATTAATGGGGTTTGCGCTGACTTCGACGACGCTGCTTGCAGGGGGCAAACTCGGATCATCGCTGCGCTTTGCAGATATGCTCTGGGTGATGGTTATTGGGAACATAGCATTAGGATCGTACTGTGCTGCACTCGCGTATATTGCGGCAAAAAGTGGGTTGAGTACCGTGCTGATGGCGCGATTTAGCTTCGGGGCGATTGGGTCGCGCTGGGTCGATTTTATTTTGGGCTTTACTCAGATCGGTTGGTATGCAGTGACGAATGCATTTATTGCAGATGCGATATTGAAGTTGCTGAATCTGCCGGAATCGCTGGAGTGGTTCGCGATCGCGTTCTTCACTTATGCGTTTTGCGTTACGGCTTATATGGGCTATACGGCAATGGATTGGTTAAGTCGATTAGCCGTTCCTGCCATGCTGATTCTGATTGCCTTAAGTTTGTCGATCGGGTTTCGAGACGCGGGCGATTTGTTTGCTTTAGTGCCAACTCAATCGATTGGCTTTACAGAAGCGATCGCCGTTGTAATTGCAACCTTTATCTCTGGTGGAACTCAGGCAACGAACTGGAGCCGCTACGCAGATTCAACCAAGAATGCGGTCTGGAGTACCCTGTCTGCGTTTATGTTGATCAATGGCTTGCTGATCTTCGCGGGTGCATTCTGTACCTTGGTGTACGGTACCAATGACTTGATCGAAGCGATGGCAAAACAAGGATTGCTGCTGGGTGGATTAATTCTACTGATCCTGAACGTTTGGACAACGCAGGACAACACCATCTATGCGTTCTCGATCGCAGGCAGTAACTTTTTCCGCACTTCAAAGCGAACTGCTTTTGTGTTGGGGGGCGCAACCTTCGCGTTGATTCTGGCGCTGGGTGGGATCTACGGACAGATGATTCCGTTTCTGCTCTTCCTGGGAACAGTGATTCCTCCAGTGGGGGGCATTATCATGGCGGATTACTGGTTTTACCGTAAGGGAAGTTTTCCATCGCTCGAATCACCGCTTCCTGCGTTCAACTGGGCAGGTGTGATTGCGTATGGAGTCGCCGCGACGATCGCTCATTTCTCTGGTGCAACAGGGTTTGGGATTGCGCCAGTTAACGGAGTGGTTTCGGCAGCAGTGCTGTATGTAATTTTGAGTCGGGTTTTGCCGAGTTCATTTCGAGCTTAAGTTGAGGCGGGCGATCGCTCTTAACGATCGCCCTTGCAGCAGGTTCGCCAAAACTCGCCATAATAAAAGCAGCCAGCGATCGCACGATCGAGCTAAATTCGCTGTATTCTCAAGAAGCGTTTTAGGGATGAACCATTGTGGCTGCGAAAGGAGAACCAGTTTCTAAAGGCTTTGCCGTTGGGCTTCAGATTTGGCTATTGTTCCTGATTAGCTTTTATGGGCTTGGCTACCCTGCATTGTTTAGCATCTTATTGGGTGCAGTTGGGGGACTCGCAAGCGGGTTCATCGTCGATTGGTGGTTAACAAAGGACGAGAACGTTGAACCCCGCAAGCGCAAATTAGACGAAGGTGTCGAGCAACAGACACGATCGCGCAAACGCCAGCGTCCCAATTCTGCTCTAAATCATCGCAAACGCCGTCGAGAGCGCGAACCTGTAACGCTAAAAACGGTGACGAGGTTTTTCCAGCGTCCGCAACCCGCAAATCGTGATGAAGACAGTTAGAACAACCGAGAACCGAGAGCCAACTATTCTTTCTTCTAAGTTAGAAAGTATAAAAAGCTTCTTCGCTCTCGTTGCTCTCCCGCCCTGAAATTGATTTCAGGGCGATCTGTACGACCACTTACAACTTTTTAAACACCTCTTAAAGCACAATCGCGCTTCCAGGCATCTGGCTTCAATCAAGTACCGCTAAAAGTTGCCATGCTCGGTATTCGCGGTTTTGAGTCGATCGACTACTTCCGAAACTGCGATCGCGCCCAATTCCTTCGACTCCACCACTCCTGCTGAGTTGCGTTCCCGAACTCGCAGATTGAGTGTATTCGATTCGGCTTCTTTCGCACCCACAACTGCCATCACGGGAATCTTCTCTTTCTCAGCATTGCGGATGAGTTTACCGAGTCGATCGCCTGCCGGAGCCACTTCCGCCCGAAGTCCCGCTTGTTTCATTTGTTGAGCGACTTCGACGGCAAACGATCGAAACTCATCGCTCACAGGCAGCAGTCGAATCTGCTCTGGAGCCAGCCACACCGGGAAGTCTCCCGCATATTCTTCGATTAGAATTCCGATCAGTCGCTCTAACGATCCAAAGGGCGCACGGTGAATCATTACGGGACGCTGGCGGCTTCCGTCTTCTGCCACGTATTCGAGATCAAAGCGTTCTGGTAAGTTGTAATCGACTTGAACCGTTCCAAGTTGCCATTCGCGATCGAGCGCATCACTAAAGATAAAGTCCAGTTTCGGGCCATAAAACGCCGCTTCACCAATGCCCTCGAAGTAGTTCATCCCAAGCGTTTCAACCGCACGACGAATTGCACCCTCGGCTTTTTCCCACGCTTCATCTGAACCGATGTATTTATCGGAGTTCGGATCGCGGAAGCTGAGACGCGCTTTAAAGTTCTTCAGTTGCAGGCTCTTGAACACCGAGAGAATCAGATCGACAACGCTGAGGAACTCTGAATCAAGTTGTTCCGGTGTTACGAACAAGTGAGAATCATCTACGGTGAAGCCGCGCACTCTGGTTAATCCACCGAGTTCACCAGATTGCTCGTAGCGATAGACGGTTCCGAATTCAGCCAAGCGCATCGGCAGATCGCGGTACGATCGCAGTTCACTCTTGTAGATCTGGATGTGGAATGGACAGTTCATTGGCTTCATCACAAAGCCTTGTTCCTCAGTCCGGGCTTTGTCATCCTCTGCCATCATCGGGAACATATCTTCGCTGTATTTCTGCCAGTGTCCCGAAGTTTTGAACAGGTCAACTCTAGCAATATGAGGCGTGACCACAGGCAGATAGCCGCGCTTGGTTTGCTCTTGCTTGAGAAAGTCTTCCAGGGTCGATCGCAGCACCGTTCCTTTCGGTGTCCACATCGGCAAACCAGGGCCAACTAAATCTGAAAAGATAAATAGCCCTAATTCTTTGCCTAGTTTGCGATGATCGCGCTTCATCGCTTCTTCTTTGCGGCGCTTGTATTCGGCTAGCTGTTCCGGGGTTTCCCAAGCCGTACCGTAGATGCGCTGCAATTGGGCTTTGGTTTCGTCGCCGCGCCAGTACGCCCCTGCAACCGATTCGAGATCGATCGCATCCGGGTTCAATTCTGCGGTGCTATCAACGTGCGGACCTGCACAGAGATCCCACCACTGATCGCCCAAGTGATAAATAGTGATCGGCTCTTGTTTGATGTCGTCGAGAATTTCTAGCTTATACGGCTCATTAATCGCCTGAATTCTAGCTTTTGCTTCTTCGCGGCTCACTTCCTCGCGGGTTACAGGCAAATTGCGACGAATAATTTTCGCCATCTCTTTTTTAATCGCCTTGAGATCCTTTTCGGTAAACGGTTCAGGGCTATCAAAATCGTAGTAAAACCCGTTTTCGATCCAAGGCCCGATCGTCACCTGCGCCTTCGGAAAAAGCTTTTGCACCGCCATCGCCATTACGTGCGAAGTCGTATGACGAATCTTCTGCAAAGCTTCGGATTCGCTAGTTTTAGGCAAGTAAATTTTTTCCGATTGAGAAGAAGCGTCTGACATAAAACGAGTAATGGATGAATGCCTCATCTATCTTACCGATCCGCTGTCATTGTGTGTTCAATCTCCAAGGTTTCGCGGTAAGATGAGAAAAGATTACGAAATGTAAAGAAAATAAGGAAACCCTGACGCAGCCTTCTGTTTTTAACGATGTTCAACTCAAACTCGCCCGACCCGGATTTACTCAAAACTGTCTTAGAACCCTTGCTGGATGACTTTCAGTATTGGTTTTCGCGATCGCGCACTCTGCTCGAAACCGAAACCCTTTTCTTTCTTTCACCCAAAGAACAAGCCAACCTGCTCGATCGTGTGATCCAGACGCAGCAGGAAGTTAGCGCCGTTCAAGCCTTGCTCAAAGCGACCGATGGACAAGCAGGTGTGGATACTTCCGTTTTGGTCACTTGGCATCACTTGGTAAGCGAATGCTGGCAAGTGAGTATGAAGCTGCGATCCCAGAGATCTTCCTAGCGGTTTCAAACTCCCTCTTAAATGGGATGTCAGGATTTAACAAAATCTGAGAGACTAATAGATAATTAGAAAACCAATTTTCATACTTCCAGACGGGGACTGACTTGATTTCTGTTTGGGTAAATCTTTGTTTCGTCGTCCACTTGGCTTGGGAAAGAGGCATATGATACTGCACCTGCTTTACATTCTGGCGTTCACAGCACTGGCATTTTTAGCCGTTGGTAATTTGATTCGGAATATGATGGCGCTGGGAATCGAGTCGCAGCGTCAGTATGCGCCGACTGCACGATCGCAAAATCGTCCGGCTCCCCATCCTGAACTGCTCGACGAAAACGGCAGGATGATCAATGAGCCATTGTTAGTGATGCGATCAATGAGCGTTGAAGATGCGCGTGAGCAGCTGGACGCGATTTATAAATCTTCGCCGGGTGGGGAATCCGCCCCATCGGCAGACGACTAGCCTCAAGCACAGAAGCCATAATTTAGAGTAAGGCGAGATCGTCATCGATGCGCCTTTTCTATTCGGTGGGGGTGAATCATGACAGGCGATCCTTCTTGGTGGAATCAGATTCGGGAAACAGTAGGACAAGGCGTTTCGGAAGTAGGCAAACGAGTTTCGATCCAGTCGCTTGCCCGATCGGTTTCCGGTTGGTTTCGAGTAGACGAAGCCGAGGTGCAGGAAATTTTGCGCCAAGTGCGAGCGGAACTGCCGACGACGGAAGCGCTGTTAGTCGGAAAACCGCAATCTGGAAAAAGCTCGATCGTGCGGAGTTTAACCGGAGTGTCAGCCGAAATCGTCGGTCAGGGATTCCGTCCGCATACGCAGTACACGCAGCAGTACAGCTATCCCACTCAAGAGTTACCCTTGCTTGTGTTTACGGATACTGTCGGTTTAGGCGACGGAATGCAAGAAACTTCAGACGTAATCCGCGAATTAATCGGCGAACTCCAGCCGGATCAGACTCGCGCTAAGGTCTTGATTCTCACCGTAAAAATTAGCGACTTTGCCACCGATACCCTCAAACAAATCGCTAGCCAAATTCGCGCCAAACATCCCGAAGTTCCTTGCTTACTTGCTGTCACTTGTTTGCACGAATTGTATCCAGCCGAGGTGAGCGATCATCCTGACTATCCACCGAGTTTTTCGGATGTCGATCGCGCCTTTTCCACGATTCAGCAGAACTTTGCAGGATTGTTCGATCGCGCTGTCTTGATCGATTTCACATTGGAAGAAGACGAATTTCATCCACCGTTTTATGGATTGGAAGCGTTCATCGAGGCGTTATCGGAGCTGTTGCCCGAAGCAGAAGCAAGAACGATCGCGCAATTGTTGAACGAGCAAGATGCAGGAAAACAAATTGGTGAAATCTATCGTGATGCTGGACGACGGTATATTTTGCCGTTCTCTGTGATGGCGGGGGCTGCCGCAGCGATTCCATTACCTTGGGCGGATATGCCTGTGATTACAGCGCTGCAAGTATCGATGGTCGGTGCATTGGGGCAGTTGTATGGACAGACCTTAACGCCATCGCAAGCGGGGGGAGTTGTGAGCGCGATCGCGGGTGGATTTGTGGCGCAAGCGATCGGGCGAGAATTGATCAAGTTTGTGCCGGGGTTTGGCAGTGTGATTGCAGCATCTTGGGCGAGTGCGTACACTTGGGCACTGGGAGAAGCAGCTTGCGTGTATTTCGGGGATTTGCTCGGCGGGAAAACGCCCGATCCGCAGCGGATTCAGGCCGCGATGAAAGAATCGTTTCAGTTGGCAAAAGAGCGGTTTAAGAAAACCTGAACGACTCTTCTCAACTCTCCTCTGAAAGCAAATCGATCGTGTCCAAGCTTGAGAGAATGTTTGAGCCGTCTTCGTCGTTGCCACAGTCCGCCCTGAAATAAAATTTCGGGCTAATCGGCGCAAGTCCATTAAAAATGGACTCAGGAACTGAAACTTGCACTCAGTCTACTGCAGTAGACTTTCTCCGATTAGCCCGAAATTCATTTCAGGGCGAGAGTACAACGCAGCAAAGAGACTCGCTATACCGTTCAAACACCCTTTAAGCTGAGAACGACTTACCGCACCCGCAGGTTTGATTAGCGTTTGGATTGGTGAACTGAAATCCACCGCCGATCAAAGCAGTGCTGTAATCCAGCATCAAGCCATAGAGATAAAGCAAGCTTTTCGGATCGCACACGACTTTGAAGCCGTCATAATCAGAAACATGATCGTCAGGGCGAATGTTATTTGGATCTTCAAAATCCATCGTGTAGGACATTCCAGAGCAACCGCCGCCGCGCACACCGACGCGCAGACACAGATCTTTACCTTGCTGTTCTCGAAGCATCATTACGTGCTTTAAGGCGGATTCACTCATTTGAATGCCGCGCTGAGGCTGAGTAGCTGAAGTAGTTTGAGTCATGCGATCGCTCCTACGGAATCCCAATTGAAACTGGTTATCTCCCTATTTTAGCAATTCTGCTCCTGCAATCACGGGTTTCTGTGCGATCGACGATTAAAAGTTAAGATTATTCAGAAATAAAGCCTCTTTCTTGATCTAAGTCAAAGCATTCTCACAATGATTCCCCTACGCTTGAATTGTGAATGATTCAAGGGCAAAGCAATGACAACTTTTGAGATTAGTAATACTGTCGGCGCGATCGTACGTGATTATCCTGCTCTTTCGCGTCAGTTTGAACAAGTAAACATTGACTATTGCTGTGGTGGCAAAAGAACGCTAGAAGAGGCGTGTCGTCAACGCGGTATTGATCCTGAAGCATTTCTAACGCAGTTAGAGAAAGATGCAGCTAAAGAACCTGCTTCAGAAATGAGTTTCAATGATTTATCGTTGACCGACTTAGCGAATCATATCGAGCAGACTCATCACGCCTATCTGCATACAGAACTTCCGCGCCTCGAAAAAATGGTGATCAAAGTAGCAGCGGTGCATGGAGGTGAAGAACCTCGTTTGCTTGAAATTAGAAATATCTTTCTAGAACTATCAGCAAAACTTGCAGCTCATCTGCTGAAGGAAGAGCAAGTTTTGTTTCCGATGATTCGACAGTTAGAAGCAAGCAATGTTCTCCCTATCTTTCATTGTGGTAGTTTGTACAATCCTGTTTCTCGAATGGAGCTTGAGCATGATGATGCTGGACTTGCATTAGAAAAACTGCGCCAACTCACCGACAGTTACACTCCGCCAGAATGGGCGTGTAATACCTATCGATCGATGCTGAATGCGCTAGAGGCTTTTGAACAAGATATGCACCAGCACGTTCACAAGGAAAACAATGTGCTGTTTCCGGGCGCGATCGCATTAGAGCAAAAGTTTATCCACTCCTGATTGATGTTGTTCAAAATTCTAGTCATTCTGCATACTCTAGGGGCGACTGTTTGGACAGGCGGGCATTTGGTGCTTGCAGCGACAGTGCTTCCTAGAGCGCTAAAAGAGCGGAATCCCGATCGCATTCATCAATTTGAAGAACAATTCGAGGGCTTCGGACTGGCTGCACTGTTGATGCAAGTGATTACGGGATTGTCGCTTACTTGGATTTATTTTCCTAGATTGCAAGATTTTTTAGCGCTTGATTCATTTCTGTCTGTGTACATTGCAATTAAATTAGGATTGCTCCTAGGGACAGTGTTACTGGCTGTTCACGCTCGTTTTTTCATCATTCCGAACCTGACCAAAGAAACGCTCAACTCTCTGGCATACCACATTGTTGGAGTGACAACTTTAGCTGTTTTATTTGTGGTGTTTGGTGCAGGAATTCGTTTGGGTGGGCTAGGTTAGACAAGGTGCTGTGATCAAAAAGGATAGTGCAATGACGCTTTCAGGCTCTAGTTCCGTAAAGGCTCCTCAATCGTCTGGTCAGGCTTGGTATCGTCCGATCGTGTCACCCGAACATGGAGTCTATGTAGTGTTGTTGGTGTCGTTTCTGACCGGAGCAGCAGCCGCACAACATTGGACAGAAGCAACTACACTCGCGCTAATTTCTGCATTTGCAGGATTTCAGGCGGAACATCCGTTAGTGCTGCAAATTAAACAGCGAAGAAGTTGGAAACCACGATTTTTAGTTTGGGGTGGACTGTATGCAGTTGTCTCGCTCAGTATTGCAGCTTATTTATCTCTGCAGGCTCCTCAATTGCTGTGGTTATATGGGGGTGCGATCGTTGCCTTTGCGATCGATGCAATTTCCGTCTTTTACCGACAGCAAAAATCATTCAGCAATGAACTATTAACCTTTGCAGCTGTTTGTCTTGCTGCGCCGTTTGCCTACATTGCAACAGGTGGAACTTGGACAGTTTCGATTGTCGGACTGTGGCTGTTGAACACTCTATTCTTTAGCAGCGCCATCTTTACGGTAAAGTTGCGTAAACCGAAAACGGCATCCTTAACGCCAGCACTGATTTATCACGCGATCGCGTCTCTGATTGTTGCTGGACTTTGGTACTACGGCTGGTTGAGCTTGTATTCAGCGATCGGATTTGGTGTGGTTCTGCTAAAGTTTACTTTGATTTTGGCACGACGCAATTGGTATCAAACTACAGCAATTCAAAATGTTGCCATGCTTGAAACCAGTTCTGCATTGTTATTTTTGGCGATCGTGGCGCTGTCTCTACTGCCTGCCCATCTCAATTAAAGATCTTTACGGCAGAATAGCTGCATCTTGAGAAGGATGAATCAACTGTTGCAGCAGTTGTTTGAGCGATCGTCTGTGTGGTTCCTGGAGCCAAATCAGAGGCAGCAGTGCCAAAAGCCGCAACACACTAGAGAACACAAACAATCCCGTCATTCCGCCAACATCCGCGAACTGTGCAAACCACCCACCGACTAAAGCGCCCATTGCTCCAGCAACACCGCCGATCGCGCCTGTCACCGCAAAATACTTTGTATGATGTTGAGTAGGCGCGATCGCAAACTGCAAATTGTTCATGCAAAGATCAATCGCTGCGATCGTCCCACCACTTAATAAATGCAGCATGGGAAACCAAAGCCAGATCGACAACGAACTTGCATCGGTTCCTAACCACAGCACCGGAGTAACAGCAACTAGGATTCCATCTAGCAAGAGAATTGCTCGGTTGCCGATTTGATCTGCTAATTTGCCCCAAAAGAACAGCATCAGTAAATTAGCTCCAGCGCCCAAGCCGTTATAGAGTGTGACCGAACTCAGATCGAGAGCCAGATTATCTAGCAAGTACAGATTAAAAAACGGATTGCTTAGATTGATGCCAAATGCCCAGATGCTGAAATAAAGCAGAAACAGTAGAAAATGGAAGTTGCTTAGAATGCTGTGGGATGCGGTGTCTCGTGGGTCGATCGTAAGAACTCCCTCAGCAACTATACGATTCTGACCAACTTCTTGCGAGCAATGAACCTGCGGATTCACATCGCTCATTCGAGACTGAAAGCCTAAACTAATTAACCCAGCCAAAACCCCCACAACCACCATCACGCCATATCCTTTAATGCTGCCACCGCTCCAGCGCGACACCATCACCCCTAAACAGGGCAGAGCAATCAAACTGGTAAGGCTAAAGGTACTATTGCGAAAGCCGAAATATCGTCCGCGCAGTTGTCGAGGCACTAATGTTGCTAACCACGATAGCCAAGATGCCCCACCAAGCGCACCCAAAATATGTGTTGCTAACATTACCGCTAACGTTGCCACAATCATTTGCTGAGGGTGTGTTGGGTGAACACTAAAGACAATGATTGCGATCGCTAACGGCAACCACAGTAAGCGAGAAATACTATAAATCCACAGGTTGTAGCGCCGTCGGCTAGTCGTCGAATCTGCCCAATAAGCCCCTAAAGGTTGCAGTAAGTTTGCCAGCATCGGAATGGAAGCGAACATTCCGATCTGGAGCGGTGTTGCTTTTAGCTCGACAAGAAAATTGCTCAGTAACACTCCACCCGTGATATTAGAGAAAATTGTTGCGAAAACACCATCCAACGTTGAAGCGCGGAGGCTCGATCGAATTTCATCTTTGGAATGTTTTGTAGCGAGAGTGGGGGGAACTGAAGCGGGTATAGTCAGGAATTGCACAGGAAGCTCTTCGAGTGGAGAAACACTCGGTCCGTCTAAATAATTTGTCATCCAGGATAACCTTAGCTCATCCCTATTATTCAATCACTTTATGGCGATTGTGCAGAGTCAATCATAGGTTAACGGTGAAGATGCTGCGTCGATGCAGTCGGGTCAAAATATTGTCCGTGAAAATCAAAAGTTAGATGATATGACAGTTGAACTCTAGCAAGCTCACGCCAAGATTGAGCGTCTAATACTAATAGAAAGGAATTTTCTTTCTGTGCATTCAGTACCACAGATAAGACAACGCCTTCATCTTCTAATGTGGCATTGGGCGCAGCAACGAATACAGGCTCACCGGGGTAGCAGTCGAGCGATCGCCAAATCTCCGTTGTTTTGTTCTGAACATCAACTTTCACCAATTGATCGATAAAGTTACCGGGTCGAGAGTTTCCTACACCGTAAGCAAATTGATAGGAGTGCGTGTTACAGCGCTGATAGTTAATCCGGGGAAGTTCGAGCGGTTCTGAAGTTAAAACCTCGTACTCTGCGATCGATTGATTCAGTGAAACATGATAGCGCCGAAGTTCACCCGCTCCGATCGCTTGCATGGGATGATGCAGCAATGTTTCTAGGTACAGGGATTGAATCACCGAAGAATTAGAGTAGGCAATCAAATCAACAACAATTTCATCTTCTTGCTCGAACGCATTGACATGATGAAATCCAAAAAATGCTTCGCTTTTCGCTGCATGAACAACCTTACCTTCGTCTTTGCTAATCACAAGAAACCGAGTTCCCTGCTCAGGCTTCCATTCGTAGTTCTCAATATACGGTTTTCCGCTCAGCATCAAGCTCAGACGATTGAGCAATAGCGGGAATTCTACAAGAACAATGTAATGTTCTGTCATTGCGAAAGTGTGCATATAAGCAGGTCGCTTGACTGGAATAGACCCGACTAGCTCACGCTGATTGCTGTGCAGATTCATGCGATAGAGACTATAGCTGCACGTTGGAACAAGATTCGTCAAATAGCTATAGAGGGCATCTTCCTTGAAGTCATAGTGAGGATGAGCGGTGGTAATTTGTCCAGGGACACGATCGTGATAGCTAAATTGCTCAATCGTTCTCAGCGTTTCAGGATCAAAGACGATCGGGAATGGAGATTCCGTTACAGAAGCAACGCGATCGCCCTGCATTGTGATGTTCACTGTTGCATTGTCGGTTAAACGCGGCAAAGGGTCACTCAACCGCTCCCACAAGGAATGTCGAGCGGTTGTACCAAACTCGCCGCGACTGATTTTACCTTTCGCTTTTGCTTCTTGATACGCCTGACTTTCGAGAAATCGATTGGCAAAAGAAACTTTCCCATTCTCAAAAGAGAACTTGCGAAGCATTGCTAGTCCATCGAACCAATGATGATACGATTGCTTACCCACTTCCAGGGTTCCAGGTCCTGTCCGAATTAAGCTACCTCTAAGCCATTGAGGAATTGTTCCTTGAACCGGGAGACCATCAAACTCACCTTCTTGATGAGTTGCAGAAAAGCCAAGTTGATAAGGTGCGATCGAATTCTTCATGGTAAAGGCTTGCTAAAAAAATGAGTTAAAGTTGTGATCTAAAATCTCGCGCTTAGAAACTCGTTTGCTTGTTGGGAAAATCACAGCCTCTTCATTGTGCTTTTTCTTTCATCAAGAATAGCCCCGCCACAAGTAGGAGTTTGGGGAGCAAGAATCTTAGCCTCTCTTCAAGGGGTTGTGTCGCAAAGACTTTAAAGTGACAAACGATCTGGTCTCGTTTGTGTTGCTTCAAGCACTCACTCCAAACAGTTCGTTGATGAATCTTGCTCCAGATACACTATCCCCT
>JACJNX010000094.1 GCA_014695255.1 Cyanobacteria bacterium FACHB-63
CATGATCACAGCGCTAGATGGTCATTTGGCACTAGCGCAGCAACAGAGCGCAAACATTGAAGCCTTAACAAGACTGGCTACCGCTTTAGTTTCTAACAACCGCTAGAACCGCTCTGCTCGTCTTCGTAAGCGTTAATCCACCAAAAGCGATCGCCCTTCTCTTACCGTCATGTCTGGATCTGAGGGTTGTTTCGGAACAGTACAACAACATTTCTCTTGACGTAGGAACGAAGTTGCTCGACAACTAGAAAAGTAGGCTGTTACTCTGCTTAACATAAGGGCTAAACATCCTGGACACTTAGGCAAGACGATAAAAGGGAAGTTTGATGATTAATCCGGCATCTGAGCGTCTTCAGGAGCATGCAGATCGAATCATGCGATTGTGGGAGGAGCGGGCACGCGCTGAAATCAGCCCCTCTATGCATCACACCTCGCTGATCTTGCAAGATTCGCTACCGCAGTACTTAAGCTTCCTCGTCACTGAATTATCAACCACCATTGAACGCACCTCTACCCGTATCAACGCCGATAAAGTGGAAAGCGATCGGATTGGCAGGAAGCATGGACGGGAACGTGCGGAATATGCTGATTACTCAATTACTCAACTGATCCTTGAGTATCAAATTCTCCGCCAGGTGGTTTTTCAGGTGCTAGAGGAAGAAGCGCCGTTAACCCCACTCGAACGAGACATTATCATCAGTTCCATTGAACAAGCTGTCAATGATGCAGCAACGCAGTTCTCACAAACGTTGAGCGAGATTCAAGAGATGTTTATGGTGACCCTGACCCATGACCTAAAAAATCCCCTGAATGTGATGAAAATGGGCACACACCTGGTTTTACGCCGATTTGAACGCGGTGATCGCTACTTTGATGTCACAGCTCGAATGATCGGTGCGATCGACCGACTGGATGGGATGATTCAAAACTTGCTCGATACGAGTCGCTTACGGGCAGGGCAGGGCTTGAGTTTAACGTTCGAGAATTGCGATTTAGAGCAGCTACTTCAGGAAGTTGTGGAGGATTTGAACTTCGCTTATGAAGAACGCTTTGTGCTAGTTTCTAGTGATGCGGTTAAAGCCCGTTGCAGCCGCAAGGAAATACGGCGGGTCATTGAAAACATCGCGACGAATGCGGTGAAATATGGTGCTCCTGATACGCCAATCACGCTCACACTGCAACACACTGCAACGACAATCCACATCACTATTCATAACGAGGGTCAGCCCATTTCTCCAGAAGTACAGTCCATTCTCTTTCAACAATTTCGTCGTACCAAGACTGCTGGAGAGCAGAAAGGATGGGGCTTAGGCTTATTCTTGGCGAAGAGCTTGACTGAAATGCACCAAGGGACAATTGAGGTTGAAAGTGCAGAGGGCAAGGGGACAAGCTTCATCATCACCTTGCCAGTCGTCCCAATCAAGACATCTAACCCTCAGTCAAACCAGATCGAGAATGGTTGAGATAATTTCTTCTGGGTCAATGTGCTTGGGCAAGAACCGATCAAATCCGGCTTCTAACACCGTGTTTGCGTTAAATCCTCGCATGTAAGATGTAACGGCGATCGCTGGAAGGTGAGGCATTCTTCCGAATTCTGCCTGACGAATTTCTTGGATCAGCCAATTGCCATTGCGGTCAGGCAATCTGATGTTAGAAAGAAGGATATCTGGACGAGAGCGATGAAGTTGCGCCAAAGCATCATTGGCTTGCATGACCCAGGTGGCTTCTGCTCCGGCTTCACTCAGGATAAACAGCAGTAAATCTGCCATATCACACTCATCCTCCACCAGCAAGACTTTTACTCCTGCTAAAGGCTGCGTTTGATGAGCTTGTGTTTTGCCAGTAATATTCACCTGACTAGAAGAATGTTCCATGTCTTAGTCCTTCTTTCTCTGACTTAATGGAGCCAATTAGTCAGTGTGCTTGCGTCATACTCAGGGAAGAAAGGTAGAGAAGCCAACCCCACATCAATATGTATACTTCTGTAACAAGTAATGAAAGTCATACATTTCAGGGAAATGAACAACCTAAGATAAACTCGATGTATGGCTTTTCTAATAGTTTCATCCTGCATTTATTCACTCCCCTGATTTTCCAATTCTCGGTAGGACGACAGCCTACCGTTAAACCTACCACGACCCTACCGAGAACCTATCTGTAGGCTCATGCACTAAAAAAGCGGTAGACTACCCTACCGCTCGATATATCTAGGCTTCAGCCTTTCTGTAGGCTTCTGTAGGCTCAATCTTCATCCTCAGAATCCCACTCATCAGAGCAGAATTGCAGCCTTCCGCCAGAATGCCTACAGAGGCCTAGACTGAGTTCAGATAATGTTAGGAATTCCCCTCTGATATCATCGGCAGATTTGCCACTAAATTGGCTCCATCCGGTCTGCTGACAGTCTCTTGCTCTAATCCATCCTTTCTTGTTTGAGAGGTCTAGAATCGCTTCCTGGATGTCGTTCAACTGCTGAGAGTCTTCGATAGTTTCTTCGGTATTGACTGACATTTTGTAAAGTCTGTTCAATGTCTCGATCGACGGTGCGAAATCGATTTTCGATCCACCGACTGGATCGCCGTTCTCATTCAGATCTGGAATACTCACCGGATACCATTCGCCACCGGAATGAATCAAGCCAGGGCGCTTTACTCCTGCGAGACTTGCTTCTAGTTGCGATCGTAATTCTGCATTCTGCCGTGTTCCTAACCGGAAATATCGGGTATCGGTCATCGCTTTCTTGACTCCTGCTTTCCCTGCAAAGATGACCGTGGCATCGTCGCGAGATTCCGAGCCGATACCGATATCGCTACCGCGTAACTTCACCGAAACCAAACACAGGCGAAACTTCAGCTTACGGGCAACAGATACGTGAACTCTAAGCCAACTATCGACGGTTTCTTCTGCATCCTTCGATAGCGCTTTAACATTTGGCAGGGTATCGACGGATTCTTCCAGCACTCGCAATTCTGGGCTGAAGTTGTCTTGTCCCTTGCGATATTGCTGCTTGCGATCGTCAATCTCTGCTAAATCCTTCTCCATAATCTCTAGCATTTGGTCGTATTCGGTGACTCCACCAGCCCCCCAATCGCTCTGCCTTGCGTAGATATCAAAGGCAACGATCGAGGGCTGACGGTCAAATAAAACATACTTGCCGAGCCATTTAACTAAGCGTGACTTACCGCCGCCCATTGGTGCAATTACCGCTAGTACCGGATGCTGATCCGAGTCTGAAAGCTCACCCCACTCAAACAGGGGCAATAAGTCGGGCTTCTCTGTTTCTGGCTGGACTTGTGCTTCAAGCGTTAATTGCTCGTCGCGAGTTCGCTTAAATAGTTGATTCTGCCAGTTTGTAAGCGAAATATCTCGTGAGTCCTCAAATAGTCGCTCATTGTCGATCGCAATCTTGTGAACCGCTCGACAAAGTACAGCGCTAACAAACGATCCACCAAATAACCATAAGCGCGCTTCTGGAGACTTTGATCTAGATGCTCCAGCTAAGAGGGACAGAGACACAAGCAACAGTCCCACGGCAGCGCTACGAGCAGCGAAGCGGTTCTGCAATAGCTGTGTGAGTTCTGATGGGTGAATCGTGCGGTTGGTTGTCATACCGTGCCCCCTAAAACAATTCCAGCGATGACCAATAAGACTCGAAAGATGATGGCTCCACTCAGTTCGGGGCAACGGAAAAAGCCAATGAGCGCGGACGTTGCCAGGGTTGCGATTGCGAGGATGAATGGTGTTTGGAAATAGAGCAAGAAGGGAGTAGAAACGCAGATAGAGACAATGAAAGCACTACCGCATAACCAGCAAGCGGCATCCCCTAGCGCGTCAATGGCATAAGGATGAATCAAGCTTGCTGTCATGTGTTCCTTGGCTGTAGAGATGGGATCGAGTCGATTGGAATCAACCTCAACTTTCTCCGTTTTCTGCCCACCAAATAGTGATTGAGTTTCGATTAAAAGCTTAGGAGTTCCACCGTCTTTATTTTCTTGGGGCATTGGGTTGCACCTGCTGAAGTTGTGAATGTTGAATAGTGTTTGAAACGTTGTTCTTAAGGACTAAGAAGCACATCCCAGTAAAGACTCCACTGATTCCAACCGAGATCAAAAGAAAAGCCCAGACATCATGCGGCTTGCTTTTTTGGGCGCTGTCCTTGGCTTGTGCGGCGTAAGTCCTTGAAATGTCGGCTGCATCTCTCGCGTTCTCGATCAGTAGTTCAATTTGGTGGATGGAATGATGCAGAGTTCGATTGAATTCAGCGATCTCTGATGATTCCTGTAATCCGTTCGATTGCGGTTTTTTGAGTTTGTTCGACGGCATAAGCTTGAATCCTTTGTGCGACGAGTGGCGACAGGTCTATGGCGCTTCTGGTGCAGAAATAGAGCAATAAGAAGCGCTTGATTGTTTTCATGCGGTTAGTTCAGGCGCTTTGCCTCGACCATTAAGCTGTTTTTTGTTCTTTGAATCTTGTGCATAATGAAAAACTCTTCCTTGATTGGTTCACGAAGAGAGCCGCCCATCGCTACCCGGCAGGGCGGCATTTTGCTGTCTAAAAAAGCTCGCCTAACCCTTCGGTCGGATCAGCAATAGCTTGAACAGATACTTGATGCTCTGACCCTGGCTTGGCATCGGCTCCAGCCTTGCAGAATGGCTGGCAGAAGCCGCGCTTATGGTCCAGGACAATCAGCGCAATCACGTCTGCAAGTTCAGTCAGACCAACATCAGAGGCAATGCTTTCGATATAAGGCACTAGATCAGCCTTGATCGAAACTCGATTACTTGAAAACATCGCTTAACCCTCCACCCCGCTTAGCTTCTGGGCAATTGTGCGAAGACCCCTTGCGTTAGACCAAACCGGATCAGAAGCAAGGACATAGCCTTTCTGAGTCAATGCCTGATCGAGTAACGGCAATTTACACCCACCACCGATCGCTAGCTTTGCATCTGCCGAAGCGCTCCATTGGTTTAGAAAGCTTGTGATAGGCGCTAAGACTTCGCTGATCCATGCTCTGATCTCGGTGCGGTAGATGCCTTCAAAGTTGAACCCTGTTGAACCGTAATTGAAAGAGCGATTCTCGATTCCTTTTCTAATCAAGTGCCTGTCGCCTTCTCTACCCGTCAAGAAGCGCCGCATTTCAATGTTTCGGCAGATTCTATCGATTAAATTCTCAACGCCCATAGGCAGCATTTTGCTGTCGATTCGCTTGCCACCAGCACCGTAAATACTGCCGATCGTTGTTCCATTGCCAACGTCTAAAACGAGTGTTGTCCCAGTGATAGAAATGCTTGAACGGTTCTCGATCAATGCCGCGCTACCTTCTGCCATAACTTTCAACACTCTGACTCGAACAATCGTAGATATGGGATTGTTACCCAGTTGCACGATGTGAGTTCCCTGAAGTGCGTTCTGTAGTTCGTCTCCGAGCGTTTCGGCATCGTGAATCGAAACTGCCAAGCTTAAATCAATTTCCTTGTAATACGGCAGCGAGGTTAGCGCGGACAACAACAACGGCAGAGCAAATTGGATTTTGCCGTCTGCGGTATCAGTCACGCGCTTTGCACCCAATGGTGAGAATTCAACGGCACTTGTTCCCCCGATCCATTCCTTGCCAGTAAGGGCGAAGCGATCGCCTGTAACGTACTTGCAGAATCCCGAAGTTGGGATGTCGGCAGGTGTTTTTTGAAGTTCCAAAACATAGGACGGGATGTAGATTTCTTGAGCGTTTGAGGCAAATTTTACGCCGCCATTGCCGCTGTCAAGCCCTGCTGTCAGCTTGAGGCAGGAATTGTCAGAAATTGCCTGAGAATGCGTTTCTGTGTCGATTGTGAATGTCATTTTTGGGGATTTCCTTGTGATGTTTGGCGACGACTGCCAGCGCTTAGCGATTGCTGGCGGTGCATGACACATTTATAGCACAAATGATTTAAAATGATTCATAATGAATCAAGCGTAGTCAATTTTAATCTTTTGATCTACGAAACCCTTACGGAGACTAGGATATGAGCGAAGATATTTTATTTGATTCAATGCCAAAAGAACGCCTGTCAATCGAGATCGGGGATTTGAAGGATCGTGTTGAAAGCTGTCGCAATACTCCTGCGTGGCGTGAATTATCGATGTCTGGAAAACTTCGCTCTCTCATCCTTGAAAGACTGGAGGAGATTGAATCTGAAGAGAGACAGGAGGAAAACGCCAAAAAATAAGGCGTTCCCCCTCAAAGGAAACGCTCCTAATAACATATCAATTCTATCCTGTCAACTATCCAAGGAGTTAAAAGACACTTCCTTGTGTTACTGTCAAATAAGCGAAAGCCCCAACGCTTTCGCATCGGGGCTTTCAATGATCTTCTAAGACGTTCAAAAGTTTGGCGACCGCGAACGTGCTTAGATTACTGGTTCACTCCATCATGTCCGAAATTCCAATATCTGCCAAGACCTCTTTAGGGTCGGATTTCAATACAGTTAAGAATAGCACGAATGAGAATGGTTCTCATCGCTATCCTAACAAGAATGCGAAGCAAAACGCAAATCTAGAAAGCTTCGCTCAAACAATTCGCAAGGAATTTCTCGAAGGCAGTTCTATTGATGCTGACCTCTTCAAAGCAACGATCGAAACCTGTTCAAGCCTTGAAATTAGTCCGGGATATGACGCAGAAGCACCGCTTCATGAGGCGTTAGGCTGGCGTTATGTTCGATTCGGCAATAGGACTCAAGAAAATATTTTCGGAACAATCTTCCGAAACGAGAACGGCTCCGTATGGCAGGCGAAATTGTCACGCAGTTTTCAGGCAGGTAAGAAGCCTTATCTCGCGCCATTAGACAACGGCTCACGCGCTTACTTCCCTGCGATTCCCGCACCGATCCGGGCACGAATCAGCGCTCAGTATGGCGTTGAACTCCCCTCTGATGGCTCATTCTGGGATTTCATTGCTCAACATCCAAGGATTCCCATTGTTATTACCGAAGGCGGCAAAAAATCGCTCTGCTTGCTCTCCCACGGTTATGTGGCGATCGCGCTTTACGGTGTTAACTCTGGTTACTCAGCACACGACAAGATCGGCGGCGAGAAAGTCCCGAAACTCAAGCCAGAACTGATTCCCGATCTTCTCCCCTTCCTGGCTCCAGCTCGGAAAATTGTTCTCGCATTTGATCAGGACTCGAAATCTGAAACAGCGCATAAGGTTGTTAACGCCTTGAAGAAATTTGGCGGACTTTTGCAGAATGCAGGGTTCCAGGTTGCGATCGCAACCTGGAACAACAATGATGGACTTGCCAAGGGTGTTGATGACTTAATCGCGAACCGTGGCGTTGAATCTTGGCAGGATGCCTTAGACTCTGCCGAAAGCTTAGATCAATGGCTCATCGTCAATCAGCTAGACTCTGCCCTTTCTCGTAAGGCGAACTTCACCGTAAACACTCCGACACTGCGAAGCATCGATGTTTCGAGAATTCCAGATACCGGAATCGTCGCGCTCTCCAGTTGCAAAGGAAGCGAGAAAACAAAGCTAATCGCACAACTAACACAGGACTCCGAGAAGCTTGTTTCCTTGAGCGCCTTGGTTTCATTGGGGCGAAACCTTGCGAACAGTCTCAAAGCGGAATTCTGGAATGATTTAGGCGGCGTTCTGCGAGATGTGGAACGCCTATCGCTTTGCGTTCCCTCCCTGTTGGCGATCGGGAATCTAAGTAAGTTTCAGGATTGCGATCTGGTTATTGATGAAGTCACGTCTGTTACTCGGTTCTTATTGGAATCCTCAATCTGCAACAAGGACGGCAAGCGCCCCTTGCTCCTGGCAGCGCTGCAAGAATTGATTCAGGGAGCGAAGCGGATTTTAATTGCAGATGCCGATCTGGATGATGCAACACTGCGATGGGTTGAATCGCTGCGAGGTGAAAGAGCGTTTCTACTCAAGAATGAATTCGTTCCCACAAGCTACCCTGCGATCATCTACGATGCCCCAGACCGTAGCGCCATCACAGCAGACTTAATCGAGGATATTGAATCGCTTCCGACCGGGAAAGCAATCTTTGTGATGAGCGACAGTAAGGCACTCGTCAAGACATTGGAATCACTCATCACCGACCTTGCCGGAGTCGGAGTGCTGGCGCTTCACGCTGAATCGAGCGGCGGCGAATTAGAGCGGCAATTCATCCAGCGACCCAATGAAATTTTACCGGGATTGATTGAGTCAGGCGTTAAGGTTGTTGTCTGTTCGCCGTCCATTACGGCTGGACTCTCGATCGAGATTCAAGGAATGATCGAGCGTGTTTACGGCATCTACCAGGGCGTGAGTATCAGCGATGGCTTGATTGCTCAATCCTTGCTACGCGTGCGGGAATCAGTCGAGCGGCGAATTTGGGTAGCAGAGTATGGCTCGAACTATTCCAGCGTTTCCAGGTCTACAAACAGTTGGGGATTCAAACGAGAGCTAGAACGTAAAACGGCTGTCTCGGTACGGTTGGTGAGGAGTTCGCTGCAACCGGAAATTACACAGCAGATTGATAGATACGATTGGCAGAATCCGCACGTCGAACTGTTTTCGCACTTTGGCGCAACGCAAAATCAATCAATGGCGCAACTACGAGCGCGGCTCATTGCTCGGCTGCAGCGGGAAGGATGCCAAGTTTCGATCACCGTCCGAGGTAAAGACGACGAAATTAAATCACGGTTGAAAGAGCATCGCGCAATTGTTCGCCTGAATGGTGCCACGTTGACGCAGCAAGCGCCGATCTTGACTCATGAGGAAGTTCTAAGGCTAGAGTCTGACATACAGCTTAAAGGGGCAATTTCCCCAGAAGATCAGGCTGCATTGTCTCGTTATTATCTGGCAGAGTTTTACTGCATTCAGCCTGAGAATTTAACGATCGATGATGTTTTGTTCGATAGCGAGGGACGCTCCAGATCAGCGATTCGAGCGCTCGAAGCGTTGTTGTATCCTGAAACAGCTTTAGACCGCACGGTGAAATCAATCGAGACTCAGCTTGATCCGATCCCTTGGGATATCAACACCGCAGAATTGCAACGACAAGCGCGGGTCATGCTCGGCTTGGATGAATTGCTGAATCAAGCGGCGAACGGCTGGACATGGACGGCAGAAGACTTGAAACAATACGCAGATAAGATTCGCCATCATGCCAAGGATGTGAAGCTGGCGCTGAATGTTTCGGTGAATGATCGAATGAGCGACACGCAACTCGTCCACCAATTGCTGTCTCAACTGGGCATCAAGCTTGATGCCGTGTTTTACCGCGCAGAAGGAAAGCGAGGGCGGCGCTACAGTTTGAACCTGGACTTGTGGCAGAAGTTGAACGCCATTGTTGAGGCAAGGCATGAACGGTCGGAGCGATTGAAGCAAGCGGTTTCTGACGTGGCACACCCCCCCTCATTAACACCCAAGATTATGGGGGGTGTGCCAGAGCAAAACTCCCAGGGTTCAACGGTTTCGGCTGGATTCACCCAAGAAGATTTGGCGGATGTTCGCCAGATGTGGATTGCGGCTCCAGATGAGCAGACTCAGCAAATGCTCAAGGCAGCATTCCCGGCAGATTTGCTGAGGATGGCGATCTCGGCTTAACGTTTACCCAGACAACAGGAGTTTTGATTTATGGACGATGATCTTCGCAGGGCTGAGCTAATGGGTTCTTTTGGTTGTTCCGAGAAGCAAGTCGCTGAAGTCTTGCAATGTGAGTTGACACCAGAGATGCGGAATGCAATCGCAAGAGGAGCAGAGCAAGCCTCCTCGAAAAGCGACTATCGAAAAGTTTTGGAAGATGGCGACATTGAAGCAGGAAGGCGACTTCTGGATCAGCTTCAGAGTGAGGAGACTGACTAAAGCAAAAAGCCCCCCGGTATTGGTCGGGGGCAGTCAACGTAGGTTTTTGGCGATGAGGAAATTATGAGAGCAAAGCATATTAGCGTCAATGATTTGAGGCATTGGGTTCTAAGTGACTCAATCGTCGCTTGGAGCCTTGACGTTGTTCGTCCAAACCGGCGCGGGGAAGTTTGCGAGGCCCTGCTTCAACTGGCGGATAAGGCAGAGCGTTCCTTCCCTCTGATCGAGATTGGATCAGGACTGCAAATCGGAATCGACTCCCACGTAAGGAAAGTTTTCTTGATTAGCGGCTGCAAGAAAATTTATTGTCATTTCAGCTTCAACGTTTACGCCAATGATGAATCTCTCCCCTCGCCGTCAAAACTGATCGAAAAACTACCCCGGATGCTTTACCTGTCAGGGCTAAGACATCCTCGAAAAATCTATCAAGATCGGCAGTTGAGAGAGCGTTCTGGCGGCAAAATTATCCCGTTCAGATCTCCCATAACTCTTAGTTTGTAGCAATAAAAAACCCCAGAATCCCTCGCGAAAAAGTTCTGGGGTTTTTAGGCGATGAGAAGCAATTGCAGGAAATTACGACCAATGCACTTGTCTTAATAATAGAGTCTATTCTATGTAAAGTAACTATTATTAGGATATGAACCTATAGTAGGACGATGAGAGATGCAGGAACAACAACAAGAATTAAGCGCAGACCAGAAGCTGCAATCAGCGATCGAGCAGTACGCAAGGATCGCTGTCGAGTCCCAATATCTGCGACACGCTGGCAATCCTGAGAGATTCACAGAATTCTACGAGCAAAATATTGCGCCATCGCACGTCGAGCTAACGTCAGACAATCAATTGCAGATCAACGGCAAGAACCCTGATTTCTTCATCGGAGCAGTGCGGCGCAATCCCAAAATTGAAGAGTCCTATTTTGGCTATCGCAGCAAGCAGAGCGAGAACGACTCGCAGGCTCACCCCGCTCCAGATCAGCAGAAACCATCGACGGCGACTAAAACGCAGAAGCAGCCGGATTGCTTATATGTGAGTCGTCAACAATTGATGTCTCGCGAATTCATGCTTGCGGCTGGACCCGAACTATCAAAAGGAATTCAATCCGGGCGCATCAAAGTCGATGGCGAACTTGCTGTCCAAAGTGGGCATGAAATCCGCACCTTCCTGGAGCCAAAACCGGAGCCACAAGCAGAAGCCAAGGCAGCATCCAAGCCAGCGACTAAGACGACGCAAGTCTCCAAAGCTCAACTGCTTGATCGCAACTTTCTCCGAAAAGTTGACGCTGAGTGGCAGAGCGAGGGCGGATACCTAGCGGCAGTCTCGAAAGGCTTGATCAAAATCTCATGAATCCTGAAGAAGCCGCGCACCACGAGTTATTCGCTCGACTTGAATCTCTATGTAAAAGCAGCGACGACGCGCAACGCAACGCCGCGATTGAAGCCTGTCTGATCGCTGGATGGCAAATTCTATTTGAAGCGTTGAATGTTTGAGTTCAAGTCCTTGGCATGAGTCGGCACGATATGGCACGAAAAAATAAAAACATTACCGATCAACAGTTGGCAGTCCTTCGTGCCATCATCGCGGGACAAACGTTTGATGAGATTCAAGAATCAACCGGAGTCCCAGTCAGAACATCAAAAAGATGGAAGTCGCAATTTGCCGGGCTTCTGGCAGAGCATGACGACGCAATTTCATCGCTACTGCTTGAAGCTCGATCCGAGTCGGCAGCGCTGATTCTGTCGGCGCTGGATGAATTGTCGCGACTCATGCGGACTGCGGATCAAATTTCAGACAAGCTTGCGACGATCGACAGAATTTTCAATGCTTATCGAATTCTGAATCCGCCCGCACCAGTCGGCAGCGTCACGGTGCAGCAGCCGGAGTCGTCAACGCCCGGACAAGTTGTGGTGATGCTACCTGATAACAATCGGGATAAAAAGATTTAGTATTGCAATCGCAAACATGAAGGCAGAAATACGTGTTTGCGATCGTTCCCGACATCACCTGAAATGATGTCGGGATTTTTATTGCTAGAAAGTCTGGTTTTAATTAGGGCGATTCCCGCAGTTAACCAAACGACGATGTTTGCTTGCAGTCCAGGCACATGATCCGCTGAGATCGCGTTCCATCGCGCCGCAATTTGCCCTTGCCCTCGAATCTCGTCCGATCTGAACTACATTTCGGACATGGCGGCGAATTCGTCCCTTGAGAATGGCGTATAACAGGCGTTAACGGCATAATGCTTGCGTTTGTACGTTTATCGGAATCGCTCTGATTCGCGTCTAAATGACTCTCTACGGATTTTGCCGCGTTAACAGGCGTAAACCCTTGTTTAGAGGGTGTTTCCAGTAATTCGCTTACAAGCGACTCAAGGCGATCTATTCGTTCGGTTAACGACGTTAACGCCTCATTCTGGGTAGGTTGAGATGATTCCCCAATAAACTGCGCGATCGCTTGCTTCAGAATGTCGGAGCGGTTCACACCAGCCTCACGTGCCATCACATCAATTTTCTGGAGCCATTCTGAAGGGATTTTGCAAGCGGCAAGTTCTTGGGGCATTAGTTTACAAGGTTAACGAATTCGGTTAACTCAGTTTACGGTATCCATTAACGGCGCTAACAAATCGCCTTAATTACGGACAATCGATAAGTTTGGCTGATAGGTGTTTACTTAACATCGCTTGAACTTCTTTTTATTCTCTCAACGAGTCGAAAATAAACTTAGTCCTTTTTTAGTCCTGGCTTATTCTCAATAAGCTTTTGTCGCTTGAAACATTGGCGAACATTGAATTCTGCCTTGAACTTCCCTTAAGGAATTCTGCTTGTGTCGCAGCATTCCCAAATGTTTTACTTGTTTCTTGGGACTGAACAATCGCCCAAATACAGGCAGAGTAAAGACTGTAGCGTTTTGATTGCCTTTTGATTATTGAATCAAACTTAGTCCAGGAATCACGGCGGGAAAATATCAATCTAACTTATCGATCTCGCCTAAATATCATTTTTCGTGATTTCTAACTTCTCCACATTATGTGGAGTCGAAAGCAGTTATCAATGCCCCTAAACACCACGAAAAAGGGCCCGGCTCCATCTAGGATCTGGGGCAATCTTATTTTTGCAAGTTCAATCAAGAACTAATCAGGATTCTCTCATCAATGCGGCATAAGCCCAAATTATTGAACAGTGGTGTAACCCATTCAAACTAAACTTTGCAGCAAAAAAAAGCACTCAAGCAAGATCGAGTGCTTGTTGTGTTTTGTTTCTTAAATAGAACATGATCGCAAATTAGAAGATTCTTCCTAGAGAATGAAAACTGGAGCGTGACATTAACATCATTGAGCC
>JACJNX010000095.1 GCA_014695255.1 Cyanobacteria bacterium FACHB-63
GCGGCTAATTGAAGAAGCTGCTGAGTGTTTTCTGGCAGTTTTTTCAACTTGCTCAGCAGCAACTCCACTACATTATCAGTAATATTCTGAGTTTCAATCTGAGCAATATTCCACTGCCAGCCTCGCTGTTCGGGATTAAAGCTCAAGAGATCTTCACTGTATAACGATCGCAAAAATTCGCTCACAAAGAACGGATTACCTTCGGTTTTGTCCAACACCAATTCGGCTAGGGAAGCAACAGTGTCAACATTTTGATGTAGCGTCTCGGCAATTAACTGATTCAGTGGTTCCAGTGTGAAGGGTGCTAGAACGATTTTCTGAGGCACTATCCCTTGCTTTCGTAAGTTTTCCAATGACAACGCTAGTGGATGGGCTGAAGTGACTTCATTGTCACGATAGGCTCCAATCAGAAACAGTGCTTGGGTTTGCTCATCGAGCAGCATCAGTTCGATTAACTTCAGCGTAGCAGAGTCAATCCACTGCAAATCATCCAGGAAGATGACAAGCGGATGATCTTTAGCACAAAGCACCCGAATAAACTGCTGAAAGAATCGATTAAAGCGATTTTGTGCTTCCGTTGCCCCAACTTCCGGTACGGGTGGCTGTTTGCCAATAATTAACTCAACTTCAGGGATAACATCAATGATGAGTTGTCCGTTACTTCCTAACGCTTCTAGAAGGCGAGATCGCCACCGTTGTAACCGCTCATCTGGTTCACTCAGCAGTTGCTGCACCAGTTTTCGTAAGGCATCAACGATCGCGCTGTAGGGAATATTATGCTGCAACTGGTCAAACTTACCTGAGATAAAATACCCGCGCCTTGCTGTAATTGGTTTGTAGAGTTCTTGCACTAAGGCTGATTTACCAACCCCAGAGTAGCCAGAGACTAACATCATTTTGAAGGACGCGGGGACATCTTCATTCTCCGCGTCTCCCCCTCTCCGCGTCTCCGCGTCTTCTCTCCCTGCTACTCTCTCAAACGCTGCCAATAATGCTGCAAGCTCTACACCCCGTCCATACAGCTTCTGAGGAATTTGAAATTGATCGGAAACATCTTGCAAACCCAGTTGAATGAGATTAATTTGATCACTTGCTTTTAGTTGATCAGCACAATCCTCTAAATCTGCTTTGATGCCCCAAGCACTTTGATAGCGATCCTCGGCATTCTTCGCCATCAGTTTCAAGATAATGTCTGAAACTGGTTTGGGGATCTTAGGATTCAATTCACACGGAGGTATAGGGGGTTTGGCAAGATGACAGTGGACGAGTTCAAGGACATCCGTTGTCGGAAACGGCACTTGTCCGGTGAGTAGTTCATAGAATGTCACTCCCAGCGAGTAGAAATCGGCGCGATAATCGATTGAACGATTCATCCGCCCAGTTTGCTCTGGAGAGAGATAAGCAAGGGTGCCTTCCAATACATGCGGACTTTTGAACGTAGGATTGGTGCGGCTGAATTGAGTTGCAATGCCAAAGTCAATGATTTTGACAACGCCAGTATTTGAATTGAGAATGATGTTACCAGGATTAATATCCTTGTGAATGATATTAGCAGTATGGATTCTGCCTAAAATTTTGCTGAGATTAATGGCAAGAGGAAGAAAACTAGATACAGGTATGGGGCAGAAAGTCTCTGGGCACTGCTGTATCCAATACTCTAGGGACTCCCCCCCAAAGTCTTCTAGAAGAATGACGAGCGTACGTTGATAGTCCTGTTGACTATATGCTCTGATTACGCCTTCTACATCCAGAGACCGGGTAATGGCATATTCCTGCCTGTAACGTGTTAATTCTTGGGGAGAAGGGTAATCCTGCTTGAGCAGTTTGATGACGATCGCTCGACTATCTGCCTCTCTAACACCTCGATAGACCAGAGATGCCGAACTCTCATAGATTTTACTTTGGGCAGTGATTCCAGTCAGAGCAATCATAGAACTCCCTCAAAATGAGTGCCACGAGTCATGCCGCCAATTATATCGATCTCAAAAGAATTCCGAAAATTAAGACAAATCAGCAAATCAACAAGATCGTGATCTCGCTGTCTAACTAGCCATACAATCTAACTAGCCATACAATAGGACGCAACGAAGCTCAAAGGACGACCTTGAAGGCTTTAGGCGCAGTAGACGGTCGTATTGCAAAAATGGTGGGGTAAGCAGGCAAGAACCGCGATTTTCTTTTTCACCTTTTGTTTCATAGGTAATTCACCTATCATTGCGCTCATAGCTGGAAGTGGTGATCTGCTCTTGGGAATCGCCTTCATGGTCTGGCTTCTGCAAACTCGTTGAATCGAGCAGAGGTTTGGTATGGTGCTTGAACGGATTGCGCGATCGCTCACTCATCCCGCACAGAAGGAGAACATTTTGTTCATTCATGGGGCATATCATGCCGCTTGGTGTTGGGACGTGTACTTTCTCGATTATTTTGCTCAAGCAGGATACTGTGCCCACGCGCTCAGCCTGCGGGGACATGGCAAGAGTGAATGCCTTGGGTTTCCACAGATTGGGTTTGATGATTACTTAGACGATCTCGATCGCACACTCCAACAGCTTGGGCAAAACACAATTCTGGTCGGGCATTCAATGGGTGGAATGCTGGTGCAGAAATACATTGAAACTCATGCTGTCCCTGCCGCAGTAATTCTATCTAGCGCCGCACCCCAAGCTTTGCGAACCACTGGGAAACGCTTGCTGCAATGGTCACCTTTCAAAACGCTGAGAATGCTTCTAACAGGCAATCCCGACATTGTATGGCACGATTCCAAAGTGATTCAAAATGCTTTTTTTGGCGATGACATGCTGCCAGAACTGCAACAGTATTGTATCCAGCAGATTTGCAGCCAGTCTGAACCTGGAAAGATTATGCTGAAGCAGTTAGTCAATCTAAAGTTTCATCGTCCTGCCCATCGTCAACGAGTTCTGGTTATTAAAGGAAAACAAGATCAATTAGTTTCTGATCAAGGGTGTGAGATGCTGGCAAATATACATGGCAGTCAGCCCGTTGTTTTGGACAATTTGCCCCATGATCTGATGCTTTCTCAGAATTGGAGACAGGCAGCAGATACTATTCTAAAGTGGCTGCAAAATCCGATTTGAGAAACATGCTGAGTTTTAGATCCATCGAATTCTTCGAGTAGCAAAGGAGATCACCAGCAACTATGAA
The DNA here is from genome assembly GCA_014695255.1 of Cyanobacteria bacterium FACHB-63. Lineage (GTDB taxonomy): Bacteria > Cyanobacteriota > Cyanobacteriia > Leptolyngbyales > Leptolyngbyaceae > Leptolyngbya. The sequence goes on from JACJNX010000095.1 coordinate 3,163, forward strand.
CCCATTTTCAATAATCGTTAGCACTAGAGCGCATCGAATACGGATAACGGTAGAGTTCTCCGCGCTTCGCATGTTGGATCGCCTTGAGTGCGACTAGAATTTCTGCGATCGCAAACAAGGCAGTCGCGATCGTAAACCCTGCCAGTAGAGCCACTAAAAACTGATTCAACTCCGAAGACTGTGCAGCAGAGACGACATAACACGTTCCAAACGAAAACAGCAGCGATAGCACCAAGGCAACGATCGACTTCAGCGTCATTGATCGCAAAAAACAAAATACTTCGACTGTATTTTCTTGAACAAATGTAGGATAAGTTGAGCGCCAGATTCGCACGATACTAATGACCACCAGTCCTGCTAACTGAGCGAGGACGACACCGAACAGCAATAAGCAGAGCATGAACGTATACGCGAGAAAAAAGTAATTCGGGTAGCCAAACGCTTCTTTTGCTGTACCTTGAATCAGCGGCATAAAAATCGCGATCGTGACAAAGATCGGTGCAATCGCGCTCAAGATACCGCTTAATAAAACTGCGCCGTGACAAGCACTACCGCGATCTCGGACTTGCCTCGTCAATTCTTCAGGATTCATGGCGCTCCCTCATGCTGACAGCCTCACAATTCTGCCAGACGATAGCGTTCTAGTCATCAGAGAGTCTAAGAACAATCTGCAAGAGTCCTACTGCTCGCAAAAAAGAATGCTTTCCCAGCGATAGGGCTGGCAGTATGGGGACTCGATCGTTTAGGGGACAGTGTTAATGGTATGGCAGCAAGAATTAAGCAAGATGCAAATTCTCGATCGCTTCTGCTGGCCCTAACAAGGAAACGTAAGGAGAACAAAAATACTGATGAGCAACTTTTTGTGCGGTTTCTGGAGTGACGTTGGCGATCGCGGCTTGGAACTGCGCGTCAAACTCAACCCCTAATCCTAAGGTTTCGTACCAACCAAAAATTTGTGCGAGTTGAGAGTTGGTCTGTTTACCTAGAGCATACTGTCCGAGTAGCTTGTTTTTGGCAGTCTGGATCTCCTCTTCGCTTAAAGGCGCATCGCATAGACGATCGACTTCTGTTTTCAAACCGGAAAGCGCGATCGCTGTATTGCCTGGAGCCGTACCCATGTAGGTCACAAAATATGAGGTGTCGAGCCGCGTTGGGTAGAAGGCGGATACTTCATAAGCCAAACCTCGCTTCTCACGCAGTTCAACAAACAACCGACTGGATAAACCGTTGCCTAAGTAAGTATTTAGCAACTTTAGAGCGGCGTAATCTGCCATCGTACTCGACTGAACCGAGGGCGCAAGATAGCCGAGAATAACGATCGACTGTTGCGTCTCTTGAGGAATGCTGTTGCGGGTTGGATTGGATGTGACGATCGGTAAAGTCAGATCAGCAATTGGTGTCGAGGGTGCTTTCCAGTCTCCTAAAATTTCTTCAACTTGTGATACCGCTTGATCCGGTGTAATTCGACCTGCAATGCTGATGATCAGGTTATCGGGGCGGAAGTATGTTTTGTAGTAGTCTTGGAGATCCTGACGGGTCAATTTCTCGACGGTGCTGGTCGTTCCTAAGCCTGAAAGTGCGTAAGGATGTTTGCCGTACATCGTCTGGCGTAAACGATCGAGCGCGACGGTGAAGGGTTGCTCCTGTTGTGATCGGATCGCTTGGAGTGTGAGCCGTTGTTCTAGTTCAACTTCTGCTTCTGGAAAGGTTGCCGATCGTAAAAGTTCTCCTGCCAAGTCCAGCATTTCAGGAAAATCGGCGGAGACAGTTTTCAAGCTGAGTAGAAAATAGTCTGAAGCGGCATCTGTGCCTAAACTTGCTCCGATCGATTCGACTCGTTCTGCGATTTCTAAGGATGAATGATCTTCTGTGCCTTTCGTCATCACCGCTGCAACCAGGTGCGAAAGTCCCGCTTTATCGTATGGCTCCCAACGGCTTCCAGTTTTCAAGAACAAACGAGCCGCAATAATATCAGCCGACGGATTTTCGGTGACAAGCACTGTGATGCCATTGCTTAACACAGTGTGGTAGACTATTCGACTTTGAGACAGGGTGATAGTTGAAGTCACGATCGTTCTAAAAACTACATGCGTTGATTCTAGCAACCCAGTTACATTGGCTTCACAACGATCGCAGCATAGTGATAGGGCGAAAGATAGTGACTCGCGAGATCCCGTAAATCTTCGGTTGTGAACGATTGAATCCAATGAGGGTAAGCGATCGCGGCTTCAATTTGGGCGAGAGAGTGATAATAGCCGTAGAGTCCTGCAAGCTGTCCAGGGGTTTCAGTTGAGAAGGCGTGATCGTTGCAGAGTAATCGTTTCGTGCGATCGAGTTCAGCCTGAGTAATTGGGATCGTCATTAAATGAGACAGGCGATCGCAGATCAGCGCTTCGACTCGCTCTAAGTCTCCGGGATCGAGCCAAGCGGCAATTGTAAATAA
>JACJNX010000096.1 GCA_014695255.1 Cyanobacteria bacterium FACHB-63
TCAGGTCGTCTTCGCTCTCTTGAATCTCTAACTTGTAAACGCCTGCCATACGTCGCTGTTGAACACAATACTAGCTGTATACCTTCTGTAGCTCTACTTTCAAGAATTGGTATCACCAGGAATCAGTGGCAAGCATAAAAGGAGACATAGCCCTTTTGATTTCTGTTGTATCTTGAATTTTGACAGTTGACGAGCAAACGACGCTAAACGTTAATGTTTCGTTTTGAGAAGTGCGATCGCACACTGGCAAGTTTAAGCGTTACCGTCAACTTAACCACGTATGTTTCAAAATTAAGCCCAGTAATCTCTCAGTCGTCGGTCTCGCTCACGTTGAAGCTTAAATATTACTTGGAGTGAAAGAAACTGCGTTGGCAGTGCTCTGGGAATTTATTTTTACACCCTGCTAGTCCTGAACATACTCTTGCCAGGTGAGTGGAATCTCCGCTGGATTTTGGCAAATAACTGGAATCCAGGTTGCACAAGGAAACTGTCCTTCCAGACCTTGCAGGCGTTCCCTTGCTTCGCGCACAGCTTGGTAGAACGGTTTGCCGCTCGAAAATGCAGTTAGAAAGTTTTTGAGAAATATCTGAGCGACTTGATCGGGAACTGGCTCGCGCATCACAATCATCTCTGGAATGTGCAGATCGGTTAAATTCTCTGCCAGTCCAATCCCATCACAAGAATTTAAGATTGCCAGCCTTAATCCATGAGCGATCGCGTATCTAAGCCCATGTTTGATTTGAGAAATGGTTAAGCGATCGCTCTGGTTGATCCAGAGATGGCCGGTTTCTCCATCAGGCTGACTCGCGCTGTGTCCGGCAAAGAAAAGAATGTCCCAGGATTGCTGCCAAAGCTGATCATTGAGATCTTGGCGTTTCGGTTCTACGAGGAATGTCACATCTGTATTAGGAAGCTGCTGAAGTAAAGCGCGATCTGCCTGAACATCAATTCCTAAGCTGTTTCCCAAAATTGCTAAAATTTTCAGCTTCGAGTTGGAACGATTTTTCTTGCCAACGGTTTCAAAAGCAGACTGACTGAGAGCAACCTCAGCTTTTGGATAGCGATCGCAGAGATCCCACACCATCCAGGGCATTCGACGAAGCTGGATATTTTCAGTTTGAATCACGATCCGAATTGGCTCTATTGGACTGAGCTTTTCTAGCATCCGCTCTTTGACTGGGCGAAATTCATCCGTGTTTAACCACTGATTCAGGACGGTCTTTAACTGATCTGCGACTTCATCACACTCCTTGAAAAACTCGCTATTGCTAATATTCGTGATTTGAGTCGGTGGAATATCCAGTCGAAATGTTGCTTTAAGGCTTTTGCGATACGCTAACTGCCACTGCTGATAGGCTTCTAGAAGGTGTGGCGCAGGAGGCAATTCCGCAGCAACTTGCACAGACGGCAAAGCTCCTTCTTCTCCTATCTGTAGGGTGACGGCAAACCCTGTTCTAAAATCTCCTCGTCCCAAATTGAGAATGACAATCTTTCCAGCTTTCTGTAGCAAGCTTAGCGGTTCAGGTCGGACAATTTGCTGAAGGATGTCGGTTAAATTCTTTTGCTGCTGTTGATAAAAATCAATTTGTTCATCTTTTTGTTTTAATTCTGCACGATATTTCCCTTCTAATGCTTCTAGAGCAAGCTGATAGCTTTGAGTGAATTCAGCATGTAATTTCTGTTTGTCTGCCCCCGGTGGTGAATCTACTCGAACAACAATCACTCCATCACCTTTGTTCTCAATGCTTCTGACCTGAAGCGCAATGCCTTCGTTCTCAATTTTTAATTGCTCAAATGAACTCGCAAAAGCTTTCCAGTCGATGCCATTACGAAAGATTAAATCGATCGTATCCACCACTTCCTGAAAGAGCTTCGCAAACTCACCCAGCGCGAATTCCCCACTACTGGGACGGCGCTCCCGCGATTGATTAAGCAGATAAGCAAAATCACAAATCACGCCATCTAGAAGGGTTGTACTGTCAATATTCCATCCTTCTAGACAGGCTCCCGTCAGTCTGGCATCCCTAAAATTAGTTTGCAGCGCTTGAATGTTCGTGAGATTTGATCGCTCTAACCAAGCTCCTTCCAGCGTTGCTTGCTGTAAATCTGCTCCAGCTAAATTCGCATCTGTCAAATCCGCCCCTGCTAGATTGGCACCCTTAAAATTGCACTCGATATAAGTCTTGTGCGCGCCGCGATGAGTCACAATCAATTCGCGAACGCGGGGATCAACCAAAATGGTGTTTTCTGCATTGGCTCGCTCCAAACCTTTAGCCGTGTGAAAATTAGGCTGCTGGAGGCGAGCCTTGCTGAAATTGCAATATTTGAGATCAGCTTGTGCAAAATTGGTTCTCTCTAAAAGACTCTTGGAGAAGTTTGTACCTCCAACGGCAAGAAATGAGATTGCAATTCGATGCACAAATAAATGTTTTTCGTCCTGGGAAACTGCCCGCCAAGCTACATAAACACTCAACAGCATAAATACTCCAGCACCTGTACTGAAGATCAGGACTGAGGTGAAGCTAGGATAGCGCTGAGCAAGCGTTACAACACCGATCAATGCACCTGCGATCGCGCTGATAATTGCTGCACTAACCGAATGAGTCAGCAGAATAATCACTGCAAACATTGTTGGATAAACGACAGCAATACTTACTGTGATCGAGATAACTGTTGTAACTGCAGTCGCAATGATGTCTAGGAAATCAATAACATTAACATTGGGAATTATGAATAAACCGATGCTGCTCACCGCGATCGCAACAATACAGGTTGTTACGATCGAACTCATTCCAGCAAGTAATCCTTTGGACAGAATGATTCCGCCGAAAATTACCAAAGAAATCATGACGACCACACTTGGGAGCAAGGTAAATTGATCAGTGATTTCAGCCGTCGTAATATAGCCCAGATAGAGACCTGCAAGAGCCGATAGGAGTCCAAGTAAAGGAATTAGAAGCAGTAACACAAGCCACCAAGCAATCAGCCACCGACGTTGCAACCCTGCTTTAGCCTGACTAAAGTCTGCGTCTGTAAGAATGGCACCCCGAAAGTTTGCGCCTCGAATATCGGCACCTGTAAAATCTGCCCCGGTTAAGTCTTGTCCCTGAAAAGAACGACCTCGAAAGCTTTTTCCAGAATTTTTTAGACCCGCCATTGATGACATAGAAGCACCTCATTGCCGTTATCCGAAAGCCTGCCTCGGTGTGTATTTGCTAAATGCCACGAACTATGAAAAATGATGCAATCAAATGACAAAATCTTCAGTGATGCTGGCATCATTCAGAGCAACTTTGACACCAAATGGCTCACCCGCGTGACCGCTAAATTTAAGTTGAATACAAATATCGGCTTGTCGGGCAGTGATTTCGTGAAGGGGATTTCCATCTTCGTCAAGCAGAATCAGTTTCAGATTCGTTGGTAAATACGGTTCACTCTCAATCGGATAGACCTGTAAAAGAACTCCAACTCTTTGATTCGTCTTCTGCACCAAGGCAACTGCTAAGGCTACCGCTTGTCCGGCAACTTGCATTCCCAAATCAAGGTGTTTTACCCGTCTAACTGCACACGCAGAGTTTCCTGGATCAATTTGCCATAAGCTTCCGATCGCTGTCCATACCGTTTCATCATCTTGGGTGCTTTGCAACAGATCGAGTAAAGCACGAATTGCGATTTGATCTTTCACAGGACTGTTGCCCAGCCGTTTAGCAATTTTTCGCCGCTGATGTTCATCGGGTGCTTGAGAGAGTTGCCCGACTAACGCAGAGATTTCATCTGGTGTTAAGCGATGATCAGCGGGTAAATGTTCAGCTTCTGTCGCGTCTTCAGTTGAGCCGCGTAGTGCCCAAGTTGGCTGAGGGCGAAGAAGATCAGAAAACGCTTGCCACTCCGATGCAAAAGTGTCTTGTAACCATTGGCTTAGGGCTGTTTTTAGAGACTGAGCAGTAGGAGAGATATTATTTCTAAAGTTTTCTATAAGATCCCGCTCGACTTGCAAGGCATGATGCATCGCTACTTCGATTCGTCGAGTGGCATTGAGGTAAGTATGATATGCAGCGATCGGCACACTCAACACATCACTCCAGGCTGTTTCATGATTGTGAAAGGCTGATGAGTGAGGGGCTGTACCAATCGTCAGTCCTGATTGCTCAAGTTCTATGGCAGTCGGATATTGCTTCCGCAACCCGTGATAGTAATCTCCTATATCTAGTAACAGATCAAATTGTTGACGAGATAAGCGATTACCCACAGGTCGCGACAAGTTGCAGGTTAACATCGGCAACACATGCCAAGATTCTGCAAGTAAATTGTATCCCAAGCCTGAAACGCAGTTGGGAATCAGCACGTCCACATTACTGAGAAAAATAGTCTCCTCAGAGAGAACCATCACGGCGATCGTCTGCCATTTGTCTTCTAAGCTATCGGAATTAGATTCTCGGACAATCATGACGTACCGATTAGGAGAAATCTCTGATAGAAACGATCGAGCAGTCTCCGAGTAAAGACGCTGTTTGTCGTCGTCGGAAAAAACAATAGGGCTTTGTACAGAGCGTTTTAATTCCCAGATTTCTCCAGGTTTCGGAAGCCGAAGTTCTACTGTTTCGAGCATAGAGGGGATGACATCTGTATACATAGGGACAGCAGGAGGGGAAGATGAATCTAATTGTATTAACGGAAAATTAGGGTAGGCTATGACTTATTCTTCAATTTTTTTATAATTTCGGGTGCGCTCCATTTACCATTGTGCTGAGGTGCGCTTGCGATCGCTCCGCAAGCTTTCAGGGAAATTAGCACTAGAGGCTTGACTCAGTTTCGTTTGCTGTACCGCTTCAGCTTGCAATAGTCCTAATGCTTCCGTAAGCCGCTTAGTCAATTCCTTCCAGCGCTTTGAAATCGTGCTTTGGTTGAGTCCTAATTCTGCTGCAAGCTGCGACTGATTTTTGCCCGCGATTTGTCCTTGCCAAAGTTTAAGATAGTCCCGGTCAGGATACTGTTGATCAAGAACCGCGATCGCATCGATCGTTCTGAGCACTAAATCACTCTGCTCAACGGAATCAAATAAATTAAAGTCGTCAGAGATCGTTTCTAATACCGAGATGTCGGTTCCCGGAAGTGTTTGATCGAGACTAGTCCATCGGTGGTTGCTTTCTTTACGGACAAGGTCGATGATTTCAAATCGTGCTACCGTTAGTGCCCATCGATAAAAAGCAGTGGGGTTCTCGCCCTGAAACTTCCCGGCTCGAACGACCCGAACCAGTTTGAGGTGAGCAGTCTGGGCGGCTTCTTCCCACGGAATCGATGTTCCTCGCGTTTGCTTCTGTGCAATTCGGTCTATCCGGCGCCGATGCTCAGGATCGACCAAGAGTTTTTCGAACTGGTGATTTTCTTGAAGATTGGAGAAGCGCTCGGATTTGTCCCACCAAGGCAGCAGTTCTGAGGCTGAAGAATCTGCTGAAGGTTTCGAGATCATAGGCATTGCGTTTTAACCTGCGGAGCGATCAGTCTGGTAGACATCATGCAGGATAAATTCAGTTCCGCACTGCAATATTTCGTATCAAATGTGAAAAGTTTACACAGAATTTTAAGGTGAGAAGCGAAGTCAAATTCCAACGAGCCTTGACCAATCGCTTAAATGTTCGTTCACAATTAGAGAAAATTCTCAGCTTGGTTTGGAATATTTTCTAAAGGCGCTTCGTTCTAATCTATCTTGATCAACTTTCCAAATAGTAATTTTTGGAATTCTGGAATATTCCTCGTTGATCTCTCGTTCTAATTCTATGTAAGCACTCAGCTTGCGATCACATCGCAGCTTGAAAGCAACTCGTTGAAAGTCTCTGCCTAATCACACCTTGAGAGGAAAGAATAGTGTTTGCTACTACTCAACTGCCTTCCCTTCAATTACACGATCGCTCTTCCTTGCATCAGTCCACAAATGAATCGAAACTATCCCACTCAGCTTTTACCCAAGCCGTAATCGAGGGATTGATCGATGGCATTATCATCGTTGCAACCACTGGTGAAGTAATTCAATTTAATCATCGTGCTGCTCAGTTATGCCCTACCTTGAACCAGGGCCATTCGATTAAGCATTCTTGTAATCACAATGATAATTTTGAACCATTTGCTTTTTCCGCTGAGATTTGGCGTGTTTGTGAAGCGCTGGTTGAAAGCAATGATCTCTTCGCACATCAAAAACTCATACCGGAATCTGAAGTGCTGATGAATTCAACCATCATCCGAATTCGATCGCAGTGGCTTACGATTCATGCTACTAATGCGGCTTCAAGGTTTGATAAATCCAAATACAGCGCTTATCCATCTATATTGGTAACATTAGAAGATCGCACTCAAGCACTACAAAACCTTGCAAGAACAGACATTCAGAAACATAACCTCACCCCCCGTGAAGGCGAAATCTGGCAACTTCGTCTGCTGGGAAAATCCTATAGGGAGATTGCAGCGCAGCTATACATCACAGAACATACAGTTAAAAAACACATCGGAAACATTTTGGCGAAACGCCGCATTGAATAGTTGGAAGCATTGTGTAGAGAAGCAAATAATGCTGATGTCCTAGTTTATAGCATTAAGAAACTAGGGCATGAAACACCACGCCCCACGGAGGTGATTTACCCAAGCAAATTGATGCCGCAAGCCAGGGGAACTTTGATTGGATCGCAAAACGACTCTCAAACGCGCTGGAGTCTGACAATGCGAAAGAGATGTATCATACCGTCCTCTGTGCTCGGACTAAATCGGTTCAGGTTACTCCCTCTCAGGTGCTTCCGGCTTCCTATCCACAACTGTTACCCATTGGTGTACGTTCGCACGTTAAATGTCGCTTTCTCAAACTCGATTTCGCATAAGTCAGAGAGATAGAATGCCTATCTAGATAGGATTCTTAGGGATTTTTAGTAAAAAAACGACATTTGAAAGCATTCGCGGATTAAGTGTCGCAAAGTTAATTTCGCAGATTAAGTGTCGTTAGTTTCTCAAAAAACTCTTCGCAAATTAAGTGTCTTTTTTTAGAAATAGTTTTTGCTGTAGCGATCGCTTCCTTAAAAATTTCTGCGTCGCCGCTCTCTAATGAGAAGATCGCCTCGCAAATTAAGTGTCGCTTTTTGTCTTTTCTCTGTTCTGGTTCTTTCCCAGTTCTAGTATTCGTGGAGATGCATTGTCTAATACCCTGAAAGGTTTGATATTTCCTTGTCATCTGAGATCTAATAAGCCGTCAATTCGGCGGGTTGGAATTGGCGATCGTCCGTCACTTAGTCGAGTTGCATGGGGGTACGGTGGCAGTCGCGAGTGCAGGTGAAGGGTTGGGAGCGGCGTTTACGGTCAAATTGCCGCTGGCGAGGAGAGGGGGAGAGGAAAGAGGGGGAGAAACTTATCCACTCATCCATGTTCCCCTCACGGGTCTACAAATTCTAGTGATTGATGATGAATCTGATTCGCGTGATTTTGTAGCACTTGTCCTGGAGCAGGCAGGCGCAACTGTAATGACTGCTCAGACTGCAATGAAGGGATTCTTCGCGTTAACGCAATCTCCGCCTGATGTGGTTGGGAGCGATATTGGGATGCCCGTTATGGATGGCTTGTTGATGCAGCGGGTGCGGGCGTTACCATCAGAACAGGGAGGACAGGTAAAGGTGATCGCCCTTCCCGCTGGTGCGCCTTCGTTGGAGACTCAGGTTACATTAGCAGTGTTGTCGTCAATGCTAAGCAGTTTCATCGCATCATTCACGGGCACTGGAGCCTTGAGAATCGACTGCATTGGATCTTAGACACACTCGACTCAGATTGACTTGAGCAAACTGATAATCGCGCTGACAAATTGCTCTGGCTCCAGTGGTTTTGTCAGGTGCATCTGAAATCCCGCTTGCAGTGCTCTTTGGCGGTCATGGTCTGCGGCATAAGCCGTAAGCGCAATCATCGGAATCGTTCCGCCACGATTGGATGGGCGAGATCGGATCTGCTCAATCAGCATGTAGCCGTCCATTTCAGCCATGCCCACATCGCTGATGATCACGTCAGGAATCCATTGATCGAGCACTTGTAATGCTTCTGCGCCAGAGGCAACAGCTTTCACGTTTGCCCCACTTTGCTCCAGCAGAAATGCCTGAAACTCGCGGGTATCTGGCTCATCGTCCACCAGCAAAATTTGAACATTGTCTAGTGGCGTTTCTATATTGACTTGGGTGTAGGGTAGCTCAGCTGAAATAGAGACTGTTTGCGGCAAGACAGGAAATCGTACGGTGAAGGTTGCACCCTGATTTTCGCCCCGGCTCTCTGCCCAAACCGTGCCCCCATGCCTCTCGACAATTTGATGCACAATCGCCAACCCCAACCCTAAGCCGCCGAATTTGCGCGTGGTCGAACTGTCTTGTTGCCGAAAATACTCAAACACATGGGGCAGGAAATCGGCTGGAATGCCCTTGCCCATATCGATGACGCGAATCTGAGCCCATTGCTCGACCTGCCGCAGTTCTATAGTCGCTTGTCCACCTTGGGGGGTGAACTTCACTGCATTGGTAAGCAGGTTCCACACGACTTGCTGCAAACGAGCGGCATCACCGGAGATGAAAGCAATATTCGGAGCAAGATCGAGCGTTATTTGAATGTGCTTTGCTTCTGCTGCCAGGCGCACCGTTTCCAGGGCAGCAGAAATCACGACTGCCAAATTGACCGGAGCCGCTGTTAAAGACAGCTTGCCCTGCAAAATGCGAGAGATATCAAGGAGATCTTCAATGAGTTGGGTCTGTAACTTGGCGTTACGCTCGATCGTGGCTAATGCGTCACGCTGACGAGTTTTATCCAGTTTGCCGGTTTGGAGTAAGCGCGTCCAGCCCAGAATGGGGTTAAGGGGCGATCTCAATTCATGGGACAGCACCGCCAAAAATTCATCTTTGATGCGGTTAGCGCGATCGGCTTCGGCGCGGGCGGCTTGCTCACGCGCTAGGAGTTGTTCGCGTTCAGCGGTGATTTGCCGTTGCTCAATCAGGTCAGCCGCTTGACGAGCCAGCAGATCGAGAAACCGCAACTCGCGCTCACTGGGCTGATGGGGTTTACGCCAATGGGTTGAAATCATGCCGATCGAGTTTCCCGAACGAGCCATCAGCGGTGTAGACTGAGCCGACCGATAGCCTGCCTCTACGTGCAGTCGCATTGAACCATCGGGGTCTTCGCGCTCTGGCACATTGAAGTTGACGAAGGTGCGATCGCCGTTTTTCAGCGCCATGCCGCAGGGGGTGTTAGAGCGGACATTCACGCGGTAGAAATACTCGATCATATTGCGCTCAAATCCCTGAGTGGCAAGCAGGAGTAAATCTTGCGTCGCTGGGTCGAAAATTTGCACCGTTCCGGCATCAGCGCGGGTCAGAGTGATTGCGGTCGTCAAAATCTCTTGATACAGCGTTTGAATATCGCCTTCAGTCACCAGTCGTTCCCCCAATTCGCGCAGCCGTTGCGTATTCTGGAGGTCGTCTGCTACGAGAGCTTCGGCACGGGCGCGTTCTAGGCGGGTGAAGATATGATTCGAGACTTCTTGAATCAGTTCGAGTTCATCGTCACGCCAATCGCACGGGCGCGAATCGCAAATCGCAATGTAATGGGTCCACTTGCCGTCACGGTGAAACGGAACAGTGACAAATGAATGCATGTTGAGTGCAGCGTAACTGGATGCGTCGGTACGTGGGTCAGTCTGGGTGTTCCGAACCACAACCATTTCTCCGGCGCGGCTGGCTCGCTGGAACTCCTCGCTCACGGACTCGGTAAGGCGAAAGGTGCCCACCGTGCTGAGGACATCGGGACTATTCCAGCCGTAGTGAACCGTGACTTCGCCCCGTCCTTCATCCACATCGATAAAGAGGCAGGTGGTGATTTGAAGGTGCGCCCCAATCGTCGCCCCCACGGATTGCATAATTTCATCAGGTAACGATAGCCGCGAGCACGCTTCAGTAATGTCGGCTAAAAAGGCAAGATTGGCTTCACGGCGTTTGCGATCGTCTTCGTTGTGCTTGCGCTCGGTAATGTCGTTAAACACGATCGCAACTTGACAAGCCGCAGCGCCATGAACCCGCGAAACTAGTACGTTAAACCAGCGATCAAGTGCGTCCGAACGAATTTCCAGACGGGCAGGCTCGCCTGTATCAATGACCTGGGCGTACAGGTCATTCCAATATTGTTCAATTCCAGGTGCCAGTTCGCTGGCGGTTTTGCCCGCCGGGTTTGAGATGCCGGAGTGCCGCGCAAATGCGGGGTTGGCTTGTAGAATTCGGTGATCGCTCGCCCTGCCATCTGCTGTAAACAGGACTTCGACAATGCAGAAGCCTTCATCGATCGACTCAAACAGAGCGCGATATTTTTCTTCAGATTGGTCAACCTTGTGGGCTGCCAGTCTCAGTTCCAGTTCATCGACCACCATTGCGGCTAAATCCACCAGGGTGGCTTGCTGCTCATCGGTGAGCAATGGATGGGGTTGACTGTCGAGCAGACACAGCGTTCCTAGATTAAAACCATCCTGACTGATCAGGGGCGCACCGGCATAAAACCGTACTCCCGGTTCAGATTGCACAGAAGGATTGCAAACAAAGCGATCGTCGAGTCGCGTATCGGGAACGATCAGCGGTTCGTCTGTCAACACCGCAAAGCTGCAAAGGGTCTTGTCACGCGGCACTTCACTCGAACCGAAGCCAACGCAGGACTTAAACCAAACTCTGGACTCATCCACCAGGGAAATGAGCGCGATCGGCATGGCAAACAGACGGGCTGCCAGCTTTGTAATGCGATCGAAGGCGGCTTCGGGTGGCGTATCGAGAATGTTGTAGCGCTGTAAGGCTGCCAACCGTTCTGCTTCGTTTCCAGGGAGAGGCACCCTCAAGGGTTTGGGGGACAGTGGGTTCGTCATGGAAATAATGCAGAATTGGTAACAATTCTAGCCTATGAGCAAGGAATAAATTGCCCTGACTAGCGACCCGCGCCCCACACCCGTCCAGCACATGAGCATACAAGTCTGTGCTGTGACGATTGTTATCCACAATCAGACAGAATGGGGACATTTTTGAGAATTTCAGGGTTCAGCAGTTTGTTCGAGTTCAACATGATAAAAGTCGCGCAAAAATGCAAGCTGCTGAACCTTTCTAGCTGGGTGATGCTTGACTTCTCAGTTGAATTGATGGATTACGCAACAAATCGTTACCTAAACATCTATCAAAGAATAGATGAAACCCTAAATCATGGTGATCCAGCGATCAAATAGCCAAAATAAGCACCCACTCCGATCGCTTCTTCTGGCAACATGCGTGAAGTTGTCATTGCTTTCACAACGGATCGAGCGTTAGCTCTTATATCCATTGGATCGATTGGTTCAGCAGCAAAGGTTGCTGCCATTTCCATTGCCAAACTTCTAGAAGATGGCAGCGATCTAGTGCGTTCTAGTGCAGCTGACGCATTAGGCGAATTAGGAAATGCTTCAGAACTCGTGGTGCAAGCTCTACTCAGCCGACTCAGCCATAAATCGGACGATGTTGAGGTGCGTTCTAATGTGGTCGAGGCATTAGGCAAGTTAGGCAATGATTCGGAACTCGTGGTGCAAGAACTGCTTAGCTGCTTCACTAATGAATCAGAACTTGTTGAGATACGTCTTTGTGTAGCTGAGGACTTGATTAAGCTTGACCGCTTCGACCAAGACGGAATTTCCGTGCTTGAAACACTGTTCCCGTATGGAGGGCGTGATGTAGGATTCCACGCACGCGCAATTCTTCAAAGCATCACTAAAGGAAAAGAATTGAAAGAGAATTAAATGAGCCTTGCAGGAACGATCGCGATTGAAAACCGTGAAGTTAAGAGATTATTTATAGGTAAGTATTCACTTCTGAAAATCTGTGATCGCAACCTCACATCACCAAAACAGAGAAAAGCACAGCGGTTTTTGTTACTGAGATCTCTAAGCGCGATCGCGCCAGAGTAGCTCTTATCAATTATTCGCAAATTTCATGTCGCATTATCTAGCTCTTCTGAGACAGCGGTTTTTGTTACTGAGATCTCTAAGCGCGATCGCGCCAGAGTAGCTCTTATCAATTATTCGCAAATTTCACGTCGCATTATCTAGCTCTTCTGAGAAGGAAGTGATATATTTTTACTACTTACACTACAAATATGGCAATCTCTTATGGACGAAAGCCACGTTTCTAGCTTAGATGCCGATTTGCAAAACTTCGATGAGGTTCTGTTGAGCGATCGCGCCTTCGACACAGACCCATCTGCAATCCTGATCGAGTCCTCAGATCCCCACAAGCTAAGGTTTCGGCTCATCGAGTGGTTGGCAGAGTCACCCACTCGAAAGGTGAAGACGGAGCGCAAACAAGCAATCACTAAAACCCTGGATATCTCGATACGTCAGGTAGAGCGATTACTGAAGCAATATAACGAGGAGCGGTTACGCGAAACCGAGATTGAGCGTTCGGATAAGGGAGACCATCGCGTTGACGAGTACTGGGTAAACTACATCCGGGAGTATTACGAGCGAGGCTTGAAGGATAAGAACCCGCCCAAACCTATTGATGTGGTGCGTGAAGTGCAGCGCCATGCTGTAATTGACCTGCGGCATGAAGAGGGCGATTGTCCCCACCTAGCCACCGTTTATCGAATTCTAAAGCCCCTGGTCGAACGTCATAAACGAAAACAAAAAATCCGCAATCCTGGGGCGGGTTCGTGGTTGGCGGTGGAGACGCGGGACGGGAAATTGCTGAAAGCGATTTTCAGCAATCAAATTCTTCAGTGTGACCACACAAAACTGGATATTCGGATTGTCCAAATTATTTTGGAGACTTTAAAGAAAGAGAAGAAGTTCAAACTCCTAGAATGGCGACCCTGGCTGACCACGGTGGTTGACACCTTTTCAGGGTGTGTCATTGGCTATCACTTGTGGCACAAACAGCCGGGAGCCCATGAAGTCGCACTGGCACTCAGGCATGCAATCTTGCCCAAGCAGTACCCACCCGAGTATGAGCTTGAGGAAGTCTTGAATGAATCGAATATTTATGGCGCACCCCTTCAGTACTTCTTCACCGATGGCGGCAAGGATTTGAGTCGATCCAAGCTCATCCAATCCCTTGGGAAAAAGCTAGGGTTTCAGTGTGAACTGCGGGATCGTCCGATTCAGGGAGGTATTGTCGAGCGGCTCTTCGGCACGATCAATACCAAGGTTTTGGCTACCCTGCCGGGCTACATCTCTAAGAAGGAGGGTGGGGCAGAACGGGCAGAAAAAGAAGCCTGTCTCACCCTTGAGGATCTCGACCAGATATTAGCCGTGTTCTTCTTTCGCGACTATAATCATGAGTCTTATCCGAAAGACCCACGCGATACTCGTTTTGAACGCTGGTTGAAGGGCATGGGCAAGAAGCTGCCTGAGCCATTGAATGAACGCGATTTAGACCTCTGCTTTCATCAAGCAGAGCAGCGTGTGGTGCAGGCGCATGGATCTATTTACTTTGAAAACCTGACTTACCGCTGTGAAGAGCTGCGATCGTTGCAGGGCGAGTATGTGACCTTAAGGTACGACCCTGACCACATTTTGACGTTGTATATCTATCGCCAAGGGACAGGTGACGATGAGGCAGAGGAGTTTATCGGCTTTGCTCACGCTATCAATATGGACAGGCAAGATTTGAGTCTGGAGGAGCTAAAACAACTGAACAAACTGCGAAGCACTGCCAAGCGAGAACACTCTAATTATGGTGGGTCCTTAGCACTGGATCAACGGCAAAAACGTGCCGAACAGCGGAAGCACGAGAAAAAAGAGCAACAACGAGCTGAGCAGAAAAAACTGCGTGCCAAAAGCAAGCAGAACTCGAAAATCGTCGAATTACGGCAAGAACGGGCAGGCAAATCTGTCAGCCCAGTTGAATCGATGGAACTGTTGCCAGAAAGGGTGTCTTCTGAGCAGAAGGAACCCCCATCTCCGGTTCCTTCTCCACAACCCGTTGAACCTGATATTTCTGACTCTCCTGTACGTTCGCACATTAAAAGCCGATGGCGGGATTTGAACCCGCGACCGCTCGATTACGAATCGAGTGCGATGAGTTTCTAAAACCTAACGATGGAAAGGATTGTAGCTTATCTCAATCCACATTGCACTCCGTTTTATCTCAATCTTTATCTCAATCGCTGAAACGTCCCTATGGGAAAGCTTTAAGCGATTATCACTCCGATTGCTGCCAAGATTTTCAGACTAATGCTTTCTGGGGACGGTTGGATTAAGACGGTCAGCAGGTTTCACATCACAAGCTCAAATTAGAGAGGGAAATTGGTTAAAATTGAAGATTAGCAAGCAAGAGGCTTGAACAATGCAGTATCAAGTGTTTGTGCAGAATCCATCGGAACGGCACTTTGTCGCATCGGTTGTGAATGTACCCGGTGTGACGGGGGAAGGGCAAACTAAAGAGGAAGCGATCGCAAAAGCCAAAGAAATGCTAGAGCGACAATTATCGCTTGGAGAATTTGTCACGATCGAGGTGGAGTCTCAGCCCCCTGCACCCCGAAACGATCCCTGGATCAAAAATATGGGGATTTTTGCAGATGATTCGACGTTCGATGATTTTTTAACAGAAGTCGCCGCTTATCGCCAACAAGTCGATGCTCAAGAGTCTGAAAAATGACGTGCTATGTTTTGGATACAGATCATCTCAGTCTGTATGAGCGTCGCCATCCTCAAGTCCGTGAACGCATTCGCCGAACTCGACAACACTCTGATGATACTTTAACCATAACCGTAGTCAGTGTTGAGGAACAGTATGCGGGAAGACTAGCTCAAATTCGGAAAGCGAATACGTCTGAAGCGCTAGTCGCAGCTTATCAGCGATTGCAGCAGACGTATGATTTGTTTTCTGACATCTCTGTTTTGGAGTATGACCTGATTGCTGATCAAACCTTTCGCGAATTTAGAGCAGCAGGAAGCCGGATTGGCACTCAAGGTTTACGCATCGCTGCACTCAGCTTTGCTGCGCCGAAGGCAACGTTTTAGCGCATGACGACATTCTTTTAACGCGAAATCTGCGAGACTTTGAGAAGGTTCCAGGCTTGAAGATACAGGATTGGTCCGCGTAATATTACTTGATTTCAGTGTCACTCGCCGCTCGATGTCCAATTCTGAATCTCAGATAGCGCAACGGCAGCCTGTTCTGGTGTCACTCGTGGCAAGCGATTGGTAAAGTAATCATCGAGTCCGAGCGACTGGCTCAACTCTACTTCTATGCCATCTAACATCTCTGGATGATTTGAGGTGATTGCCCAGTCGCGATCCCAGAAGATGCGATCAACCAGTTGATCCACAACGGTATGCCAGACTTTTAGATTATCCGAGTGGGGGTGGAAAGTGTCTAATTCTTCGTCAAACCCAAATTCTTCTTGCCCCGCTTGCCAATGGGTCAAAAGATATTCCTCAAAGGCTCTCCAGACTAAGTTTCGGTAAAAATATCTAAGGCTGTCCTCTTCATGGGGTCCTTCTTTCTCCAGGTAAATCTCATCTCCGAGCCGCGTTTTGAGAAACGCGAATGGAAAATAAGCGGCAGCTTCGACCACATTGGTTAGCATTGGAGGCTCGATGTTTGGGTCAAGCAGGGCAGAGAGGCATTGGTGAAGCAGAACCACTTTCTGTTCAAAACTGGAAATGTCGAAGATACGATCGCCTGTCAGAACTTCTGGCTCCTCTAAATCACGAGTGTCTTCGAGATGCTCGATCGCGTCCTGCATGGCAGTGAGATACACTTCTGCCTCTACGCCTTCGAGAACTCGTTCTCCTAACTGAGTTCGCCAGGTCATAAAACCACATCCTCCACCTTCCATTTTGACGATCGTCCGTCATTTTGGTGACGCAACCCAACTGACCACAGATTATTTTCTGATCTTCAGAAGTCGTCAAAATTTCGCTATGCTGCGATCGTCCCTTCAAGATTGATAAAGGCGCTTGTGAAACCTGAATTTGTTCTAGATGGGCATCGCACTACGACCCTCGAAGCGTTCTACAGCGAGATTGGTCAGGTATTGTTGGCAGGACAGCCCTGGGGCGAGAGTCTTGATGACTTCGACGAGATCCTATCTAGCAACTACGGACTGCTTCCCCCTACGTTCCGTTTAGCCTGGTGTAATGTGAACGCTGCCCGAACTGCACTAGGTTATAGCGAAACTGTTCGTCAACTCATTCAACAGTTGCGAGATTGCCCGCCTACGGTCTTAATCAAGACGGCTTGGGCATTACGCTCAGCACTGCGAGAACAGGGACCAACGGTATATGACTGGATCGTGGAGCGAATCCGCAAACATCCAAATGTAGACCTGATTTTGATTGAGTTTGATCAATAGAGTGACCCATAACGGCATATCTTAAAACCCCGTAAGTGCAAGCATGACCAAAGTAGCCTCATAGAGCAGAAATCAGCAGAGATCGATTTAGATGTGGAGACGGCTTATGAACTTGCTCGGATGCAACGGCAATTGTCGCGCTGGCATTTGCACTGGGACACGACTGAGTGCAATTCTGTAACTGGCTCATTTCCACTGTTGACAGACTTCTCGCATTGCGTCAACCATGCCTCTGACGGCTTCTTTTCCGCCGAGATGGACGATCGCTGGATATAGAGTGGCGAGGTCTTGCACGAGATCGGCGCGGGTGCGGTGGGCGAGGAGGTGGAGGTAGAATTGCCAGTCGGTGAACGAGAGAGTGGAGAGAGGAAGGTGGGGCAAACAATCGCTCAAAATTTTTGCGCGGTCGAGTGCGTAGCTAGTAGCATACAATGATATTAAAGACTCAAACAAAGCCTCTTCACTTACGACCTCTAAACGGTCTAATTTTTTCTGAATTGGTTGTACTACCTCTAATTCTTCTGGTAGGTAAGCTATATTAACTTGAGCTAGGATAGCTAGTACTTGTGCGCGATTGTATGGGTCTCGTATCGCTCTTGCTGCTGACAATGCCTCTGAAAGATGAGATGTGTCAACTTGAGCCAGGATAGCCAATAATCGCGCACGATTATACTCATTCTGAAGAGACCGCACTACAGCTAACGCCTCTGAATAATAAGTCGGGTCAGCTTGAGCTAATGCACACAGCATCTCTGCACGTTTGGACTTATTCTCAATTGTTTGCACCACCATAAATGTTTCGGGTAGGTAGATCGGATTAATTTGGGCTAAGGCACTCAGGGCTTTTGCACGGCTGAATTCGTCCTGAATTAACTGTGCTGCCTCTGATAACTCAGCAAGATGGGAGGAATTAACTTGGGCCAAGTCGCTCAATGCGTACATACGCCTGTGCTCATTTTAGATAGACCGTGAACTGGTTGCGGGTTTTCCCGCCTGGGTGAATTTGTCTGAAAGCTCCTGATTGTCTGAGCTTCTACCGTTTCTGACTAAAATGGCTCAAGTCTTTTTCGTTTGACAGTCGC
>JACJNX010000097.1 GCA_014695255.1 Cyanobacteria bacterium FACHB-63
GCTGCGCCGCTTTGTGCGGGTCACGCCCCTGAAAACTTCGCCATCATTAGGACCATTGCCATCAATCTGTTTCGTCAGCACGGCTTTGCTTCGATGACTCAAGCATTAAGACAACTTGCTCATGATGTGCATCGCCTCTTTTCCTTCTTTCAATAAATCAGCCCTGCCCTATAAGGGGGGGCACTCAGGAACAGATTTCGCGACACCCAGTGGAACGCCTGTCTACGCAATGGGGAACGGTGTTGTGTCTCATGCGGCTTATGCTGGTGGCTATGGGTATAGAGTCGATGTCAAGCATGAGGGAGGCATCCTCTCCCGATACGCTCACCTTTCAGAAATGGCGGTAAGGGTAGGTCAACAGGTGCAACGAGGGCAAGAAATCGCTAAGACTGGGGAGTCTGGAATAGGGACGGGACCACACCTGCACTTAGATCTGTTCAAGGGAAGTAGAAACATGCAACCGGGAGATTTAGGCTTACTCGATTGCTCCAAACTAGGTGTGTTTACTTGACCTAACGCTTAGACCGTTGTTCAGGAGAAAGACTTGGGGATATGCTGAGAATATCAACATCTCAGCATCTTTTTATGGCAGGCAGCAATCGCAGAGTTAACCCGACCTGCAAACACTCTAGCCAGTCGATAGATTCCTTGTGATTTAGTTTGAGGTTGTTGCGATCAACGCATCGAGCGCGGGAACACTAAACGCTAGGATCGTCCGCGCCTTAGACGGAATGCCTAAAGAATTCTTTCCATAAAATGAAAAATTGCAAAAGACTTGGGATTGCTGTCCTACTCGCAATCACCGTTTCTCTTGCTTTCGGGATCTGCGCTTTGATTGGTGAGTACATTTTCAATCCAAACGCTGACAAGGCGACGATCGGGAAAATGATTCTTGCTCTTGCAGAGGTTTTAACGCCCCTTCTGCAACTGCTGATCTCATTCCTCGGTTAGCGTCTCCAGATCCAACCAGAGATCGCCTCTAGCGCTTAGTTTGCCCTAGAACAATCCCAAGTAAGGTCTAACAATCTTACTTGGGATTTGTCTTGAGACGATCCATAAGGTTGTGTCTAAAAAACGAGCGTTTTTTGGAACACCCAAATGAGCCAAATTGAAGCCGCACCCCTGTCCTTCGGATGCTGCTTGTTGTGGAACAGAATGAAGCAGCGAATCTGCCGCGCATAAGCTTTTTGGGCGGTGGTGTCATCTCTCGATCCTGCTCATCAATCAAATCGGGTTGAACGGGATCTTAGACAGAATAGTACAAACCTTTTTTGAGAAGAAATACGGAAATTTTCGGTCTAATTCCCCTGCGGAGGGGTAATATGCGGAACATGAGCCGGTCTAACATTCCAAATCCCGGTATTAGACAGAAAGAGTCAGTCTAATGTCTCAGTTTTGGGTGTTATAGCGACTCTCAGCAGCCTAAATCGCCCTGACAGGAGTTATGCCGACCATTTTCGGTCTAACGTCCAGATGTGGATGATTAGGCAGAAAGAGTCCGTCTAAACAATTGTTAGACAGACATAACTGATACATACATAGTTAGAGCGCCGCGATGATTCCACATAGAGAAATTCTCTTACAAGCACGTAAATTCTATTCACAGTGTGCAAACAAAGTAGAGAATAATATTCAAACTCAAGGGCTTACCCCATTGCTTTCAACTTAAATTATTGGAATAGGTATCGCCACTGAGTGGGTAAGGCGTGCGGCAGAGATGGACAATATTTATTACATGGGTAAAAACTTAAATAAATCGAAGAGTAGCGACTTGTTTGTTGAACTTTTACGATTTAACTTCTCGTGGTTTGCTCTCAACGCAGTATTTACCCGAAATGAATTGCTGTCTTTATTTGGAACACCCTCTGATAAAAGTGAGTACTCAGCATTTCATCTTCTATACACAAATGCTATGCCAACAAATGCAGCAGTACGTTTACAGAAACTCCATCTGCTGCTGAACGCACCAATTTCAACACGGATGCCGACTGCCACTGGTAATTCTTCCGTTTCTACCCTACAAGCTATCTATCTAAAATATTTGCCAAGCAATATTCGTGGGCGTACTGCCAGAGCTATGCAGCAGGCAGTGCAGGCAGGAAATGCCAACTCCCTTGACATGCCTACCCTTTTATACGGGTTTCGGAACTGGTCTGTTCATGGCAATGCACTCCACGGCTGCTTTGGGAGCCACCCTGGATTCTACGAATATACATGTCTCCTTCAAGAGACATTAGCAGACGTGCATTATGACATATCTAACAAACTTAGCAGTTTACTTTAGAGCTTCAAAACCCTAAGACCTGACAACCCTTTCGGACTATCAGGTCGACACCTCGACCCGCCCAAGAAGTCACTTGTGTCGTGTGGTGGGCGGCTAGGGAGTTGCGCTGTGTCCTGCAAAACAGCAGGCTAAGCTTGAGATTTAATTGCTTAAACTAAGTTATCACTTAGTATCGTACGTATTATAGACCAAGGTAGCAGAATTTAGGAAATTGTAGAAGTATAAACCCCAATACCCTTTAAATACAGGAATGTTCAACCTCAGTCATGTCTAACAATTCGCTTGGAGCGGACTATTAGAAGTTGCTCTGAGTTCAAGGCCACTTGCAGCCGCTCAAGCGAACCGTTATGCCACAAACTAATTGGTAGCACAGATAACCTTGAATGCATCAGTATGAATCTATAAGTTTTGCTATGACAATTACGGAAAATTTGGCTATGCTCACTCTAAGTATTATCGCAATCTCATTACTTACAGGCATTTTCTATCAAGCAGTGAGTGAAGCCTTAGATCGACGCCGATATCCTCCACAGGGTGAACTTGTGGATATTGGCGGATTTCGTCTACATCTCAACTGTATTGGGCAGGGCACACCAACGGTTGTTCTGGATGCTGGTGGTGGTGCTCCCTCAATTACATGGGGCTTGGTTCCATCTGAAATTGCTAAATTTACCCGTGTTTGCACTTATGATCGAGCGGGATTTGGTTGGAGTGATCCCAATCCCAGAATCTCCCGCACCAGTCAGCAGAGCGTTGATGAATTACATTTACTTTTGACTAAGGCTGGAATTAATCCTCCCTACATTTTAGTTGGACACTCATTGGGCGGAGTGAATATGCGGCTGTATGCAAGTCAATATTCAGAAGATGTGGTCGGATTAGTGTTAGTCGATTCTTCCCATGAAAATCAGATGACATCCGAAATGTGGAGGCGCATAAAAATGCAGTCTTGGCTTTATCAGGTTTTGAGGGTTGTCAGTCAGGTTGGGGTGCTGCGATTAATTGGGGAGATGAATCTGTTACCAATTCTTGAGGACATTAAGCGAGAAATTAAAAAATATCCGCTGGCAGTACAAACTTTATTTGATACCTATAAATCCTTCTGTTACCGTCCCGACTATTGGGCAACTGCATCTAGTGAATTTGCCAATATAAAAAAGAGCTTTGAGGAACTTCAATCAGTTACATCACTGGGTAGCCTGCCTTTGATTGTGTTGAGCCAAGGTTCTAAAGATTCAAAGATGAGTGATGAAAGATTCCAGAAATGGGCATCGCTTCAGTTAGACTTGACCAAACTATCGTCAAATAGCCAACGTATCATTGCACAAAATAGTGGACATCTTGTGCAACTAGATCAACCTGAGTTGGTTATTAGTGCAGTCCAACGGTTGATTGAGAGCGTCTAAAGTTATGAGCCTTAAATTAAGGCACGGCATAACAAACCTGGTACAGCGAACGGTATTAAGCCTTCCTTGGGTTAATGCTGGTGAAGTCACTCTAATTGCAGGGGGGACGCAGGCTAACAAGCCAGGTGAAGCGGGCTGACAAAGTTGATCTATAAATAGCGATACGCAGTTAAAGCAGCTAACGATCTGAGTTAGCTGCTTTAACTGCGTGGCAAACTAGGGTGCTGCTAACAACCGCAATGCACCGGAACGACTCGATAGGGTCGGTTAGCAGCAAAGAGTATCGTGCCGATCAAAGATATTTGTAAAGTCGTGGGAATCTCACGAGCATCTTTCTACACAACCGTTGCACCTCAGCTTAAGACTGCCACTGTAAGCACCTAATGAAGCAATAGGCAGGCGACCATAAGAACAATCCCCCGGTAAGCAGTTTTGTCTATTAGGGGATTTGCTTTGTGGAGTGTTAGTCTCCCCCGCCGATTACAGATCGGTGCATCCAGCAGACCTGGTTAACTCCCGGTGAAACTGCAAGCCAAAAATCATTAGGATTTCTAGGATTAATTCTTTCAGTGTACCAGGGCAGCAAGGTATAGGTTTTAGGGACGACATAGGCGACCGGAGCGCGTAACGATGGGTGAGTTCGACAATTAACGTTAGGACGCGCAGAGTAGAAGCCAGCGTACTTATTCTCACTGGTATTAATCCGCTCGATCCATCCCTGAGTGTCTGAGCCGTATAGCTTCCACCCCTCCTGATAACGCCTAATCTTGGCTTCCATTGGGTTCTCAGCCCTTGCCGGAGAAACTGAGATCACAGCAGCGAGGCTCATCAAGAGTAATAAGAAATGCTTCATCGCTCTAGTACCCTTTCCGTGTGGCTCCGAGGGCATAACACCCAACGGAGAACCCAAAGACCGACCCTAAGAATTTATTGCCGATCTGACGACCTACAAGGCTACCCGCCCAAGTCGAGCCAATCAGTACGGCTACGATAAACAATGTTCTGCCGCTCATGTGTTTTCCCCCACGTCTAACGCATCCATGATTCGGGTCTGTCGCAAGTTATCGGGGAAACGATCGCTGGCTTCATCAAATCAAAATGATCCGGCTGGCTGTCTATTGGTCTTCGTCGGTGGAAGACTCGAAGGTATTCGGTATTCCATGTTCAACTTGGAGATTGTGTACCTCGGCTAAGCTTGAGGCTTGACGAAGGACTAACGCTAACTGTTTAAGTCGAGACTTCACATTTCTGTTTTCACTTTTCAGCCTATTGATCTCCTCAGTCAACACCCACTCCAATGTTTGCCGAACACCCTCATCATTCGATAAGAGAGAGGACAGGGCTAATTCTCGATGATCAAATTCAGGGGAATCCAGATCGAGAAACTCTTTCACCCTACCTAAGATCGCTTCGGTCGATTTTTCCCGTTGTTTGCATATTTAAGCTTCCGTGTAGTTGCCATCGGGATCTGGCAGTCTTTCGAGTTGTTCTGGAGTCGGCACTGAAATGAAGGTTCTACTATCAGTGGCAACACGCCATCCACTCCCAACGTTCACCATCTCTTTCCCGCTCGAAGTCGAGAAACGTCTGTTCTCGACCGTGAGTGAGTTGGCAAGTTTGAGAGTGATCCTTGCAGTTCTTTCTACAGCAGGGCTGTTGAGTGACGCAAGCTTTGACTGATCTGTATGGAACTCAGGATCAAGCGTTAGTACAACGATATCGCCTTCCTCTAGATTTGAAAGTTGTCTTGCTGATTCAGCTTTAGGATCGCCGCTTTCCATTTGTCACCGCTCCATCAGTGCGACCCAAAGATAACGCGATCATTCGTTCTTCTGCCACTGTTAGGTTTGGTCTTCAGTCGAAACTTCTGCCCGACCACAAGATCTATCTAGCCCTCCTCCAACTCAAAATCCTCTTTTGATGCACCACAAACCGGGCAGACCCAATCCTCAGCAATATCCTCAAAAGCCGTACCCGGTGCAATGCCACTATCCGGATCTCCTACAGTGGGATCGTAAGTGTAGCCACAGACGCTACAAATGTATTTCTTCATAAGCTGCTCTCCTAATTATCTAGAGCCTTTATTTGTACCGACGTCGTGTTCGCAGACACACCACTTTGAGAGGGAGGGAAGCCCTGCCCTAGGTCAAGTTATCCTACAAAGAATAACTTACAAGCCTCTTAATTTACTCCACAAATTAATCCCCCGATAAGTACTTTCGCCTGTCGGGGGATTTGCTTTATATGAGAGGTCAATGGGGATTCCCTTAGACCTACTTTTTTCTCTGACTTGCGTACTCTTGGATCATTTCTTCGCTCAACTCGTCGATCGTGCATCGGTTGGCTTGGGAAGCGATCGCGAGATCAACGATGAAACTTTAGGCAGTGCTTAGGGTCTTGCTCATGCTTCGGTATCCTCCTGACTCTGATTGGACTTGCGATCTCCTCCATGCTGAAGCGTTGGTTCAATCTCTAAGCCTTGCTGATCCTCTAAATACTTAGCCGCCAGAAAGTTAAGCAGAGATCCAATAGATCGCCGCTCCTTCTTTGCCTGCGCCCGTAACGGTTCGTATAAGTCAGTTCAGATACTCTGTCTTGAAATTTTGCACTAGATGGGAGACTGGGATTTCATGTGGCTGCAAAGCGCGATCGCGCTCCCAGTTCACCCATAAGAATGTATCAGTGGCGATTTCCTTTCCAAGTTGATGTGCTTTCGCTTCAACTTCCCTCAGCCCGTCCGCAGTCGCCGGAATCCCCAAGCGGACATCCTGCTGTTTTCTGCCGATGCCTGACTTGATCGGCAGTGTCGCCCTAAGCCCTAGCACCTTGCCATTGATCCGGACTCTGACCGGGATATTTGCTTGTTTTAAGTGATCGTTGATCCTCTGTACTTGAGTCTCCAACGGGAGTTTAGCCATAGCCCTACATCAGCCCTAAAAATCTGACAGATTCCGGTCATTTTAAGCTGATTCTGGATGATTATAAACTCCACAGAAAGCGCTTAAAGCCATAAATACCAATCATTACGCTACATCTAGCGCTTAATGCTTCAATCCTTCACACGGATGGGGTCACTGGTTCAAATCCAGTATCGCCCATAGGTTTCATGTGAATTTCTTCTCAAAACAAATCGGACGCAAGGATCATCTTGCGTCCGCCGATCTTCTAAGGAGACATACCCCTACAAACCCTTTCGAGATTGATCAATCTATTTGACAAACAGCATCTCCTGATAAGTCGGAAGGGGCCACAAGTCATCTGCTATTTCACCCTCAAGTGCATCCACATGCTCCCGCACCTTGTCCATCAACGGACGAATCGTTTGGGCACAGTATTGCATATGAGCCTCAGCACTCTCGAAGTCATGCAGGCTCAGAGCAGAACTTAACTTACTGACGTTCTCCATCAGCGATTGTGACAACGATGCCACTTTCTCAACCGTTTCCTTATCGATCGTAATGCCAATCCCGCTGAGATTCGCGATCGTGCTAGCCAAATCCGACAAGTAGCGCATCGCCGCCGGATAAATAATGGTTTTTGCCATACTGATCACTAGCTTCGCTTCGACCCCGATCATTTGGACATACTGCTCTGCATAGACATCAAAGCGGCTTTCGAGTTCAACCGGAGTTAGCACACCCGTCCGCTCAAACAACTCCTCGATCGCGGCATCCTTCAGCACAGGGAGTGCATCTGCGGTAGTGCGAAGATTGGGGAGACCCCGCTCTTCAGCGAGTTTGTGCCATTCTTCCGAATAACCATCCCCACCAAAAATGACTGCCCGATGCTCGTTCATCACCTCTTTGAGAATGGTGAAAACCGCAGCGCTCAATTCGATGCCTTGGTTCAGTTGTGCTTCAAGCTTATCAGCAGTCCAAGTGAGCGAATCCGCCAAAATCGTATTCATTGCCACTAAAGGACCCGACACCGACTGTCCAGAACCCACTGCTCGGAACTCAAAGCGGTTTCCAGTGAAGGCAAACGGAGAAGTCCGATTGCGATCGCCCGGATCTTTGATAAATATGGGCAATGTATCGACACCGAGATCCATAAATCCGCCGTGGGCTGAATCTTTGACTTCTCCTGCCGCAATCTGCTCGAACACTTCTTCGAGTTGAGTGCCAAGATACACCGAAATAATCGCAGGGGGCGCTTCGTTTGCGCCCAATCGGTGATCGTTACTTGCCGTTGCCACCACTGCTCGCAACAGTGAACCATAGCGATGAACGCCTCGAATCACAGCACCGCAGAACAGCAAAAACTGCAAATTCTTATGCGGCGTATCACCGGGATCAAGCAGATTGCCTTGAGTCGGATTGCCCACCGACCAATTCACGTGCTTTCCTGAACCATTCACTCCGGCAAATGGTTTTTCGTGCAGTAAGCAAACAAAGCCATGTTTCTTTGCGGTTGCTTTCAAAATCGTCATGATCAACTGTTGGTGATCACTCGCCACGTTTGCCGCTTCAAAGAAGGGCGCAATTTCAAACTGTCCGGGTGCGACTTCGTTGTGTCGCGTTTTTGCTGGAATTCCGAGCCGATATAGCTTTTCTTCTACATCTTGCATAAACACCTGAACGCGCTCTGGAATTGCTCCAAAATAATGGTCATCAAATTGTTGACCTTTTGCGGGAGATTTTCCAAACAGCGTCCGCCCCGTCAACAGCAAATCTGGGCGATTGTGAGCAAAATGGGCATCGACTAAGAAGTATTCTTGTTCAGCACCACAGCTTGAGTTGACCGTAGCAATATCGGTGTAGCCCAAGAGTTTGAGAACGCGGGTTGCGGCTTTGTTCATCGCAGCGTTCGATCGTAAAAGCGGCGTTTTCTTATCCAGCGCTTCACCCGTCCAAGATACGAAAACGGTAGGAATGCAGAGCGTCACTCCGTTATCGGTTTCCATCACATACGCCGGACTGGTAACATCCCAAGCAGTGTAGCCTCGCGCCGCATTGGTCGCCCGCAAACCGCCATTCGGAAACGAAGAGCCATCGGGTTCGCCCTGTACTAATACTTTGCCAGTGAATTCTGAAATCACAGAGCCATCACTTTGCACTGAGATAAAGCCGTCGTGCTTTTCTGCTGTTGCATTCGTGAGCGGGTAAAATATGTGCGCGTAATACAAGGCACCTTTAGAGATTGCCCAATCTTTCATCGCTGCTGCCACAACTCCAGCCACAGATATATCTAGTTTTCCACTCGTCTTGATTGTGTTTTGCAGCGATTTGAACACATCTTTGGGAAGACACGCCTGCATTTTGCTCAAGGTAAAGACATCAGTTGCCCAAATTGCTTCTAAGCGAGCAGGAACCTTGGGCGGTAAGGGGGTGCGATCGGTGACTTGAGAAATTGCTTTGACGCGCAATTCATGACTCATAGTGATTTTCCTGAGATCAACTTAGTGGTTTATGGAACAAAGATCTGTTCATTCTGAGAGAGACAAACAGGGTCGGGAGAGATGCGCCGTGGCGGTCATTCCGTCGCTTCGGCAGTCATATCGGTAGGGAATGAAGATGTAGCGGATACCGTTGAGATGGGCACATTTTTTGTCGTTGGCCACAACGGTAAATCAAGGAGCTTTGGCGATCTTGACGTGAGCAAGCATCGTGTCTTTAGCGTTTATCAGACAACTACACTTGATAGTTTTTGTGTTTGCTTGTGTGCTTAGGCAGATTGTCGTGTTCCTAGGTATTTGGTAAACCATTCAGCAATTGTCGTTGTATACACAAGATCCCTGATCAACCAGGACGCAGCAGGGAGGAAAAAAGGACAATACTTCTTCTTGAGTCCTCCCGTTGCGATCTCTTTCCGCTTAGGAAAGGTCTGAGAAGTATCTGCTCACTATCACGTTGAGAGTTATTAGCGCAACAAGAGAACCCCGGCAACCCCGCAGGGAGAAGCCCTCTCGTCTTCTATGAAATTAGGCATCGCGCCCATTGCACAACGCTTTCAACTTGTCAGAAAGCACTTCCCAGACATAACTGGATGCTTCAGCTTATGACAGGTGCACTTTGCTCAATCCCGTCACACTCAACAACACTTCAAGGTCTTGAAATGACTCGACAAATGCAACAAACACTGCTTCAAAGTAATAACTTCTAGCGGTTCGCTACTGCTGAGGGTCTTTGTACTCAGTTATAGTAGGGAGAGAATATTAATTGTTTTGTATCAGATATGACTAAGAAGAAAAAAATCTCGAAACTTTGTATAAGTTAATGAACTAGAAACACAATGTAGCCAAGAATGCTAAGAGAATCTTTAGCTAAAACGCTTGGTGTCAAAAATACTGTATGTCAAAGCAGATGTTCTAGATAAACAATAGAAATCGCTATGTTAGCAACGAGTAATTGTTATTGGATTGCTCAAAGCATTCATTTGATTAGTTTTCAAGATAAAAGTGAATTGCCGAAATTCCCCACGATTGCGGCACTGAGGTGCAGTTAGAGCCTATTGCGTCTACGAGGCTTTAGAGTCGCCGACTTCTGCTCTATTGCGGCCGGTAAAACTGGCAACTTGAATCGATGCCTTGCCACTGTCTTGACGGGTTGCAGCGATCGCATCTTTGCAAAACCGTCTATGAACCTCGTTAAGATTCCCGCCATCGATAAATACTGCGTATCAAGTTGCACTTGCGTCTGGGGGATCTCCACAGGTTTCCTTTGCGGTTTCATCAGAACTGGAGCCAGAGCTAGAACCACTGGTTTGAGTTGTAGAGGTAGGTGAAGGTGAGGCTACTGAGGCAGTTGGAAGAAATGTTTCCATTTTTATGGACTACCAGCGCTGCAATCCCCCAAACACCCGCACACACAACTCCCAAGCCAGTCAGGACGATCACACCGATTTTCATGAACCAAACCGCAATTCCAGTACCCTCAAATAGTGGCGGTTTAAGGTTGATGTGATCGTGAAGTGACCATAAAACTACGTGAAATTTCGGTGTTAGTCCGTATCGATTTATTTTCGATGGAAGAGCACTCCAAGTCCTGGCTCTTTCAGGGTTCTAACCAATGCCTTCAAATAATTTGCAAATCTAGCTTGACTTAGTTCTGTGTTAAGTGAGGGCGGCTTTCAAAATCTCGCTGCAACTTTTCAAGGCGATTGATTAAAGTGTGCAAATGGTCAGACATCTTCTTATTTTCAAAACGCCAAGATTCTACACTGGTCAAGTATTCAGCAAAATGTTTTGGTTCACAGCTATCACTTCCATGCCAATTATGAAAACCACAGTGCAGATCTTTGTGCATCACTAATAAATTGTCGTGAAATGCAGCTAAATCCGGTCGTGTCGCCTTGTCAAATAGGTGATGCGCGTGTAAATCAAAAGGATTCGCTGGAGTTTGCTTTATCAAGCTTACCTGGCATTTACGATTGGCAGCGGCTTTCACTTGATCCATTGCTCTTCTCACACGAGCATCAAACGAATCCAGGTATTTTCTCTGCTGGTTAACGGCATCCTCAACAATTTCATTAACGGCCTCGGTCCAAGCTCTACGAGATTTTTGCCCCAAGTTCTCAGACATATTCTGTGCAATACGCGCCAACCCCCGCTGGCTCCAATACTCAACATCCTCTACTCGGTCAAAGTGGACTCCTGGCTCCATCGGCTCTCGTCCTTTCAAGCTGTAATTATTCTGTTCTCGCTTTGCTGCTGCGTTTAATCCCTTTCCGTTCGTGTCTAGAATGCGGATGACACGAGGACGATCGATAAAGACTAGATCGCCCTTAACAATCACTCTACTTAGATCCTGAAACTCCTGAATCACCCGACGACGAACCAGCATTTGGCGAGTCCGTTTACGACGCTGCGTGAATCGCTCTACTACTGCATCAATAAAGCTGGCGAAGAAGCCTGACGTATCTGTTTCTTCCAAGTATTTGGCAATTGCCATTGCCCCTTCTTCATAGAAGCGGCGAGTGCCAATGTTCTTGCTGAGCCACTCAAAATGCTCGCCCCCAGTTAAGTCCCATTCGTCATCCTTACGGTGATCAAAAGCGGCGCAGACGTTGTACAGCCTTGCTTTTTTAATGCCAAGAATTTGAGCAGTCTCATCGTCAGACAGCAGATCGTATTTACGGGAGTTCATGTCGCTTGTGCCTGCGTCAGGTTAATTGTCGTTAACGAAACGCCAGGAGCGAATCGCGCATTTTTTGTAGCCGTTCAAACACTTCCCGTTGCCCCCCAGCATCCGGGTGATGTTGCTTGGCTAGACGACGAAATGCTGCGTTGATGTCCTCTGAAGTTGCACTTTGAGGATCAAGGTTAAATACGTGCCAAGGGCGAAAGTTTTTGAGCACGTCAATCCCGTTAATGCAGCTTGGACCTTCTTCATGCTGTTCGTTCTCAGGGACTCCGACCCACTCGCGGTATAGAGCAAGCCAAGAATCTTTTGTACGAAGATTAAGATCTCGACCTGCGATCGCTAATTTGAAGGCATCATGTTTCTTCAGTGCTTTGATATCACTGCACTCAAAGGCGGCAGCGACAGCATCCTGTAGCTCTTTTAGGTTGAGTGCTTTTGGCTTAGGAGTTGCTGTGGCTTTTGGTTTACGAGTTGATGTGTCAGTTTTCTTCTTACGCGGTTTCGGTTGAGATTGAACAAATCCCGCAAAATCACTTAATACTTCAGCATCATAACCGTACTTATTTACAAGCTCTTGGATTCTAGACTCAATTGCATTAGTCACTGTCTGACCTTCTGTAACGCAGGGTTAAAGGCTTTTTAGCGGAAGCTAAAAGCTGAGGGAGATCACTTCATACTGAGATAAGTATGGGCAAGAAAACACATCTTGTTTACAGGATGCGACACTCTATCTTGCCGCCCTTACTTGTGCGCGATCGTGAAGTGACCG
The DNA here is from genome assembly GCA_014695255.1 of Cyanobacteria bacterium FACHB-63. Taxonomy (GTDB): domain Bacteria; phylum Cyanobacteriota; class Cyanobacteriia; order Leptolyngbyales; family Leptolyngbyaceae; genus Leptolyngbya. The sequence goes on from JACJNX010000097.1 coordinate 12,541, forward strand.
TAAAATGTCATGAAATTTCAGTGTTAGGCAAGATTAGAACCGTTCAACCCTGCCTCCAGCATCGGAATCAATAACGGAGTTATTTCCTCAAAAGAAGATAGAATGAGCCACTGATAATGTAAGTGCATAACCTCGTTACGCAAACAATCTGATGGGACGTATCTTTATTTCTGCCGGACATGGCAATCGTGTTAATGGTGTCACCGATCCGGGGGCAGTCGTCGCAGGCACAACCGAAGCGAGAGAAATGATTCTAACGCGCGATCTAGTCGTGACAGAACTACGATCGCGGGGGGTAGAAGTCCTCTCGGTGCCCGATGCGCTGAGTGCAGCTCAAGCGATCGACTGGATTAACGCTCGTGATCGTCCGGATGATGTGGCGCTTGAAATCCGCGCTGATGCGTTTAGTAATCCAGCCGTGCGAGGAGCAACCGTTTACTACATTGCCAATAACGATCAGCGTCGTCGCAATGCGGAGCAGCTATTATTGGCGCTGATTCGGCGCGTTCCCCAACTGCCCAGCCGAGGAGCCAGACCCGATACCGATACAGGGCTTGGAAGCCTGCCATTTACTCGTCAGATCACCTGTGGATCGCTGTTGATGACGGTTGGATTTCTCACCAATCCAGACGATCGCTTTATTATTCAGAATCAGCGGCGCGATCTGGCAAGTGGGATTGCAGATGGTTTGGTGGCTTGGGCGCGAGGCACTGCTTTACCGCCCGATTCCACGGTATATCCTGAAATTCGCATTAGCATTAACGGGCAAGTTTACGGCGAGAAGGGAATTTTGGTTAATGGCAATGCCTACATTCCGATCGATTTAACCGATCGTCTAGGGGTCGATTTAACTCAAGATCCGAACATTCGTCGCTTGAATTATCGTCAAGTCGTTTTTGTGAAAGCCGTAGACCTGCGAAACTATACGATCTCTGTGGGTTGGGATGCTCAAGCGCGAACCGTGCTGTTGCGATCGATTCTAAAAATCTGTCCGGGAACGCTCGATCGCATCATGAGCAACGGCAACACCACTTCGGCACAGCTAATTGCATTTCTCCGCAGCAATAATGATGCCGCACCCACGCAGTATCCTCAGCTTGCAGATCTTTATCGCAGTGAGGCTGAGATCGAAGGGGTCAGTTACGATATTGCCTTCAGTCAAATGCTGCTCGAAACAAACTACTTGCGATTCGGAGGAGAGATTAAACCCTCGCAAAACAACTTTGCTGGACTGGGAGATGTGGGTGGCGGGCCAGAGGGCGCAAGCTTTCCGAATGCTCAAATTGGTGTGAGAGCGCATATTCAGCTACTCAAAGCCTATGCCAGTACAGAGCCATTGGTGCAAGAAGTCGTCGCACCTCGGTTTCGGTTTGTTACACGCGGCATTGCACCTTTGGTGGATCAACTGAGTGGGCGCTGGTCAGCCGATCCCCAATATGGGACAAAGATTACGGCAATTTTGAGGCGGCTGTATGAAGCGGCACAGATTTTGTAATGCAGCGTGAGGCGGGTGGGTTTGTGCGGATTGCGATGATTCATCATGGACAACATTCACAAATCGAATTGGTATTAGAATTCGATGAAATATTCCAAGTAGCAAAAAGCGATAAGCAGTGTGATCCGCTTATCGCTTGAACATTCTATCTTTGTCCCAAAGGTACGATTCGCTGTCTAAGCAGCACTGGGTTGAGCCTGACGCTGAAGAAACGCTAGGATCGAGGGCTTTTCCAACCGTCCCACCAAACTGCCATTCTCACGAATGACGGTTAGGGCTGAGAGATGCTTCTCTTCCAACAGTTTCACGACATCGAGCAAGGACGCTTGATCTGAAACGGTTTGCTCAACCGCGATCGCACTCATTACATCTCGTACCTGCCGACTTGACCAATCCTCAGCCGGAACACTTCTGAGCGAATCGATCGAAATTTCTCCAACTAACTGCTCCTCTGCATCCGTCACTAAAAACTTCTGGCTTGGGTTACGATTCAAAATTTGCTGATCCGCGAACGCTCTCAGCGATAATTCTGCATCGACGATCGAGCGATTCACTACCACTGCATCTTCCGCCGTAAATCGAGCCAGTTGCTCTTGGATTCGTGCTGATTGAGCCGATTGCGTTGCATTCTGAAGCAGGAACCCGCCAATCAGTAAGTTCCAAATATTTGCAAAACTGCCGTATAGAACCAGTGGAATTAAACCCGATGCGATCGCAATCCAGCTTAAAACTTGTCCGGCTCGACTTGCAAACACAGTGCCGCGATAAGGATTGCCAGTGACTTTCCAAACCAAAGCTTTGAGAACATTTCCCCCGTCCAGCGGTAGACCGGGAATCAGATTAAATAAAGCAAGCGCAAGGTTAACCGAAGCAATCACGCCCAAGATTTCTGCCCCAATTCCGCCACTAATAGCAGCACCGGATAAGCTTAACAATCCGAATAGAATCAAGCTGACAACGGGACCCGCGATCGCAACCCAAAATGCTTCTGCTGGGGTTTTAGATTCTTTTTCTAGGCTGGCAAGTCCACCGAATAAGAAAAGCGTAATCGATCGTACGGGAATGCCCTGGCGCATCGCAACGAGGCTATGTCCCAACTCATGTGCAAGAACTGAGGCAAACAACAAAAGTGCCGTCACCAGTCCGAGTATCCAAGGCAATCCCATAGCAGACCCTGGAAATTGCGCCGCGATCCCTGTGCCATAGCTCCAAGTGACCAGTCCTAGCACCAGGAACCACGAGGGATGTACGTAAAAGGGAATGCCAAATAGCTTGCCGATGTGGATGTTACCGTTCATAAATCAATCCCTGAATTTCAGTGGATGTTCTTAATGTAACGGAATATAAAGCGAATCTTCAGAATCGCGAGGTCGTGAAGACCGGGCTGTTTATGACGGTTGACACGCTTGGCGGAATCATTCTTTCGCAACGATTTCAGGCTATGTAAACAGTCTATTGCGTCAAACTGTGATGAAGCATCTCCCGAAAATATCGCTGATATAGCTGACAACTTACGATCGCTTCATTGCCCGATTGCTGAATCAACCCCATGCTGGTCAACTTGTGAGCGAGAGTTGATTCTGTGTGAATCGGTTCAGTTGCACTTAAAAGTCTCTCGAACGCCTGGGCTAAGGCAGGCTGTTCCTGAAGCGTGACCCAGTGGCGCTGTAAATGGTGTTGATAAATGCCCGCCGAAGTGGGCGCAACTTCAAGCAATCGCTCAAGCGTGAACTCTCCTCGGCTGAGGTAGTAGAGAGCAACGTGGATCAGGGCAGGATGTCCACCGACCAGTTTCATGAGTTGATTGGCTGCATCACGATTGTCCCAGTCGAGATCATAGCGTTGCGCGAGTTGTTGAACTTGCTCCAAACTGAAGCTAGGTAACTGGACAGCAAGCCCGACGTTAAAGGGAGACTGATTTAGTTGCAGCGGCACATACACCTCGGTTGAATGCGCCATGATCAGACGGAAATTCTGCCAGACGGGAAGCCGTTTGGCTTCTTCATACCAAGAGCGCAACAAAGGTAAAACATCTTGGGCAACCGTTGGATGTTCAAAAATACGGTTCACTTCATCCAAGGCTAAAACAAGAGGGGCATTCAGTTGTGACAATAGATAATTGCGAAAATAGAGTGTGCAGCTTACTTTGCTGCCAATGTCATCATCCCAATACTCATCGAGTTTCGGTTCTACCTGTAATTGTCGGGACACACTAACACAGAGCCAACGCAAAAAACGATTCAGGTCATTGCAGATGGCGTAATCGATCTGCCCTAAACAAAGGTAAACCGTGTGATATTCCAATTGATCAAGCTGGTGCAACGTCTGTAAGAGCAAAGAAGTCTTTCCCATGTCTTTGGGGGCTTTCACTCGTACAAGTGCTCCGGGTTTTTGAAGTTCTTCAAAGACTTGGGTTTCGATCGGCGGACGAGCGATGTAAAAGGGAGAATTGACCGCGATCGAGCCACTGGGAAAGGAGGGCAACGCTGAGGAGACCGCCGGAAGCGGGTATGATTCGGACGAACTTGGTTCTGAGGTGGACTGAGCCGCAAAGGGTTCTAGAATAGTGCGACAGTTTTTCTTCGTGAGACGTTGACCTGCCACTTGAGAGAGCCGGTGTAGCAATTCTGGCGCAACTACATTGGTCAAATACCCAGGACTATACCCAATTTCATCGGCAATTTGGCTATAGGTTTGATACTGCCAAATTCCTTGTAAAAGCAGCGTTTCTGTAGAATTTAATGGACGATTGTTACGAGAAACTAGTTCACGATTAAGAATCTCAAAAAGATTATCTAGCTTCATAGAACACCGTCCCTGTTTAGTAGATGAATGGGTTTGAACCAGCGATGACCACAACTTATCTCGCCTAAACTTCGCAATTCCATGACAATGAAAAGCAATCTATGGATTTTTCATGAGATTTTTTATGAGATTCCTAGATTCAATTATCAAGCATAAAGGATTAAATGAGAAAAGGGTTCCTAACAGCGTGAAGAACAAAGATATCTATGGAATATGAATCACTATCAAGTCGGGGGTAGCCTCCGTTGCGATGATCCGAACTATGTGCAACGACAGGCAGATATGGACCTCTATCACGCTTTGAGTACGGGTCGGTTTTGCTACATCTTCAATGCTCGACAAATGGGCAAATCTAGCTTGATGGTGCGTGTCTTTCATCAACTTCAGGATCTAGGAGTTGCGTGTGCTGCGATCGATCTCTCACGCATTGGGAGTCAGAACGTCACGATAGAGCAGTGGTACAAGGGATTGGCGGTTGAACTTTGGCAAGCGTTTGATTTGGTGCAGTCGGTCAATTTGAAAACCTGGTGGCAGGAGCGGCAGGATCTTTCTCCGGTGCAACGATTAGCACAATGGATTGAAACCCTCCTCGTTGAAGTTAAGACTCCGGATCGATCGCGTCCCAATCTAGTGATTTTTCTCGATGAGGTTGATAGTGTGTGTAGTTTAGAATTTCCCATTCAAGATTTCTTTGCCCTGATTCGTGCTTGCCATAACCGCCGCAGTCTTCAACCGGAGTATCAGCGGCTCACGTTCGCTTTGTTGGGGGTGGCAAGACCTTCAGATTTAATGACAGATCCCCAGCGAACGCCGTTTAATGTTGGTCAAGCGATCGCGCTCGATGGCTTTCAGTTGTCCGAAGCTCAACCGTTAGCGCGGGGCTTAACCGATGCGGTCAACGATCCTCAACTGGCGCTTCAAGAAATTCTCAAGTGGACAGGTGGACAGCCTTTTCTAACACAAAGATTGTGTCGGTTTGTCGTAGAATCGCGCTCCACTTCAGAAGCGGACGATCGCAAGCATATCGCTGAAGTTGTGCAGCAGTGCATCCTTGAATCTTGGGAATTCCAAGACGAGCCAGAGCATTTGAGAACTATTCGCGATCGCGTGTTGAGCAACCCGGAGCGATCGATTCGGCTACTCGGACTGTATCAGCAAGTGCTAGCTTCAGCAGTCCCCTTTGATGGCAGCGACGAGCAAATTGAACTCTTGTTATCTGGGCTAGTGTCAAATCAGCGCGGGCAACTCGTTGTCAAAAATCCGATTTATCGAGCCATTTTTCATCCAGACTGGGTGCGTCAACAGCTTGCCCAGCTTCGTCCTTATGCAACGCTCTGTGCCGCCTGGTTTGCGAGTGGAAAGCAAGATACCGCTTGTTTATTACGGGGGCAATCGTTGCAAGATGCGCTCGCGTGGGCATTGGGAAAAAGTCTTGCGGATCAGGACTATCAGTTTTTAGGAGCCAGTCAGGAGCTTGCCAAATGGGAAGCCCAACTTGCATTAGAAGCCGTTGAACAGGCAAATCACATTCTGGCAGAAGCAAGACAGCAAGCGAATCAGGAGATTCCTCATCGGCGGATTCGCTTTCGCTGGATTCCTAAAGTCGCGATCGCCGTGACAGCGCCTGTTCTGCTGCTCCGAGTCCTGGGATTTCTGCAAGGCTGGGAATTGAATCTGTTCGATCAGTTTATTCGGTGGCGACCTGTAGAACCACGCGATCAACGAATTGCGATCGTCACAATCGAAGAGTCCGATCTAAAGCAATTTGGCTATCCGATTCCTGATCGTGTTCTAGCCCAGACCATTAACGCGATTAAAGCACAGAAACCCCGAGCGATCGGATTAGATAACTATCGAGATTTACCTGTAGAGCCAGGACATCCAGATCTCGTGCAAGTCTTTCAATCCACACCGAATCTATTTGGAATTGAGAAGGTTGTAGGCAGTCGAGTCGCAGCGCCTTCTACGTTGCGCCAATTGCAGCAGGTTGGTTTTTCCGATCAGGTTGAGGATAGTGATGCAACGGTACGCCGAGCCTTGTTGTCGATTTTTTCAGAGAATAAGGTTCAGTACAGTTTAGCGACCCAACTCGCACTCCGCTATCTGGCATCTGACCATATTAAGCCTGAGTCATTAGATTCAGAAGGACAACGCTTACGACTGGGTAAAGTGACCTTCGATCGACTAGAACACAACGCTGGCGGCTATGTCGGCGCGGAAACTGGGGGGTATCAAATTCTTCTAAACTATCGCGGAACACAAGCAAATTTTGATACGTTCTCTTTGCAACAAGTTCTAAAGCGTCAAATTCCATCAGACAGTTTGCGCGACCGCGCCGTCCTAATTGGAACGACCGCAGAAAGCGTTAGAGATGTCTTTCAAACGCCCTACAGCGATCGTTGGTTCGGTGCCTCTCAGCCAATGCCCGGAATTGTTTTACATGCCAACATTGTTAGCCAGCTTTTAAGTGCTGCTCTAGAGGGACGACCCCTGATTCGTCCTTGGTCTAAACCCCTAGAAGGCTTGTGGATTCTAGTTTGGACAGGAATTGGAGCTTTGATTAGCTGGCAGTTCAAATCTCCGACCCGTCTGATTAGTGGTGCAGTATTAGCAAGTAGTGGACTTGTGGGAGGAGGCTATGGGGCGTTTTTGTTGGGATGGTGGCTGCCTGTTGCGCCTGCGCTGCTGGGACTATGGGGAGGTGCGATCGCGCTATGGCTTGTCACGAATAAACAACTGGATCACCTACGATTTCAGCAGACTTTGACATTACTTCTGCGAGCCAGACAGGACTACCCAACGGCTGGACGCATTGCGATCGAGTATTTAAAGCAATCGGAAACGAAGGAAAATCAGGCAGCGATCGACCAACAATTAAAAGAGCAATAGTTCTTATATGAGATTTTGTATGAGGTTTACGGATTTTAGTCTTGCCAACTTAATTTTAGGATTGTTGGTATAGCAATTCCAGTTCAATTGTAAGAGTGGGAGAGGCTAGAAGCCTCTTCGGGCAGGATGCCCAATCCACAAATTAATTCAGATTGCTATATCTTGAGAAGTAGCTTACCGATTAGGAGAAGCGCAATGAGTTTCCAAGCATTGTTAACCCTCATAGTTACATGGCTCTTATTAACAGGAATTGAATCTGGATCAGCGCGACCTGCGGTTCAGGAAATTGCTCAATCTTCAAATCAGCCGTTAGAGCGTTCCAACAGTCTGAATGCCCCAATTCTCTTTAGCCCACCGCCACAGGATGGAGCACCTAGCACGACCAGAGGAGCAGGTTCACGGGACGATCGACGGTGCTCCCAAGATAGTTCACTCTCTACAAGCCAAACGGCTGAACAGTCATCCCTCACTGCCCTTGTTCCCAGTGATCATTACGGCTTAACCTGGTCAGCGCGTCCCACGTTTTGGGTGTATGTGCCACAAACTTCTGCTCGTCAAATTGTTCTTAGCGTTAAGCAGGGCAATCAACACCATTCTCAACGCTTTATTCCGATTACCGGACAACCCGGCGTAATCGGCATCCAAGCGGCTGAGAATTCGTCACCTCTAGAAGTTGGGAAAACCTATCAGTGGGCGATCGTGCTGGTGTGTGGCGATCGACCTAGCCCCAATGATCCGGTCGTATCTGCTTGGGTGCGTCGGGCGCAACCCACTGAACCACTCAGTTCACAAACTACTTTGCAGCAAGCGGCGCGCTATGGCAAACAAGGAATTTGGTATGATGCCCTAACAACTCTTGCGGAAGCTAAACGATCGCAACCAAACAATGCAGATCTAGACAAAACTTGGACAAGGTTTCTGACGCAACCTTCTGTAGGATTGGGAGCGATCGCCACAGAGCCGTTACGGTAGCCTTGAGGAAAATCATTGCATCACTCTCATGGAGTAGATTGGTTCTCAGTTCTCGTAGGCAACTCCTGCGCCACGTTCTGCTGCTATCGCCAAAATCGTGCAGTTGAAACTACACTGAGTGAACTTGCTGTACCATAACATACGAACCGCACCAATCATCATTGAAGCGATTGAATGACTATTGTAACCTCATCTAAATCTTCCCTTAACTGGATTGTTCTTCTTTATGTGCTAGCCATTCATATTGGCGCACTCTTTGTTCTGCTTCCCGGCAATTTTCGCTGGAGTGCAGTCGGTTTGATGCTGTTTCTATACTGGATTACGGGTGGATTAGGCATCACGCTAGGCTGGCATCGTCTAGTGACGCACCGCAGCTTTCAAACTCCCAAATGGCTCGAATATTTCTTTGTGTTTTGCGGTACCTTGTCCCTCCAAGGTAGCCCGATCGAATGGATTGGGCTGCATCGCAATCACCATGCTCATTCGGATCAAGAGCCTGATCAGCACGATTCAGGTAAAGGCTTTTGGTGGAGCCATATGCTATGGATGTTCTACGATATTCCTGCTAAAGCTGAAGTTTCTCGCCTGACCAAAGACATCTCTAACGATCGCGTTTATCAATTTTTCGATAAATACTTTTTTCACATCCAAGTTGCGTTTGCCGTCTTGCTTTATCTGATGGGTGGATGGTCGTTTGTCGTCTGGGGCGTGTTTTTTCGTCTCGTATTTGTCTATCACTGCACCTGGTTTGTCAACAGTGCTACGCACAAGTTTGGCTACCGCACTTATGACACCGACGATCGATCAACCAACTGCTGGTGGGTTGCGCTTTTAACCTACGGAGAAGGTTGGCACAATAATCATCATGCCTATCAATATTCCGCCCGCCACGGCATGAAATGGTGGGAGTTTGATATGACTTGGATGACGATTCGATTCTTGCAAGCGATCAGACTAGCGCGAAAAGTCAAGCTCGTCAGCAACACCGCAGGCGAATAAACCATTCCGCCTTTTGAATTCACTCATTTTGATGGCGCTGAACAGAGAACAGGGCGGAAAGCTTGAGTCATGCTGCTTGGATAGGTAGCAACCAGACTAATGCTCCCGTCCTGATTTCTGATCCATCCTTGCGCCTCGATGATTTCTTTGGAAGCTTGGGGAGCGATCGCAGGAACCGATTGAGGGTTCAGCGCTGAGGATTGTCCTCGATCGTCCAACCAAACTCTCTCACCCATCAACGGTTGTCGCGGATCGTCAGGTAATCCGCCGCGCCCCGTGATTGCAAACGAATTGCCTTCATCTGCTGGACAAGTGCTGGCAATTAAGCTGCTGGTGTCTTGTAGGTCGGTTGGCAAAGTTACTAACCCTCGACTTGGATCAACATCAGGAGTGTTCAGGGTAATCGTGCCGCTGATGCCAAACTCAGAACTCGCAGTAATGTCACTCAACGGGGTTTCTTGAAAGCGCGGCTCAATGCCAAAAATGCCTTGAGTCGTAATGCGAACGTTGCCCCCGCGTCCTAAGAATGCATTGGCGGTAATATTACTGTTCTCTCTAGGAACAGCAACAATAAGCTTTCCATCAATGGTAATGTTGCCGCCATTCCCCCCTGCCTGAGCCGTTCCAGCCGTAGTGGAAATCGAGCTACCCCGCCGCAACAGCAACACATCCTGGACTCGCAATGTGACGTTGCCCCCCTGACTTGTTGTAGTTGTAGCATTGAGTATTGATTGATTGTTCAAAACAGTTGATTGTGCCCGTACTGTAATATTGCCTGCATTTCCTACTCCTATACTTCTTGTATTGATTTCACTACTATCCTGAACCAACAGCTTATTCGTATTAATCGTTAGATTCCCTGCGTTTCCTGAACCTTGAGTGATTGTGTATAGGAATCCTCGGTTGCTTAATTCTACAGATCCAGAAGCATTAATGGTCAGATTCCCCCCTTGTCCTGATGCTGGAATAAACTGCTGTCCATTTTCATCACTGATGCTCAAGGATTCTGTCGATAAAGTAGCATTCCGAACGATCAGGCTTGTCGTGTTGATGGTTAGCTTTCCCGCATCCCCACCACCAGCCGTAAAACTGCCCAAGCCAGTGATAATTAGGAAATCAAGACTAGGCAAACCCTTTAATTCTACAGACTCAGAAGCATTGACGGTCAACTGCCCTGCTGAACCGTTGTCCAGTGTTGAAGATAAAACTTGCGCTCCATCTCGAACGATCAGTTTCCGAGTGTCGATCGTTAAGTCTCCAGCCTTTCCATCCCCGGAAGTCAGAGTTGACAAATTACCAGGCGGTGAAAATCCGATTAGCTCCACGGACTCAGAAGCGTTGACGATTAAGTCGCCTCCGGGTTTAGCTCCCTGAGTAAAAGCTGCGATTTTAGACCCGTCATTGACTAACACTCGCTTGCCCCAAATCTGGATCGAGCCACCTCCCTCACCGCTTGTATCAACTGTTGCACCGTTGGTTAAAATAATATCAGCGCGATCGAGTATCGCAGGAAATTCCAAGCGCAAATCATTGTTATCCAAGCTCAGACCGACTTTGCCTGTACCTGCGACTGCTCCTAACTCTACCCGACCTCCAGCCGTATTTACACCGCCTCCTACTAAGTTTACCTCGCCGCCCAACACGAGCAAGCTTTCACCATCTGGTACTTGAAGCCCTTGTCTATTTGGATCTAATGAGGAGTTATTTGAATCTAATGGGGCAGTTGAGCGATTAACGATCGGTGCAGGAGCAATTTGATTAAACAAAAAAGCAGACGGATTCACTGTTAGTAAAGGCGGAGCACCAGGAGTAGAGCTACTAAAGAAGCCTTGAGTTCCAAACTGAATTGCATTCGCGGTAGTTGCGACAAATGAGCCTCTTACATCTAAGCGAGCATTGGCTCCAAAAATAATGCCATTTGGATTGAGCAGAAATAGGTTAGCACTACCGCCCGATACTCCCAATGTTCCTTCGAGATTGGAGGGATTTCTGCCTGTTACTCGACTGATAATGTTCTGAATGCCGATCGGGCTTTGAAAATAGAGGCTTTGTCCTTCAGCAATGTTGAAGTCTCGAAAGCTATGAAACAAATTAATCCCGCGAATTGCTCCACCCTCCACTTGCTGTCGAAGAGAACCATTATTTGTGCTTGAGTTCACGATCGACTGCTCAATTTCTAATGTACCGTCAGGGGTTACTTGAGCAAGGATGGGATTGCCAAAGACAGAAGTCGCACCGTAGAGCGCTACAGAACTTAGTAGCCTTAGAGACCAGGGTTCTAAATGCCATTTGCTGACATTTTTTCGATACATAGGACAAACCCACTCAAGATAGCATTCCAACCAGGATCCTTAGAATAGGAATTAAGTAAATTGTGATCAAAGCAGCGACAACCTTTCGCGTTATGGATTAGAACACTGAAGAATATTTTCTTGAGATGTATCGCTGCTCCATTCGCAAACCACGGGTTGTTGAGAAATCACGGTATCGGGGTCAAGGAGGAAGTGAACTTCATAGCTCTCATCGGATGGTGGAATGGATTGACCTAAAGGTGGCATAATCAGGTTTAGTTTTGATGCAACATCTTCGCAGAACTGCTGTGTTTTCTCAGGATCTAGTCCCAGTCCTAGAGGGTCATCGCTACCGATTGTAGATTGGTTACAGATTCTGGGTCTCCAACAGGGGCACGTCCGATCCCAATAAGTACACAAGATGGAATTTTCGCTCGGACAAGTCACAGAGGGCATTTGGCTTATGTCCGTTAGCAACTGATCCATATTCACTAGACGAAGTTCTAAACCTTCTGTTATCTGGTAATGCTGAAGGATATTCAACAAATCAGGTAGGATCTCACTCAGTGCTGACCTGATCGCACTGCTCAACTGTTGTGCTTGGTCAGAATTCATACTCTTCTCCTGTGATGTAGATGCCTGTGATGATAAAGTTGCATTCAGAGAGCTTTTACAGGGCTGACTTTGGAGGGGGAAGCGATGAGAAGCCTCGCTAGCAGAATATCACTATACTCCTGCGATCGCAACACTACTCTCTTGAGCGAATCGACTCCTACGTCAATGCCATTGAACTTCCCTATGTGCAAGTGATAAGAAAATCAATTGCGTAGTTAACGAGGTGATGCTCAGAGTGTTCATCACCGTGTTTCAATCTGAACTATCTTTATCATAGGGATTTAATGCAAAAGGTACATCTACAGAACGTCTCGACCTATCCTAAACAAAGGTTAACCATTTCAACTGACATTTGGCACTTGTTGAGTATATCAACTTAAGACGATCGTTTTAAGTACCTGGTCATAGCTGCTCGCGATCGAGGTCTGATGCAAACGATCGCTCATCTATCTACTGCCCTCATTGTGACAGATTCCCGTCGTGTCACCATCCAATCCATCGCAAATCTGTTCTTTCGTCAAATATCCATCTGCAATCACGGTCTGCTGAATATTCGATTTATCCACCGCGATTGGCTCTAACAACACTGATGCCACCTGTCCTTCCGTCTTCAACGCCGTCTGCCCATTCACCAGCGCTCCCGGATTAGTTCCATTGCTCAATGCTGCGACTAACTGCGCCGTCACTTGCGCCTCCTTTGCGATCGGCTTATAAACCGTCATCGCCTGATCACCCGTGAGAATGTTCTGAATTCCTATAACAGTCGCATCTTGTCCCGTCACCAACACCTTGCCATCTAGATTCTGCGCCCTCAACGCCACAATCACCGCATTTGCCAACCCATCATTTGCAGCATAAGCGATCTGAACATTATTCTTCTGCTGTGCCAGAATCTCTTCCATATTCGATTGCGCCCGCGCACTATCCCAGTTCGGCGTATATTGATCAAAAACTAGATTGATCTTCTTGCTATCAGTCAACGTCTGCAATGCTGTCAGCGCGCCTTTTCTGAACTGCAATGCATTGTTATCCGTTTGCGCTCCATTAATCATCGCAAGATTCGCACCTGGCTTCAGACCAAATGCACCTTTGCGAAACTGATCAACAATGTATTGTCCCTGTAGTTCGCCTACACGATCGTTGTTAAACGAAACATAGAAGGCAGTGTCCGGATCTTGAATCAAGCGATCGTAGGCAATCACCGGAACCTGACTTGCTTTCGCTCGTTGCACAATCACCGAAGCTTTATCACTATCCTGCGGACCCACCACAAGAATACAAGCACCCTTCGTCAGTGCAGCTTCTGCTTGGATCTGTTGAGTGTCCGCATTGTTGTTTGCATTGGCGTATTGAACCATGACACCCGGAATCGCTTGCTTAATTTCTTTTTCTAGCAAGGGACGATCGTATGCCTCATATCTTGCTGAAGAATCTGATTCCGGCAGCAAAACCCCAACATTCTTACAGCCTTTCGCACCAGCAAATTTCGTAGTATTCGTCTCCGTAAATAGAGGACTTGCAGTGTTTGCGCCCGTATTGTTTCCAGCATTATTTTGACAAGCAGCAAACATTAAAACACTGATTAAAGAGAAAAAACGACGAGCAAATCTAACGATCGTATTCATCTTCACTCTGTCCTAAAGCTAGATTTGGAAATGCTCTTCGTTGGCATGTTCACTACTCATAGACTCTGCCAATTTGAGCTTAGTTCTTGCAACAATTTCTTCAAACTGAAATTGATCAACGAGGTAGGTTAAAGCCTTTGCTAAATCTGCTTGCGACTCTGGAATCTGTTCGATTAGTTGCTCAATTGCCTCTGCATCTACGCGAATTGCTGCTTGATGCAATTGGGTTCGCCAAGCAAAGCAGGTGGCATCTGATTCAGTTGGTCTACGTCAATCATTTCGGAGGGTTTGAGAACTGAAGTTGCACTCATGAACAGCGCTCCAGGTTCTGCTGCATAGCGGTAGCGGACTCCTAAATGCTGTGCGATCGTTTCAAAAATAATTTCTGCTCGAAACGGCTTTCGCACGAAATCGTCACATCCCGCTGCTAACGCCTGATGTCGTTCTTCTTCAAAGGCGCTGCCTGTGATGGCAACGATGATAGTCGGAGCTTCCGTGTTTTGCTGCTGAGCACGAATCTGTTGTACTGCTTGATAGCCATCTAACACAGGCATCCGCAGATCTAGGTAGATTAAGTGCGGCGACCAAGATGCCCACTGCTCGATCGCTTCTTGTCCATTGACTGCCTCCTGCACCTCAAACCCGATCGGACGCAATAACTCTACTAAGAGTTGGCGATTTTCGAGTTTGTCTTCCACAATCAAAATGCGATAAGTGGGTTGCCCTGGTTCTAGCCCGGTGACTTGGCGTTGGCTCGACCGAATCAAGATACCATCGCTCTCGGCTAACTGTGCCTGAATCGTGAAGTGAAATGTCGAACCAACTCCGACTTGACTTTCAACCCAAATTTCTCCACCCAACAGTTGCACAAACCGACGACTGATCGCTAAGCCGAGTCCGGTGCCGTCCTGGAGGGGTGTGACACCCTGATAGAATGGCTGCGTCGCTTCAGTTTGGACAAACGGAGCAAAAATGCGATCGCGTTCCTCCGGTACAATGCCAACGCCAGTATCAGACACTGCGAAGTGAAAGATGGCTGTGTCCGGTTGCCATTGTACGCGCAGAACGATCGCGCCAGTTTGGGTAAATTTAACCGCGTTGCCCAATAGATTGACCAGTATTTGACGCAGTTTGCTTTCATCCGTGCGAATATACTGCGGTAAATCGGAGGATTGTTCCACTATCAGGTGCAATCCTTTGAACTCTGCCTTAAATTGGAACATCTGTTGTAAAGTGTGGAGCACGGCATAAAGATCAACGCCAGTTTCAGTTAAAGTGACGCGACCCGCTTCAATTTTCGACATTTCTAAAACGTCATTGATTAACATCAACAGATGTTCTCCACTGCGGCTAATAGCACCTAAATATTGTTGTTGGTGAGCGGTAAGCGAATCACTATAGCTCAGAAGTTGGGCAAATCCGAGAATGACATTCAACGGCGTTCGGAGTTCGTGACTCATATTCGAGAGAAAAATGCTCTTCGCTTTGTTCGCGGATTCAGCCGCTTCTTTGGCGCATTGCAGTTCTTCTTGAGCTTTTTTCTGCTTAGTGATATCTCTCGTAATGACTAGCACTTCATTTTTTCCGCTAACAACGACTCGATTTTCTAAGTGCTGAACTTCCTGATCGTTGATTAACTGATGATCATAAACTTGTAGTTCACCCGTTCGGAGTGCTCGCTGAATGCAAGCCATTCGTTGTCGTGCCAGTTTCGCAGGCAGGATGTCAAATACAGTCTTACCCACCACATCGCGCTCTGTATGATTTGAATAAGCTTTGAAATTCTTAGCTGGAATAAAGTCTAAATAAGTACCATCGCCTGTTAGTCGCATCATCAGGTCTGGAATAGCACTGAGTAGTGTGCGAAATTTTTTTTCGCTTTGTCGCATTGCCTGTTTTGAACGCCTCAGTTTGAGAATAATCGATGCGGCGATCGCAATCACTCCAACCGTACACAAGACAAAAAACCAGAATCGATAAAAGTCAACGCTGATGAGCGCCCGCTGATAGGACTGATAGTAAGTTTGCGCGATCGCTTCGCTGGTGTCTCTCGTGGGAATGACCAGAATGCTGTGGATTAATGCTTGTCGGCGGGGTTGTTTTTGCAGAATCAGGCGGACGTGTGCGAGCATGATGCCCCACTCTGGCTCATTCGATTGAATCGTTTCTAATTGTTCAATCTGCTGCATCAGTTGAGCCGAGATGTCCTTAGCGTCGGGTGACACGTCCAACAATAGGATGTTCTGAGAAATCTTGTTGAGCTGCTCAGATTCGGATGTAGAGAGCGACGGTTTTGAGACTAGAGCGCGAACTAAAACCGGAAAATAAGAGAGCGAATTCTGCAACACCGCATTTTGAGAATTGAACTGATTGGTCAATGCTTCTTTGGCTTGCAACAGTTCCTGCTGACGGCGTAGCAGTTGATCTAACGCTGTGTATTCTATAGAAGTCACAAAACTGGGAATCTGTTGCAAGTCGGTTTGAAGCTGCTTCAGTTGAGCAATCTGGTTCACAATGGGATCATAGGAAGCAAGCCGTCCCAATCGTGCTTCCAAAATGTTCTGATTTAAACGCGCATCGATTTCTTGCGATCGACGTAAGAGGGTGAGATAGCGGCTATGTTGATGAATATCGAGAGTGTGAGCTTGGCTCCACAAGACTATCAATACAACCGCGAATCCAATCCACGCAAATCGCTTCCAATACATTCGTTGGAAAAATCGCCTGATTCGGTTTGATAGTGCTGAGTGATAGTTTTGAGGAACATCAACACGACTCATAGTTCATCCTTTGGAGCTTCTCCGGTAAGCGTGTCTAGAAACTGAGCAATTCGCCGAACGTGTTCTGGAGGAAGGGGACGACCGAGTTGATACTTCGCCATCACGTCGATCGCTTGTTCGAGCGTTTGAACCGAGCCATCGTGAAAATAAGGGGCTGTGATCTCCACATTTCTAAGGCTCGGAACTCGGAACACAAATCGATCGTTTTCGCTGCCCGTCATGTTGTAGCGTCCATAGTCGGCAGGGGTGATGTTGCCGCGATCGGTAAAATAATTACCGACCACTCCAAACTTCTGAAACAAATTGCCGCCCACATTCATACCTTGGTGACAACTCCCGCAGCCGTAACTTTTAAACAATCGATAGCCCTCTTGTTCTTCAGCCGTTAACACCGTGTAATTGCCGCGCAGAAATTGATCAAAGCGAGAATCCGGCGTAATCAGCGATCGCTCGTAAACCGCGATCGCATCAATCACATTGCCCAATGTGATCCCATCGGCATAAATCGCTTTAAACAGTTGAACGTAGTCGGGTGCTTGCTGAAGTCTCCTGATGGCCTGCTCCCAAGAAATTCCCATCACGTTCTGAACTAACCCTTCAATCTGAGCCTCTAGCGTCTCAAACCGTCCATTCCAATTAAACCGGAAATTGTAGGCGACATTAAAAACCGTCGGGGTGTTCACCTGCGTTTGCACCCCAGTTGCTCCAAAGGATCGAGCTTGTCGATCCGCTCCTCCTAGATCAAGCCGATGGCAACTGAGGCAAGAGACTTGCTGATCGATCGACAGGCGAGTATCTGCAAAGAGTTTCTCCCCTAATTTCACTTTATTGTTATCTAGGGTGACTTGCAGGGGAATGGGTTGAATTGGCTCATTTTGCCAACTGGTAGGTGTGGGATCTGGCAGAATTGGCATCGCCATCTGAGGCGACTGTAGCTGTTGCCACCACAGCGCAATTAGAATAGCAGTTCCAATTAGTCCAAGCAAAGCGATCCAGCGTCGAAGTCGCTGAAACAGTCGATCGAGACGGTCAAATCGCATAGCACACCTTTTGGAGTTTTGTGGAAACGAGGATGCCGTGTCGAAAGGGTTATAATCATCAAAATAACATCTCAGACTGAGTTATGAGCCGTGAATCCTCACCCAAGGGAGACATCCTCATCATGGATGACAGCCCAGATAATTTACGGTTGTTATCATCGATACTGAATGAACGAGGCTACAAAGTCCGGAGTGTTCTCAATGGGTCGGCAGCGATGATGGGCGCACAAGCACAACCGCCGCATTTGATCTTGCTTGATGTGAATATGCCGGGTATGAATGGCTACGAAGTTTGTCGTCTACTTAAGGACAGTTCGCAGACGATCGATATTCCGGTGATTTTCATTAGTGCTTCCCACGAAGTGATTGATAAAGTCAAAGCCTTTTCAGTCGGGGGTGTGGATTATATTTGTAAACCGTTCCAGGTTGAAGAAGTCCTAGTTCGGATTGAAACCCAACTGTCGATCCGCCGCCTTCAAGCAAAATTACAGCAGGCCTTAGCCCAAGAACGATCGCTCAATCAACAGATTGAAGCAATGGCAGCGATTGAGGAGCGCAATCGTATTGCCCGCGAGATTCACGACTCGCTGGGACATTCCCTGACGGCACTAACGGTGCAGCTACAAGCTGCCGCCAGTATGATACAGACCGATCCCGCTCAAGCCCAGGTTTTTCTAGCCCAGGCATACCAGTTAAGTAAAACTGCAATGCAAGAAGTCCGCCAATCAGTCAAGGCACTGCGGGTCGATCAACCCGCTCAACAATCCTTAGAAGCGACAATCTTGGATTTGGCGGAAGGGTTTCGACAGATTACCGGGATTACCCCGATCGTTGAGATTGATCTAAAGAAATGCGTTGCTTTATCCGTATCGAGAACGATTCATCGTATTGTGCAAGAAGCCCTGACAAATATTTCTAAATACGCACAGGCAACGCAGGTACAGATTGACTTGGTAACGATTCGCCAAGCCAGCGGGGATTGCCTGTGCCTAACGCTCAAAGATAACGGCAAAGGATTTGATTGCCGTCAGCATACCGCCGGATTTGGACTGCAAGGGATGCAAGAACGAGTGGCTGCCTTATTGGGAGAATTCCACTTAACGACAGCACCCGGAGCCGGTTGCCAAATTGAGGTCAGATTTCCGTTATCTTGAGGTGCTCTATGATTCGATTGCTACTTGTCGATGATCAAAGTTTGATTTGCCAAGGGCTACAAGCAGTTCTGAATCAGGAACCCGATTTGCAAGTGGTGGGTTCTGCGGAGAATGGAGAGGCTGCGATCGCGCAAGTTGCCGCGTTGCAACCGGATGTTGTGCTGATGGATATCCGAATGCCTGTAATGACTGGGATCGAAGCAACGCGATTGATTGTTGAGCAGTTTCCTAACATTAAGGTATTAGTGTTGAGTACCTTTGATGACGATCGCGATATTGCTCAGGCGATGCGAGCTGGCGCAAAAGGCTATTTGCTCAAAGATATGCCTGCTCCAGAACTGATCGAAGCCATTCGTTTTGTTCATCGGGGCTATTGTCAAATGGCTCCAGGATTAATGGAAAAGTTGTTAACTAATGCTCCAGACAGCGATCCGGATCAACAGAACATAGTAGAAAAGATTAAACAGCTACCATCTAGAGAACGAGATGTATTGCGCTTACTGGGGCAAGGATGTACAAACCGCGAAATTGCATCTCAGTTAAATTTGGCAGAAGGTACAGTTAAAACATATGTGACACATCTACTGAATCGTCTAACGCTGCGGAATCGATCGCAGCTTGCCATCTATGCGAACTCAATTAGCGCTAGCGTAGCTTTGAAGGAACCGCCTCGATGCTGAACGGTTAGAGGGCGCGATCAACATTCACGAAACCATTGAGGCAAAAAGAAAAACACTGGCTTCCGACCAAAGCAGTTGCTTTGGTCGGTTTTTTGACTGTCAAGCCACGGGTGTTGCCAATCGACAAAAGGCTTAAGTAATCATACTCAGTCAATCAACGAATGTTAACCGAATTGACTTTACTTCGTTGACCGGGGGTCGAGACGTTCTTCAGATGTTTTTCTTGAGGTAAATCTCTACGATAAGGACAGTTAAGCAAAGCGCTTAGCTGCAACCAAACCCTGATGAGAACTGGATTACATCATCAGATACTGAAAAAATGCAAACTCCAAAAAGAGGTAACTATGGCAACTCGCAGTAAATCTGCGGCTTCCAAAGCCGAAACTCCGCCGATCAATCGTAAAGCCTTAGTAGTTGCGATCGATGACTATCCAGAGACTAGAAACGATCTGACTAGTTGTGTGGCAGATGCCAAAGCAATGGCAGCACTGTTGCAGGCTACTCCCTACAAGTTTGAGGAAATTCAGACCTACACAAATGAACAAGCCACCGTTGCCAATGTTAAGGCAGGGATGGAATGGCTCTTTAGCAATGCAGCATCGGATCGCGATCGCCTCGTCCTCTTCTTCAGTGGTCACGGCTTCCGCACTGAGAGGGGCGGTGTACTGCGTGAGTGCCTGTGCTTGCACGACGGCTTGCTGTTTGACGACGAACTGGTGCAACTCACGCAGATGCTACCGCCCGGCATTCTTAGCATCCTTCTAGACTGCTGTCACTCTGGAGGAATGGCAAAGAACTTTGTGCTGGAAGATGGCAGAATTAAAACCTTTTTCCCAACTGATCAACAGGAGCTTAACAAGGCGTTTGCCCCTAGACTCACGCCCCTTCCTGTGAAACCCTTTGGCTGTGCAACCCTTCCCAATCCTGGCGAATTTGCAACCAAGGCATTCATGGCAGCCGAGCCACAAGTCAATGGACTCATCATTACCGCTTGCCAAGCCGATCAAGTTGCATTGGCAGGTTCCGCTAAAACGGAAGGCAAATCTGCTTTTACCTATGGCTTGCTAGAAGCGATCAGAGCATTTGGAGCGACTGCGGAAGTCTCGAATCGCCAACTCTTCGATCAGACCTCTGCTATCCTCAAATCACTTCAGTTTAAGCAAATCCCGGTGTTACACGAGCCTACAAATGCACTAGGTCTGCAAGACAAGTCATTCATCACCCTCCAATCTACATCGGTACTAGAGTGTGGCAAAACCCCCGCATCTTCTGCATCCCCAATTGAATCCAGCAAAATTAACCCCAAAGGAGCACCGATCATGCCTGCTGTACAACCCCCTGCATTGAATTTGAATCGTTCCCTCACCGAGGCAGATGCTCAGTTTTGTACTGAAGTCATCAAGTGCAGTCTACAAGTCGCGCCAATGATGCTACAAGCAGTCAACCCACAGAACTTAAAGTCGAATGGGCAAAACTCGAACGGAAATAGTAAGTTTTGGGGAGCGCTGATTCCCGGCGTGATTGGTGTTATTCCGACGATCGTGGATGCAATCCGGGGTAAAAATTGGCAGACTGAGAGCGATGCGCCGATCTCTGAGGAGAAATTTTGGACTCAGGTGATTTCGGCAGCCCTTGGTGTGATTCCTAGCATTATTGATGTTGCTACAAAAGGTGCGACGGACTCCAAAGACTTGAGTCTTCCCCTTACCGAAGCAGATGCTCAGTTTTGTACTGAAGTCATCAAATGCAGCCTTCAAATCATGCCAACTATGCTAGAACCGGACAACTTGCAGAACTTATCAAATGGGCAACCCACGAGCGGAAATAGCAAGTTTTGGGGAGTGCTAATTCCCAGCGTGCTCAGTGTTATTCCATCGATCGTGGATGCAATCAGCGGCAAAGATTGGCAGACCGACAGCGATGCACCGATCGCTGAAGAGAAATTTTGGACTCAGGTGATTTCGGCAGCCCTTGGTGTAATTCCTAGCATCATTGATGCTGCTACCAAAGGCGCAGCAGACTCCAAAGACTTTGCTCCTAGAGAATCGAGTGCAGTTTCGCCACCTGCCCCTACGTCGAATGGTGGTGTTTCGACCGATGTGGCTGACGAACTCGTGGATGCAGTGATGACTAGATTAGCATCTACGCTCTTGGCGGCTCGTTAACTTTCCCTTGAGCATCCCTGGTGCGTACCAGGAATGCCTGACTCAATCAAGTAATGCAAAGCAAGTACTATTATTCCGGCAATGATTGAGAGTGCATTTTCGAGGCTGGAACCCTTGAAAATCCTAGATCTCCTTTTATAACTTTCATTGCCGGTTTAATAGACCCTTTCCCAATCGGAAAATCGTTCGGCACAATTATCAATTGGAGTAACATTCATGGATAGAGCTAAGTTTTACAACAGTGTCAGAAGTAACCTATTCAATGGCAGACTCAGCCAAAAGCAAGTCGAGGGCATTGAAGCCATTCTTAACTTTTGGCAAGCGCCCCCGATTGAACCCGCTGGCGAATTCAAAGCGAATTGGGATATCCGAAGTTTGGGTTGGTTAGCCTACATGCTAGCGACAGCCTATCACGAGACGGCGTTCACAATGCAGCCAATCACTGAGTTTGGCGGTGTTGACTACTTTACTCGGCTCTATGAAGGTCGCGACGAACTGGGTAACACCCAAAAAGGCGATGGTGCTAAATTCTGCGGTCGAGGCTATGTTCAACTAACTGGGCGCAGAAACTATACGATGATGACTCCCATTGTCCGTAGCTTCTACCCCAATAGCCCGGATTTTACAGTTGATCCAGAGGCTGTAACCGAACCCAAATATTCTGCCGTGATCATGTTCTATGGCATGTTCTTAGGGTCTTTCACAGGTCACGCATTAAAGCACCATATCGGTGATCCTGAGAAAGGTCAAAAGGTTGATTTCTACAATGCCAGGAAAATTATCAATGGACTTGATAAAGCTAGCTTAATTGAAGACTACGCCGTCACATTCAATCAGGCGCTAGAGAAAGCTGATGCCAAAAGCTATCAACTTCAGTAGTTGACGCTTTCCTGTTAGACGATGCGCTGTCGTCTAACAGGTTACTGCCAGTCGCCAACTAAAACGAAGGGTGCTCACTGGAACGGCTGTCGATAGTTTTAAGATTGCTGATGCTTGCTAACCGGTAGTTCAAAACTCGAATATGAATACTCAATTAAACTTGACTGTCCCACTCAAACCCATACCCAATGACCATATCACACCTGATCGCTCGCTATATTACTCCAAGTTACTGCACTCTTCATGATGCTGTGCAGCGGTTATCGATCAATAGCCCAGAGGATGAACTTTGGATTGTCTGACTCTTTGAAGATGTAAATAGAAAAACCACTTGCTTCCGAGAAATTGCTATGGTCGGTTTTTTGACTGTCAAGCAAGAGGCATTACTCATTGACAAAAGTCTTAAGTAATTATACTCAATCAATCAACGAAAGTTAACCGGATTGACTTTACTTCTTTGAGTGGGAGTCGAGACGTTCTTCAGATGTTTCTCAGCAGCGATCGCCCTAATCTAGAAACATAGAAGCAAACCAGCTAAACCTTCTCGTCACAAGGAAACGACGCTTAATAGTTCAATGTCAATGTGAGTCAGTCAGAAAACACACTTTCCCAAAGGACAGTAGCTTGTCGCTGTTGTTAGTTGTTCGCTACATTTCATCGAAGAGGTCAACAATGTTTCAGAGACAAACTCCTTCCATTAAAATTGGCATGATGCTGTTTCCAAGTCTCAGCGAGATAGAGTTCATGGCTCCCTACGGAATCTTTTCG
>JACJNX010000098.1 GCA_014695255.1 Cyanobacteria bacterium FACHB-63
TTAGTATTTTTCAACGATGCGCGAGTGAATGAAGTTTGTCCGGGACTAGGAAGCGAGAATACAGATATTGTTGATGCGGATAACTATTTGAATCAGCTTTATGCGGCTTATGCGCCCGTAGAGGGACGGTTAGTGATCTTTCCAGCGAAACAGCGTCATGCAGTGACAATGAATGAGACAGAGGAATTGCGGATGTCTTTGTCCTTTGACATTGTGGTGACAGCCACGAGAACAGCGGCAGGCGCATATGAGTTTCTAACGCCTCCGCCGCAGCAATGGAAGAAATTTTCTGGTTAGAAAAGGTTCCTCATGACTGGATTGCGAGTAGAACCTGACCTGCCGAAACCGTCTGTCCCTGAGTACAATAAAGCTCTGTGATTGTTCCTGCTTCATCTGCGGTCACTGCGATTTCCATTTTCATCGCTTCTAAAATAACTAAGCGATCGCCCTCTGCAACCACATCTCCCGGCTTAACCAAGACTTGCCATACATTCGCGGAAACATGAGCAACGACGGCTTCACTGTCTGGAGGTAGCACAATCTCCGGGGTTTCAACCTGATCGGTTTGTGCTTCTTCGAGGGTTTCTTGGCGAGTAAATTCTCCGGCTGCTTCCCAGCGATCGCGTTCTGTTTGGAATGCAGTCCGTTGTTTTGCTCTAAATGCCGCAATCTCATCCGCATTTGATCTAAGAAACTCGTTGTATTTTTTCAAGCTGAAGGTTTCTTCTTCAATTCTGAGTTTGAGTTTGCCTTGAATCAGGGCTTCTCGATCGTGTAACAGTTGCTCTGCTGAAACCGGATAGTATCGAATCTGGTCAAAGAACCGCAATAACCAAGGCTGTGTAAAGTCTTCTGTTTGCTTGTAGCGGTTCCAAATTGGTACAGTGCGTCCTACAAATTGATAGCCACCAGGACCCTCCATACCATAGATGCACATATAAGCTCCACCAATTCCAACTGCGTTTTCTGGTGTCCAAGTCCGAGCCGGATTGTACTTCGTGGTGACGAGACGATGCCGTGGATCAAGCGGTGTAGCAACAGGCGCACCGAGATAAACATCTCCTAATCCTAAAACTAGATAGCTTGCATTAAACACAATGTCTTTAACTTGTTCAATGCTATCTAAGCCATTAATGCGCCGAATGAATTCGATGTTACTGGGACACCAAGGTGCATCGGGTCGCACCGATTGCATATACTTCTGAATCGCTAACTGTGTCGATTCATCATTCCAAGATAGGGGTAAATAAACAATGCGCGTGGGGACTTCGATCGTGTCGATCTTGGGTAATTCTGTTTCAGCTTTCGTGAGGATTGAGATCAGTTCTTGAACCGGAAGAATGCGACTATCGTAATGAATTTGGAGCGATCGAATTCCCGGTGTAAGGTCAATAATGCCCGGAATATGGTTCTCTTTTAGCCATTGAACTAAGGTATGAACACAGAACCGTAAGTTCAAATCTAGTACCAAATCACCATACTCTACTAGAAGATACTTGTCTCCTGCTTGGCGATAGGTAACGGGAATTTGATCCGCATCAAAGGTCTGCTCCAGGATTGGGGAATGTTCTGTGACTTGCAGCGGTACAGGTTTTGGTAACGGGGTGAGTGTTGCGATCGCGCTATCTTGAGCAAGTTCTCGATCGCGGGCTTCTGTTGCGGTTAAACGGGAAAACCGGACGGTATCACCGGGTTTTAACTGTCCAATTTTCCAAAGCTCAGATTGGACGATCGTTGCTGGACAAACGAATCCTCCTAAACTGGGTCCATCATGCGCAAGGATGATCGGCATATCGCCTGTAAAGTCAACGGTGCCGATCGCATAAGCATTATCGTGAATGTTCGATGGATGTAATCCTGCTTCACCGCCATCTGTTCGCGCCCATTTTGGTTTTGGACCAATCAACCGAATGCCCGTCCTGGCTGAGTTATGATGAATTGTCCAATCGGTTGAAAAGAACAAATCAATGTCTTCAGGTGTGAAGAAATCAGGCGCGCCATGAGGCCCGTAAAGAACTCCGATTTCCCACTGATTTGAGCATTGCTCTTTGTATTGTTCGGCTAGTTCAGGGGAACAGTGTTGAACTGAAAGTTGAGCTTCGTTCTTCTGAATGTGCAGAACATCCCCAGTTCTTAGAGTTCGTCCTGCGTGTCCACCAAATTTCCCTAGCGTAAAGGTCGATCGACTGCCCAGGTACTCTGGCACATCAAAACCATTCTGAACGGCAATGTAAGTCCGATATCCATCGCCTTGAATTGCTTTAAGCTTCAGGGTGCTTCCTGCTTTAACTTCAATGGCTGTCCAAAATTCAACTGGTTGCCCGTTTAGGGTTGCCTTCATCGTTGCGCCTGTGAGCGCGATCATTGTATCACAGTTAAATCTCAGTGTTGGACCTGTTGCAGTACATTCTAAACCTGCTGCGGATTCAGGGTTTCCCACAATCCGGTTTGCCACTCTGAAGGCAAAATGATCCATCGGACCCGATGGAGGCACACCAATATCCCAATATCCCAACCGTCCGGGATAGTCTTGGACTGTGGTGTAAGTTCCAGGCTCTAGAATGTCGATCGTTCTCGGCTTGTACTCGAATGAGTTGAGAAACCTTGTGCTGATCGTTCCAGCTTGGAACTTGGGAGCAGCAACCACCTGCTTCAGATAGTCTAAGTTCGTTTCGATGCCTGCGATCGTCGATTGTTCCAGTGCAGATTGCAGGGCTGCGATCGCGGAGGAACGATCGTCACTATGAACAATTACCTTTGCCAGGAGCGGATCATAAAATGGTGTTACCTCAGTTCCCGCTTCAATCCAAGCATCAATCCGAACCGAATCCGGAAAATGAACGGCATTCAACAATCCAGAACTCGGCTGAAAGTTCTTGTTTGCATCTTCTGCATACACGCGCACCTGAATTGAGTGACCTTGCGGACGATGCTGATAAGCTTTGATAAATTCGGTTTCACCTGCTGCGACTCGGATCATCCATTCAACGAGATCAACGCCGCTCACTTCTTCTGTGACACCATGTTCAACCTGTAAGCGTGTATTGACCTCTAGAAAATAGAACTGTTGTGCTTCGACATCAAACACATACTCGACCGTTCCCGCCGATCGATAGTTCACTGCTTTCCCAAGTCGAATTGCAGCATCAATCAATCCCTGTCTCAATTCGTTACTAATTCCCGGCGCGGGCGTTTCTTCAATCACTTTCTGATTGCGTCGCTGTGTGGAACAATCTCGCTCACCCAACGCAATTACATTTCCGTTGCCATCCCCAAAGATCTGAACTTCGATGTGTCTTGCCGTTTGAATATATTTTTCTAGGAAAATGCCGCTCTGTTTGAAGTTCGATTGGCTTAAGCGCTGAACTTTCTCATACGCATCGGATAGCTCTACCTCACTCATGCACACCTGCATTCCGATGCCACCGCCGCCTGCAGTGCTCTTAAGCATCACCGGATAACCGATCGTACTTGCCACTTCTCGCGCCTGCTCTAAGCTCTCAAGCAAAGAACTCCCCGACAGCATCGGCACTTGATTCTGTTGAGCAATATCCCGCGCTGTATGCTTCAATCCGAACTGTCGCAACTGTTCCGGAGTCGGACCAATAAACGCAATTCCAGCGGCTTCACAAGCTTCGGCAAACTCAGCATTCTCGCTTAAAAAGCCATAGCCCGGATGAATCGCGTCTGCACCCGTTTGTTTCGCGACTTCGAGAATACGATCGTACTTCAGATAGCTCTCTGCCACCGGAGCCGCCCCGATATGAACTGCTTCCGTTGCCATTGCAACGTGCTGAGCATGAGCATCTGCATCCGAGTAGACTGCAACCGAAGCGATATTTAAGCGATCGAGCGTCCGAATCACTCGACAAGCAATTTCGCCTCGATTCGCAATCAGAACTTTGTTGAACATAGAAAGACTACCGATGTTTGATCACGAGCTTTAGCATTAGAAAGCTAAACAGTCCCAGGACAAAAGACCATAAAGCGCTGAGTGCTGGATTGGTCGGATAGAGATAAGCGTCTGCTAGTACCCAAATCCCGCGCCAGGTGATTGCTGTTGCAAAGAGTGCAACACAGGCAGAGAGCAATGGAATTTTCATAAGTTCTTTGTCATGAAGGGCGATTTGCATCATTGCACGAATCGCCCTTTCTCCCTAAGCAGCGTCCCAAATGATCAGCCGAATCGGAGTGGGATTGTAAGCATTACAAGGATTGTTGACTTGAGGACAGTTAGAAATCAGCACCATCAAATCCATTTCTGCCCGTAGTTCAACAATCTTGCCCGCCTCAGAAATGCCATCAACAATCTCTAAACGTCCATCTTCACTCACTGGAACATTCATGTAGAAATTAATGTTGCTGACGAGATCACGCTTGTTCATTTCATACTTGCTGAGTTCCAGCAAATAGTTTTCAACACACGCATGCAGATGTTTCTTGTGCAGTCCATAGCGCACGGAGTTACTTTCCATGCTGCAAGCACCACCGATCGTGTCATGATTGCCACACTCATCATCGGTAATCGTCGCCATCACATTCCCCTCATTGGAAATCAACTGAGTTCCCGTGGTAATGAAGATATTGCCTTGACGAACTACTGTATCAGGAGCGCTGTAGCGTTCAGAGACATCATGAGCGTTATAGAACAAGGTATCAACTGCCTGATTGCCCATCAAATCAACAATCCGCAGCGTTTGACCCTTCTTCAGAATTCGTGACCAAGGCTGACGCGCAGGAGCAACCTCATCGTAAATTGCACTGGCTGGATCAAGTTTCGTTTGCAGAGTAGAAACCATTGTCTGTTCTCCAAAAAATCTATGTTCTGAACAATCTAAGCTTGAGCAAACAAAGCATCGGTGTTCTGGAAGGCACGCACTGCTTCTGGGCAAGAAGTCCGACACAAATCATCCGCTGCCGGGCCTGGAGATTTCCAAATCGTGAGCTGAATCGGCTTCGGCTTATATTCAGTGCTGGGGTGCATCACATGGGGACAGTTCGACACGACCACTAGCACATTCATCTCTGCCCGCAAATCGACAAAGCTTCCCGGCTTTTCGACTCCTTCAACATAGTTCAAATCACCGTTTGGAGCGACTGCAACGCGACTAAATAGATTCACGTTCGGCATCAGGTCTTTGCGAGTTAAACCCCGCTTGCCTAACGCTTTGAGGAAGTTGTTGCGCGAGTTGTTGTAATCACCTTCGCCGTATTTTGCTAAGTTGCTGGCAGCATTGCTACACCCACAGATCAAATCGTGATAGCCGGATGTATCTTCGGTGATCGAGAACAGCACTCGACCCATATCAGAATAAAGCAGCTTGCCTTTTTGCAGAAACGCATTGAACTGAATTTTTGAAGTGTCTGCAACATTTAAGCGCTCGATCGGGCTGTCCGCGTTGTAGCAAATCAGCGAAACTCCTTGAGATCCTTCTAAATCGGTGATTCGGAGCGTATTTCCTCGCTTGATTACGAAATGCCAGTACGCGCCACCGGGGAGCTTTTCATCGAGCAAAATCAGGCTGGGATCGATTGGTGAAGTCTTAGCAATGGTCTGCACCATAAAAATTCTCCAGAAAATGAACTGTTAAGTACGATCGACCCAAAATGGCAAAGCCCAGGAGATACCAAAACAGGAATCTGTATGGTTCTCCCGGGCTTTTATCCCGCCGTGTGGCCGAATGATTGTTTCGGCTGCTTCTCTCGGACCAGACATTCGATGAACCGGAACCCTAGAAGCTTACTCCTATTTAATTTGCGTTTGAGTTCTGAATCGTTAAGTTGTTTTAACTCTCCGTTAGTCTAGCACTTCATGTTAGGAAGTCAAGCGATCGTTCTAAGTTTTTTGACTCATGAATTCTCGTCCTTTAGTAAAGTTGTGAAAGCTTAAAAAGTTCTTGAGCGAATTATAAATAGTAATGATTGATACAAACTGCTGGGAAATCACTTGTTACTGTAAAATCGAACCAATCCGTTCAGATTGATTCAGATTGATGCGCGACTGCAATCTTTAAGATTTAATTTGCTTCTAGGGTTCCGATTCATTGAATGTCTGGTCCGAGAGAAGCAGGCTAACCGAAAAAATGTTGGCTACACGGCGGGAGAAAAGCCCGGGAGGAACTTTCAGTCGAAGCAAAAGGCTGACAGGTTTCGCCTGGGTTTTTCTATTAGAAACTCGATCGTTTGTCGCTAGCGCTGTCCGCTCTATTTCCCAGAACCTTGACCCAGGATTTGCTTATGAAGGCGAAAACGATCGTGACTTCCTGTTTGCTGTTTTTAACCGCTGTCTTTTTAGCAGTGGGTTGCACAAATCCTGCGACTTATATTCAAACGACGACAGAAACAGAAGTAGCTTCAGCCACGATAACCGCAAACACAATTCGGCTCGGTTTTAGCGCTTGGCCCGGTTGGTTTCCCTGGGAAGTTGCACAGCAACAAGGCATCTTTAAAACTAAATCTGCTAATGCTGATCTTAAATGGTTTGATGGCTATTTGGAATCGATTAGCACACTCACGGCAGGGCAAATTGACGCAAATAGTCAAACGCTAGGAGATACGGTGAATTCGATCGCGGGGGGTGCAGATCAAGTCATCGTGTTGGTGAACGATAACTCAACCGGAAACGACAAAGTTATTGTTCGAGAAGGTATCAATACGGTTGCAGACCTTAAGGGAAAAAGAATCGCCGCCGAAGAAGGAACAGTTGATCATTTCTTGCTGTTGTTGGGCTTGAGAAAAGCGGGACTTTCGCCTCAAGATATTCAATTTGTGCCGCTTGAAACTGGGAAAGCCGCCGCCGCATTTGTTGCAGGACAAGTCGATGCTTGTGCCGTTTTCGCCCCCTTTACGACTCAAGCACTGAAGCGATCGAACAGTAAAGAACTCTTTAGCTCCAAAGATTTTCCGGGTGCAATTTCGGATCACTTAGTCGTCAACCGCAAGTTTCTGTATGAGCATCCGGATCAAGTGCAAGCTTTAGTGGATACTTGGTTTTCAACGCTCGACTTCATCAAAAACAATCAAGCGAAAGCGTATGAAATTATGGCGAAACGGGCGGGAGTGTCGATCGACGAATACAAAGAATACGCCGATGGCACTCGCTTATTTACGCTCGAAGAGAACCTGAAAGCCTTTCAGCCTGGAAACGACATGACTTCGCTGCTTTATGCAGCCGATGAGATGAGTAAGTTCCTCATGGACGTTGGACTCGCAAAAAATAAGCCAAACACAATGTTGTTGTTTGACGATCGCTTTGTTAAAGCCCACGCCCAGAACCAAAAAGTAGCCAAAGCAGCTTAAGTTATGCAAAACTCGACTCCTCGATCAATTCAGTCTCTGATGAAGCCTAAACCGATGAAACCAACGGTGTTTTGGCGTTTAGCAGAAGACATTCCGAAACCCCTGTATACAACCCTAACTGTCCTGTCGATCGCGCTTCCGCTCTTGCTCTGGTGGGCTGTCACAACCTTCGGCAACATTGATCCAAAATTTCTTCCTTCACCTGCGAGAGTGCTAGAAGCGTTCGGGCGACTGTGGAGCACTCGTGAACTGCTAAAAGACACCGTTGCAAGTTTGTGGCGAGTAGGAGTCGGGTTTCTATTTGCTGCATTGTTGTCGATTCCGGTTGGGATATTGATGGGCAGTTTTCCCAGCATTCGGGCTTTATTAGAACCTTTGTTCGGATTAGTCCGCTATATGCCTGCACCCGCATTCATTCCACTGCTGATTCTGTATCAGGGAGTTGATGAAGCGCCAAAGATTACGCTGATTTTCATCGGTGCGTTCTTCTTTAACGCTCTGATGGTGATGGACACAGTGAAGTTTGTGCCCAAGGATTTGATCGAAGCAACTTATATGCTCGGTGGCAATCGTCGAGCCGCATTAACTCAGGTGATTTTGCCGCACGTGCTTCCGGGAATTTTGGATGCTTGTCGGATTAACTTAGCAGCAGCTTGGCAGCTTGTGATTGTGTCTGAATTGATTGCAGCGACAGAAGGGTTGGGACGGCGCATTAGTGTGGCAGGACGCTTTCTCAGAACCGATGAAATTTTTGTTGGACTGATTGTGATTGGAGTCATTGGTCTAACCTTTGACTTACTGTTTCAGTATCTGTTGCGCGTCACTTGCAAATGGGCAAGCCAAAAACGATAACGTTCACTCTGGAGACCTCACCAATGTTTTTGCAAATTAACAATCTCAGCAAGCATTTTTCCACCAGCAATGGAAAGCTCGTTGTTCTGAAAGATATTGATATCGAGATCGAGCAAGGCGAATTTGTTTGCGCGGTCGGTGCATCGGGGTCAGGTAAATCAACACTGCTGCGTCAGATTGCAGGATTGGATACACCAACTATCGGCGAAGTGCGGATCGAAGGCACAAGAGTGACAGGACCCGGACCCGATCGCGGCATGGTCTTCCAGCATTACACGCTGTATCCGTGGATGACGGTGCAAGAAAATGCAGAGTTTGGTTTGAAGCTGCAAGGCGTGCCGAAAAAAGATCGTCGGGAGCAAGCTGGCTACTATCTGAATGTGGTGGGATTATCACAGTTTGGCAAGGCGTTGCCGAAAGAGCTATCCGGTGGGATGAAGCAGCGAGTTGCGATCGCTCGCGCCCTGGCATCAGAACCGAAGATTCTGCTGATGGATGAGCCGTTTGGCGCTTTGGATATTCATACCAAAGAGTCGATGCACGACTTTATGATTGATCTGTGGCAGCGCACAGGGATTACAATCTTTATGATTACTCACGATGTCGAAGAAGCGGTGTTTCTCTCGAACCGAATTTTTGCTCTCAGTGCGCGTCCGGGAACGGTTCGCAAGGTGATGACGATTGATTTACCAGAACGAGGAGCTGCGGTGAAGCGACATTCCACGTTTCACGACTATCGGGATGAACTTATGGATTTGTTACGCAAGCATGGACAAGAAGCGATCGCAGCCTGATAAACAATGGCTGATTGAGCTAGAAAGCTGTGAAAGTACCAATTCGTGGGCACTAGAGCAGCTTTCCCAGTTGCAGCACGGGGATGTGGTGTTTACCCGCAATCAGACCGCAGGACGGGGACAGTTTGATCGTGCTTGGGTGTCTTCGTCGGGTGCGTTGACAGCGAGTTTTGTGCTGAGTTTGCCGATCGCGCAACTCGCGGGGCTGAGTTTGATTGCGGGACTTGCGACGATTGATGCGATCGAAACTCTGTTGCCGAATCTGCACGGTACGCTGGGTTTGAAGTGGACAAATGACGTATTTGCAGAAGGTCGAAAGCTTGCGGGCGTGCTGTGTGAATCGCGGATTCAAGCAGAGCAAGCTCAGGTAGTCGTAGGAATTGGAATTAACTGCGAGTCTGTACCTGTGGATGAGGCAATCAGCTTACAAGAGATTTCAGCGTATGTGCCAGATCTGCCAGCGCTGTTAGAGCAATTACGATACTGTTTACTGCAATTGTGCGATCGCTCTCTCGAAGAATTACTACCAGAGATTCAAGCGCGGGACATTCTACAGGGAAAAACAATCGTGTTCGATGCTGTAAATGAGCAATTGACTGGAGTAGGTGCTGGAATTGACGAGCAAGGACGACTGTTGATTCAACTTGCTGACGGGATTAGAGCTTATCGATCGGGGCGGGTGTTGTCGATCGATTAATCAATTCTCTGTTCGCACCAATCTAAGACAGGACATTGGGGACAGTGAGGGCGTTTTCCGGTACAAATGTGTTTCCCAAATGGGACTAATAATTGATTAATCTCAATCCAATAGCGTTGTGGCAGTTTTGCGGAAAGTGCGATCGTAGTTTTCTCCGGCGTTTTCGTTTCGACGTATCCCCAACGATTTGTGATCCGATGCACATGGGTATCGACGCTGATGTACGGCTGTTTGCAAGCAATTCCTAATGCTAAGTGAGCGCATTTGACTCCGATTCCCTTAAAGCCCAGTAACACTTCTAATTCGGCTGGAAGCTCGCCTGCATAATCGTTGATGATTTGGTTCGCGATCGCATGGATTTGCCGTGCTTTTTGCTCTGGATAGGTACACTCTCGAATCAGCGTTTCAATCTCTTCGGACGTAAGTTGTGCAATCTGATCCGGTGTCCGAGCGCGTTCAAACAATCGACGTGAAACAGGTAAGCTCACCTCATCATAAGTGCGAACTGAGATTAAGCAGCTAATTAATTGTTCAAACAGCGAGGTATAACCGTCCTCGTAGAGTTCAAACATTGCAGCTTTAGGAAGTGCCTCAACAGCTTCGCGGACTCTATCCAGCACAATATCAATATCAAACGGAAGTTTCGCCATATTCTATAGTTCGAGTGTATTATGAAAATCTAAAGATAGCGTCAATACAAATGCTAACGTTACAGGGAAAAATTATATTAGGTATCGATCCAGCGATTGCGACAATCGGATATGGCGCAATTCAAGACGACACGGTTTTAGATTATGGTGTGATTGTGACTCCTGCAAAGTCTTCAATCTACGACCGCTTGAAGCAGATTCATGATGATGTTTGTGAGCTTTGCCAAATTCTAAAGCCTGATGTTGTTGCCTTAGAAATGCCTTTCTTTAGCCGCGAAATGACAAGCGCGAATAAAGTTCTGCGGGCATTAGGGGTGATCGAATTAGCGCTGGGTGAATGCGGTTTATCTGAGCCGATCTTTTTACACCAATCCCAGGTAAAAGCTTCTGTTGCAAAATATGGAGCGCAGAAGTCAGAGATTCAGCAAGCCGTGATGATGATTTTTGGACTATCAGAGCCACCAAAACCTGATGATGCAGCCGATGGATTAGCGATCGCCTATGCCGCGCAATCTGGTGCACGCGCAAACGTGAAGTAGAAATCAATGGCGATCGCTCCGGTTCTAACTCAAAATCGCCTTACCCCGTCGATAAAGTTCACGAGCGTAGTCTGTCCAAGTGCCTTGCCCCCAGTATCGGAAACAACTGGTCTGTAACAGTAGGTTATACAACAATGCTTCTTGATAGTCCGATCGTGCGGTTACGGTTGGATCTTCTGAATCAAACTTTTGGTGAAACAATGCGCTTAGTTCAGTCATTGGCTCTAAAACATTCTCGTATCCTTTGACCCAACTGAGATCATTTGTCCAAGATGCACCATCAATGTGAAAGCGATCGTCCGATTGTTTTAGATGTGCGATCGCTTGCTCAACCGTTGCGGGAGTGACCTGATCAATGCTTTGCCAAATTTTATGCTGTTGAATCGCTTGAACTTTCGGATAGTCATTTTCCCCAATTCCAGCCGCTTCAAGCAGTTCTAGATATTCGGTTCCATTGATCGCCACTACTCCCGAAGTATTGTTTCCTGCATCCCGAATGTCGTGAAAGACCCGGAATAAATCGCGGGGATACTCATTCATCATTACGCCGCCATTTTCCCCGTCTGCGATTTGGGACACGATCGAGGGAACCGCAGTATTGTTAATGGATTGTTTCGCTCTTGTTTTCGCCTCAAAATAAGGCTGCATTTGTGCCACTAACTTTGTATCTGAGCCTTGAGTTTTGATCAATGCCGTGATTGAAATAGTTTCACCGCTAGAATTACGCGCCACTAATTGATTTGGAATGTACTTCTGATCCTGGGTTAAGCTTGCGCCGTCTAGCTGCTCTACTGAATGTTCCTGCACCAAAAGCCAGCGATAGCCGCACTCTTTTAGCGCTTTAATGTACTCAAACAGCGTATCCGGATGATTCGGCAAGTGCATCTCTGGTGGCGAAAATCCTCGAACTCGTTGCAGCGCCTCAACTCCGAAAATCGAAGCAAAATAATGCCGCCATGCTTGTATATGCAGCTTCAAGTCAGGAATCGGCGTAGATGGAACAACCGCATGGCTCCACATTGTACCGAGCCATTCCACATAAGGCTGGAACTGCCGATCGCACGTAATCCGCTTCAAGTTATTGAGAATATCCTCGCGCCCCATTTGCTGAAGTCCCCAGAGCAAATTCCCAGAATAATCGAGCATAATTCGGGGATTGCACCCTTGAGCCACCAACTCCGGGATAAATTCGCCCATGCGACCGTAGCACCAGGCGAACACACTAGCATTGTGATTATCTCCCTCGTTCGGATGCTCGAACATCTGTTGTAAATTGCTGATCAATTCCCCGTTGTGACCTGCGGGAATTGTCGGTTGGTGCATATGGAGGGCACAGGCAAATACAGCCTCGATCGCGTCCAATCTTAAATTTGTAGTGGCAAGAAAGACAGGATCAGCCGAGGGAGACGGCAGAGTGCCAGAAATGTGAGGCAGTGAAGCGAGAGTTACAGTCATGAGAATTGCCAGAGTCTTTGCGTCAAATCATAGATCGGACATTCTAAGAATGCGCTTAAGTTTTGAGACAGATCGCCTCTTGCAAAAATCCAAGCTTGCGTATTGAATAAAGACATCAAAAATGAACATATGTAACGCAAGGGGATACCGATGTACATTGTGCAAATTGCCTCCGAATGCGCCCCAGTGATCAAAGCTGGAGGACTAGGAGATGTAGTCTACGGGCTAAGTCGCGAATTGGAGAGTCAAGGGCACTGCGTCGAATTGATTCTGCCAAAGTATGACTGTATGCGGTATGACCACATTTGGGGCTTGCACGATGCATATCGAGATTTGTATGTGCCTTGGTTTGATGGCTGGGTACATTGTTCGGTGTACTGTGGCTGGGTACATGGACAAGTATGCTTTTTTATTGAGCCGCACTCCGAGGATTTTTACTTCGATCGCGGCTGTTATTACGGCTGCAATGATGACAATATGCGGTTCGCGTTCTTCAGCAAAGCCGCACTAGAATTTCTACTGCAAAGCAATAAGCGACCCGATGTGATTCACTGTCATGATTGGCAGACTGGATTAATTCCGGTGATGCTGTATGAGATTTACAAGTATCACGGTATGGCAAACCAGCGAGTCTGTTACACCATTCATAACTTCAAACATCAAGGGTTTGGTGGCACAGATATTTTAGAAGCAACTCAGCTAAGAAGACCCGAATACTACTTTAGCTATGACAAGCTGAGAGACAATTTCAATCCGTTCTCGATCAACTTTATGAAAGGTGGAATTGTTTATGCAAATGCAGTGAATACAGTTTCGCCACATCATGCTTGGGAAGCTCGATACACAACCATTAGTTATGGATTGGGGCACACCTTAGAGGTTCATCAAGACAAGTTTACGGGTATTCTCAACGGGATCGATTATGGTTTCTGGAACCCGGAGAACGATCGCTATCTTCCCTATCATTATTCTGCGGATAGCTTTGAGCAAAAGCATTACAACACGAAAGCACTCCGAGAGCGATTGTTACTTCGAGAAGAAAACAAACCGATTGTGTGTTTTATTGGTCGATTAGATGATCAAAAAGGTGTGCATTTAGTTCATCACGCAATCTACTATGCACTAGAGCGAGGCGCACAGTTCGTGCTACTGGGGTCAGCAACGGAAGCTGCGATCGATCAATGGTTCAGACACGAAAAAGAGTTTCTGAACAATAATCCAGATTGTCATATTGAACTTGGATTTAATGAGGAGCTATCGCATTTGATTTATGCAGGCTCAGATATGATTGTCGTTCCAAGTAACTTTGAGCCTTGTGGATTAACACAGGTGATTGCTTTGAAGTATGGCACAGTGCCGATCGTTCGGGGTGTGGGTGGATTGGTCAACACAGTGTTTGATCACGACTATGATCAAGCACATCCACCAGAAGAGCGGAACGGCTTTGTCTTCTACGAGTTGGACAACATTGCGCTGGAATCGGGTTTAGGACGCGCTTTTGATCTTTGGGGACAAAACCGTAAGATTTTCGAGCAGTTGGCGATTCAAGGTATGAAGTACGATTACTCCTGGAAGAATCCCGCACAGGAATATATCGCGATGTACGATCGCATTCGTCATCAATAGCGCCAGCGCCAGCCCTTTTCCTTGGGGGAGAAGGGCACTAGAATCTTATTCCCTGCGCCTGTTTAAAGCGACAGTGCGGCATCCGTCCGATCGGCTCCACTGCTACCGGAATACACCAAACCGCGCTGCATATCCAGCGTCACAATCTCACCATCGCGGATTACACCTGTTGCATTCTTCACGCCGACCAAAACCGGAATTCCCAAGCGCAATCCGATCACAGCCGCATGGCTGGTTAAACTGCTGTCTTCGGTCACAATTCCTGCTGCCTTGCGAATTGCATCAATATGCTCAGCATTCGTACTGGGTGCAACTAAGATTTCACCAGAATGGAATTGGCGACTCTCCTTCAGCGTCGAAGCCAACCGTGCCCGACCGCTAACCGAACCTTGCCCGATGCCAACCCCTTTACCGCGTACCGCCGTAACCACTTCAACCTTAATCAAGTCGGTCGAACCTGCCACCCCTTGTAGCGTTCCTGCGGTCAGCACTACCAAATCACCTTCTGAAACCAATCCTTTTTCCTGTGCAACATTCAGCGCCGCTTGGAAGGTTTGCCCCGTCGAAGGGAGATCTAGCACCAATAGAGGTTTAACTCCCCAAACGAGTTGCAGTTGACGCGCCACATCCACATGAGGCGTGATTGCGAGGATCGGCGTTCTGGGGCGGAATTTGGACACGTTACGAGCAGTCGCACCCGTTTTAGTCAGCGACATAATTGCAGAAGCATCGAGCTGCACCGCAATATTCCCAACCGCTTCGCTGATGGCATTGGGAATCGATCGACCATTACTGTCTAAAAGATGCTTATTGCTTTCCTGCTCGATCCGCACTGCGATCGCTGCCATTTGTGAAACGGCTTCAATCGGATATTTTCCGACTGCGGTTTCATTCGACAGCATCACTGCGTCGGTTCCATCCAGAATCGCGTTGGCAACATCGGAAATTTCAGCACGAGTCGGACGCGGGCTGTGCACCATGCTATCCAGCATCTGAGTAGCGGTGATCACCGGAATTCCGAGACGATTTGCCGTTTTAATCAAGCGCTTTTGCAGAATTGGCACATCTTCAGCAGGCAATTCAACTCCGAGATCGCCCCGCGCTACCATCGCGCCATCGGAGATCGAGAGAATCGCTTCCATTTGTTCGATCGCTTCGTGCTTTTCGATCTTGACGATTACCGGGGTCGATTTGCCAGCACTAGAAATCAGTTCTTTGATTTCTAAAACATCTTGCGGATTTCGCACAAAGCTCAGTGCGACCCAATCAACTCCTTGATCCAGCCCAAACACTAGGTCTTTGCGATCTTTGTCGGTCAGCGCCTTAATCGACAGATACACGCCGGGAAAGTTCACGCCTTTATTGTTCGAGAGTGGGCCACCCACAATCACGCGACAATGTAGCGATTGAGTTGCTTGGTCAACTTCTTCGACCTTCATTTCCACTCTGCCATCGTCGAGCAGAATTGTTGCGTCAGCTGGGACTTCTTCAGAGAGCAAATCGTAAGTCACCGAGCTAGCGTCTTGAGTTCCGGGAATCATGCGGCTAGTTAACGTGAAGCGATCGCCCTTATTCAGAATGATCGAGCCGTTCTCAAACCGTCCTAACCGAATCTTTGGACCCTGCAAATCCTGCAAAATTCCAACAGGCTGATTCAACTCAAACGAAATCTGGCGAATCAGGCGAATGCTGCGGAGATGATCATCGTGGGTGCCGTGAGAAAAATTCAGGCGCAGCGTGGTTGCCCCTGCCTGAATGAGATTGCGGAGGACATCAGGGCTGCTCGTGGCAGGACCGATCGTGGCAACAATTTTCGTGCGACGGTGAGAGGATGGCAATGGCATTACAGTGGACAACCTAGAGAATCAAATTAATCAAATCGGATGATCGCTGGCTCGGCAAACCCTTTCACCAAAAAGCAGCGAAGCCGCTCATCAGCAATGTGCTGCTAGGGCATTTGGGATACTACCACGTTTGGGTACAAGACAGAATCGCTTCTGGATAGAGATTATCGCAGCTTTGGACGCAGAACGAGATGCCAATTGAATTGAGAGCTTGGGGATCAATCTGTAATCCAGTTTTACTCGTTCAATTTAATTAAAACCATCAAGTAAAACGACACCGATCGCAATTAAAAGTAATGAATTAGCAAAGTTTGAAACTGAAAAATCCGGATCGCATCATCGTCGTTAAAATAGTTACGATTTGTTCCCTAAACCCTGCATACCAGCCCTCCACAGAACTCATGACCGTAGAAATTATCGAACTTGATGGTAGAAAATTTACTTCCGCCGATTACCATCCAATTCCGGAGTGGATATCCGTTTTAAGTGAGCGTCCGCAGCCGATTTTGACGCTGAAAGATGATGACTTGTTTTTGCTCACGGATACGTTTGGCAATATTGGTGGCTCATCGGACGAGGGGCGCAGTAGCGGTCTCGGATTGTTTTGCAACGATACGCGGTTTCTCAATCGGCTGGAGTTGCAGCTAGATGGACGACCTCCAATTTTACTCAGCAGCACTGCCGAAAAAGGCTTTGTGATGTCGGTACTATGTACCAATCCGCGCCTTGACGATCGCATTCCGGCAGAAACGATCGGGATTAAACGCGAATTAGTGCTGAACGGTGGATTATTTGAAGAAATTGAGATTGCCAACTACAGCACCGAACCCGTTGAATTTGAATTGAGTCTGAGCTTTGGAGCAGATTTTATCGATTTGTTTGAGGTGCGAGGATTTGCGCGGAATCAGCGTGGCACTTTATTAAGACGGCTGCCCTCAGAACCGCACGAAATCGATGATATGGAATCATTTGTAGCGGTTGATGAAGCGGAACAGCCGATCGAGCTAACGCTGGCGTATCAGGGCTTAGACGGCACGATTTTAGAGTCCCGCATTGATTTTGTTCACCATCAGCCCGACATCCTCAAAGGCTATACCGCTCTTTGGCAATTGAGATTACAGCCGCACGAGAAACAGAAACTCGGTTATCGCTTGCAGCCGTTGAGCAATGGTCGTCCTGTTTCTAAAGTCAGCGCACCGATCACCTTATCGCAGGCGAAAGCTGCCGAATTTGCTGAGGAACAGCACTGGCAGCAGCAAGTGACGCAGATTCGATCGGACAAAAACACCTTTAACCGTTTGGTCGAACGGGCTGAGCAAGATGTTTATCTTCTTAGACAAACCTTCGGGAAAAACAAAGCGCTTTCTGCTGGTGTTCCGTGGTTCTCGACCCTATTCGGACGCGACTCGATTATTGCCGCTTCGCAAACGTTGCTGCTTGATCCACAAATCGCCCGCGAAACGCTGACGATTTTGGCGCACTATCAAGGCAAAGTAGACGACGAATGGCGAGAAGAACAACCCGGAAAGATTCTGCACGAAATCCGATTTGGAGAAATGGCGCGTTGTCAGGAGATTCCACACACGCCCTATTACGGAACGGTGGATGCAACCCCGCTTTGGTTGATGCTGTACGCCGAGTATTTCTCCTGGACTGCTGATTATGAAACGCTCGATCGACTCTGGAACAATGCGCTTGCTGCAATGGAATGGGTCGATCGCAACCTGAAGGAAACGGGCTATCTCAGCTATCAGCGCAAATCCAAGCGCGGCTTAGATAACCAAGGCTGGAAAGATTCAGGCAACTGCATTGTCGATCGCAAAGGCAAACTGGCTCAAGGAGCGATTACGCTCTGTGAAGTACAGGGCTACGTGTATTCGGCAAAAGTGCGATTGAGTCAGATTGCGCGGATGAAAAAGCGGATTGATCTTGCCGATCGCTGGGAGGAGGAAGCCCGCGATCTCAAAGTTCGGTTTAATCGAGATTTCTGGATGGAGGATCAAGACTTCTGTGCTTTAGCGCTCGATGGCGATGGCAATCCAGTAGATAGCATTACCTCTAATCCCGGACATTGTTTACAGTTGGGCATCTTTACGCCAGAGAAAGCTTACAGTGTCGCAGAACGACTCCGCGCCCCGGATATGTTCAACGGCTGGGGCATTCGCACCTTGAGCAGTCTATCGCCTGCTTACAATCCGATGGGCTATCACGTGGGTTCGGTGTGGCCGCATGACAATGCGCTGATTGCGATCGGTCTACGTTCTCTGGGCTTAGTCGATCAAGCTTTAGAACTGTGTAAAGGGTTGCTCGACATGACGCGCTATCAACCTTATCAACGTCCGCCAGAATTGTTCTGTGGCTACGATCGTACCGAAGATAATGAACCTGTACAATATCCTGTGGCTTGTACTCCGCAAGCTTGGGCAACAGGCAGCATTTTCCAATTGGTTCACATGATTGTGAATTTAGTGCCGGACGCGCCTGGAAACTGTTTGCGTGTGATTGATCCTGCATTGCCAGAGTCGATCAACTATCTCGCACTGAAGAATCTGCGAGTGGGGCCTACGTTGTTAGACTTGGAATTTGAGCGATCGGGGTCGTCAACGTCTTGCCGTGTTTCGAGAAAGCGGGGAAATTTGCGCGTTGTCATTGAAGCGTAGAGATCTATAAATTTGGGATATCGGTAGAGACGCGATTCATCACGTCTCTACCGATATCCAGCAACGATCCATTATGTGCCCCGTTTGCAAATTGAATTGATATCAGAAGGGTTACGTTAAAGACAGTTTCAACTGAGCGATCGATGGTATCAAAGGGTAATATCTCTATACATTTTTTAGTGATAAGGACTCTATGACATTCTCGATCGTGGCATGGGATTTTGAGACACAGATGACCGGGATTGCTGTCGCGACGAAACATTTAGCCGTTGGCTCACTGGTGCCGCACGTTAAAGCCTCTGTCGGCGCGATCGCCACCCAAGCACAAACCAATCCTTTACTCGGAATTCACGGCATTCAACTCCTAGAGCAACGCATTGCCCGTGAAGGCACAGCCGATGAAATCTTAGTTGAAGACATTATTGATTTACTTCTAGAAAACGATCCAGAAGCAGACGATCGCCAACTGCATCTTGTGGATCACACCGGACAAACTGCTGCCTGGACAGGTTCTCGCTGTGTCGATTGGGCAGGGCATTTGACTTTTCCAGGATTCTCGGTGGCTGGCAATATGCTCGTCGGCGAACAAGTTCTAACTGCAATGGCAGAAGCTTATCAAGCAAAAGCAGGTATGGAATTTTCAGAACGATTGCTGCAAGCCTTAGAAGCAGGAGAAAGAGCGGGCGGCGATAAGCGCGGACGACAATCGGCAGCGATTTATGTGATGAAGCAGGATGTTTATCCGCATTTAGATTTGCGCGTGGATCATCATCATGATCCGATCGTACAACTCAGATTCCTGTTTGAAGAATCCCGCAAAGATTACTATCAATCCTTCCGTCAAACGATGCCGTCGCAGTGTCTCCGGACTCATTCAGTTAGAGCAAACCAGTTAGCGAAACAAATCCAGGAAGTGATTCTAAAAAAAGCGTCATCGTCAAAATTCAAGACGGACGATCGGGCTTTAGAGCCAGCAGATATCAGCGTTGCAGAATCGCGGTGAAGACTAAAAACCCTCCAAGCTCAAGCTTGGAGGGTTTTGTTTAGGCTATCTCAGGCGAGACATTACACCTTGCGGGTCGAGGAATCATCGATCACCGGGCGACCATCCGTGTTGAGATCCAACTCTTCACGGCGGATTTGCTCTTCGCTGTTGACGATATCTTGATCAACCACTTTCTTCACGCGCACTTCTTCACGCACAAACGCTTCCTTGCGGATGTCCGGCGTTTCTTCGTAGACTTCCATCCGAGCAACTTCGCCTTCGTGGAACGCAGCTTCACCGACAGGAACCGCAGTCGTATCGGTCGAAGCAACCCGCTCTACAACCACGCGCTCTTTCTCGATCGGCACACTGACGCGAGCCGTTTCGGTTTCAACGTGCTTACCAACCGTGACTTCGCCTGCTTTCATGCGACTCTTGTTCGCGATCAGACGCTCTTCATACAAGCGAATGCGATCGTCGTGTTGATCCATCTTGTACAGATCACGATCTAAGTCATAGTTATAAGTATCTTGGTCGTAGGTCGGAGTGAGACCTGCGCCAGCCGATGAACCCGTGTACGCCATGCCTGCTGTATCTGCATCCAATGCGGGAGAGCCTTCGATCGGGGTGTTCATTGCAGATGTGTCGATTGTAGATGCACCCATTGCAGCAGTCGTACCCGTAGCACCCATTGCAGTGGTGCTTGTAGCATCAGAGCGGTAGACGTTGCGAACTTGCTCTTCACCGTGGTAGTCCATCTTCAGGTCATCGGTGAATTCAGGAAGCTGTTCGACTTGTTGTTTCGTTAAGCCATTTGCATAAACGCGATGGGCGCTGTAATCAATTTGAGCACGTCCGATCGGCAACAGAACTTTCTTACCAAAGATCCATGCGCCAGTGCTGATGACGAGATAGCGAAAACGTCCATCTTCATCCACTAGAACATCATTCACTGAACCAATTTTTTCATCACCGTTGTAGAGATCTAAATCCTTAACATCATCACCATCAAAATGGTCGCGGTAGTTGGGATCGAAGTCCTTGATTTTGTATAAAGCCATCTTTTTAACTCCAAGATTGGTTACATGTTTAGCTTAGGAAGTGAGATATTCTTTTCCCTCTTTCCAACGACCGAATAGACTCAATCTAATGAGGGAAATCCGCTAAAATAATTTCCTTGAAACTGGAAAAATTAGATTATTTTATATGAGAGATGAAGCCTGGTTAAGTTTGATTAAACAGCAGCGCGCGCTCGCAATTATTCGCGCTCCGAGTTTAAGAATAGGTATGCAAATGGTAAAGACCACGATCGCAGGTGGCATGACCTTGATTGAGATTTCTTGGAATAGTGATTGTGCTGCGGAATTACTCGCCAGTCTGCGATCGAGCTTTCCCAATTGTGTGCTCGGAGTGGGCACAATTCTTACCACGAAAGATTTAAGAGAAGCGATCGCAGCAGGTGCACAATTTGTATTCACACCGCATATTGACTTTGATTTAATCGCGATCACAAAGCGCCATGAAATTCCGATCATTCCCGGTGCCTTAACTCCGACCGAAATTATTACCGCGTGGACTGCGAAAGCGAGTTGTGTCAAAGTTTTTCCAATTCAAGCGGTCGGAAATGCAAAGTATCTTGAAGCATTACGTGTTCCACTTGGACATATTCCGATGATTCCAACTGGAGGAGTGACGATCGAAAATGCCAAATCCATGATTCAAGCAGGCGCGATCGCAGTTGGAATCGGTGGAAACTTATTTCCGAAACAAGCCGTTGAATCAGGAAATTGGACGCAGATTGAACAGCAGATTAAAACATTAATGAACAGCTTACAATCTGTAATTAACTCAAATGAGACATAACTTATGCAATGGAATCTATCTATTTTAGGAATTAGCTCTTTGCTAATCGGAAGCGCGATGTATCTCAAGGTTCCTGTTCAAGCGCAAACCAGCAATTCTCCGGCAAACCCTCAACCAACCACCATCAAAGTAGACTGCCAAAATCCGAGAAGCCAGTTCGATCTGAATTTCTGTGCGGCAGAGCGGGCAAAAACAGCCGAACAGCAACTCAATCAGGCGTATCAACGAGCGATCGCCAGATTCAAAGCCACTCCCCAAGAAGCCCAACTGATCGCAGCTCAATCCGCTTGGACTCAATTTCGCGATGCTGACTGTGCCTTTGTTCGCGATCGCTTCAAAGGCGGCTCAATGGCTCCGATGGTCTACTCTAGCTGCCTCGCTCGACTGAGCCAACAGCGCCGACAAGAACTTCTGTCTTATCTCACAGAAACGGGACTTTAACCC
Source organism: Cyanobacteria bacterium FACHB-63 (assembly GCA_014695255.1). GTDB lineage: Bacteria > Cyanobacteriota > Cyanobacteriia > Leptolyngbyales > Leptolyngbyaceae > Leptolyngbya. The sequence goes on from JACJNX010000098.1 coordinate 21,709, forward strand.
CCGCGATCGCGCCACAATCCGTCAAAATGGCAATAGGGAACTCACAGGAAGATTCAGGCATGGATATTAAACACGGATTTGTAGGCGCGATCGGCAATACTCCACTGATTCGCCTCAATAGTTTTAGCGATGAAACCGGATGCGAAATTCTCGGCAAAGCAGAATTTCTCAATCCCGGTGGCTCCGTCAAAGACCGCGCTGCACTCTACATCATCGAAGATGCCGAACGACAAGGCTTACTCAAACCCGGCGGAACCGTGGTCGAAGGCACAGCAGGCAACACCGGAATCGGACTCGCCCACATCTGCAACGCCAAGGGCTACAAATGTCTGATCATCATTCCTGAAACCCAGTCTCAAGAAAAGATTGATTTGCTCCGTACATTAGGGGCAGAAGTTCGCACCGTTCCGGCGGTTCCTTACAAAGATCCGAATAACTATGTCAGGCTGTCGGGCAGAATTGCTTCAGAAATGGAAAACGCAATCTGGGCAAATCAGTTTGATAATTTAGCGAATCGTCGCGCTCACTACGAAACCACTGCCCCTGAGATGTGGACTCAAACTGACGGCAAAATCGATGCTTGGGTGACAGCCACCGGAACAGGTGGAACTTATGCTGGGGTTGCAATGTACCTCAAAGAGAAGAACTCCAATATCAAGTGTGTTCTGGCTGATCCGATGGGTAGCGCTCTCTATAGTTATGTCAAAACCGGAGAAACTAAATCTGAAGGCAATTCAGTCACAGAAGGCATCGGCAACAGTCGCATCACTGCTAACATGGAAGGCGCACCCGCGGATGATGCCATTCGGGTAGACGATCGAGAAGCCATCCGTGTGCTGTACCAACTCCTCGAAAAAGACGGTTTATTTATGGGTGGTTCTGTCGGTATCAACGTTGCAGCGGCAGTCGCACTGGCAAAACAAATGGGAGCAGGACATACGATCGTCACAATCCTCTGCGATGGCGGCAGTCGTTATCAATCGAAGTTATTCAATCGAGACTGGTTAGCAGCAAAAGGACTTTTACCGGATTAATCGAATGAGTACGGTAAGAATTTGCCAGCACAAGTCTTGTCGTAAACAGGGCGCAGCAAAGGTACTCCAAGCCTTTCAAACGCTTGCGCCCCAAGATATCACGATCGAGCCTTCATACTGTTTAGGTCAATGTGGCAATGGCGCAATAGTACTCGTTTTACCGGATGAGATTTGGTACTGTCGCGTTCTACCCGAAGAAGTAGGCGCGATCGTCGATCGACACTTGATTCAAGGTCAACCGATCAAAGCCATGCTCTACCGCAAATTTCACCCGAACTAAATTTCATCTGGATTAATTCCCAATTCTCGTAATCGCGCTGCCAGTCGATCGGCTTTCTGGCGTTCGGCTTCGGCTCTTTGAGATTCTAAAATTCTGCCTTCTGCTCCGGTTGGAAGCATCTGCTGATGTTGATCGCACCACCGCAACCAAATTCCACCCACCGTTTCAAACTCCCCTTCCCAAACGGTTAACCCCAACCCCACAGTCGGTAGCCAAAACGGTCGCGATAATTCAACATACTGCCCAAGCGACAAGCCCCAAACCCTAAGCACTTCCCCGTTCATCTCATTCGATCGCTGAATCCGCCCTAGTGGATCAAAGACAGCCTAGTAAGGCACACCAATCCGCGCATACAAATCTTTCTTTTTGCCTAATTCGTTTCCTTCGCGGTTAGAAACGATTTCAATACAAACATCTGGTACTTTGCCAAACTCCCAGAGAAAGTAAGAGCAATTCTGCTTCTTGCTCCAGTCCGTTGGCATCTCTACGTCCAAACTCAAGAAGGCATCGGGCACGATCGCATCCTGCTTTAAGCCGTAAAATACACCGACATTCGCCGCCGCAATAAAGGGCAAGTGATCCGACCACGAACTATAAAGCGGTTCAACGAGCAATCTTTGTTGCTTTTCAGACTGAAAATTGTCCACCGGGGTATCGTCTTCGATTTTGATGTGACTAATGTCGATTTCGTTGACGATCTCTGATTCGTCGATGCTATCGTCCTCGATTTTGATGTGACTGATGTCGATCTCATCAATTCGTTGTTGAGTCATGGGTAGTAACCAAACCCTACATTTTAATTATCACAGGATTCCAGTATTCATGTTCGCGCTGCAAATCATGTCGATCGCTTGATCTGCCGTGATCAAGCGCTTCAAAACCACCTGCCCGATCGCACCGGATTCAACTGCGGGAGTGGGCTTCACTTCCACCATCAGCACCGCATCTTCAACCCGATAGAGTCGCAGCTTCTCGCCGTTTTCCCAAATGTACAATTCCAACTGCTCGATCCGGGGTTTTCGTCTCCAAGCGACCTCGTTCCACAAGCCGCCCAACTCCCAGACTCGACCCACACTCCAGCCTTCAGACAGAAAAAAATACTTCACTACCTTCACCAGTTCAGCCTTGCTGCTAACCCTAGGGCGAAAGTAGCTCGATCGCGTTCAATTTAACCAAGTTTTCCAGCCTCGTTCGGGTGCTGATTTAAATCCTTGCTCAACACCCGAAGTTTGATCGATTCATCTCCAAGCCCGTT
>JACJNX010000099.1 GCA_014695255.1 Cyanobacteria bacterium FACHB-63
CTCTACTACCTGTAAGTGTGCGAGAAATGCGCCGTTGTTTGGGGCAATGGGTGTTCCAGATCAAGCAGAGTTTTGAGCACTTTGTGCACTGGCAACAGTGGCGCAGGATGCATGGCAGCATCGCCCAGTACTATCACTACAAGCGCCGTGCAGTGCGGCTTTCAGACGATCTACAACTGTAGTACTATAGAACAACACAAATAGTTTATGCTCTAAGTAATCGATATTGCTGATCTCTCATCGCTTGCCCAAAGTGAATTAGCGAATGCAAAACTAGCAACATCGATTCAAGCCGCAGCCAAATATGGATAATCTGTATATCCTTGCGCTCCAGACGAATAGAACTTACTCGGATCGGGAGCATTCAGCGGCGCATTTTGAGCAAAGCGATTCGGCAGATCAGGATTGGCTAAAAACGAGGTTCCAAAGGCGATCGCATCCAATTGACCCTTGGCGATCACGCCTTCCGCCTCTTCTGCTGTATATCCGGTATTGCCAACTAAGACACCGTTATAGGCTGCACGAATCGGGGTCAGGACGTCGCCTTGTTGCTCACCCAGAAAATCACCCCGCATCACATGCAGATAGGCAAGGTCGTAATCGTTGAGGCGAGTCGCTAACCAAGCGAACGTGCCGATCGGATCACTGTCTTTCATGCTGTTGTAGCTATTGAGCGGCGAGAGTCTTAAACCAACGCGATCGCTGCCCCAAACACTGATGGTCGCCTCCAGTACTTCGAGCATCAAGCGGGCACGATTCTCGACCGACCCGCCATAGGCACCACTCCGTTGATTACTCCCATCCCGCAGGAATTCATCCAGTAAGTAACCGTTTGCGCCGTGAATTTCGATGCCATCGAATCCAGCGGTTTTCGCCTTTTCAGCAGCAGACTGGAACCCGGCAATAATCGTCGGAATTTCGTCATCCTCTAGCGCACGAGGCGTGACATAAGGAACTTTACCCTGCGGCGTGTGAACCTCATCGTTGGTAATCGGAATTGCACTGGGAGCGACCGGAATTGCACCGTGATTTAACAAAGGGTGACAAGCTCGACCTCCATGCCAGAGCTGAAGCACAATCCGACCTTCTTTGGCGTGAACGGCATCGGTGACTTGTTTCCATCCCACGACCTGAGCATCGCTGTGAATTCCTGGATCAGCGCCAAATGCAGAACAACCTGGCATGACAGCGGTCGCTTCTGCAATGATCAATCCAGCGCTGGCGCGTTGACTGTAATATTCTGCCATCAATGGAGTGGGAACATGACCTTGATCTGCACGGCAGCGAGTTAGAGGAGCCATGAGGATTCGGTTTGGCAGCTTTAGAGCACCGACTTGCAGAGCGGAAAAGAGGTGAGGTAGTGACATGAAACGACAACCAAAGTTGAGGATGCAATTAGTCTAGCTCATTGCGTCGGTGAGGCAAGATTGGCTAATGTTTCCATTGGGATCGCGCTAGGGGCATGGACTTATTGATTCTGAAAAGGCAACCAGGAAACGTGAGCAGAAACAATTTTCCAGCCTTCAGGTAGTTTTCGCCAGACCTGAGTTTGTCGCCCTTCTCGTGCAGGCTTGCCAATAATGCCCCCGATGAATTCAAGGGTGACAATGGCAGTGTCAGTGCCAAATGCAGTCACAGTAAAGTTAGAAAGTTCAGGCTTGAGCTTAACACCGGATCTCGATCGACGAAATGCCTTCACCGCAGCACTACCGTAGAGGTTTTCCATTAGTCTAAATCGAACAACCTGTGGAGAATCCCAAAATAGAGCATCTAGCTTCTCGATGTCGTTCTCGCATAACGCTGTCTCATACTGAGCGTAGAGATCAGTAATTTCTGCGATCGTTTTTGGATGATTTATTTCTAGCATCAATCTACCTACCACTCCAATGCACAATGCGCTTCTCACTGAATCGAAATAGCATATTGAGACAGTAGCCCAGCACTCTAGTCATCAAGACTGAGGCATACATATCCTTCACGTTCAACACTTGCTGAGTTTCAATAATCCGCTTGCCTAATCCGCTTTCTGTGCCGATAAACATTTCTGCAACGATCACCATGACCAAGGCAATACTAATACCCGTGCGAAGACCAATAAAGGTTTGAGGCAAGCTTTCCCAAAACAGCACGTTTTTAAAGATATCCCACTAAGATGCTCCCATAACTCTCGCGGCCAGAATGCGAGATTGACGAGCATTCATCACACCGTAGGCACTATTGAAAACGATTACTAGAAACCCAGCAAACGCTGGAACAAGCGACTTTGTTCCAGTCGCTTGTTCCCAGAAATAGCAGAAACATTGGGATCAGGGCGTTTGCAGGAGTGGAACGAAAGAAGTCAATGAGAAATTCAACGCTGCGATAAAGTCGTTCGTTGCTGCCCAAGATAATTCCGATCGGGACACCAAACACTGTAGCGATCGCAAATGCCTGAGTGGTTCGCCACACGGTCGTTGTGAAGTCGGTGAATAAACTATCTTCGCTACGAAAGGCAACATTAAACAGTTCAGTTACAGTATCAACCGGAGTCGGCAACAGCGCTGGATTGATCCCACCTGATTTTGAGGCAAATTCCCACAGTGCTAAGTAGAGAGGTGAAATTAAATGTGAAATAGAGCGACAGTTTTTTTCTTGAATCTCAAGATGCCTGCGTCCCTTCAAATCACGAATTCAAATCACGAATTGAAGAAAGACTGTGACCGATGAGATACTGATAGTGCTTATGGTGCAGATGCAGGTGGCGGTTCTACGGGTGCAAGTTCAGGAGTATTGGCGGGAGTAGGTAAGGGCGGCTGAATGGGTTCTGTTGCTGAAGCAGGTGGTTTTTTCTGTTCTGCTTCGCGTTGCAGGCGTTCTGCTTCTCTGCGTTTTTCTGCGGCTCGTTGGGCTTCTCGTTCAGCTTGTTGTGCGGCTTCTTCTCGACGACGATCGCTATTTTGACGCTGAAATTCTGATCCTTCCTGTTCGGAAGTCACTCGAATCCGTTGTCGTTGAAATCCCGTTTCTGAGGCTTCATAGTGATAAACGAATCGAACTCATTCGTATTGTTTTAATTTAAGCCATTGCTCCAAAGAGTTCGTTGATGAACTCACCTTGAGCTACACTATCCCCCTGACTGACTCCTTTCACCTGCCCTTTGCCGAGCATCGCCATTGCCTCTATCCCTCGCAAGTTGAAAGCTGTGAAATAGGTCACTACCACGAGTTGCGCCGCCATCGATTTGAAAGTTGACATCGCCCGAAACTTGCGATCGCTCTCCCACAGGCAAGCTCTGATCCGGCATGACTTGAGCTATAGCACGATCGCTCAATCTAACGACGATCGTTAGCCCCAATCCCAACATCCAAAACTGGCTCATAGTGCATCCTCAATCATGTACTTCAACAGGTCTCTCTACCCTGACTAGATTAGTGGTTGCTTCACAGTTACGCTCTGCGCTAATCGCGCTCCTACTTGTGGTGATTCAATCAGGTTTGAACGAGATTGACAACACCCCTGTTTCTCAATGAATTTGAATCTGAGATTTTGTATGAGGTTTATAGATTTTAATGTTTTGGCGGAAACGCCGAGATGATTCAGTAAGCAAACACAAGAATAGAGGCAAATGATTATCCCTTGTCAGAAAAATCCGTCTATTTCTGTAAGGCTTCACAATAATTCTGCTTAGTCAATCAACGAAAGTTAACTTGATTGCTTTCCTTCGTTGAATGGCATTGAGACGTTCTTCAGATGTCTCTCTGGAGATGAATCTCTACAATCAAGATAGTTCAGCAAAGAGCTTAGCTGCAAACAGCCCAGAAAATCTCTCGTGCTAGAACACCCGATGAGTCAGTTTCGATGAACGATAAATCGCCCTCGGCTTTTGTTTTGGCGTAGTGAGAGTAGAAAATCTCGTGTTGCTGGTCACTAGCAATCTACTAAACAGTAAGGAGATTACGATGTCAGAAAATACGTTTGACTCAATTAAAGCTTGTATTGATGTCTTCCCAGATGAAGATGCTCGGGGTGCCGTTATCAAAGACAAAAAGTGGGAACCAGGTCAAACGTTGCGAGTTCGCTTTTTGAATGATGATGCGATCGTTCAGCAAAAGATTGAAGCAGTCGCACACCAGTGGAGCCAATATATCAATATTCGATTTGCCTTTGGAAATGACCCCAATGCAGAGATTCGCATTTCCTGTCAGCCCGGTGGCTCCTAGTCTTACATTAGCACGGATGCTTTAAGACAACCCCTCGATCAACCCGCGATGAACTACGGTTGGCTTAAGCCGGATACTTCCGATGAAGACTACTCCAGCGTGGTGCTGCATGAGTTTGGGCACGCACTCGGTATGATCCATGAACACCAACATCCAGAAGCTGGAATTCCCTAGAACCGGGATGCTGTCTACCGTTACTACATGGGACCACCCAACAACTGGACTAAAGAACAGGTTGACAACAACTTGTTCGCACAATACAGCCGAGATGTCACTCAATTCTCTCAGTTTGACACCCAATCAATCATGCTCTATTCTATCTCGAAAGATTTGACCACCAATGGCTTTGAGGTGCGCTGGAATAACCACCTTTCAGAAACAGATAAAGCGTTTATGGGCACAGTGTATCCAGGAGGAAACTCTGAGCGAACCTACACAGTACAGCCGGGTGACTTTCTCTCAGCGATTGCCCAAAAATCCTATGGAGATGGGAGTGAAGCATTTTGGCGCAAAATTTATGATGCTAATCGGGACACCATTGAACCTGATCCCACAAAACTCACACCAGGAATGGTTCTGGTGATTTCATAGAAAACTGAGGAAACTGCCATGCTAGACGTTACTGTTCACAACGATCGCATCCGCGTTGGAGATAGGTTCTCGGTGTCATTCCAGCGTACATTGAGAATCCCAGAGGATGGTAACGTCTATCCCCTTCCCCCAGGGCTTGGAGCATTTCCAATTCACTCAGTCGTTGACTATTGGGATCGGGTACCTCCAAGCTGGCGATCGCAAAACAGTTATTTCATCTCGATGTATCAGCGGGAAGCATTGTGGTTAGGTTTTGATGGGGCAATGTGGAAACCCAATGCTGTAAAAATTGCGATCGGCAATGTCAATGCAATTTCTGGACAAACCTGGGACGAAGCCCTTCACACTCAGCCTCAAAACTATATTGTCTGTCCTAACCAACCCTGGCTTGATGGGATCAACACAGGTGAGAACTGGATTCGTCAATTTGTCGCAATGCCGCTCGGTTCAGGAGTGACGGTTGAGGCACAAGTGAGGGGGACTGAGGAGATTGGAGGAGTCCAAATTTTAGTTTATGAACCGAAACCCGGACGCTTTCCTGATCAACCCCCTCCTGAGCTTAGCCCTGATTCAAGAGGGGTAGCTGCATCGCTCCCAATAGGTGCTGAGATGGGATTAGGAGCAGGCGGAAAGATGCACCAGAAAATCTATTCCGATCCATATGGGGTTGACACTTGGGACTTAGCAAACTGTGGCTCGATCGTGGTGCATATCATTAACAGTGAACAGTACCGGGAGCTAACGGGTCTAGAGCCCCTCCCAACCCCCATCACTGCACAAGACTACACGCAGTATGGATTCCCTTGGTTTGCTCTATATGACGAGGAAAAAGGCGACGTTCCTGTTGCTGAACCGTTGAGTCGAGTGAAACCGATTCAAGAGCAAGAATCTAAATCCGGTGATGTCGATCGAGAAGGAGATGAAACGATCGACATTCCTGAGTCGCAAATTCAGAAACTACATCCTCCTTCAACCCCCTCTTAAAACTAGCCAGAATCAAAACTTTTCCCTATCTAGCCTGGGAAGTACTTGATTGTTACTCAACCTATCAGTGCATTGATCGATCGGATAGTTATAAATCAGCAAAGCTTGAGAGGCATTAATGAGCTTGCTGACTGATTTTGTATTGTAATAAGCAAGAAACTATGCCAGAGCCAATCCGGACCATTCATGTCTTGTTGATTGGAATTGATAGTTACAAGCCCAATCCTTGGTATCAAGACCTTAAGGGATGTGTGCGAGATATTGACTTGGTAAGCAGTCATCTTGAGAAAGCATTAAAAGTTTCATCAGAGCAGATTTATAAGCTTACGTCACCCCATCGAGAGGATTCAGCACTCTTGGAAGCGAGGTCTGTATTCAAGCCTGGTGTTTTGCCAACTTACGAGAACATTGTTGCTGCGTTTCAAGAGGTCACTGAGAAGGCTAAGCCCTAAGATATTGTCTATATTCACTATTCTGCTTGCCGAATCTGTTCAGGAGTGACTTGGCGATGATAGTATATCGTGTCAAATGGCTTTGCCCAGAAGTGACCCCCGAACAGTTTGCGAAAGCGGTGGTGCGACGCGGTTTACCATCGACATCCATTAACAGGTAGCTAAGTGATGCAGAAAACCACTCCCACCCATCTCGTTAGCACTTATCAGTAGACGCATTCAAAAATTAAATGAGGCAGAAAAAAGATGGTAGAACGGAATTTTTACCGCTCACCATCGAATGAAAAACTTGTTTCATTTTCTTCTCTAATAGCATCAGGTAAGAGTTTTGTGGATTGCAGAATCCCCACCGAATTTTAGGCTTGTTAAAATTGCTGCAATAGCCAGCGATTCACGGCTCCGTCATCCTCGATTTGGATACGGCGCAAAGCTTCTTCAATCACTGCAATCGATAAATCGGGAAGAACTGCTGATTCTTGAATTTGACGACTGCCGCCATCGGAGATCGCAAAAGCAATCACCGTATCAGCCTCCGCGTTCACGACCCAATATTCTTGGACTCCTAGCCGCTCATACAACAGTCGCTTTTGACCTAAATCATCACTCAGCGTGGTGGATGAGATTTCGATCGCCAGGGTCGGCGTTCCCCACGTCTCCACATCAACAGGCTGGTTATTCTTGGTGGGACGTTGGACGTTAGCACTAATGTAATACGTGAGGTCGGGTTGACATTCTCGCTCCCCGGTTTTCCGAAAATTGGTATTGGTAAAAGACACAAAGGCAATATTCTTGAGCGTTCCGTAAAGACTAACGATCGCTGCGAGGATAGAATTGTCTTGACCATGAGCAGAGCCAATTGGCATCGTTTCAATCCTCATCCAACCGGCATCATAGTAGCATCGCGCCTGCTCGAATTCGGGACGCTCTACCATCGCACTAAAGTCTTCCCAGGTGGCGGCAACCCAGGTATCGGTTACGAGATTTTGGGGTGCGGGGAGTATGTTGACCATCGCCGTTAAACCTCCTGGCATCCAGTTTACTCGAAAGTTTCAGCGCAAGGGTGTGGGAGAAGGGTTTGCCTGAGAAGACGATTCATCCGCAATCGCAACAACCAAAATAATACTGGGATTGCGTCCCCGTAAATAAACAATGTAAGTGTTGGTATCGACCTCGACACTCACAGAACCTTTGAAAGATTTGCCTGAATTGACTTAGCTGTACATAATATTTATCCCAATGAAGAATACGAACGTACTCACCCTTGTTCAGACAATTATCACGTCCAAGTTTCATAGTCAAACCATAGTCAAAAGGTGTCTAAAAGCGTCCAAAATTACCCAATCGATCGCTAAAAAAGAACCCCGAAATTTTCGAGGGTTCTTCAAAAGCTTTGATATGTCTGAGTTTTAGAACGGAGAGAGAGGGATTCGAACCCTCGGATAAGTCACCCCATCACAGCATTTCCAGTGCTGCGCCTTAAACCACTCGGCCATCTCTCCAGATGGGCAGCTTTTTCAAGCTACAGAATTCATAATATAGCAGAACTGAGTACATCCTGATTTTTTTATTGCACGATCGCTCAAATTTTCAAAATTCCGTCTTGATTAAGCCGTGCTGACCGGAACGTTTTGCGGTATGAATAGTGAGTTCATGCCCTCAGTTACTGCAATATATGAGTTGGAATCGTCGTCACGTTCTCTCGCTGGCTGATTTCTCGCCTGCGGAATATGATACCGTTCTGCAAACGGCGAGCAGTTTTCGAGAAGTCTTAACGCGCCGCACTAAAAAAGTCCCGACGCTGCAAGGACAAGTGGTGGCAAATTTATTCTTTGAACCTTCAACCCGCACCCGCAGTAGTTTTGAACTTGCGGCAAAAAGATTATCTGCGGATACGCTGAATTTTGCCGCCAGCACTTCTTCACTGACTAAAGGTGAAACGATTCTGGATACTGCAAAAACATATCTGGCAATGGGAACGGATATGATGGTGATTCGACATAAAGAGGCTGGAGTCCCCCAGGCGATCGCCGATGAGATGGATCGCTTGAATGTGAAAGTGGGTGTGTTAAATGCAGGCGACGGACAGCATGAGCATCCTTCGCAGGCGTTGCTAGATTTGTTTACGATTTGCTCACTGATTAATGTGGAGAAGCCTCGATCGGCGTTATTAACCGGAAAGAAAGTCGCGATCGTGGGAGATATTTTGCATTCGCGAGTGGCGCGATCAAATATTTGGAGTTTGACGGCGAGTGGCGCAGAAGTTCATTTAGCTGCACCTCCGACTTTGTTACCGAAAGCGTTTGCGGCGTTTGTGAAAGACAGTAACCCGGAGATTTCGCGTCAGTTGTTCATTCATTGGACGTTAGAACCTGCTCTGATTGATGCGGATTTTGTCATGACGCTGAGATTGCAGAAAGAAAGGATGACCAGTCACTTGCTGCCGAGTCTGCGGGAGTATCATCAGCAGTTTGGGATTACCCGCGATCGCTTGAAGTTGTGTAAACCAGGGGTGAGAGTTTTACATCCAGGTCCCGTAAATCGTGGGGTCGAGATTAGCTCGGACTTGATGGATGATCCGGTTTTGAGTTTGATTTCTCAGCAAGTGACAAGTGGAGTCGCCGTACGAATGGCACTTCTCTATCTCATGGGAGGCGGGAAGGTCGGTTAAGGTTGCCGAAGTGTGACCGAATCTGGCTACACTGAGAACTGTTGAGCGATCGCGGGTTTCATGAATTCTACCGACTACGATGTGATTGTAATTGGGTCAGGCATTGGCGGCTTAGTGACAGCGACCCAGCTTGCGGCGAAAGGAGCGAGTGTCTTAGTTTTAGAGCGGTATTTGATTCCTGGGGGCAGTGCGGGCTATTTCGATCGCGAGGAAGGCTACCGCTTTGATGTCGGAGCATCAATGATCTTTGGGTTTGGGGATAAGGGAACGACGAATTTACTCACCCGCGCTTTGGATGGAGTGGGGATGTCGATCGAAACTATTCCCGATCCGGTTCAGGTTCACTATCACTTGCCGGATGGATTGGATCTGAAAGTTCATCGCGATTACGAGAAGTTTTTGCATGAATTGATTGCCTATTTTCCCCATGAAGAAAAGGGAATTCGGCAATTCTATGATGAGTGCTGGAAAGTGTTTAATTGCCTGAATGCGATGGAGTTGCTGTCTCTGGAAGAACCGCGATATTTGACGCGAGTGTTCTTTCAGCATCCATTTGCTTGTTTGGGTTTAGTGAAATATTTGCCGCAGAATGCTGGAGATATTGCCCGTCGATATATTCGTGATCCGCAATTGCTGAAATTTATTGATGCGGAATGTTATATCTGGTCGGTTGTGCCTGCCGATCGAACTCCGATGATCAATGCGGGGATGGTGTTTAGCGATCGACATTACGGTGGCATCAACTATCCGAAAGGCGGAGTGGGTCAGATCGCGCAAAAATTAGTTGAAGGATTAGAGAAAGCTGGAAGTCACATCAAATACAAAGCAAGAGTGACGGAAATCTTAACTGAAAACGATCGCGCAGTTGGAGTTAAGTTAGCCTCTGGAGAAACGCTCCGAGCAAAGCGGATTGTTTCTAATGCAACGCGCTGGGATACGTTTGAGAAATTACTTTCCGAATCACAAAAGCCAACCTCTGAGAAAAAATGGCAAAAACGCTATCAGCAATCCCCAAGCTTTTTAAGTTTACATCTTGGAGTCAAAGCGGAGTCATTGCCTGATGGAATCGAATGTCATCACATTTTGCTAGAGAATTGGGATGATATGGAGGCAGAACAAGGAACGATCTTTGTCTCGATTCCGACGCTGCTTGATCCGAGTTTGGCACCCGACGGACATCACATTATTCATACCTTTACGCCTAGCTGGATGCAGGAATGGGAGAACTTGTCTCCGAGCGCATACGCCGAGAAGAAAGAGAAAGCTGCCGATCGCTTAATCGATCGCCTGACGCAGATTATTCCGGATCTCGATCGGGGTTTAGATTTTCAGGAAGTCGGGACACCGAGAAGCCATCGCCGCTATCTGGGGCGCGACAATGGTACGTATGGCCCGATTCCCTCGCGTAAACTGCTGGGATTACTGGGAATGCCGTTTAATCGGACTGCGGTTCCTCACCTCTACTGTGTGGGTGATAGTACCTTTCCCGGACAGGGCTTGAATGCGGTTGCGTTCTCAGGATTTGCTTGTGCCCATCGGATTGCAGTGGATTTAGGATTGTAGAAGCTTACGGGGTAAGACTGAGTGGTTGAGGAACGGGAGCAAAGACGTTTGTACGATCGCACCCCTCTACTGCAATTCGCACATACGCTGAAATCCATTTGAAGTAGCTTGCCGTTTCTAGAGAAATCGGAACTTTGCTGAATAAAATTACGGCAAATAGATTTCCAGACGGCAACATTCCCCCAAATCCTAAAACGGATTGAACTTTGTAGGGGAGTACAAACTGATTTTGTGCGGGAATGTGCGGGCTACCGACGGCTTCAGGCACATAAAACACGTTAAACGCTTTGTGTGAGGCTTTGGTAATCAAAGTCGGAGCTGGATTAATCACGGAACTGACATCCAAGCCAAACTGCTGAATCAGTTGTAAAATCATCGGCGCACGATGGACGAAGTCTTCATCAATGAGGGGAATTGCCTGATGCCCGGTGGATTCTTGACGAGCATTCCAATAGGGTTCATCTCCGGCAGTCGCTAGCAACGTCAAACATTTCGTGGCTCTGAGGATCGATCGACTCTTGAGAATGGTTTTGGCTGCTTCTTGCAAATCAGGACTGAGATTCCCGTAAGGATGGGTTTTGAAGAATCGAACCAATGCACAAGCATTTTCACCCGTTCGTGGATCGATTAGATTTTCATAAAGATAACGGACAATGCGATTTGCGGTTTCTTCCATGCTCTGCGATCGATCCTCCAGGTTGCGGAGTTTGATTGCACAGTGCCGCATATCGTCTTTCGTGAAATTCGCTAGATCGTACATCGGAATTTACTGGCTTAGATCGCTTACGTTGTATTCTTCTACAATCGACCGATTTACGTTGGTGTCAGGATGCTTTTGCGGCAATACTTCAATGATTCGTCACAATTGTGTGCAGACTATAAAGCGAGGGCGGCGAAATGGACTTAAACAATCGAGTATGTTCGCTGAGAATAGGAAGAAATCTCAAAGGGTAGGTTCGCTGCCGTAACAATCGCAATCGAGAATTTGACGAGCGTTGTTGCGCGGATTTCTTTTTCTAGGATGAGACGATCGACGTTAGAATCAATTCCATTCCGATTTAAGATCAGAACATCTGATCTGCAAGACCGTGTATGGAAATTCTCTCGGTTAGTCTTAAAAACTTCAAGTTTCACAGCGATCGCTCCTTTGCGTTTCAGCCGGGGACGAATGCGATTTGTGGTGAGAATGGTGCAGGCAAGACGAGCATTCTCGAAGCGATCGCGTGGGTATTGTTTGACTATACGGGCGCGTACACGAAAGACGATTTGATTCGCAATGGTTCCAATAGTGCTCAAGTGCGGGTGAGCTTTGTTTCGAGTCGAGATCAGCGCACTTATGATGTGAGTCGCTGTACGCGATCGAGCTATACGATTTATGATCCAGAACTGGGTGAAAAGCTGAACTATACCAAGAAAGAAGATGTGCTTCCTTGGTTGCGAGAGCATTTAGGAGTGCCAATCGGGACAAATTTATCTGATTTGTTTCGCAATACGATCGGGGTTCCGCAAGGTACATTTACGGTTGATTTTCTCAAGACCGCAGAAGAGCGCAAGAAGGTCTTTGATCCGATTCTAAAGGTTGAAGAGTACAAGAAAGTCTATAAAGAGTTAGGCGACTTAGAAAAGTTTGCTAAAGCTCAATCTGAGAAGTTAGAGCGTGATATCCAACAATATGAGGAGTCCCTGCAAGAATGGGATGAACTGAGCCAGCAAAAAGAAGCGCTCAGTCAAACGATCGCTCAAATTCAAATTGATCTGAAACATTGGGCGCAACAATACGATCGTCTCAAAGCAGATCAAGAGCAATACAGCGCGATCGCGGCTCAAGTTCAACAACTGACTGCGAATTTAGAAGCGATCGTCAGTCGAATCCGGGCTGAGGAACTGAACGTTCAGCGACTAAAGCTAGAACTAGAAACGGCAGAAAAATCGGTTGCCATCTGTACAGAGCGGCGTGAAAGTTATCAAGCTTATACCCAGGCTGATCAAGCTTTGCAAGCATTCGATCAAAGTCGAACTCAGCAAGAGAAACTATTGCGCGATCGACAAAAGCGAATTGAATCTCTCAGCACGTATCAATCTAAGTTAGCGGTCTTAACTCAAAAAGGAGAGCGTCGATCGCAAATCGAAGCGGATCTCAAGCAATTAGAACCATTAATCCGGCAACAATCTGAACTAGAGCAACAGCAAGCACAACTGAATGAGCAACTTCAAACTTGTCAAAGCTGGAAGCAAACGATTCAGCGCGACGAAAAGCGCCTAGTGCAACTTCAGCAGAGTCAAAAGCAACTGGGCGAAGAGATTGAGCGACTAGAGGGATTAGGCGCGATCGTCAAACAAATCCCTCAGCTTGAAGAACAACAGCAGCGCTATCAACAGCAACTCAGTCGCATCGAAGCTGCTACCCAATTCGAGGCAGACTTGCGCCAGATTATCTCACAAGCCCAGAAGCGCGAGAACATTCAAACACAACACATTCAATCGGCAACCGCAACGTTAAAAGAACTGCAACAAGCAGCACCGCTTTGGCAATCTCAGCTTGAAACAGTGTTAACGACGATCTCTAATAGTTCAAAGCTCAATCACCTTCTGATGCAAGATCTTCAAGGAATCTTAGATGATCTATCTCAGCAGTTAGTGGTCGATCGCTTAAAACAATTACTCAAAGAAACTCAAACTCAGCTTAAAACAGTTCGTGATCAAGAAGCACAGTATCGCAGTCTAGAAGCGAAGTTTGATCAAGAAGAAAGACTCGCTGCGGAAGTTGCAGAACTTCGATCGCTGATTGCTGAACATCAATCCCAACTACTCACAGAACCCGAACTCAAAGCAAAACTCACTGAAATTACAGTACAGCTACAAGCATTAGATAATCCTCGCGATCGTAGTCGTTACTTGACGCGAGATCTAAAAGCCTTAGCAGGCCTGGATGCTGAGCTTGCCCAACTCCAATCAGAACTGAAAAACGGACAAGACGCAATCACGGCGATCGACCTTGAGTTAAAGACATTTGAGAACTTGGCTGAGCAAATTCAGGAACAGCAGGATTTACGCGATCGCTACAGAGAAGACTATCAGCTTTATCTAGCTCATCAGCAATCTGCAAACAGCTTTAAAGATCGAAAAGCACAACTAGAAGATGGGATCGCACAGTTAGAGCAATATCAATCACAACTTCAAACCTTAACCAATCGAAAAGCACAGCTAGAAGAAACCTACGATCCAGAGCAAGTTAAGCAAATTAATGCTGAGTACGAAGAAGCGAATCGTCAAAAAATCTCACTTAGCACAACATTGCCGATCGAAACCAAACGCCTAGAAGAGTGCGAAACCAGGCTATCTCGCTTACAAGCCATTCAGCAAAAGCGAACCGAAGCCCAAGCCCAACTCAAGCAAAAACAAAAGACTGAACGATTTATCAAATTTGCGCGAAAATCCTACAAAGAAGCCGCACCTAGAATTACAGAACGCTACGTGCAAACGATTTCTCATGAAGCCGATCGCTTGTTTAGAGAATTGCTCAATCGTCCGAATGTAGCACTGCAATGGACACGCGATTATGAAATCATGGTACAAGAAGGCGCACACTCCCGTAGGTTCATCAATCTATCCGGCGGTGAGCAGATGTGTGCCGCTTTAGCCGTACGTTTAGCACTGTTAAAGGTACTAGCAGACATCGATATTGCTTTCTTTGATGAACCCACCACAAACATGGATCGACCCAGACGAGAAAGCTTAGCGGAAGCGATCGGTAACATCAAATCCTTCCGTCAACTGTTTGTGATCAGCCACGATGATACCTTCGAGAAAGTCACAGAAAACGTGATTATCGTTGAGCGAGAACTTAGCGACTGAGATTGAAAAGACTTGCGAGATAGGCAGCATACGATCGCAAATCCGGTAAGTATCCTGCCACAATCACTCCTGCAATAAAACCAAGAAAATGTGCCCACGAATTATCAAACGTTTTGGGTAGAATGCCTTTGATCAATGAACGTTTTCTCAGCAGAATCATCTCTCTGAACCTCACGCCTAGCCAGATGCGATCAAACAAGATAATCAACAGCAGCGTTCCACCCAACAACAGCGAAGCAGTCAGATTATTCTCAAAGTAGAACAATGATAGTAAAAATCCGATGTAGCCAAAGATTACTGCACTCGCACCCACATATCCAAATCTCACCGGAAAAGCAGAGAACCAAATCAACGCTCCACTGATTAGCGCGATCGCGATGCTAATCAACACAAAGTCATTTGGCTTAACTAACACAAGCAACCCTCCAAAGATCAGAAATCCCAGAGTGTTACCAGAGATATGATTCCAGTTACCATGCAGAAAAGGGGCTAGCGGAATTCCAATCAATCCGCGTAGCGTCCAAGGACGAATGCCTAAATTGAACCGGAGCGCACCTCTGAGAATTTGGAAATCAACAAATGCAATAATCCAGGCTGCTGCAACTAGCTGAAATAAAATTCTTAACCTGCTCAGTAAAGGCGGAACATACCGAGCAATCAAAGGCGGAAGAGTTTGGCGATAGAACCGCTCATCAATCACAGTTCCAGCAATCATAATGCCAGGAAACTGAGTCGGCACACTCAAAGCTTGCAATAGCGCGATCGACACCGGACGCAAACTCGGCAAATAAGCTGCTACAAATGCCCCAACAATAAAGCCAATGAGATGAGCATCCCAAGCAATTCTCATTCGTCTAACAATCTTTCCAGGTAACATCAGCCAGAGCCGATTGCCAAACAAAAGGATTGTTAACCCCAGCGCGATCGCAGAGGCAATCGTGCGATCAAAATAGAACAGCGCCAAAAGAAAGCCTGCATAACCGAAAATTAAATCGCTCATTCCAGTCGATCGAGCGTTAATCAGCCAACCTTGAGGCGTAAATCCAGCAATCCCGCCCAAAAACCAACCCAATATGCCACTCACCAGCGCGATCACAATCGTGATCACAATAAAATCGATCGGCTGACGCAGTAGCACCAACCCACCTAGCACAAAAAAAGGGATTGTATTTCCCTTCAAATGCCGCCAATTTACATGGATAAACGGGGCTAAGAAAATCCCGATTAGCCCGGAAAACGACCAAGCTTCTGAGACGGGTAGTCCCTTTCCGGGCGGCTTGTGCCAAAACTCAACATCAATCAGCGTCAGTATCCAAGCGATCGCATACCACCCGAAGAGAAATTTGAGGTTAGCCAGAAGGAGCGCTGGAATGGGCATAAAAACCGATGCCATAGAAAATCATCTCAGCATCGTACCGCCAATGTCGATCGGAGGTGCGAAAAGTTGCAGCATAGAGATAAACAATCCTAAGAGAGAAGCGATCTTGCATCGGGCTGCTTACACTAATAGGAGGCTAAGATGCTGATCAGGGACGAACCCTATGAACTGGGAAAGAAGAAAACCAGATTCGTCAAGAGAAACGATCGCGTCTCTGATGTTCCCGCTTGCTCTGATTTTAGGTCTTGTACTCTTGCTCAGCCTCGATGCAGGACAGACTAGCCCAGAAACGATAGAAAGTAGTCCGTTGGAGACTTGGCTGAAGTTGATTGTGAGTTACTTAGCCGCCGGAGCGGAAGTCGCGGCAGCAATTGTGATCGGAGCGGCAGTGGTTCGCGGCATTGTGAGCTATGTGCGGCAAGCGTTTTCTCGGAGGCAACACTTGGATGCCACCGAAGGGATTCGCCTACAAATGGGGCGAGTTCTGGCGCTGGGATTAGAGTTTGCGGTGGCAAGCGATATTCTTCGCACTGCGGTTGCTCCAACTCGTCAAGACATTCTAAATTTAGGCGCGATCGTCCTATTGCGAACTCTGTTGAACCATTTCCTAGAGCGCGAAATCCAGCAAGGCGAACAAAATCGGATGTCTGAGCAATCTGCACAACCGAGGGTGTGATGAGTCGAAAAAGCTTAAAGCCGATCGAAGGTGCAAATCGCACAATGCGACGCAGATTAGGAATTAAAGGGGAACTCTTGCTGGCAACGGCTCCCTCGTTGTATTGAGCGTACTCGCTCTGGTTGAAGTGCTGAGTCGGCAACGATTGCTGTTTGCTTCTTTAGCTGCAAGCGCGTTTTTGATCTATCTCGATCCGCAGCATGGAACAAACTCTGTCCGAACTTTGGTTTCAGCGCAAATTATGTCAGCCGTAATCGGTTGGCTGACGTTTTCGTAGTTGGGAGCAGGATATTTTGCAGATGGAAGCGCGATGGTTCTGACGATCGTGTTGATGGTCGTGCTAGATATTGTTCACCCCCTGCGGTTGCCACCTCGCTGAGTTTTGCCCTGAGAGCAGGTGACGAAAATAATCTCGTTTTGTTTGCCTTAGCAGTCGGGACCACTGCGGTATCAGTGGGGCTAGAGCGTGTTGCGTTGTGGTTGATTGCTCGCTTCGATCGTTAACAAAAGAGATTTGGTATTAGAAGGACGATCAGTAGAAAAATTCTTTTGCAATTTTTCTTACAATTCGCATCTATCATGAGGAATAGTTTGCTCTAAACTTAGACGGTGATTCTCCATGATGAATGCTCAACGCTTAACTTTTGAAGGAATTTATCAATTTTTTCAAGCCCCGCAGCCGCTCTTTCTCAATCAAGAACTCACAGTTTGCTATTTAATGTCGGTGCTCGTTCGCTCTGAGTCCTACGGGACAGAACTGGTACAACAGTTACAGCAGGACTACCCAAACTATCGGCTGTCAGACACGATTCTGCAAAATTCGCTGCGCTTTCTGGAAAAACAAGCCCTGATCACAAGCTACTGGAAAAAAGCAGAAAAGCGGGGTCGTCCGCGTCGAATGTATTACCTGCGCCCGGAAGCTCGGTCTAAAGCAGAAGATCTGGCAAAACTGTGGTGGGAGCATATGGGACTCGCTTCTGTCGATCGCTCAATCCCAGTAGCTTAAGTTTTTCAAACAAAAATTGTCCGCCGATCCCAGGATCAGCGGACAGTCTAATTCACTAAACTCAATTAAAGCGGGTTGAGCGCTAGCGATGAGTTGAGGCGGAGATTTAGGTCGCTCTGAGAATTGACCGAGATCACCTGATTGGTGTTGCGTCCGAAGATCAAGCCACCTAATGCACCTGCGCCTGTTCCAATCAAAACTTTGCCCAAAGATACCCGACGGTTTCCAGTAACAGCGGAAATAATTGCAGCCGCACCAGACCCGATCGCGGCTCCTTTGAGGATGGCATCGCTGTTAACTCCGCGCCGAATCTCTTCAGTCCGGCTGATCACATCGGTTTGGGCATCAAGGGCGACTTGAGAGCCGTTGGTCAAGACTAACGTATTAGCGACAAAGCGCGTTCCACCGCTGACGGGCTGGAATTCGCCTTTAACTTGGCTACCTGCGGGAATGAGCAGCGCTCCATTCGAGGTGCGGACGTTATTAGGAATCGTTAGGGTAATGGGAAGACGCTCATTGGGGGCAACCAGGATTTTTTCAGCATCGCGGTAAGCTAGGCGCAGAGTCGTATTAGCGGGAATGCGAACGGCTCCCGTAGGGCGGGGCTGTGTGGGGAAAAGTTGAGCAATCTGCATGGAAGCAGGGGCAGCAACCGCGTCTTTTGCCAAGACGATCGGGGCGGCTCCGGTTGCTGTCACACCTAATGTCAGGGCAAGTGCAGTCCCGGACTGTAGTTTTTTCAGGTTCAACATGATTTTTGTCCTTCAAGTCTGAATCTAGCGGCGATGTCTTAATTGACTTTGCATCTAGTAGTTAAGTTCCTTAAGTTGAACATGATTATTTATCATCAAGAAAAAACCTGCCTGAAGCTGGAGATTTGCTCAGGTGAGAAAAATCATTGGCTCAAAGCTTTGACAGAAATCATCGATCGAGCAGAACAGTTCTCCCAAACTAATCACGAGGATAAAGCAGGCGTGGATTTTAGCATGAGAGATTCGGTGTCATACGGTAGCGGCTCTGGCGACGATTCCACGATCGAACACCAATCCATCCGTGCCAATCCCTTCGATCTGTAGGCGATCGGGATAAACTTCAATCGCGCTGAATCCATAGCGAGACACAGCGTACTCTGTCGTCTTCGAGCGTCCAACGCGGCGCAGATGTGCGCCACCAATTCCGGTCACTAAGTAAGTCGTGCCGTCGATCGAGGTCGATCGCTCGTAATGGTGTTCGTGTCCATTGATATAAAGCTGGACTTGATGCTTCTTAAACAGCGGTGCGAACCTCTGAATCATTGCCGGATCAGTGCCGTACACGCCCGACGAATAAATCGGATGATGCCCATAAACCACTTTCCAGGGTGCAGAACTGCGCCCCAACTCCGCATCGAGCCAAGCAAGCTGGTCTTTCCAATCGGCGTTACCGTTGGTATCGAGCACAAAGAACTGGACATCTTTTTCGCGGTAAGTATAGTAGCGTCCGTTCATGTTGAAGCCTGCATAACGGACTTGCGGATCGCCGTTTTCGGTGCGGATGTCATGATTTCCCAAGCAAGCGCGGAAGCGGACGTTTTGCTTCAGAAGCGGGGCGTAAGGTTGCTCGAAGGCAACGCCAATCCGCTCCATTTCGCCACTGTTATAAATGTTGTCGCCTGCTAGCGTCACCAGCGAGTAGGGATTTTTGCGGTGATAGGCTGCCATTGCATCCGCCGAAGCAAACTGGTTGCGATCGCCTGCCCCTGAATCTGCCACAGCAACAAAGCGCAGCATCAGCTCATTACCAGAGGGTTTAGGCGGTTCGGACACGGTTTGAGCCATACCAGAGGACGGTTCAGGAGAACGGCTCAAGGTTTTTCCGGCAACCACAAGACCGAGGCTACCTAATCCTCCTAAAACTAGAAGTTGACGACGCTTTAGACTCATATCGGCTAGTTCTAAACAACAGTGCGATCGACAGATGATAGATTGAAAGTCCAACTGGTTTTCACTCTACCGGACGCTAACGGATTTTATTTGTCGAGGAGATCACATCTATGTCACAACCAGACGCAAATTCCCCTACAAGCTCACCGACAGAATCCCAGTCCAGTTTGCCACAATCTCAAGTCACCGCCCGCAAGATCCTGACAACGCTGAAAATGGGGACGACCAGGACACTTCGATCGACGAGCCGGATTCTAGAGAGCGCTGCCGATCGCGTCGAAGCGGCGAACGAACTCAATCCGCTACTGGTGAAAATTGCGACGGGTTTGACGATCGCAGCAGAACGATTCTTGCCCATTTGGAGAAAATTGCTGAGCGTGATTCGCGATCGTCTGCCTGCGAACCTGAGCGGAAAACTGGGCGATCGAGCGTTAAGCGGCATTGTCGCAGGGGCGATCGTCGTTTTATTTTGGTTCACGTCTTCGCTCTTTGCCTCGAAGCCACCGCAACCCGTTCAAGTTGCCAGTCGTCCACCTGTAACGATTCCCATTCAGCCAACTCAATTCCCGACCGATCTCACGACTCCCGAAGCGGCTCCTGAGATTGTTTCGACTCCGGTAGAGGAGATTGAACCTGCTGAAGTTCCTGTTGTAGAGGAGATTGAACCTGCTGAAGTCCCTGTTGCCGAGACTCCAGTAGAACCCTCGACAATTGAACCGATCGTTGAACCAGTTCCTGAACCAATTGTCGAAGCACCACAGCCTGAACCCGTCGCAGAACCGATTTCAACTCCCCCAGAACCAGAACTCACCCCAGAACAAAAACAAGTTGCTGCAATTCAGTCTCAAGTGATGGAAATTAGCGATCGATTCATCGGGGGGTTGGTGATGGGAGTTGAACCACAGATCGATCGCGCCCGGATGAAGGTGCGCGTCTCCGAAGATTGGTATCGCTTTAATGCAGAGCAGCAAGATCAATTTGCCAACGAACTTTGGGCACGATCGCAGACACTCGACTTGCCTAGACTTGAAATTACCGATGCTCAAGGATCTCTACTAGCGCGTCCTCCGATCGTTGGCGAAACAATGATCATTCTGAAACGTAGAGATGCGCTTTCTTAGCTTCCTTAAATGTCACACCCATTTAATGGGTGAACATTGCACAGAATCGCTCGTGGCGGAATTTTTGGTAGCGACGCGAGCGATTACATCGCTACAATCATGCTATTTTTTGATCAATAAAAACTAAGAATAACTCTGGGAGACGGGTAAACTCTTAGCAATCGCTTTATCAAATCTGAGGTGCTGGGGTGATGGCAAAACAGCAACCCGTCCCCTCTGAGCAAGTCTCGCCAGAGGACTGGGAAAAAACACCAGAGTCCGTCAGGCTCATCGTTGAGTCTCTGATTGCAGGCGCAACCGTAGCCGGAGGCGAACCTCGTCTAATTCAGTTTCTAGATGCCACACCGATCGGAATTGCTGTGCATAATTCCCTTGGGAAAGTCGTCTATATCAATCAGGCTGGACGCTCATTGCTAGGGGTGAATTACGCAGCCCAAGTGCAGCCCGATCGACTCTCCGAAACATTTCAACTGTATCACCAAGGAACTCAGCAGCTTTACCCAGTAGACGCTTTACCCAATCATCGGGCATTAAAGGGCGAAGTCGTTTGGGTGGATGATATAGAAATTCACCATGCTGACCGTGTGATTCCTCTGGAAGTTTGGGCAACACCGATGCTGGATCAGCAGGGACAGGTGAGATATGCGATCGCAACGTTTCAAGATATCAGCGAGAGAAAGCGCAGCGAGGCTGAACGCAAATGCCGCGAACTAGAGCAGCAGGTCGTGGAAAATACACTTTTAGTTAGTGAATACCGCTACCGCCAGTTAGTCCAGGCGCAAACCGACTTGATTTTACGATCGCTGCCTGATACCACGATTACCTTTGCCAATGATGCTCTCTGTCATTCATTGGGTCGTACTTTAGATGAAATTATTGGGACGAAGTGGAGTAGCTTTGTTCCCCAACATGACTTAGAAAAACTCCACTGCAAGATTGCTGCGCTTAGCCCGGAGCATCCGATCTTTGAAAGTATTAATCAAGACGTTCGTGCGAATGATCAAACAGGCTGGACGCAGTGGCTAGATTTGGGGATTTTTAATCAGCACGGACAACTGATCGAGATTCAATCGGTAGGACGCGACGTTACCGCACTGCAAGAAAAAATTCTCCGCGAACAGGCATTAAACCGAGTCTTTCAGGCGATCCGCAACTCGTTAGACTTAGACACCATTTTCGCGACTGCCACTAAAGAAACCGCTCGGCTTTTGAAGAATCTGGATTGCTTTGTGGTGCAATACCTACCGGAGCAAGGAATTTGGAAGCATATTGCGGAATTTCGTCATGATCCGATCGCCTCAACCACGATCGGGTTAGAAATTGCCGATGCCGGAAATCCGTTTGCAGAGCAACTCAAGCAGTTGCAGCAAGTCCGAGTTGAAGATACATCCTGTCTGGAGGATGCGATTAACCAGGAAAATGCTCGACGCTTGCCCGGAGGATGGTTACTGATTCCCCTAGTGATTGACGGAAAAATTTGGGGTAGTTTTACGATCGCGACCACGCAACAACCCCTCGTCGGGCACGACGATCAGCTTAAACTCGCTCAGTCCGTTGCCAACCAGCTAGAAGTTGCGATTCAGCAAGCTAATCTTTATCAGCAGGTACAACAGGAACTAGAAGAGCGCCGCCGCATAGAAACAGCACTGCGGGAAAGTGAAAGTCGATTTCAAAAAATGGCAGACAACGTGCCTGGAATCCTCTATGGCTATTGTCTCCGACCGGATGGTTCTGATCAATTTACTTACATTAGTTCTGGCTTTCGCGATGTCTATGGCTTTGAATTTGATGAAGCCCTACAAGATCCAACGGTTGTGTGGGGGCTGACGCATCCTGATGATGTAGAACAACTACACGCCTCCGTTGCAGCATCTTACGAAACCCTGCAAACGTGGCAGTGTCAATATCGCGTGATCACGCCTGCTGGAACATTGAAATGGTTACAGGGAGTTGCACGCCCAACTCGACAACCGAATGGTGACGTGCTTTGGGATGGCTTGATTGTTGATATCAGCGATCGCAAACTAGCAGAGGAGGCATTGCGAGAGAGCGAAACCCGCTATCGGTTATTAGCCGAGAATATGAACGATTTGGTTTGTCTTCACGACTTGCAGGGAAGATACTGCTATGTAAGTCCGTCCTGCGAAGGGCTTTTAGGGTATCGATATGACGAAATGCTGGGGAAAGATCCCTATTCATTTTTTCATCCTGACGATCGCGATTACGTCTACAAACAAGCTCACCTAACGGCAGTGCGTGGAAAACCGTTGCCCGTTACCTATCGAATTCGTCATAAATCTGGTCACTACATCTGGTTTGAGACCCTGACAAAGCCGATTGTGAACGCGAAAGGGGAAATTGTTCAGCTTCAGACGACTTCTCGCGATGTCACGGAGCGCGTTCAAGTTCAAAGTCAGCTAAAACATGATGCTTTGCATGATGCACTGACAGGATTACCCAATCGCCATTTTCTAATGGAGCGGTTAGAACT
This sequence comes from Cyanobacteria bacterium FACHB-63, assembly GCA_014695255.1. GTDB lineage: Bacteria > Cyanobacteriota > Cyanobacteriia > Leptolyngbyales > Leptolyngbyaceae > Leptolyngbya. The sequence continues at coordinate 22,907 of JACJNX010000099.1, forward strand.
GGCGATGAATCGAGCGAGATGTTTAGAGAATCATCAGTTTGCTGTGCTGTTTCTGGATCTCGATCGCTTTAAGGTGATTAACGATAGTTTGGGGCATTTGGCAGGCGACCAATTGCTAATTGCGATCGCCCAAAAATTGCAAACAACAGTCCGCCGCATTGATCTAGTCGCTCGATTAGGGGGGGATGAATTTGTCATCTTGCTCGATGAGATTCAGGACATGCAAGAAGCGATTCACGTAGCAGAGCGAATTTTCTTCACGCTCCAGACCCCGCTCCTGATTGAAGCACGAGAGGTTTATACCTCAGCAAGCATCGGCATTGTGCTAGGCACGAAAGCGTATGCTGAAGCTTCTGACCTATTGCGCGATGCTGATATTGCGATGTACCGGGCAAAAACCAACGGCAAGGGACGGTATGAAATTTTTGACGCAGCCATGCACACCCAAGCGCTGAAGCATCTGCATTTAGAAAACGACCTGCGCCGAGCGATCGACAATCAGGAATTTGTGCTGCATTATCAGCCGATCGTTGCGCTGGATACAGGCTGTCTGATCGGATTTGAAGCGCTGATTCGTTGGCAGCATCCGACTCAAGGCTTGAAACCTCCTGGAGATTTTATTGCAGTTGCGGAAGAAACAGGACTGATTACCCGGCTAGACTACTGGGCACTTTGGACGGCTTGCGATCAGCTTGCTAGATGGCAGTCAACCTTTCCTGAGGTTTCTGGGGTGAAGATGAGCGTGAATCTTTCGGCTCTCGATTTGCGCCGATCAGATCTGCTTGAAGAGATCGATCGTGTTCTTGCTCAAACCCGACTGCAAGGCGATTCTCTGACTTTAGAGATTACCGAAAGTATGTTGATTGAGGATACTGAGTCTACCATTCAGTTGCTCGACCAGATAAAAGAACGAGGGATTCAAATTAGTATTGATGACTTTGGCACAGGGTACTCATCGTTAAGCTATCTCCACCGTTTACCGATCGATAACCTCAAGGTTGATCGCTGTTTTGTGCATCAGATTCAGTCCGGTAAACGCAATCGTCAAATTGTTGAAACAATTGCGGCTTTGAGCAATCAGTTAGAACTGAATACGATCGCGGAGGGCATCGAAACCCAGCAGCAACTCGAAAGGCTCCGAGAGCTAGGCTACAAATTCGGTCAAGGACGATTACTTTCAAAAGCCTTAAGCCAAGAAGCGATCACTACACTCTTATCAAGCCAGCACTTCTATAGAACTGATCTGGCATAGACGTGAGAGGATGTCCAGAATAAGCAAAAAAATAAGGAGCAAAGCGTAGTCTTGCTCCTCGCCTCTGGAAAAACTAAACTCTAATTCACGACTTCTGCAAGCTCTACCACTTGTCCAGAGTAATCTTTTACCAAAAAATTCAGCGGTTTTTCGCGACGAATCTTGTGTTTAATGCCGCGAGATTGAACACGCAACAGAATTTGATCGAGGCAATCACGATCGAAGCACACATGCCGCTGACGATCTTTCTCGCCCAGCGTTGCGCCCGAAATCACATGAAGCTGTGTATTTTTCTTCAACTGATACCACAATCCATCATTACCATTTCCGCGTGCAGTTGTGCTACCCATCGAACCTGATAAATACATCGGATTAATCCCTGCCGTTCCTAGCGACTGTTCGTAGTTGTAGTAGTAGTGCAGCGGAACCTCAGCCACCGCCAGTTTCAACATTCCGCCATAAAAATCGCGGGCACTTTCAAGATCGGAAACCATGACCGTGTGAACCTTGGGTGCGCTCGTCAGGAAAAGCCACATTGCAACGGCATATGCACCGAGCAACATGATCATGATGCCTTGAGTAGAAAACAAGCTATCCATAGATTAATGACTAGAGCAACGGGCTGCCTAAAACGTTCCATTTATTCTATCAATACTAAAGCGGAGGCATCCGTAAGCTTTAGGAAAACACAACGAATCTGGGGATGGACGACAAAAAAAATGTGCCGTTTTCGTCATTGCCTGTATATAGTAGTTAACTCGATTCAGGCAGGATCTATGAAGGCCGTCACAATTCCAACTTTTTCAGAGGCAAATCATCCGATCGTGAAAGCACTGTTTCATCACAGCGATCAAGAACTGCTGACGCTGTTTCAGCGCTATCCAGATTCAGGGCAGTTTTTTACGGCGCTGTTTTGTCGCTACAGTCCGCTGGTGTATTCGCTGATTACGCGATCGGCGCGATCGCCTGTTCAAGCAGAATATTTGCTGGCACTGATTTGGCGGCACGTCTTTCATGAACTGGCTGGAGTCGATTTACGCGCCTTTAGTCAGGGTGCAACGTTTCAAACTTGGCTCTTAGCCGTGACTGCATCGGGCATTAATGAAGCGGAACTGCCCGCAGTCGAAGAAATCCATTACGATATTCGCGCTTGCTCACCGCCGTTTTGGTGTTATCTCGATCGGGCACTAGAACAGATGTCGCCTGCGCTGCGATTAATGGTTGTCATGGCGCAAACGTTTCACTGGAGCGAAACCCGAATTGCGGCATATTTGCAAGCAGAAGGCGAAGAAATTAGTCCGGAAGAAGTAAAAGTACAACTGCAAGAAGGCTACCAAGCGTTAGAAAAACTTTTACCCGACGATATTAGAACGATTTATCTAGGTGGGAATGCTAGAGAGCAAGAGTCAGTTTCCGAGTCGGAGGCTGATTCGCTCGATCAAAGCCTAGAAGAACTCGAATTTTTCTAATGTTGAATCTCAAACTCGTTTGCTCACTTGCGCTCAATTTGGTGATTAGCGGAGCGTTAATTGCGCCCAGCTTCGCCTCAGACCTAACTCGCCAACTGAATCCTGCGTTCGGCACTCAGGGCACAGCCCGACAAACCGCCGATCGTTTGGTTCAGTCCGGCATTCAAGCGCAGCAAGCTGGAGCACTAGAGCAGGCGCTCTCCAACTGGCGGCAAGCGATCGAGCTTTATCACCAAGCGGGTGAAGTGCCGTCGCAGGGGCGCGTTTACGATTTGCTCGGCATGACTTACATCAGTTTAGGGCGGCTGGATGAAGCGGAGAATGCGTTTCGTCGCAGCTTAGCAACGGCACGAGATGAGGGGAACACCATTCGTCAGATTCACGGCTACAACAATGTGGGGCAAGTGATTCTTCGACGCGGACAAACCCGTGAGGCGGCACGATCGTTCTCTGAAGGGTTGAGACTAGCGCAAACGATTAAACATCGACCCGGACAGGGCTTATCGCTCAGTAATCTGGGATTAGCCACTTACGCTCAGGGAAATTATCGCGGCGCGATCGCCTTCCTTGAGCAAGCGCGAGAATTCCGCGATCAGGCAAAAGACCCGATCGGAGCCGCGAACACGCTGAATCATTTAGGTGAAGCTTATTTGGCGATTGGCGATGCGCGATCGGCATTTAGCGCTCACGATCGAGCCATGACCCTAGCGCGAGAAACCGGAGATTTACCGTCTCAATTTCGAGCATTTGACGGACTAATGTTGGCATATCGCGGCATGGGACAAGAAACTCGCTTCGTCGAAATGCTCAATCAGCGTCTGGCAATGGCATCCGAGCGAAACGACAACTGGCAGATGCTCGCTTCCCTGAAAATGATGGCTCAGCATCAGCGGCAAACAGGCAAGTTATCAACCGCAGAAACCTACTATCAGCAGGCATTTTCGATCGCGCAGAGGCTCAATGCTGCTGAAGAGCAAAGAGAATTAGGCGAGCAACTGAGACAATTGCGATCGCGCAAATTCAAATGGTAACGAGCTTAAAATTCTGAACTGACTGTAATAGAGTGCTTCACTCCGCTTTAGGGAGCGGCTTAGATTTGGCACTGGAGCGAACAGAGTTCGCTCCACGTCGGGTTAGACGGTCATAATGTCTTTTTCTTTCTCAGCTAAGACTTTTTCCACCTCAGCGATATATTTATCCGTCAGCTTCTGAATCTTCTCCTGCGTGTCGCGAGACTGGTCTTCAGAAACCTCCTTGTCTTTTTCCTGCTTCTTCACCGCATCCACGCCATCCCGCCGGATGTTACGGATCGAAACTTTTCCGGCTTCTGCATACTTCGCTGCCAGCTTGACCAGTTCTTTGCGTCGATCGCTCGTCAGCGGTGGGATGTTCAACCGGATCGATTGACCGTCGTTATTCGGCGTTAAACCGATGTCTGAGAGCGAAATCGCCTTTTCGATCGCGCTCATGCTGCTGCGATCGTAGGGCTGAATTTGAATCGTGGTTGAATCCGGTGTAGAAATATTCGCCAACTGTTTCAGCGGCGTTTCCGTCCCGTAGTATTCGACGGTAATTTTGTCGAGCAAACTCGAATTCGCACGACCCGTGCGAATCGTATTGAAATCGCGGCGAACAGCCTCGATCGCCTTTTTCATATGGTCTTCAACGTCAGCAAACTTCACAAAAACCTCCGACAATGGTTCCGATAGATTCTCCTGTGACTGCCCGCTTAATATTTCCGCGCACAGACAAGTCAAATACGATAATGGGGATATCGTTATCTTTACACAATGCGATCGCGGTGCTGTCCATGACCTGCAAATCCTGCATTAAGACGTGCGAGTAGGTTAAGCTCTGGTATCGTTTGGCAGCGGGATTTTTAACCGGATCAGAGTCGTAGACTCCATCTACTTTTGTCGCTTTAAACAGCACTTCTGCGTTGATTTCGGCGGCTCTCAAGGCGGCGGTGGTGTCGGTTGTGAAGAACGGATTGCCGGAACCCGCTCCAAAAACGACGACTCTTCCTTTTTCCAAATGCCGGATGGCGCGGCGACGGATATACGGTTCCGCTACTTCTTGCATTGCGATCGCGGTTTGGACTCGGGTTTGAATGCCGATCTGCTCTAGCGCATCTTGCAGCGTCATGGCGTTCATGACCGTAGCGATCATACCGATATAGTCAGCGGTGGCGCGTTCCATGCCTGCGGCTGCACCCTTCATTCCCCGGAAAATATTTCCGCCACCGACGACGATCGCGACTTGAATTCCTTCTTGGACGAGTTCTGCCACTTCTTCGGCAATGCCATGAACGACGGCAGGATCAATCCCGTAGGAAAGCTCTCCCATTAGAGCTTCACCGCTAAGTTTCAGCAAAATCCGCCGATACGTGACTCCCATGTATTTTTTTGTCGATAGTTGTTCCAACTAAAGATAGCAGTTGATCGGAATTTTGTGACCCTATTTGGCGATCGAGTCCCAATTTTTGACGCGCTAAACTGAGGCAAAAACTAGGTTGTTCAGGGGGTGGCTCAAACTCTAGCAGTTCCAGATCATAGTGACGGATGCAATGTGTTGCAACTTTTACAGCGTTTGAAAGTTTTATGGAAGCGTTGAAAACTCAAGAATACGTTTTGCGGTGAGTTCGGGTTTTTCGAGGTGGGGAACATGACCGCATTGTTCGATCCAGATGAGTTTGCTGTTGGCGATCGCGCTTTCAAATCGAGTTGCGTCTTTCGTGCCTAAAATCTGATCCGAATCGCCCCAAAGAATTAAAGTTGGGCAATTAATCTGAGAAATTTTATTGCTCAAGAAGTTATAGCCACCGCTCTTTGTAAACGCAATTAGGGCTTCATTCCAACGAGAAAGCTTCAAATGCAGAGCAGCACAAAGTTCGGTATCTGTGGTGACAAAGGCTGGATCGTAATAAGCTTTCAGACTGACACTGCGCCGCACATTCGGTCGTCTGAGAAATTCGGTGGCAAGATAGCCGAGTGGAGGAATGAGGAATTTACCGATCGCAGGTCCCGCCGCAAATCCTGCACTGTCGAGTAGAACTAATTTCGCAACCGCATCGGGATAAGTCAGAGCGAAGTCGATCGCCGCTGCTCCTCCCATTGATGCGCCTACTAAAATCACAGGCTGATCAATCTTCGCTTTCCAAAAGTCATAGAGATGCGTTTTGATTGCTTCTGGGCTGAAGGGCGTATTAACGGGGCGATCGGTAAATCCAAATCCGAGCAGATCGACTATCCAAGTGTCATGATGTGCAGTCAGTTCCGGTAACAATCGGCGGAATTCAAACACGGAACTATCAAAGCCATGCAGCAAGAGAATCGGAACACCACCTTCGCCTTGATGCACGTATGCGGTTTCGATCGGTTCTAAGCTGATTGAGGTGGAAATAGGCGATCGCTGAATTTGACGAGCGAGTGCGATCGAGGTTTCTTCGGTGAGTTGGGCGACTTCGGACGGTAGAAAGCTTTCAAACATTGATCAATACAAGAGTTGCAGTCTGATTCATTGTAGAACGAGCGTTGCAGCCTTATATCATCAGACTGAATCGGCTTTCTGCATGGTTGCTTTTTGCCTCACACGAACTCAGGTATTTGTGCAGAACGATCAGATTGCAGTATTTTCCGAAGCGATGGGGCGACAGCGAGTAGGTTTACTGAGAAAATTACGGCGTTTGTGGCGAATGTTGTACTGTTCGTGGCGAATGTCATAAGATTTGTGGCGAATGTTGTAACGTTCGTGGCGAATGCTGCGGTTTTCACCAAGAACGGTTTAACGATCGTCACGACAAGTTAAACCGATACGATGACAAGCAAAGCAGATACGGCGACAAGCTGAATCGATGCGACGACAAGCAGGTGAGGTCTGCATCAGCTTGGCTTAATCTTATCTCATCTGATAGAGGAGCAAGACTCGATCGCTTTCTAAGATGGTTCGGCTAGATCAATCAATTGCTTCAAATTGCAATTTAATTACAGGGAAATCAGGATGAAATATCGCAAGTTAGGAAACAGTGATCTCAACGCTTCAGAGATTATTTTAGGTTCTTGGTTAACTTATAGCGGCGGTGTAGAACGACAAAAAGCGGAAGCTTGTATTCATAAAGCGTTTGATGTCGGCATTAACTTTATTGATACTGCAAACGTCTATGGACGCGGTGCCGCAGAATCGCTATTAGGGGAAGTGTTGCAGGGGGTCGATCGTTCCTCCTACATTCTGGCAACGAAGGTTTACTTTCCGATGTCTGATGTCGATCGAGGATTATCTGCTGCTCAAATTCACAAACAGATTGATGCTTCGCTGCAACGCCTCAAAACTGATTACGTCGATTTGTATCAATGCCATCGCTATGATACAGAGACTCCGCTAGAGGAAACAATGGAAGCCTTAACGGAAGTCGTTCGGCAAGGAAAAGCGCGATACATTGGCTTTAGTGAGTGGAATCCATCGCAGATTCAAGCGGCGTTGAACCTTCCGAATGTTGAAAAGTTTGTGTCGAGTCAACCGCAGTATTCGATGTTGTGGCGCAAACCAGAAGCGGAAGTGTTTCCGTTGTGTGCGGCGAATGGAATTGGTCAGATTGTTTGGTCTCCGATCGCTCAAGGAGTGCTTACCGGCAAGTACAAACCGGGTGAAGCAATTCCTGAAGATTCGCGGGCAGCAAACGATAAGATGAACGGGTTTATGAGTGATTTGCTCAGCGATCGCGTCTTGAGTGCCGTGCAGAACTTAAAGCCGATCGCACAACAGCTAAACATTTCAATGGCACAACTAGCTTTAGCCTGGGTGTTGCGTGATCAGCGAGTTACGAGTGCAATTATCGGTGCAAGTCGTCCAGAGCAGGTCGTCGATAACGCGGCGGCAGTTGATGTGAACTTAACCGATGACGTGCTGAAAGAGATCGATCGCATTCTGGAGCCAGCTTTGCCTCAAACTGCGGCGCGATAATTGAACAATGCTGGGATTCGTCGAATTGGGGCGAATCCCTCAACAGTTCAGTGGGTCAATCACGCAAGAAGTTTACTTTCTCAATGCTTTGCGCCCACATTTCCTTGTCAGAATTGTATAAATTATTTATCTATGCACGATTGCACATTATGACTGAAATCGTATTTCTTATCGAAGATGCACCCGAAGGCGGTTATACTGCTCGCGCCTTGAGCGAATCAATCTTTACCGAAGCTGATGACATCGATCGCCTACGTGAAGAAATCCGCGATGCCGTTAGATGCCACTTTCCAGACGAACAAGCTCGTCCTAAACTCATTCGTCTACATTTCGTGCGAGATGAGGTTATCGCCTCGTGAAACTTCCGCGAGACCTTTCTGGTTCAGAACTTGCCAAGCGGCTCAAACGGTTTGAATACGTCATTGATCATCAAACAGGCAGCCATATCCGCTTAACGACACAACAAAACGGAGAACATCACATTACAATTCCTGCCCACGATCCGCTCAAGGTTGGAACTCTTTCCGCAATTCTGAGGGATATTGCTGAGCATTTAGATTTAAGCCGTGATGATCTGATTGCTGAACTATTTCAGAAATAGCGAGACCAAATCCTAAATGCTCACTCTAATCCGTGACTCTTCCCAATGACCCAATGCCGCTTGAAGAATCGCGCCAGACTAGATTCTTCAAGCGATAGATAGATCGGGCGACCGTGTGGACAAGTGCGTGGATTGCGGGTTTTCTGCCAGCGATCAAGCAAAGATTGCATTTCTTCGATCGACAATGGCACTCCATTGCGAATTGCACTCCGACAAGCGACCGCGACCTGAGCCGCCTGCAAATCTCCGCCTAAACTGAGTTCGATCAATGCAGCGGTACAGTCTTCGCGTTGAATCAGTAGCTCAGGAGCCGATCGTACTGCCCAAAGTTGCTCTCCGAATGGGTCAACTTCAATGCCAATTCGTTGTAACTGTTCGATCTGAGACATAGAGAGTTGATTGAGAACGATCGCAGGTTCAAGCGGAATCAGTTGCCAGCGATCGCTAATCTCTTCAAACAAAACGCGCTCATGGGCGATGTGCTGCTCAATTAACCACATTCCTGAAGGATGCTCTGCCAGAATGTAGCGGTTGTGAACTTGGGTCAGTGCTTTGAGTGGAAATAAAGCCGAAGGTTCAGCCGGAATCTCACGCGAGACATGATAGCCTGCATCCGATTCAGCCGCTTTGATCAGTTGGCTCACTTGTGAAGTGTAGAGGCTATCGGGAACAGCTTCGGGATTGATGCGGAGCGCTTGAGCGATCGCGCCCTTTACCCGCTCTTTCCAATCATCGAGATTGTGTAAGTACACTTCAGCTTTGGCAGGATGGCGATTCCAGTCGATGTGTTCGGGGTTGAGTTGCAGATGAACCAAACAAATCGGATGTCGATCGCGGGGTAATGTTCTGCGAAATGCGCCTAAGATGGTTTGCTCTAGCTCTGGAAATTGCACAAATCGACCATTAATCGCAACTCTCACCCAATCGGGACGATGCCGTGAGGTGCGATCGGGGAGTCCTAACACTAAAGAAAGTGCAGCAGACCGAAGCTCAGTTAAATCATCAATTCGCACATCTTTTAATAGTTGCGGTAACAAGTCCTTTGCAGAGTTACCTGCCCAAAGATTGAACCATAATCGATCGTTTTGATAGACCTGCCAAGTAATGTGTGGATGAGCTAAAGCAATTTGATAAATCGTTTGTTGAACTGCTTTTAACTGTTGTGAGGTAGAGGGTAATCCTTCGCGTCTGGCTTCCCAGGTTTCAAACAAGCGATCGACAATCACAATCGTTCCGGGTGCGATCGCAACGGATTCGACTTGATCGACTGCTCCTTCAGTCGTGTAAGCCACACGCCAGCCTGCATCATCAGGGGTACGACTCAGAATTTCTAGCTTTGAGAGTTGAGCTAGACTGTGCAAAGCTTCACCCCGAAATCCTAAGCTTTGAATCTGCCATAAATCGGCGCGATCGCGAATTTTGCTGGTACTGTGTGGCTGTGCCGCTTGGCGTAAATTCTCTAAATTCATGCCTGCACCATTATCCGCGACTCGTACCCGCCATTGGTCAGCCCAAATTGAAACAGTAAGGCGTGTGGCTCCGGCATCGATCGCATTTTCAACGAGTTCGCGCACGACTGCGGCAAGAGAATCGATCACTTCTCCGGCAGCAATGAGGTGAACGACTTCGATCGGTAGTGGTTGAATCTGATGTCCCATTTCTTCAGTTTACAAAAATGAAGTCGGGCTTGAAGTCGTAAGTCTCGTGAATGAGTTAAAAATACTCGTGGTCGAGTTTCAAATACTGGCGCTTGAGTTTCAAAGACTCGTGAGTGAGTCCTAAACACTCGTGAACGAGACAAAAATACTCGTTGTTGAGTTCTAAACACTCGCGAATGAGATAAAAATACTCGTGCTTGAGTTCTAAAGTCTCGCCACCGAATCCTAAATACTCACCGTTGAGTTCTGAATACTCGCCATCGAGTTAAAAAGGCTCGTCATCGTATCACAGCGCTTCTGTAATTTCTTTGAATAATCCGTGTTGGAATGCGATCGCAGTGTATCAATGAGAAAAGTTTCCTTCAATTGATATGACGATCGATCCCATTTCACAGGCAGTCATTACAAATCTGATCAAACTTGCGATCGAGTTCGGTTGGAAACAAGCCGGAAACCAAATCGATAAGAAACTCCATCAGCAAGTTGGCAACGCGATGGAGGAGTATGTCAGAACTTATGAAAAACGCCACTGTACGCTGAAATATGATTGCCTGCGAATGGATAATTCGCTGACATTAGAGGATATTTATACGGATGTCCAAGTCTTGAATACTCGCGAGAGCCGCCGTTTTGAATCTCCCGAAGCGCTGAAGGAACTGTTTCTAGAAACGGGGCGAGGATTTGTCTTCGAGAAAACGACTCGTCAAGAAGGCATCGCAGTGGCGAATCTTGAACCTCGGCTGATGGTGTTAGGCAGTCCGGGAATTGGAAAATCGACGTTTTTGAGAAAGGTTGGACTCGAAGCGCTCAAGTGGCAGACCGCAAGGTTTCGACACGAATTGATTCCCGTGTTTATTGAATTGAAGCAATTTGGCGATCGACACTCCGATATCGAGAAATTGATCGTAGAAGAGTTTGAAACCTGTGGGTTTCCGAATGCGGAAACATTCACGCAGAATCTTTTGCAGGCAGGAAAGCTGTTGATTTTGTTGGATGGGTTGGATGAAGTGCCAACGGCGCATGTCGATCGAGCGATCGAGCAGATTGGGAAGCTGGTCGATCGATATGACAAAAATCGCTTTATTGCCTCCTGTCGAATTGCAGCGTATAAAGGTGGATTTCTGCGATTCAAAGATGTGACGATGGCGGACTTTAGCGATTCGCAAATCGAAACGTTTGTGCGGCAGTGGTTCAGACGAGAGCCAAAGATAGCCGATCAATACTGGGAATTGCTCAACAGTTCAGACTACAAAGCGGTCAAGGAATTAGGACAAACGCCGTTACTCTTAACCTTACTTTGTGCGGTTTACGATGAATCGCAGAGCTTACCCAAGCAAAGAGCCGCGTTATATGGGGAGGCATTGGAAGTTTGGTTAAAGAAATGGGCAGCAGAACGACGAGTTCACCGTGATCCGATTTATCAAGAATTGAACCTTCAGCTAGAACAAGTCTTACTGTCTGAGATTGCTTACCAAAGTTTTGCAGAAGATCAGCTATTTTTCTCAAAGCGGGAACTAACTGACCAAATCCGAGCCTTTCTAGTCAATAATCTCAATGCACCGAAACATCTAGATGCGGAAGCTGCGCTCTATGCCATCCAAGTGCAACAAGGAATTTTAGTCGAACGTGCCAGAGATACTTTTTCGTTCTCGCATCTAACATTTCAGGAATATCTAACGGCTCAGTATATTGTTGATGAACAGCAAATAGAAACGCTAGTAGCCAATCATTTAACTGATTCCCGTTGGCGTGAGGTTTTCTTCCTTATCTCTGGTCTAATGCGAAACGCTGACGCACTTCTAACTCTGATGGAGTCTGAAGCACAAAAGCTAATCCATACAGAGAAACTAAAAGCATTGCTCAAATGGACAAGTGATGTGACTACTGGATCATTAGATGATTTCAAGCCAGCAGCTAAAAGGGTTGTTGCACCCTTCTACGCCCGCTCATCAGATGATTTTAAGCCAGCAGCTAAAAGGACTGTTGCACTCTTCTACGCCTGCGCCCGCGCCTACGTCCTCGACCACGTCCTCGACCGCACCTACGACCGCACCCGTGTCCTCGACCGCGCCTACGACCGCGCCCGCGTCCTCACCCGCGTTCTCGACCGCGATTGTGCCCGTGACTTTGCCCTCGCCCTCGACCGTGCCCTTGCCCTCGCCCGCACCCTCGCCTGCGGGCGCAACCTTACCCGCGCCCTTGCCCTCGCCTGCGTCCGCGCTCACGACCTCGCCGAAATCTTCACCTCTGTTGATTGCCAAGCTTTAGTTAATCAACTTGAAGCAATGAGAGAGCCAGGGCTAAGCAATGATGCACCGTTAGAAGAGCAGCGAGCTTTTGCCGATCGGCTCCAACAGACTTGGCACAACGCTCTCCACCTGGATTCAGAATGGCTTGAACTATCAAAGGAAGAAGCAGACACGATCGAAAACTATCTCTATGCCAATGAACTCATGGTTCGCTGCAAAGAAGCTGCCTTGCGAGTGTCGCCGCAGGTGTGGAACGCGATCGAATCCCGAATGCTCACCGTTCAGGATGAATAGTGCGATCGTTTGCTTCAAGACTTGCCAAACTTATATAAGTAACTGATTGATAAAAGCGCGATCGCACCCCCAACTCAATGAAAGGCTACATCAAAAACAAAACAATCATCCTAATCGATCCCCTTCCTGACAACCTACAGGACGGGGATGAAGTCGAAGTGTCTGTTACCCCTGCTCCGAAGCAAGCGCTTCCTTTCCCGACCTTCAACTTCGGCATCAAAGACGAATATCTTGAGCGCGATCGCATCTATGAGCAAGACTCGAATTCTATTTGACACGAACGTTTTAGTTTACGCTCATGATGCTGCCTCTCGTTATCACAATGATTCCGCCGCTTTATTACTCCAAGCCTTCCAGCAGAATATACAGGGAGTCTTAGCCGAACAGAACATCATTGAGCTTTACCGAATTCTTACCAATCCAGTCGCCATGACCGGAAATGCGCTCACGCCTCAACAAGCACAAACATTAATCAAGTCAACCTATCTCAATGGAAACTTTGAAGTTATTTACCCTAATTTCTCGACTATCGATCGCCTCTTAGACTTAGCCGTAATTCGCAATATCACTTCAGCCAAGATTTTCGATCTGCGGCTCGCTGCTCTGGTTCTAGAGTCACAAATCGATCATTTCGCAACGTACAACCTTCGAGACTTTCAACAAATTAACGACCTAAACGCGATCGATCCCCCATCACTTCTCGCCCTGCTTGGTTTATAACGAATCCCGAATGCTCACCGTTCAGGATGAATAGTGCGATCGTCATCATTTAACGAATTTCTTGCCAAAATCATATAAGCAGCCTCTCAAAAGTGACTGCGCCTGTATCCTTGTAAAAAACAATGCAAATTACGATCGAGATTCCTGACACATTAGCCCATCAGCTACAAATCAACCCAGAGGATTTAGAGCGAAAAATGCTCGAACTGTGCGTGATTGAAGCCTATCGAACCGCACGAATTAGTTCAGGCAAAGCCAGAGAATTGCTTGGATTTGAAACTCAGCTTGAACTCGATGTGTTTTTCAAAGAACGATCGATCGATCTCAACTATGATTTGTCCGACTTACAACAGGATCTAGAGACGCTAGAAACCCTTCAACAAGAAGAGAATTTAGCGCAGACATGATCGTTATCTCTGATACTTCTCCCCTCTGCTACCTGCTGCTGATCGATCTAATCGACTTGTTACCGGAGTTATACAATCGCGTCATCATTCCTGAAACCATTCGAGATGAATTAGCTGCATCAAAATCGCCCCTGATCGTTCAAGCTTGGATTGCTCAACCTCCGAAGTGGTTAGAAATTAGAGCAGTAACCACCGCAACCAATCTTTTCGTGGATGAACTCGACTCAGGAGAGCGAGACGCAATCTCATTAGCAGAAGAATTGCAAGCTGATCTCATTCTTCTCGACGATCAAGCCGCAAGAAATATTGCCTCTAAACGAGGACTTGCGATCGTCGGTGTTTTAGGAATTTTGGTCAAAGCAGGGCAGCAACAAAAGATTGATTTTCCCTCTGCAATTGCTCGACTAAAACAAACATCCTTTCGCGCTTCTGCCAGTTTGATTCAAGCATTACTCGACCAATTTGCACAGACTTAGACCTTGCGATCACTCACCGTAGAGCGATAGTGAAACCAACGTGTAGAGCGCGATCGCCGCACTTGTTCTTTTCATAGGTTTCTAATTCTGTAACTGCTCCTCTAATCTTCTTACCCTTCCGCCAGAATTGGGACACTCGGATCACTCCGATCTCACCCTCTCAATCTAGGACAAATGCAATGAAAACCCTACTGCAACGATACTCAGCAGCCCTGTTATCGGGAACAGTTTTATTTAGTGCAGCCTTACCTCAAGCTTCAATCAGCGCCAAACCTCCAGCACAGATTCAAGCAACCGCAGACAAAGAAACTGCAAATTCTTCTGACGTACTGCCTGCTGCGGTAGCGCGACGAGTGAAGCGCGAGATCGCCAGAACCTTTAGAGTCCCAGCTTCACAACTGAAGATTTCAGCCGCACAATCCCGCACCTGGAATGGATGCTTGGGACTGCCTGCGCCCAACGCCTTATGTACCATGATTGCGCTTCCCGGTTGGCAAGTCATTGTCACAGGACAACAACGCAGTTGGGTCTACCACACGAATCAAAACGGCTCCCAATTGCGACTGAATCAGACCGCAAGTCTAACAAATCCGTCACCAAGCCTTCAGATAGGCTTCATCACCCCAGAAGATGGGACGAGCAACCCTGAAGAACAAGTCGTGTTCCAATCTGTCTCTGAAGGAGGCATTGCCAATATCACCACGATTACAAAGCTCAACACCGAAGGCATTGTGACTCGGCAAACGATCGCCCCGAACATCCGATCAACTCCGGTCATCATTAAACGCTTGACTCGTGAACAGGTGAACACCTTTCTAGAGCAAGTGCGCCAACAGCGATTCGATCACCTGAATCGGCTGCGTTATTTTTCCGATCGTGGAGCCGACTTTGACACAATCAAGCTCACTGGCGGGAATACAGCGATCGAGTATGCAAATCCATTGCAGAACGAACTGCCTGCTCAACTGAAAGAAGTGATTGAACTCTGGCAGAGACTTTTGCAGGCTTAACGGCTCTTTCCAACTGTCAGTGAGTTGAAAGCAATCTTCGAGCGATCCACAACGCCCCTGATCAGGTTGTGCCCCCGGAGCGGGAGATTTTGCCGGAGTTCGATATGACTATGAAGCAAGCCCGCTCTGTATGCCCTAAATCAGAACTTTGAATGTGCCACTTCTGATTTATTGCCGCACTCGCTCGATCGCGAATCGCACCGACCGCAAAAGCTGCTGAATCGTAATCTCGTCTTTGCTGAGATAGTCCTGCACACCCGCTCGGATCGATGCGATCGCCAAATCTTCATCACGAACTCCAGTAATGACGACGACGGGAATATCAGGCACTGCTCGGCGGAATTTGACAACGGTTTCTAGACCACACGAATCGGGAAGCCGTAGATCCAGCAAAATCACATCAAAGTTTTTCCCGGTCTGAGAGTGATATTCTTTGCAGATAGAGATCGCTTCGTCCAGCCGTTCAACCTGTGCCAGCTTCCAATCATCTCTCCCCGCTCGAAGAAACGTACGGCGAATGAGAACTGCGTCGTCAGGGTTGTTTTCGACTAGCAGAATATGGATCGGAATAGCGGCTGAATTAAGAGAACCGGGAGAAGCAACCATATCCAAACTTTCCCTATTAACTCCTTGGGGTGGCTAAGTTCATAATTTAGTTAAAAGTCATGAATATCCTACCAAACTTGGGTCGAAAGGATTCGTTACAAAAAATTCCTCTCGAAAACTTCAAAAACAGCGCTCCTGTCTAAGGTTGAAAGTGCAAAAATGAAGAAGTCTGTCTATTCATCTTGAAATCTTATGCCTCCTCGCTGGTCTCGCGTTCCCGATCGCAAAGATGCCGATTATCGTCAACTCGACGATCGTATGACCTTTGCAACCCATGTTGCTCTATTTGCTGCGGCTAATTCGGGAATTTGGTTTTTCCGAACGCTTCAGCAGGTGGATTGGGATTGGTCAATTTGGGTTACGAGCGGCTGGCTTGCCGTGTTGGTAGCCCATGCGATTTATGTTTTTGCGATCGCAGACTATTCTGATACACCGATTCCTGCAACTTCTAAAGCAACCGGATTTAAACCGAAAGAAAAACCATCAAAATCAACCAAGAGGTAGGAGATTTCGGCATCCTTAACCTAGTACGGTTAAGGAATTGAACCCGATTATAAACATATGGCTACCCCTAGTACCTCAGAAGCGATCGAGGCATTAGCTGCCGAGATTGGTGAATCTGTCTATATCGATGTTGCGAAATGGCATCTTTATCTCAACGATGCTCATTTACATACCCTTTTAGCAGAGCGGCTTTTCCCACTGGTTTCAGGTGGAAAGGCAATTCAAGAAGATGAAGTCCTCAAGATCGTTCAAAACATTCCGGTGAAGTTGGGCGGCGGGAAGCGAGAGGTTCCTCTGCTCGATCTGCTGCCGATGCAGTGTCAGGTGAATTTGATCGATACTCTGGAAGAGTTTCAGCGCAACTTGTAGATGATACAACAACGTAGAGACGGTTCGCTGAACTGTCTCTACAGAATTCCTGAGATCGCCCGATGAGTAGCAAATCGAATTCGGGCGATCGTCATTTTTAGGGGATGCTGCAAACGACTAAGCTAAATCAAACACTAGGATTTCAGCATCCTTTTGTCCGATTAGCTCTAACGTCGGTTCCGCTTCGATCGCGACTGCGTCTCCATTCGTCAGAACTTCACCGTTAACGATCGCAGATCCCCGTGCAATTTGCACCCAAAGATGGCGATCAGGCGCGATCGAATGCGTCAATTTCTCGCCGCTGCGTAAGACCGTTGCATACAAATTTAGGTCTTGATGCACAGTCACAGAACTATCCCGCCCATCCTGGGAAGCGATTAGCCGAAGTTGTCCGCGCTTTTCTTCAGGAGCATAGAACTTCTGCTCATATCCTGGGGTTAAGCTCGATCGTTCCGGTAACACCCAGATTTGCAAAAGATGAACCGGCTCGGTTTTAGAAGCGTTGTATTCGCTATGAGTTACGCCTGTTCCCGCGGTCATGCGCTGCACTTCACCCGGACGAATGACCTCGCGATTCCCCATGCTGTCCTGGTGTTCTAATGCACCTTCCAGCACATAGGTAATAATTTCCATATCGCGGTGAGAGTGTGGAGCAAACCCACCTCCTCCTGCAACCCAGTCTTCATTAATCACCCGCAGTTTGCGAAATCCCATATGGGATGGATCGTAATAGTTCGCAAATGAGAAAGTGTGGTACGAATCCAGCCAGCCATGATTGGCATGTCCACGATCGTTCGATTTGCGAAGTGTCAGCATAGAGACCTCCAAGATTTATTTCACCTAAATTGTTTGGATTCAAACTGTATGAATTTAGGATAGCACGTGGATTGTTTGAATGCAAACAGTCAAGCTGGAATCGACCTGGAAAGCTTTATCCCGAACCTCTAAACGCTCGCTACAAAACTTCTCACAGCAAAAATCCCTCAACTGCCTGAGTCGAGGGATACCGTCGTGAACTTATTCATAAGCTAATGCGAACAGTTGTCGATCGACGCTACAGACGAAGCCTCATACAAGCCTAGACATCCGCAGCGCCTTCAGCAACCCGATTTTCACCTTGATCGCCTTCAGACTCATCGCGGTTGCCATCAAATCGTCTGCCACGATTGCCAAAACGTCCCGTATTCGTGCGCTTACGGAACTTACGTGCATATGCTTGGTTACGCAGAGCTTTTTCTTTTTTCTGGTTGCGGCGTTTAGCCATTGTTTACCCCTTACTTTGTCACAGTCTTTGCTGAATTTAGACACAGTAGACGATTATATTCCATAACTGAGAAGTTTTTCCAGCTTATTGGTTTTATCAAATCCAGACTACAGCTTAACCTGAAAGCCCGATTGCAGAAGTTAAATTTCAAATCAGTGACCGCGCTAGTTCCATCGCTTCTTCGCGGCTAGAAATCTTGCCTTCGGCTCGTGCAAGTTGCAGTGCTGCCAAAAGCCTTCCGATTTTTGGACTCGGCGGAATTTGGAGTGCACTGATTAAATCCTGTCCGGTTAAAATCGGACTCGGATGCGCCACGGGATCAGCGGAATTAAGGAACCGATCGATCAGCATAGCCACACCTTCCACTGGAAGCTGAATCGCAAACCCAAGCAGCGCGATCGCAGGAAACACCGCACCGACGCTTTGAAAGAATTGATACTGCTGCGCCAGAGACCAATCAGAAATTACCGCTCCCGATTTCAACTGCGGCAGCGCTTTCAAAACAGTACACACCGCTTGAATTTCTGCACGACTGTATTTCAGCCGCCACAACTGCGCCTCAGCCGCTTCGGGATCATCGGGCAAAAGACTCGCAAGCTTCGCGATCGTGACCCAAGTTCGGACTGATCCTTTCGCTTCGGATGCTTTGGGAGTGCCGCGCACCGTCCGACTCAGTTCTGACCAAAACTCTGTCCAAGTTTCCTGCAAATGCACGGTAACATGATCGATCGCAGCAATTTGTGCGAGACGATCCGATGTTGCACTCGGAAACCAGTCCTGCAATACCCCATCTTTCCAGGCAGTCTTGATCCAGCTTGTGCCCCGTGCTGTTCCTAAAAGATAGTTCAGCTCAGATTGCACTCGTTCAGCCGCAATTCTACTCAGATTTGATGCAAGCTGACAGATCGCGGCTTGGGTTTCGGACTCTAGCGCAAATCCAAGCTGAGCCGCTTGGCGGTAAGCTCTTAGCAGGCGGAGCGGATCTTCTGATAAGTTCTCAACCGACACCATTCTGAGCCGCTTTTGCTGCAAATCCTCGTATCCCTGTAGCGGATCGAGCAAGTCTTTGGTGTGGGGATTGTAGGCGATCGCATTCACGGTAAAATCCCGTCGCCGTAAGTCGTCTTCTAGCGTTTCTCCCACCTGAAGCGCAAAATCCGCCGTCCCTTGTGGAAATACAACGCGGGCGATTTGGCGCTCGGCATCCAACACCACAAATCCAGCGCGATAATGCCGAGCGATCGCTTGTGCCGTTTCAACAGCATCGTTCGGCAAGACAAAATCGAGATCGAGATATTCGGAATGACGATCCAGCAGTGCATCTCGTACCGTACCGCCGACTAGACACGCAGATTTAGGCAGCCACTTTAGACTGAAGGGCCATGTTTCCGGAGAGAGAGCCGACGAAACCAATGCCACGTTGCGATAATGTTCTAACTGCAAATTCACGCGGAGCTAACCTAGATCGAAGTCGTACTTTAACAAAAAAATCGAGTCGGAGAAAAGCTTTCAACCGTTCGAGCGCAACATAAATCAACCTATTTGGGGTGATCAATTGAATGCGCCTGAGCTAGAGTAACAGAAAAGCAAGCAACCCACCCCTCTATTGTGATGCAGAGGAACCGGAAACCATGTGTATTTGCGTAAATTGCCATTATGTCGATCGCTGCACTACCTACAATGCGGTCGAAACTCAGCACGAACAGCCTCATTTGACCGAAACCCCTGATTTTGAAGCGGTTGAACCAACGATCAATGTGAATATTCGCGATCGTGGGGATCATATCGAAATGGAGTGGGATGTCGTCGGTTGCCTCAGCTTCAAAGAAGAGAAAGGAAAGTGGGCGAAGCTCAGACCCGGAGAATTAATCCCAACTTAACAAAACGCATCCGTAAATTCCGATTACGCTGTGTAATTTGAGACCTGCTTCCGGGGAACGCTAGGGAAAACCTTACTCCGCGAGAAGCAGGTTTCAATTATGCGTTTTATTCGTCGTTCTTCGTGTCATCTCACCGCCGCAATTGCCGCGATCGGGCTTGCCGCCGCTCCTGCATTGGCTCAAGATGCCAAACCTGATGTGCCAAAGCCGACTCCGGAGGCAGCAGAGCGAATTCAGCAGGCAAAAAACTTTTTCAGCCAGGGCGAAGATCGTACCCGCGATGCCAAATATCGTGATGCGCTGGAGTCTTACAATCAGGCAATTCGACTGAATCCAAGCTGGAGCAGTCCTTATGTGAGTCGGGGGGCAGTGCGATCGCAGCTTGGCGATCATCAAGGCGCAATCCAAGACCTCGACCAAGCCGCGCAAATGAATCCCACCGATGCGCTGATCTACGCACATCGGGGCAGTGCGCGATTCAGTTTGGGAGAAACCGACGCTGCACTCGCGGATTTAAATCAAGCCATTCAGCTAAATCCCAACTTAGCCAGTGCTTACGTGAATCGCGGGTATATTCGGACTCAACTGCAAAGTTGGGATGAAGCGATCGCGGATTTTGACCAGGCGTTACGAGTTGCGCCGAAGTTTGCGCCTGCTTTGGTGAATCGGGGTTTTGTCAAGTTACGCCAGGGCGATCGTCAGGCGGCACTGATTGATCTAAACGAAGCGATTAAGTTGCAGCCGAATTCTGCTGAAGCCTTTGTTGCCCGTGGCACGATTCAACATGAAATCGGAGAATCAGACAGCGCGATCGCGGACTTTTCTCAAGCGATCCGACTCAAGCCGGTGTTAGCCGATGCCTACTATAACCGCGCTCAAGTGAATGCAAAACTTGGTTTTCTGGAAGCGGCTGAGGCGGATTTAACCAAACTCACTACGCTCAACCCGAACCAAGCAGCTTTCTTTCATCAACGCGGCATGATTCGCGCTGCACTCAACAATCCAGAAGGTGCGATCGCAGACTACAACCAAGCGTTAAAACTCGATCCGAATTTTGCACCTGCAATCAAGAGTCGGGGAGATTTGCGGGCGGTGAGCGGTGACAAACAAGGCGCGATCGCAGATTATTCTCAAGCAGTGCAAATTCAGCCGAATTTTGCAGCAGCGCTATCTCAACGAGCGGAGTTGAGGGCGAAACTGGGCGATCGATCTGGAGCAACTCAGGATTTTAGTGCTGCTGTAGAGGCAGATAGCAGCAATCCGGATGCTTACGAAAATCGTGGCGAAGCGAGAATGAAAAGTGGAGATTTGCAGGGTGCGATCGCGGATTTTAGCCAAGCGATTAGCCTGGATTCGAGTCGAGCGCAGGCGCTTTATCACCGAGGCGTTTTGCTCAAGCGGATGGGTAATCGGCAGAGCGCGATCGCGGATCTGCAACGGGCAGCCGATCTATATTTGCAAAAAGGCGATGCGGAAGGCTACCGAAACACGCTGGCACAGATTAATCAAAGGTAGTGGTTGAATCAATCTGAAGCTCCTTGATTCAATGTGAGTTCGACATAAGTTCTTAGCTACGTTTGCAGCGATAGGAAGCCCCCTAAATCCCCCATTCTGCGGGACTTAGAGAACAGCAATTCCCCAATTTGAAGAAGTTTCTTATCCTTCAAAGTCCCCCACTCATGGGGGATTTAGGGGGCAGAAGACGACTAAAACGAAGCGAAAAAACTCGTCGAACTGACGTTAATTCAGGATTTTTTAGAGCCAAGTAATTGTGATCGCACCGCTTCGATCGTTGAATTTTTTTCTTGTTGTTCCAATCCATCTAACAATGCGAGTAGTTTTGCTGTAAGCGGCACTCCAAGCTTCAGCGATTCAAGTTTTTCTACTTCAGCAAACACAGCTTCGGGTACTCCCTCAAGCGCTAACGTCCCTCGATCGAGAACAATTACCCAGTCTGCCCAGCGATACACCCACTCTAGATCGTGAGTTGCCATGACGATCGTGGTTCCTGCTGCGTGTATGTTGTCTAAGCTTTGAGCAAGGGCACGAGTGTGGAGCGGATCGAGATAAGCGGTTGGCTCATCGAGCAGCAGCAATTCAGGCTGCAAAACCATCACGCCTGCAAGAGAAACGCGCTTCTTTTGTCCTAAGCTTAGCTGGTGAATTGGACGATTTGCTAACTCAGTTAAACCGAATTCATTGAGCACTGGAGCGATCGCGCTTTCAATTTGTGAATCTTTCCAGCCTAGATTACATAAACCATAGGAAATATCTTCGATTACGGTTGAGGCGATGACTTGCTGTTCGGGATTTTGGAAGACTAAGCCAACTTTTTGCCGCAAATTAATTAGCGATCGACGATCGTATTTCAGTCGTTCACCTTGCCAGTAAATTTCGCCATTCTGCGGTTGATATAGCCCGTTTGCTAGTAGAAATAAAGTCGTTTTACCACAGCCATTTTGACCGATTAAAGCAATCCGTTTTGCGCTCGGAATTTGCAGCGTTAAGTCTCGAATTGCAGGTTCTGTTACACCTGAATAAGTATAATTAACCTCGTGAAATTCTAAAAGCATAGGCTCAGTAAAAGCAGAAAACAGCCGAGAATGGCTTCGATCGTATATCGTCGTGAGGGCTGATATTGCTGCGGTGACCAAACTCGAAATGTCCCATTAAAGCCCCTTGAAGCCGTTGATAAAACAAATTGCCGATAGTTTTCCATTGTTTTACGGAAAAGTTGACTGACTAAAAGACTCAAACTATAGTACCAGCGTTGATAAGTGCGGTATCCATTTCGCGAATGTTGAGCCGTCCAAAGTTCACTTGCAGTAGACAGCAAAATAAAAATAAATCGATACATTAATAGCAATAGTTCAGCTAATATCTCCGGGCATCGTACTTGTCGCATTACCTGCAATATTTCTGAAAATGGAGTTGTTAATAATAGGAAATAGAGAGATGAAACTGTCGCGATCGTGCGCGTAAAAATCAATCCTGCTTGTAACACTCCCTGCTGACTAAGATACAGGTAATGTGTACCCATTGAGAAACCCGATAACACATCTGTCTGAATTCTTGATCGTTCAGACAATGCAACTCCAGCAATCAATAATGCAGGAATACTTGTAAACCAAAATGCGATCGCAACACTCAACATTCGCCCGTAAACCTTGCTCGGAATTCCTGCATAATTCACAATCCAAATGCTCATCCACAGCGCGATCGCACACTGCACGATCGGACGAGTAATTAACGCAAAAACTAGTACAATCCCCGCAAACAGTACCTTCTGTTGCGGGGGCAATCTCCGTAATCGATTGCGATAAGAAAACGTATCAATCCAAAGCTGCATCGGTTAACACGCTTGAGCGATCAAAGTACGATGACGCGGAGAATTGCAAGTGAGTGACGGTTGAGCAAATCCTGCCTGAACGATCGCCCCTTCCAAATCCAACGCAAAATACTGATCCAAATACGGCTCTGTACTTTTTAGCAATGTCAGGATGTACGGCGGCATTTTTGCATAAACCTGAGAGCGCGGATTCATATCCATAATTGCGAGATGACCACCCGGACGCAGCAATCTTCTTGCTTCTTGAAGAATCGCGATCGCCGCATCCTGGGGCAATTCATGAAACAGCAAGCAAGCCGAAACTAAATCATACGAACCTGTAGGTAAATTCGTTGATTCAGCCGCAGCATGTTGCCAATGAATATCCGGACGACTTCCGACGCGATACTCAGCTACTGCTAAAAAATGGGGTGAAAGATCTACTCCTGTCACCGTTGAGCCAGGAAACGTTTCTTGCAGCGCAACGGTACTCATTCCCACACTGCACCCGAAATCAACAATATCCTTGGGTGCAGTTGAAATTTGAGCTTTCAAAACATCGTGATAACTTTGCCGCAATCGGCGATCTCCATCTTTACCTGCATCTTGCCAAATTCGAGCATGAACCGCATACGCTGCGACTTCCACTTCCGTTGCAGGTTCCCAACCTAAATTCCCGGCTTCATACGCATGAAACGGACGCAAATAGTACTCGGGATATTCCAGCTTAGGATTATTAACTTTTTCAAATTCTCCTGACCAATCTCGCGCCTGTAAATCGGCAACAATTTTTGTCCAGGGAACCCCGATCGATTCTGCGCGTTTCATCATCATATTTCGAGCGCGAACCCTCGCCAAATTAAACACAGGCGGAATCGATAAAATACCGTTAACAATCCGGGAAGTCAAACTAGGCTTAGTTTCGCGAGCAGCTGTCATATCTAAATTTAGGATTTCATTAACGTTCCTAATTCTACAATCAGCGATCGCTCGACAAATGACAGAATTAAAGATACAAATGTTCTTAGAACAATAAACAAATTTACTAGACGACTGTACAAATTCGTGATACAAGTGTTCTAAAATACTTTAGTTATTCGTCATCTCTGTAGGAGTTTATGGAACCCCTTACCGAAGCCCAACAACAACTTTACGACTGGCTGGTCGAATATATCCGCGACCACCAACACGCTCCATCGATTCGGCAAATGATGACCGCGATGAATCTCAAGTCTCCGGCTCCGGTTCAAAGCCGCTTAGAGCATCTCCGCAACAAGGGCTACATCGGTTGGACAGAGGGGCAGGCGCGGACAATTCGGATTCTTAATCCGTTACCGCAAGGAGTCCCGATTCGGGGTGCGATCGCGGCAACGAGCTTGGTTGAAACGTTCCCAGATGTCGAAGTTGAGTATCTTGACCTGTCGAACTTGCTGCTGAAACCGAATCATTTCGCTCTGAAAGTGCGCGGTCACAGCATGATCGATGCGCTGATTGATGACGGCGATATTGTGATTTTGCAGCCTGTAAACGACCCGAAAACGCTCAAAAATGAAACGATCGTCGCTGCCCATCATCAAGGTAAGTCCACGCTGAAATATTTTGAGCGCAAAGGCAATAAAGTCATTCTCAAACCCGGCAATCCCAATCGTGAACTGTATCCAATGACCGAGGTTCCTGCTTCGGAAGTTGAGATTCAAGGAGTTCTAGTTGGGGTTTGGCGCGGCTACGGAAAGATCTAAGTTGAGTCGAATTCTAGAATGAACAAATAAATGGGACGTTGCTATTGGATGTTCCCGTTTCTTCAATTTTGCAGATTACAGGTGATTGCACTAATGCCGTTGAGACAAACTTAATTGCGTCTCAACGGCATTAGTGCAATATCGTTACATCGGTTCCACAAACATTAACTGCGGAACAATCTTGGGGATTGTGCGATCGAAAATTCAAATCGCGCTGTCTGTGCGATGATGGCTAACGTTCTCGATTCGGCGCTTCATCCCCGTGAATATTCAACCCTATCTCAGAGTCTTTCAGAGCCGAAAAATGGCGGCTCTGATTTTATTGGGCTTCTCATCTGGTTTGCCGTTTTACTTAACTGGAAAAGATCCGCTTCAAGCTTGGTTAAGTAAGGAAGGAGTCGATTTGAAGGTGATTGCAGCCTTTAGTGTGGCAGCGATTCCCTATTCGCTCAAATTCTTGTGGTCGCCCTTTCTCGATCGCTTTGTGCCCCCGCTGCTTGGACGCAGACGCGGTTGGCTGATTGTGAGCCAGATTATTTTGCTACTTGCGATCGGCTGGATGGCATTTCAAGACACTAGCCAGCTTCAACAAGTCGCGGTTAATTCGGTGGATGTCTGTCGAAATGAAACGGTATTCAAAGGCTTTTGTGAGTTTTGGCAGACAATACGATCGCTTTCAGTTAGCCCGTTTTTCTTAGCTGCCTTGGTGGTGGCATTTTTTAGCGCGAGTCAAGATATTGTCGCCGATGCCTATCGAACCGAGGTTTTACAAGAATACGAACGGGGTGCGGGAGCTTCAGTGTTTTTGCTCGGCTATCGGTTAGCGATTTTAGTCGCGGGGGCAGTCACGTTTTATCTAGCGGGAGTCATGCCTTGGCGATGGGTGTATGTGATTATGGCGCTGTTGATGTCGATCGGTGTGATTAGTTCACTCATTGCACCAGAGCCGACGACGCAAGTTCGACCGCCTGAGACGCTAAGAGAATCGGTTGTTTTGCCGTTTCAGGACTTTATTGGGCGAAATGGAGCCGGACGAGCGATCGCAATCCTCGCGTTTATTGTGGTATATCGGCTAGGCGACTCTTTGTTGCGAAATGTGGCAACGCCGTTTTTATTAGATAAAGGACTGAAATTTAGTCCCGAAGATTTAGCCACACCGAGAGCCTTGAGTATTGCGGCGGTAATTGTGGGAACGCTCGCAGGTGGGGCAATCATGACACGGGTTGGGATAAACCGATCGCTCTGGTTTTTTGCAGTGCTGCAAGCAAGTGGAAATTTGCTTTATGTTCTGCTTGCCGAAGTTGGAAAGAGTTTTCCCTTGATGGTTCTAGCAATTAATTTAGAAAACTTTTGTGCGGGGCTAGAATCGGCAGCGTTTGTGGCGTTTTTGATGAGTTTGTGTAATCCCGGATTGTCGGCAACTCAGTACGCATTGTTATCTAGCTTAGCTGCATTTAGTCGTGATATTTTGGTTGCCCCTTCAGGACAGTGGGCACAGGCAATGGGCTGGACAGCGTTCTTTCTGCTGACGGCGGTTCTGGCGCTACCCGGATTATTCCTGCTGCCCTTGTTTGCACCGTGGAAGGAGAAAAAGGCGGATTAACTTGCGGATTCAAGCGTTACGCCTTCGTAAAGGTCTGCGATCGCGGCTTCAATTCCAAACGATCTCAGCGAAATTGATTCCGCATCGGCTCCATACTCGCGTAACAACCAGCCCTCAGAAGTCTTGGTATAGTGTTCGATTTCAATTTGATATTGATCAATCAACACATACTCCCGAAACTGAGGAACCGATCGATACATCTTGAATTTGTCCGAGCAATCGTACCCCTGCGTTGATTTCGATAACACTTCCACAATCAGGCTGGGGTTTGTCACCGTATCCTTGCGATCGTCGAGAAAGATTGGCGCTCCTTCAATCACCATCACATCTGGATAGGTATACAGTTGATAGTCAGGAATCCAGAGCCTTAAATCACTGAAAAAAGGCTCAGCCCCCTTTCCCCTTAACGCATACTTTAGGAACGCATAAACATTGCCAGCAATTCGATTGTGATCAATCGTTCCTCCGGTCATCGGAATAATTTCTCCATTGCGGTACTCGCTGCGAAACTCGGCTTTGCGCTCAAGTTCTAGATATTCTTCCGGGGACACTCGCTTCACTTGCGTTTGCATGGGGCGCTCCTGATTTAGCGATCGGATCTTCAACTTAACATCCTGTTCGATTCTTCACGCGGCTGAACCTTTTAGAATAAGAAAGTGAATAAAAACCAGCCATAGGATCGATTCATGGACATTGTTGAGTTTTTTGAACAAAGCGCGGGAAAATGGTCGTCGATGCGAACCAGCCACCACCTTGCGTTCAAACAGCAGGAGGGTGGAAAATCCACGATCGAGATCGAACTTTTAGATAAAGCTGATCCAGCAGTCTTGGCGCTTTGCCAGATGTATGAAGTTGATCCAGCGACGGCATTATGCGGAGCGCGAGTGACTTGGGACGGCACGATGGAATGGGATGAAGAAAAGCACTCTGGCTCGACCGTTCTTGTGCCGATCGCTGATCCAGAGAACCCCATGCAAGGCAAATTGCTGAGAGAAATGGGATATGCGGAGAAAGCTCCAGTTGCGGGACGCTATGAAATGGCTGAAAACAACGAATTAACGCTAATCACGGAATACGACACGATGTATTCCAAAGAGCGGCTGTGGTTTGAAAGCCCAAATGTACGGTTACGTCACAGTATTTTGAAGCGGTTTGGTGGGTTTAGCATGGCATCATTCTGTTCTGAAGTGAGAATGGGTGGTGCGAAGCCTGATCCACAAACGGCAGATGCCGCAACCGCAAATAGTTAGTGAAATTGCCCTCGAAATTCTAAATTTCGAGGGTTTCTTTTTAATACTCGGCCACTTTGTTGAGAGATTTACGACCTGATTTCTGACTCAAGAGATTTTGAGCAATTCGATGCCATTCACTCCGGAGTTGCTGATCCGCTTGACCTTGGCTCAGGGGTTTACCGCGTCGATCGGGATACTTGCGATAGAATTGCTCGTTCACTTGAGCCACGAACTCATTGTAATCAATGCCAAGCTTTTGACATTCCGCTTCGTAGTCGATCGCCTGCACTGTTTTCGGTTTTGGCATGACTTGATCAAGCCGGGGAACTGATTTTGCGACATGGGGAAACACTTGCGGCACAAGCCAAATCAGGCTAAACAGCGCGAGGATCCAAAACAACAGCTTCAAAATAAACTTGAAGATGCCAAACACTGTAAAACGCACAATGCCAAACATCAGGCGAAACACCGCCCTAAGCGCTCTGTAGGTAAATTTGATCAGAGCTAACGGTAAATCAAAAGCAGCCTCAAACCAAGGGCGAGGATAATCTCCGGCTGTGGCGATCGCCGATCGGCGTGGATGTCTGCCTGCAAGCGCAACCGTTCCTTGATGCGTTGATCGAGTCGGTTGCGGCAATGCGGCAGGAATTGGGACACCTGGAGAAACCATCGACAGCGCATCTAGAACTTCACGAGCGGAATGATAGCGATCGCTCGGTCGATTGCTCAACATCCGATCGATCACTTGGGCGAACAGTACAGAGGTATTCGCATACTGTTTCCATTGGCAAGTGAGGTCACGTGGATCAAACAGAGATTGGGCATCTCGTCCAGTGAGGAGAACCACGATCGTCACTGCTAACGCATAAAGATCGCTGCTTGGTTCGGCGCTGCCTTTATGAAGTTGTTCGATCGGGGCATATCCCGGTTTTCCGACGAGCGTTTGAGACGAATGCACGGCTTGAGTTGCCGCCGCTTTCACCACACCAAAATCAATCAAGACAGGCTTTTGATCCCACTGTCTCAAGATAATGTTATCGGGTGAGATATCGCGATGCACAATGCCTGCTTGATGAATGTATTCCAAAACCGGCAAAAGCTGTTGCAGCAGTTGAACGGCTTCTAGTTCGCTGAAGATGAGATGTTGTTTGCGGCGATCGTTGAGCAGTTCTTCGTAAGTCTTCCCTTCCACATAGTCTTGCACCAAGAACAATAGCTCTCGATTCTGCGTTTTCACCTGGAACAACTCGCGAAACTGCGGGATCTGCGGGTGATGAAGTTGATGCAGAACTTTGGCTTCGCGGGTGAACAGTTCTTCAGCTTTTTGAGCGTACTTTGAACCTTGTGATTGTGGCTCGAATTCTTTCAGAACGCAGATTTCGTTAAACCGATTCGTGTCTTGTGCGAGATAAGTCCTTCCAAAACCGCCTTGCCCCAAGACTCGAAGAATCCGGTAGCGATTTTGAACGATCGTGCCATCAGGAAGCGGTAAGCTCATAGCTCGGTAAGGAAATGATGCTAATCAACTGTATCACTGGTTTTCTACTTGAGCAGATTTACGCAGACGCTTTTTCGACAGTCTCCTAAAGTAGATCTTCTTCAGAAAGTTGAGCAACTTTCATCAGAGCTTTTAGCGTTCCGATCTTTAGATCCTGATTGCGGTGAACTGGAATCGACAAGATTTGTTCGCTTTCTGGATTTTCGTAGATGTGATGACTGCCCTTTACTCTCTGTAGAATCCAGCCTCTCTGTTCTACAATTTTACAGGGCTGTTTTCCTGAGACGGACTTCATACCGCAATTTCAACCACTTGCGCTGATGCTGCGATTCCCGAACGACTATTTGCAACTTCAAGCCATCCCTCGATCGCGTCTTTTAAGTTATCGATCACTTCTTCCATTGTCTCTCCTTCAGTAATACAGCCCGGAAGCGCGGGAACCTCTGTCCAATAGCCGCCCTCTTCTGCTGGATGGACGATCGCTTTAATCTTCATCGTTCTTCCTTTTTGCGTTTTTCATGATTTTATAAAGGTTAGAACACTTTCATCATCACTAAAATTTCGTGAACCGTCGAGAACTTCTGAAACTATTGGGGCAGACATCAGGTGGCTTGATTGCAGCAAGTGTTTTGGGTGGCTGCCAAGCGAAATCGATGGATCTTTTATTTTCGATCGATCCCACTGCGCCGCTCCCTGATCATCTGATTACGCCGCTTGGCGAGTTTTATGTGCAATCCTACGCGCTGGCATCTCAGGTCAACGCAGAAAAATGGCAGTTAAAGATTACAGGAGAAGTCGATCGACCGATCACGCTAACGATGCAAGATATTCTGAATGCACCGCAGGAAGAGTTTTACCTGACGATGGAATGTATCGGCAATCCGACGGGTGGGAATTTGATCGGAAATGCACGCTGGACAGGAACGTCGATCTTACCGTTTCTGAAACGATCGGGGGTGAAGTCAAGCGCGATCGAGTTTGCGATGAAGGGTGCGGATTGGTACGAAACAACGCTACCTGTGGCAGAAGTGATGCGCCCAGAGGTGCGATTGGTGCATCTGATGAACGGGGAACCGTTGACCGCGGCTCATGGCTATCCGGTGAGAATTTTGATTCCGGGGCATTTTGGGCAGAAGCAACCGAAATGGATTGTTGGGATTGAGGCGATCGCGAAAACCAAAACCGGATTTTGGGAGAACCAAGGCTGGTCGAATACGGCTGAGATTCCAACTCATTCGCTGATGCGTCAGGTGCAAGAGTCGAGAGTGTGGAATAAGCGCCATCAGGTGACATTGAGCCGCGATAACTGGGAGAAAGGCGTAATGCTTGCGGGAGTGGCATTGGATCGATCAACTCCGATTCGATCGATTCAAATCAGCACTGATAATGGTTCCACCTGGCAAACTGCGGAGCAAAATCGCCCAGAATCGCCGCATGAGTGGACATTGTGGCGCTATTTATGGAAGCCTGCTCAAGCTGGAAAATATACCCTGTTAGCGCGAGCGGCTTCGGAGCGACAACAGCAAGCGATCGAGGACTCTAATGGAAAAGACGGTAGTTCTGGAATTCTGCGAATTCAAACTACGCTGGAAGCCTAGACGGCATCACGAGTTATTCGCCATGCGAGTCGTTCTAAACGTCACGTTTGAGCCTTCTTGCGTTTGCTCTAATACAAGCAGTGGCGTGGGTTTAGCATTTTGATCCCAGCGCATATTGGCAATTCTGCCTTGTACCGCAGGCTGCCAAGTTTCATTCTCATGCGTTGGACTGAGAAAGGTTTCAAAGCAGTCAATAATCTGATTAATCGTGACTGAAGTAGGTTGAGTTGGAAGCTTCAGAATCTTGATTTGAATGCGGAACAAAACTCTAGTCGATTGTGCTGTTTCACCTGTTTTGTACAGCACATCAAAGATTTCATCGATTTGGCGACCTGTGCTAGCAATGCCGATTTCTCCTTGGTTGGCTTGGGTCGGACGTAGGGCGACAGTGATTTTATCTTTGACGCGGATTTTAATTTGATTGACGATCGCAAAGTGAAACACTTCTTCCGCCATTCGCATCCGGAGATAATCGAGGTTAAATTCGCGAGAGTGAATCAGATCGGGGTTGCGCTCCATTTTGCCGATCGTTTCTACCGCGTATTTCAATTTCTTCTGATACTCGCGATTTTTGAGTATCTCAAACTTCACTTGTTTTTTCAGCTTGCTAGCTTGAACTGTGGACAAGATTCCTAACACAACGAGCATCAAAAACAGCGCCCCCGAAGTTGTCATCCAAATGTTTGTCCCAGTTTGAATTTGTGGCTTAGGTGCGGGCTGAGTTTTGACAGCAGCTTGAGCAAGCAGGGGATAAGCGATCTGAGGTGACATAGGACTTTTTCAGGGCGAGAATTGTCGGTTTCAGGGTGCCCAGAAAACAGAGTGAATATTTCAGTGTTTCTACAACATGGTTTCTACAACATGAAAGAATTAAGGAGTTAGTGTGAGGCAGTTAACGATGATTCCGCTGAGTAGCGCTCCTGATTTGCAGTCGATTCAATTCATTGCAACTGATATGGATGGAACGTTAACCATCAATCAAAAATTTACGCCTCAACTGTTACAAGTCTTCGATCGACTGAATCAAGCTGGAATTGCGGTGCTGATTGTAACTGGGCGATCGGCGGGCTGGGTGAATGGTTTAGTGAATTACCTACCGATCGTCGGGGCGATCGCCGAAAATGGCGGATTGTTTTACCAAGGTGAAACACAAGAATTGTTAGTCCCGATCGCGGATTTAAAGGCGCATCGTCAGAAGTTGGCAGGAATGTTTTTGGAACTACAATCGCAGTTTCCGCAAATTCAAGAATCCGGTGATAATGCGTTTCGTCTCACTGATTGGACATTTGATGTTGCTGGATTGTCACTTTCGGATCTCAATCAATTAAATGCGCTTTGTCAAAGGAACGGCTTCGGGTTCACTTATAGCAATGTTCAGTGCCACATCAAATTACTGCAACAAGACAAAGCACAGGGATTATTGAAAGTTTTACGCGATCGATTTCCTCAGTACAACCTGAAGCAAATTGCAACCGTCGGCGATAGTCCAAACGATGAAAGCTTATTCGATTCGGCTCAATTTCCGATGTCGATCGGTGTTGCCAACATTCAGCACTATCAAACGCAGCTAAAGCACTTACCAACCTACATTACAACGCAATCCGAAGGAATGGGATTTTGTGAATTCGCCGACGCAGTAATCTCGGTACACTGAAAGAAGCAAGATAGGAACTCACAAACGCTATGGAATCTTCAACCCCGATCGCGGCTCGTGTCCGCAATTTTCTGATTGTGATTAGTGCGATCGTGCTTACTGTTGCGATGGTGCTTGGACTCCGCACCCAAACGACGGGCGTTTCGCTGAATGAAATGTCTGCTGCTGCTACACCTTTAGAGGTTGCCTTAGCCAACGGCAAACCCACGCTGATGGAGTTTTACGCCAATTGGTGTACAAGCTGTCAGGCAATGGCTCCAGAACTAAAATCACTCAAAGATAGCTATGGTGATCGAGTGAATTTCGTGATGCTGAATGTGGATAACGACAAGTGGCTCCCCGAAATTCTGCATTATCGCGTCGATGGTATTCCGCACTTTGTTTATATGGATCAAACAGGCAATGCGATCGCTCAAGCCATCGGTGAACAACCGAGATCGATCGTAGAAGAGAATTTGATTGCGTTATCGACGGGGACTGAACTTCCCCACGCCCAAAGTATCGGACAAACCTCGGCGTTTTCCTCATCTGTCAGCCCCACGCCGAGCGATCCACGCGGACACGGCGCTCAAGTAGTCGAGAAGTCCTAACGCCATTTGACCGAACAACCAACTGGATCAGTCGAAGTGGGCGCGATCGTTTGCTCAGCTAATAGAGCAGCGATCGCGTTTTTTAAGTACGTTGTTTTTACCGCGCTTGGATTTTGAGCATTGTCATCGATCGCGCCAGCATACCGGATAATTCCTTGGCGATCGAGGAGAAAAACATGCGGGGTTTTGGTTGCATTAAATGCGTGTGCCACATCTTGATTCATGTCCCGCAGGTACAAAAAGTTCAATTTCTGCTCAACAGCAAAAGTCTTCATTTGATCGAAGCTGTCTTCGGGAAATTGCTGTTCATCGTTTGGATTGATGCCGATTAGCGTAACTCCTTCAGATTCGATTTCAGCTTGCAGCGTTTTTAGACGATCGAGATAGAGTTTCACATATGGACAGTGATTGCACATGAATACAACGATAATTGCTGAGGTGCGATCGAGATAGCGGGCTAAATGATGAACGGCTCCGTCTGTACCAGGAAGCTCAAAGTCTGGTGCATATTGACCGATAAGTGAACTATTCATAAAGCATTGAGCAAATTAAGCGTTTTATCTTTCAAGTTATAGACCAGCCTTGCCGAAAACTAACACTCTGAGTAGAGAGACGCTCTAAATAGAACGTCCCCCGATGATTAATTATTTACGATCGCAACACAATCAATTTCAACCAGCAAATCTTTAGGCAACCGTGCGACTTCCACACAAATTCGAGCAGGCGCACTTTCTTCCTCAAAATACTTGGCATACACCGCATTCATTGCTGCAAAATCATTGATATCTTTCAAAAACACGGTCGTCTTCACCACATTTGCCATCGACGAACCCGCTGCTTCGAGAATTGCCTTCATGCTGGTGAGCGCTCGATCGGTTTGCGCCACAATATCACCTGCACCGACAATCTCACCCGTTCTAGGATCAAGCGAGATTTGCCCCGCGATAAAGACTAATCCTTGAGCGACGATCGCTTGATTGTAAGGCCCGACCGGAGCCGGAGCCGCATCAGTCTGAATTACTTTCTTCACTGGTTTGTTCATAGGGGCTTTGGGCGCATTCCATAATTTCTGTACTGTAAATAATCGTGCAAAATGCGATCGTGATCAAAACATAAATTTGGTGGAATCTCCCAAATGTTGATTACGCGCACGTTTTTCGCATCGTCTCCTGCTTTGGGATCGCCTTTAGCAGTCGCAATATAAGCAACGCTCATCGTATGTTGGCGCTCGTCACGATCGGGATCAGAATACACACCCAGCAGATCCACCAGTTCGATTTCGAGTCCGGTTTCCTCGATCGCTTCGTGGTGTGCCGTCGTTTCAGCCGAATTGCCGTAATCGATAAATCCACCTGGAATTGCCCAACCATGCGGGGGATTAAGGCGTTCGATCAGGACGATCGGGCGATGAGGACGATCAATTAATTCGATGATGATGTCCACGGTGGGAGCGGGATTGCGATGAGCCATAGAAAGTTTACGTTTTCCGAATAAATCTTGATTCTTCTTTCGGCAGAGATTGCGCTTTTCGCTCTATGTTACAGTTCCAACAGCCTTTTCCTCGCGTTGATTTTATGTCTTTGAAACGATCGAGCGGCGTTTTGCTGCATCCCACCTGCTTCCCTGGTCGATTTGGTATTGGTGAGCTTGGAGCTGAAGCCCATCGCTTTATTGAATTCTTGGTGCAGAGCGGTCAGCAGTATTGGCAAGTATTGCCACTTGGACCGACAGGCTATGGAAATTCACCGTATGCGTCGTATTCATCAATGGCGGGAAATCCGTTGTTGATTAGCCTAGAAGCGCTGCGCGATCGTGGATTATTAGAAGAATCAGACTTTGCCAATCTGCCGGAGTTCTGGGAGAACGGGACAGATTACGATCGCGTCTA
Organism: Cyanobacteria bacterium FACHB-63; assembly: GCA_014695255.1. Classification (GTDB taxonomy): domain Bacteria; phylum Cyanobacteriota; class Cyanobacteriia; order Leptolyngbyales; family Leptolyngbyaceae; genus Leptolyngbya. Next base: position 57,755 of record JACJNX010000099.1, read on the forward strand.
TGCGACGAAAGCTCCCTTGTGGCGTAAGGCTTGTGAAGCATTCAAGCATCGTGAATCTGAGCAGCGAGAGTTTGCAGAGTTCTGTACTCGAAAAGCCTACTGGCTCGAAGATTATGCGCTGTTTATGGCGCTGAAAGAAGAAAGCGGTGGGAAAAGCTGGTACGAGTGGGAACCGGAACTGATGCGGTTTAAACCGGAAGCGATCGGACACGCTCAAGAACGCTTACAAGGCGAGATTTTCTACCAAAAATACCTCCAGTTCGAGTTTTTCCGGCAGTGGATTAAGCTCAAACAACATGCGAATGACAATGGAATTCAGATCATTGGAGATATTCCCATCTATGTCGCGCATGATAGTGCGGATGTGTGGGCAAACTCACAAAACTTCAGGCTTGATCCTGAAACGGGTCATCCTGAGCTGATGGCGGGTGTTCCACCGGACTACTTTAGTGCGACTGGACAGCTTTGGGGCAATCCTATCTATGATTGGGAGTACCTTGAAAAGACTGACTTCAAGTGGTGGGTGCAGCGCTTTGAAGCCATGTTAGATTTAGTCGATTGGATTCGGATTGATCATTTCCGCGGCTTTCAAGCTTACTGGGCAGTGCCGCAAGGTGAAGAAACCGCAATGAATGGAAACTGGGTTGAAGCACCCGGAGAGTTGTTTTTTCAGATGCTCGATCGCAAGTTAGGGAAGCTGCCCATCTTAGCTGAAGACCTGGGTGTGATCACTCACGAAGTCGAAGAACTGAGAGATAAGTTTGAGTTTCCAGGCATGAAGATCCTTCACTTTGCCTTTGGATCTGAGTCGGATAATCCCTATCTGCCGTTTAACTATCCGCATAACTGTCTTGTTTACACGGGAACGCACGATAACGATACAACGATCGGGTGGTATGAACAGCTTGCAGACTATGAGCGCGATAACTTATTGAACTATCTTGGCTGCATTAGTCATCAAGGCATTCACTGGGATTTGATTCGCGTGGCAATGAGTTCAGTTGCCGTACTCTCTATCATTCCACTGCAAGATCTGATGGGCTTAGGAACGGATGCCCGGATGAATGCACCCGGAAAGGCAGAAGGCAATTGGGGCTGGCGGTATCGATCGGAGATGCTGAGCAATGAGATTCGCGATCGATTTGCAAGCTTGACGCATCTATTGGGACGCGCTCCACAGAGGCACAAGGATCAATTCGATTGAAATTGTTTGAGCAACCACGTACTGACTTTGCCGTGATTCATTTCGCGACTCAATCGAAACGCTTCTTCTAACACCGCAATCTCGAGCCCTGCTAGCACTTGAGATTGCGTGATTTTGTAGCTGCCTTGATTTGCGATCGCAAACGCTAACACGCTCATTTTCTGCACATCCACAATCCAATACTCTCGAACTCCTAAAGCCTCATACAACAACCGCTTATCCCCTTTATCATCAGACAGCGAAGAATCCGCTACTTCAATTACTAAATCCGGTGGCGGATAGATATCTAAATCAATAATCTTCGCTTCCCAAGGAATTGCATCGACATTTGCACCGACATAAAAAGAAGCATCTGGCTGAACTTCGAGAGAGCCAGTCTTACGATAGGTACAGTTATCATGGACATCGATATCAAGTTCTAGCACTCCAGCAACGAGAAAAATGAATCCAATAACAACACCATGATCACGTGAATGTGGGTTTCCGAGTGCTGCCATTGATTCAATCCTCATTTGTCCATTGTGATAGTAAGCCTTGACTTGTCCATTGCTTGGATCATTCGAGGCTTGGACAAATTCTTCCCAGGTCGCAGAAATCCAGGTATCGGCGGGCACTGGCGTTTTTAGCTGGCTCATAAACGGTTCACGATCTCGATGCTGTTATTGTAGTTCAGAGGCTTGATTGGTTGATTGCACTTTTCTGCACGACCTAACTTCGAGAACGATCGGGCAAATCCCAACGAGCACCAAGATTGGATCATTTCTGGCAACCCTCTCACACCAATGTATTACTAATGGATTACTGTTGAGCACCGGGACATTCTTCACATCGTCTCCCGCTTTGGGTCGCCTGTAGCCGCCGCAATGTAATAGTTGCGAGTCCCTTTGGCATCGAGGGCTTCTCCCAGTCGTCGCAGTGCATGAACATAAGCAGCCGTACGGACGGGAATCGATAGTTCCTGCGCGATCGACCAAATGCGCTCTGTTTCCTCAACCATCTTGCGCTGAAGCGTTTGATTCACTTCGCCTAATGTCCAATACAAGCCATTACGGTTCTGTACCCATTCAAAATAGCTGACAGTTACACCGCCCGCATTGACTAGAATATCTGGAAACACATAAATTCCCTTCTGCTCTAAAATGGCATCGGCAGCAGAGGTAGTCGGGCCATTCGCAAGCTCAAAGATTAGCTTTGCTTTGATGCGGTTAGCATTTGCTTCAGTGATTTGATTTTCTAACGCAGCAGGCAACAGCACATCGACATCTAGTTCAAGGAGTTCCTCGTTGGTGATGCGATCGTGTTCAGTCACTGTGCAGACGCTACCTTCACAGTACACCGCTTGCAGAGCGCGAGTTTCATTTTTATGTTGACGAACACTTGGGATGTCTAGCCCAGCTTCGGAATAAATTGCACCTTTAGAATCGCTGACTGCAACCACTTTATATCCAGACCGATGCAGTAATTCTGCGATCGTCGCTCCCGCATTCCCAAATCCTTGCACTGCGATCGTGGTGTCCTGGGGCTTTCTGTCAAACTTGGGTAACATTGCCTCGATCACAAACAACGCTCCCATTGCCGTTGCTGTATCTCGTCCCAAGCTGCCTCCCATCGCGATCGGCTTTCCAGTGACAACGCCCGGAGTATTCTGCCGCCGAATGATGCTGTACTGATCCATCATCCAGCCCATTATCATTGCATTCGTGTAAACATCGGGAGCCAGAATATCTACATCCGGCCCAATAAAGTCGGCGATCGCGTCAATATATCCCCGGCTCAAGCGCTCTAGCTCAAGCCGCGATAAGGCTTTTGGATTAACCGTAATGCCACCCTTCGCCCCGCCAAACGGCAAATTGAGCACCGCGCATTTGAACGTCATCCAAAACGCCAGCGATTGCACCTCATCCAGCGTCACATTCGGGTGATACCGCACCCCTCCTTTACCCGCGCCCCGTGAATCGTCATACCGCACCCGATAGCCCTGAAACACTTTCAGCGAACCGTCATCCATTCGCACCGGGATCGACACTGAAAGCGATGCCTTTGCGGATTTCAAAGACTCGATCGCATCCTCTGAAAGCGAGGTGTACTTTAATGCCTGCTGTAATCGTTGTGAAGCGTCTGATAAAAGGGAAGACATAACCCATTTCGATGAAAGGCTGTTGTCACCCTATCAAGCTTTGGTATTCCTCAAAACAGTTTCTACGCAGAAATTAACCATGCAGCCTAACATCGCAGGGGATCATCCTATTACACCGTTGGAATGCTTAGAGACGCTGTAGCAAACTTAGTCCGTGAGTATCTGTTCCGCAAGAACTCAGCAAATCAAACTGAGTCTTGAGCAGCGTTACCCGCTCTGTCTCCTTAGGGCTAGACTTCCAAGGCTTCGGATTGTTATAGGCGTAAAACGTTTCTACCCCATCAATCCCCACCATTGCTGCGGCTGGAATTAATTCATCTACCGATCGACGATATCGCGCTGGATGCGCCAACACTGCAATTCCGCCTGCTTGATGAATGGCGCTTACCACTTGTGCCGCTTGAGCGCGTTCTCCTTGCGGTGCGCTGCCTTGTAGATAAGATGCGATCGCGCCATGCCCTGGATTGAACGCGAATCCTAGAATGTGTACCTCAGTTTCAAGCAATCTAGAGGTGATCTCAGTTCCCGTCCATAGATGCGGAATTGTGGCATCGCTTCGATGTGCTTCTAGATAGCGCTGTGCCGTTTTATACCCGCTGATTTGGTGGTGATCTGTGATGGCAAATCCTTTGAGCGATAGATCGATCGCCTGTTGTGCTAGCACTTCGGGATGTAGCTGTCCATCCGAGTGCGTCGTGTGCATGTGGAAGTTGTAGGTGAGCGGGCAACTTTCAGCCGTTAGCGATGCGAAAACCTCTCGTAGCGCTACCGCATCTTGTACGGCTGGTGTCGCGACCCTCGAACTGGAAGCAAGATTAGCAGCCATAAATCGCCTCGAACGTTACTGGCATTTCACGAGTCCATCTCTACTGTAATGTACCGCTTAAAAAAACGTTTCAGTATTTAACACTTAAGACATTGAGTATAGCTGATGTCGATCATCAGGTGTATTGACTGTTCTTGAGAGAAAACTGGCACATTCAGAGTATTCAACCTTGTATTTAATGATAAATTGTGATACCAAGCCCCAAATGCATGAATCGTTAAGTTCCTTGCTAGTAGAAGTGTTTTTTGAACGGGTTGCAGAAATGTCGTGCAAGCCGCTGAACACTCTGGAATGGTGCGTTGATGTTGCCCCTTGCTCAATCGCTCTCGCAGCAGCAATCGGCTAATTTTGATTGAGTTCCTGAAACGTAAATGATTTCTAGTATGAATAACGGCGAGTTTGCCCAGCAGATCGAAGCGATTCGGCAAACTCTCGCCTCAATTCGCGATCGCTTATTGACGCAAACGGCGCTAAACCCCACTTTTCAAATCGAAATTGAGCAAGAGTTACAGTCAGCAATTCAAGGTTTGCACGCGGCGCGATCGCGGATTCAGGCAGAAAGACCTGCGATCGACCAGTTGCAAGCGACAGTGCAGCAAAAAGAGATGCTGCTGCGGGAAATTCACCACCGCATTAAGAACAATTTGCAGATTATTGCCAGTTTGATCGATCTGCAAGTGCTGCGATCGCAAGATACCGCTATTCAATCCTTGCTGCGAAACTACCAGACTCGCATCCGGTTGGTGGCACTGGTGCATGAAAGATTATCTGAATCCAGTGATGCGACAACCATTCGCCTCGGTGAATATGTGCAGGAGTTGACTCTGTTATTGGCGCAAACCTATGCGATCGAGCCAGAGCGAATCACGCTGCAAACGATCATCCGTGGGGAGATCGAACTGGCTTCAAATCAAGCCGTTTCCGTTGGGTTAATTCTGAACGAACTGATTTCAAATGCGCTGAAACACGGACTTTCTGATCAAGCTGGAGAAATCGCAGTATCGCTCCGGATCGAAGATTCGCAAATTGCTCTTACCGTTAGCGACACGGGCGATCGTTTACCCGCGAATTTTGATCTGAGCAGCCCTCAAACTTTAGGCTTCCAGATCATCAATTCGCTGGTGTATCAGCTAAACGCAAACTTGACGATCGATCGCAGCCCCCACACTGCTATCACGATCCGGTTTGACGTTGCTGATTGGGAGTCATAAGTCCGTGTTCTAAGGCAAATCTGACTAGCTCAGTGCGGCTATTGGTGCCCGTCTTGCTAAACAGGCGACTGACGTATTTTTCGACGTTGCGGACGCTCGTATCAAGCCGACGAGCAATCTCTTTGTTCATCAACCCATCCACGACTAAATCAAGAACGCTTTGTTCTCTAGGAGTGAAGTCGAGCTTCATTGGACTGGTCTTTTGAGCGATCGCGCCCCGTCCTTTGAGTTCGGCTTGAATTTCGGCGATCTGGCGCGAAAGTGCTGCAAGATTGACATCGCTATCGCCGCCTGTCGATTTGATATCCGCTCTTTGCTGAAGCAGTCGTCCAACGATCGCTACAAGTTCTTCTGGATCAAACGGCTTGGGTAGATAGGCATCGCAGCCTGCATCGTAGCCCTGGATGCGATCGCTTTTCATGCCGCGTGCGGTGAGAAAGATCACGGGTAGCGTTTTGAAGCGGGGATCGTCGCGCAGTTGTTTGAGGAATTCGTAGCCGCTGACTTGGGGCATCATCACATCAGTGATCACGAGATCGGGCAGGACGCGCTGCACGGTTTCCCACCCCTCCTGTCCGTTGGTCGCCGTGTGTACCGTATAGCCGCTGTCTTCGAGATAGGCTTGTACCGCTTCCCGGAGTCCAGGTTCGTCATCGACTAATAGAAGTTGCTCCGGCATGATCGATTCCTCTAACGCATAGGTTTGATGGGAGTTCAGTTGGGTTTCGTTTCAGTCAGCTTCAGCACTTAAATTCTCCTAGTCGTGGAAGATTTAGGAAATTTCAAGTCTATAACCGAAGCGAAACGTCTCGCTGAACCCACGCATTTACTCAAATTTAGCGAATTTTGCATCAATTAAGTTTGGTAAGCAGGAATTGCTCACAGGCTCGATCGTATAGGCTGCTTTGGAAAGTTGCGCTTGTCGTTGCCCTTGGGCGCGAGCTTGGAGACAAAGAAGCCCGATCGGGGTGCTGATCAAATCGACCACACTGGCTTTGCCTCGAAGCAGGTTCAGCGATGCGATTGGTAATTCTTTCAGGAGCCAGCGCAGCGATCGATAACGGTATTCAGCAAAATGGGGTTCGCGCATCAGAGCAATGCCGTGTAGCTCATGCAGGTAGCGGTTTGAGCGTCCGTATCTGCGCCATTGGCTCCGGAGTTCACTCAGGGTAGCGCGATGACGGTGACGAACGATCGCGCTTTCTGCAAAACGCAATTGCCAATCGGTTTGGCGCAAAATTCGCCAGCAAATATCCGCATCGCCGCCAGTCGTTAGATAGGGACGAAATAAGCCAACTTGGGGAAGGGCTGCCGTCCGAATGGCAAGATTGGCAGTTTGACCGTAGGGACAGAAGGGATGCTTCAGGGTGTGTTTTTGCGAGAGGGTTTCTTGACGATCGGCGTATTGCTCTAACAAGGTGTGTCCTGGAAGCGCTTTGATTTCTCCAGCGACTAGCCCCACGGCTGGGTCGATAAACGGCTGCACTAAATCGGTCAGCCAATTCGGTTCGGGGCGACAATCGGCATCGGTAAAAGCGAGAATTTCTCCGGTTGCGTTTTGAATGCCCGTATTACGAGCCGCATAAGAACTTTGAATCTGGAATTGCTTCAGTGATCGGATGCGCTCTGATTCTGCTGCCTTTAGAAGTTCGGCGGTGCGATCGCTGCTGTTGTTATCGATGAGCAAGCACTCGAAATGAGGATAAGTCTGTGCCCGCAGGCAGTCGAGCAAGGCGGGTAAATCGGTTTCACCGTTGTAAATTGGCACAATAATCGAAACGAATGGTAAAAAACTCATATCCACATTGCATCAGTTCTGTGATCAAAATGCCCAAAACGATCGTCGGGGTCATGGGAGTCGGAGAAGCGACCCCACTCGAAATTCAAACGGCTTACGAACTCGGTGCGGGCATTGCGCGTTCTGGCTGGGTGGTCTTGAGCGGTGGGCGCAATGTTGGGGTGATGGATGCGGTCAGCCGAGGAGCAAAAAGCTGTGGCGGATTGACGATCGGCATTTTGCCGCACCAGAATTCCGAAATGAGCGCCGCGATCGACATTCCGATCATCACGGATATGGGAAATGCGCGAAACAACATCAACGTGCTATCGAGTCAGGCGATCGTCGCTTGCGGCATAGGTGCGGGAACGGCTTCAGAGATTGCTTTAGCGCTAAAAGCGAAGAAGTCTGTGATTTTGTTGAGCGCAGATGCAATCTCGCAAACGTTTTGGCGATCGCTTGATCCAGAACGGGTGAGCATTGCAGCAACCGTAGAAGAAGCACTTTGTCAACTAAAAGCAATTCTTGCAGCACAAAAATAATTCATCTTCGCTTTTCAGTACAGAATTGTAACTCTACAATACAGAGACAAGCGAAAACGAAGGGTAGAACTGTGGACAAGACACCAGAGCAACAAAAACAAGATTTTTTGTACCCGAATGCACACTACCGGGGAAATTTCAGTCCGGAGAACCTAGCTTTCAATGCAAATTTACAGGAATTCGCTCAGCGTGTCTCCTTATTATGCGGTTTAGAAACATCAGGGAAAATTTCACCCGATGATGCTTATGACCAGATCAAAGGGCTATGGAATGAGCTAAAAACGTCGAAAAAGAACCTTATAGACAAGACACAAGGATCGAGCGATTCCTAGCTTTGTCCTCAATTCTCCCTTTCGTTCGATGTTAATTCGATCGCAATGTTCTTTCTTAAAGGGAGAATTAAATAGGACAATCACTATGGCAAATCTTTTACAAACTGCATCTGAAGCGGGATCATTCAACACGCTGATGTCAGCGATCGACAAAGCTGGCATTGCTTCAGAGCTTGAAAATGGTGGGACGTTTACCCTACTGGCTCCGACTGATGAAGCCTTTGCAAAGTTACCCAAGGAAGCCCTCAACGAACTGCTCGAAGACTTACCAAAGTTACGTCGCGTTCTGAGCTATCACATTCTGGATGGGGATGTGCGACTTGAGGATTTGACCGAAATCGAAGAAGCGCCAACGCTTGAAGGATCGGTGATTGCAGTCGAGCATCAAGGTGGAATCAAAGTCAATAATATTGCTGTGACGAAAACAGATATTTTGGCGGACAACGGTGTGATTCACGCGATCGATGGCATTCTGATGCCTGCGATTCTCGCAGGAAGCTAAACCGTTTGATATTCTAAGATCCTTCGTTAATCGGGAATAAGGCGTTGAGTACGTTTGCCAAGTTAACTCCCCAGACACGGCAAAATCTGGGGGTATTGTTTACAGCAGGGTTGCTGTTTTGGGCGAGTTTAGCCAGCCTTTTACCCACTCTGCCGCTGTATTTACAGTCGATCGGCGCACCAGATAATCAGCTTGGGATTGTCATGGGCGCATTTGCGATCGGCTTATTACTCTTTCGTCCCCAAGCTGGAAGAATGGCAGATCAACAGGGACGCAAGCTTGTCCTGCTGATTGGAATCGCGGTAGCAACCTTGGCTCCAGTTTGTCATTTACTCACGCAGTCGATTCCGTTGTTAATGCTGGTTAGAGCCTTTCACGGGATTAGCATTGCAGCATTGACAACGGCATATAGTTCACTGGTCGTTGACCTCGCACCCCCTGAGAATCGGGGGGAACTGATTGGCTATATGAGCTTAGTGAATCCGATCGGGATGGCATTAGGTCCGGCGCTGGGCGGGTATCTCCAAGATCTCACGACGTATGCTCCTGTGTTTGTGATGAGTTCGCTGCTGGGCATGATGAGCCTGACTTGCGCCATGTTCGTTCATGCGCCTCCAGTCCAGTACCAACCGCAAAACTCTAAAACCCAAGGTGTGTTTTGGCGATTGTTGCTCAGCGATCGCATTCGCATTCCTACGATCACGATGTTGTTGGTTGGAATTGCGTTTGGGGCGATCGCAACTTTTGTGCCATTACATATTAAAAGCTCTGGAGTCGGGCTGAATTCAGGATTGTTCTACACGGCAGCAGCGATTACCAGTTTTCTGGCGCGATTTGTGACAGGAAAAGCAAGCGATCGTTATGGTCGGGGACGATTTATTACGATCGGGATATTGTCTTATGCCTTTGCTTTGATTGTGTTGTGGTTAGCAGATTCTGCAAATTTGTTTCTACTTGCTGGAGCGCTTGAGGGGCTTGGCGGCGGAACATTCTTGCCGATTATGATTGCGCTGGTTGCCGATCGCTGTCAGCCGTTTGAACGCGGACGGATTTTCGGTTTGTTCGTCGGTGGATTTGATGTGGGAATTGCTTTAGCAGGCCCGATTTTAGGCAGTGTTTCTGGTGCGATCGGCTATCAGGGATTGTATGCAGTTTCGGCGATCTTCGTCTTTGCTGCATTGATTGTGTTTATGACGCTTTCCAGTAAAAGTGTGACGCATTCATTCCGGTTTGCTTTGGGATATGGTAAAGATCCCTATGCCATTCCCAAAGATCAGTTGTTGACGACTTAGGTTAACCATTTAGAGCGATCGTTGATTCGGTTGAGAGATTGCGATCGGATTGCCACAATCATCGAGTACTGCACGATTGGGTTGAACAATCTGGACATTCAGCCGATGCAGCACTTGTTCGATGGGTAAAGCAAATCCCAATCCTTCAATCCCTTTACTGGCGATCTTCTCGGTTACAATTCCAATCACAGCACCTTGGCGATTCATCAAAGGGCCGCCACTGTTGCCTGGATTGATCGCGGTATCCGTTTGAATCAGGCTGCGATCGCCGTCGCGTCGAAATCCGCTCACAATGCCCTGAGTCACACTATTGGAATAGGATAAAGGATTGCCGATCGCGATCACCGATTCTCCGACTCGCACTGCATTCGTCTGACAAAGCGGTAAGCCAGAAATTTCGGTCGATTCGCCGTCGAGTTGAACCAGTGCGGCATCGAGTGCGGGATCGCGTCGCAAAACTCGCCCGATGCGGGTACTGCCATCATACAGATCGACATTCACCGTAAATGCAGAACCTACAACATGATGATTCGTGATCACCAGTCCCGAAGCATCGATCACAAATCCACTGCCGCGTCCGCTAGTTGTACGAATTCTGACAATCGCGGGAACGCTGCGTCCGGTTAATTGAGAGATCGAGAGCGGTTGATTCGAGACGGCTAGGGCTGCTACTTCAAACCGGGATGGCGTTTGAACGATCGTCTCTACAGGGGTGGAGTTGAGTGCTGATAAAAAACCTGGTTCTTCGAGTAACTGTTTGATGCTGCCACGAATTGCTTCATAGGTTGCGGCTGGATTATCAATGCCTTCTGCTTCGGCACTTCCAGTAATTTCCTGACGGTACACCACTTTAGAGCGTTGGCGATCGAACAGTTCCCAGCGAATCGTGCGATCGTCTTTGGTCACGCCGCCTTTGAACCAGGATTGATAGGAGTTGAGTCGTGCTTTGGTCAGGGTTCCACCAATCAGAAACCGTCCTGGTTCTGGATCGTGAGAGGCCTCTTCAAACACTGAACTCGGCTGCGATCGCACGATATCAAATCCAGCTTGCACCAGTTCATCTTCGACTAAATAGCGGGCGGCTTCTTCCAAACGCTCATCGCGATCGCTGGATGCGGTGTAGCGTTGCTGCACAATGTTTAGCCAGCCTTCGTGATGTCCACCGATGATGACACCGGGAAGAACACCGGATCGAATCCGAGCAATTTCGATTTTGGCGTTGGGCTGTTGAGCTGCGATCGGTTCACTCAGAATGGGAGTTTGCAGCGTCAGCCACCAAAATACACTTGCCAGCACAACACTCCAAATCGGGGTTTGAATCATAGTGATATGAGGAGGTAGGGACGAGATAGCTGAAACGCCCAAATCGCCGCGCCACCGGACGTTTCAGCATTAACCGGGTAGGGTTCGATGATTATACATTGATTTTTTAATTTGGTCTTAATCTATTGCTAAGGAAGGATGACAAACGATTGGAAATTTTTGGCGTTATTGACTTAAGATTTAGAATAGCTTCCCTAAGCCTGATTTAAAGTTTAGTGCTTTACATTAGTTCACTAACCTAGAGTGCTTACTCCGCAAGAGATTGAGTAATACTTCCGCATAAAAATGTTTATCAAGAATCGTTTGATTTGTCACCTAACTCTAGTAATGTTGCGAATATAGAGTTTGTCCCGCTATCTTCATTTTTAAATCGGAGTTGTGCTGACGTTGCTCGTTGCCAGACGCTGTGCTTTTGAGAGGTCAAACCGATGATCGAGAAGTTAGAAGATTGTCGTATCTTGCTTGTGGATGACGACCAGGATACGAGAATTCTATTGACGACGGTGCTTGAGATGGAAGGAGCGACTGTGCTCGCGGTCGGTTCGGCGATCGCTGCGTTAAATGCTTTGGAACAGTTCCAACCCGACCTGTTACTCAGCGATATTGTCATGCCCGGGATTGATGGTTACAGCCTTCTGAAGCAGATTCGCAGTCAGCCCCAGTGGAACTATCTTCCTGCGATCGCATTTACTGCCCTAAGCGGGACTCGCTATGAAGAACAATCCATCCGGGCAGGCTTTCAGGTGCATCTTGAAAAACCGATCGATTTCGAGCCGCTGATTCAGGCAATTCAATCCCTAGTACCGATGAAAGGCACAGTTTGCTCCATTCGCACTTTCGATAGTGCGCTGAACCCACCACGATTATCCCTCTGTGGGCTGCAACTGTCTGCTTGATGATGTCTAAGAAGGAGCCAGAGAAGCTTTATTCCCTCTCCTGCGAGAATTAGGCTAGGAGATGAGATCTTCAGTCTTTTGATAAAAAATCGCTGGACGATCAGAGCTTGTCCAGCGATTTCTGTCATTTCTGGTGAAACCTAAAAATTACAGTCCGGTTTCAGGATCAACTTCAGCCACAGTTGGATCAACACCCATCGGCGCAACATAGTCTCTGAAGAAGGTAATTTGTTGCTCAAACTCCATTTGCTTCACACGATCGAGCAAAGACTGTGCCTCTTCTGCAAGCTGATATCCTGACGGCATGGGAATAATCGTTGCATTTTCCATGCCCTGTGCTAACAAATACCAGATAAGCAGCTTGGTGGTATCACCCAATGCGCCATATTCGCGGGTGAGTTGAGTGTTACGGCGGCAAATCAAATCGCGCTGTACGTTTAATTGTTCTTCGTGGGGGAGTTCTTTAATTTGGTTGAAGATACCTTCTGCGATCGCAGGCGAAACGGTACTCGCACCCGGAGCCGCTGGCGTGATCGAGCCGCCCATTTCCTTGTAGATAAACCAGAACAATGCAAGCTGAGTGTCAGCATCCAATTGCTGAAATGCTTCGACTAAATCGTTTGCGGTTCCCGAAGTTGTATAGGTCATAAAATAATTACCAATTCGACCTCCAAACGGTAGCAAGACGAACTGTTTTACTCGACCTGCCAGAGATAGACGGCTGAACCTAGCTACAGACAGAGGTAGCATTCATCTAAATTTCGCATTGGAGTGGATACTGGCATACATCGAATCAGAAAGATTGCAAGTTTCTTTTTGAACAAACACTATTAGTAAAGAAGAGTTCAATTGCACGATCGTTGAAACTGTTTCATTTTGATCAAAAAGAATTTTCAGTCATCCATCAGTCTGGTGTGATTCCGTACCGTATTCAATCGGGCAACATCGAGGTGCTCTTAGTCACTACTACTAAACGAAATTCCGCCAAAAACACCGATCATTGGAGCATTCCCAAGGGCTGGATTGAGCCGTTCATGTCCGCTGCGGACTCGGCAGCAAAAGAAGCCTATGAAGAAGCAGGAGTTCGCGGTTTAGTCACAACTCCAGCGATCGGAGACTATCAGCGCCGAAAGCTAGGATTGCCTTGCCGAGTCGAAGTCTTTCTCATGAAAGTTGAAGTCGTTCTCGACGATTGGGCAGAAGCGAAAGTCAGGAAGCGTCGCTGGTTTAGCGTTGCACAAGCAATCAAAAAGGTGCAACATCCTCAGCTCAAACGGCTCCTTGCCCAACTGCCGGAAATGCTCTCTCCTAATGCAGAAGGCGTGAGCAAGAGCAGAGAGCTAGAGTAGAACACCTGTGATTGAAGTAGTGATATGACTAAGAAAAAATCTAAAAAGAAACACAATAAAAAAGCTAAAGACAAAGAGACTAAAGACCAAAAGAATCAGACCCGCCTAGATAGTGCTGGACAAGGCATCAAGACTGCTGGCATGGTGATGGCGAGTGTGCTGCTTGGACAGATTATAGAAGCGGCGATCGAACGCCTCCTGCAAAAGTTTCCTGCTCATGCTCCTTTGCCTGCAACGGCCGAGAACGGCAGCAATGGTCAAGAACTTCCTCATACTATCGCGCCTCCAGTTGAGCAACCTGGAATGACTCTAGCCTCCGAGATGGGAGCTTCGCCACTGGGTGTACAAGATGTGATTGAGGCAGTTCGCGATGCTGTTCGAGACGTGGCACCCACACTAGACGACCTGGTGGATACGCTTAAAGTGGGGACTTGGCGATCAGTACAGCAGGCAGTTGGAACAGCAGGTAACACTACGATGACAGCGGTTGAGGGTGCGGTTTCAGGTGCGAAAACTTTGATCGATAAATTGCATTCTACTGAACCTGTGGCATCTAAAAAACCGGGCAAAAAGAAGCGCAAAGATAAGAAAGAGTAAGCATAGACGCCAAACCGCTGTTCTTCTAATGGAGTTGAGGAGAACAGCGGTTAGCGATGTTACAGAAGTCATTTTCGACCTGCTTAGAGCCTCTTTAAAGACTAAGTAGCAATGGAAAATAAGCCTGAAAAGCGCGATCGCTGACTGAGCAAATTTAGTCCAAATCAGTTCTTTCTTAGTCCAAGGGTCTAATCTCATTCGAGTTTCACGCTCAAAATATTGCTGCACAAGTGTTTGCGTCGTATTCTAGACTTAGGGCTCAACGTGATTGAATGGCTCTTCTGACGGAAATCTTTGGAAAGCCATCCACAGGTCTTGAATATTACCTAGCATTTCTATTCTGCAAGATCGCGATCGCGCTGCACTTTCTTTCGAGGTTTTCCCATGAGCGGAATTATGAACTTCCATACATTACGCAGAAGTTGTGCAGAATTCGGCTCAGGTGCAGCATCCAGATCAGACGTTCTCTTCCATTTCAACGGATCTAGCTATTGATGGAAACGATCGGGAATGCCGATCGGCTTTAGGGCTTTGATTGCCGCCCTTCATTCTTTCTCTCCCCACTCTTCGCTAATGCAAAACTCGGTGAACCATTGCCAATCTGATTCGGGCAAGGCGGCGATGTCACGAGCGGCACGGACGGAAAGAAAATGCACAACCCTATCCACTGCATTCTGCAAAGTCACGTCACTTGCAGCCTCAATGCAGGTATATTAATGGCTAGTTCCAAAGAAAGGTATGCCAAATCTGACACGTGCTCAACTATTGCATTACGGGATCGCTGGACTCAGCGTTTTGCTGGCAACACTGCTGATGCTTCTGCTAGACCCATTGCTTGCCATGACTCAAAGTCCTTTCCTGCTGTTCTTTGGGGCTGTAATGATCAGCGCTTGGTCAGGTGGCTTGGGTCCAGGACTGTTTGCAACTGCTTTGTCGGGTTTGATTAGTACCTACTACTTTCTTCCTCCTATTTATTCCTTGTCTCTCAATTGGGTGAGCAGCTCACGGTTGAGTTTATTTTTGCTAGAGGGCGCATTGATCAGTCTTCTATCTAATGCACTCCGAGTTGCAAAACGACGAGCGGAGCGCACATTGTCCAATTTGGGGATCAGCGAGGAACAGTATCGGCAAGTGGTCATTCGGACCCAAGAACAAGCAAATACGCTGAGTGCAATTTTTGCCACCTCCGTCGATCATATCTACGTTTTTGATCAAGAGGGACGATATCGCTACGTCAGCGATAAGGGCGCTCAGGTGCTGGGTTTTCAAGCTAGTGATTTGATTGGAAAAACTTGGCGAGACATTGGGTTACCCGCCGATTTAATGGAAGAGGTAGACGCTCAGCGAGAAACCGTGATGTCTACGGGTCGATCGCTAAAAGGCGAGACCGATTTTGTAACCGATAAAGGAGTGCTGTCTTACGAATACATTCTCACTCCCTTGAGTACAGATCAATCCACAAAATCTGTGGTTGTCATTTCTCGCGACATTACCGAGCGAAAGCAAGCAGAAGCCGAGAGAAACCAATTGCTTCTGAGAGAGCAAGCCGCCCGCTCAGAAGCGGAAGTTCAGCAGAACCGCCTTCATTCACTCCTGCTTCAAGCTCCAGCGTTTATCTGTACCCAGTTCGGTCCCGATCACGTTTTTGAGTTTGCCAATCCTCTCTATTGTCAACTTGTAGGGAACCGCGAACTGATTGGGCGCACAGCTCGGGAAGCCTTTCCTGAGCTACAGGGACAAGGAGTTTTTGAACTCTTAGATCAAGTGTTTGTAACAGGGCAGCCGTTTGTCGGCAACGAGATTGCCGCTCAATTTGACCGACAAGGGAATGGAGCGATCGAAGAGGGATTTTTCAACTTCATCTACCAGCCGATCTTCGACATCAACGGCGCTGTAGAAGGGGTAATTACCTTTGGCTTTGAGGTGACTGAGCAGGTTGTGGCACGTCGACAAGCTGAAGCGTTAGCAGAAAATCTGAGGTCTCAACAGATTGAGTTAATGAAAAGCGAAGCTCGGTTCAGCCGCTTGGTTGAAGCGAACATTATTGGCGTGTTTTTAGCAGGTCCTGAGGGCACGATTATGGAGGCGAATGATGCGTTCCTCAAAATGGTCGGTTATACCCGTGAAGACTTGCACAATGGCAGTATGAACTGGGCTGAAATGACTCCACCAGAGTACGTCCAGCAAGACGAGCAAGTATTGCAAGAACTTGCTCGCTCCGGCAGTTGTGCCCCGTTTGAGAAAGAATACCTTCGTAAAGATGGCAGCCGAGTTCCCATTTTGCTAGGAGCCGCACAGCTTGAAAGCGATGAACTCGCTTGGGTTTGTTTTGTTTTAGACCTCACCGAAAGTAAGAAGATTGAGGCTTTGTTGCGCCAACAAGCTGACGAATTATCTCGTGCTAATCGACTCAAGGATGAGTTTCTCGCTACCGTCTCCCACGAGTTGCGAACTCCCTTGAATGCCATACTGGGATGGTCTACGATGTTGCGCTCTAAACAGCTTGATCAAGCCACTACAAGTCGGGCGATCGCGACGATCGAGCGCAATGCCAGAGCACAGAATCAACTCATTGACGACCTACTAGATGTTTCTCGAATTATTACTGGCAAGCTGCGCTTAAATGTTCGTCCAGTCGTCCTAGTTTCGGTCATTGAGGCAGCGATCGATTCTATTCGCCCTGCCGCAGAAGCAAAAGGCATACGCCTTCAAAGTATTTTAGACCCCGCTGCGGGTCCTATTTCTGGCGACCCCGACCGCCTTCAACAGATATTCTGGAACTTGCTCTCTAATGCCGTTAAGTTTACTTCCAAAGGTGGTCGAGTTCAAATTCGACTAGAACGCATCAATTCCCATGTTGAAGTGACGGTGAGTGACACCGGGCAGGGAATTAGCCCTGAGTTTTTACCTTACGTCTTTGAGCGCTTACAGCAAGCAGATAGTACAACTACTAGAGCGCACGGCGGACTCGGGCTGGGTCTGGCGATCGTTCGTCATCTGGTGGAGCTACATGGAGGAAGCGTTCGTGCCGTCAGTCTCGGTGAAGGACAAGGCGCCACTTTCATGGTCGATCTTCCTGTTACCATCTTTCGCTCGGAATCGACAGACTTTGAACGGGTGCATCCTACAGTCAGTGATATAGCCCCTTTGACTGATGTACCGAGATTGGATGGCTTAAAAGTTTTGATCGTAGATGATGAGGCAGATGCTCAAGAGTTGCTAGCGACTTTCTTGAGGCAATGGGGGGCGGTGGTCACAACAGCGGCATCGGCGAGGGAAGCTTTAGCGTTCATGGCTCAAAGCAGCGTTGATCAAAGACCTGATGTATTGGTCAGCGATATTGGAATGCCAGGTGAGGATGGGTACACCCTAATTCGTCAAGTTCGAGCCTTAGCGCCAGAACAGGGAGGTAGAATTCCTGCGATCGCCCTGACTGCCTATGCTCGTACGGAAGACCGCATCAAAGCATTAGCCTCAGGATTCCAATCCCACGTCCCCAAGCCAGTTGAACCAACCGAGTTTATTGCAGTAGTAGCAAATTTGGTCGAGCGCTTGTGAGTGTCCGCAAATCTCGGCTCACAGAACTTAAAGCAGCCGGAGTTGGCACAAGGCTTCTATGAGCTTTATTTCAAATGGCGATCAGAACGGAGCCAATCAAGTTGCGATGCAGCTAGACGGATGGAATAATCCGGCGATGCGCTAGACCTGGGGATCAAGTTGATGAAGCCCAATAGTAGCAGGCCTTGTAGCGAAGGGTATCCCCAGGTCTAGCGCATCACCCTTTACTTCAATACTTCGGACAGTTTTTGATAGACTCCACAGGAAAGCTACTCGACGAAGTAGCGACTAATGACACCGAGCGGCAGTTGTTACAAGACAGTAAAGTTCATTCGATGCAACGATAGTGTCATACCAACTTCAACGAAGGGCATAACTTAATCTTGCGGTTCCTAAAATTCCTTTACAATGATGAATAGCTTTGCATCTCCTCCACCTTAGCTGTATTAACTCAGAACATCACTGTTCTTCACACTGATCAACAGAGGTCTTTTGTATCTTTTGTAAATGTCTCTGAATGAGGCTTTATCATGTGCATTTTTGAGAGAATTTCGCGAGGTTAGGAGGCTAAATCATGTCCACAGCCTTGAAAGTCGCCATCATTGCAGCGCATTTTTTTATCTATTTGGTGGCTGCCCTCAATATTTGGATCTTTTCTCGACGCAGTGAATTTTATAGAACAGTCGTTAAGTTGAGATCGCTACCGCTGATCTACTGCGGGTTTGCCTGCTTTGCGATCTCTACGTCCTACGAAATTGCTGAACACATTGGCGATGACTGGCTCTACAAAAGCCACATTTCTCCGCTTAACCACCTGTTCTACACATTTACTACAGCAGGAATCTGTCTGATTGCACTGGGACTGAGAAAATCTTGGCTCCTGGATGTCCTACTCATTGCTAGCCTGATTGCTGTACCTTTGAGCTATGGGGTGAACGACAGCAAAAGCCTCATGCTACTCATTTCGCTTATTCCTACAATCATCTTTGTCTACAACTGGTACGTAGTGATGCGAGATTGGCGGGTTTTTTTGTTTCTACTCTTCTCCAATGTGTTAGCCCTGGGATTTGGCGTTGCTTTAATCGCGACCAGTCAGCAAGCACTCCATTTGTTTGTGGGACCTGCTTCTGCAATTGGACTTTTGATTTTGGGCTATGTAGCCTGGGTAAAACCTAAGCGCCTTAGAAGCTAGACAGACAAAGGAGTTGCTGTTTCTTGCCAACCTAGCTTCAGCCTTAGCAACCAAAAATTTTCTGTTACTCAAACTAAGCCTATTTGTTTGTTTCAGAGCAGGGAGCTGCAATGGGGCAAGATCTCAGTTATAACAATTGCCCACAAGGGTCAACGCTGCTCAGTACCCCGGATGATGCCTTGCGCCTGAATGTTGTTGAAGCCAGCTTCTCTGTCAAAAAACTGTCCGAACTATTGTTACTTAGAAGGCTTGTAAACAACTTTCCAAGCTTTGACTGTCTCTTCACCAATGTCATTATTGATCGTACCGCCACTCCCTTCTAGGGTGATGCGAATCTTTGCTTTTCCCGGTGGCACGTTGTATAGAGCGGCTGCGAGTTCTGGGCTCACCAGGAAGTTACCATTTTCGCCGCGCAGGTTAAACGCTTGATCGCCAATGCGAATATCTAGAGTTCTTGTCTCTAAGCCCGTCCGATCAATGTCTCTACAAACCACATTCAAAAAACCACACTGTCGTCTCACCGTGTAGGCAAATACTCGAATGCGGTTCTGTGCCCAATTACTAACGATGCCCGTTTCAGAAGCGATATTTCCACCTCCGCTTCGCTTGTAATTCTTATCAAGCACTGCCAAATAATCACCGTCGAAGTCGTCTTTCACGATCGCGATCTTTGACCACGGGATGTCTTGTGCTGTTCGCCAGTCCTGCTGATTGAGAACGTGCTACAGATATCAGACCCAACACAAGAACACGATTCAACATTTCAAACCTCAGGGGTTGTGCTGTTGCATCTGTATCCCCAAAGCTTAGAGAAAATTGCGGGTTTGTTGAATCTTCATAAGCAGAGATTGCGTCTTCAACTGATTATCACCAATCACACCGCACAGCTTCAAGCCTTGATTTAGACGTTTAGAAAATGAGATCGCGGAAATTAACGGGCACCGATCGCGCTATCTAAAGCCACTGCATTCGGAACCGTAGAGAATTTTTTCTTCACCACTCGGCGCAATTTGAACGCACCATTTCCCGCCTGCCTGCCATAGTCGAAATTCATCGGAAAATCATGCGATCGCGCTCATTCTCAAACGAAAAATCCCGCCAGATTGACGGGATAGCAAGAAAAATCGCCGAAATACTTACCCAAAATGCGCTTTGAGGATTTTGGGTCTTATTACCCAATACGTCTATCTTATTTAAGAACACTGGCGGTTCTATTTTACAAACCTGAAATGTTGTGGAGAGAAATTGCAGCGCATTTTACTATTTAAGTGGCAACGTTGATTCTCACAACTTCACTACGTAGCTCTTGTGAATTGATCGCTGACCGATGCAGTGCCAACACAACTTTAGTAAAAAATTACCTTCTTTTTGCTAGGAGGTTAGGATGAAAGGCTTCTTCAGCAAGATAACAGCAGCAACATTATTCCTGGGGGCTTTAAGTTCGATCTCTATCGTAAGCCCAGCTTTAGCAGAGACGTGGCTCTGCCGTACTTTAGGTATTGGTTGTCGGCAGACTATACCTGCGCATAGAGAGGAATATGAATCGCGAGGAGACATTGAAACTTGGTCTTTTTTTGCGAAGCCGCAGGTATCTCTAAAGTTTTCTGGGGCACAACGAGAACGACTCTGGCAAGCGCTCACAATTGCGCAACAGCGCATTCAAGATCCCAGAGTTCTCTCCTGCATAAAGCGCTATGTGGCTAAAGGCTACAGCTTGGGCAGCAATCCCCAGATGGCAGTGGTTTCCTTTGTCGGTGCTTACCCATCGGCGCATCTGAACCTGAGGAAGGGACAGGGTAGACAAGCATCTTCTACCTACCGTGGTGGGTATCAATATCTACGTATCGACCGAATTGATGAAGCACGAAAACGGGATGGTGGGATCACTGTAGGTCGAGCATCGACCGCCTTTGATGTATCAAGCCGAGACATGGAAATCGATATGAATGCAGTCGCACTAGATGACCCGAAGGTTAGCGTTGATGCTTTGACTGGAGTTATTGTTCACGAAATTCTCCACCTCTGGAAGTATGATCACTCTTCTGCCTCAGATATGGCAACACTGAGTAGAGAAGCGCCTGGTAACTTTGTTTATGAAAGTGGTTGGTGCGTTGAGCGAGCTGGTGCTGATAAAACTCCTGGAGAGTTTGGATTAACAGAAAACTCTTTAAGCGGAAGTGGATTAATTTTTCCTGAGTAATCGTTTGGAAAATCGTACTAAAAGGGCAAAGACTGGATGGGAAGCTTAAATCGCCTCCTCGTTGAGTGATTTTTCGATTGAGAATGCCATTCGTCCCCTTCCTGATTCACAGCTAGATACTTAGGAATCGATCCAGTTAGCCCCCCAGAGGAGGCTAGTCTACCTAAGTAGAATATCAGCAGATGGCGAAGGTGTTTGTATTATAGGTACGAACACCTTTAGCAAATCAAGCTTTTAACCGATCGTCAACTGCGCCGCTCTGCCAAAAGTCCCCAAGTCACTAGCCCAAGCATGAACGCCAGAATCAGCCATGCTTCGATCGACAGGGGCGCGATCGCGGATACTCCGCACCCGGATCATGACGGCTGGAAAGTCAACTGTGACTTCTGCATGAATGCCGAGCTTTTCTGCCTGTCGTGCCCGCCCTGCTGCGTGTGCTGCTGCCAAAAAAGCCTTCGATGGCGTACAGCCATAGTTCACACAACTCCCACCTAAAGCGTCTGGCTCAAACAGCACCACTTTTTGTCCTGCCTGAGCAAAATCACAAGCAAGCGGAATGCCGCCTTGTCCACTGCCAATCACAATCAAATCTGCGGTTTCCATCGCGCCTATGCTCCCTATTCCCTACACCGCGCCAATTTCTTGCAGCAGGGTGAGCCAGTTGACAGCATTTCGGGTTTCGGTCAATTTGCCGTTTGCAAGCCGATAGATACTAATACCCGTGAGGTCGATCGTTTTGCCTGTTGGCGCAACACCCATAAACTCGCCAGTGTGGGTTAAGCTACCTGTCCAACGCACCACAACTTGATCGCCAAGGGCAATCAAATCGTCGATCGTAAAATGCACGTTGCTGAAGATCCCCTGTCCGCTTCGGAAATCAGCCTTTGCACCCTCAATGCCCCGTCCGGGTGGATTGTGCCCATAGTCTAAGTAGTCTGAGGAGATGATTTCATCCAACACGTCTTCTCGTCCCTGGTTGTATACTTCCTCGTAGAAGCGTCGGACGATCGCTTTATTCTGCTCTTGAAGGCTGCCTTGTTGAGGGTTGTTTTCTTGGACAAAGGTCATCGTAAAACTCCTAAGCTAACTTGCTCAAATCATCTTCACGATCCTATGTAGGCAGGTCTTCTTGTTGCGTCGGCCTAAGGTGAGGCTTACTGTTGCATTGTCCGCTTCATAAGCCCAAGGTTGCGTCTCACGGTGAAGCGTAGTAAATCAGCAAGTTGCCAGAGAATTTTGTGAAAAAACAAGTCAACGATGAACCAAATTCAAAGCAGCAAGCCCTGATGAACAATTCAAGATACATCAGATTCCGCCGCTCTGGCAGAATCACCAAGTCACTAGCCCAAGCATGAATGCCAGAATCAGCCATGCTTCGATCGTTATAGGGGTTGTGTCGCAAAAATGGTAGGGTGTGGAAGCTCAATTTTCTCTAGTCTTGCTCTAAATGACGACCGATTCCTTGTTCAAATGGCGGCACTTTTCGCCTGAGAGCATCTTGCTGAATGTGCGCTGGTATTGTCGCTACTTCCTCAGCTACCGAGACTTGGAGGAGATGATGGCAGAGCAAGTCGCCGTGGACCATTCCACTCTCAATCGGTGGGTACTGAAATTCGCACCAGAAATAGATAAGCGGATGCGTCCGTTCTTGAATCCCACGAACGACTCGTGGAGAGTCGATGAAACCTACATCGAGATCCGAGGAGAGTAGAGATACCTGTACCGAGCGGTGGATTCGGAGGGCAATACCCTGGACTTCATGCTGAGTGCGAGGCGGGATGGCAAGGCGGCAGCGCGCTTTTTCCGTGAAGTGTTGAGAGCGAAGCACACTCAAACTCCACGAGTGATTACCGTTGATAAAAATGCAGCGTATCCCGTTGCCGTCAATGAATTGAAGCAAGACTAAACGTTGAAAGCCGAGACCGAATTGCGGCAGTACAAATATTTGAATAACATCATTGAGCAAGACCATCGGAACATCAAACGAATTGTAAAACCAATGATGGGATTTCAGTCGTTCAACACAGCAAGAAGAACATTGGGGATACCGGTCTACCACACTCTCAACATACCAGGGGATAGTGTATCTCAAGCAGATTCATCAATGAACTCTTCGGAGTGATTGCTTAAAACAATACGAATGAGATCGATTCGTTTGTCACTTTGAAATCTTTGCGACAGAACCGTCAGCGGTGTGTCGGTTGATTTAACGAGTGGAAACGCTGCTGTTGGCATCGGGTAAGTTCCGCTTACCGGGCAAAAAGCAATTGCATCAGGATGCATACGCTTGGCAAGTGTGGGTCGTGGATGTGACCGAGAGGTAGATCGAACGCCCGAGAAAAACCAAAGAGATTACTACAGTGGCAAAAAGCGAAAACACACGCTGAAAGTGCAAATGGTTGCCAACCAAGCGATCGGACAAATTATCCGACCGCTTTTGGCGAATGTTCGCTCTACTTTGATAGTTTGTTCCAGGTTTGAATAATAGACTGGAAGGATCTTGGAAGATTCTTTGTTTCTAAATCAATGTACTGTGTTGTCATTCCCATTCCTTGCAGAGTCGTGGTCGGATAGTCTGCAAAAGCGGCACTACTGAGATAGCGCAGATTGTGCAAATTAGGAAATCGTTGTGTTTGGAGCAATTGCTCAAATCGTTCAACTTCCGGTTGAGACAGCCGTTTCACAATTACCGGACGAGTCCGAATATTCGGAGCGCTGACGTATTTCGTAATCACGCCCTCTTTGGTCAAGCTCAGCCGCGTCACTGTGCCTGCAAGATCCCCCGAAACGATCGATTGAAATACCACAGTGTCCTCGCTCGGCAGTTTGTTTTCTTCTGGAATAAACGAAGGCACTAATCCGCCTCGGCTACCACTTGCGGTTGAATTCTGAACGATGCGAGTTCCAGACTGATCGAAGTGATAGATCCAACTCCGTTCGCCATTAGTCACGATTGCTTGCCACCCAGGCAGCGCGATTCTAGTACAAGCTTGCCGAGGTTTGAAGATGCCAAGACAACCATCCCAGGTTGTTGATCGGACTGCTGCAATCTTCAAGCGATCGACGGGGACTCGAACTTGTCGCGAAACCTTATTCAGCAAACGTTGGCTGACTTCAATGGGTAAAGTTGCCTCGCTCGATCGCGGCTCTAAGCGAACGGTGTTGGCATTATTGTCTGTGTGGTAGGTTAAGTTGTTCTGTCCATCTGAGACTTCGACTCGCCAGCCTTCGATTAATGCTTGGGCGCAGATTTCAGCCGCACCCCCTAAGCCAAGACAACTATCCATCCAAGTCTGCTGATTGAAGCCCACAAGATTGACCGCACTCGGCTGAACGCCAAACTCTTGAGCAGCAGCTTGGCGAACCTTCTGTTCGACGGATTCCGGCAAAGCAGCAAGCTTTGGCGTGAGGGCAACCTCGAACAGCCGAGGAGCCGCGAATCCAGCTTGAATGGAAAGCCCAGCACTGGTACTGAGCATGAATCCAGTCAGCACGATCGTCGTTATCTGATGCAACAAACGAGAATTCATAACAATTGAGAGCGTTAAGGACAGTTCTAACTTAGCCAGTCGAATGCTGAAGGACGATTGCTGTTTCTGAATTTGCTACAGTACTCGCAATTCGTTACTCAACGTGTCGCAGGTGAGGTGCGCTCGGCGAGGTGTTGCCGGAGTTTGATCTGCTTTCATTACCTGCAAGCATTACATGATCTCCATCTAAAGGTTCAAGAACTCTACAAGTAGGGATACCTCAAGAGTTGGAGGAAAAGATGAGCTTCAGTCTCTAGGCTGGTTGGTGTGACGGGTGAGCGCGATCGATAACTATCAATTCTTTTCAAAATGTAAGTAGCTGGAGGAACGATGCCAAACGCTACAGATACAAATCTCGTCAATGTTGTAAGGCAAGCGGCTTGTCCACTAACAGGCAGAACCTCAGATTATGATTCTCTCATGGCTCTAATTGGGGATGCACGTTTGGTGTTGATAGGTGAAGCAACGCATGGAACTCATGAGTTCTATCAACAGCGAGCAGAAATCACAAAACGATTGATTCAAGACAAAGGCTTCACCGCTGTTGCCGTTGAAGCAGACTTTCCAGATGCTTATCGAGTGAACCGCTATGTACGGGGAGTGAATCTCGATCCGACTCCTGAAGTCGCATTACGAGGGTTTCAACAATTTCCAACTTGGATGTGGCGCAATGTCGATATAGTCGCTTTCGTCGGCTGGCTGCGTCAGCATAACGATGCCCTCACTCCAAGCCAATCCAAGGTCGGCTTCTATGGCTTAGATTTGTACAGTCTTTATCGCTCGATCGCAGCCGTGCTGGATTACCTTGATCGCGTTGACCCAGAAGCGGCAAAACGGGCACGCGATCGCTATGCTTGCTTAGATCACTTTGCTGAAGATGCTAAAGATTATGGTTACGCTGTCATCTTTGGCTTCAGTGAATCTTGTCAAGAAGAAGCCGTGAATCAGTTAACGGAGTTACAACAACAATCGGGCGAGTATACCCAACAAGAGGGTCAGGTTGCAGCGGATGAATTCTTCTATGCAGAACAAAACGCTCATTTGGTAAAAGATGCCGAAGCCTACTATCGCTCGATGTTTGAGGGGCAGGTATCGTCCTGGAATGTGCGAGATCGTCACATGGCAGATAGCTTGGATAATTTAGTTGAATATCTCGATCGCCAAGGAAATGAGTCTAAGGTCGTCGTTTGGGCGCACAACTCTCATTTAGGAGATGCACGGGCAACCGATATGAGCAAAGCTGGAGAGTGGAACCTCGGTCAACTCGTGCGCGAAAAATATGGACAGGATGCTGTCTTGATCGGATTCAGCACTCATACCGGAACCGTGACCGCCGCCGCTCACTGGAATGAACCTCCGCAGTTAAAGCGAGTTCGCTCCAGTCTACCCGGTAGCTATGAGGCACTATTTCACGAGACTAGCCTCTCTCAATTTTGGATTAATCTGCAAGCTGAAAATTTAGCAGTTGCAGGATTGCGAGAACGGCGATTAGAGCGAGCGATCGGTGTAATTTATCACCCTGAAACGGAACGCGAGAGCCACTACTTCTATGCGTCGCTGCCTCAACAGTTCGATGTCATGATTCACATTGATGACACTCGTGGAGTCGAACCGATCGATCACACCGTTGAATCGATGATCGACGAAGTACCAGAAACCTTTCCCTCTGCCCTTTAACCAACCACGGAGTGATAGTATGACTGAGAAAAAGTTAGCGAATGAAATCGCGATCGTCACAGGTTCTGATTCTGGGATTGGGCAGGCAACCGCAATCTCCTTTGCCCGTGAGGGTGCAGATGTTGCTGTGACCTATCTTGAAGATCAGCAGGGAGCTGAGCATACCGTGCAACGGATCGAAGAAGCCGGACAAAAAGCAATTCTCGTGCAACTCGATCAAAGCAAGCCGGAAAGCGTAGAGCAGCTATTTCGAACCGTGAAAGATAAGTTAGGTGCCCCAACCGTTCTTGTGAATAATGCTGCTGCCTCGTCTGCAAACACTCCAGTGAGCGAGATGTCATTCGAAGCTTGGGATCATGCGATTAAGACGAATCTGTATGGTCCTTTCCTTTGCTGCCAACAGTTTATCCGTGCGATCAAAGGGGCTGACAAGCGGGGTGTGATTATCAATATTTCTAGCGTGCATGAAGAAATCCCAATCCTGGAACCGCAGATTACTGTGCGGCGAAAGGTGGGTTGCGTAATCTCACACGGGTTCTAGCCTTAGAATTGGCAGACCAGTCGATCAATGTGAATAACATTGCGCCTGGAATGATTCTGACTCCGATGAACCAATCTGCGCTGGATGACCCTGAAGCTTGGAAGCAACAGGTACAGCACATTCCGTTGAAACGAGCAGGGGAACCCCAAGAAATTGCCCATGCAGCCGTATTTCTAGCATCGAAAGATGGGAGATACATCCACGGGACGACATTGTTTGTTGATGGTGGATTAATGCAAAATATCGGTCAAGGAGCTTGAAGGTGGGCTAAGGCTTTATTTGAAGCCTTAGCCTCTGTTGTGTTTACTCGACTGTGTTTACTCAACAGCCTGGGAGGGTTGGTTCTCAGACTCCTGCTGCTCGGTTGAATCAGCGGAAGTTGTAGCGGCCCCAGCAGCTTCGACATCAAGATAAGAAGCTTGAATCTCTTCATCACCGGGAGAAGCACTCAATTCGTCTTGAGGAAGCTGCTCAACGCCAAGGGGTTCATCTTCTTTTGGCTTCGGTTGCGGGTTGGACATTGTTCTACTCCAATAGGGATCACCGAAACAACTGTAATTAATGAGGTATGACTGATTGAGTAGTGAACCCTTGCACTGCTTCATAAGCGATCGCACTAGGAACCGTATGCGAACCGTCAAATTCTCGATAAAGCACGTCGTAGCCTGCTTGTTGTAGTCGGGGCAGAATCCGACGACTGCATTGATCAATCGGCAACACTGTATCGCCTTTGCCATGAGACACAAAGCATCGGGGCTGTCCGACTTGAGTTGCGGGTGCCATAAATCCAGGCGAGAAAGCAAGGATATCAGTAAACAAATCCCCATTGGTAACGCCTACGGAAAGGGCGTATGATGCTCCGTCTGAGAAACCTGCGATCGCGATTTGATTCGGGTTAATCGAATAACGAGAAAACGTCTGTGACAATGCTTGATCAATAAAGGCAATGTCAGAACCGTAATGACTGAGAATCACATCCCAAGTTTGCTCACGTGAGTCGATCGCTAACACGATCACTCTCAATTGCTCTGCCCATTGCTGAATGATACTGAGTCCATTTTCCGCATTGCCTCCTGCACCATGTAGCATCAGCACGAGAGGATTAGAAGAATCTGCTCGATAAGCTGTAGGAACATAAAGTAACCCATCTCGCTTACCTGCTAATTTGAGCGGATGCAGCCCAGGAGAGCTAGATCCCTTCGGCTGTATCGGACGAGCGCGTAATCGTCCTGCTGCGGCTGGACTTGATTGCTTCAGAAGTTTAGAGTTGATTCGCGGCATAATTTCAATTACCGTTATTCTGCGCTGGGAGCATCCGTTGTAAGAGACAAGTTGCCTTCGTCATCAAGCTGCGTCAGATCGACTGGATAATTTCCTGTTGTCGTAAATTGTTTCGCTTCTGTCGGATCATCGGTTTCTTGATCGCCAGACAAGTTGCTTGCTACGGGTTCGTTGCTTGAATCATCGAGTTGGGGATCGACTTGGGCGTTTGCATCGAGTAATGCACTTCCACCTGCAGCGTGAGTCTGTCCTGAGATCGTTTGTTGCGCTTCCAGTGCTGCTTGGTTGGGAGTTGCGCCTTGGTTTGCCATTGATTGGTCGTTCATGGTTTGAAGTGTTTTAGTATTGCAGTTTGTTTCGTAGAGTCAGCATCGATCGCACTGTCAGAAATTTTCACCAGCACAGGGATTAATCGAGTATCTGATAACAGACTTTCATGCTAAGAATTGCTGTAAGCTCAACCGTCTATCCAATGTCATATTCATGATTACTTTGAAATAACAAGCGATCGAAGAAACGAGAGCTTGTTCAATGAAACAATCAGGGTTCTGTCTCAAAGATTTCAAAGTGACAAACGAATCGATCTCATTCGTATTGTTTTAGGCAATTACTCCAAAGAGTTCGTTGATGAACTGGTGATGCGCTAGACCTAGGGATCAAGTTGGCGAAACCCAGTAGTAGCGGATACTATAGCGAAGGGGCTCCCCAGGTCTAGACCACTACCATTGCATCTAGGCTGACGGAATCAGAAGTCTTGTGCATCTCGCTGTGACGGCTTCCCTCAGCTCCATGTCACGTATTTAATTAAAAGACTTATACAAAAGAAAAAAGTAATTCGTTAGTATAACCGAGTCACCGTCATACTCGAACGGAGAAGTGTGAGGTCTTGCTGGACTAAGCGGATTGCACCGACAAGATTTGGGGAGTGATGATGAGCATTTCTCTAGGGGGGGCAGTAGCCGCCTTGTCTCACACTATCACCCACAGCTGACAATTGATGCCAGAAGAAAAATCGGTCCGCCTTGGATTCTTAAATACGCTGATTAAGCGCATCATTGCAGCAAAGGAACCTCCTGATTCAACATCCTTCAGTCGTTCAACGCTTTCGCTAAGGTGGTATCTTGTCATCCTGGTCGCAGGAACTTTGCTTCCCGTTGTGATGTTTGCCGTTGTAGTCGCCTATAGACTGTCTAGTGAGGCACAATCAGCATCAGAACGGCGTGCACTTCTCGCAGCTCGTAACTTAGCCTCGACGGTAGAGCGAGAACTTTCAAGCACCACTCGGACACTTCAAGCCTTGGCATCATCAGAACAGCTTAACCAGGATAACCTTGAAGCTTTTCATAGTGAGGCAAAGCGAGTGGTGCCCACCCAACCGAGTTGGATCACTGTGATTCTCTTATCACCCGACGGGCAACAAGTTGTTAATACAACCCAACCCTTTGGTCTGCCCTTGCCTAGAGCAGGAGAGCCAGCAAGCCTACAGCGCGTTGTCGCAACTCGCCAGCCAACCATCGGTAATCTTAGCCCTTCAAAGCTTAAACGCAACCTTCTTGGCTTCCCAGTTCGCATCCCGGTGATGCGTGGCGACAAGCTTCAGTACGTTCTTACAGCAGGGCTGTTTTATTGACAGTAGAAAAACTAGAATCCAGCTGCAGTTTGTGTTGTAACTGACGATGAGCTTGATTGAGCATCTCAAACAAGTGCGGGATTATCGAACGCAAC